>NEVA01000016.1 GCA_002304445.1 Opitutia bacterium Tous-C4FEB | reverse complement strand
GGCCAGCGGGATCGCGTTGGGCGAAGTCGGCGCGGCGAACGGCAGCGCCTGTGCGAGCTTTGCGCCGAAGCCGATTTGCTGGAGAAACGCGATGAAACTACCCAGCCCGCCAAACGGCTTCACCGCCTTCGGTGTCTCGGCCAGCACGATCTTCGCACCGCCAAACAACGGGTTGAAGGCCGCGGGAGCAGCTGTCGCGGCCGCGGTGAGCGTCGACCTGGAGGTTGCGGCGCCAGCAGCAGCGGCGGTTTTGGGGGCCGCGTCCGAAGGGGTGGGTTCCATGCCAACCTCTTTGCCCGACGGACCTTCACCACGTCGACCTCTGCTTCAACTTCGGCTTTCGGGTTTAACGCTGAGATTCTCCATCAGGGCAGCTTTAGAGGCGGCCGAAGTAATCATGCCGACTCTTTGACAAAGTCCCAGGCACAGTCGGCGAGTCCGCCGGTGGTGTAGCGGACTAAGAAGCCAGCTCGCAATTCGGCTTCGATCCAGACAGAGTCTACAGCATCAACATCGTTCGCTAATTGATTCGCACGGCGGATGGCGGCGTGGCTCACGCGGAACGTCTCGCCAGACTCGAACTCGACTTCAAAAACGTCTTCATCGTCGAGGCAGCGGACGAAGCGGATCGGCTCAAACGTAGCGGTGCAGAGGGCTTGGGCTTAGCGTAAGTTTTCATGACCTCCGATGTTTCGTCCGAGATTTCAGCCACCGATTAAACGACGCTTCGCTTTCACCCGATTGGCGGCCGGCCAAGAGGCCTTCGGCGCTCAAATCTTCGTCCAAGAGCGGCCAGTGGATTCCCTGACCCGCGCCATTGAGCCGCCACATATTGCGCTCTTTTTCGGTGCCTTGCTGAAGGCGAGGATACCAAGCCAATGGGAGTGAAACGGAACGGCCGTCGTCGAAATCGACCACGAGCGTGTCGGCCGTGACACGGAGATTCTCGACGAGGACCGTCTTATTGGGAGCCGAAGCGGTCATGCCGATTCTTTGACGAAGTCCCAGGCACAGTCGGCGAGTCCGCCGGTGGTGTAGCGGACTAAGAAGCCGGCACGCAGTTCGGCTTCGATCCAGACGGAGTCCACCGCACCAACACCGTCGGCCAATTGATTTGCCCGGCGGATGGCGGCGTGGCTCACGCGGAAGGTCTCACCGGACTCAAACTCGACTTCAAAAACGTCTTCATCGTCGAGGTAGCGGACGAAGCGGATCGGCTCGAACGTCGCGGTGCCGAGGGGCTTGGGCTCAGCGTAGGCTTTCATACGATTCCCTTCTGTTGAAACTCGCGGATGATTGCAACCACGGCAGCAGGTGGGATGCCGCCTTCGAGATAGACGTAGGTATCGAGGCGCACGCGGCCGAGGTTTTTTTCATTTTTGTCGAAGACATGGATGTGGCGTGGTTCGTGGTCGCCCTTGAACCAAACAAAGAAATAGCCGCCTTGGCGTTTGCGTCCCATGAGAGCAAAAAAAAGCCCCGACCGGTGGGTCGGGGCTTTGATCAGATTACTGGCAGGCTTCGCACTCTTCGCCGTTCTTCATCGCCTCGATGCTGCAGGCGGTTTTCTCAGCCGCCGTGTATTCTTTCTTGGCGGCGGGCGCTGGCGCCGCGGCCTTTGTTGCGAAGGGCGGGATCGTGACCTCGGTGGCGTGGGTGCCGCCGGCGTCGCCGGAGTTTTGGCCGCCGTCGCGGCCTTCTTTGATCGCGCCGCGGACTTCCTTCTTCACCGAGATGGTGGCCTTCTCGATGTTGGAGGCGCCGAGGCTGCGGAGGTAGTAGGTGGTCTTGAGGCCGGCGTGCCACGCGTGGCGATACATGTGGCTCAGGGTCTTGAGGTCCGGAGTCTTGATCCAGAGGTTCACGCTCTGGGCCTGGTCGATCCACTTCTGGCGGCGGGCGGCGGCGTCCACGATCCACTTGGCATCGATGTCGAAGGCCGTGAGGTATTTTGCCTTCAGGTCGGCGGGGATGCGATCGATGTCCTTCACCTCGCCGTCGAAATACTTGAGGTTGTCGATCATGTCCTGGTCCCAGAGCCCGCGGGTCTTGAGGTCTTTCACGAGGAAGGGATTCAGCACGATGAACTCACCGGAGAGGTTCGATTTTACGAACAGGTTTTTATACGTGGGCTCGATGCAGGGGGAGGTGTTGGTGATGTTGGAGATGGTGGCCGTGGGGGCGATGGCGAGAACGTTGCTGTTGCGCATGCCTTGGGCGGCGATCTTGGCGCGGAGGCTGGTCCAATCCATCTTGCCGCCGCGGGGGACATCGACGGCGACGCCGCGCTCCTGCTCGAGGAGGTCGACGGTGTCCTGCGGGAGGAGACCGCGGGACCACTTCGAGCCCTTGTAGGAGGAGTAGGTGCCGCGCTCGGCCGCGAGATCGGAGGAGGCCTCGTAGGCGTAGTAGGCGATGGCTTCCATGGCCTCGTCGTTGAAAGCGAGGGCTTCTTCCGAAGCAAAGGAGACGCCCTTCATGTAGAGGGCGTTGGCGAGACCCATGACGCCCATGCCGATGGGGCGATGGCGCATGTTGGAGGTCTTGGCGGCCTCGGTGGGGTAGAAATTGATGTCGATGACGTTGTCGAGCGCGCGGACGGCCATGCGGATGGTCTCGCGGAGCTTTTTGTGATCGAGCGAGCCGTCGGGCAGGAGGTGCGTCTCCAGGATGACCGAGCCGAGATTACAGACGGCGGTTTCTTCCTTGGAGGTGTTAAGCGTGATCTCGGTGCAGAGATTGGACGAGTGGATGACGCCGACGTGGTCCTGCGGGGAGCGGATGTTGCACGCGTCCTTGAAGGTGATCCACGGATGGCCGGTCTCGAAGATGAGGGAGAGCATCTTCTTCCAGAGATCGAGGGCCTCGACCTTCTGGCCGAAGATTTTGCCTTCCTCGGCGAGCTTCTCGTAGGCGATGTATTTTTCCTCGAACTTCTTGCCGAAGGACTCGTGGAGATCGGGGACCTCGTTGGCGCGGAAGAGGGTCCAGACGCCGCGGGCTTCCATGCGCTTCATGAAGAGGTCGGGAATCCAGTTCGCCGTGTTCATGTCGTGCGTGCGGCGGCGGTCGTCGCCGGTGTTTTTGCGCAGCTCGAGGAATTCGTAGACGTCGTTGTGCCAAGTCTCGAGGTAGGCGCAGCCGGAGCCCTTGCGTTTGCCGCCCTGATTGATGGCGACGAGCTGGTCGTTGTGGAGCTTCAGGAACGGGATGACACCCTGCGACTCGCCGTTGGTGCCGCCGATGTAGGCGCCGGTGCCGCGGACGGCGGTCCAGGAACCACCGAGGCCGCCGGCCCATTTGGACAGGTAGGCGTTTTCCGAAATACCGCGCTGGAAGATGCCCTCGATGGAGTCATCGACATAGTAGAGGTAGCAGGAGCTGAGCTGCGAGTGGAGCGTGCCGGCGTTGAAGAGGGTCGGCGTGCTGGAGCAGAAGCGGCGGGTCTTATAGAGGGAGTAGAGACCGGCGGCTTTGCCCTCGCGGTCGGTGGGCTCGTCGAGGGAGAGGCCCATCGCGACGCGGATCCAGAAGAACTGCGGCGTCTCGAGGCGGCGCGCAGGCTTCTTGGTTTTGTCGATGATGAGGTAGCGATCGTAGAGGGTCTGGATGCCAAGGAAGTCGAACTCGAGGTCGGAGGACGGATCGAGGGCGGCGGCGAGCTTGGTGAGGTCGAAGTCGAGGAGGCGCGGGTTGAGGCGCTTGATGGCGACGCCGTGCTCGAGGTATTTTTTAAATGCGCGCTGGTGGAATTCCTTCAGCTTGGCGATGCCGTCGCGCATGATGTCCCAGCCGAGGACCTCTTCGTAGATGTAGGTGAGCTGGATGCGGCCGGCGAACTTGGCGAAATCGGCGTCCTTCTCGATCAGGGTTTTCGAGTTGAGGATGATGGTGGCGTCGAGGTCCTTTTGGAGGATCTGGTCGTAGGCGGCGCGGCGGAGCTCCTGCTCGATCTCTTCGTTGGAGAGGCAGAGGTCGAGGCCGATGCGGGCGAACTCGATGCGTTTGCGGAGGTCGGCGCCGTCCCAGAAGATATTTTCGCCATTGGCTTTTTTGACGACGATCATGGTCTCTTGCGTGGGCGCGGTGGGCGCGGCGGCGGCGGCCGGGGACTCGTCAGCGGTGCCGTTGAGGCGGGCGACGGAGCGCTCGGCGCGGAAGAGGATGTAGGCTTCGGCAACTTTGAAGAAGCCGCCCTTCATGAGCTCTTCTTGGACCATGTCCTGCACTTCCTCGATGTGGACGAAGGCCTGCTTGGAGGCGTGGACGCGCTCGGAGACGGCCTTGGTGACGGCGACGGCGGGAGCGGAGTCTCGCTGGAGGGAGAGGAAGGTTTTGCGGACGGCGATCTCGACTTTTTGCTCGCTCCACGGCACGACCTGATTGTTGCGACGGATGACGCGGAGGGTGGACTGCGCGGCGGACTCGCGGTCGACGGAGATTTTGCGCGCGCGGTTGAGGAGGAGGCTCTTCGCGATGAAGTAGGCGTTGTTGTCGACGAGGGTTTTCTCGATGAGCTCGTAGAGGGCGTTGAGCGAGAGGCGCAGGGGATTCTGGTTGCGGGCCAGCTCGGTGAGGTTGGCGGTGACCTCGCGGCAGATGCGGGCGACCCAGGCGCGGTTGGTGTCGTTGAAAATATCCTTCTCGCCCTTGGCGAGGGCGACGTTGGTGAGGGCCTTGCCGAGGGTGTCGGCGACCTCGGCGAGCACGAAACGCTCCTCGCCGTGAGGGCAAAGCAAAACGACGGGCGGGACAGCGATGGTCTCGGCGGCGACGACGTCACGCCAAGCGTAGTGGGGTTTCTGATCGACGGGGGCTTGGACGGTGCGCTTGAGGGCGAGATCGTGCGCGAGGGAGGGATTGCTGCTCATAAATTGGACGGCTCGTAACGGAATTGAAACAAAAGCGCGGAACGGTCGGTTGGAAAAATAAGGCTCCGGTGCGTAACTCTCCGGGGGGAGTTCGCACCGGCCACGGAAAAACGGGGTTGGGGTAACTAGGCGGACGGGAGGTTAAACAACGAGCGGCTCCGAACTCAGAGCTCGTCGTCGTCGGCTACATTCAAGGAGGAGGCTTTTTGATATTCGGTGACGCGACCTTCGAAGAAATTTTGCTCCTTCTTGATGTCCATCATCTCAGCGAGCCACGGCAGTGGATTCTTGGCGCCGGGATTAAGCGGCATCAGGCCCACGCCTTCGAGGCGGCGATCTGCGATATAATCGATGTAGGTGAGAAAATCTTCGAGGCTAAGTCCGACGGCGTTCACAGGCAGGCAATCGCGGATGAACTCCTTCTCAAGGGTGACAGCTTCCTGCATGAGTTCGCGCAGCTCTTCCTTGAACTCGGCGGTCCAGATCTCGCGGTTTTCTTCGACGAGGTCCATGAACAGATTGCGGAACACCTCGATGTGGTTGCTCTCGTCGCGGAGAGTGTAGCGGAACATCTGGCCGATACCGGGAAACTTGTTTTGACGGTAAAGCGAAAGCACCATGCCGAAGAGACCGTAAAACTGGGTGCCCTCCATGCACTGACCGAACACGAAAATATTTTTCGCGAGCAGCTTTTTGTTCTCGGGCTGGGTGAGATCGATGTCGCGGCGGAGGCTCTTGGAAACGCGGGTCACGAACTCGTTCTTGCGGACGATCGTGGGGACGTCTTCGAACATCGCCTCGCACTCGTGCGGGTTGATGCCGAGCGAGGCGATCATGTAGAGGAGCGAATCGGCGTGGATGTTCTCCTCGTGCGCGTGGCGGCCGAGGACGAGCTTGAGCTCGGGGGCGGTCACGAGTTCGCGGACCACGTGCTGGATGTTGTCACCGACAATGCCTTCGGCGGCCGAAAAATAGCCGATACCCATGCGGATGATCCAACGCTCGACCTCGGAGAGGGCCTTCTCATCGCGCCACTGCTCGATGTCTTTGCCCATCGGGATATCCTCGGGCTCCCAGTGGTTGGCCTTCATCTTGCGGTAAAGATCGTAGGCCCATTGATATTTCAACGGGAGCAGGTTGAAGCACATGGTCTGACGACCGTTAATCACGCGTTTGGCGGCAAACGCAACTTCAGCCTTGGCCTCGTCGAGGACGAAAGTCTTGGCTCCAACATTGAAGGTTTTTTGCATGGAATTTAGCTAACTTTGAGCGATTTTGGTGAAAAAGAAGGCTGTTTTCGACGTCTTTAAGTCCATAGCGAACCTAAGTTGCTGGAACTTATTGACGCGTTACTGACCACAACAGGATGTGGTCTTGGGCCGCCTCGACCACAACTAATTGGTCTGCTAGTTTTGGTCGTCAATAGGTTTGTCGCGATTATTGTGCGAAATTCATCCTGTTTTTGGCTTGCGCGTCGGAAGCTCTCATTGCTTCAGGGCAAATGCGGGTTTTTTGAACCCGATCTTGGCCGGCAAGGGATCACGATCACCGCGTTCGCGTCGTAGTTCGGCCACGCTTTGTTTGTCCGCCTTTTGCTTGGTTTTAGTCAAATTCCAGTCGAAAGCGACGTATCCGGGGAAGCACGACCGACGTCGGCGACCGTTTGGTGACTCGCCCCAAAGCCAACCGGGCGCCGATCCTTCGATATTGAATCATTTTTCGAATTTTTCGCATAAATCGCCCCGATTTCAGCCGCGCACTTATCTCGCAACTCGAGCTGTCGAGTTCGTACACGACTCTTTCGGACGATGAGCCCAAGGACTATCGGCCTCCATTCGGGCAGTGCCACCGCGCCCGAGTTTCGGCGCCCGCGGCCTCTTGCAATTCGCCCGAAGACCGCGTCGCAGCATCGGGCATTTCGCATGAAATACCGGATCGGGCTCGGTCAGTCCGGTCAAAAAAATATAATTAACCACTGATAAAAAACGACTTGTGTAGCATAAATGCTCGCTGGCATGCCGCGAGGTAAGACCTAGGGATGAATCTTCCCCAAATTCCCGCCCCAACCCGTTTTTCCAACTCCGATTCAACCCTGCCGCGCGATTTACCAAGTCCGCGTGGCGATGCACACCCGGCGCGAAAGGGGAGTCCGGCCACTTCCGCCGAGGAAGCGGCGTACGACGCCCTGCTGGTTCAACGGTTCAACGCCGGCGACGACCGCGCGTTTGTTGAAATCATGGAGTGCTATCGGGAAAAAATGCTCGTCATCGCGTTCGCCTTTCTCCGCAACCGCACCGATGCCGAGGAAATCGCGCAGGACACTTTTATTCGGGCTCACCGCGCCCTCGGCCGCTTCCGCGGCGATTCTTCGCCCGCGACGTGGTTGCACCGCATCACCGTCAATCTCGCGCGCAACCGCTACTGGTATTTTTTCCGCCGGCGGCGCCACCGCACGCTCTCGCTCGATTGTCCGCTCGGCGCCGAAAACGACGGCACGTTTGCCGAACTGATCGCCGCCGACACACCCAGTCCCGCACAAGAAAATGTGCGCGCCGAATTTTCGGATCTCGTCGCTTCTTGCATGGAACGTCTCGACGCCAGCCACCGTGAGATTCTCACGTTGCGGAACGTGCTCAATCGTTCCTACAGCGAGATCGCCGTCGCGCTCAACCTCAACGTCGGCACGGTCACGAGCCGCATCGCCCGCGCGCGGCACCATCTCCGCGCCCAACTCATCGCGGCATGTCCGGAGTTTTCCGCCGAGTCAGAGAGCTCCGATTGGTTCGAGCTCGCCCGCGCCCATGACCGCAGCGCGTTGGGCCCGGCGTAAACGCGCGGCGAGGGCTCGGGCGCATCACTGGCTAAAACCACGCTCCAAAAACTTTTTTCCACGGCCGCGTGCCCATCGCCCGGCGCATCAACCAACGCCGGTACCACGATCTTCCCAAGCGCGTGTTGCCCGCCGCGACGCTCGCCGCGCCGAAGCCTACCGCCCGCGAATCAGCCCGCTGGTTTGCCACGCTCAAGCTCCGCCAACGTCGCCTGGCCTCGCTCAAACGCGATGAACTCCGCGGCGTCGACGATCTCGTGCAACCCGTCACGATCGAGGGTTGCGGCCCGCTCTACAGCCTCGCGTCCGATCTGCCGCTGCTTGATTTGGCAATCGAGAATCCGGAATCGAAAATCAAAAATTCTCCGCCTCGTCTAATCGCCCCGCTCGATCCGCTGATCTATGATCGCCGGCTTACGGCTCGGCTCTGGAATCTCGACTACACGTGGGAAGTTTACACGCCCCCGGCCAAACGCACCCGCGGCTACTACGCGTTGCCCGTTCTCGTTGGCCATGAATTCGTCGGTCATGTCGATCCCAAGGCGGATCGCGAAAACGGTCGCCTTCGCCTGGTGTCCCGCCGCACCCGTCGCGGGCACCGCGTATCCCCGGCGGTGGGTGAACTCGCGCGGTTTCTTGGACTAAAATAAATCGAGCTGCGCCGCCGGGCTTCGGTCATTTTCACTTGGCCAAATCGGCGGCTCTCCCACCGCTGGCTCCCGCGCATAAACGCGCCGATGCAGCGAGCGCGCCATCGCCGGCGCCAACCCGTCGTCCGGGTGATGCACAAAAAAATACGGCGTCCGCCCCTCCTTGATCCATCGCGCCAAAATCGCCGCCCATTCATCAAAGATCGCGGCGTTTTTCTCGATCTCGGGATCGCCGACAAAGCGCACAAAGGGGCGGGCCCCGATGGCCGTGAAACGCACCGGAACCCGCGGTTTTTTGCGCACGGCATCGCGCGTGAAATCATCCGTTGCTTGCGCGGCGAACAGGCCGCGCGTGTCGAAGTTTGCCCGATCCACGCCGGCCTCACCGAGCACCCGATCCAGCGCCTGCTCTTTCCCCGCTCCGTCGAAGAAATCGCGATGCCGCACTTCCACCGCATACGAAAAATCGCGCGGCAATTTCGCCAGAAAGGCCCGCAACGTTTCCAGCCGGTTCGCGCCGAAGCTCTCATGCAGTTGCAGGAAAAACGGCCCACAGCGTCCCGCCAGCGGAACGAGCCGCTCGAAGAATCGCCGCGACTCCGCCTCCGCCGTTCCGCCCAACTGCTGCTCGTGCGAGATGGCGCGGGGGAACTTGAAGCAGAAACGAAAATCCTCCGGTGCCTCCTTCGCCCAGCGCGCCACCGTCTCCGCCGAGGGCAAACCGTAAAACGTGGTGTTGCCTTCCGCCGTGTGGAACACGCTCGCATACTGGGGCAAAAATTCTTCTCGCCGTGCCGATGCCGTGAAGAAATTCCCCCTCCACGCCGCATGAGCCCACACCGGACAACCCAGATAGAACGCGGGTTTCATGCCTCCGACTTAGTCGCACGTTGCCCGCAGTGCCGCGATCTCGCCGGCCCGCGCCGCGACGCCCGCCAGATTCACCTGCTCAGGCGGGTCGCGCTCCAGATCAAAAAACAACCATGGGCTCCCGTCATCGTTGAGCACGAGCTTGCGCGTCGCCGTCCGCACGCCACGCCATGTCCGGTCACACTGGTGCGGCAGCGCCACGACGCTCGGCATTGAAATTTTCGCCGCGTCCGACGCGAATTTCCACGCCCGGCCTTCTGCCCAGCTCAGGGTCAGCGCCGGCAGATCCAGCAGCGAGATCGTCGCATCGTCCCGCCGTGGCGTCACCTCGGGGGCGCACACGAGCAACGGCACGCGCACACTTTCCTCGTGCGGCCAGCCTTTGCGAAAGAGCCCATGTGCCCCGTGCATATCACCATGGACGGAGGTAAACATCACCACCGTTTCCCGGCCCGCCGCCGCGAGCAACCGGCCGACTGCGCGGTCGGTCGCTTCGATGTGCGCGTAATATCCTGCGAGTTCCTGTCGCGCTTTTTTTTCGACCTCACCGCCCTGTGGCACATTGGGCACCAAGGAAATCGCCTCCGTGCTCACGGGCAGGATTCCCGCTGCGGGCGCGCCGTAGGGCGGGTGGGGCGCCTCCAAGCTGACGGTCACGTATCGCGGACGTTCGCATCCCGAACCGTGCTCCAACCACCTCGCGGCTCGCTCGCAAATGACATCGCTCTGATAGCCAAAAAATTTCTCCGGCGTGGGCATCTGCGCGCCGTGCAGCCAAGGGTCGTTCAGCAAAAATCCGCCCTCAAAACCTTCCCAAAACTCAAATCCGCCCCGCTCGCCGGGCGGCACGATCACCTTCGCCGCGGCTTCGCCGACGAGCGGCAAACTCGGATCACGTCGACCGACGCCCCACTTGCCAAAAAACGCCGTCGCATACCCGCGGCTACCCAGCTCACACGCGATCGTGGGCGCCGACGACGGCAACGCATCAAAATAGTCCTTCACCCCGTTTTCCGGCGAACGCACGCCCGTCAGCAAAGCCGCCCGCGCGAACGGTCCAAACGGGTGCGGCGTCACCGCCTGCGCATAGTTCACACTCCGCGCCGCGAGTGCATCGAGTGACGGCGTCCGCGCATTCACGTCTCCCGCGTAGCCGCACGCCGACGCGCGCCACTGCGTCGTCACGATCCACAAAATATCTGGCGCACGGTTCATCGGCGTAAATCCATACGCACTCGCGCTCGTTTGGCTATCTCCCAAAAACACGGCCCGTCGTCCCCGGCAACTTCGGTCAAGAATCCCAGCAACCGTCGGCAACGGACGACTGCTCTACTGCAGACCCAGCGGCAGCGCCTTCACGCGGGCCACCAAGCTGTCCAAGACCGCACCGGTGCTCTGTGCCGTTGTATCGTCGCCGGCGCGAAACGTCGTGCGCGCCACACGTTGGTCTCGGCTTGGCTGGCGACGATGAGCTCACGCTTGATCGGCCGCACGTGCCGGATCTTCACGAGCGCCACGCACACGATGCCGAACAAGTTGGAAGAATACGCCGCGAGCAGATTTGGCTCGATGACCCCGAGCACCTGCAGCACCAGCGTGGTCGCGGTGCCGCCGATCCCGAGGTAGAGGCCGCCGTCGAAGAGGGTTTCCTCGTTTTCGAGCAGCTTGAGACGGGTGAGCGGCGGCAGATTTTGCCCGGCGATTTCCCGGATTTTGACGAGGCAGAAGATATACATCGCGACCTGCAGCGAAGCGAACAGGCCGATGGAGAGGAGGGTGGAGGAATCCATAGTGAGGGTGGGTTGAGAAGTGACTTCGGTCGCCGGTGTGACTGCGACCAAAACGGGCAAAGTTAACCGCAACTGATATTCGGAGGCCGGCGCGGCCTTGAGCAGAAATGGCTCGGTGCCGATGACGAGCAACGCGGCGAAAAACAACGCAAGCACCCCGGCGCGCACCTGGGGCAGAGCGGCGGGCGGCAAGCCTTCGGCCGAAGCGCGGCCGACCAAGCGGTTCAGACCCCGCAGCACCAAGTAGGCGCCGAGCAGGAATCCGAGATACTCCAACCCGAGCATTACTTAGGAGTGCGCCAGCGCGAAATCGCCCCACGCCCCCGCCGTCTTACCCCCGGTGCGATTGACCGGAACTTGGCGGGTGAGCAAGAGACGCACCGCGCCCTGACCGAGCGTGAGGGTGAGTTCGAGATCTTCGGCCCCGGCTTTGCCATAGTGGATGAGGTAAGAAGCGACCTTGTCGGCGGAATCCGAAAAGAGCGCCGCGGTATACATGATCGGTAATTGCGCCGGCGCCACTCGGGCCAAGTGGGCGAAGGCTCCGGCGGTCTTGGTGTCCTCGGTGCGGCGCAGCAGTTCGGAAAGTTGCGCCCAATCGAGCCGGCGACCGAGGGAAAGCAGATCCATCAGGAACGGTTCGCGTTCGCTCAAGTCTTTCCTCAAAACGGCCGCCTCGGCGAGGCTGCCCACTTCGCGCTGCAATGACGGTGCGAGGTGTTCGCCTTGGTAGAGTAACGCCGTGAGCAGCAGCGACGCTTCCAGCGGCTGACCGCCCGGGCGCGTCGCCGGCACGAACCGCCCCGTGGCCGTAAGCTCGCGCAGGCCCATGATCGCCTGCACGCCCAGCGAGGCGGAACTCCCGAGATAATCGCGGAGTTTTTCCCGCGCGGCCGCCGGGATGAGGAAGGTGAGAACCGGCGTGCTCGCGCCCCGGGCCGGACCCGAGCGAAGGTTGAACAGCGGATCAAGCGCCGCATCTCAACCGCCCCACGCGATCAGCGCCGGTTGCTGCAGCGCAAATGCCTCAATTGCACGCTCCAGCGCCGGGGCGCGGGGGTCATTGACGATTTTCGCCGCCGCCAGCAGCTGCGAAGCCGGTCCGATGCGTTCCAAATCAACCAGATCCCGGCCCAAGGCCGCCACCGTAGGCGTGCCCGTACCCGCACTCTTCAACAAGGCCGGACTCACGGACCTCAGGTTGACCGGCAACATCCAAGCGGCAATTCCCACGACCACGCCGGCTACCGCCAAACCGACCGCGGCGGGCAGGATGCGACTGAGGGGCGTCACGCTCATGTTAATTGAAGTATATATTTGCGGGCAGCGCGGTCGGAAATCACGGTTGTAGTTCTCATCGACCCATGTCTCTGCGATTAGTTCACTACAACGATCCCATTCTGAGAAAAAAAGGCGAACCGATCGCCGTTTTTGACGCCGAACTCCGGGCGTTCGCCCGCGAGATGATCGAAACGATGCATGAGGCCGGCGGCATCGGCCTCGCCGCCCAGCAAGTGAACGCGGCGCGGCAACTCTGTGTCGTGGATTTGCGCGAGTCCGAAGAAGACTTCGACTGGCTGCTCGACGGAGCTCATCCGCCGCTCTCGCTTTTCATGCCGATGATCATCGCCAACCCGGTCATCACCATCGCCAAAGACACCCCGAACGAAATCGTTGAGGAAGGCTGTCTCTCGTTTCCCGAAATCCGCGGCGATGTTAAGCGCCCCGAAGAAATTGCGGTGAAATTCCAGGACGAGAACGGCGTGCCCCATACTTTGATCTGCAACGGACTGCTCGCACGCTGCATCCTGCACGAGGCCGACCACCTTGCGGGCGTGCTTTTTATCGACCAGATGACGAAGAAAACTTACGCCAAAATCGACGAAGCCGTCAAAGCCCTCGCGCTCGCCACGAAGGCGGCTGCCAAATAGCGCGGCCCCGCGGCCCCGCGAACTTCCATTTCCTCCGCTTCCTCCGATCTATATCTATCCACACCCATGAGCCAAAAAGCTGACGGCATGTCATACGCACCGCAGGGCAAACCAAGTCCGGTAGTCAAACCGGGCGAATTCACTTTCGCTGCCGTCCACCTCGACCACGGCCACATCTACGGCCAGTGCAACGGTCTGCTCGAAGCCGGCGCCGATTTGAAGTGGGTCTACGATCCCGACGTAAAGAAAGTGGAAGCTTTCCGGGCAAAATATCCTCAGGTCCAAGTTGCCCGCTCGCTCGATGAGATCCTCGCCGATGGCGCCGTGCACATGGTCGCCGCCGCCGCCGTCCCCTGTGATCGCGGCCCGCTTGGCTGCCGCGTGATGGAGGCCGGCAAGGATTACTTCACGGACAAGACTCCGTTCACGTCTCTCGAGCAGCTCGACGCGGCCAAAGCCGTGGTCGCCCGCACCGCCAAGAAATACGCCGTCTATTTCAGCGAACGGCTCCACGTCGAATCCGCCATGTTCGCCACCGAGCTCGTCGCCGGCGGCGCCATCGGCAAGGTCGTGCAAGTTCTCGGCCTCGGGCCGCACCGCATCGGCAATCCCGCCGCCCGCCCCGCGTGGTTCTACGAGCGGGCCAAATACGGCGGCATCTTGTGCGACATCGGCAGCCATCAATTTGAGCAATTCCTCACGTTCACCGGCGCCACCGATGCCACGGTCACGCAAGCTGCCGTCGGCAATTTCAACAACCCGGACTATCCCGAACTCGAAGATTTCGGCGAGGCCTCCCTGCTCGGCAACAACGGCACGTCGAACTATATCCGGGTCGACTGGCTCAACCCCGCCGGACTCAGCACGTGGGGCGATGGGCGCATGGTCATCCTCGGCACCAAAGGCTATATCGAGCTGCGCAAATACGTCGACGTGGGCCGCGACAAAACGGGCGATCACGTTTACATCGTCGATGACAAGGGCGAGCAGCACCTCGAGGTCGCCGGCAAAGTAGGTTTCAAGTTCTTCGGTCAGCTCATCCTCGACTGCCTGAACCGCACCGAAAATGCGATGACCCAAGCCCACGCCTTCAAGTCGGCCGAACTGTGTCTGCGAGCCCAGCTGGCGGCGCGGCGCATCACGCCTTAAGCACGTCCCATGGCCGGCTCCATCGTAACCCGCACCGGCGACGAAGGGACCACCGGCCTGCTTTACGGCCAACGGGTGCCGAAAGACCACCCTCAGATCGAGGCGGTCGGCGCGTTCGACGAACTCAACGTCGCCCTCGGCGCGATCAAGCCGTTGCTCGTCGATTCCGACCTGCGCGCATTCATCACCGGCCTGCAGCACAACCTCGTGGCGTTGATGGGAGAGCTCGCCTGCGCCGAGAGCGACCGCGCCCGCTACGCGGATTCGAACTTCTCAAAAATCACCGGTGCCGATGTGACCAAGCTCGATGAGGCGGTCGGCGTGCTGGAGGCGCACGGCCTAAAATTTGACGGCTGGGCCACGCCGGGTGCGACCGCCCTTGGCTCGGCCTTCGATACCGCCCGGGTCACCGCCCGACGGGCCGAACGCCGGCTCCACGCCCTTCCGGCCCACGGCCGCACCGTGCGCCCGGAATTGAGCCAGTTTACCAATCGCCTCGCCGACCTCCTCTGGCTGCTTGCCCGGCAAGCCGAGCAATAAGCGCGCGCGTTCGCGAGAAACTGCTTTTCATCGGCGCTCGCCCGGTGGAATCTGTGGGCATGCTCTTCGCCCTTGTTCTCCTTGTTCTTGCCGCCGGTTGGCGCCTGATCGCCCTGCAAGAGCCGGCTCTCAGCAATTTTTCGCCGCTCATGGCGCTCGCCTTCTGCGGTGGCGTTTACTTCCGCAGCCGTTGGCAACAGCTCGCGCCCTTCGCTGCGCTCTGTCTCACCGATCTCTACATTGATCGTTTTTACGCCACGGAGTTTGGTTACGAGTGGACGGCTGGCGGTGCCGTGCTCCGGCTCCTTTGTTTCGCTGCCGCCCTCGGGCTCGGCCTTTTCGTGGCGTCGCGCCGCAGCTGGTTGAATCTCCTAAATGGCGCTCTCGGTGGTGCGCTCTTCTTCTACTTGGTCACCAACACCGCCTCGTGGCTGGGCGATGTCGCGTATGCCCGGACCGCCGCCGGTTGGTGGCAGGCGATGACGGTGGGGCTGCCCGGCTTTCCACCCACGCTCGTGTTTTTTCGCAATTCCCTCGTGAGCGATCTGCTCTTCACCGGCCTCTTCGCCGGCGCGATGGAGGTCGTCGCTCTGCGTCGCGGCGAGGTCAGTCTTTTCGCTTCGCGGCAGACGGCCTGAGCCCCGGCGGATCATTTGCGTTATCCGACCAACCCGGGCCGCACCGGGTGTTGGGAGCCGCGGCGTACCCTGAGCAATCTTGAGCCGCAGCACCGGCCGAGCGGCCTGCTGGCCTCAGAGCAGATCCGCCGCGAGCTCGGCGAGCTTGGAGCGTTCACCCTTTGTCAATTTCACGTGCGCCGCGAGGCCCTGGCCCTTCATGCGATTGTGGCAATAAACGAGTCCGTTGCTTCGTGCGTCGACGTAAGGGTTGTCGATCTGGGACGGATCGCCGATGAGCACAATTTTTGAACCCTCGGAGATGCGGGTGATCACCGTCTTCACTTCGTGCGGCGTGAGCTGTTGGGCTTCGTCGAGGATGAAGAACCGGCGCGCGATCGAACGACCGCGGATGAAGGCGAGTGCCTCGATCTCGACTAGGCCGCTTTTGAGCAAACGCTCATAGGGCTTCACGGCCGGGCCATGGTGCCCGTTGCCGCCGTGGTGGCTCACGTGGCTGGGTTGCGGCGAATTCATCTGGGCGTGGAAGTGAGCTTCGTGCTTCCCGTGTTTTTTCTTGGACACTTTCTTGGTCGCGAACTGCGGCTCTTTGGGCGGCTTCGACGGCACGAGCACTTCCAAGGCATCGTGGTAGGGCTGCAGCCAAGGGCGCATCTTTTCTTCCAACGTGCCCGGCAGAAACCCGATGTCTTTGCCGAGGGCGATGACCGGCCGGGAGATTGAAAGCCCGTCGTATTTCGAATGGTCGTCGTGCGTCTGATAAAGCGCGCAGGCGGTCGAAAGCAGAGTTTTGCCCGTGCCGGCTTTGCCGTAGCAGGTCAAAATGTGGATGCTGTCGTCGAGCAGCGCGTCCATGAAAAATTGCTGTTCGAGGTTGCGGGCCCGGATGGGAATGCCGCCCGGGGCCTTGACGAAATCGGGGATTTTCAGCCGGCGCACTTGGCCGTCGCCGTAGTAGCGCGCGGGCATCGTTTTCCCTTCCTCCGAGCGGAGCAGCACGTATTCGTTGAGGAAAAGCGGTTCGCCGCCGACGGCGCCGAGGTCGAAATAGCCCTCGGAGCAGAAGCGCTGCAATTCATAGAGCGAAAGGGGGATATCGCGGTAGCTGAGCTCTTCGTCGGTCTCAGGCACTTTGTCGTTCAGGTAATCCTCGGACTCCAGCCCGACCGCCCGCGCCTTTAGCTGCACGTTCACATCCTTGGTCACAAGGATCGTGGGCGGTTCATTTTGCTCCTGCACAAACAACGCCGCCGCGATGATGCGGTTATCCTTCTTGGAAAGATCGGGGAGGATTGCCCGCAGGCGATCCATCGACGCGGAGTGGCGCGAAGGATCCGAAAGATACGGATTGATGATGATGGAGAGCGTCCCGCCGTTCTCCAGTTTCACGCCTTCCAGCATTGAGCGGGAGTCGGGCAAAAGTTCCTGCAGGATGCGGTGGACCCGTCGCGCATTGCGCCCGCGCTCGGTGGACTGCTCGCCCTTGATGCCGTCGAGCTCTTCAAGCACCTCGACCGGGATCGCGAGGTTGTTGTTCTGAAACTTGAAAATCGATTCGGGGTCGTGAAGGAGAACATTCGTGTCGAGCACGAAGGTCTTAACTTTGATCACCACCCGGTTCCTCTGACTTGAGGCTTTCGCCCCTTTAAGGTTTTCCATCGGTTAGGAGTAACTTGTGAATAACCCTGCAAGTCTCGTACGAGTTGTCCACGCCAGACTGCATCGCGGCTGCAAATTGTAACATCGTTTGCCACACAAGGCCGCCGCCAAAACCGGCGGCGTATTCAAACCGAGGACCTCGGTGACCGAGTCGCACCGGCCGACAAACGTCTCCTCGGCCAACCCCAATTGCCGGCCCCTCAGATGCGCCACGCCCCAGCGGCATTGCAGTTGAAGGTATTTTGACCCCAGTCAGGGCTTAGAAAAGTAATGTCGGTTGGGCGGCCGCGACGCGGTTAGCCCGCGCGGAGGTTGAGTTCTTTTATTCCGGCGCAACCGGGGAGCTTTTGGATGCGGACGACGATTTCGGCGCGGTGCATGAATAGTTCGTTGCGGACAACGGAGTGGGCGACGTGGACGACCAGGCGCTTCTCGCGTTCGATGCGAACGGCGTGGGAATAAGAGGCATTCGCGACGCCGACCAAGGCCGGCCAGTGGGCCCGGATGGTATGCTCGGCGGAGTCACGGCCGATCTGGTGTTGGGTCAGGATCGATTCAACGAGGCCGGCCAAGGGCTGGGTCGGGCGCTTTTTGGAGCGACGGGGTTCGTCAAACGGGATGCCGCGGAAATCTCCGACGAGTTCCTCGGCCAGACGACTGAAGGGGTGGGGTTCCTCAGCCATCGGAAGGCGGGGACCGGTGTTCGGCCTCGTAGAGACGGCTGTAGCGGACGAACGCGCCGAAGGCGGTGGCCCAAGCGATGTAGAAGCCGGGGAAACCGTCGAGGAAGCCGAGCTTGAAAACGTAGGCGCGGACGAAGCGCCAGATCGGGCGGGCGACGGCGGCGGCGACGGAGAAGCGGGTGCCGCGCGCCTGATGCTGTTGCAGAAAGAGGTCGGCGAAGGGATTTATCTTCGCGACGTGACTGGAGAGCGTGGGGAATGAGTGGTGAAGCAAATCGCCGCGCAAGGTCGCGACGGGGCCGTCGCACTCCATCTTTTCGTGGACGAATTGATCGCCGCCCCAACGGGCGCGGGCGCGGTGGACGAGGCGCAAGCTGAGATCGGGATACCAATCGCCGTGGGTGATCCAGCGACCCAGAAACCAGACCTTCCTTGGGAAGCGCGCGCCGGCGAATGTCGCGTGATCGGGCCGAGCGAAGAACGCGATGAGCTCGGCGCGAAGGGCGGGGGAGACCTCCTCGTCGGCGTCGAGGCAGAGCGCCCAGGGCTTGGGGGCGAGAGCGAGGGCGGCGTTTTTGGTGTCGCGGAAACCCTGCCAAGGAAGGTGGTGGACCTGGGCGCCGGCGGCGAGCGCGAGGGCTTCGGAGGCGTCGGTCGTGGCGTTGAGGGCGACGACGACCCCAGCGGTCCAGCCGCGGACGCTGGCGAGGCAACGCGGAAGGTTGGCCGCCTCGTTTTTGGCGACGATGACGACGGAGAGAGGGAGGGAAACGGGAGCGCTCAAGAGAGGCCGGAGTTTGTTGGCGAGAACGGGCTCGGGGTAAAGCCAATGGAGTTGGGCGTTGGCGCAGGGACGGGCTGGACATCGCGAAGAATCGGGGGACTGTCGCAGCGATGCCATCCACGACACCGCCGAATCTGGCCGATGCAGGGACCGAGGTCGCCACCCACTTTGTGCGCGGACGAAACGCGATGGTGGCGCGGGCGGAGTTCGGGGCGCTGTTCGTCGATTACTACCTGCACCTCGGGGCGAACGCGATGAAGCCGGCGCCGGAGCATGATGCCTTGTTCAAGCGGGCGCTGGTGGCGTTTGTCCTGCACACGGCGTCGCGGCCGAGGAACGAACTTACGGCGTGGACGATCAATTTCCAGGAGCCGCGCGTGAACCTTTTTCTTGCGGGTGACAACGAAACGGGGACGGTGACGGGACGGATCTTTGACGAGAACGTAAAGGCGCTGCCGGAGAATATATTTTACTCCGACGTGGTGCGCGGGCGCGGGGAGAAGCGCCGCAGTGCGGTGACGTTCTCCGGGGCGGACCCGGTGGCGGCGGCGGAAAAGTTCTACGAACAAAGCGAGCAACGGGTGGCGCGATTTTTTGAGGTGGGCGAGGAAGAGTTCGCCATGGTGACGGAGCATCCGGACTGCGATCTGGCATGGTTGAAGACGCTGACGGCCGAAGGTGCGAAGACCTTGGCGACGACGGAGTCGTTGGGTTTTTTGGAGAAACGGGTGTGCCGGTGGCACTGCGGCTGCAATCAGGCGAAATTGATGGAGGTGCTGGCGCCGGCGATGCGGAGCGGTTCGGCGGGGCTTTTTGGCGAAGATGAAATGATCGAGATCCGGTGTCCGCGGTGTGCGGCGCGGCACACGATCACGCGGGAGGCGATGGAAGCATTTGTTGCGGGCAACAAATGAACCGGGGAGTTTGGCCCGCGAAGGGACGCGAATCAAGGCGATGAACGTTGAGGCATTCCTGGCGATGAAAGGCGCGAAGCAGAACTGATGATGGGGGAGATCGCGCAGGGAATTTGGGCAGGATTGGCCGGAGCTTCGCTGCTGGACCGGGTAAATCTGGCGCTGGGCATCGCGGGCGTGGTGCTGATGGTGCGGCGCTCGCTGTGGGCGTTTCCGTTGGGGCTGGTGGCGGTGACGGTGCAGGGAGTTTTGTTTTTCGGGGCGAAATTTTATGCCGATGCGGCTTTGCAGATTTTCTTTTTTGGGGCGCTGGGTTGGGGCTGGTGGAACTGGACCCGGGCGAATGACCGGGGCGATGGCGGCCGTGTGAAGGAATTGCCGGTGACGCGGCTGGCTTGGTCGGGGCGGGTGTGGGTCGGAATATTGGTGGTGATGGCCACGGTGATTTGGGCGTTGGCGGCGCGGCGCTGGACGGATGCGGTGATGCCCTGGCGCGATGCGTTTATCGCGATGGCGCAGGTGGCGGGACAAGTGTTGCAAGCGCGGAAGCAGATTGAGAACTGGGCGTTCTTTACGGCGGCGAATCTGGTGGCGATCCCGGCTTATTTCAGCGCCGAGCTGGCGTTCACGGCGTTGCTTTTCGGAGTTTATCTGGTGCTGGGCTTGCTTGGGTGGCGGGCGTGGTGGCTGGCGGAACGGCGCGAAGCCGGTGCGGTGAAAACGAAGGCGCGTGCATGAGCGGCCTCGTCAAGCGCGTGGTGATCTTCGGACCGGAGTCCACGGGGAAGACGACCTTGGCGCGGAGTCTGGCCGGGCACATCGGAGAGCCGTGGGCGGAGGAATTTGTGCGGGAGTTTTGGGAAGTGAAGGACGGCAAGATCGCGGCGGAGGATTTGGGAACGATCGCGCTCGGGCAGATGGCGAGTGAGGATCGCGCGGCCGAGCGGGCGCGGCAGGTGGTGATCTGCGACACCGACCTGCTCACGTGCGTGCTGTGGAACGACCTGTTGTTTCCCGGAAAATGTCCGGAGTGGGTGCGCGCCGAGGCGGAAGCGCGGGTGCGGGCGACCGATTTGTTTTTGTTCTGTGACACCGATCTGGCTTGGGCGGAGGACCCGCAGCGTTGTTTTCCGGATGAGGCCGGACGGGCGATGGTGCGGCGGGTGTGGCGGGAGGCGATGGTGGGGCGGGGTCGGCCTTGGGTAGAGATTGCGGGAGAAGGCGTGGAACGGGAAGGAGCCGCGTCGGCGGCGGTAAAGCGGTTGCTCGGCTGACGAGAAACTCAGGACGGTCCGCACTGTTCCGGTTTGCTCGCTCCGGTCGGCGATGTCATCGGGCTTGCTTGCGTTGTCGATGTCGCGATCAAAACGCCTTATCCGGCCGTAGATCTCGTATCAACGAGGCACTCGGGACGACACATGCCAATAGCGCGTGGGCGCCGCTCGCGGCCCGCGAGTGCAAAGTGCAAAAATTGCCTCCTTTCCCGTCTCCTGTCGGAGCGGGTCAACGGCCTTCGTCCGTGCTTTCGAGCCGGGTCACGCGAATTTCTCGTGCGGCGTGATCGGTCCAATAGGTGACCATCCAATTGCCGATCGCGAGGATTTCATTTTCACGACCCTCCTCGTCGAGTTCTTGCAGATCGCCCAAACGAAACGGTGAGGTCTTCAAGTCATCCAGCACCACGTTTAAACGGCGTTGCGCGGGTCGGCTGGCCTGCACGAGGAAACGCGCAGCGTCTTCATTTAATACCAAGCGATAGGGCATCGCCGGTTATTCGAGCCCGAGTTGTCGTTTTAAATCTTCCCAGCTGACTTTGTGACCGGCGTCCATCTCGGCGTGGCGACGGGAGAGTTCCGCCCGGTTTTCGGGCGTGTCCGCGCGCAGACGGCTTTTGAGAAAAGCCAAAGCCTGCAACATGTCTTCGTGGGGTAGCTGAGCCATCTGCGGTTTTAGGTCGGCAAAACTCATGAGGGGAGCGTAAGTGCGGCGGTAGTTTCGGCAAGCCCGGCGTCGGCGACCGCAGGGCGTCGTTTCTCGGCCGGGTGCGAGAAGCGAGTCAGAGAATTGGCAACGTTGCCGGCGGAAAGCTAACATTCAACTTCTTCACCATAGCCGAGGGAAGCCGAAGCGCGAGCAGGGCCGGCGCGGTTGGCCTTGCGTAGGTTTTATGTGGAAGGGCGCAGGCCGACAGCGGTCATGTCCTCATTGAGGCGGATTCGGGCTTCTCGGCGGGAAGAATTTGTGCACCGTAGCTTATCGTTAGGTTTCATCCCGTTGGTTTATTTTTCCCCATCCCCTATGATTACCCATTCGTTATTCCGTGTTCTGATTCTCTCGTCGCTCGTCTTGGTCTGCCCTGCGCTTTTGGCCCAGGCGCCGGCGGCGGCATCCGCCAAAGCTGCGGCTCCGGCCTCCGATCCGGTCGCCGAGGCCGCCTTCGATGCATTCTTCAAACTCCGTGACCAGCCGGGCGCGGTGCCCTCGGCGGAGCGTTTCGACCAATTGATCAAGAGCGGCGTGCCGCTGCTGGCGCAGTATCCGAAAAACCGGCGGGCGGGCACCGTGGTCGGTAAACTCGGCGATGTGGCGCAGGGCATCAACGACCGGAAACTCCTCCCGTTGCGCGACGTTTGGTTTTCACAGCTGAATTTCGCGATCATCAACGCCCGGCAGTCGGCCACGGACGATGATGGCAAAGCGGCGGTGATGGCGTTGGCCGCGGCCAATGCAAACGCGCAGGCGCGGTTGATCGGCGATAAGGATTCTCTCGAGGCGGCGCGGGAGAAGATCGACGCGTTGGCGGCGCAGCCGGGCGGAGACCGTTTCATCGCCGACCAAGAAATGAATTTCGTCGAGGTGATCAAAGGCCGGAGTCCGGCCATGGCCGAGAAGCTGGTGACTCAACTCAAGGACCACAAAAACAAGACGCTGGCGTCGCGGGCGACTGACGAACTTCGGATCATGGAAGTGCGCAAAACGCCGTTTGATTTGAAGTTCACCTCGGCCGACGGAAAGCCGTTCGATGCGGCGGCGCTGCGGGGCAAGAAGGCGGTCTTCCTGCACTACTGGAGCGTCGACAACGAAGCGTCGGTGAAGGAATTCGATGCGCTCAAGGACAAGTATTTCGAGCAGCGCGAGCGGGTTGAAATCGTGAGTGTGAATCTGGATCCCGCCGAGAAACGCCAAGCGGTCGACAAGGTGATCAAAGACAAAAAAGTAAAGTGGCCGCAGCTCGTCGAGGGCTTGGGCATGAAGTCCGAGGTGGCGGCGCGGATCAACATCCGGAGTGTGCCGAACGGGGCGATGCTGGATCGCGCCGGAATGCTCGCGGTACCGCGTGCGCGGGCGTGGCAGCTCGACGGTGAGCTCAAGAAGATGGGGTTTAAGTTTTAAAGCTGGGGTTTGAAGCGACAGGGACGGCTCTCCGAGCCGTCCGATTAGAGGGAGCGAACCGGTCGGCAAATCGCGGACGCCTCGGAGAGGCGTCCCTGCCTCGGGCGGTGCAAGTTTCGCTCGCACCGTGCGAACGGCGCGGGCTTCGTTGGGGCGATGAGCGACGATTACGCAGAACGATTTGGCGGCGTGGGCCGTTTGTTGGGGACGGCGGCGCTGACGCGCCTGCGGGCGGCGCATGTCGCGGTGATCGGTGTGGGTGGGGTCGGCTCGTGGACGGTCGAAGGCCTCGCCCGGAGCGGGGTGGGGGCGATCACGTTGATCGATCTCGACGATGTGTGCGTGACGAATGTGAACCGGCAATTGCCGGCGCTCGACGGGCAGATCGGTCGGCCGAAGATCGCGGTGTTGGCCGAGCGGGTGCGGTTGATCAACCCGGCGTGTCGGGTGACTACGGTGGCGGAGTTTTTTACGCCGGCTTCGGCGGAACGGTTGTTGGAGGGGAAGTTGGACGGGGTGGTGGACGCGGTGGATCTGATGTCGCACAAGGCGCTGATCATCGCTGAGGCGGTGAAGCGCGGATTGAAGTGCGTGACCGTGGGCGGGGCTGGCGGGCGGCGGGATGCCACGCAGCTACGGTCGGGCGATCTCGGGGCCTCGGGCTGCGACGAATTGCTGCGGCAGGTGAGAAAGAAACTGCGGCGCGACCACGGATTCGCCGGAGGAAAGGGTAACACGTATGGCGTGCGTTGCGTGTGGACGGAAGAGAAACCGGTTTTTCCGTGGGCCGACGGCACGTGTCGAGCCACGGTGGAGCCGGGCACGAACTTGAAATTGGACTGCGCGACGGGCTTTGGAACGGCCGTGTGGGTGACGGGCGCGTTTGGGCTCGTGGCGGCGCAGGAGATAGTGCGGGAGCTCGCGGGGTAGGAGTTGAGAGCTGAGCGTTGAGAGCGCAGACCATGCAGCAGCGAGTGGGGAACTGAGCGCAGGGTTTTCTTGCGCTGGATAGGTTCTTTGTTGGGTAATAAGACGATGTCAGGCCCCGCGCTTAGTTTTGTAATTCCCCTCTATTATAGTGCTGAAACAATCGGACCGCTCGTGAAGCGGATCGAAGCTCTAGTGATCGAGGGCGGCCATGAGATCATATTGGTGAACGACGGCAGCCGTGATGCGACGGCGACGGTGTGCCGTCAGCTGCTCAAAGAGGCGCAGGTGCCGATCATCTACGTGGAGCACGCGCGGAACTTTGGTGAGCACAATGCGGTGCTGAGCGGCTGGCGGCAGGCGAAGGGCGCGCACATCGTGAATCTCGATGATGATGGGCAAAATCCCCCGGACGAAGCGGTGCGGATGTGGGCGCACGCCAAAGCGCAGGAGCTTGATGTGGTGTTTGGGCATTACGCGGTGAAACAGCACTCGGCTTGGCGCAATGCGGGAAGCTGGTTCACGAACCGCATGACCGATTGGGCGCTCGATAAACCGCCGGGATTTTATCTGTCGAGCTTTCGGTGCGTGGCGGCGTTGGTCGCGAAAGAAGCGGCGCAAAACAGCGGGCCCTTGCCGTATATCGACGGATTGATTTTGCAGATCACGCAACGGATCGGGTCACTCGAAGTGCGGCACGATGAGCGGCAGGCGGGCACCAGCGGCTATACGCTGCGTCGGCTGATCCGGTTGTGGTTGAGCGCGTGGATCAATTTTTCGGTGCTGCCGCTGCGGCTGGCATCGGCGCTCGGGGCGGCGTTGTCGGCGTTGGGAATCGTTTTCCTCGCCTGGGTCGTCTCGATGTGGTGGGGCGGCAATGGCCCGGAGGCCGGCTGGGGCTGGCTGATGGCGGGTCTGTTGATTTTTTCCGGGACCCAGCTCGTGTTGCTGGGGCTGATCGGCGAATATATCGGCCGCATGTTTCTGACGGTGAATCAACGACCGCAGTCGGTGGTGCGCGAAGTGGTGCGCGGCGGGGGCAAGGTGGGATTCTTGGACCGGTAAGGTGGCGAGGTACGCAGAACGCGCGTTGCAAATGCAGCTGGATCGCCGCGGCGCGG
Source organism: Opitutia bacterium Tous-C4FEB (assembly GCA_002304445.1). Lineage (GTDB taxonomy): Bacteria > Verrucomicrobiota > Verrucomicrobiia > Opitutales > Opitutaceae > Tous-C4FEB. Next base: position 67,933 of record NEVA01000016.1, on the reverse strand, counting down.
TGCGCCTCGCGATAACCGGAAGCGGAGTCAGAGGATCTTCTGCCAGCGGGAGAGCTCCCGACTGAGATTGCGGGCCATGCCGGTGAGGGCGCGGGGGGGCGGCGTGCGGCGGAAATGGAGGGCGTAGAAGAACGCTTGGCGGGCGACGGCTGGGTCGGGAAAATTGCGCGGGTCGCGGAGATAGGTCTCGAGGTGGTCGCGGCACCAAAGGCGGGCACCCAGGAGGCAAAGGGTGTCGTGCCACCGGAGCACGAGGTGGCGGGTGTTGGCCTCGTCGCGAAGTTTGCGGCCGGGGGATGAGCTGATGTGGTGGCGTACGACGGAGCGGAGAGCGACGAGATTGACGTGGCCGGCGGCAGCGGCGCGGAGGCAGAGATCAACGTCTTCGCAGCCGTTGATGAATTTTTCGTCGAAGCCGCCGAGTTTTTCCCAAAGGGCGCGGCGAACCAGGACGCAGGCGCCGGTCACCGCCACGCTGCGACGGTGCGGGCAGAACAGACGGAGCAGGAAAAGAGAGAGACCGAGTGACGGCGGGCGGGCCGCGGGATCGGACGTGGGCGGGGCGCCCGGGCCGCGGCGGAGGTGCTCGGGCTTGCCTTGGAGGTTGATCGCGATGCCGGCGTGATCGAGTGCGCCGGTTTTGGCGTCGAGTTGGAGATTGCCGACGAGGCCGGCGCGGTCGCCGTAGGCGCGGTGGGCGGCGAGCATGGGCTCAAGCCAGCCTGGAGAGAGAACCAGGTCGTTGTTGAGCAGGGCGAAAAACTCACCGCGGGCGACGGCGGCACCGGCGTTGTTGGCGGCGGCGTAACCAAGGTTTTCGCGCTGGAGGACGACGCGGATCGCGGGATCGGTCGCGAGGGAGGCGAGCCAAGGACGGGTGCCATCGGTGCTGCCGTCGTCGATGAAAATAATCTCGTGGGCGAGTCCGGCGGGGAGCGTCGCGCGAAGCGAGGCCAGCATCGCCTGCGTGAGGGCGAGGCAGTTGTAGAGCGGGATGAGAAACGAGACCGTCACGTAGCCAAAAGCTGCGGCGCGAGGGTCGCGGCGTAAAGCCGCTCTTACCTTGTTTCGGCCGAGATTTTCCGGAGATACGCGCCGTAATTGGACTTACCGAGTTTCGCGATGGAGACTTCGAGCGCGGCCTTGGTGAGCCAACCTTGGCGGAAGCCGATTTCTTCGAGACAGGCGATCTTGAGGCCCTGACGGTTTTCGATCACGGAGACGAATTGACCGGCTTCGAGCAGGGAGTCGTGGGTGCCGGTGTCGAGCCAAGCGGTGCCGCGGCCGAGGATCTCGACGTGGAGGTCACCGCGCTCGAGGTAGAGACGGTTGAGATCGGTGATCTCGAGCTCGCCGCGCTTCGAGGGCTTGAGGCCGCGGGCGAGGGCGACTACATGGGCGTCGTAGAAGTAGATGCCGGGGATGGCGTAGTTGGACTTCGGCTCGGCGGGCTTTTCTTCGAGGGAAACGACGCGGCCGTCCGGGGCGAATTCGACGACGCCGTAGCTCTTGGGGTCGGCGACATGGTAGCCGAAAATGGTCGAGCCGGAGGTGCGGGCGCTGGCGCGCTCGAGGGATTTCACAAGGTCGTGGCCGTAGAAGAGATTGTCGCCGAGGACGAGGGCGGCGGGCTCGTTTTTGAGGAAGCCGACATCGGCGGCGATGTGAAAGGCTTGGGCGAGGCCGTCGGGGCTGGGTTGTTCGGCGTAGGTGAGGGTGACGCCGAATTGCGAGCCGTCGCCGAGGAGTCGGCGGAAGAGGGGCAAGTCGGTGGGCGTCGAGATGACGAGGATTTCCCGGATGCCGGCGAGCATCAGCACCGACAGCGGGTAATAGACCATCGGCTTGTCGTAGACGGGCATGAGCTGTTTGGAGACAGCAATGGTCAGGGGATAAAGCCGGGTGCCGGAGCCGCCGGCGAGGATGATGCCTTTACGTTTCATGAAGGTGTGGGCGAAGAGAGGATGGAAAAGTGAGGGTGGGGAACGGGGAGGGCGCGAGGCGTGTAGAAAGTAAAGTGATGGCTCGCCGCGTCGCTGCGCGCCTCGCGATCACAAAGATTACTTCGCGGTGCCGAGGCGTTCGCGGGCGTATTTTTTGGCGGTGATGTCGGCGGTCCAGTTGCGGTGGGTGAGATACCAGTCGACGGTTTTTTCGATGCCGGTATCGAAGTTCTCTTTCGGTACCCAGCCGAGCTCGGCGCGGATTTTGGCGCTGTCGATGGCGTAGCGGCGGTCGTGCCCGGGGCGGTCGGCGACGTAGGTGATTTGCGAAGCGTAGGGCTGGCCGTCGGTGCGAGGGGACTTCCGGTCGAGGATCGAGCAGATGCGGTTAACGATCTCGAGGTTGGGGCGCTCGTTGAGACCGCCGACGTTGTAGGTCTCGCCGACGCGGCCCTTGGTGAGCGCGAGCCAGATGGCGCTGGCGTGGTCTTCGACGTAGAGCCAGTCGCGGATCTGTTGGCCGTCGCCGTAAACGGGGAGCGGTTTCCCCTCGAGGGCGTTGAGAATCATCAGCGGGATCAACTTCTCCGGGAAATGATAGGGGCCGTAATTGTTGGAGCAGTTGGTGGTGACGGTGGGCAGATGGTAAGTGTGCTGGAACGAGCGGACGACGTGGTCGCTGGCGGCCTTGGAGGCGGCGTAGGGGGAGTTGGGCTCGTACGGGCATTCCTCGTTCCACGGGGCATCAGTGGCGGAGAGAGTGCCGTAAACCTCGTCGGTCGAAACGTGGAGGAAACGAAACGCGCTTTTCCGGGGCTCAGGGAGCTTGGACCAGTGGGCCTTCACGCAGTTGAGCAGGCGGAGGGTGCCGACGACGTTGGTCTGGAAAAAGGGCTCGGGGGAATCGATGGAACGGTCGACGTGGGACTCGGCGGCGAAATTCGCGACGGCGTCGATCTGGTGCTCGGCGAGGAGCTTGGTCACGAGGGCGGTGTCGCCGATATCGCCGTGGGCGAAGACGTAGCGCGGGTCGGATGCGAGGTCGGCCAAATTGGCGGGATTGCCGGCGTAAGTGAGGGCGTCGAGGTTGACGAGTTTCGTGAGCGGCGAGCCCCTTTCGAGGAGACGCTGACGGATGAAGTTGGAGCCAATAAAGCCGGCGCCGCCGGTGACGAGGAGGTTCATGCGAGAAATGAGAAGCGGGTTAGGAAGCCTTCTGCCAGCGCTTAAGGTCGCGCTCGAGGGCTTCGTTGACTTCGGTCATCTGGATGCCGACGGAGGCGATTTTGGCGGAGTTCATCGTGCAGTTGGAGCGCGGGGTCTTCGCGGCGACGTGCATGAACTCGGATTCGTCCTTGAAGAAGATGTAGTCTTTTTTGAGGACGCCGCTCTTCAGGATGTGGTCGACGACTTGGCGGGTGGTGACTTGGCCAGGGTTGGTGACGTTGTAGGTGCCGAAGGGGACGTGTTTCTCCCAGCACGCAAAGGTGGCGGCGACGAATTCCTGAAGTTGCGAAATCGAGTTCGTGGCCTCGAGCAGGCGCTGGTAGCGCATGAGCTTGGTGAGGTAGTTGCGCGGGCTCTCGCGGTGATCGAACGGAATGCGTAGGCGCCAGAGATAGACGTTGGGCGTGCCGGCGAGGACCTCTTCGCCGAGGGCCTTCGTGCCGCTGTAAAACGAGCAGTTGTTTTGGCGGAAGGTGAAGTTGGGGGCGTCGGTCTCGATGAAGCCGGTGCCATCGGGGCGGGAGCCGGTGAAGATGCAACCGGAGGAAACGTGGCCCCAGGGGACGCCGGCGGCGGCGCAGGCCTCGGCGATGCGGCCGGGGAGGACGGCGTTGCCGTCGAGGCACTCGGCTTTGTGGAGCTCGCAGGCGTCGACGTTGGGCTTGCCGGTGTAGCCGGCGGCGTTGATGAGGAAGGCGGGTTTGTCGGCGCGGAGGGCGGCGGTGAGGACCGCGGGGTCGGCGTAGTTGACCTCGGAGCGCTTGAGATTGCGGAAGGGAATGCCCTTTTGCGTGAGGAGGACTTGATAAGCTTGGCCGACGTAGCCGGAACCGCCGAGGAGATAGATCATGGTCAAAACGTGGATTGCGGAGAGGGGAGAGCGAAGATCATAAAGATGAGAGTGAAAGGGGAACCGGGTGAGGCGAACAAGGGGTTTTTTGGGGCAAAAAAAAGCCGCTCCGGTGAGGGAGCGGCCTGAGAGTGCCGAGGGCGGCCGGGTGCGACCGCGCTGTCGGGGATCAGCGCTCTGAGAGCGTGGTCGAGGTGCCGACGAGGACACCGGACATCATCTTGAAGAAGACATCGGTGTTGTCGTAGGTACCGGTGAAGGCGACGGCGCCGCGGCCATAGGCGTAGAGGGGAATGTCCGAGGCGGTGTGGGCTGCGCTGCTGCCGGGGACTTGGCCAGCGATAAAATACCCTCCGGTGACGTCACGCTTCGTCGGATCGGCTGGGTAGGTGTTGAGCGGGGCGGTACCGTTGAACGGTTGCTGACTGTCCCGGAGCGGAAGGGGGTTGCTGAACCAATCTTCGTAGCGGTCGCTGTTGGCCGCATAGCCAATCAGCATCTTGTTATTCGGATTGGTGGTCGCCGGATAACCGTCGGCAAGCATGCTGTAGACGGGGAATCCGGCGCTCTCGTAAACTCCAACGACTTGGTCACGCAGGCCGACTACGCCGCTGGCAGGATTGTTAGCCCGGGCGGCGAGGCTGGTGTTGGTCACCCTGGAAGCACCGATGATGTTGACGCCGGCACACTCGTGGTCGGCGGTGACGATGACGAGCGTATCGGGATTTACAGCCGCGAAAGCCTTAGCGCGGGCGACGGCTCGGTCGAATTCTAGGGTATCAAGGATCCAGCGCTCGGAATCCATGCCGTGAGCTTGTTTGTCGATGCTGGCGGCTTCGATCATGAGAACGAACCCCTTCGGATTTTTGCCTAAAACGGTGAGGGCTGCGTCGGTCATTTCGTCCAGCATGGGTTGGTCTGGGAAGCCATAATCTTTTACCACCGAACCGCTGCCACGCCGGCCATCGATTTTGTCGAGGGCGACGTTCATGTTGGAGAGAGCGAAGAGACCGAGGAGCTTGGTAGCACCGGCGGCAGAGGCTTTGAGCTGGGTGGCATTAGCCGCGTAAGTGAAGCCTTTCGATTCAAAGCCGGCGATGACGTCGCGATTCGGATCGAGGGCACCCGCGGTGACGCCCCAACCGGTAGCGAGCTCCGTGGGGAGGACATAATCGGAGGAATTGGCACGGGCAGACCCGGCCGTCGTGGCGGGCAGAAACCACTTGCGGCCGCCGCCGAGGAGCACGGTGAGATTCGCTGTGGTGGTGGATTCGTCCAAATATTGATCGATGATTCCAGTGCCAGCACCGCGATTGGAAGTGTGGATCGCCCAAGCGGCGGGCGTGGCGTCGAAGACATCGGACGTGGCCACAATACCGAGGGACTTGCCTTCTGTGCGGGCGAGGTACTCACCGATGTATTCCATCCGGGGATTGTCGAAGAAATTGACGGTATCGTCCGGGAAAACACCTTCCTGATTGTTGTTATTTTTATTCCCGGTGGAGTAGCAAGAAGCGCCGGGAGCGGAGTCGGTCACAATAGAATTGAGGGACGAAGTCTGGAGGATACCCGCGATGGGAAAGGTATCCATCGCTAGCGGGGCGAGGGCTTTGCCTTGGGAGACGCCGTGGGCCATGATGCGAGCGGCGGTGCGGTGGGCGATGCCCATCCCGTCACCGATCAGGAAAATAATATTTTTTACTTTAGCCCCGGAGGCAGAGCCGAGAGCGACGATCTCGAAATTTCCCGAAGCGTGAGCAGAAACACCTTTATCGTCGGTGGTGGTGACCATAAGGTGGTGAACACCGGGAGTCATGTTGCTGTAAGCTCGTTGGGTGGCGACAGCGGTGTTAGCCGGTAGGCCGGCAACGGTGGCACCGGTCAAATTGACAGCGCCGCTTACGGGAATGCCATCAACGATGAACTTTACGCCAACAATTTTTGCCCCTGCGTCGGGTGAAATGGTCGCCTGAAGATCAAAGCGTTGCCCAGGGAGGAAGCGGGCGATGATTGGGGGTTTTGCGTCGCCATACGAAAAAAGGGCACTGGGAGGCGTGAGCCGCGAGATTGTGGGCGCTGCTTGGACCGACGAGACGAGCAAGCCGCAAAGGGCGGCGAGCGGAATGACTAAGGATATATTTTTCATGGTTGGGAGGAAATTTTTAAGGAGGGAGAGTCGGTAGAAACTACGGGGCGGGACTGGCTGTGTGGGGTGAGTTCCGGGGTATCCAGGCGCAACCGGATGAGGGAATTGCGCCCGTCGATTTCAGACTGCTGGCCGACTTCGAGCGTTCCGGTTAGCAGGAGAGCACCTGCTGCAAGTGGAACTTGAACGCCGGCGGGTAAGGGAACAAAGGTGCGGACAACCTGAGGCGGTAGGTCATCGCAGGCGCCGTATTCTACCTCGTCGACTTGGATGGGCTGGGGCGCAAAAAGCAAAACGCCAGGGGTCGGCAGAGCCTGACGCACCATGAAGCCGAGTAGGCGAACCCGCTGACCGTGGAGGGCGCGGATTTTATCCGTTAATTCAAGACCGCGATCGCCAACGATTGGGGCAAAAAACTCACTGAATTCGAGGTCAGTCACGCCGGCGGGCGCAGGGGGGCGCGGCGGCAGGTAAGCCCGGGGGTCGTTGCGGAGTTTCTCTACGATGGCGGCGGTGCGCGACCAGGCGATCTCAGCTGGCGTCGGTGGGATATGCCGACCGTGGGCGGATAATGAAGGCAATAGACCAGAGCCAGAATGAGTGAGGAAAACTAAAACAGAAAGTAGACGGATTGATTCAAGTGGGGTGCGCATGTACCATAACCTAACCGCGCATTGTGCGTTTTCTATGGCGCTCCGGTGACAAAACGGTGCCAATTTGCGCGAGGCATAAAAAACGCCGCTCCGGTTAAGGAGCGGCGTGAGCGAGGGCGGATGGCTTGGCTCTGCTTAGAATGACAGCTTCGCGCCGAGCTGGATGCGCCAACGGCTTTGGCCGTTGTCGATCACGAGATTCGACGGATTGCCGAGGGTGGGACGGATGCGGCCGTCAGCACCATAAGAGGCCCCACCGAGGTTGCGGCGGCGGAAGACGTCGTTGCTCTGCAGCGTGGCCTCTTCGTAGTAGCCGAAGAAGTCGCGGCTAAGGAACGATCCGAAATTGATGAAGTCAAAGAAGAGATCGAGCTTGGCGTTGCCGTAGATTGGCACGTTTTGCATGAGCTTCAGATCGAGGCGATTGACCCACGGCTCTTGGAAGGCGTTGCGACCCGAGATCCCACCCGCGTATTCGCCCAGCCCGTTGCTGTTGATTCGATCCAAGTAGGTCTGCGCGTCGGCAGCGGAGAGACCGGAGAAATCGAAGCGTGGGTCGGCAAGTCCGGATGGCACCGCCATGATGTCGTTATCGTTGCGTCCGTCGCCGTTGAGATCGCTGTTATTGTAAACCCAGCTGTAGGGGTTGCCGGATCGGCCTTCGTAGTAAAGCGATGCGGTGGTTTTCCATTTCTTAACGAACTCGAATTGGCGGGTATAGCTCAGCATGACGCGATTCTTGATCTCGAAGTCCGAAATCCCTTTTTCGACCTCGCTTTGGTTGAAGACAACGTTCCGTTCCCATTGACCGCTGGCGGTGGTTTGCCCGATGGCTTGGGCGTCGGTTGAGAAGCCGCGGACGTAACTCGCATCGAAGCCCCAATTATTCTTAAGCGGACGGGACCAAGACGCGGTGAAGTAACGGGATTCGCCGACATTGCTAACATTCCGGATGCGATAAATGTTGGTGTAGGCGGCAAAGCGGGGATTAACCGTGTTGCTTGCCGGATTGCCGCCGAAGCGCTGCCGGCCGTCGGCTCCGACGGTGGTCTTCCTCAAATTCTCGTTCGAGATAAAAATCGATTGATCGTTATAGCTTTGGACGACCTCGAGACTGAGAACGGTATCGAAAAGAGGGATTTTGCGATCGACCGCCAAGTTGGCGCGCCAGACAGACGGCAGATTGATGCCGTCGTCGGAGAGCGCGACTTCACGCCGGGCACCGCTGCTATCGGCGGCGCTGCCGATTGGATTAGCGGGATCGAAATCGTTTCGCAGGTAGCTGGCGAAAGAGAGCGGGATTGGGTTGACCGCATCCGCCGAGGTGCGGGTGAAGCTGCCGACGCCGGTGGCGCCGAAGGAGTTTGAGAAAAGCACCCAAGGAGCGCGGCCCGAGAAGTGGCCGATACCGCCGCGAATCTGCGTGATGCGGGCTTCATCCGCAGCCCAGTTGAAGCTGAGGCGCGGGGAAATCTGGCTGGAACCGTCGAGCGTGCCATCGTTTCTGAAACCGGTGGTAGTAAGGAAGGTCTGATTGAGCGCAGGCCGGAGCTCACTCTCGGCGAACTCGTAGCGGACGCCGAATTGAACGTTGAGGCGTGGGTTAATGTCCCACTTGACCTGGCCAAAAATGCCGTTGGTCGCGAAGTCCGAGACGTCGGCGACGGGGCGCAGTTTGGGGTCATAATAATTGCGCTGGATGCGGGTGGGAACGTCGTTGAGGAAGTCGGCGACCGAACGGAAGGCGACAAGACCGTAGGAGCCTTGGCGGAAGAGATTATAAAAATCGTTCTGTTCGCGTTCGAATCCGCCGGAGAAGACGAAGTTGTTCAAGAAGTAGTCTCCGGTGACGCTCATTTGGGAGGTTTCGACATTGATCTGATTACCGTGGCGGAACTGCTCGGTGCCGGCGATCACGGCGCCGTTGGTGACCGTGTTGCCGTTGGTCAAATCTCTGCCGGCGACGCCATAAATGGCGACCATAGGAGCGGTACTTTGACTGGGCGTGAACTGGTCTTGGATGGTCGTAGAGTACTTGATCTCGGTCTTGAAGTCGGGCGTCCATTGGCTGAAGAGCTGGCCGGCGTAGGACTCTTCTTTGCGAAGCTGGGCGTAAAAATGGCCTTGGAGAGCGCCCACGGGACCACCGGAAAGCGTGAGGAAGTTATTAAAGCTGCCACTAGCGTAATAGCCGAATTGCGGGACTTCGCCCTCGGTCGAGGAGTAGCGAATCGAGGCGCGGTGATTGGAGGAGATATTCCAATCAATTTTGGCGATTTTCTTTTCATCTTCGGAAGCGTTGGTGGTGGCGGAGGACACCGGGGCGCCCCATGCGATATTTTTCCCCGAGGCGGTGTTGTAGGCCGCGTAGCGGGCGGTGATCGCCGAATAATCCGCGCCGCCGAGACGTTGGTCGCGACCCGCACTCGTGCTTTCGAATTTCTCGTAATTCAGGAAGAAGAAGAGGCGATTCTTTAGGATCGGGCCACCGAAAGTGATGCCATACGTTTGACGCTCCAGCTTGGGTACGACGTTGGCGCCGGTGAGGACATTTTCACGAACGTTTTGACCTTGGAGTTTTTGACCCAGGAGTTCGTTGCCGCGGAAATAATAGTAGACGGAACCTTTGTAGGTGTTGGTGCCGCTCTTGGTGACGGCGTTGATGCTCGCGCCCGTGAAGCCGGCTTGGCGGACATCGTAGGGCGAGACTTGGACGGAAAGTTGCTCGATCGTGTCGAGCGAGAGGGGATTGAAGAAGGAAGCGAGACCGGTGGCGTTGAGGCCGAACTGGTCGTTGATGCGGGCACCGTCGATTTGAATCGAGTTGTAGCGGTTGTTTTGACCGACCGCAGTGATTTGAGCCTCTTCGCGATCGCCGCCGAAAGAGCGGATGGTGACCAAGGGCGAGGCGCTGATCATATCGGCGAGGGAGCGCTCCGACGTGGGCTTGGCCCCGATGCGCTGACTGCTGAAAACATTGCCCGCACCGGTGGCGGTGCCGTCCAGATCATTGGCTCCGGCGGAGACTTTGAAAGCCTCGAGGGTCAAGACTTCGGAACCCGACTCCAAAGTGAAGTCTTGGCTGATGTCTTGACCGAGGATGGTATTGATTTCGGAACGACCGTCGCTCTTGAAACCGGAGGAGGCGACGCTGACGTTGTAGGGCCCGCCTACAATCATACCGCGGAAGTTGAATCGACCGTCGGCGCGCGTGGTGGCCGAATAGGCGGTGCCGGTCGGTGCGTGCGTGGCGGTCACCGTGGCACCGGCCACAGGTTTACCCGACTTGTCGCCGACGTAGCCGGTCATGCCGGCGGAAACGACTTGGGCGAAAGTGGCTGGCGCGAGCGCGAGCGCGAGGAGGAGGGCGAACGCCTGGAAGAGCGTTTGGACCCGGGGGATGGACGTTGGACGGTTGGTTTTCATGGTTATCAAAACGAAAGACGAGTCGGTGGGGGGGAAGCTTGTCGAGTGCCGATTTGCGAGGTTAGGTGAGGATTTCGTGACAAAAAGCTCAGGTGCGGCGGCGGTAATCGCCCCGGCTGAAGTATTTTTCCAGCCAGACATAGGCGCAGATGAAGAAGTAGCGGCTGCCCATCTCTTTGATCTTCAACTTGGCGACCCCGAATTTGCGGTTGTGCCAGCTAATCGGGGTAATCGTGAAGCTATAGCCCCGGGCGATGGCCTTGAGTGGAATCTCGACCGTTAAATTAAAGTGCGGGGCGAGGAAGGGGCGGCAGCCATCGATCACGGTGCGGCGGTAGGCCTTGAAGGCGTTGGTGGTGTCGTTGAGGGGGATGGCGAAGCCGACGCGCACGAAAAAATTGGCGAGGCGGTTAACCATGAGCTTGATGCGCGGGTAATCGTGGACCGAGCCGCCCTTGATGAAGCGACTGCCAAAGGCGCAATCGAAACCTTGGCCGAGCAGGTGCCAGTAGCGAACGGCGTCGGCGGGGGCATCGGAGGCGTCCGCCATCATGATGACGACGGCGTCGCCGCGGCTGTGATCGAGGCCGCAGACGACGGCGCGGCCGAAACCGTGTTCGTCGAGGTTTTGGACGGGAGCGAGGGTGGGAATGGTCGCACGCAGTTCTTGGAGCACGGCCCACGTGCGGTCTTTGGAGCCATCGTCGACGACGACAATTTCGTGGGGAATCTTCTCCGCCGTGAACGTCGCATAGATCGCGGCGAGGGTGGAGGGGAGGGACTCGGACTCATCGCGCGCGGGGATGACAACGCTGAAGAGCGTAAGCGGAGTGAGAGGCTTTGGAGGAGTGAGGGGCACGGAAAGGGAAGAGGCGATGGAGTTGGGTGGCGCTTCGCGCGGGAGAATTGTGCTGGATTGCCGCGTCGCGGCGCTGCTCGCAATGACCGGTGGTCAGAGTGGGGCCGAGAGAGCGAGCCAGTCGGGGTGAGCTTGGGCGTGGGCGGCGATTTCGCTGAGGATCGCGGCGGTGGAGGTCTGCGGTTGCCACGACCACAGTCGGGTGGCTTTCGCGGAGTCGAGCACGACCCACGGCAGATCGAACGGGCGCGGGGTCGAATCGGAAGCGACCGGGTGCGGGCCGAAGGTGGTGTCACACCAAGCCGTGAGTTGGCGGAGCGACATGGCGGAAGCGGCGCCGCCGGAGACATTGGCGAGGCGATCGGCGGCGGGGAGTTTGGGCGCGGCGAACTGTTTTTCGAGGAGAGGGACGAGGTCGCGCGGATGGAGGCAATCGCGGACCTGATGGCCGAGGCCGCCGAAGCCGATATAGTTGAGGGTGCTGCGGCGGAGGTGGGCATTGAGCCAATAGGCGAAGATGCCTTGATCGGCGCGGCCGAATTGGCCGGCACCGGCGAGCACGCCGCAGCGGTTTACGAAGACGGGCAGGCCAAACGTTTCACCGTATTCGAGGGCGAGCGCTTCGCTGGCGAGCTTGGTGGCGCCATAGAGCGAGACGGGGGCGGCGGTGGAGAACAATTCCGAGATGCCGGCCGGGCTCACGCCCGGCGGAAGCGAAGAGGCCGAGGCCGTTGAGAGAGGGCGAAAGGCGTCGGCGTGGGGCTCGACCGGAAGAGCGGCAAGAGGCGGGATGGAGTAGACGCGGCTCGTGCTGAGGAGAACGAAACCGGCGCGGTGAGTCTTGCAGTATTCGAGGAGATTGATCGTGCCGCTGAGGTTGTGTTCGACGAGTTGGCGCGAGCTGGTTTTGCCGTCGACGCCGGCGAGGACGCTGGGGTTGGCGGCGGCGTCGATGACCCAGTCCACGGCTGGCAGGGTCTCGAGATCGCTCGCGGCGCGGAGATCGGCGTGGACAATTTTGATCCCGAGTTTTTTGAGTTCGGCGCGATTGGTTTCGCTGCCGGGACGGATGAAGTTGTCGAAACCGTGGAGCTCGTGGCCGGCACCGGAGGCGACGAAAGCCCGGGCGAGCGTGCCGCCGACGAAGCCGCAGATGCCGGTGATGAGAATGCGCATGGAGCGGAAGGTTTGCGGGGATTTAGGCGGGTGGGAAGGGGGATTTTTGAGCGGCTGGGGTGATGGCGAAAACTCATGGGGACGATCCCCGTGCCGTTCCAAGCGTCGGCTCCCTTGACGTGGAGGAATGCGGGGCGTTGGCTCGGCGCGCATGAGTAAATTGCGCGCGGATTACAAAGCGGTGTGGACTTCGCTCTCCACGACGAAGGAGGACGCCTACATGGTCGTATCGGGCTACACGGATGAGGAAAAATTTCATGCGGACGCCGAGGATACGTTGGATATTTTGCGGGCGACGACGGGGATCCGGCCGGACGATGTGTTTTTGGAGATCGGCTGCGGTGTGGGGCGGGTGGGGCGCGTGTTGGCGCCGTTGGTGCGGGAGTGGATCGGCTGCGATGTGTCGCCCAACATGATCACGCTGGCGGGACGGCGGTTGATCGGGCTGCCCAATGTGCGGCTGCAAGAAATCTCCGGTTACGATCTGTCGCCGATTCCGGATGCTTCGGTGGATGTGGTCTACACGACGGTCGTTTTCATGCACCTCGAGGAGTGGGACCGTTACACGTATGTGCTGGAGGCGATGCGGGTGTTGAAACCGGGCGGGCGCTTTTACTGCGACAATGCGGACATCGCGTCGGATGCGGGCTGGGCGATGTTTGAAGCGAGCCGGCGAATCGCGCCGGGCCAGCGACCGTCGCATATTTCGAAGTGTTCGTCGGTGCCGGAGATCGATGCGTTTCTGCGCCGGGCGGGATTTACGGACGTAAAGGTGGCGACGCGGCCGATGTGGGTCTACGGCTGCGGAGTGAAGCCGTAGAACGCGGGACGAGGATAACGCGATGGATGGATTCACGTTTGTCCAAGACCTCGCGGTGATTTTGTTGGTGGCCGGGCTGGCGGGATGGGGGTGTCAGCGGCTGGGGCTCTCGGTGGTGGTGGGATTTTTGGTGGCGGGGATGGTGGTCGGGCCCTATCGGCAGCCCTTCTCGCTGGTGGCTGACGTCGGCCGGATCGAAACGCTCGGGCAGGTGGGATTGGTATTTCTGATGTTCGGTATCGGGTTGGGCTTGAGTCTGCGCAAGCTGCGGCGGTTGGGCTTCGAACTGTTGCTGGCGACGGCGATCGGGGCGTTGCTGATGTTGTATCTGACCCGGTGGCTCTGTGCGGCGATGGGCTGGGGGACGACGGAAGGACTCTTTTTGGCGGGCATGTTGATGGTGTCGTCGTCGGCGATCATCAGCAAAGTTTTGCAGGAGACCGGGGCGAACCATGAACGGGCGGGGCAACTGGCGATGGGCGTCTCGGTGTTGGAAGACATCGTGGCGGTCGCGATGTTGACGCTGTTGACCTCGCTGGTGCAGCTCGGCGGAGCGGGGGCCGGGACGGAAACGGCGGGCGTGCTGACGACGTTGGGCAAACTGGGCGCCTTCGTGGTGTTGGCGGGATTGGGCGGGCTGCTGTTGGTGCCGTGGCTGCTGAAGAAGATGAGCATCTCGGCCGACGAGGAGTTGCAGACCCTGGGACTGGCGGCGCTGCTGTTCGGGCTGGCGGTGTTGGCGCACCGGGCGGGATATTCGCTGGCGCTGGGGGCGTTTTTGCTCGGCACGATCGTGGCGGAGACCCCGCACCGGCATCAGGTGGAGCGGACGTTTACGGGCATGAAGGATGTGTTCAGCGCGGTATTTTTCGTGGCGATCGGGATGCAGATCGACGTGCGTGAATTGGCGGCGAATGCGGGTGTGATCGCGGGCATCGCGGGCTTCGTGCTGGCGGCGCGGCCGTTGGCGGTCGCGACGGGCCTCGTGTTGATCGGTACGCCGCCAAAGGATGCGTTGCGCACGGGGCTGACGGCGAGCCCGGTGGGCGAATTTTCTTTCGTGATCGCGCAACTGGGGGTCGGAGCGGCGCTGGTGCCGCCCCGGTTTTATCCGCTGGCGGTCGGCGTCTCGCTGCTGACGACGCTGGCGGCGCCGACCTTGACGCGGCGCTCGGAGGCGATCGCCGATTTTTGGTTTACGCGGCAGCCGCAGTGGCTGGGGGCGTGGCAGCGTTATTATCAGGAGTGGTTGGAGCGGTTTAGGCGGGAGCAGAAACGCAGTCCGCTGTGGCAATTGAGCCGGAAACGATTTGTGCAAATCGGGGTGGAGATGTTGGCCGTGAGCGGGCTGCTGGTTTTTTCGGGGCAGATTTTTGCGGTGGTGGAACAGTGGTTGGGGCGCGATTGGGGCGTGGCGCACGGCCCGGAGATTATTTTTTGGACGGGGATGAGCCTGGTGTTGCTCGCGCCGCTCGTGGCGATCTGGCGGAACTGTTCGGCGCTGGCGCTGCTCTTTGCCCAAGTCTCGACGCAAGGGCACCCGCAGGCGGCGCGGCTGGCGCCCGTGGTGGAGACGGGGCTAAAGATGGTCGCGGGAGCGGGGCTGTTTCTGTGGTTGATGGCGATCCTGCCAGCCGAGGGAACGGCGCGATGGTTGTTGCTGGCGAGTGCGCTGGCGGCGGTCGGAGCGCTCATCGTGCTGCGGCATCGGCTGATCTATTGGCACAGTCAGTTGGAGGTGGAGTTGAACAGCGCGATCGAGCCGGGCGACAATCGGATGACCGCGACGATGGCGCCGTGGCTGCAGCCGCACGGCGATTGGGATTTGCAGATGATCGACTGTACGCTGCCGGATTTGGCGGATTGCAAAGGCCGAAGCATAGCGGAACTCGAATTGCGCAAACGCACCGGCTGCTCGGTCGTGGGGATCGAACGGCAAGGGTTTATGATCCCGTTGCCGACCCCGGCGGCAGTGCTCTACCCGCGGGACAAGGTGCTATTGTTGGGCACGCCCGAACAGGTGCAGGCGGGAAAGGCGGTGCTCGGGGCGGTGTCAGGCGAGCTGGCGACAGAGTCGTTACTGGACGAAGTGAGGATGGAAGTGTTGACCGTGTCGGCCGACAGCAGGGCGGTGGGTTGGACGTTGGCGGAGATGGCGCCGTCGCTCAAACACGGGGTGCAAATCGCGGGTCTCAAACGCCGCGGGCTGAGAATTTTGAATCCGGGGGCCGGCGAGTGCGTGCAGGTGGGCGACGAGTTGCTGACGCTGGGGCCGCTGGACAAGCTTCGTGTTTTCACGACTTGGTTGCGGGAGCCGATAACCGGCGCGGGGACGGTGATCGGGTAGGCGGGTGGGCACAAAAAAGCGCGCCCGGAAAGGCGCGCTCAAAATCTTGGGCAGCGGCGGGGTTTAGTTCGCGCCGTGGGTCTTGGTCGGATCTGGCTTCTTGACGTCGGCGGCGGGCTTTTCGGCCTCGGGCTCGTCTTTCGACGCGGTCTTAAACTCCTTGATTGATTGGCCCAAGCCCTTGGCGAGAGACGGCAGCTTCGAGCCGCCGAAAAAGATCAAAACGATTACGAGAATGACGATGAGTTCAGTCGTGCCGATGCCGGCGATGGCGAGGAGGGCGTTTGGAGCTGTCATAGTGATTGCAACGTAGGCCGACGGGTGGGCCTGTAAAGGGGGAAAGCGGGATTTGACGGCGGGGGGATAGAGAGCGGTGCGGAGCGCGTCTATGAGGGGAAAGGGCATGGACGCGGGCGGGAGGCCCGTGCCATTTCCGATCATGGGGCTCGGTAAACGACTTCGTCGCGGAGGTTGGGTTGGCCGTCGATGATGAATGAGCCGAGAGTGCGGCTGCTCCTGTAACCGCGGGACCGCAGTTGGGCAGTGGGGCGGAGGTCATCGGTGCGGGTCGTCAACAATGCGTCGGGCTGGAGGGCGGCCGGTGGGGCGGAGGCGGCGATCTCGATGATCGCGAAGCCGAGCGTGGCGTCGACCGCGAGCACGCGGCCGACGATTTGGTTGGGGCTGGCCGTGATGGCCTTGGTGGCGGCGGGAGATCCGACGGGGACGATGTTCTTGCTCTGGCAGCCGTTGAGCAAAAAAAACACCGCCAGCAGCGGAAGCGCGCGGGCGGTGTTTGGCATCGGAGCAAGCCGGGTTTGGCGGCAGGCAGCCCGGATGGAGGTCAGCGGGTGTCGGACTTCGGGCCGGGGATGGTCGGCGAGAAACCGGGCATCGCGGGGCCGCCGGGCAGACCGGGAAGGCGGGCGGTGGCGGCGACCTTGAGGAGGTTCTGCGCGTTGTCGATCTGCTCGGCGTCGAAGAAGCCGTGGAGCTGGCGGATGCGCGTCGGGTGGCGCATTTTCCGGAGCGCTTTCGCCTCGATCTGACGGATGCGCTCGCGGGTGACTTTGAATTGTTTGCCGACTTCCTCGAGGGTGCGGCTGTAGCCATCGACGAGGCCGAAGCGGAGGGAAAGCACGCGGCGTTCGCGCTCGGTCAGAGAATCGAGGACGTCGACGATCTTTTCGCGGAGGAGCGAGTAAGCCGTCATGTCGTAAGGATTCTCGGCAGATTTATCCTCGATAAAGTCACCGAAGGAGGTGTCGTCGCCGTCGCCGACGGGCGACTGGAGGGAGATGGGTTGTTGCGCCATCTTCATGATCTGCTGCACGCGCTCGACGGGCAGGTTCATCTCGTCGGCAACTTCTTCAGGGGTGGGCTCGTGGCCGAATTCTTGGAGCAGTTGTTTCTGCACCTGCATGACCTTGTTCAAGGTCTCGATCATGTGGACCGGGATGCGGATCGTGCGGGCCTGATCGGCGATGGAACGGGTGATGGCCTGCCGGATCCACCACGTGGCGTAAGTGGAGAATTTGTAGCCGCGGCGGTATTCGAATTTCTCGACTGCCTTCATGAGGCCCATGTTGCCCTCTTGAATGAGGTCGAGGAAGGAGAGGCCGCGGTTGGTGTATTTCTTGGCGATGGAGATGACGAGACGCAGGTTGGCCTCGACCATTTCGGTTTTCGCCTGGTGGGCTTCGGCGACGTGGACCTTGGTCTGGGCGACCACGCGCAGGAGTTCGGCGGGAGCGATACGTTGGGCGGCTTCGACCTGTTTCAGGCGGGCGTGGATGGCCTTGGTGTCGATGGCCGCGTCTTTTTTGGATTTCGGGTGTTTGGCGCGGTCGAGCTGCTGGTGGAGGGATGCGATCTCGTCGAGCGCGGGTTGGAGAGCTTCGAGGTATTCTTCGTAGACTTTGAGTTTGAAGAAATATTTCCCGAAGGTGGCGCGGAGAATGTTTTCCCGTTTCTTGAATTTCGCGTGGATGCGTTTGCGGTCCACCTCGGTGCGGGCTTTCACGTATTCTTCCCACGCCTCGGCCGTGCCGGCTTCCGACTTCTGGGTGAGCTCGACCAGTTTTTCGAGGTTCTTGAAATAGGCGTCACGGGACTCGATGCGCTTGTCGATCACGATGCGGTCGAAGCGCTCTTCCCGGGTGATGAGCTTGGCGCCGAGACCGCCGATGTAGGAGCCGATGGCGGACGCTTCGAAGAGGGCGTCCATCGCTTTGGCTTCGGCGTTTTCGATGCGTTTGGAAATCTCGACTTCCTGCTCGCGGGTGAGCAACGGGACCTGGCCCATCTGCTTCAGATACATGCGGACGGGATCGTCCAAAATGTCGTTTTGCGAAGTGCGGGATTCCTCCTCTTCGGCTTCTTCCTGGCGGGCCTTGAAATCCTCGACTTGGTCGGGCTCGAGAATCTCGATTTCCAAATTCTGCAAAATGGAGAGGACGTTATCGATCTCTTCTTGGTTTTCGACGGACTCGGGCAGGGCCTCGTTGATGTCGTCGAACGTCAGGTAACCCTGCTCCTTGGAGTGGCGGATGAGCTGGCGAATTTTCTCGTTAATGCTTCCGGGCACGGCGGGAGCGCCCTCGACTCCGTCGGCGGTGACGGCGGTGGGCTGGCTTTCGAGAACGGCCTCGACGGCTTCGGAGTGGGCGGGAGCGGCAGACTTGGCTTTACGCGGCATAGGAAAAGATGATTCAGGCGGACAAAAAACGCAAAAACGCCCTCAACCGACGAGGTTGAGGGTGATGGGCTGACGGAGCTGACGGACTAATTCCATGCGTTCTTTTAAGAGTGAAATTGGGTCAAATTCAATGTCCGGTTGGGGGTTGGCCAAAGCAAGTTCTATTTGGCGGAGCCGGGGCTCGAGGGCGCGGGCCCGGAGTTGTTGAATGCCACTGGCGGCGACCTTGGCGGGGTCGTCCAGTTCGAGGGCGTTGAAGATGAGGGTGGCGACCAAGGTGCGTTCCTCCGGGGTCTCAAGGAGGGCGTCGAGGTGCTCGCGGCCGGGCCAACTGTTCTGCTCGAACTCGGCGAGGACGCGGTTGAGGAGCACGCCGGCGAGGTGACCGAGATCGATCCAAGTATGGGGAATGGCGGCGGAAAGCGGGCGGCCGAGTTGCTCGTGATTGAGGCAGAGCATGAGCAAGTGATGTTCCGCCGTGTCGGTCATGAGGACTCCCGATGGTGCTGCCGGGGGCGGGGCGGGGCGGGCGGCGGCTTGGCGGCTTTGGCGGTTAAGGGCGGTCTGAAAATCGGCCGCGAGGGCGGGCAGAGGCAGGCGGAGATGAATCGCGATTTCGGACAAGAACTGGGAGCGGGCGACCTGGCTCTCGGCGGCGGAGATGAGCTCGTAGAGCGTTTGGGCGGCGCGGGTCTTTTGCTCCGAGGTTGCGGTGGCGGGGTCGGGCAGGGTGGCGCGGCACGCGAAGGCCATGGCGCTTTGGGCGCCGCGACGAACCTCGTCGTAGGCGGGCAGACCGCGCTCGAGAAAGAGCAGATCGGGGTCGAGTTTGGCGGCGCCGGCGAGCGTGAGGAAACGCACTTCGAGGCCGGCTTTGAGCGCCATCGGCAGAAAGCGCAGCGCGGCTTTTTGGCCGGCGCTGTCGCTGTCAAAGAAGCACTCGACCTGCGTGTGGTAACGCCGGAGCAACACGAGCTGGCCTTCGGTGATGGAGGTGCCTTGGGGCGCGATGGCGGTTTTTAGGCCGACGGACCAGCACCGCAGAGCGTCGAGTTGACCTTCGACGATGACGAACGGTTTGCCCTCGGCGACGTGCGAGCGGGCGCGGTCGAGGTTGAAGAGCAGGTTGCTCTTGATGAAAATCGGCGTCTCGGGGGAGTTGACGTATTTGGCCTCGCGGGCGGGGTCGTCGGCGGGGGTGAGCTCCGTCTGGCGCGCGGTGAACGCGACGACGCGGCCCTGGTGGTCGCGGATGGGAATCATGAGCCGGCCGCGAAAGCGCGGGCGGAGGGCGGGAGCGGTGAGAAGGGCGCCGTCGGAGATAAAAAACAGGCCGCACTGGCGCAGGGCGTCTTCGGAGAATTTCTTGCGCAGCAGATACGCGCCGAGGCCGCTGCCGGTGGCGTCGGCCGCGCCGATTTTGAATTCGTCGGCGAGTTCGAGCGGGAACTTGCGTTGCTCGGACCAGAGTTTGCGGAAAAATTCCCCGGTGGCGTCGTGGGCCTTGAAGGCCTGGTGAAAGTGTTCGGCGGCCTGCTCGTGGAGGTCGTAGATTTCTTGGCGGAGGGAGCGTTCCTCGCGGGAAGGACCGCCGGAGCCCTCCTCGTATTCGATCGGAATGTTGAAACGTTGGCCGAGGGCCTCGATGGCCTCGGTGAAGCTGAGCTGCTCGGTTTCGCGGACGAAGGTGATGGCGTCGCCGGCCTTGCCGCAGCCGAAGCATTTGAAAAATCCTTTGTCGGTATCGACGTTGAAGGACGGAGTTTTTTCGTTGTGGAACGGGCAAAGACCCTTGAGCCGGGCCCCGCCGGCTTTTCGCAGCGTGACGACGCGGGAAACCACATCGGCGAGATTCACGCGCAACTTCAGGTCGCGGACGCAGCTGGGTTTGATGGCGGGCATGGAACTTTAAACAAAAGAGGAGCGAGTGATACCCCTCAATCAAAGGGCGCGACGAACGTAGAAGAATGCACTTTCAACCGCGAAAGGGGGCTGTCAAGTTTCGCACTCTTTCGAGGAAACTTTGCCCGGCTATGGGCGACCTATCATCACACATGCATCGTCTTTCGCTCCTTGTTTTGGGATTCGCCAGCTTGTGGCCCGTCGCTTTGCGCGCGCAGGCCGCCACGACACCGCCGGCAGCCGCAGCGAATCCTCCGGGCGCGTTGGCCAAGGCGCCGGCGGCCCCGATGGCGCCGATTTGGGAAGCGCGGTTGAGCAGCTTCGACGACTACGCCTATGAAGCGAAAGTCGAGGCGTTGATCTCGGCTTTTGAGCAGTCGAGCGGGCGCAAGCTGGTGCCGGGCGAAAAGAAAAAAGTCGGACTGAAAATCTACACCGATTCAGGCGCCGGGATGGCGACGCCGTTGCCGCTGGTGCGCGCGGTGATCCGCTCGCTGGTGAAGCGCGGGTTTGAGAACAGCGACGTGTTCCTCGTGGGCCTGAACCAACTGCGGCTGCGCATGACCGGTTATCTGCCCTCGCTGGTCACCGGTGAGACGCCGTTCAAGGGCAACAAAATCTACGTGCTGGAATCGGGGCGTTATTATGACCCGGAGTGGTTTTACGACAGTCCGTTGCCGCAGCGGTTTGATCCGGTCTTTGCCGCCGCGCAGACGAAGGACTTCGCGAACGACTCCTCGAAGGACGAAGACCGAAAGAGCTTTTTGGCGACGCCGTTGTTTTTCGACGCGGATTTTTGGATCAACCTGCCGGTTTACACGGATCATCCGATCCTCGGTATCAACGGGGCGTTGGTGAACGCGACGCTGTGGAACGCCTCGAACACGGCGCGTTTCTTCCGCTCGCCGGCGAATGCACCGGCGGCGGTGGCCGAGATGAGTGCGATTCCCGAGCTGCGGCAGACGTGGGCGTTTACGATCACGAGCCTCGAACATTACCAGTTCATCGGCGGACCGTTTTTCAATTCACTCTACAGCAAGTCAGAGCCGCTGCTGTGGTTGAGCACGGACCCGGTGCTGCTCGACTCGTTGATGCGGGCCAAGATCGATGCGGCGCGCAAGCGGGGCGGGTTTGAGAATATCTCCGAGGAGATTCGCACGCTTGAGTTCGCCGAGACCCTCGGCGTGGGATCCACCCGGATCAAGCGCGCGGAGATTATCCAGGTGAAGTGAGCGGGCGGCGGGGCCGCGGGGCCCGGCGGTGCGCGGGTGGTCCCGCGGCGGTTATGGTTTGCGGGCGGCGAGCATGAGGGCGCTGCCGTGGATGTTGGGGTGTTGCTCGACGCGAAAATCGGTGAAGCCGAATTTTTCCAGCGCGCCGACGATCTCGGACTTTTCCATCCAATAGCTGTAAACTTCTCCGCCGCCGCAGAAGCCTTTCCAGTCGAGCGAGGGGCCGTAGTTGAAACGATGCACGGTGTGTTTGTAGCCGGCGTGTTCCATCGGCAGGGCTTCGGAAAATTTTGCGCCGGGCACGGGATTTTTGGCGACGAACTCCGGGTCGTAGAAAACGGTCCACAGATAAATCGCGCGGCTGCGGCGGGCGAGCAGTTCGAGCAGTTCGACGGGGTTGGTGAGGTGGTAGAGAATGCCGCAGGCGACGGTGATATCGAAGACGCGGTCGGTGGCGTGCAGGTAGGAGAGCACGTCGCCGAGGAGAAAGCGGGTCTTGCTGCTCATCCCGAAGGTTTCCTTGGCGATGAGGCACTTCAGGTAAGCGCGGGTGTTAGCTTCAACGGCGGTGACGCTGGTGGCGCCGAGCTTGTCGATCAGGTAAGTGTGGGCGCCCTCGAGCGGGCCGAGTTCGAGGACGTCGCGGCCGGTGAAGCCGCCGGCGAGGCCCATCTCGTTGAAGCGATCATGGGTCCACTGGATGCGCGGGTCATCGAAAAGGGGCGTCGCCCCGGCTTTGAGCTCGGGGCGGCTGGCGGGGGGCGACGAGGACCATTCGCCGGCGAAGACATCGAGGGCGTTTTGATCGGAGGGCGGGACGCCGAAGTAGTGTTTGAAGTCGGACATGCGGGCGGAAGTTGGGAGCTAAGCGTTGAGAGTCGAGCGGGGAGAATTGGGAGGCAGGCTAGTCCGGCATTTCGTAGACCTCGATCAGGCCGATGCCGGTGCCGTCGTCGAGGCCGCTCATTTGGGCGGTGTAGTTGCCGGGTGGGAGCGTGATGAGCATGACGGCATCGAGGCCGGTGGGGGGGAAGGTGCCGCGGACTTCGCGCAGGGCGAAGGCGCCGACGCGGGCGGCGGCGGCGCGGAGCGAGGCTTGGGCGGAGGCGGGAGAATCCCAGTCGTCGAGTTCGCGGAGGAGGGTGTCGCCGCGAAAGATTTTGAGGTAAGGATCGCGGAGCGCGCCGGCGAGATTGAACGGCGCTTGCAGGAGCGTGGGGCCGATGGCGCGGATGAGAAACGTCTTGGGACCTGGGCCGCTGACGAGAAAGCCGGCAATGATGACATCGGCGCCGGTGCCCACGAAGCCGCGGCTGGCGAGGTTGGCGAGCTTGAGCGCGGGATCGAGGGGGCTGTCGGTGTCGTAGGCTTCGAGGATGATGACACCGCTGGAGTTATTCGGGCTACTGACGAGGGCGGTGTAGTTGCCGGGGGCGAGGGTGGTGAGAATGACGGCATCGCGGGAGCCGGGGGCGAGGGCGAAGGCGCCGACGCGGGCGGTGACGGCGGCGATATTCGAGGCGGTGGTGGCGGTCTGCTGTTCCCAATTATCGTTGGTGGCGAGGTCGGTTCGGTCTGCGGATTTCAGCGTGAGAATCGGATCGGCGAGACGGCCGGGGACATTGAAGGCGGCGAGACCGGGGCCGACGGCGCGGAGAAGCACTTGTTTGGGTTTCGAGCCGGAGATGGAAAAGCCGACGATCATGGCGTTGGCGCCGGTGCCGGCGACGCCGCGGGTGGCGACGTTGACGAGCTGGGTCGAGGGCGAGACGGCGACGGGATTAACCGTGAGCGTGACGGTGTTGCTGTTCACCGTTTCGTCGGGCGTGGAGGCGGAGAAGAAGTAGCGGCCGGCGTCGCCGAGTTGGGCGAGATTGAAATCGAGGCGTGTGGAGCTGTTGATGGTGAAGAGCGGCTCGAAGGTGGTGGCACCGGTGGGCGCAAAATACCAGGTGTAGTCGTAGAGAGTGGAGCCGAGCACCGTGGCAGAGTCGTTTACGGCGACGGAGAGGCGTGCGGTGCCTGTGACGTTGACGGTCGCGGACGTGGGCTGGGTGGTGATGACCGGACGTACGATCGCGGTGCCATAGAGGGCGGCGGCCCCGGCGCGATCGTCGGCGGCGAGGGTATCGAGGTTACCGATGGTGCTGTTCATGACCGCGGCGACAGCTTGGGCGGGGACGGCCTGATCCGGATGGTCGAGGCCGAGGACGTGGCCGAACTCGTGGATGAGGACACGGCGCAGATCGAGGGCGGCGCGGCTGTTCCCGCGGTAGGAATTCCAACTCTTGGTGGTGTTCACGAGCACGTCGGCCTCGGTTTTCCGAAATGCCGTGGACGAAAGCGTGATCGCGAGCGTGCGGTCGTCGAATGGATCGCCGTAAACGGTGGTCGAAAAGAGGACGTTATTGACGCGGTTGCCGAACGCGGCGGTGGTGACGGTGCTCTCGGTCGAGGTGAATTGGACCCGGGTCAGATGGGGGTTCCACTCGTTGAGTGCGGCGGTGGCGACGGCGTTCCAAGAGGTGGAGGTGTCGAGGAGGGGGAGCGACGGGTTCGCGGGGCGGGTGGCGTCGAGTTGAAGGCGCAGCGGGATCGTGCCCGACGGCCAGGAATTTCCGACCAGATCGAAGGCGTGGCCCAGCGGTGCACCAAAGGTTGTGAGGACGAGACCCAGCCAAAAAGCGTCGAGACCAGCGCGGGACACGGGGAAGGTGGGCTTAGGGAACAGCCGGGACGGTGGGGCCGGTGACGGCGCGGGAGATGCGGGACTCGAAGTCCTCGGGCGACAGGGCGCGGGCGGGAGACTTTAGGCGGGCGACGACATCGGAGCCGGTGAGCGGAAGGACGACTTCCTCAGGGTCTTCGAGCGGGGTGCGGTTTTCGCGGGCGACATAGTCGCGCTGGGTGGCGGCATCGCGAAGAATGCGGTAGCGGCCGTGGCCGGCGGCGATGAGCGGGCAGTAGGTTTTGCCGTTGCGGGCGACGAAGAGAATCTCGCGATCCCCGAGCGAGAAGGCCGGCATCCCGGAAATGGAGAGCGTGTCGGTGCCGACGGTGCCGCCGAGGAATACGAGCGTAAGGGTGCCGGCGGCGGGGGTGACGCCCTTGAGGGTGCGAACAACATCAAAGGTGACGTAGGTGCGGATCGGACGGCCGGGGGAATCTTCGTCGTGGGCGGAGCGGACGGCGGTGACCTCACCGCGGACGATGGATTCGGATTCGGCAACCAACTCGGCGAAGGTGGGCGGGATGACGGAGAGAGCGCGGGCGGTGGGCGCGGCGAAGAGCAAGAGTCCGGAGAGAAGGAGAAACAGGGAGCGGGGGAAAGAGGCGCGCATGGCGGCGGGGAGTGGGGGCGGTTTCGGCACATGGGCGGGAAGCCCATGCCGCCTCGGCCCCGCGCGGTCAGGATGAGTTTCGCTTTTTCCAGGACACGACGATTTGCCGAATGGTCTCTTCGAGGGATTGGGTAATGTCCCAAGCCGGGTAGTGGGCGCGCATTTTGCGCAGGTCGCTATAGTAGCAGATGTGGTCGCCGGCGCGGTTCTCGTTTACGTAGGTGTGGACTTGGGCTTGGCCGGTGAATTTCTCCGCGATCTTAAACGCTTCGAGGATGGAGGTGCTGTTGGCCTTGCCGCCGCCGAGATTGTAGACCTCGCCGGCACGTGGGGCGGCGACGAAGGCGGCCATGAAGCGGGCGACGTCGAGGGAGTGGATGTTGTCGCGGACCTGTTTGCCCTTGTAACCGAAGACGCGGTATTCGCGGCCCTCGAGGTTGCATTTTGCGAGGTAGGAAAGGAATCCGTGGAGCTCGACGCCGGTGTGGTTGGGGCCGGTGAGGCAACCGCCGCGCAAGGCGCAGGTGGGCAGGCCGAAGTAGCGGCCGTATTCCTGGACCATGACATCGGCGGCAACTTTGCTGGCGCCGAAGAGAGAGTGTTTCGACTGGTCGATGGTAAATGTCTCCGCGATGCCGTGCTCGTAGGCGGGATCGGCGTAGTCCCAGCGCGTGGCGAGCTCGGTGAGGGCGATGCGGTTGGGGGCGTCGCCGTAGACCTTGTTCGTCGACATGTGGACGAACGGAGATTCGGGCGCGGCTTGGCGGGCGGCTTCGAGAAAATTGAGGGTGCCGACGGCGTTGGTGTCGAAGTCGTCGAAAGGGATGGCCGCGGCGCGGTCGTGGGACGGTTGCGCGGCGGTGTGGACAATGACGGATGGCTTGACCGTCTTGACCAAGGCCAGGACGCCGGCGCGGTCCCGGATATCGAGCTCGTGGTGGACGAAGCCGGGCAGGTCGGCGGCGAGGCGGTTTTGATTCCAGCGCGTATCGCCGGAAGGGCCGAAAAAGACGGCGCGCTGGTTGTTATCGACGCCGTGGACGGTGTAGCCGAGTTCGCGGGCGAAGTAGACGCAAACCTCGGAGCCGATGAGGCCGGAGGAGCCGGTGACGAGCAGGGTTTTGGACATGGGGCTGACGAAAAATCAAAGCGGACCGAAGCGGGACTTGGCCCAAGCGACAAGCCAAGTGAGGGGGTCGCGGAACATGCGGATTTTTTTCCCTTCCTTGAACGAGCGCGAATTGTAGCTGATCGGGATCTCGATCGGGCGGTGGCCGGCGCGGATGAGCTTGATCAGAAGTTCCCAGTCGAGATCGAAGCGGTTGCACGTGAGCGTGATTCCTTGCAGCGCGTCGCGGCGGAAAATTTTATACATCGTGAAAGGATCCTTGAGCCAAATGCCGAGGGAGATGTCGATCAAAAGGGTGAAGGTCCAGTGGGCGGTGTTGAGGATAAAGGCGTGGAGCGGTTGGTCGTTGAACCTCCGCATAGCGAAGCCATCGCCAGGGTTGTGGCGCGAGCCGAGCACGAAGGTGTGCGTGCCGGCGGCGAGCGGGAGGAGAAGTTTCTCGTAGTCGTCGAGGGAGTATTCGAGATCCGCGTCTTGGATGAGGATGAATTCGCCGGTGGCGCGGGCGAGCGCGTTGCGGACGGCGTGGCCTTTGCCGCGAGGTTTATCTTCGAAGATGAGCGTAACCCGGGGCTCGGTGCGGTAGGTCTCGACGATCGCGCGGGAGCCATCGGTGGAGTTGCTTTCGACGAAGATGAGCTCGAGGTCCCAGCCGGCGACCGTTTTGGCCACAATGGCGTCGAGGGCGGTGCGGAGCGTCGCGGCTTCGTTGAAAATGGGCACGATCACCGAGAGCGTGCGGTGCGGCAGAGGAAGCGAGACGGGCGCGTTTGACGACATGAAGGAGGGTGATTTAGAGAAGGGGTTTTGTGGCGCAAGGCATTGCTGAGACGCCGTAGGCGAGGTCGATGAGGCGGACCAGCGGGGGGAATTTCAACGCGATGCGGGCGATCCGGCGGCGGCCGGGATGGACGAGGCTCTTGATGACTTTGAATTTCACCACACCCGAATAGCGCACGTGGTGCGGGATCAGGCCGTGGCGTTTGTAGATCGTGCGCAGGCAATGGGGATTGAAAATGCCAACGTGAATCTCCGGCAGGTAGTAGCGGTTGGCCAGGCCGGTGCGGCGAGCAACGGGGCAATCGTTATTGCCGGTGGTCAAAAGCAGGAGGCCACCGGGTCGAAGCAGGCGCGCCGCGAGGGCGATGACGGGATCGGGATATTCGATGTGTTCGATGACCTCGATGAGACTGATGACGTCGAACTGGTGATCGGGCAGGTCACGGATGGCGTCGAGATTTAGGATACGGAAACCGTCGCGGGTGCGCAGGAGATCGGCGTAGGAGCCAACATCGTGTCCCGTGACTTCGACGGGTCGGGCGCGGCCGGACACGGAAAGAGTTTTGCGGGCGGAGAGAAACTTGAGCAGGCCGCCGGCCCCGCAACCGAAGTCGAGCCACCGGAGCGGTGAATCCGAGCGAGGGGCGGCGGAGAAATAGACGGACGCGAGACGGACAAGGTCTTCGAACTCAAGGATGCGATCGGTCGCGCGGTAGTCGGTGTATTCGGAGGCGTAGTCGACGTAGGGGTCGGGACCGCGGCCGCGGTAGTAGTCGTCGTTGTAGATTTCATAACCGGCGAACGGATCGACGAAGAGATATCCGCAGGTGGCGCAGCTGAGGTAGGCAAAATCCTGGGTGATGAAAGTGCCGCGCTTTGATCCGCGGGAACGCACGGCGGCGGAGCCGCAGCAGCGGCAAACGGGCGGGGCGGCGACGGGCCTCATGCGCGGCGCCCAGCGCGGCTGGCAGAGGCTGCCGCGGACCGTTCGGCGCGGCGAACGAGGTAGCAGGAACCGGCCAAGAGGATCAGGCCGAGCCCGGCGAGATTGAGCGAGAGGGCGAAGCGACGGGGGCGATAGGTGAACTCGATGCGATGCGAACCGGCAGAGGGGATGACAACGCCTTTGAAGGCGTGGTTGACGCGCAGATAATCAACGCGCCGGCCGTTAAGAGTGACGCGGAAATCTCGATCAAGCCAGGCCTCGGTGAGCACCACCAGGCCGGGTCCGGAAGCGTCGATTTCGAGAGCGGTTGTGTTGGCGGTAAGCCGGTAATTGCGGGCGGGAGTGACCGTGCGACTGGCGAGTTCGGTGGGGATTTCGCGGCGAAAGAGCGGATCATTGCTCTGCATGGCGGCAAAGGGGCGGCCGTCGCCCGAGGCGATGAGTTGGGCGAAGTCTTTGGGGGTGGCGTAGGGGGCAAGGCGGTCGGTGAAGAAGGCGCGAGGCCAGGTGGTTTCGCTGCGGTAGACGTCGAGGTCGCCGATGAAGACGGGCGTCAACTGAGCGCCGAGCAGGCCTTGGTTGCTCCGGTAGTCGAGGTAGTGGCGGACGTTGAGAACGTCGTAGAAACGATGCAGCGGAGGAAATTTCGAAAATTCCTGATAGAGGCGCCAATCCCAGATGCGTTCGAAGCCGCAGGCTTCGATCAGTTCCCGAAAGCGGGGGTTGACCAAGGCATCTGGGCCGTGGATGCCCTCGAGGCGGTAGACGCCAGTCCATCCCGGGAAGAAGTTGCCCTGAAAACCGAACGCGCGGCTGGGTTCGTTTTTTTGATCAGCACGCAGGGCTCCGATTGCGGGAGATTTGGCGTGGAAATCGGCGCGGACCATCGGGGCGACGACTCGGCCCTCAAAGCCGACTCCGGCGTGCCAACCGTGGCGCCAGAGCATGACGGTGATGCAGGTGACGGCGACGAGCACGGTCGCAGTCGAGGGGCCCCGGGTGAGGATGCGACGCGAGACGAGCATGAACCCGACGGCCGCGACGAGGAGGACGAGCAAGCTGCCCCAGACGAACGGGCTGTAGGGGAGCGTCTGGCCCCAGTGCAGGTAGGAATAGGTGCTGCGCTGGATGGTCTGCCGGTGGGCGATGTAGGGTAAAACCAAGGCGAATAACAACAGGCTGGCGATGGCGAGATCGCCGCGACCCTCGGGCCGTGCGAGGCGGGCGGACGCTGCGGCGAAACCGACGCCCGCCAGCACGATCAACAGCAAAATGAGGCCAACCCCGAAGGAGTTATCGATGTGTGAAACGTTACCGAGGAACGGGAGTTGGGCTATCCAGAGTGGCGGAATCAAACCAAAGACGATCGACCCCGGGAGCACGGCCGCGAAAGCAAGACCGAGGACGAGCCGATTTACGACGGCGCCGCGCAAATAGACCAAAAAAGCGAGTACACCGGTAAGAACGAGAAAGTTGGCCGAGGGATTGTAGACCGTCTCGTTCACCCAGAATGGGCGCAGCAGAATTTCGTCGAAGAAACCCAAGCCGAGACTCGGTGGCAGTTGGAATGCGGTGGGGACGTTGTAGCCGGTGTAGGAGTTTTTCAGCGCGTCGAGAAAGGTGAGCCAGACCGGAGCTGACAGGCAGATGAGAATTATCCCGGCCACGCCGGCGAGACCGAAGCGCAGCATGCGCTCCCGTGGGGCGAGTAACGAAACCAGCAGAGCGCAGGCTCCGGCGAAGTTGAGCGTAAGCAGCAACATGTAAGCCTCCTTCACCGTGCCGCTGTTCATGAGGGTCCAGTTGGCGAGGACGAGCGCGGCAGACCAGCGGGCGGCGCCGGTCCAGTGTGGAGCTGAGGCAATCCGCAACCAAGCGTAGAGCACCCACGGCGCATAGCAGAAACTGAAAAATGCCGGGTGGTTCAGCCGGAATGGAAAAAAGCCCACGAAGTTGGCGGCGAAAGCGACGAGCAACGCGGCGGGCAGGTGGCTGGTGAGACGCAGCACGCAAAGACCAAGGCCGCAGGCGAGCAGCCATTTTGCGGCGAGGTATTTGAGGTCCCACGCCCACGTCGCGCCGTTGGCTGCGATCACGAAAAAATGCAACGGGTCGCCGAACATCGATTGACCTTGGCCCAAATGGACGGTGCCCGCGGAGTTGTAGCGGTTCCAGAGTGGGAGCTCTCCGTCGCGGAAAAGCGCTTCGTGCTGGAGCATGGAAAGCGGGATATGTTGCCACATAATCGCGCCGATATCGGCGCCAGAGTGAGCCCCGACCGCGCGGTCGCGATAACCGGGGAGCGTGGGGAAATCTTCGTAAAGCAGGAGCGTGCCGTTGTTGGGTGCGACGATGCTTTTGCCGAGAAAGATGACCGGGTAGCTGCTGGCGACGACGGCGATGACCGCGCCGATTGCGACGGCGCGGGCCGGGCGGGCGGCGAGCCAAGTCCAGACGCGACTGAATCGGTCGAGCGAGCGGCGGAACAACCAAACCAGACCTAGCAGAACGGCCAAGGTGGGCAACGCCCGCAGGGCGAGGGAGCGAAGGTTTTCAGAGAGGCTGGACTGAAGCGTGAAAGGAGCCGCGACCTTCAATCCCAAGATGGGATCGATGGCAGCCGGCTCGGTCACGAGTTCGAGGGTTTCGCCCTGGACGGATCGGGTCGCGATTTGGTTTTCGGGGACGAAGTCATCCGGGGCGAAGCGGCGCACGACCCGGCCGTCGGCGCCGCGAATGAGGGCCTGCGTGAGGGTGATCTTGCCGGCGCGATCAAGCGGATCGAGGCGGAACCCGCGATAGTCGCCGGCCGGCAGGGGAAAGCTCAGGACCTGAGGAGCCGTCCCGCCAACGAGGCTTTCGCGGGCGGAGTCAGCTTCGTTGATCCCGCGGCCGACATCGAAGAAAAGCTGGGGCAGAGCGGCGGTGGCGTTCGTGGCGGTGATTTCGAAGCGGAACTGGGTCTTGACCGGAGCGGCGAAGGGCAGAAACGGGATGGAGACGACGATGCTCAAGAGAGCGGCGGCGAGAAGGTTGGGCAGCGATAGAAAAGACTTCATCCGGAGGCCGAAGTGTCGGGGAAGCGGCGCAGGCGCGACAAGAAATTATCTCTCCGCCAGCCGGGTGCGAGAAAGGGCGTGGGTGGGCATTGGGGAGGGCGACTGGGGGGCCAGGCTTGGGGCGTGACGGACGACGGCGACGAACGAGATCGCGGGTAAACCCGCGCCTACAAAAAAGGCCGCCCGGTGAGGGGCGGCCTTGGGGGACGGCGGGAGCCGGTTAGAATTTATGCTTGAGGGTCAGCTCGGCGCGGATCGGGAGATCGGCGATGATGGACTCGTTGCCGTAGACGGCATTGGGTGCGCTCCAATTTTTTTGGTCGGTGGCATTGATGATCGCGAGGCGGACCTCGTATTCCTTGGTCGAGTAGAACCCGGTGACATCGAGCGTGTATTGCGCTGGAATCACGAGGGTGCCGACGACGTTGTTGAGGATATCGCTGGTCGCGACGATACCGCCGGTGAGACCGAAGCCGTTGGTGAACTTGTAGGTCGTATTCGCGTTGAAGAGATTCCGCGGTACGCCTTGGCGGCGATAGTCTTTGCCGGGGGCCAAGATGAAGTAGCGGCTGGTGGGCGACGTGAGCGAGGTGTTGCCGACATCGAACTCGGCGCCGTTGACGACGGAGTCGAGGTAGGAGTAGCCGAAGGTGGTGTAGAGATTCTTGGTGGGCTGGTAGTTCACTTCGACCTCGAAGCCCTTGGTTTCAAACTTCCGGACCGAGCGGTCCAGTTGGAGCTGCTCGCGGTTTTGCTGGAAGATTGCGCCGCCGATGAAGCCCTTGCCGCCGCCGAAGGAATACTTAGCTCCGGCCTCGGTGAGGATCGCCTCGCCGCGGAGGGCGGCGTTGGAGAAGTTGCGGTTACCGCCGGTGGTGAAACCGCCGCCGTTGCCGACTGCGCCGACCGGATTCTGGCTGTAGTTGTAGGTGACGTAGGTGCCGAGGTCTTTGGTGACTTTGTAGCTGGCGCTCAGGTTGTAGTTCGGCAGGCCGACGATGACGCTGTCACCGGGGAGGAAGCCGGCGAAATCGCGATACTTGATCGACATCAGGTCGACCCGGGCACCGGCGTCGAGGGTGAGTTGGTCGTTTACCTTGTAGCTATTCTGGCTGAAGGCGGAGGTCGTAAAGACCTTGGATTCGCCGGAGTCGCCGTTGTCGGGCGTGTAGTAGCGGCCGGACCAGCCGGGGACGGGGACTTGAGTAAACGGGCTCGGCGAGTTTACCGAGTTGAAGTAGTTGATGAAATTGTGGTCTTTCGTCAGGTCCCAGACGTTGGCGGGTTCGTTGAAGAAATCGTTGAACGCGGCGACGTATTGGTAGCGAAGGCCGAGACCGCTGTTGGACGAAAAGGCGCCCTTGGTGACGCGGAACTCGGTGCGATTCTCGAAGCTCCAGCTTGGGTCGATGATCTCGGAGTAGGAGTAGGAGGACAGGGTGCTGCGGCGGACGTAGCGGAGGAAGCTGTTGTTGCCGATCGCGAAGTCGGGCGACGGGGTGAAGGTCTGGATCGCTTGGCCGTTGTAACTGAAACCGAAGGAATGGTCGCCGGGTTTCAGCGTGCGGTTGCTGCGGTCGATCTTAACGGTGGGTCCGACGGTGATACGGTTGACCGCGGGAAAGCCGGAAACAACCCAGCGGGAATTCTGCGGATCGGAGATAGGGGCGGGCGTGCCGGCGACGACGTTGATATTGGAGAACGTGATCGGAGCGCCGGTGGAGTCGCGGTAACCAAGGAAGGCGCCGCCGGAGAAGTTCGGCGCCGGATTGTTGTTCACGCCGGTGATGTAGTTGCCGTTGTCGATGAGGTCCTGGGTGACGCGGTTGATGCCGAAGTTCTCGACGTAGTCGCCGTAGAAGGCTTCGGAGTTCACGAAGATCTCGTACTTGTCGCTCGCGCGGTGGGTGAGGGCGGCGTAGAGGGCCTGCGTGTTCTTGTGGCCATCGACGTAGTAGCTGCCGGACTGTTCGCCGGAGTAGCTGACGCGGTAGGCGGTCTTGGCATCGACGGGAACGTTGTAGTCGGCGGTCCAGCGGTATTGATCGTAGGAACCGATGGTGACCGAGACGGTGCCCTTGCGGCTGTCGAAGGAAGGGCGCTTGGTCACGTAGTCGGCGTAGCCGCCGACATATTGGGAGGCACCGTAAACGGCGGTGGCAGGACCCTTGACGATGTTGACCGATTCAACGGCGTTGAAGTTCACGGGCATGCCGTTGCCGTTGCTCGAAAGGCCGATGCGCATGCCGTTCGAGTAGGTGTCGGCGATCTGCGTGCGGATGTCGGGGGTGGTGGGGGCGCCGAAATTGCTCCGGGTGTAGGAGCTGGCGGTGAGTTTGGAGAAGTCGCGCACATCTTGGATGTTGATGGCGGTGAGCTGCTCGCGGGAGATGATGGTGACGTTGCGCGGCGTATCCAAAATGCTGCGGTCGATCCCGAAGACGGAATTGAAAGGGCGGGACGTGGGAACGATTTGCTGCTCGATGGGCACGTCGCTGACTTCGAATTTTTCCATGCGAACGGCGTCGGTGGCGGCGGCGGGTGCAGGAGCGGTTTGGGCCGCGAGCGGTGCGGAAAGACCGGCAGTCGCGAGGGCCGCGAGCAGGGCGTGAAGTTTGTTTTTAATCATGGTTTGGTGTGTGCGTAGGCGTGAAAGGAAAAGCACACGATGTGCCACTGTCCGAGGATTTTTTTCGGGATGATGTCAGGACGGGTGCAGACCCGGAGCGGGCGCAGGGGTCAGTTTGTGCTCCTTAAGCGGTGCGGCCGGGGGCGGCGATGCTTCCGGGTTCGAACAGCGGAAGTTGCTGCATCCCCGGGACGGTGACGAGGCCGCGGTCGGTGATGCGAATCTCCGGGATGACCGACAGCGGGATCAGGTTGAAACCCATGTAAGGCAGAGTGCAACCGGCGGCCAACCACGCCTGCTTGAGCTTGGTCGTTTCCTTGGCCACGGCGGTGGCGCGAAGATCGGAAATGAGGCCGGCGACCGGGAGGGCGACTTGGGCGAGAACTTTACCGTCGCGGACGACGCAGACGCCGCCACGCAGTTTTTTGACGGTGGCGAGGGCGAGTTGGAGGTCGGCCTCGTTGGTGCCGGCGAGGATGATGTTGTGGGCATCGTGGCCGACCGAGCTGGCGACGGCGCCGGCCTTGAGGTTGAAGTCTTGGAGCAGACCGTGGGCGACGGCGCCGGATTTGCCGTGGCGCTCGACGATCGTAACAAAGCACAGGCGATGCTGGGTGAAGAGATCGGCCCACGTCTCGCCGGGCTTCGGGGCGAGAGCGACTTTTTCGTGGAAGAGGATGATGCCGGGGAGAGCGGTGCGGATGACGTTGGCGGTGACGGGAGCGGTCGGGAGCGCGGGGGTGAGAGTGAGCTTTTTGGCGGGAAGCTTGACCGTTTGGTAGGCCGCGCGGGGGTAGCGGTAGCGTTTTGAAAGGGCGCGATCGAGCAGCGGCGTGATCTTGCGGTTTTTGACGACGAGTTCGCCGCCATACCAGGTGCATTGGGGCTCGAGGGCGTCGTTGAGCAGGACGATGTCGGCCCGGCGGGCCGGAGCGAGGCCGCCGATCTCGCCGTCCATACCGTAGCGGGTGGCGGGGTGGAGGGAACCCAAGCTCCATGCTGTCGTGGGTTTGAGGCCGGCGACGACGGCTTGGCGGGCAACCCAGTCGAGGCCGAAAAGGAAAAGATCATCGGCGTCGCGGTCATCGGTGCAGACGCAGACGCGCTTGGGGTTGGCGCCGAGCTCGGTGACGGCCTTGATCGCGTGGGGGAGCGAGTGCCAAGGAGTCGTGGGCGGGCCGCCGCGGAGGAAGATCCAAACGCCGGCTTCAAGGAAATCGTCGCCGATCTCGCGGTCGATGGCTTCGTGGGTGTCGGTGATGCCGGAGGCGGCGCCGGCGGTGACGAATTCGCGGCCGTAGATGTGGCCGCAGATGGGGCGGCCGCGTTTGAGGGCGGCGGCCATGATCGCGTGGCTGCGAGGGTCGCCCATGGCGACTTGGACGAAGTCCATTTTCTCGCCGAGGGCCACGGCCTCCGGGTAGCGGTCGAAGAGCTTGCCGATTTTGGCGGCGGTGAGATCGCCGCCGGCGGTTTCGAATTGGGGCGAGGTCGCGGGCACGGTGGAGGGGACCGTGAGGAAAATGGAGAGCGGGGCTTGGCGGGCATCCTCCAGCATCCACTCGATGCCGGCGGAGTCGCAGACGTTGCCGATTTCATGGCTGTCGCAGAAAATCGTCGTCGTGCCGTTGAGCAGAGCGCCCTCGGCGTAGGCGCACGCGGTCATCATCGAGCTCTCGATGTGGATGTGCGGATCGACGAGGCCGGGGGCGAGGATGCCGCCGGCAGCATCGAAGAATTTGGCGCGGGCGAGCTTCGGGAAAATTTTTCTGGCGGTGCCGGCGGGTTTGACGGCGGCGATGCGGCCGGCCTTCAGCCAGATCTCGCGGTCGGCGTGGAGGCGCTCGGTGTAAGTTGAAAGCAGGCGTGCGCCGGTGAGGACTTGATCGGGGAGTTCGCGGCCCATCGCGACGGCGGCGAGGGTGCGGGTGAGCGTGTGGAGCGGGGCGACGGAGAAACGGGTAAGGGACATCTTAAGGTTGAGCGTTGAGCGATGAAGGTTGAGAGATCGGAAGCAGTCGGCGGAGGACGAAGGCGGCGACAGCGGTTAGCAGGGCGAGGGCCAACGCGAGCGTGGCGACGAGTTGGCCGTTTTTCGTGAGTTGCCAGGCCCAATAGGAGCCGGAGGCCAGCTCGATGGGTTCGGAGAAGGCGAGCCAGCGGGCGGAGTCGGGGGTGTGCGCGTAGATCACGAAAGCACCTGCGGGAGCGCGGACGTAAGCGGCCCGCCACGTGTCGCCGGGAGTCTGGTCGGGGACGATCGAGGCGAGAGGAATGCCGGTGGCGGCGTCGCGCAGTTCAAGGGTGGTGCCCGGGGTGCCGGCCGCGCCGGCGGTCTCAAATTTTAACCAAGCACCCAAAGGAGCCCGAATGGGGGCGCTGGTGAACTCACGGGGGTTGGAGGCGGCGTCGGCGGCGAAGGAGCCCCACGTTTGACGATAGATCAGCGGATAGGTGGACGGGGAAAGCCCGGGGGCAGGAAGGTCGAGATTCTTCGGATCGGACGGGGCGAAGGTGGAACGCCCGGCGGTGATGGGCAGGGGCGGGCGGACCGTGGCCGGCATCACGGCGCGGAGGGCGGGGATGCCGATGCGAACAAGAAACGCACCGGCGCCGGGGTAGGGAATTTCGTCGTGATCAAGGTGCTGGGTGTCGCCGGTATAAAGATAGTTGCGCACGTTGATCTCGCAGTAGTCGTGGTAGACTTTCACGGGCGGGAGCTCGATGACGAAGATGCGGGTGAGCTCGGATCGCGCACCCCAAACGAAGATAACGACCCACGCGAGTGCGGCGATCGCGAGGATGCGGCGGGCGGTGCGGGACAGCAGCTCGGGAGTGGCCAGCCAGACGAGGGCAAGGGCGTTGGCGATGATGCCGAAGACCAAGGTGTCGATGTAGCGCGAGGCCGGCGCCGGGCCGCCGGCGCCGCGGGCGTAACCGGTGGCGACGAGCTGGAGCCAGACCCAGACGCCGAGGCCGAGAATGAAATAGCCGAACGCGCGGGAAGGAGCGGTGAGCGGGCGCGGGGAAAACACGGCACGGAAAACGAGCCAGGTCCACGGCAGCCAAAGGATCAGGGCAAACCAAGGACTCGACGGCGCGGGCCACTGGAGGCTTTGGATGATCGTGAAGGCGAAGTCGCGGAAGTTTTCCGCCTTCAGCACATCGTGCGGAGGAAACTCGTAGCGGCTGAACCAGCCCGCCAGCGCGACGGCGGTGCCCAATACGAGCGTGGGTAGAGCAGAGTTGAACGTACGCTCGCGCCGGAGCCATTGCACGCCGACTAGGCCGATGACGACGACGGCGCCGAAGAGACCGGAAGCCATACTGAACAGGCCGAGAGCGGCGGCGGCGGCGCCGAGCCACCAGCGGCGGGAGAACGGGGCGTTAAATGGCAACATGGCGATGGCGATGAGAGCGAGACCGACCAGAAAAAACTGCTGTGAGTGGAAGCCGCCGAGGACGTTTTGCCACGCAAACGGGAAAGCGAAAATGAAGCCGAGCAGGACGGTGAACGGCGCGAGCCAACGGCGGTCGAGGTGGAGACGGGCGAGGATAAAAAAGGAGACGGCGATCGTCGCCGGGAAAAGGGCGTTGCACACCGCTTCGAGGCGCTGGTCCCAATGGCCGTTGGCGAGGGTGAGGCTGAGATTGAGGAGCTTGGTGAGGACGACGCGGTGCTCGTTGTGCGGAGTGAAAAGGGCGCGGAGAAAGTGGTCGTTGTTATACCACGGCGCGAGGAGCTGGAGGCCCTCGGCGTCCCATTGATCCCACTCGGGCATCGTCATGCCGTAGCGGTGAAACACGGTCCAGCGCACGCCGAGAATGAACGCAAACAGGCAGCAGGCGAACACGGCGGGTGAGAACGTGGCGAAGATTTTTTTGAGCACGGACGAAGCGGGGGACGTGATCAAAACGGTCAGGACCGGGCGACGGCGAACAGATTGTAGTAGGCTGGGGTGCCCTCGGGGGTCTTGAGCGGATGGACGGTGTGAAAACCGACCTCGACGTGAGGGTAAAACTCGCGGAGCAACGCGCCCAGGCTCCAGCGCGTGAAGAAATTTTTATGGTCGGCCTCGAGCATGTGCCACGGCACCGCGAGGTAGTCGTGCAGGTAGGCGATGAGCTCGGCGTTGGGCACGGAGACGATCAGCCGGCCGGGGGCGACGCGACGGATCTCGGCGAGGAAGGCGCGGGGCTCGGCGATGTGTTCGAGCACTTCGATGCACAGTGCGGCGTCGAATGCGCCGTCGGTGAACGGCAGGCCGGAACCGTCAACCTGGGTGTGCGGCAACCCGGCGGCGGCGAGGGCGGCGCAATCGGTGGGTTTCATCTCGGCGCCATGCCAGTCGTAGCCGGCGGCGCGGAGTCGGGTGCCATACCAGCCGAGGCCGCAGCCGACATCGACCACGCGGAGGGGAGGTGGTCCGAGGTAGCGTTGGGCAAGGGTGAGCATCTCGCCGCTGCCGACGGCGAGCGAGGGACCGGAGCCGTAGATGTGTTCGCGGTTGTGGAGGGCGATGAGCTCAGGCGTGAGGAGAACGCCGAAGGGATTCTGGCGGTGGTCCCGGTAGATCACGTGAATTGAATGCTCGACGAGCGTGATGGGAGGGCCGCCGTCCCTGAGGTGCACGAGGACGGCGAAGCGACCGGCGCCACCGAATTTGGGTTGGGCGGCGTAGCCGAAGAAACGAAAGGCCGTGGCGGCCGTCGGGGGTAAGGCGTGGGTGGCGTTGACGTCGGCGCGCACAGTGAGGTGCGTGGTCGAACCGATGGAGACGCCGTTGAGCAGTGCCTCGACAGAGACGATGCTCGACTGGTCCGCGCCGAGGTAGATCCAGCCCTCGACCGGTAGAGCGAGCGGGTCGCACGGAGCGTCGGCGAGCGGGGTGTCGAGGGCAGCTAGCATGGAGCGGCAGCTCGGCGGGAAAGGCGCATCCGACTTGGCTCTATGGCGCCCAGGGGCGCGGGGGCGCGGCGAGGGTGAAGTCGGTCAATTCGAGCGTGAGGTTCGGATTGTAGGCGGGGTCGTGCTTCAGCTCTTGCTCCCAACGCTGCATCATCGTCTCGACCTCGCCGCGGAAACGTTCATGTTTCTCGGGCGTGTCTTCGACGCCGCGGCTGGCCGATTCGTGGTGGTAAAGTTCGGCGAACGGCGTCCAGAGATTGAGGTAACCGGCGGCGCGGACTTTTAGGCAGAAGTCGACGTCGTTGAAGGCGACGGCGAGAGATTTTTCGTCGAGACCACCGACCTGGTCGAAGACTTCTTTGCGGATAACGAGACACGCGGCGGTGACGGCGCCGTAGTTTTGGACGAGACGCGCGCGGTTGAAGACGCCTTCGGTGTTGCGGGGGAAATCGCGGAAGGCGTGGCCGGCGACGCCGCCGAGGCCGATGATCACGCCGGCGTGTTGGATGGTGTCGTTGGGGTAATACAGCATCGCGCCGACGCAGCCGATCTGCGGGCGCAAGGCTTGGGCCACCATCTCGTCGAGCCAGTCGGCGTGGATGACTTCAAGGTCGTTGTTGAGCAGGCCGAGGATGGTGCCGTTGGCCTGCTTCGCCGCAAAGTTGTTGATCGCGCTGTAATTGAACGGAGCGTTGAAGGGAACGACGCGGACAGATTTACTGACGGCGACCGTTTTGAAATAATCGAGCGTGGCGGGATCGTCGGAACCGTTGTCCACGATCAGGATCTCGTAGTTCGGGTAAGTTGTTTTTTCGAGGATGCTGTCGACGCAGGTTTTGAGAAACTTCAGGCCGTTGCGCGTGGGGATGAGAAGCGAGACGAGCGGCGGTTGGGCGGGCAGCGGATATTTGACGCGCCAGTGATCGCCGGGGACGGGGATGAGTTCCACCGGCTGCTTGAGGCGGGCGAAGTGATCGGTGAGGGCTTTGTGGGCGGCTTTGACCGGATAATTCTTCTCGCTGGAGAGAAGGGCGGTGGAGCCGGGAATCGCGCGCCAGTGATAGAGAACTTTCGGAATATGGCGGATCTTCGAAAAATCAGGCATCAGGCTGACGACGCGCAGGGCGAGGTCCCAGTCTTGCGAGCCCTCGTAGCCAAGGCGAAAGCCGCCGGCTTGGCGCATCAGCGAGGCGCGATAGACGGTGAGGTGCGACGTGTAGTTTTGCGCGAGAAAGAGGTCGGGCAAGAAGTCGGGTTTGAAGTAGGGCTCGTGGCGGTGGCCTTCCTCGTCGATTTTGTCTTCATCGGAGTAGAAGAAATCGGCGGTGGGATCGGCGTTGTGCGCCATCGCGATCTCGTAGAGCGCGTGAGGCGTGAGCTCGTCGTCGTGATCGAGCAGGGCGATGAAGTCGCCGGTGGCGAGGGCAAGGGCGGAGTTGGACGCGGCGGAGATGTGACCGTTTTTTTCGCGGAAGCAGACTTTGATGCGGGGATCGGCGGCCGCGTAGTGCTCAAGCAGCGGGCGGACGTGGGGCGCGGTTGAAGCGTCGTCGGCGAGGCAGAGTTCCCAATTGGAGTAGGTTTGCTCGCCGACGGAGGCGATGGCTTTGGTGAGCCATTTTTCCGGGGTGTTGTAGACGGGGACGAGAACGGAAATGAGCGGACGGCGTGGGAGGTGGCGGCTGCTTTCGCGTTGGGCGCTGAGACGTTCGTTGGTGAGGGTGTCGTAGGTCGTCACCCAGCGTTCGTAGGAGGTGAGCTCGGCAACATCGAAACCGGCGCCGACGTTGAGGTCGTTTTTGAAGAAAACCTGCCAGCGGCCCTCGTGGTCGCCGACCTCGAGGACGATGTGCGTGTCACCGTCCCGGAGTTCGACTTCGACCTTCCAGCCGCAGTATTCGGCCTGGGGGCGG
The DNA here is from genome assembly GCA_002304445.1 of Opitutia bacterium Tous-C4FEB. Classification (GTDB taxonomy): domain Bacteria; phylum Verrucomicrobiota; class Verrucomicrobiia; order Opitutales; family Opitutaceae; genus Tous-C4FEB. The sequence goes on along the minus strand of NEVA01000016.1, from coordinate 27,948 downwards.
TCGCGGACGGAGGCGAGGACATCCATGCGTTTGAGACCGTAGGTGCCGGGGTAGGAGCGACCGTTGATGATGGCGCGAATGTTTTTGAGCGAAGTGCCATCGTCGGCGAAGCACCAGCCGCGGAGGGAGAGCTTGCGGGGAGCGAAGCCCCAGCGGTTGGGGTAATCGACGCTGTAGGGGAGAGCGCGCTGGGCGGGCGCGTGAAAGGCGGTGAGATGCGTGGGCAGCGCGGGCAGTTCGGGCTTCGGGAGCGGCGAGGAATCGGCCGGCGCGAGTGGCGGGGCTGGGCGGCGGGGATCGAGGAACTTGCGGCGGAGGAAGCGGAGAGGAGCCGTTACTTGCCACGAGAAGCTGGACTGGAGCTGGCGGATTTTCTCGTCACGTTGGCGGATGACGTCTTCGCGTTGGCGGATGGTCGCGAGTTGGTCGCGGAGGCGTTCGCCGACTTGGGCGATGGCTTGGGCGCTGGAGTCGGCCAGAGCGGCACCTTGGGCGCGGAGCTCGTTTATCTGATGGTGGGCGAAATCGATCTGGTTATGAAGTTGGCCCCGGACGCCCTCGAGCCGATCAATCTCGAGGTCGAGGGCGGTCATCTGTTTGCGCGCGGCGGCGAGCAGCGTCTCAGCTTGGTGCCGCTGGGTTTCGCTGCGGGCGAACTGGGAGCGGAGGGTGTCGAGGGCCTTTTCCAGATTTTCGGCGTGTTGGCGAGTGGCGGCATGTGCAGCTTCGAGCCGGGCGGCGTGAGCGGCGGCGTGGCGGCGCGTCTCGATGAGGGTTTTTTCGAGATTGTCGGCGTGGTGTCGTGTGGCGGTATGTGCAGCCTCGAGCTGGGCGACGTGGGCGTCGGCGTGGTGGCGCGTCTCGATGAGGGCTTTTTCGAGATTGGCGGCGTGGGCGGCGGTTTGGTCACGGGCGGCGGTGACTTGGGCGAGACTAACCTCGGCGGCCTCGAGGGTGCGGGCGAGGTTGCTCGCGTGGGTCTCGGTTTGGCGGTGGCCGGCCTCAAGTTGCCCGATGTGGTCGCGGGACAGTCGCTGCGCTTCTAAATTATTAAGCTCCAGATTCCGGGCGTGTTGCGCAGTGAGTTCATACTGGCGCTGGGCCTCGGCGAGGGCGGAGGATTTGGCGGTGAGCTCGCGGGCTTGGAGACCGCGGGTGGCGTCGAGGGAAAGTTCAAGGTCGCGGAGCAACAGGGCGAGATGATCGAACTCGGGCGCGAGTGTGGCAGGGGCGAGGGCCTGGAGGCGGGCGGTGAGGAGTTCGGTCTCACTGGCGAAGGGATCGCGGGCGGCGGACCAGTCGGCGAGGGGCGGGCGCGCGAGGGTCGCGGTGTAAAACGCGGTGAGGGCTTGAGTGTTGGCCGCCGAATCGAAGTGGCGACGGGCGAAGGCGGCGGCGTTTTTGCCGAGCGTGGCGCAGAGTTTGGGGTCGGTGAAGAGGCGTTGGCAGGTGGCGGCGATTTCCTCGGGCGCGCCGGTTTTCAAGAATACAGCTTCGCGGCCGTCTTGCATCAGCAGGGCGAGATTGGTCGGCGGGAGCACGACCGGTTTGCCGGCGGCGAGAAACTCCGGGAGTTTCGAAGGGAGGCGGAAGTCGTTGAACGATCCGGCGCGGCCGGGCTGCACGAGCACATCGGCGAGTGCGAGCAGCTGGGGCAGTTTTGATTTCCCGACGAAACCGAGATCAAGGACGAAGGCGTGGTAATCGAAGGCGAGGGAGGCGAGAAAGGTCGGTGAATTGAAGCCGGTGCGGATCAGGCGGGTGGGCGTGCCGCGTTGGTTGAGCAGGGCGACGGCGAGGTAGAGTTCGCGCATCTCGGGCTCGTTGGCGAAGGTGTTGGAGCCGGTGAAAACGATGATTTTCTCCTCCGGGCGTAAGCCAAGCTCGAGGCGCAGTGCGGCGTCCGGGGCGGTGGGCCGATAGAGGTTGAAATCGACCGGCGGCGGCAGGAGTTGAGTGGGGATACCGGTGGGGACGTGCTCCTTCAAGCGGTCGACGATGTGGGTGATACCGTCTGCGACGCGGAGAAAACTTTCGTGGCGAAGCGGGTGAGGCAGGCCGTCGACGAGCCAGCAGTCCGTGTCGTGCGGGCTGGCGGTGCGGAGCTCGGAGAACGGTTTCCCGGTGTAGGCCTCGATGAGATGGCGCTCGTTGTCCTCGAGGTGAATGATGACGCGGGCCGGGGTCGCGAGCAGCCGTTGGTAGGCGAGGACGAATTTGCGGACGCCCTCGCGCGGGGTCCAGGCGTGGATGAGGTCGGCGGGGCGGGCGTCGGGGAAAAGGCCGGGCTTGGCGAGGGCGGCCGCGTAGGTCGCGGGAATAAACAGCGGATCGCTGATCGCGGAGATCGTCTCGGGGCCGGAGGGCACGGCGACGACGCAGGCGTGGCCGGCGGCGCAGAGGGCGTTCGCGAAGCCGGCGATGTGATTGAGGCTATTCGTTTTAAAGTCGCCGTAGTTAACAAAGAGGATGTTCACGCGAGGAGAGACGGAGGAAGTGACCGGGCAAAAAGGAAGGCGGAGCGAAAGACGGGCTTAGTAGGGCTTGAGGGCGCTGGAGGCGTCGCGCACGGCATCGGACTTGGGTGCGGGAATATTGGCGAAGCCCGGGAGAAACTTCCGGACGACTGAATCGTAGGGAGCGGCGCCGCGGATCGCTCGATTGGGCGTGAGGCTCCACTCCATGATGGCTTGGGCCAGCACGCACGGATCGGTGATGGAAAGGTCGGAAAAAGTGTTGGGCTGAACGGTGAGCGGCTTTTCCAAAGAGTGGATTTGACCGCGGAACTCAGCGAGGGCGGCGCTCTGAGCGTCGGCGCCGCCGGCGCGGGTGAATGGCGCGCGATGGCGAAGAGCGTCGGTTTCGCGTCCGGCTTTGGCATAGAGTTCGATCGCCTTCAAAGCGGCGGGTTGCCGGGCGGCAGCGGGCAGCCGCGATGAGAGGTGGGCTTCGAGCTCGTCGAATTTCTCGAAGGCGGCCAGATATTCCAGGTATGCGAGGTGCACCGAGGTGGGGGCCGAGGATGCGGGTTGAGCACCGAGGGCGGCGCGGTAGGCATCGACCAGTTCGGTGGACGCGGAGGAGGCGGCGGGAAAGAAGGTTCGCGCGGTCGTGAGCACATCGTCGCGCACGTCAGGGCGTTGGAGGGCAGCGCCGGCCAAGAAGATATTCTTCGTCGGCGTGCGGAGGGCGGCGGCGCGCTGGATGGCGACCTCGCGCTCGATCATGCCGGAGAGGACGCCCAGTTTGACGAGGTCGGAGGAATCTTCGTCGAGCAGTTTGGTGATTTCCGTGCGCGGGCGGCCGCGCAGGGCGAGCGCTTCGCCGAGAATCGCACGGGTGGCGGTGAGGTTTTCCTTGGGCGTGGCGGCGAGGAGTTGTCTCACGATCTCGTTGGCCTCGAGCCGGGCCGCCACGCGAAAAATCGCGGCGGCTTTAAATGCCTGCTCGTTTTCTTTGGCCGGAAACCTGAGCGCTTCGGCCCAGCGTTTTTGTTGCGACAACACTTCCAGAATCCGTCCGTAAGCGGCGAAGTGGTCGGCATCCCGGCGATTTTCTTGAAAGTTGTATAAGAAAATTGCGCAGTTCACGGCGTCGAAAGCGGCGATGCGTTTCTCTTCCAGGCGGGACAGAACGCGGTCACGGAAGTAGGTGAGTTCGAATTCGCCGAGTTTGAGCTGGCCGGCCGCGAGGCTTAGCGCCGTGGGGGTTCCTGGATAAGCCCGGAGGATGCGCTCGATATTCGCTTGAGAGCGTTTCCAGTGAAACTGGATGTAGGCGTAAGAATAGGGTCCTTCGCCGATGTTCGCCACGTAGCTTTGAGCGTTTTCAAAGAGGCGTTTGGCCTCGGCGGCGTCCTCGGCGGCATCTGAAATTTTGGCGGCGTGAATGGCCGGCGCCGAGAGGGCCAGCAGAGCGAAGAGAGCGAGGAGCGTCAGGCGGGGGCGCAGGAACATAAATAAAAAGGCAGACCCGCGACGTTGCGCGGGTCTGCCGGGGAGGTAAATGCGGATTTTTTAGAGTTTGAAACCGGCGGCGTTCGAATCGGCGACGAACATCTTTACGGTGTCCAGCGAAAGGGCGGTCAGGTCGAAGCCGATCATCTTGGCGGCCTTTCCCAGAATATCGTGGGGGACCGTGATGATGGCGCACCCGGATTCCTCGGCTTGGAAAAGATTCAGAACCTCGCGCGTGCTGGCCCAGAGGAGCTCCGCTTTTGGCAACTCGGTGAGCAGGGCCCCGCTGGCACGCATGATGGGCATCGGATCGACGCCGGTGTCGGCGATGCGGCCGGCGAACACCGAGACGACGGCGGGCACGGCGGGATTGAGGGCCTCGGCGACACCCCGGACTTGGGCCAGAGTGAGGAGGGCGGTGACATTGAGTTTAACGCCGAGCAGGCCCAGCTCCTTGATGAGGGGCAGGCAGGATTCACCCTTGGAATTGGTGATTGGAATCTTGGTGTAAACGTTGGCGCCCCAGGAATTGATCATGAGGGCTTGGCGTTTCATATCGACGATGTCGTCGGTGAAGACTTCGAGTGAAATGGGTTTCGCCGTGACGGTCTGGAGGATGTCTTTGGCGAAGGCCTCGTAGTCTTTTATCCCGGCCTTCTTCATGAGGCTGGGGTTGGTCGTCAGGCCCTTGATGTAGGGCTTGGCGTAGAGTTCGAGAATGCCGGCTTTATCGGCACCGTCGGCGTAGAGCTGAACTTTGAGATCGGCGAGGGATTTCATGTTTTGGTTTTTGAGGGCAGTCAGGTTTCGGGGTTCGGCGCGGGCAAGGATTTACTTTCGGGCAGAGGGGTGGAGCGCAGGATTACGGCGGCGGCGGCGGTGAAGTCCTGGACGGTGAAATCGGGGGCGGCACGGAGGGCTTCGTCGTAACCGAAGTCGATAAACACGGTGCGCAAACCGGCGCGTTGGCCGCAGTCAATGTCGCGCCAACGGTCACCCACCATCCATGAACGGGCGAGGTCGAGGCCGAGATTGCTCGCGGCGTCGGTGATCATGCCGGGGGCGGGTTTACGGCGATAGTCCTCGGCGTGCGCGACGCCTTGGCCGGGTGCGTAGCAAACCTCGATGTGGGAGATGGCGGGGACGAGTTCGCGGAGCCGCGCGTGCATGGACTCGACGACGGATTGGGCTTGGTCGCCGCGGCCGACGTCGGGCTGGTTGGTGGCGACCACGAGCACATAGCCGGCGGCGGCGAGTTGGGCGCAAGCCTCGGGCACACCGGGGGAAAGCGCGAATTCGGCCAGGGTAGCCGGCGGGTAGGGTTTGCCGGCGCGGACGACTTGAAGGTTGAGCGTGCCGTCGCGATCAAGGAAGACGGCGGGGCGAAGAGCGGACATCGAGTAGGCGGAGAGGGATTCGGAACGGTTAAAAACAAAAAAACGCGGCGAGGTCATCGCCGCGTTATGCAAGATTAACAATTCAGCGGGCTGGAGCCGCTACTACGGATTCCCATTTTGTTTGATTCACTTTCACGTCGGGGTGGGAAACCCACAGGTGCCAGACCACGGCTTGGAAGGCTTCGGAGTGGGGGGTGATATTGTTGGGGTTTACCGTCGGGATGATGACGCAGGCATCGGCTTGGGTGGCGGTGTAGCCGCCGTCTTTGCCGACGATGCCGATGACGCGGGCGCCGACTTGCTTGGCGAGCTGGATCGCGGAAATGAAACCGGGGGAGACGTTCTTCTCCAGGTTGCCGCCGCCAACCGATAGGATGAGCAGGGCGTCTTTGGCGTTGAGGCGGGAACCGCGGAGCCACTCCACGAACACGCTGGCCCAGCCGTCGTCGTTGGTGCGGGCGGTGAGTTCCGAGACGTTGTCGGTGGGAGCGTAAACTTCGAGGCCGGCGATTTTGCGGAAATCGTTCACGGCGTGGGAGGCGTTGGCGGCGCTGCCACCGACGCCGAGGATGAAGAGGCGACCGCCACGGTTGCGGACGCCGACGAGTTCCTGCGCGCCCTTTTCGATGGCGACGGGATCAAGCTTGGCGACGATTTCGGCGGTCTCTTTGAGATGTTGGATGGCGTAGGACATGAGTTTTTTTAAGACGCAGAATGGAGCGCCAAAGCAGTCCGGTGGCGAGCGCGGTTTTCGCGAAATCCCCCGGGTGGTCAGACGAACTTCCCAGAGCGAAGCAGGGCGTCCAGTTCGTTGAGGCCCTCGTGGGAACCGATTTCGTAAAAACGGTCGCCGATTTCGTAGCCGACAAGTTGATGGCGGGCGACGAGGGCTTTTTGAACTTCGGCGAGATCGACGACGGCGTCGCGGGGGAAGCCGTCGAAGGCGGCGGCGCGGAAGAGGCCGAGTCCGTAGTCGATGTGGTGCATCGCGGGCGTCTTGTGCTTCTTGTCGTAGACCTTGATCTCACCGCCGGAGAACTCGACGTTGCTGGCGTCGTAGCGCTCGTTATTCTCGAAGACGGTCATGAGGCCGAGGCGACCGGACTTTTGAAAATGGTCGCCGACCGCGAGGTAATCGATGGGAAGGTAGCTGTCGCCGTAGAGAACGTAGAAGGCGTCGCCCAGCTTGGGGAGCGCCTGGATGAGGGCGCCGCCGGTGCCGAGGAGTTTGGGGCCGTCGAACGAGTATTGGATGTCGATGCCCCACTTTGATCCGTCGCCGTAGAGCTCGACGATTTTTTCGCCGAGGTAGCCGACGCAAAGGACGATCTTGGTGAGACCGGCTTTTTTCAGGAGGCGAATTTGGTGGGAGAAGAACGGTTCATCCGCGACTTCGATGAGGAGCTTGGGGACTTTCTCCGTGATCGGTCGCAGGCGGGTGGCAAGGCCGCCGGCGAGCAGCGCGACGGGGAGTTGGGCGACGGGCGAGGCGGGCATGGTGATGAAAAAGCAGAAGTGGAACGGGGAATCAGGCAGTTCGAGATCGACGCGGGAAGGGGAAATTCACCGCGAGAGGCGATCGGGCTAGAATGCGACGTAGATGAAGGGCTGCACGGGAAGCGAGAGTCGGTAAAGGAGGTAGTGCAGGAGAAACCCGATGGTGAGACCGATGGCGAGGCGGGCGGTGAGCGCGCCGCATTGGCGGAGGCGGGAGGGCGTCATGGCGGGGAGATTTGGCGGACGTAGTCGGCGGTGAGGCGGGCCAGTTTGCGGCCGCCTGCAGCGGCGAGATGCGAGCGATCGTAGTAGTCTTCGTCCGTGAAATCTAGGCCGACGATGTGGGCGGCGATACCGTGTTTGCGCCATTGTTGTTCGTAGGCCGAGAAAACGAGATTGTCGCGGGCGAGCTCTGTGGGAGTGAGGCGGGTGCGGTAAAATGGAGCGTTTTGCGTCAGGAGCATGACCATGTGACGACGCATTTTGGGCGGAATCATATCTTCGATGAGGTCGCTGACGATCTCGGCGGGTGGGCCGAGGACGCGCCAAGAGCCGCTACCGTCCGGCTCGGCGAGGTTGACGCTGAATCCCTGGGTGATGGTGAGCTCTGAGGCGACTTCAGTGCGGAAACGCTCGGCCAGCGGCGGTGCGACGGGCAGATTATCCACCGCCGACGCGCGGGCTTGCCAGAATTGCGGACGGGTGTGTGGGTTCCAGGTCGTGAACAGGTGGCGGTAGCCGACGTGATGCCAGAGCGCTTGGAAGCGCAAATTGGCATCAAGGCGGGCGGCGCGGCGAAGTTCATCCTGCTCCGCGCGCACGGCGGGTGTGGCCGTGGCTTCCCACTCGGCGATGTTGGCATCGCGGGCCGGGTGGTTGAAGAGCCGGCCCTTGTAGAGGGCATCATAATAGAGGTAGCCGTAGGCGTTGCCGGCAACGCGTCCGACCGTCCCCGGGGAGGTGTTGGAGACGAGGACGACGGGGTAATTGCGCCGCAGCAATGATTCGGCGACGAGGGCGCCGGCCTCGTAGGGTAGCGCGCCGCGGAAGGCGAGGTTGACCACGACGTAGCGGTCGCCGAGTTCCTCTTGGAGGCGCAGGGTCCAGACATCGCGTTCGGCCTGGCCGTAGCCATTCAGGATGGAGTTGCCGGCGACGATTACGATCGTTTTGCCCGGCGCCCACCGTGCCAACGCGACATTCTCAAGCATCGAAAACGGCAGGTAGTACAGGCTCTCCGGCGAGATCCCGTAGTGGAGACGGACAAATCTTTGGGGTTTGGCGTAACCTTCCGCCTCCCGGCCGAGCCGGACGGCGAGGGCGAAACCGACGGGGATCGCGAGGAGGAGGACGAGCGCTTTGAGTTGGTTGAACGTCATGACTCAGCGAAACGTCAGGAGTTTGACGGCCATGGCCCACGCCTGGGCGACGGGATAAAAAAAGAGCAGCCAACCGAAGGCGACGAAGAGCAACGTGACGAGCCAGCCGAGGAGGGGCACGCGGTCGAAGCCGGCGCCGAGCTTGGCGCCCAACGGGCCGAGGGCGGTGCGGTAAGTGGCCTGCACGACGAGGCCGCCGCCGTGCCAGAGGCCCCAGAGCAGGAAATGGCCAGCGGGGCCGTGCCATAGGCCGCAGAGCGCGAAGGCGACGACGAGATTGAGGAAGCGCCGGAAGCGGCCGTGGCGGCTGCCGCCCAGAGGAATGTAAATGTAATCGCGAATCCACGAGCTGAGCGAGATGTGCCACCGGGCCCAGAAATCACGGAGGCCGGTGGCCGCGTAGGGGTAGTTGAAATTCTCGGGCAGGCGCACGCCGAGCATTTGGGAGAAGCCGAGGGCGATGTCGGTATAGCCGCTGAAATCGAGGAGAATGCGGGCGGCGAGCGCGGCGAGAAAGAGCCAGGCCTCGGGGGCGGTGAGGGCGAAGAAATCCTTTTCGTGGAACGCGAGGGCGAGGGTGAGGTTGTCGGCGAGCAGGATTTTTTTGCAGAACCCGAGGGCCACGCGTTGGGCGCCGGCGGCGACATCGGCGAGTTCGACGCGGCCGAGGGCCTTGGGCAGGGCGGCGGTGAAATCCTGATAGCGCTTGATTGGGCCGGCGACGAGCGACGGAAAATAGATCGCGAAGAGTGCGAACTCCTTGGGGCGGCGGATCGGCGCATGGCCGCGGGCCACGTCGACGAGGTAGTGAACGAATTCGAAGGTAAAGAAACTCAGGGCGAGCGGCGGGATCGCCGGAAGCCAAGTGGCGGCGATCGCGTTGGTTTTTGCACCAAGCTCCGGAGCGATGGCGGCGAGGATCTCGGCGCTCAAAAAGTGTGTGTATTTGTAGCCGACGAGCGCGATGACGCAGGCGGCGACCGCGCCATAGCAGAGCAGACGGTTACCGCTCAGGGCACAGGCGTAGGTGAGCGCGCCGAGTACGACGATGGGCACGACTCCCGCCGGGCCGGCGAAGTGGGTATGAAACACGGCGCACCCGCAGAGCAGCCACCAACCGCGGGCGGCGGGCCACCTGATCAGCCAGTACCCGGGAAAAAAAACGACCGTGAAAAGGACGAACCAGTAGGTGTTGAAAATCATGCCGCGGTTAAACCGGGCTCGTCGCTAGTTTTGGGCGACGACCTTGGTGCCTTCGAAGTCGAAGCGGAAGCGGACTTCCTGGAGACCTTTTTCGCGCATGGCGTGACGGAGCTTTTTCTTGTCGCCCGCGTAGAACATGAGGAAGCCGCCGCCGCCGGCGCCGATCAACTTACCGCCAAGGGCGCCGTTGCTCATCGCGTGGTCATACCAGTCGTTGATGACGGGGTTGCTCATGCCGGCGCTGCGGATCTTTTTGCGCTGCCAGTGCACGTCCATCAGGCGGGCGAATTCGTCGAGGTTGCCGGTTTCGAGGCACTCGAGGGACTTGTAGCCGAGCTCCTTGGTGAAGTGCATGTTGTCCAGCATGGCCTGATCGTTGGCCTTGGACTTCTCGTTCTGGTCCTTGAGAATCGCCGAGGCGCTACGCGAGTAGCCGGTGAAAAAGAGGAGGAGATTGTCTTCGAGATTAAAGAGCGTCTCTTCGGAAATACGGGCGGGGCGATATTCGACGCGGCCGTCTTTGTGAAACGTAAAGGCCGTGATGCCACCGACGGCGGCGATGTATTGGTCCTGCTTGCCGATGGGCTCACCGAGTTTGTTGAGCTCGATGTCGCAGGCCTGCTCGGCGAGCTCGGCGGGGGAAACCAGGCTCTTCTTCGACGTGTGCAGCGCCTTGAGCAGGGCGGTGGTGAAGCTGCCCGAGGAGCCGAGGCCGGTGCCGCCGGGGATATCGGCCATCGAGGTGAGCTCGAGGTGGGGATCGGTCACGCCGGTGAGTTTCAGGGCCTCGCGGACGATCGGATGCTCGATTTGGTCGACGTGGTCGGCGCGCTCGAGTTTGGAATATTTGACGATGATCCCCGGTTGAAACGTGCGGTGCTGCGTGAGGTAGACGTATTTGTCGATGGCCGCCGCGACGAGGAAGCCGCCGAATTCGCGGTAGTAGGACGGTAGGTCGGTGCCGCCGCCGCCGAGGGACACGCGCAGGGGTGAACGGGTGATGATCATGAGATTATTTGGATTTTAGATTCTCGATTTTCGATTGGCGCAAGCGTGTTGGCGCGGGTGCGATCACCGGGACGACACTTTAGGCGGGGAAACCCGCTGCCGAAATGGGAAAACCGCTCGTTTGGTAGATGGCTTCGACGATTTCGAGGGTGCGGATGCCCTCACGGAGACCGGGAGCGGGCTCGCGGGCGAGGCGGATGTCCTCTAAAAAGGTGCGGGTCTCGAGGCCCCAAGAATCGTCGCCGCGCACGTATTCAAAAATGGTGGTCTCAGGCGGGCCCATCTCGGGGAGCATCTTGTAATAGGCGAGACGCTCCGGGCCGTAGCTACCGCCGAGGCCGTCGATGGCGAGCTTCGCGTCGCGACCGTAGATTTCTAGGGAGAAGAGATTTTTCCATTCGGTGCAGCTCGCGTGGAGCCAAGCGGTCTGGCCGGTGGCGGTGCGGAGGCTGAGGAAGGCGTTGTCATCGACCTTCATGTCCCAGAACGACGTGGAGGCGTGGCCGTCGACGGTCGGGAAATCGCCGAGGAACCAGCCGGCAAGATCGATGAGGTGGACGCCCTGGTCGATCAGTTCGCCGCCGCCGGAGAGGGCGGGATCGGCGCGCCACTCGCGGTCGTAGCCCTTGCGGCCGCCGTGACCGTAGCGGGCGCGGAGGAACATGAGCGGCCCGAGGGCGCCGGCTTCGAGCAGTTCGCGGGCTTTTTGGAGGGCGGGATGGAAGCGGTGATTGTAACCGATGCGGACGCGGGCGCCGGTCTTCGCGGCGGCCTCCTGAATGGTCCTGAGCTGGGCGGCGTTGAGGGCGCCGGGTTTTTCAACCAGGACGTGTTTGCCGGCCTTGACGGCGGTGAGAGAGATGGGCGCGAGGGCGGCGTTGAGCGTGGCGACGATGACGGCGTCGATCGCGGGATCGGCGAGGATGGCGTGGTAGTCGGTTGAGGACGTGCAGCCCGGGAAGAGTTGGGCGAGGCTGGCGGCGCGGGCGGCGTCGAGGTCGCAGGTGGTGCGGAGGGCAACGCCGGGGATTTTACGGAGGGCCTCGGCGCGTTTGCGGCCGATCAAGCCGCAGCCGATGATGGCGAAGCCGGTGGGACGGGAGGGAGCGACGTTGGGCGTGGACATTGACGGCGTGAGGCTGGGGTGGGGATTGGCAGGATGTCGAGTCTGAGGCAGATGGGAAGGTTTGGGACTTGTCGAAGGCGGCAGAGCTTGGATTGGCTAGCACGTGGATTCAGCGCCGCGCCCGCCTTTTACCAGTCGTTCCCCGATGCTCGTGCGTGTATCGGTCCCTTTGGCGGTAACGTTAATCGCTTGGTTCTTCGTCTGGACGGTAGATCCGGAGGGGAATCGGCCGGTGTTGGAGGCCACTGGCGAAGGCTACTACAACTTGCTCACCCGAGGTTTTCTTTAGGGGCAGACGGCCTTGGACCGCGTGGTGGAGCCGGCGATGCTCGCGCTCAAGGATCCCTACAATCCCGCGGAGCGGGCGGGCAAAGGATTGCACGACGCGTCTTATTACCAGGGGCGCTACTTCATCTATTTCGGAGTCACGCCGGTGGTGGCGGCGTTTGCTCCCGTGCGGCTCCTTACGGGCCGATTTATCGACGAGCGGTTCGTGATCGTGGGTTTCGCGTGGGCCGGCTTTCTATTGTCGGTGACGGTGCTGCTGGATGTGCGGCGGCGGCATTTTGCGGGGGCGCCGGGTTGGGTGTTGCTGCTGGGAGTGTTGGCGTTGGGCTTGGCCACGATGGTGCCGCCCTTGCTGCGGCGGCCGAGCATTTGGGAGGTGCCCATCGCGGCGGGCTACGCGGGTTTCATGCTGACGTTACTCTGCACGTGGCGGGCGATCCGGGCGAAGCGCGGGGGCTGGATCTGGCTGGGCGCGGCGAGTCTGGCGATGGGGCTGACGGTGGGCGCGCGGCCCACTTACCTTCCCGGTGCGGTGGTATTGCTAGCACCGCTTGCGCTGCGGTGGTGGGTGGGGCGACCCAACCGATAGTTGGGGCTGGCGGCGGCGGCGCTGGGGCCGATTATCGCGGTGGGAGCCGGGTATTGGAGCTTGTCTCGTCGGATGCGCTGGCGTGGCCTTTCCGGATGAAGCTCACCTGTCCGACCAACTCTCCATGGTGAACGCGCCTCTGCGTCCCCGATGGGGGAAGCGGGCGGAAACAGTGGTGCTCGCGCTGGTGATCGGCCTTGTTCTGTGGTTCTATCTCTGGACGGCTCGGCCGGAATCGCGCGCCGGCCTGATCTCGGGGCACAGCGACCACTACTTCAACCTGCTCACGCGCGGTTTCCTCAAAGGACAATTGCCGCTGGACATGCCGGCCGACCCCGTGCTCGCGACGTTGAAGAACCCTTGGAGTGCGGTTGAGCGGGGTAACCGTGGGTTGCACGACGCGACCTATTACCGGGGTGCCTACCACCTCTATTTCGGCGCGACGCCGGCATTGCTGCTCTTCCTGCCGTTTCGATTGCTCACCGGACTTTATGTAAGCGAAGAGGCGGCGTCGTTGGTTTTCGCCGCGGTGGGGTTGATCCTGATGACGGTGCTCGTGCGCGCGGTCCGTGCCAGATATTTTCCGACTGCGCCGGGGTGGATCATGGCCGGTAGTGCGATCGCGCTGGGCCTCTGCACGCTGATGCCGTCGTTGTTGCGCCGGCCGGCTGTGTGGGAGGTCCCCATCACCTCGGCGCACGCTTGTGCGATGGCCGGAATATTTGCCATTTTTTGGTCACTGCACACGAGGCTCCGCCGGGTTTGGTGGCTGGCGCTCGCCAGCTTGGCTCTGGGGCTCGCCGTGGGAGCCAGGCCGACCTACTTGTTTGGCTGCGCCGCGCTGCTGGCGCCGCTATGGCTTTGGGGACACGGCAGGGGGTGGCGCGGGCCGGCTTGGCGGCAGGCGGTTCTGGCAGCGATCGTGCCGTTAGCGATTATCGGTTCAGGGTTGGCGTTGTATAACTACGCGCGCTTCGACAACCCGCTGGAATTCGGACAGCGCTACCAGCTCAACGCGGATGGAGTAAATCCGGTTACATTCAGTTTTCGATATATCGGCTTCAATGCGTGGATCTACGGTTTGTCGGCGGCGGGCTGGAGCCCCTATTTCCCCTTTGTGTCGGTGATCGCGGCGCCGTCGGCTCCGACGGGATACGTGGGAATTGAAAATCCTTTCGGTCTGCTGCCCAACGTGCCCTTCGTTTTGTTGGGGTTGGGGCTTTGGTCGGTGATAACGCGGCGGGAAGCGACGCGCTTGCGGACTTGGGTGCTGGCGGTGCTCGTGCTCGCCGGGGCGACGTTTGGGATACTCCTGCTGTTCGCTGGCAACACGAACCGCTACATGGTGGATTTTTTGCCGGCGCTGACCGTGTTGGCCTGTGTCGGCTGGCTCGCTCTAGCCACGCGGACTTGGTGGCGGGGATGGAGTAGGGTGGCGGGGACCGTTTTGACAGTCTCGGTGGCGCTCTACTCGGTGGTGTTTGGCGGGCTTGCCAGCTTGCGGCACAACGAGCTGCTGCGCGTCAATCACCCAGCGGTTTACGAGCCTCTGGCGCGCCGAGCCAATCTTCTGGGGCACTATTTTGACCGCATTGCCGGAGTCGAATATGGGCCGATCGCGCTTAAGGTGGTTTTTCCAAAAAATGCGGTGGGCGAAGTCGAGCCGATCGTCGTGACGGGACGCGACTTCAGGTCCGATTACGTCTACGTTCATTATTTGAATCCCGACACCGTGCGCTTCTGTTTCGAGCATACTAGCTATGGAGGGTTTACGGGAACGCCGGTCCGGATCCGTCCTGGCGAAGAGCACTCTCTGTTGGTTGCGATGGGTTCCCTGTATCCCCCGGCAGCGCATCCACATTTTGACGGCATACCGGAAGGTCAGGCGCTGTTGAGACGGCGGTCCTTGAGCGTTTCTTTGGACGGCGTCGAAGTGTTGCGGCGGAAGACTGAGTTTTACGATGCGTTCTCCCGCGAACCCGACTTGGGCTCGTCCGGATCGAGGCCAGCTTTTCGTCGGCCGTTTTCCGGCCGTATTGTATCGGCCCGCCGTGTCCCGGAGGCCGCTCCCGCAGCGACCTCCCCTCCGTATGGTCCCTTGTGCATCGAGTTCAGGTTTCCGCCTTTTGGCGGAAAGCGGAGTGAGCCGCTGGTCTCATCGGGGGAGAGCGGGCGGGGCAATCTGCTTTACGTAAAATACGTGGACGAGCGCTCGGTTGTTTTTGGCTACGATCATTGGGGGGTGGGTGGGTTCGAGACCGAGCCGATTACCGTGGAGCCCGGAGCCGAGCAAATGTTGGAGGTCGATTACGGGGCCCTCCACGCCGCGGCGCCAGCGCCGGCCAAACGTGTGATCTTGCGCCTCAACGGCACTGTGGTCGCGGACCGGCCCGGTGAATTTTACGCCTGCCCGCCGGAGCGGGTGAAGGTCGGCGTTAACGCAATCGGCGCCTCGACCGCGAGTGAGAGATTTTCCGGCACGATCGGCGGTTTTTGGCGGCTTAAGCCTTGATGCCCCGGCGGTACCCGTCGCATACCGACGGCCGCGATGAAACCGACTTCTACGACCCTGCCACTTGGCAAACTGCTACGTTTCGGCAGCGTGGGCTTATCGGTGATGGGCGTCTTCATGACGCTGAATTGGCTCCTTGGTCGGCTGATGGGCGAGCAAGCGGCGTTTTTGTGCGCCTACCCTCCGGCCCTGCT
This sequence comes from Opitutia bacterium Tous-C4FEB, assembly GCA_002304445.1. Taxonomy (GTDB): domain Bacteria; phylum Verrucomicrobiota; class Verrucomicrobiia; order Opitutales; family Opitutaceae; genus Tous-C4FEB. Next base: position 12,799 of record NEVA01000016.1, on the reverse strand, counting down.
GCTGCATTTCCTGCTCAATAAACTGTGGACGTTTGAGAACCGCGAGAGAGTGAACGGGCGACAGGTTCGCGAATACGTCTTCATGGTCGGTCTGACGTTTGCCATCCAATGGGGCGTATTCACGGCGTTGCGGATCTGGACGGATTGGCCGGGATGGGCCTCGGCGGGTCTGGCAAACGTCGCGCAAATGGCGGTGAGTTTCGCTCTCATGCAGGCGAGGGTTTTTGCCGTTAAGTCCGGTCGTAGCTAAACTAAGCGGCGGTAGAAGTTTCGGCGTATCAATTCACCACGTGATGAGTTTTGCAGTCGTGCCGGCCGGAAAGAAGTGTCCTCGTTCCTCATCTTTCCCGCCACATTAACGACGTATGGATTTTGATCCCGCCACTGCGAACCGACCCGCCGCCCTCGCCCGGCGGGAGTCCTTTCTTTGCCGGATAGCGCTCGTGATCGTCATGGCGTGGTATGCGTATTCCAACGTCCGATCGAACTCGGAGTGGGTGAAACCCGGTCCCGGGGCGTATTACGAGCTGCTCACCGCTGCGATCGTTTCAGGTCAGACGCATTTGAAAATCGCGCCGGATCCCCGGCTGAAGACGCTGCCCAATCCGTGGAGCGGCGGGCAAGGGATTCCGCGGGCGCACGACGCGACGTATTTCAACGACCGCTATTATATTTATTTCGGCGTGGCGCCGGTGATTTTGCTCTACGCGCCGTGGCGGTTGGCCACCGGCACCTACTTGGCGGACGGTGCGGGCACCGGCGTGTTTTGCGCGATAGGATTTCTGCTGGCGGTTTGGTTTTTCCGGCGCTGCCAGCGCCGTTTTTTCCCGACCCCGCGACCGTGGTGGACGTTCGTCGTAGTGCTCACCCTCGGCTTGGGCTCGTTCGTGCAGTTCGAACTGCGCAGCTCGGAATTTTACCAAGTACCGATCGCCTGTGCGTTCGCGTGCGCGATGGGCGCGGCCAACGCGCTCCTATTGGCGGCGGGCAGCGCGAGGTGGCGGGTTCAGGCGTTGGGAGTTGCGTTGGCCTGTGCGCTCGGGTCGGTGGCCATCGGGGCGCGCCCCAATTATCTCTTCGCGCTGCTGGCCACCCTGACCGGGGTGGGGTGGCTGTGGTGGGGATGGGTGCGGACGCAGGGTTTCTGGTCGCGGGAAGCCCGGACGATTCTCGCCGCGGCGGTGGTCCCGGTAATCGTCGTCGGTTCTGCGCTCGCGGGTTACAACTACGCGCGCTTCGGGAATGTGAGTGAGTTCGGGATCCGCTACCAATTCGCCGCCGTCGATATGCGGGAAATGAAACTCCTCGGTCTGGAGCATATGCGGCGGGCGTTTGAGGGCTATGTTTTGGCCGGGCGCGAATACAGCCTCTATTTCCCGTTCATCCGACAGACGACGGAGAACATCGGACTGTTGCCCTGGGCTCCTTTCGCGCTGTGCGCGTTGGCTTTTCCTTTGACTTGGCGCAATCCGCGGTGGCGCAACCGGGCGTGGGTGATGGGCGTCGGTGTGCCCCTATTCGCGGCTTTGGCCAATTTCGGAACGTTGCTGCTCTATTTCTACGTTTTCGACCGCTATGTCTTGGATTTTTTGCCGATGATGATGTTGGCGGCGTGCCTGTCGGTCTCGGTGCTTTGGGTGACGGAATTTAGGCGGCGTTTTTTGGGTCGGGTTTTGCGGGGAGGCGCGATGCTCCTGCTGCTTTACACCGGGGTTCACTCGGTGGTCCATGGACTGCCGGTGGGAACGAGTCGGCCGGAGATGTCGTGGCTGGCGCGGCTGATGAACCACGTTCCGTATCTAGTGGAGCGTCTTTCGGGCGTGGAATACGGCGCCGTCGAGGCCGAAGTGACGTTTGCGGCCGGGACAGCGGGCGTGACCGAACCGCTGGTCGTAACGGGTGGCGGCCGCGATCTAATCTACGTGCGCTATCTTGAACCCGAACGCGCACAGTTGGGGTTTTTTCACACCGGGTCGGGCGGACCCCTGAGCGAACCATTCCTGATCGAGCCGGGGAAGACGCGGCGCCTGAGAATCGATCTCGGTTCGCTCTACCCGCCGGCCGTGCACGCTGCTTTCGTGGGTTGGAGGGAATCCGAAATCGCGGCGGTGCAACGGCGGGTGGATGTCAGCTTGGATGGGCGGAGCCTGCTGCGGTTTGCTTCGGCCATGCACCAGTATGAGCCGGAGAATCTGCAACTGGGCCGCAATCCCGCTTCGGCGACAGACCTGATTTTTCGCGGGCGAATCGCCGCGACCGGGCGCGGCGGCTTGCCCGAGCGGGAGTTGATCGCCGCCGAACTCGGCACGGGGCCGCTGCGGTTGAAACTCCGGCTCCCGCCTTTTGCCGCGACGTTCGCCCAGCCGCTCCTTTCCACCGGACGCATGGGCGCGGGCGATCTCGTTTACGTTTTCTATGTCGGCCCGAACCGCGTGCGGTTCGGGCATGACTGCTGGAGCCGGGCCTTGGTCGAAACTCCCGATGTTTACTACGATCCTGGCGAGGATCAGGAGATCGAAATCGACATGGCGCCGCTGCACGCCGGCAAATCGGACACCCTGGCCGGGCGCGAACATCTCCGGATCCGTTTCAACGGCCGTACGCTGATCGATACGCCGCGGGCGTTTCATCCGGCGGAGCCGGCCGAAGTCTTTGTCGGCCACAACGCGATTTCTTCGAGCAGCTCGGAAGTAAATTTCAATGGCCCTCTGCTCGAGTCGTCGCGCCTGCCGCGCTGGCCGGAGGCGCCGACCGACGGTGCCCGTCTGATCCGGTTCAAATTGCCGGCGGAGCGGGCCGGACGCAGCGAACCTCTGCTTACGACCGGCGTGACCGGCGCCGGCGAAGTGGTCTTTATCCGCTTCCCCGACGCCGGGCAGTTTGTGATCGGCTACGACAAATGGAGTGTCGGCGGTCCGGTGAGCGATCCGATCCCGTGCAACGACAACAGCGAACTCGAGATCGAGATCTCGCTCGGCTCGCTCTACGCCGACCGCAAGCCCGGGCCGGATTGGGACGAGGCCGCGCTCAAGCGACTGCGCTCCACGGTGCGGGTGCGGGTGAACGGCCGCACGGTACTCAATCATACCAGCGAGAGTTTTCCGACGACGGCGGCGCAGATTTGGATCGGGGAGAACCCGATCGGCGCATCGAGTTGCTTCGAAAAATTCACCGGGCGGATCGAGCAGGCGATCCCGGTCGGGCCCGTGCGGCTGCGATAAAGGGACACCGGAAGACGGAGCCATCGCCGCGCGCGGAAAACATCGATCATGGTCGGCACAAATCGAAAATTACCGGCAACCGGCGGACCGCGTCCTGCCCGCTGGGCATGGGCGGTCGTCACGCTGCTGATCTGCGGATTCGTGCTCGGATTCTATGGCTGGATCGTGCAGCCCGCGATTTCCCAACTTGGCAACGTCACCGCTCGGACAGCGCACTACAACCTGCTCACCGACGGTTTCCTGGCGGGGCAACTGCACCTGAAAAAAGAGGCGGCGCCGGAGCTGGCCCGGCTGAAAAATCCCTACGACCCCGAGCAGAACGCCCCGTATCGGCTGCACGACGGCAGCTATTTCCGGCGCAAGCTCTACCTCTACTTCGGGGTGACGCCGGCCCTGACGTTGTTCATGCCCTACACGCTGCTGACCGGGCGTTATCTTTGGCATAACGAAGCGGTGGCGATTTTTGCGGGCGCGGGTTTTCTGGTGAGCGTCGGTCTGGTCTCGGCGGTGCGGCGCCGGTATTTTCCGAACATCGGAGGCGGCGTGATGGCGCTCGCGGTGGCGGTGCTCGGGCTGGCGAACGGCGTGCCGGTGCTCCTGCGTCGGCCGGACGTGTGGGAGGTGCCGATCATGGCCGCATCGCTGTTTGTGCTGCTGGCGCTCGCGGCGTTGTGGGCGGCGCTGCACGCGCGGCGCGGGCGAATCTTTTGGTTGGCGGCGGCGAGCGCGGCCTACGGATTGGCGCTGGGGGCGCGGCCGTCGGTCCTGCCCGGTGCGGCGATGCTGATGGTGCCGGTCTTGCTCGCGTGGCGGGACGCGAGGCGGCTTGACCGGAAGCTGCTGGCGGCGGCAGTGGTTCCGATCACGGCTGCGGGACTCGCGCTGCTGGCGTTCAATTATGCGCGGTTCGGCAACCCGGCGGAGTTCGGTCAGAACTACCAGATGGCCGGCGACAATCAGAACGCGCTGCGGCACTTCGGCCTCGATTTTATCCCGTTTAACCTGCGGGTTTATTTCTGGGAGCCGATGCGCTGGATCCGGTATTTCCCGTTTGTGACCGGCATTGAAATTCCGCCGGCGCCGCCGGGTCAGTTTGGCGTGGAGAATCCGTTCGGAGTGTTGACCAACGTGCCGGTCGTGTGGTTCGCGCTGGGCGCCGCGCTCGTCGGCTGGCGGTGGCGCGCGGCAGGCGAGCGGGGGCTGCGGGGCTGGTTGGCTGCGGCCGCGTTGGTCTTCGCGCTATGCGCGCTTTTCATCTCCTGCTTTGGCGGCGCGTGCAATCGCTACGAAGTCGAGTTCTTGGTGGTGCTCGTCGTGTTGGCGGTGGTCGGGATTTTCGCGGTCGAGCGGGCGCTGGCGGCGCGGCCGGCGTGGCGGGCGCTGGTGCGGGCGGGATGGATCGCGGCGGCGGTTTTTTCCGTCGGCTTCAATTTCTTCGCGAGTTGCGAGAACTGGGGCCTGCTGCGGTTGCGCGATCCGGCCGGATTCAGCCGGCTGGCCCGGTTTTGGAACGCGCCGGCGGCTTGGATGGAAGCGAGGCAAGGCGTGCAGCCGGGACCGCTCGAACTCACGCTGGTTTTGCCCACGTTTACCGAGAGCCGGTTCGAGCCGCTGCTGGTGACCGGAGTCAAGGACCGCGCCGACTATGTGTGGATTCACTACATTGATGCCGGCCACGTGCGCTTCGGCTTCGAGCACACGAGCTACGGCGGACCCGTTTCGCCGCTCATTCCCGTCGACTATGCCCGGGAAAACACCGTCCTGATCGAACTCGCGTCGCTCTACCCGCCGCCGGAACACGTCTTTCACCGCGGAATCGACGAAGACGAGGCGGCCCGCATCCGGCGGACGGCGCGGATCGAGCTCAACGACCGGGAGGTGCTGAGCGGGCAGGTGGAAGCCTACGACGCCGCCCCGGAAACGCGGTGGGTCGGACGCAATCCCTACGCGCAGCATTTCGGGGTCGCATTCACCGGCAAGATTCTGCGGCAGCGGACGCTCGTCCAGGTTCCGGAGGCCCAACGCCGCGGCCCCGGCGCCGCCCAACTGAAGTTGTGGTTCCCGGCCGGTCGCCCCCCGGGCCTGCAGGAGCCGCTGGTGGCGAGCGGAGTGACCGGCGCGGGCGACCTGATCTACGTGCGTTACGTTGATGACCGGCATGTCGCGTTTGGTTTCGATCACTGGGGCGTGGGCGGGGTCATGAGCAAGCCGGTCGAAATCGATTTTCGGCAAGCGCACCAATTGACGGTGAAGATGGGATCGCTCGCGCCGGCGCCGGTGCCGGGCAAGCCCGCCCTCGGCAAACTTGAGGTGACGCTGGACGGTGCGGTGGTGCTCGCAGGGGAATTTGAGTTTCATCCCGCGCGGTTGGAACAGGTTTATTTTGGGGCCAATGTCATCGGAGGCTCCACGGCCGTGCCGAAATTCAGCGGCCGGATCGTGGGCCTCCGTCGGGGCGATTGACGGCCGGTCGGCCGGTGCGGGCTGCGCGCTTGTCACGCGCCGCGCCGGAAGTTCTGCTGCACGGGTTATGCCGACCCGCCCGCATCGCACCGATTTTTCCCGCCGTCACGTCCCGTGAAACCCGCGACGATGACGGGAGCAAAACTCGGTTGGGTGACGGCCACCGCGTTGGCGGCGGTGGTGGTCGCGGTCGGTTTTTTCTTTGGCTGGACCGTGCAAACGACGTCCGCGGAGATGCGCCCTAACGGGCAGAAATCGGATTATTACAACCTGCTCGTCGACGGGTTTAGGGACGGGCATCTTCACATGAAGGTCGCCGTGGACCCGCAGTTGTTGGCGCTGCGGCCCGAGCAACGGCCCGGATCGGCGCCCTACCTGCTCGATGCCTCGCTTTACCAAGGGCGCTACTACCTCTATTTCGGCGTCACGCCGGCGGTGTTGTTGTTTTGGCCGTTCGCGGCGGTGACGGGTCACGATCTGCCCGAGGCGACCGGGGCCCTGGTTTTCATGCTGCTCGGTTTCGGGCTGGCGACGGCCTGGTGGTTGGATGTGCGCCGTGCGTATTTCCCGCGGCTGGCGGGCGGCTGGACGGTGCTCGCGGTGCTGGCGATCGGACTCTGCACGGCGGCGCCGTCGGCCTTGCGACGTCCGATGTTTTACGAGGTGGCGATCGGCAGCGGCTACGCGTTTTCGATGTTGGCGCTGTGGGCGGCGACGCGGGCTTGGCAACGGCCGGAGCGCAGCCGCGGTTGGTTGCTGCTGGCGGGCGTGGCGGTGGGATTGGCGGTGGGCTCGCGGGCCAATTTGGCCCCGGCGGGTTTGGCGCTTTTGGGGCTGGCGGGTTGCGGGGTGGCTTGGCCGAGCGGGCGCGCCGGACGGGCGCGGCGCCTGGCTTTGGCCTTGCTCGCGGCGGGCAGCGGGGCGGGGGGAATCGGAGCGGGGCTCGCGGCCTACAATTATGCGCGCTTCGGCAGCGTCGTGGAGTTCGGCCACTCCCACCAGCTCGGGCAAAACCCCAAGCAGATGTTCCGGGCGGAAAATCTGTGGCACAACGTGAAGCTCTATTACCTGAAACCGCCGGCTCTAAATGGGTATTTCCCGTTTGTCGCGCCGGCGGACGAGAGTGCTAAGCCGGCCGACTACATCGGCCGCGAACACGTGCATGGCGAGTGGCTGTGGACCCTGATCTTCGGGGTGGCGCTGGGGTCGGGCGGCTGGGTCGCGCTGCGGCGCCGTGGTGCCGACGCCCGGGTGTGGTGCGGAGCGCTGATGTTGCCCGCGTTGGCCTTCATCGTGAACGGCATCGTAGTCGGGATGACCGGCGTGAGGGCCAACCGTTACATGTTGGATTTTCATCCCGCGCTGGTGCTGACGACGTTGGCGCTGATCGCCTTGGCCCTCGATGCTGGCGGGCGCAGCCGGGCGGCGCGGCTGCTCGGGTGGTGCGTTGCCCTGCTCATCCCGTTGGCCTCCGCGTTCAACCTGCTGGCAAGTATGCAGGTGCATGGATTTTTCGTCCGCACGGCTCCCCAAAGTTACGCGACACTGGCGAGCCTCGCCGACCGCATCGTGTGGCCATTTTTGTGGAACGAGCGGGCCGCGGTCGGGGACCGGCAGATTAACTTGCGATGGCCGGCCGGAGTAAACGGGAGCTGGCGGGAACCGTTGCTTTCGGCCGGCACGATGGATTTCACCGATATCCTTTGGATCGAATACGACGGGCCGAGACGGGCGCGCTTCATCTTCCAACACGGCGAATACGGCGACGCCCAAGGAGAGTGGTTTGACTATGAATCGGGCAAGCGGGCGCGGGTCGAGATCTCCGGCGCCCTGTTGCTGCCGGGTGTCGCGCATCCGTGGTATGGCGAGCGGTCGCCGGAGGAGAGGCTGGCGCTCAAGCGCCGGTTGCGGATCTTGGTGGATACGAAACCGGTCTTTTCGCGCGATGTCGTCAGCTATGATTCCTCGCCGCGACTCCAGCGTTGGGGCGAGTGGCGACGCTCGGACGATCAGGTGTTGAAGTTTCGCGGGGATTTTCTGCGGGTGCTGCCGGTGCCGGTGGGCGACGACCGGGTGCGCGAGCTTGATCAAGCCCGCGGGCCGGTGCGGCTGCAGCTACAATTGCCGCGCGAGCGTATGGGCGTGATCGAGCCCCTGTTGCAGAGCGGTGGGCCGAAAGCGTTTGATACCTTGGCGGTGCGCTACGTGCGCGACGGCGTGGTGCAGTTGCTCCACGATCAGGCGGGAGGCGGCGGCCGCTGGTCCGATGAATTTCCCGCGGACTACGCCAAACCGCATGCGGTAGAGGTGGAATTACCGTTTGCGACCGATGGAGTGGTGTGGATGGAAAAAGGTCCCGTTGAGACGCGAAAACCGCCGGTCGCAATGCGGGTGCGTTGGAACGGGCGGGAGGTTTTTGCGCCGATGTTGGCCCCGGTGGTGGCGGAGCGCAGCAGCATCTTTGTCGGCGTCAATTGGTGGAACTCGTCGGTCACGCGGGCGCTGTTTGGCGGTGCGATCACGGAGTTTCCGGCTTTGTTGCCGCTGAAACCGGTCGGCAGCGGCGCCTTGGATTGGGATTGGTCGGTCGCCGGGGCGCTGGCGGGCGAGCGCGGAGTCGCGGTGCAGTTCACCCGCGCCGACCGTGAGACGGCAGCGCTGGTGTGGCAGCGCACGGGCGACCCGGAGCGCGGGCCGCTGCGGTTGGGTTGGGTGGAAGCCGGGCAGGTGGTGTGGTCGCCGGAACTCGACGGGAGCAGCCCGGCGGCGGGAGCGCCGCGGCTGCAAATCCCGAGCGGCGTGGCGGGCGCGGCCGAAGCGGTCGCGGGTTGGCTGGAGGTCGAATCGGGCGGGCGTCCGCTCCTCGCGCACAAGACGACTTTTTTTGGAAACGGGCCGGTCAATGCGCGGGCGGTGTTACCGGAAACGTGGTCGGGATCGGCGCTGAGACGGATTTCAGCGCCGGGCGTCGCCGAGGCGCCGCGGCTGCCGGGGCGGGTGCGGATCCGCTTCCTGCTGCCGGCGGGCGGCTATGTCGGGAGCGATCCGTTGTTCTCGGCCGGCCGGACGGGCGCCGCCGACTCGATTTTTATGCGCGGGTTAGGCAACGGCCGCTACGTGCTCGGGCTGGATCACTGGTCGGTCGGTTCGACGGAGTCACAGCCCGTGATGCTTGCCGCCGGCGAAGTTCATACGCTCGTGTTGGAATTGGGCTCGCTGGCGGGCGCGGGGGAGTTTCCTCCGGACCACGTCCGTTTGATTTTGGATGAGCGCGTGGTGCTCGACACGAAGTTATCGCTCTTTCCCACGAAGCCCGAGGAGATCGTCTACGGTCGGAATCCGTTGGGTATGTCCACGAGCAGCCCGGAGTTCCGGGGGGAAATCGTTTCAATCCGCACGCAGGTATCGGCGGCCGAGTTGCGTTAGGCGCCGAAGTTGAGGCTGCGTTCCTCGGGCACGATCCGTCGCAGGGTATAGACATCGGACTTGGCTAGCGCCGGTGCGTGTCGGTCGAGGGTGGACCAAGGGTCCCACGGAGCGGCGAGGAGACGTCCGCTCACGCCGTCGGAAGCGGGGGACAAAAGCCACTCGACGAGACCGAGGGCTTTGTCGAGCGAGGCGCCGCCGGAGGCTTTTTGTTTCACGGCGGCGGCATATTCGGCCGCGCCGGCGACGGTGGGGCCGAGGGCGATGACCTCGTCGGTGAGACGGGTGTTGATGGCGCCGGGCGCGATGGAGTTGAGGTCGATCGGTTGATCGCGGAGTTCTTCGGCGATCGTTTCGATGAGGCGGACGACGCCGGTTTTGGCGACGCCGTAAGCGGAGAAATTGACGCGGGGTTTGGTCGCGCCGCCGCCGGAGAAGGCGACGACCTTGGCGCGGCGCGGGGCGCGTGCGAGCAGGGCGTGGAAGGCGCGGATGGGGAAAAACGTGCCGTCAAGGTTGGCGCGGACGGTGGCGCTCCATTTGGCGGGATCGGCGGTGATGGCGGGGCCGATCTCGCCCTGGAGGCCGGCGCAGCAGATCAGGCCGTCAAGGTGTGGCCAGGCGGCGGCGACGCTGGAGGCGGCGGCTTGGACCTGCGCCCAGTCGGCGGTATCGCAGCGTGACGCGAAAAAAGTGTCGGGGTGTTGGGCGGAGAAATCGGATTGGTCGGAGCGGGCGAGGCCCCAGACCAAGTGGCCCTGAGCGAGTAGGTGGGTGGCGAGGGCGCGGCCGATGCCGGTGCTAGAGCCGGTGAGGACGAATTGCATAAAACTACGGACTAATATTTCACGCGTTCGACGGCGTAAGCGGGCAGGAGGCTGGGGGCCTCGCCGCGGGCCTCGGGCGTGTGGTCCATGATGAAGTAGGCGTCGATGCGCGGATATTTGCGTTCGGCCTCGTCCAAGAACAGGAGCTCGAAGCTGATGGAGGTGCCGTGACGGCTCTCGTCGCGGCGGACGGAGACGAGTTTGAAACGGGAGCCGGTGCGGACGACGTCGATGAGGCGGCCGCCGGGGTAATTGACGCTGAGGTGCTTCGGATCGACATCGGCGGGCAAGGAGGCGACGACCGCGCGGTCGCCGACGTAGGGCCAACTAGAGGAGCGATCGTCGAGGGTGAAAAGGTAGCAGTCGCGCTGGAAAATATACTCCCGGTTGGGCAGGGCGGAGTAGGTGGGGAGGCCGTTGACATAGCTGACCTTCACGCCTTGGCGTTGCCAGTAAACGAACCCGGCGATGAGCGCGGCGCAGAGCAAAGCGAGAACCCATTTCATGGCAGCGAAGGTGGGGTTGGGGCCCGAGGATTTGCGATCTTGTTTTTCGAACCCATGGCCCGCGGCAGCGCGATGTCGTAAATCTGCCCGGTTAACCTTTGCTGGCTACTCGGGCTTCCGATTCGGCTATCAACGACCCGCGATGTCGGCGGGGCGGTTGGCGTAGGTGGGAGGCGTGAGCTCCCAAATGGAAACCCCATCGAGGCGGATTTCCATGCCGGCCGGACCTTCGACTTTAACCGATCAGCGCCGGCTCTCGTAGACCCAGCGGTTGGCTTCGAGCCAGCGGAGGGTGCGGATGATGCCCTGCTCGATCGTGAGCTGGGCTTTCCAGCCGGTGGACTGGATTTTTTTCGTGTCGAGGAAGATGAAGGGATTGTCGCCGATCCAGCCCTTGTTGCCGCCGGTGTATTCGAGCTTGGGCGTGAGCCCGAGAGCCTTGCAGATGGCGGCGATGCTGTCGTTGACCTGCACGTATTCGGGGGTGCCGAGGTTGTAGACCTGCGTGTGATGCTTGGCGTCGCGGGCGGTGTGCTGGCGCGTGACGTGGAGGAGAGCCTCAACGCAGTCCTGCACGTAGAGGTAGCTCTTGCGCTGGGTGCCGTCACCGAGGACGCGGAGGCGGTCGGGGTGCTCGATGAGTTGCTTGTAGAAATCGAAGACGTGGCCGTGCGTGTAGCGTTCGCCGAGGATCGAGACGAAGCGGAAGATGTAGGCTTCGTCGATCTGGCCGCCTTCCGCATAGGCGCCGAGCAGGCCTTCGCCAGCGGCTTTGGAAGCGCCATAGAGCGAGGTCTGGATCGGGAAGAGATCGGTCTCGGGCGTGGGGCGTTCGGGGGTGACGAGGGCCTCGCCGTAAACCGAGCCCGTCGAGGAGAAGCCGATGCGTTTCACGCCGTTGGCGCGCATCGCCTCGAGGACGTTGAAGGTCGCGATGGTGTTTTGTTCGAGGTCCTTCCGGGGATGCTGCCAGCCGTCCTTGATGTCGGCGTTGGCGGCGAAGTGGAACACGAAGTCGGCGCCTTTCATGGCGGCCGTGAGCGCGGGCAGGTCGAGGTTGTCGCCGCGGACCAGTTTGAATTTCGGATTCGTCAGGGCGCCGTCGAGGAAGCGGATCTGGCCGGTGGACAGGTTGTCCCAGCCGGTGACTTGGACGCCGTCCGCGAGGAGGCGGTCGGCGAGATTGGAGCCAATGAAACCGGCGACACCGGTGATGAAAACGTGGTGGAACGACATGAAAGGAAGGCGGAAAATCAGACGGCGAGGGGCGAGGGGCGGGGCTTCAGCGAGAGGCCGATGCAGAGATTGCAGAAAACGAACGGCACCTTGAGCGGGAAGAAGCTGCGGGCCTCGATCGTGAAATACGGATCGAGCTCGGCGAGGATCTCGTGGGGAAGATTGATGTGCTCGCGGCCGATAAACTCTTTATAGGGCACGTTGAAGTGTTTCTTCCAGACGCGCTCGGCCGAGATCATGCGGGCAAAGGTGTAAGCCGGGCTGCCTTCGGTCGGGATGACGATGAGGAGTTGGCCGCGGTCTTTGTTGAGCAGGCGGTGGGCTTCGCGGATCGTGGCGGGGAGATTGGGCAGATGCTCGAACACGTGGACGGCGATGACGCGGTCGAAGTAGCCGTCGGCAAAAGGGAAGGGCTTTTGGCAGTCGCCGACGACGGTCTGGACGCGGGGGAACACGCGCCGGATATCGGCGGCCATGTTTTCGCGGTATTCGTTGGCGTAGTAATTTTTTTCCTGCTCGGGGGAAAGTTTCTCGTGGTGGATGTGCTCGCCGAGACCGGCGCCGACTTCGAGGGTCGTCTTGAAACCGGGGTTCGAGAATTTGACCGGGAAGGAGTGGTTGAATTTCTCGATCATGCCGTAGCGGTTGGGCAGGAGCTCGTGCCAGAGTTTCATAAACTGGTCGCTGCGCTGCTGTTGTTCGGGCGTAAGGACCGGGAGAACTTTGGGCCACTTGGCGGTTTGCATATGTGAGGGATGGAAAAGGGAAAAGCCGGGCGCGGGAAGACGGAAATTGCGCCGGGTGGGCCGGCTGCGACGGCGGAGGTAACGCGTTGGCCTACCGGGCGAGGAAGCGCCGATGGAGCGAAGCGGAAAAAATCAACTGAGAGCCGAAAGCTGAGGGCTGAGAGTCATCTGCTCCCAGCGCGGAAGTGGATTTGGCCGGGAAATATAGGCGTTCACTGGTCGGGGCTTCGCGATCGCTCTGACTTCGGAGTTCGATTGCACGGACTCGACTGAACGGGAGTCGCGGCGGGTCAGAATGCCACGTAAATGAACGGTTTGCTCGGGAGGCCGATGCGGTAAAGGACGTAGTGAATGACAAAAGCGGCGAGCAGACC
>NEVA01000015.1 GCA_002304445.1 Opitutia bacterium Tous-C4FEB | reverse complement strand
CGCGATCATCACCCCGGCGCTGATCGTCGGCGCGATCGCCGAACGCATGAAGTTCTCCGCGATTTTGCTCTTCGTCGCGATCTGGATGCTCGTCGTCTATTTCCCGTTGGCCCACATGATCTGGGGCGTGACCGGCTTCATGAACGGTGTCTGGAACGGTGATGCGGTCATCAAAGCGATCGATTTCGCCGGCGGCACCGTGGTCCACATGTCCTCCGGTTGGTCCGCCTTGGTGCTTTGCATCATTCTCGGGCCGCGGCTTGGCTTCGGTAAGGAAAAAATGGCCCCGCACAGCCTTGTGCTTTGCATGGTCGGCACCGGCATGCTCTGGGTCGGCTGGTATGGCTTCAACGCCGGCAGCGCGCTCGCCGCCGACGGCGTCGCGGCCAACGCCTTCATGACGACCACCATCGCCGCCGCCGTCGCCGCGTTTACTTGGGGCCTCGTGGAGAAGATTGCCCGCGGCCACGCCTCGATTCTCGGGATGTGCTCCGGAGCCGTCGCCGGTCTGGTTGTGATCACTCCCGCTGCCGGCTTCGTCGACAGCACCGGCGCGGTGATCATCGGCGTGCTCGCCGGGGTCATTCCCTACCTCGCCTGCACCAAAATGAAGGCGATTTTCGGTTACGACGACGCGCTCGATACGTTCGGCGTCCATGCCGTCGGCGGCACCCTTGGCGCTCTCGTCACCGGCTTCCTCGCCACCGCGAGCGTCAATTCCAACCTCACCGGCTCTTACGCGACCAAGAACGGTCTGGCGAAGCTCGTGACCGACGGCGGCCTCTGGCTCGAGCAGGTCAAGGCCATCGCCCTGACGCTGGTGCTCTCGGTCCTCGCGACCATCGTGATCGCCTACCTCGTGAAGGCTCTCATCGGCCTGCGACCCACCCCCGAAGCCGAGTCCCAAGGCCTCGACATCTCCGACCACCAAGAAGAAGGCTACATCAACTAAGCCGAACCCGCTCCCTTCCCCTTTTCGAACGCGGCCCTCACAAGGGGCCGCGTTTTTTGCGCCGCGATCTCCCTCATTTCTTCCGCACCCAGCGGGCCCGCTTCGCCCAGACGATCAGCGCGACCCCCGCCGCAAACCCGCCCGCGTGCGCCCACCACGCGACGCCTCCGGTCGCACCCACGGCGAGCGCGCCGAGCCCGTTGAACGTCTGCACCGTAAACCAGAGCACCAGAAAAACCACCGCCGGCACCGGCAAAATCGGCACAATCCACGGCACCAGCGACCACACCCACGCTGTCGGAAACAAAATCAGATACGCGCCCAAAATGCCCGAGATCGCCCCGCTGGCCCCGATCATCGGCACCGCCGATCCCGGATCGACCGCCACCTGCACAACCGCCGCTACAAAACCCGCGAGCAGATAAAACAGGAGAAACTTAAACGCCCCGAGCCGATCTTCCACATTTCCGCCAAAGATCCACAGGAACCACACATTGCCCAGCAGATGCGCCCAACCGCCGTGCAGAAACATATGGGTCACCACGGTCTGCCATTGCCCCACCGAATCCCACTGCGCGATCGCGCGCTGGGCCACGAGCGCATGCGTTTCGATCACGCTTGCCTGCAGTTTCGACCCTCCGTCGAAGCCCAGCCAAAGCTCCCAACCAAACGCGCACAGATTCGCCGCCACGAGCACCATCGTGACGACCGGCGTGCGCTTCTGCTTGGCCGTATCTGCGAGCGGAATCATGGCTTCATCAACCGCTCAAACGCCCCGCTCGTGCAAGCGCTCAGCTAGCGTCATACCGATTGCGTTTCGGTCCGCCCCTGCGACGCCCACTTTCAACCCAACGGGCCTCACACTTTCTTTTCGCTCTTCGCCTCGTGCCGCAGCACGCCGGCGATCCGCCAGAAGTCATCTTCCCGCACCAGCGCGTAGTCATACACGGCGCTGCGGCCGCTCTCCACAAACACCCGAGCCGTCACCGTGGCCCGCGCGCCGTCGTCCCGCACCAACCCATACTCCGCGCGCGCGCTCGCCCATATCTCCGGGTAGCCGTCGCGCACCAGCGCCGCAAATCGCCGGATCGGCGTCTGCTGCTGCAGCGCCGTCGACGCATACGCGAAGGCGCGGCCCACTTCGTTTTTCCGAAAAGCCGCCAACTGCCCGTCGATCGCCCCGATGATCTCCACCTTAACGGTCGGCTTGCTCGCCCGCATCGCCCCCGATTCCGCCGCGTGCCCGACGAGAGCCAGCCAGCCGAACACGCCCGCCAAGATATACGCCATCGCGCCTCCGCATCGCTTCATGTAGCCACGATGCGACTCACCCAACCAGTTGCAAATGCCCGTTCTCTTGTTCTCTCCTTCTGCTTTCCTCACCCGCCTCCTCTTTCGCTCATGCCCAGCTTCATCCGCCCCGCCACCGCCGCCGATGTCCCGGTGATCTTGGCTTTCATCCGCAGCCTCGCCGACTACGAGAAACTCACCCACGAGGTCGTCGCCACCGAGGCAACGCTCCGCGCCACGCTCTTCCCCGCCGATCCGGCCACCCGGCCGGCCGCCGAGTGCATTCTCGCCTTCACCGACGACAACCAGCCTGCCGGGTTCGCCCTCTACTTCTTCAACTACTCCACCTTCCTCGCGAAACCCGGCCTCTACCTCGAAGACCTCTTCGTGCGCCCCGAACTCCGCGGCCAAGGCATCGGCAAGGCCTTGCTGCTTCAGCTCGCTAAACTTGCCAACCAGCGCGGCTGCGGGCGCATGGAATGGTCCGTCCTCGACTGGAACCAACCGGCCATCGACTTCTATCAATCCCTCGGCGCGGAATTGAAGTCCGAGTGGACTACCTGCCGCCTCACCGGCCCCGCTCTCGCGCGCTTTGCTTGAGTTTCCGCCCAACGCCACCGCTTCCGTACTCCAAGCACCACCGGAGCTTGCAGCCGCATCCACCCGTCACCCGTGTCCCGCCTGCACCGTAAAAAGCCCCCGCCTTTTGCTTTCCTTGCTCACGCGCCTCAGCCGTCCGAGCGGCGGGTTCGTCCTGTGGTGCGAACTCCCGGCCGGCGTCGACACCCTGCGGCTCCACCGCGATGCCCTCAAACACCGCATCAGCACCGCTCCCGGCCCGCTCTTCACGGTCAAGGACCGCTACAAAAATTGCCTGCGCATGAACTGCGGTCTTCCGTGGACCGACGAGATCGAGACCGCCCTGAAAACCCTCGGCACCCTCGCTCAAAAACAACTCTGATGCCTTCGCCTCGGCCGTCGCTCAATCGCCGCCCACGACCATGAAAAGAACCGTCGCCCTCTTCCTCTTCCCCGACGTCGAAGTCCTCGACTTCGCCGGTCCGTTTGAAGTCTTCGCCGTCACCGACGAACTCCGCGGCTACGACACGTTCAACGTCATCACCGTGGCCGAAACCGCCGCGCCGATCCGCGCCCGCAACGGACTCCGCATCCTGCCCGACCACACCTTCGCGACCTGCCCTCCGCCGCACCTCCTCATCGTTCCCGGCGGTTTCGGCACCCGCGCCCTCCTCAAAAACGAACCGGTCCTCGCGTGGCTTCGCACCCAAGCCGCCTCCGCCGAACTCGTCATGTCCGTCTGCACCGGTGCCTTTTTGCTCGCCCGGATCGGCCTGCTCGACGGGCTCCGGGCGACGACGCACCACGAGTGCCTCGACGATCTCCGCGCCCTCGCACCCGCCGCGACCGTCGATCCCTCCGCCCGTTTCCACGACAACGGAAAAATCCTCACCGCCGCGGGCATTTCCGCCGGCATCGATTGCTCGTTGCACGTGGTCTCGCGTCTCCTCGGCCCCGCCGCCGCCGCTTCCACCGCCCGCTACATGGAATACCCCCCGCCCACCTAATCTCTCCGTCTCTCCGTCTCTCCGCCTCTCCTTCTTCGCTCCCCCTTGAACGCCCTTCCCTCCCGCGCCGCCATCGCCCTCGCGCTCGGCACCATCTATCTCGTCTGGGGCAGCACCTACCTTGCTATCCGCGTCGCCGTTGAAACGATGCCGCCCTTCCTCATGGCGAGTGCCCGCTTCCTCGTCGCCGGCGGCTTGCTCTTGGCCTTTTTAAAACTCCGCGGTGCCCCCACGCCCACCGCCCACCAGTGGCGCGCCAACACCGTGATCGGCGGCTTCCTCCTGCTCGGCGGCAACGGCTGCGTCGTCTGGGCCGAGCAGTTCGTCCCATCCGGCCTCACCGCGCTGCTCATCGGCGTCGGCCCGCTCTTCATCGTCCTCACCGAATGGGCGTGGCCCGGCGGTCTCCGCCCCACCGTCCGCACCGCCGCCGCGCTGATCCTCGGCTTCGCCGGCGTCGTCTGGCTCGCCGCCCCGTGGCAAAACCTCGACCAAGGCGGCCTCCACCTCGGCAGCGTGCTCGCGATCCTCGGCGGCTGCGTGTGCTGGTCGCTCGGCTCGATCACCTCGCGCCACTCGAAACACGGCGCCTCCCCCGCCATGGCCGCCGCCCTGCAAATGCTCGGCGGCGGCGCCCTACTGATGCTCGCCGCCGCGCTGCACGGCGACTTCATCCGCGTCGACCTCACCACCATCAGCGCCCAAGCGTGGGGTGCTTTTGCCTACCTTGTCGTGATCGGGTCACTCGTGGGCTTCTCCACCTTCGTCTGGCTCATGAAACATTGCCCGCCCGCGCAAGTTTCCACCTACGCCTACGTCAACCCCATCGTCGCCGTGATCCTCGGCTGGCTGATTCTCGACGAACCCATCACCGCCCGCACCTTAGTCGCGTCCGCCGTGATCGTCACCGCCGTCGTCCTCATCACGCTCGAGAAGCACAAAGTTCCCCCCGCCCGTTAGTGCCGATAGATGTCTTTGCGGTGCCCGGGCAGTGGAATCACCTCATCGCGCGACGGGGCGCCGCCTTGCGCCTTGCCACCGCCCCCACCGCCAAGCCTCTTACACCTCTCAAACCTCTCTGCTATGTCCACCGCTCAACGTCTCGACGGCCGCAAGCCCGACCAACTCCGCACAATCACCTTCGAGGCCGACATCGCCCCACACGCGACCGGCTCCGTGCTCGTCTCCTTCGGCCTCACGCGCGTCATCTGCGCCGCCACGATCGAGCCCGGCGTCCCCACGTGGATGAAGCAGCAAAAAGTCCCCGGCGGCTGGCTCACGGCCGAGTATTCGATGCTGCCTTACTCCACGCTCGAGCGGAAATCCCGCGACATCTCCCGCGGCAAAATCGACGGCCGCACCGTTGAGATCCAACGCCTCATCGGCCGCTCCCTCCGCGCCGTCATCGACCTCAACAAGCTCGGCCAAAACACGCTCTGGCTCGACTGCGACGTCCTCCAGGCCGACGGCGGCACGCGCACCGCGTCGATCACCGGCGCCTACCTCGCCGCCCGCCTCGCGGTCCAAAAACTCCTCGACGCCAAAAAAATCCCCGAGAACCCCATCATCGATTCTGTCGCCGCCATCAGCGCCGGCATTTACCAAGGCGATGCCTTCCTCGATCTCAACTATGTCGAAGACAAAGACGCCGAGGTCGACGCCAACATCGTCATGACCGGCCGCGGCCAATTCGTTGAAGTTCAGAGCAGCGGTGAAGAGACGACGTTTTCCGGCGACCAACTCCAATCCCTCCTCGCCCTCTCCCAAACCGGCCTCAAGGAACTCGCGTCTCTCCAAACCGCGTTCCTCACGCAGCAGCTCTTGAAGTTCTGACCGCCTCAAGGTGGTGCCCGATTTCCTCGTCGGGCTGAACCCCCGGCACCCCACCCGCCGTCAGCGACCATAGGGTTCAAACTTCGCCCTTAGCCACCAGATCGGGGTGGGCCTGAAACGGAGCGGGTTCGCCCGGCAGGCGCTAGCCGAGCGGCCCAGACCTCAGGGCAAAAACTCCACGAATTTCCAACTGCGGTTGTCGATCACGTTGGGCACGAACCGCAGCTTCGGGTTCATCGCAAATACCCGCGTGTAAAAATACAGCGGGATGATCGGCACTTCGTCCGCGAGCATGGCTTCCAGTTTTTGGTAGATCGCAAACCGCTCGGCGTCGCTGCTCACCTTTGCCGATTCATCGAGGAGCGCGTCGTAGGTGGCGTTGCTCCAGCCCGTGTCGTTGTTGCCGCCACCCGTCCGCCACATGTCCATAAACGTATTGGGATCGACGTAGTCCGCGATCCACCCGGCGCGCGCGATGTCGAAGGCCAGGGTGTCCTGCGAATCCAGGTAAACCTTCCACTCTTGATTCGTGAGTCCGATGTCCACCCCGAGCCGCGTGCGCCACATCTGCTGGATCGCTTCGGCGATCGCGCGGTGATTTTCCGAGGTATTGTAGAGGATGCTGACCTGCGGGAATCCGCGTCCTTCCGGGAAGCCAGCCTCCGCCAACAGCCGCTTGGCTTCGGCGAGGTCGCCGGCGATGCGCGCTTCCGATTTAAACTTCGGCGACGGCGGCGTAAAGTTGTAGGCGGGCGTTTGGCCGCCGCGGGTCACGTTGCGCACGATTGATTCGCGGTCGATCGCCAGCGCCAGCGCCCGGCGCACGCGCTTGTCGTTGAGCGGCGGCTTGGTGACGTTGAACCGGAAAAAATAAACGCCGTAGTAGGGCTCCTGCCGGTAGCTCTCCAGGAACTCCCGTTTATAAGTATCGATCTTGGTGTTCGGCAGTTCGTTGGTTTTATCGACCTGGCCCGTGCGAAACATGCGCTCCTCCGTGTCGATGCTCTCGGTCGGCATGAAGTTGATCGTGTCCAGCTTCACGGTCGCGCGGTCCCAATACGTGGGCGACCGCGTGACGACGATCCGCTGGTTCGGCCGCCACTCCTTCAGGACAAACGGACCGTTGCCCACCATGTTTTCCGGGCGCGTCCAAACGGTGCCTTTGCGGGCGAGTCCACCGAATTTTTCCACGGTTGGAATGTGCACCGGGAACCACGAGTAGTGCTTCATCGCCTCGATCAGAAACGGGGTGCGGTTGTTCAACGTCACGACCAACGTGCGCGCGGCGGCGGCCTTGAAACCCACTTTGGAAAAATCGGTGAGCTTGCCCTTGTTGTAATCCTCGGCCCCCACCGCCGGATGCAGTTTGTAAGCATATTCCGACGCGAGCGCCGGCGTCAGGATCCGCTTATATGACGCCACGAAATCCTGAGCCGTCACCGGGTCGCCGTTGGACCACTTCGCGTCGGCGCGCAGATGAAACGTGTAGGTTCGCCCGTCTTCGGAAATATCCCATCGCTCGGCCACGCCGCCAATCGTGTCGGCGCCGCTGGGTCCTTCCGCGACGAGACCTTCAAAGAGCGCATTGACGATCTTGTTCTCCGGCACGCCCGTGACGATCTGAGGGTCGAGATCCTGCGGCTCGGTGCCGTTGCCGAAATTCAAAACGGTGCGCGGGCCGGCCGGCGTGGCGGCCATCGCGGCGGCGCCGGACTTGGATTCAA
Source organism: Opitutia bacterium Tous-C4FEB (assembly GCA_002304445.1). Lineage (GTDB taxonomy): Bacteria > Verrucomicrobiota > Verrucomicrobiia > Opitutales > Opitutaceae > Tous-C4FEB. The sequence goes on along the minus strand of NEVA01000015.1, from coordinate 105,335 downwards.
TTTTGCCGCAACCGGTGACCAGCAAAGCCGCCGCGATCAAGGTCGCGCCGAGGGGAAATAGACGAGTAAGCATACGGCCATGGGAGCAATCCCCGCGCCGAGCGCAAGACGCCCGTAACCGCATCGAATTTTTCCAGAGGGATTCCAAGCGGCGCGCCGTCGCCGCCGCTGGCCTCAGGCCTTCACTCGCTCGCGCTTGCCGCTCTTGGCCGCAGCGTAGATCGCTTCGATGACGGTCATGTCCGTCCGCCCGAGTTCCCCCGGAGTCGGCAGCGTCGTGCCGTCGATGAGACTCTTGGCGATCGCGTCCATGTGCTTCGCCTGTTGGCGCAGCGGCGGATAATTCAACGGGCCTTTGCTCGTCGCGCCCTTGAGCCCGCGGTAGCTAAACGCCGGGTTCAGCTCAAACCAACCGCGCTCCGCCTCGGCCCGGAACGTGTTTCCGCTGCGCTCGTAGCTGGACATCACGTCGCACGTCGCACCGTTGGCGAACTCAAGTTTATAGTTCAACGTCTCCTCTACTTCGTTGAAAAACTCCGGACGCACCTTCGGTTCCTCCTGCGCCGTCACGCTCACCGGCACCGCGCCGGTCGCCATCCAGGCCGCATGGTTGGCGTAGATGCCGACATCCATTAACGCCCCGCCGCCGGCCAACGCCGCGTTCACCCGCCACGGTTTCACGCCGTTGCGTAGACCGATTTTGAAAGCGCGCAGGCTGTTCATTTTCATGAACGGGCCGAACTCGTTCTCCCGCGCGAGCCGCATCAGCTCCATGTGGTAAGGATCGTAGTGGAGCCGATAGCCGATCGCCAACGCCCGCTTCGCCGCGCGGCTCGCGGCCAGCATCGCGTCGCACTCGACCACGGTGTTTGCCATCGGCTTCTCGCAGATGACGTGTTTGCCCGCCTTCGACGAACGGATCGAATGCTCCGCGTGCAACCCCGGCGGCGTCACGACATAGACGAGGTCGATCTCGGGATTGTCCGCGAGCCGGTCCATCGTCGCATAGTCGTAGATGTTCTTTTCGGAAAAGCCGTAGTCCGCCGCCCATTTCTCGCCCTTGGCCCGCGTGCCGGTGACCACGCCGGCCAGACGCACAAACTCGGTCTCTTTCAAAGCCGGCCCGAGCTCTTTATCCGAGTAGTTCCCAAGACCGATGAGCGCGAGCCCGAGCTTCTTCGGCTTCGCGGTCGCGCCGCGCAGGCTCAAGCTTGGAAAAGAAACCGCCGCCGCCCCGAGGGCAAAGCGGCCGATAAAAGTACGACGTGACAGCGGGGTGTATTGGAATCGTTTCATAGGGTGGAACCAACCAAACCGTCGTTCCCGCCAACGCAAGCCGCCACAATTCATTTGGTGCCCGGGGCCGGACTCGAACCGGCACGGCCTTTCGGCCAGGGGATTTTAAGTCCCATGCGTCTACCATTTCGCCACCCGGGCGGGTGCGCAGCTCGCGAGCAAAACGCCTCACCCCGCGGGAGCAAATTCATTTGCGAATCGGTATCGCTCTTGCCGCACCCTCGATTTCCGCCCTACCGCGCCCTACCGCGCCCTACCTGCCGATTGACGCCGTTCCCAATCCGGTTTCGCCTTTTGCTATGCCCCTCTTCTCTCTCCTCCGGGTCTTTCTATGCTCAACCGCTGTCAGCCTCGCGCATGCGGCCACCCCCGCGCCCATCGAAACTGACATCTGCGTCTACGGCGGCACCGCCGGCGGCGTCATCGCCGCCGTCCAGGCCGCCCGTTTCGGCCACACCGTCGTTCTCGTGAGCCCCGACTCCCGCCTCGGCGGACTCAGCAGCGGCGGCCTCGGCCAGACCGACATCGGCAACAAACGCGCCATCGGCGGTCTCGCCCGCAATTTCTACGAGCGCGTCGCCCAACACTACGCTCGTCCGGAGGCCTGGACCCGCCAGCCAATCGGCTCTTACCGGAGCATCGGCCAATCCGCCACCGACCCCGGCGAACCCGCTATGTGGACTTTCGAACCGCACGTCGCGGAAAAAATCTTCGAGGACTTCGCGCGCGAGAACAACTTCACCGTCCTCCGCCGCGAGCGCCTCGATCTCGCCCGCGCCGTCGAGAAAACCGGCGCGCGCCTGACCGCGATCCGCCTCGAATCCGGCCGCGTGATCCGGGCAAAAATGTTCATCGACGCCAGCTACGAGGGCGACCTCATGGCCAAGACCGGCGTCGCCTACCGCGTCGGCCGCGAGGCCAACGCCGAGTTCGGCGAGACCCTCAACGGCGTCCAAACCCGGCAGGCCAAGGCCCATCAGTTCTTTCCCGGCGTCTCGCCCTACGTCGTCCCCGGCGATCCCGCCAGCGGCCTCCTGCCCGGCATCTCCCCCACCGGTCCCGGCCCCGAAGGCGCCGCCGACGCCAAGGTCCAAGCCTACAATTTCCGCCTCTGTTTCACCGACGCCCCCGCCAACCGCATCCCGTTCCCCCAACCCGCCGGCTACGACGCGCGTAATTACGAACTCCTCCTCCGCAACTTCGAGGCCGGTCTCAAAATCCTTCCGCTCCACCCGGCCGACATGCCGAACCGCAAGACCGACACCAACAACAACACCGGCTTCTCCACCGACTTCATCGGCGAAAATTATTCCTACCCCGAAGCCGACTACGCTACCCGCGACCGCATCCGCGCCGCCCACCTCGCCTACACCCAAGGCCTCCTCTGGACCCTCGCCAACCACCCGCGCGTCCCCGAGAAAATCCGCGCCGAGGCCTCCCGCTGGGGTCTCTCCCGCGACGAATTCACCGACAGCGGCGGTTGGCCCACCCAACTCTATGTCCGCGAAGCCCGCCGCATGACCGGCGCCGCCGTCATGACGGAGAATCACTGCATGGGCCGCGACGTGGCCGCCGATCCCGTGGGCCTCGGCGCCTACAACATGGATTCCCACCACACCCAGCGCTACGTGAACGCCGCCGGCCACGTCGTAAACGAAGGCGATGTGCAGGTGAAAGTCCCCAAGCCCTACGGCATCGCCTATGACGCGATCACGCCGCGCGCCGCCGAGTGCGAAAACCTCCTCGTGCCCGTCGCGCTCTCCGCGACCCACATCGCCTACGGCTCGATCCGCATGGAACCCGTCTTCATGGTCCTCGGCCAAAGCGCCGCCACCGCCGCCGCCCACGCCATCGCGCAGAAAACCTCCGTCCAAGCCATCGACCGCGCCCGCCTCCGCGAGAAACTCCTCGCCGACAAACAGGTGCTCGTCTGGACCCCACCGACGCCCGCACCCGCGACCAAAAAATAACCCCGCTTGCCGCCCCGCCCACCGACCCGTCTCTTTTCCCGCCCATGAAATTCTTCCTTACCCTCCTCGCCCTGCTCCCCGCTGCCCTCTTCGCCCAAACCGCCGCTCCCGTCGCGCCGGCCGCCACCTCGATGCCGCTCCCCTACGGCGCGCCGATCACGCTCGTCCAGGCCCGCGCCGTCCTCGCCGCCGCCCACACCGAAGCCATCGCCAACAAGTGGGCCGTCGTCATCGCCATCGTGGACACCGGCGGTCATCTCGTCCTCCTCGAGCGCATGGACGTCACTCAATACGGCAGCGTCGAAGTCGCCCTCGGCAAGGCCACCACCTCCGCCGCGTTTCGCCGTTCCTCCAAAGTCTTCCAAGACCTCGTCGCCGCCGGCGGTGAAGGTCTCCGCACGCTCTCGCTCCCCGGCGCAACTCCGATCGAGGGCGGTCTCCCGCTCATCCACGAGGGACGCATCATCGGCGCGATCGGCATCTCCGGCGTGACCTCCGTCCAAGACGGCCAGATCGCCCGCGCCGGCGCCGCCGCGCTTGCGAACAAACTCTGAGCCCCGCCTTTTCCCTCCCCACTCTCATGTCCACTTCCTCCTACGTTTCGCTCGGCGGCTTGAGCGTCGCCCCCGTTCTCGCCGAGCTCGCCGCCAGCCAGGTTCTCCCCGGCACCGGCATCTCCCCCGAAACGTTCTGGTCGACCCTCGGCCGACTCGTCACCGAGCTCGCTCCGCGCAACCGCGCCCTGCTCGCCCGCCGCGATGACCTTCAGGCCCAGATCGATGCCTGGCACGCAGCTTACCCCGCGGCGGCGTTACCCGGCGATGACTACAAAAACTTTCTCACGCGCATCGGTTACCTCGTACCCGCGCCCGCGCCGTTTCAGATTTCCACACCCGACGCCGATGACGAGATCGCCCGCGTCGCCGGCCCGCAGCTCGTCGTGCCCGTGATGAACGCCCGCTACGCGCTCAACGCCGCCAACGCCCGCTGGGGCAGTCTTTACGACGCCCTCTATGGCACCAACGCCATCGACTCCGCCAACAGCTCCGCCGCCGGCAACGCCTTCAATCCCGTCCGCGGGGCCCGCGTCGTCGCCTACGCGCGCACGTTCCTGGACCAAGCCGTCCCCTTGCTCGCCGGCAGCCATCGCGATGCCACCGGCTACACCGTCGACGGCGGCACGCTTTCGATCACCCTCGCCAACGGCACCGTCACCGCGCCCGCCGATGCCGCCGCCTTCGCCGGCTGGCACGGCGAACCGTCTGCGCCGACCGCGATCCTCCTCCGCCACCACGGACTACACGTTGAGTTACACTTCGACCGCACCCATCCGATCGGCAGCAAGGACGCCGCCGGCATCAAGGATGTCGTGCTCGAATCCGCGTTGACGACCATTCAGGACTTCGAGGATTCCGTCGCCGCCGTGGACGCCGCGGACAAGGCCCTTGTCTACGCCAACTGGCTCGGCCTCATGCGCGGCGATCTTTCCGCCGATCTCGAAAAATCCGGCCGCACCGTTACCCGCCGCCTCAACGCCGACCGCGTCTGGCAAAAAGCCGGCGGCGGCGAACTCACTTTGCCCGGTCGCAGCCTCATGCTCGCCCGCAACGTCGGCCTGCACATGTTCACCGATGCCGTGCTCGACGCCGCCGGCCAGCCGATCCCGGAAGGCATGCTCGACGCCGTCTTCACCTGCGCCATCGCGCTCCACGATCTGCGCGGCCCCAAGGCCCGCGCCAACTCCCGTCGTGGCGGCGTCTACATCGTTAAACCGAAAATGCACGGTCCCGAAGAGGTCGCATTTGCGGTCGAGATCTTTGCCCGGGTCGAAGCCGCCCTCGGCCTGCCGCCCCTCTCCGTTAAGATCGGCGTGATGGACGAAGAGCGCCGCACCACGCTGAACCTCGCCGCCTGCATCCACGCCGCCCGCGAGCGCCTCATCTTCATCAATACCGGTTTCCTCGACCGCACCGGCGACGAAATCCACACCAGCATGGTCGCCGGCCCGATGGTCCGCAAAGCCGCGATGAAACAGCAGCCGTGGATCGCCGCCTACGAGGACTGGAACGTCGACACCGGCCTCGCCTGCGGCCTGCGCGGCCGCGCCCAGATCGGCAAAGGCATGTGGGCCATGCCCGAGCAAATGGCCGAGATGATCATCGCCAAAGTCGGCCACCCCAAAGCCGGTGCCAACACCGCGTGGGTGCCGTCGCCCACCGCCGCGACCTTGCACGCGATGCACTATCACCAGATCAGCGTCGCCGCCCGCCAGACCGAGATCGCGTCGCGCACCCCGGCCTCCCTCGACCGGATCATGACCGTGCCGCTCCACCGCGGCGGCGCGTTTTCCGCCGCCGAGATCCGCGAGGAACTCGACAACAATTGCCAAAGCATCCTCGGCTACGTCGTGCGCTGGATCGATCAGGGCGTGGGCTGCTCCAAGGTGCCCGACATCCACGGCGTCGGTCTCATGGAAGACCGCGCGACGCTGCGTATCTCCAGCCAGCACGTCGCCAATTGGCTCAAGCACGGCTGCTGCACCCGCGAGCAAGTCACTGACAGTCTCCACCGCATGGCCGCCGTCGTGGACGGCCAAAACGCCGGCGATAAACTCTATCGTCCGATGGCCCCAAACTTCGCCGCGAGCATCGCCTACCAAGCCGCCGCCGACCTCATCTTCAAAGGCGAGGCCCAGCCCAACGGCTACACCGAGTTCATCCTCCACGCCCGCCGCCGCGAAGCGAAGAACCGCGCCGCGTAAACGGAGCCTGTCATTGCGAGAAGCGAAGCGACGAAGCAATCCAGCCGGATTGCCATAGCGCTTTGCGCCCCTCGCACGGATCAGTACTCCGGAGACTACTTTTGCGCCGCCGCCGGCCGCAGCCGCACGATGCGCCCGGCCTTCTCATCGCGGCGGTCATTGAGCGCCAGATAAACAAACCCATCAGGCCCCACGCGCACATCGCGCACGCGGCCACGGTCTTTCAAAATCGTCTCACGCCGCGCCGACCCGTCCGCTGACACGACGATCTGGTCAACCCGCTCCCCCACGAGCCCACCCGCCAGAAAACTCCCGCGCCACGCCGGAAATGCAGCGGCGTTGTAAAATGCCAACCCCGAGGCCCCGATGCTCGGCGTCCAATCCAGCAACGGCTCATTTACATCCGGACGCGAGGTGGCCCACTTCACCGGCATGTAGTTGTAGTTCTTGCCCCGCGAGACCGCCGCCCAGCCATAGTTCTTGCCCGCCTCGATCCAGTTAAATTCATCGCCCCCGCGCGGCCCGTGCTCGGTCTCCCACAGCCGCCCGGTCACACCGTCGCGCACCAGCCCGTGGGGATTTCTCACCCCGTACGCCCACACCGAGGGCCACACCTCGGCCCGCCCGGCGAACGGGTTGTCCGCCGGCATGCGGCCGTCGTCATGCAGGCGGTGGATCTTGCCCGCCGGGTGCGCGAGATTCTGTGCCGTGCCATCCGCGCCGCGATCTCCGATACCGAAAAACAAAAACCCCGCGCCGTCGAAGACCAGCCGCGACCCATAATGCCGCCCCGAGCCCGAGTGCAAAGCCGCCGGCACCTCAAAAATCATCTGCTGCTCAACCCAACGCCCGTCCACGATTTTTCCGCGAACGATCGCCGTGAATCCCGCTTCACCCCCGCCACCCGGACGCGGCTGGGAATAGCTCAGATAAATCCAGCCGTTCTGCGCGTGATTCGGATGCACGGCCACATCCATCAACCCACCCTGCCCTTTCGCGAACACCGCCGGCGTGCCCGCCACCGGCGCCGACATCCGCCCGTCCGTCCCCAAAATCCGCAACCGGCCGGGACGTTCCGTCACGAGCATCCGTCCATCGGGCAGCCACGCGATCCCCCACGGCGTTTCAAGCCCCGTGGCCACATCCTCCAAGACAAACGTTTCCCCCGCCGCGCTTAAATCGCGCGTCGACGCCCCGGCCGTTTTCCGCGCGGTCTCGGCCATCGGACGCCGCGGCGCCTCCTGCAGATAAGCGACCAACTCGCGCACCTCAGCATCGGGCAAGAGCGCCCCAAAACCCGGCATCCCCGCTTCGGGATAGCCGATCTTGATACTCTTTAAGATCTCCTCCGCCGTTTCTCCCCGCCGCCAATTGCCGGGCACCAGCGAGCCGCCCAAACCCCCGTTGCGGTCGGCCCCATGGCAGTTGGCGCAGAGCAACAGATACTGCCGGTGATTCCGTTGATACGCCTCCTCCGACAGCCGCAACGGCGCTGTTTCCGCCGCGACGGACCAGCCGCCCCACACCAACCCCAACGCGCCGAGACAGGATTTGAACGTCATAATCTTGAAAGTGATTCGCGCCCAAACGAGCACACCTCGCCGCAAAGCTCCAGCCCCCGGCCGAAAAATCCGCCTTCGAGATTCCAACCGACGGCCTGCCCAAAACCGCCCCGCCGAGCGTGGCACGGGCGTCTCGCCAGTGAACGAGCGGGCATCATGCCCGGTCGTTTCCCAACCCATGGGCGGGACGCCTATGCCACTTCAATCACGGGCTTCTCTTCAAGCTAGACGCCAAAAAAAAGCCCCGCCAAGGCACTCGTCACCGCCGACCCATTTTGGGTCAGAAGCTCGACCAGTCCCGCCAGTGCCGCGCCCACCTTCGCGGAGGAAAACACCACATTGGCGTCCAGAAATACCTTCACTGATTCCACGCCGCCCCGCATTTTATTTTCGGCCAATGAAGGACGGTCACGCCAAAGACGAGCAACCGGCCAAGCTCAGCACCTTGTTTCTCGCCGGCGGCACGGACCCGCCTTTGGATCCGACCTGCTACCGAAACTCTACCCCCTCGCATCATACGCCCACTACCATGCCAAAGATACCGCTCCCTTCCCTTCCCCCTGTCGCCCTCGTCACCGGTGCCGGCAGCGGCGTCGGCCGCGCCGTCGTCCTCAAACTCGCCGCCGAAGGCTGGCGCGTCGCCTTGGTCGGTCGCCGGCCCGAGGCCCTCGCCGCCACCATCGCGCTCGCCCCCGCCGCGGCCCGCAAACGTCTCGCCGCCTTCGCCTGCGATATTGGCGAACAACCGGCCGTCACCACGCTGGCCGCCTCGGTGCTCGCGCGTTTCGGCCAGGTCGATGCGTTCATCAACGCCGCCGGCACCAACACCCCGCGCCGGAGTTGGTCCGAATTGCCCGTCGCCGCCTACCACGAACTCATGGCCGCAAATCTCCACGGCCCGTTTTATTGCGTGCAGGCGCTGCTCCCGGCGATGCGCGCGCGCCGCGCCGGCACCTTCGTCTTCATCAACTCCGAGGCCGGTCTCAAAGCCAGCCCCAAGGCCGGCGTCGCCTACGTCGCCTCGAAATTCGGCCTCACCGGCCTCGCCCAATCGCTCAACGCCGAGGAGCGCCCCAACGGCCTGCGCGCGTGCTCGATCTTCCCCGGCGACATCGACACCGACATCCTCAACAAGCGCCCCGTCCCGCCGCCGCCCGAGGCGCGCGCGAAGATGATGCAGCCCGCCGACATCGCCGCCTGCGTGTGGCTCGCCGTCTCGCTCCCGCCCCGCGCGGTCATCGAGGAACTGCTGGTGCGCCCGCTCTGATTTTTTCTTCGGGCGCGCCGCGTTACTACAACCGCCTCAACACCCGCACGCGTTCCCGGCCGACCCGGGATTCAAACGCCAAATCCGGCACATAGTCGGTCACCAGCTCGTAGCCATCAGCGAACAGCGCCGTGAGCTCCGCGACCGGAAACGCAAACGGCGGTCCCTCCTCGCCCGGACCGAGTTGCGGATCGATGAACCACACGCCGACCAGCAGCCCGCCCGGTTTCAACGTCAGGTCGATGCCCCTCCGATAGTCGGCGCGCAGCGAGGGATGGAGCCCGCTCATGCACGTGTGCTCGAGCACGACGTCGAAGGCGCCGCGCAATTCCGCCGCCGGGTTAAACAAATCGCCGACGACGAACCGCGCCGCCAGTTGCGGATAAAGTGCCCGTGCTTCCGCAATCCCCGTCGGCGCGATATCGAGCCCCACCGCATCGAGCCCGTATTCGACGGCGAGAGAGACTTCGTGACCGTGACCGCAGCCCGGCACCAAGGTGCGCCCGCGCGTCGGATGCCGCTCCAGATACTGTCGCAGCGGCGGCGAGGGTTTACCCCGATTCCAGAACACTTCCTGCTTTTGATAGGCTTCTTCCCAGTTCATCGGCCGCAAAGATCTGCCACGATTTCCAAGAAGACGAACCCGTTCGTTCTACTCAATTCCCTTGGCGCCGCGCCGCCCTCGGCGCGTTCCGGATTCGGCCGCCAAGGACGCAGTCCGATTGAAGCACCAAAACAGAAAATGCCGAAAGCTCGGGGCCGCGCGCTTCACGACGATCCCGCTCAACTGGCACAAGAACCGCGCACTCCCACCGCTTCATCGTGGGTTCACCCTCACGCCTCCCGCCCAAGGTTAATTTTTCACCAAAACCGCGCCCCTTCATCGCGCCCGCTTGCCGAACTTTCCGATCCTGCTACCATCTTCCGCGTGCCTATAATCCCGCGCACGCTCACCGCCGTCGTCATCGCCTCGGTCATCACCTTCGCCGGCGCGGTCTCCGCCCAGCCCCTCACCCGCGTCGCCGCGACCACGCTCCGCTTGCCGGCCGTTCCGCCCGCTTCCAATTACTCCACCGAGCGCGTCTTCGCCTCCCTCGCGATCAGCCAGCCCATCGCCCTCGTCACCCCGCCCGGCGAGACCAACCGCCTCTTTGTCGTCGAGAAAACCGGCCGCATCCTCGTTCTCAACTCCCTCGCGACCACCCCGACTCGCAGCGTCTTCCTCGATCTCACCGACCTCGTCGGCAGCAGCGCCGGCGAACAGGGCCTGCTGTCCCTCGCCTTCCACCCCGACTACGCGCGCAACGGTTTTTTCTACGTCTGGTTCACCCTCAACACCACGACCGCCGCCGGCTCCGGCCTGCACAACCGTCTCGCCCGCTACCGCGTCTCCGCCACCGATCCCAATCTCGCCGATCCCGCTTCCCAACTGCCTCTCCTCACCCAGCGCGACGAGGCCTCCAATCACAACGGCGGCGAACTCGCCTTCGGCCCCGACCGCTACCTCTACCTTTCCCTCGGCGACGAGGGCGGCGCCAACGACCAATACGCCAACGGCCAACGCATCGACCGCGATTTCTTCGCCGCGATCTTGCGCCTCGACGTCGATCTCCGCCCCGGCTCGCTCGCCCCCAACGCCCACCCCGCCGTCCACGCCGGGACCTACGCCGTCCCGCCCGACAATCCCTTTATCGGCACCACCTCGTTCAATGGCGCGCCCGTCAATCCCGCCGCCGTTCGCACCGAATTTTGGGCCGCCGGCCTGCGCAATCCGTGGCGCTTCTCCTTCGACTCCGCCACCGGTCAACTCTGGTGCGCCGACGTCGGCCAGGGCGCGCGCGAAGAGATTAACGTCATCACCGCCGGCGCCAACTACGGCTGGCCGTTTCGCGAGGGCTTCATCGCCGGCACCCGCCCCAATCCCCCCGCGACCGCCGCCTTCGCCAACCCCGTCTGGGACTACCCGCGCTCCGCCGGCCAATCCGTCACGGGCGGCCTCGTCGTGCGCGGCAACCGTTACCCCGCACTCTTCGGTCACTACCTTTTCGCCGACTACCAATCCGGTGCGCTCTGGGCCCTCCTGACCGACGGCACCAACCCCGTCGCCGACACCCGCGTGCAGCGGCTCACCACCGATGCCGGCATCGTCTCTTTCGGCCTCAACCCCGCCAACGGCGACGTGCTCATCGCCGACCTCCAGGAAAACGCCATCAAGCGCCTCGTCGCCAACCCCGCCCCCGGGGGCACGCCTTTCCCCGCCACTCTGTCCGCCACCGGTGCGTTCTCCGATCTCGCCACCCTCGCGCCCGCCCCCGGCCTCGTGGCCTACGAGCCCAACGTCTCTTTCTGGTCCGACCACGCCCTCAAACGCCGCTGGTTCGCCCTGCCCTCCGCGACCACCGGTACCTTCGGATTTTCTCCCACCGCCAACTGGTCGCTCCCCACCGGCGCCGTCTGGGTAAAGCACTTTGATCTTGAAACAACCCGCGGCGTCCCCGCCACCGCCCGCCGCCTCGAGACCCGGTTCCTCGTCAAGACCACCGACAACATCTACGGCCTCACCTACCGCTGGAATGACGCCCAGACCGACGCCGCCCTCGTGCCCGAAGCCGGTGCCGACGCCACGTTCACCATCACCGAAAACGGCGTCACCCGTCCCCAAGTCTGGCGCTTCCCCGGTCGCAGCGAGTGCCTCCAATGCCACACACCCGCCGGCGGCTACGCTCTCAGTTTCAACACCCGCCAGCTCAATCGCCCCTTCCCGCTCACCGCCGCCGCGCCCGCCGAGCCCGCCCACCAACTCGCCGCCCTCGCCGCCGCCGGTTACCTCGATACGCCCGCGCTTCCCTCGCCGCCCGCCGCCCTCCCGGCCCTCGCGCCGGCCGGCGATCTCACCAAGTCGCTTGAGCACCGCGCCCGCTCCTACCTCGACACCAACTGCGCCCAATGCCACCAGCCCGGCTCGCCCGGCCGTGGCCTCTGGGACGCCCGTTTCAACACCCCGCTCTCCCTCTCCGGCATCATCAACGGCCCGCTCGCCACCGCCGCCGGCAACGCCAGCCATCGCGTCCTCGTCCCCGGCGACACCACCCGCTCACAACTGCTCGCCCGCCTCTCCGGCAACGGCGTCGCCCGCATGCCGACGATCTCGACCAACGAACGCGACCTCGCCGCCGAGTCGCTCCTTGCGCAATGGGTCGCCGCTCTCGCGACGCCCGCGCCCGCCAGTCGCCTCCTCAACCTCGCCACCCGCGCCCAAGCCCTCGACGGCAGCGCCACGCTCATCCCCGGCTTCACCGTCGCCGATGCGCCAAAAACGCTCCTGATCCGCGCCGCCGGTCCCGCCCTCATCCCGTTCGGCGTCACCGGCGCGATCCCCCGCCCCACCCTCACCCTTTACCGCGATACCCAGATTCTCGCTGCCAACACCGGTTGGAACAACGCCGCCAACTCCCCCGACATCCGCCGCGTCGCCGCCCGCATCGGCGCGTTTGCCTTCGCGGAAAACAGCGCCGACAGCGCCCTGCTCGCCACGCTCGCGCCCGGCAACTACACCGCGCAAATCACCGCCGCCAACGGCGCGACCGGCGTCGCTCTCGTCGAGCTCTACGACGCCGATCCCACGAGCACCGGCACCGCGGGCCTCATCAATCTTTCCGTCCGCGCCCAAGTCGGCGTCGGCGCGCAAATCCTGATTCCGGGTCTCACCGTTGGCCCCGGCGCCGCCAAGACCGTGCTCATCCGCGCCATCGGCCCCGGCCTCGCGCAGTTCAACGTCGCCGACCCCCTCGCGCAACCTGTGCTCACCCTCTTCGCCGGCGACGAAGCCTTTCAAAGCAACACCCGCTGGAACTCCGCGCCGAACGCCGCCGAGATCCGCACCACCACCGCGCGCGTCGGCTCATTTGCGCTCGCCGAAGGCAGCGCCGACAGCGCGCTGCTCGTGAGCCTGAGCCCCGGTGCCTACACCCTCCAGATCAGCGGCGCGAACAACACCGCCGGCGTCGCCCTCGTCGAAGTCTACGAAATCCGCTAAGACTCCGTGTGCCGGCGGCAGCGCTCGGCGGCCTGCACGGCGTCAAACTGCGTGAAGCTCGGCCGCCCAAATCGAATGACTTCACCCCCGTGGCCTGTTGCTTTTCGCGCACAAGATTGCCGCCGAGCCAGACTGCACCCTAGTCCCCAGCGCGTCGCGAGATATTCACGCTAAAAAATCTCCAGCCACACCCATTTAAACTACCCATAAGCTCTTGAGTTTTTCGATCGCGCTGTAGAAATAGACGTCAACTAAATTTGTTATGCCCCTCGCCTTTAGGTTTACTGCCTTTTTTGCTGAGATCGCCCGCAACGATAATTGGGGCACGCCTATCGGCACCACCACTCTCGGCTGCGACGTTTAGCACCGTCGGAGCCTTCCCTTTTTCCTCCTCCAACTCGCTCGACGCCGCCCTGATCGCAACCCTACCTCCGGGTCCTTACTCGGCCATCGTAGGCGGGGTCGGTAATACCACGGGGATCGCCATTATCGAACTTTACGAAATCGGTGCAGCCCTTGGCTCCAATCGACTCACAAGCATTTCAGCTCGTGCTCAAGTCGGTATCGGTGCGGCGGTCACAATCCCCGGCATCAACATTTCTGCTGGTCCGGGCACCCGCCGGCTCCTAATCCGTGCGGCTGGTCCCGCCCTCACCCCCTTGGGCGTTCCAGGAGTTTTGGCCGATCCCACCCTCGCCGTCACCAATCCCACTGCCAGCACGACCTACGCTGCCAACAACGACTGGGGTACGCCCATCGGCACAAATCCAGCCTCGGCTGTCGCAATCGCTGCGGCTATTGCGAATTACACCGGTTACCCCTTCGCGGCGGGTAGCCGCGATTCAGCCGTAATCGCCGACCTCGCCCCCGGGGCCTACACGGTGCAGGTCAGCGGGGTCGCCGATACCTCGGGCGTCGCCCTCGTTGAGATCTACGATATCACCCAAGAGACCCAGACGATAACTTTCGCCGCACTTTCCGATCGCATTACCACCTCCGCGCCGCAAAATCTCAGCGCTACTGCCAGCTCCGGACTGTCCGTTACCTTCAGTGTGATCTCTGGTCCCGCAACCATCACGGGCAATGTTCTCACGTTGGTCGGCACCCCCGGCACTGTCGTAGTCCGCGCCGCGCAAGCTGGTAACTTGGGTTTCAGCGCTGCGCCGCCCCTCGACCGCACCTTCACGGTGAGCCCTCAGCCACCGACGCCGAGCGGGGTCAGCACGAGCCGACTCGCTTCCCGAACGGTCGGCAGCACTGCACTGGCTTCGTCCACTCGCCTCACCGTAAGCTGGACCCCGCCCGCAGGTGGTACGATCAACCATTACCGCATTACCGCGATCGACGCCGTGGGCGGCTTGCCCCTTACCTTCACCGCCTCCCCAACCGAAACCAGCGCTGAACTGAGCGGCCTGAAAGCAGCCACCGCTTACAGCATCACCGTCAGTGCCTCGGCCGACGCCGCGGGCACCGTCACGGGCTCCGCCAGTGCGGTCCAATTCATTACGGATAAGGAATATTGGCAGCTGCAAGGGATCGGTAACACGACCGCCGGCCTAAGTAAGATCGTGAGTGACGGCAACGCTCGCATCAGCGCCACCCGTTTTGGCCCGGAGGCGGGGAGCGCCACCGCTAACCGTATCCAGTTGTACTACGGTCCAAGTCTTGTGACTGGTCGGCAGACCCTGTCCACGGCGCTTACCGCCAACGCTACCAGCGCGGCGCTCCCTTCGAGCTATTTGAGTTTCGTGAGTAGCATGGCCACGGCCGGGCTTCTGACGCCGACCCCGCCCGCCACGATGATCCAAGAAATCGCCACGGGGCAGGCGGTGCCCTTGTCGGCCGCTATGGGCGGTAAAGTTCGCGTATTCTTTGAGGCGAAGGGGGTCGACGGCAAGACCCGCATCTTCAGCATCGATAGCGTTGATGGGTATACCGGCCAAGACTTCAACAGCAGCGGCTCCTCGACTATCTGCTCAACTACGGCAGATTTCTCCTCGGGAGGCGGTTGTGCATTCAAGGTCGTGATCGGCGTCGAGGGGGATGCGGTGGCAGGTAATCCGCGGATTTTAAACGCCCGCCAAAACAAGGTTGGCTATCCGACCCAGACTGACTGGCGCTGGGATGGAGCCCCCGGCACGTTCATGGTTTTTACCAGCGGTCGGGTGGCAGGCTGTAGTACTGCCGATCGGACTCATGGCTATGCCGTTTGGAACGGGAGCACTTGGGATGTACAATACACCGCCGCGGGCTGCCCCAAGCTTTTCAACAACGTGCAGGCGGCTTTCCCGATGCACATCGGCGGCGTGCGCTATAAACTTTACTACGGTGATACCTCCGATCTGACCGGAAAGCTGCCGAGTCAGTTACCCTTCCTCGGCCCCAAGCGTTTGCTTTACGCCGACGGCGCAAAATCGAGCCTCGCCGATCGAGTCGATTTCGAAGACTGGGAAAGCCAGTCAGCCGCACGTGACGTGGCCTTTCTTTGGCCGAACGGCGATCTCCTCGACGCTACGGCGGAGGGCTACATCGATGATTACCATTTCATGGCCCCCACCGGCTCGCTTGAACTTCAGGTCATGTACTTGGCGATTACCAACGGCACGGCCATACCGTTCGGTGCGGCCGCAATTTTGTTGAATCCCTGATCAGATCTTACGCTTACCCTCCGGGTGTCCTAGGGAGCCTCTCCCGCGCCTAAGTGCCCTGACGTTGCCCCGCCCCCCGCTCAGGTTACCCGTTCGCGCCACGCGTTCAGCGCCGCCGCCTCACGCTCCGCGCTCAGACCCGCGCCTGCCCGCGGTCGAACCGCGCGAAGCCAGGTCGCCCAAAGCGCATGACTGCGCCTCGCGACACGTTGCTCCTCGTGAAAGAGATTCGCGTGGAGCGCGGCCGCAGCCATTCTGATCTCACTACTGCCACCACCCATCACCCCATGGAAACCCGCATCGCCCTGTTTCAGAAAAAGGAAATCCGCAAAACCCTTCACGCCGACGAGTGGTGGTTCGTCATCGTTGACGTCGTCGCCGCCCTCACCGACTCCACCAACCCAGCCGAGTATATCAAAAAAATGCGCCGACGAGACGAGCCCCTCTCCGAAGCGCTAAAGGGGGGGGACAACTTGTCCCCCCCCCTTGCGCTAGAGATACCGACGGCCGGCGGCCCGCAAAAACTCACCTGTTGGCACACCGAGGGTATTTTCCGTCTGATCCAGTCCATCCCCAGCCCCAAAGCCGAGCCTTTCAAACGCTGGCTCGCCAAAGTCGGCTACGAACGCGTGCAGGAAATCGAAAACCCCGAACTCGCCACCAAGCGCACCCGCGCCCTCTACCTCGCCAAGGGTTACTCCGAAGCGTGGATCGAAAAGCGCATGCGCAGCATCGCTATCCGCGACGAGCTGACCGACGAGTGGAAGAAGCGCGGCGTCCGCGAGAAACTCGAATACGCCATCCTCACCGCCGAGATTTCCAAAGCCGCCTTCGGTCTTACCCCCGCCGAATACGCCGCCCACAAAGGCCTGAAACGCGAAAACCTCCGCGACCACATGACCGACTTGGAGCTGATTTTTTCCATGCTCGGCGAGGCCGCCACCACCGAGATCGCCCGCACCACGGACTCGCAGGGCTTGGTCCCCAATCAAGTTGCAGCGAGGAAAGGTGGCACCGTCGCCGGCAACGCCCGGCGCGAACTCGAACAGAAGTCCGGGCGAAAGATCATCAGCCGCGAAAACTACCTCGACGCCCCCGAATCCAGGAAACGCCTCTCCCGCACCCGCACGCCCTGACGTTGCTCCGCGCCCCGCTCACTTCACCCGCTCGCGCCACGCTTTCAGCGCCGCCGCTTCTCGCTCCGCGCTCAGCCCGGCGCGGAGCTTGGCCCGGCGCGCTTCGGGCTGTGTGTTGAACCACGCAAGCGTGTCCGCCGCCGTCACGCCCACCGGGCGGAACGTCAACCCGGCCTGCACCGCCCGCGCGTTGCTCACCCGCGCAAAGCCCGCCGTCTGGCCCTGCCCCGGCACCCACGTCGGCAGGTCCATCCACGGGCCGACTTTCTGTTTCGCCAAAAATTCTGCGTCGGCGTGGATCACGTTCGCCGTCGAGCCCGTCGCCTCGCGCATGGCCGCCAACATCGCGTCCACGCGCAACTCCCGCGCCGGCCCCGCGGCATTGAAAATACCCAGCGCGCGTTGCTCGGCCACGCGGATCGTCCACTCCGCCAGATCGCGCGCATCGATCAGCTGCACCGGGTCCGCCGCCGGCGGCGCAAGCACGTCGCCACCCCGCGCCAGCCGCACCGGCCAATAAGTGAACCGGTCCGTGTCGTCACCCGGCCCCGCGATCAAAGTCGGCCGGATGATCGTCGTCTTCCCGGGAAATTGTTTCTCCGCCTCCTCCTCGCACGCCGCCTTCAGCGGACCGTAGAGCCCCATGTTTGTCCGGAGCACCGCGTTCGTTTCCGCCATCACATCCTTGCCCTCATAGCGCGCCAGCGGCGCCGACTCGTCCATGCCCGGCGTCTGCGTCGAGGCGAACACCGAGATCGTCGAAATGAAAACGTAGTGTCCGACCTTCCCGCCCAGCACCGCGCCCGCGTCGCGCACCCAAAACGGCATGCTCGTGGGGTTGTCGATGCACACGTCCCACTCCCGCCCCGCGAGTGATTTCAGATCGCCCGTGTCGCGGTCGCCCGTGAGTTCCTCGACGTGACTCGGCCACTCCTTCGGCCGGCGACCGCGATTGAACAACGTGAGCGAGTGCCCCCGCGCGAGCGCGTAGCGCACCTGATGCGGCCCCGTAAAGCCCGTGCCGCCCAGAATCAGAATCCGCAGCGGCTTCACCGCCGGCTCCACCGCCACCGCCGGACCGGCCAAAGCAGAAACCCCGGCCACCGCTCCCAGCTTGATGAGTTCACGACGTGTCATGGCCCCAAACGAGCCCGACCTCGGGCCGAAGCCAAGCCTTCTGCGACCAGCGGTCGCCCACCGTGATGACCGGCTGCACGTTCCGACACTTACACCCCTAATCCTTTCACTCCACTTATCCGGCGCTTGACCCGCCGCCCCACGCTCGCGACATTCCCAGCCAGAGTTCGCGGCTATAGTTTAGTGGTAAAACTCCACTCTTCCAAAGTGGTCTCGTCAGTTCGATTCTGACT
The DNA here is from genome assembly GCA_002304445.1 of Opitutia bacterium Tous-C4FEB. Classification (GTDB taxonomy): domain Bacteria; phylum Verrucomicrobiota; class Verrucomicrobiia; order Opitutales; family Opitutaceae; genus Tous-C4FEB. Next base: position 87,289 of record NEVA01000015.1, on the reverse strand, counting down.
AGCCGCTCCACTCTCAATTCATTCACGCCATTCGCGCCCGCACTCCGGGCGCGTTTTTGTTTCGATCCACGCCACGCCTCCGTGAACCTCATTCTCTTCGAGCCCGCCGAGCTCACCGTCCCGCTCGCGCACACCGACCCGCGCGCCGAGCACATCCTGAAAACTCTCCGTCGCCGGATCGGAGACACCTTCGATGTCGGCCTCGTCGACGGCCCGATCGGTAAAGGCACCCTCGACGCGATCTCCGCCACCACCCTCACGCTCACTGTCACGTGGGGCCCGCCACCCGCCCCCGCCGATCCCATCACGCTCCTCCTCGGCCTGCCGCGCCCGCAGACTGCCCGCGACATTCTCCGCGACGCCACGACCCTCGGCGTCGGCGCGCTTCACTTCGTCGCCACCGAGCGCAGCGATCCCAACTACGCCGCCGCCACACTCTGGACTTCCGGCGAATGGCGCCGCCACTGCCTCGCCGGCGCCGCCCAAGCCTTCGCCACGCGCCTCCCTGCCGTGACGAGCAACCACACCCTCGCCACCGCCCTCGCCACGCTTCCTGCCGCCACGACCCGGCGCCTCGCTCTCGACAACTACGAGGCCACCGCGCCCCTCTCCACTTGCAACCTATTGGGCGACACTTCCGTCGTGCTCGCTCTCGGTCCCGAACGCGGCTGGGGGCCGGCCGACCGCGCCGCGTTGCGCGCCCATGGCTTCACGCTCGTGCACCTCGGCACCCGCGTGCTGCGCAGCGAAACCGCCGTTATCGCCGCGCTCACTCTGGTCCGCGCCCAACTCGGCTTGCTCTAGCTGGACGGGCGCCCGTTCAGCGTCCCACGCCCAACACTTCACGCCCGACGTCGCGGCCATTCACACTGAGCAACGCCGTAGGCTCGCCCCCCGAGACGACCCGCTGCTCGCCTTTCGCCACGTCGGCCTCGATCCGCATCGGACCTTGTGCGCCCGCGACTTCCGCCGTGACGACGTCACCGGCCAAATTCACCTCCGCCCGCGTGGCTGCGAACGCTCTCCGCCATTTCTCGAATCCCGCGTCGTCGAGGCCCTCGGCCGCCCGCAGATAAACCGCCAGCGTCGCCCGGCCCTTCGGCTCGCCTTCCGCGTGGATCACGGTGAGCCGCCGCACGGCGTCACCCGGAGCATCCGCCAAAAACCGCATCGTCGCCACCTCGCCTGCCGTCGTCGTCGCCAACAGCACCCGCAGCCCGAGCACCGCGTCGCCCAGCCGCACGCACACCGCCGCGCCTGCCGGCACCGTCGCGCCTGGCTGCACCGGCATGTCACCGATCCAGACTTCCGCCGCCGCCGGCACCGTAAATTGCGTCGCAAAATAAACCAAATCCCCCGCCTTGTTGCGCGGATCAGTCTTGAGCGGATCGTCGGACAACACCTGCAACACCTCCGGCCCCCGCTGCACGGTCGCGATGAACGGCACAAAATGCAGCGCCTTCCCGCCGACGAGTTTCTTCAGCCCATACGGATCGCCCCGTCCTTCCATGAACATCGTCAACTGCGGCACGGCCGGCGAATCGCCGAGATTGGCCACGAGCGTGCGTTCATCGCGGCTGCGCGCCGCGCCCGACGTCGCCAAGCTCACGCGCCGCCCGATCCAATTCACCGCGCGATGCTCCGGCCGTTCTCCCCATTGCTGCACGACCGCGCGCGGCACGTCGGCGCGGATCGCTTCGGTCCACTCCGGCTCCGGGCGCCACATCACCGCGTCGCGAAACGTACTCAAGTTCGGCTGCACGCCGCCGAGCCAGCCCGCGCCCTCCAGCTCCGGCCGCGTCCGCAACCAACCCGCGGTCCACGTGTGCGCCTCGGTGTATCCCTTGCCAAAAAGATAATCATACGTCCGCGCATTCGTCCCGCCCATGCGATCGCCCGGCGCCCACCAATTCGCGGCCAGATCGGTCCACACATAGCGGATCGCGCGCTCCGCCTGCGCCCGCACCTCGGCCCGGCCGGCGAACCGCGCGATCAACGCCAACGAGTCGAGGTCGATCCCGTAGTAGACCACCGCGCCATACTCCCCGATGCCGTGCTTCGCCGTCCACGCCATCCACGCGTCGAACCGGCGGTAGCCGTCGTCGGCCACGTCCGGCCGCCCGAGCGCCTCGCCGAGCGCAATCAGTACCCACGCCTTCATCACAAAAATATTCGTGTAATCGATCTTCACGACATGGCTCCGCAGCCCGGCGATCGCATCGGTCATCATCGCGTCGAGCAACGCCCTCGCCGTCGGCGTCAGCCGCTCCGACTGCCGCAGCCGGATGAAGCCCATCAACTGCGCGGAAAATTCCACGGCATTGAGATCGAGAACGCCGCTGTGGCCGCTGCTCCACTTGAAATTCCCAAAGGTCTTGCTCGCCGGTTCGAGGTCTTGCATCGAGCGCGCCCGGGCCAGCGCCGCCTCCACGCGCTCCGGGTGCCAGCCGAGTCCATTCGCTTCGAGTGCAAAGCGAAATAGCCCGCGAATTCCAACGGTGCGCGCCGGATCGCCCGCCACCGCCCACATGTGCTCCAATGCCTTCACGCCGAGCCCGGGTTCGGCGGTCCACGCCGGCGGCGCGCTGCGCGCACTCGCGACGCCCAAGCCCAGACTCAGCACCAAGACCCACCGGCGAAACGTCGTTGTCATGCGCCCGATCCTGTCGAGCACCGTTACGTGCTTCGACTGAAAAACGACACGGTCGGCTGACCTTTGCCTTTGCCCAAGCGCTTACGCAGCGTCCAGCCCGGCGGCGCTAACTCGATCTCGCCCGGGGTCTCAAACACCACCAGCGCCTCGGGCTTTTCCGCCAGCAATTCCGCCAACCGCATAAATAATCCCGTCGCCACCGTCGGAATGATTTCGTAAGGCGGATCGATGAACACCAGATCTGGCACCGCGCCCTGACTAAGCGGCACCGTCAGCGCGTCCGCCTGCAGCAGCGTGAGCCCTTCGCCGTCGGCCCGCCCGATACTCTTGCAGACCGCAGATATATTTTGCCGCACACACGCCGCCGCCTTCGCGTTTTTCTCCACGAACACACCTCCCGCCGCACCGCGGCTCAGCGCCTCCAAGCCATACGCTCCGCTGCCCGCAAACAGATCCAAAAAACACGCGCCCGGCACCCGCGCGCCGAGACTCGAAAACACCGCTTGGCGCATTCCGTCCGTCGCCGGCCGCACCGCGTCGCCTTTCGGGACGACGAGAGGAATACCGCGGGCACTACCACCGGAAATACGCACCCGCGCACACAAAAGCGCGCCCTGCTCTTGGCAAATGCGAAACCGTCGCCACCCTGCGCCAACGCCGACCTTTTCTTCCTGCCATGCCCGCGTCCAAGCCCCAACCTAATCTGCCGCGTCGCCGCTTTCTTCGGATCGCCGCCTGGGCCGCCGGGGTCATGATGTGGAGAAAATCTCCAGCGCTCATGGCCGCCGAATCCGCTGCATCCACGCCGTTTCCCATCTCCGATCACTGCGACGGTCACCGGTTCTTCAACCCGAAGCGACCCGGGGTGCGCGGATTCACCGATCTCCTGCGCTGGAAGCTCTCTTCCACTCCCGCCGTCTGGCCCCAATCGGTCGAAGTCACCCCGCGCCCGCCCGCCGGTCTGCCCGCCGGCGAAGCCCTCGGCGCGCAATGGATCAACCACGCGACGTTCCTGCTTCAAACCACGGCCGGCACCGTGCTCACCGATCCCGTTTACAGCCAGCGTGTGAGTCCCGTGGATTGGGCCGGTCCCCGGCGCGTGCACGTGCCCGGCATCGCCTTCAACGATTTGCCCCGCATCGATGTCGTGGTCCTCAGCCATGATCACTACGATCATTGCGATCTCGCCACGCTCGAGCGCCTGAACACCGCCCACGCGCCCCTTGCCGTCACGTTGCTCGGCAACGGCTCGCTCCTCCGCAGCGCCGGTTTCACGCCCGATCGCATCGTCGAACTCGATTGGTGGGGACAACACACCACGACCGCCGGCCTCTCCATCCAAGCCACGCCCGCCCGTCACTGGAGCAACCGCGCGACCGGCCCCCGCAACGGCCGGCTCTGGGGCGGATTTTTCCTGAAGGCCGGCAACCGTACCGCGCACTTCGCCGGCGACACGGGCTACGATGACGAGATGTTCGCAGCCATCCGCCAACGCTGCGGTGCGCCCGATCTGGCGATGATTCCGATCGGCGCTTATGAGCCGCGATGGTTCATGGCCGAACAACACTGCAACCCGGAAGAGGCGGTAAAGATCCACCTCGAACTCGGCGCCAAACGCAGCATCGGGATGCATTGGGGCACCTTCCAACTCACCGACGAGGCTCGCGAAGCCCCTCTGACCGCGCTGACCGCCGCGCTCACGGCCGCGAAGCTACCGCCCGCTTCATTCCGGGCCATCGTCCCCGGCGAGACTATCGTGGTTTGATTTCGGAGCGCCCGCTCGGCGCTCCCTCGGTCCCTCTACGCGAAAGCGTTAGCCTCTGGGGCGTTCACTCCCGCGCGTCAGCCCTTTCCTTCCGGTTGACCCCGTAGATTGGCCGTTCAACGGGTTTTGCTCCTCGGCCGGGAACCTTCACCCCAGCATCGGGTTCCTTAACCGTTCCTGTTTCATGACTCACATAACCATTGCGAAATCCCCGAAATAATCCCTTTAGTTAGGAGCCTAACCATCCATGAGCCGGCGGTTCCGACTTACCGACGACCCTCACGGCGGGCACTGCCTAGCCAAACACCAATATGAACCACCTTCGCGTCCTCGCCTGCCTCGGCCTCATCGCCGGCGGGCTCGTGCCCATCCGGGCCGAGGAGCGCAATGCGTGGCCGCTCGCCGTGCGGCAGTTTAACGCCGCCGGGCAAAACACCTCGACCACCGCGCTGGGTCCGTTGTTTTTCGAGAAAACGCAACCGGATGGCGGTCGCGCCACCGGCTTCAGGCCTTTTTACCTCGAACGCACCGTCGCCACCGGGCGCCTCGTCGAAGCGACCTCCCTTTATCCGCTCTATGCTTATCGGGCCGACGCCGAGGCCTATTCGTGGACGGTCTTTAACATCATCAACCGCTCCGGTGCTCAGCCCGGCGCAGCCCCGGCCCTGCGCGCTTCAAAAGCGGAGAAAATTGCCGTCTGGCCCTTCTACTTTTCCCGCCAAACCGGCGACCCCGCGACCTCTTACCGTGGCCTGTTCCCGATCGCAGGGGAGATGAAGGACTACCTCGGCTATGACCGCATCGCGTGGACTCTTTTCCCACTATACACCGCAGTCGATAAACGCGGCGCCCGCACCACGCTCGCCCCTTGGCCATTCCTGCGCGTCACCCGCGGGGCTGAGACCGGCTTTGCCCTGTGGCCGCTCTTCGGTTGGCGCGACCGTCCCGGCGAAACCCAACGCCGCTTCGCCCTCTGGCCGCTCATTTGGAATCATACCCTCCAGCCGGCGCCCGATGCCCCCGCCGGTGCCGTCCCCACCCGCCAGATTGGCGTGCTCCCGCTCTACTCAAGCGAGCAGAACGCCGATTTCGTGAATGAGAATTTCGTCTGGCCTTTCTTCGGCCGCACCCGCCGCAACGCTCCGTATCGCTATGAGGAGAACCGTTATCTTTGGCCGTTTCTCGTCCAAGGCCGGGGCGACGACCGCATCGTCAACCGCTGGGGGCCCTTCTACACCCGCTCGGTTATCAAGGGCTACGACAAGACCTGGATCGGCTGGCCGCTTTGGCAACAGGCCCGCTGGCAAAGCGACGGCCTCGCCCACACGCGAACCCGGTTGCTCTACTTCCTCTACGCCTCGGTCGAGCAACGCAGTCTCTCCAACCCCAATGCCGCTCCCGCCGAAAAAGTTCACCTTTGGCCCCTGCTCAGCGCGTGGGACAACGGCGCCGGTCGCCGCCAATATCAGTTCCCCAGCCCGCTCGAAGTGTTTTTCCCGGGCAACGACCTCGTGCGCCAGACATGGACCCCGCTTTTTGCCCTCTATCGTTACGACGAACGCGCTCCCGGCGAGGCGCGGACTTCGCTGTTGTGGGATGGAGTGACGTGGGAAACCAGTGCCCGCGAAGCTCGGGCCGAATTTCACCTCGGTCCGCTCCTCAGCGTCCAATCGCACGCTGCCGCCCATCGCATCGCCTTGCTCAACGGCGTGATCGGCATCCGCCGCAATTCCGGCGAGCGCACGTGGCGTCTCTTCTGGTTAGATTTTCCGGGGATTTCGCCCAAGCTTTCGCCTACCGCTCCCGCGACCACCGACCGCTGACATGAACCAACTCACTTCCATTCTTGAAGGCTTTGGCCGCGCCATGTTGCTGCTGATCGAGTCGGGCCGCCACCTCGGCACGCTCCCACGCCAACGTGCCCGATTCATCGAGCAATGCTACCTCATCGGCTACACGACGCTGCCAATCGTCGCGATCCTGTGCTTTTTCATGGGCAGCGTGCTCGCCCTGCAGTCCGGCTACTCGATGGAAAACTTTGGGGCCAAACAGTTCATCGGCTCTCTCGTCGGCCTGTCTTTCGCGCGCGAGCTCGGCCCGGTCATTGTCGCCATTTTGGTCGCCGGCCGCGTCGGCTCCGCCATCACCGCAGAGCTCGCCTCGATGAAAGTTTACCAAGAAATCGACGCCCTCGTAACGATGAACATCCCGCCCGCCCGGATGCTCGTGCTCCCGCGACTTGCCGCCGTCCTCGTGATGATGCCGGTCCTGACGATCATCGGGATCCTTATCGGGTGGTTTGGCGGCGCCGTGGTGTGCACATACGTCGATTTTATCAGCATCGAGCCCGAAGCCTACTTCGCCGCACTGCGCTCGTTTATGCAGTTCAAGGATGTCGGTACCGGCATTCTCAAAGCCGAGATCTTCGGTTTTGTGATCGTGCTCATCTGTTGCAGCATCGGCCTTAACACCCGCGGCGGTCCCCGCGAGATCGGCGCCTCTGTCACCAAGGCCGTCGTCGCCTCCCTCATTTCCATTCTCGTGCTCGATTACTTCGTCACGAAAGCCCTCCTTTGACGCCCGCCATGACCTGCCCGCTCCATCGCAATCCGATCACCGCCGTCGAGGGTCCCGCCGTCGGCGTCAGCATCGAGCATCTCTCAAAAAACTTCGGCCGACTTCAGGCCCTGCGCGACGTATCCTTCGCCGTCGAGCCCGGCGAAATCTTTGTACTCATGGGCCCGAGCGGTTCGGGCAAAAGCGTCCTGCTCAAGCACATCGTCGGGCTCGAGGCGCCCAGCGACGGCCGCGTGTTGATCGAAGGCCGCGACGCCACGGCCGAAGGCACGCTGGAAAACGTCCGCATCGCCATGGTTTTCCAGGCCGGGGCGCTCTTCAACTCGCTCAGCGTCTACGACAATCTCGCGCTCTACCCGCGCGAACACCGCCTCGGCACCGAAGCCGGCATCCGCGAAAAAGTCATGCGCGCCCTTCAGATTCTTTCGCTTGAGAACACCGCCCATAAGTTTCCCTCGGAACTCTCCGGCGGCATGAAAAAACGCGTTGCGATCGCCCGCGCCCTCGTGATGGAGCCCCAGCTCATGCTCTACGACGAACCCACCAGCGAGCTCGACCCCATCATGGGCGCGACCATCAGCGAGATCATCGCGACACTGAGAGACGAATACCATGTCACCAGCGTCGTCGTCTCCCACGACCGCGAACTCGCCCTCGGGATCGCCGACCGCGTTGGCATTCTGATGGACGGATCCCTCGTCTTCCTCGGCGCTCCCGCCGAATTGCATGCGCCCGAAGACCCGCGCATCGCAAATTTCTTCCATCCCAAAATCGACCTCAAGAACCCGCGCTTCAAAAGCTTGGAAGCCTAAGCCGCCCATCGTCCCGCCCCGTACCTCGATCTCCTTTTTCGAATCAAGATCCCACCATGAACACTGCCCAACAATCCGCCCGCGTCGGCCTCTTCTTTCTCCTTGGTCTCGCCCTCACTTGGGTCACTTGGGAGACGCTCAGCGACGGCAAACTTTTCAAGAAAAACGGTTACAGCCTCATCGCCGGCTTCGAGAACCTCAAGGAACTCAAACAGGGTGACGAAGTCCGCATGGCCGGCGTGAAGATCGGCGCCGTTGAAAAGACGCGGCTCGCCGGCCGCCGCGCCGAAGCCGTCCTCCGCATCGACCCCAACGTGCGCGTCGCCTCCGACGCAACCGCCAGCATCGTCATGGCCGGCCTGATCGGCACCAACTACATCGGACTCGACCTCGGCACGCCCGGTGCACCTGTCCTGACGGATGGCGCCGAACTCCGCACCAAGGTCACACCCGACCTCAACGCCATCATGGCCGACCTCGGCAACCTCGGTCAAAAACTCGACGGCGCCCTTAGCTCGATCACCAACAGCCTCAGCGGCGACAGCAAAAATCCCGGCTTTTTTCAAAAGCTCGACCGGCTCGTAGCGGACAACTCCGCGAAGTTTGATTCGACCATGACTAATCTTTCCGCCGTCACCGAGAAATTGAACAAGGGCGAAGGCACCCTCGGCCGACTGATCAACGACCCGTCCATCCACGACCAACTCGTCGCCACCGTTGTCGAGATCAAGGGCGCCGCCGCCGAAGCAAAAACTTTCGTCGCAAATGCCCAAGCCATCGTCGACCAAGTGAAGACCGGCAAAGGCACTCTCGGCGCGCTCATCTTCGACGAAACCACCGGCAACGACATCAAAGTCGTCGCCGCCAACCTCCGCGATTTATCGCAAAAAATCGCAAAAGGCGAAGGCACACTCGGCAAACTTCTCAGCGACGACAGCCTCTATCTCGGAATGCAGAGCACGCTTAAAAAAGCCGACCGCGCGATCGACGGCCTGGGCGATACGGGGCCGATCACCGCCGTTGGCGTCGCGGCCCAAGTGCTGTTCTGACCTTCAATCCAACTGGATCGCGGCGTCATAAGATACCGGCGACGTTTAGGCTCTAGACTCTCTGAGCTTCGCCGCGAGCGTGAGCGGGCGGGAGAACCGCCCATCGCTCACGCTCACGGCGACGGAGTTGGTTGAAGCCCAAAACCCAACCGGCGGCGGGATGGGTCCATCACCGGCACCGGAAACTTCGCCCGCCACGACGAGCGGACCTTCGAGGAGCACGCGGCTCCGCCACCGAGCCACGGCCAGCACCTCTTCACGATTACACTTGGGCACAAAAAAGCCCGCGCTCGGTTGCGCGGGCTTGGATCAAACGTCGAACTGCGCCCGCGCGCTTAGAACGCGTAGGAATAACTGACCGAGACTACACCGCGGCCGACGGCCAAGGTATTCTCGGACTTCGGCGCGCTGCCGACCTTGGTGTAAGCACCGTCACCCTTGGTGTAGGCGTAACCGATAGTGAGCTTCGACTCCTTGGTGAGCTGGAACGGAGCCGCAACCCCGACGGACCAGTAATCACCCCAAGCCTTCGTGCGTGGCGTGGAGTTCTTCGCGAAGTCATTCAGGAGATAGGTACCGATCGAGGCCGAGAAACCCAGCTCGGTGCCGAGATCCTTCAAAGGAAGGGCATAGCCCGCACCCAACTCAAAGGTAGGACCATCGAGGACGAAATCATAAAAGATCTTCGGCGTGAACTTGATACCGGAGGTCGTGTAATTCACCGCGAGGCTAGGCTCGAAGGTAAATTTGTAGAAACCCGCTTTCGTGTCTGCATCGGGATAGTAAAAGGCCGTGAAGCCAGGAACCACGCTCAGCGTATCGGAAATCGCCGCAGTGTAAGAACCGTAGAAATCAAACTCCGGGTCGGAGGTGCCGGGGACCTTGTCCTTGACCGGAAAGTTGCTCCAAAGACCGCCGACGAAGCTGCCGTAGCTCGCCTCAATCGCCGGTTGGAACGACGCCCCGCCGAGGCGTTGGCCACGGAACATGTATTGCGAGACGATCGCAGGCGTCACGGTGATCGCGACGGCAGGAGCAGCCGGAGCAGGCGCCGGAGCAGTTTGGGCGGTCACGGAGAGCGCGCCAACGGTGAGTGCACTCAGGAGTGCGAGGGAGGATTTATTCATTTTCTATTTTATGGTTTGGTAGTGCTCTAACAGCCCGAATGGCCGGGCGACGAGGTTGAACAGCAGAAGTCCTGCCATGTTCCTCACAACCCGGAAACTCGGGAAATTTATGACAAAAAACCGGCGAATCCCCTCGGGGTCGCCGGTTTGATAAAAACTACTTCGCCTGTGGCGAAGCCGAAGATTAACGCTTGGAGAACTGGAAGCGCTTACGGGCGCCGGGTTGACCGGCTTTCTTACGCTCTTTGGCGCGCGGATCGCGCTTCATGTGCCCAGCCTTCTTGAGCGCGGGCCGGAGCTCGGCGTTCAATTTTTGCAGGGCCCGGGCGATCCCGAGAGACACGGCGCCGGCTTGGCCGGCCAGCCCGCCGCCCGAGGCGTTCACGGAAACATCGTATTTATCCGCCAAGGAAACCGTCGTGAGAGGCAAGGCGGCCTGTTTGGCAAAGCTTTCGGGCACGAAGTAGGTCTCGAAACTGCGACCGTTAACGGTCAGCTTGCCCGTGCCTTCCGTGAGACGGATGCGGGCGGTCGAGGTCTTGCGGCGGCCGGTGGCGGTGAAAACGTTCGCTGGAGTGCTCATGGGCGGAATCAAACGGAAATTTTGGCGGGATTGTTAACCTCGTGCGAGTGTTTCGGCCCAGCGAACACGCGGAGCTTGGTCAACATCTTGGCCGCGATCCGGTTCTTCGGCAACATGCCTTTGACGGCGTGCTCGATAATGAACTCAGGGTGACGCTCACGCATGAGCTTGAGGCTGCGGTAGCTCTCGCCACCGACGAACCCGGAGAAAAACATGTACTCGTTTTGCGACTCCTTTTTTCCCGTGAGCACGATCTTCTCGGCATTGATCACGACTACGAAATCGCCGTTGTCGACGCTGGGAGTGTAAGACGCTTTGTGGCGGCCACGGATGATGTTGGCGGCTTTGACGGCGAGACGGCCGAGGGGCACGCCTTCGGCATCGATAAGGTGCCACTTGGGCTGCACTGTCTCCTTCTTGGCGAGGAACGTTTTCATGGGAAAAGAGGTTGAGAACTAGGTTTAGGGAAGGCGGTGTCAATGCCTCATTTCATCTGAAAAGCGGGGCCACAAGACCGGTTTTGACCGCGCGCAAAGCCGAAACTTGTTTTGAGGCCCGTTTATGCAAACTTCGCTGCGATGAAGTCTTCACATGCGCTTTGGGCCGCCGGTATTTTAGGTCTCACCGGGGTCGCCTTGGGCGCGTTTGGCGCCCACGCTCTAGAGGCGCGGCTCACCGAACTCGGCACCCGCGATCGCTGGGAAACGGCGGTGCAGTATCATCTGATTCACACGGTCGCGATCTTTGCCGCGGCGGCGTGGCTCCGACTCCGCTGCAGCGCCGCCGCGCGCTTGGGCTGGGCGGCCCGCTGGTGGATTCTGGGCATCGTCCTGTTCTCCGGGTCGCTTTACCTTTTAGCTTTAAAAGCCGCCCCCAGTTGGCTGGGTGCATCGGCGGCCCCCTTGGGCGGACTTTCATTTATGATCGGATGGGCCTGCGTGGTGGCGGCGGGTTTCAAAACGGAGGCTCCGCCGTCAAAATGACCGGCGCTCTTTTCATCCCCGACGAACTTCGCGCCCTGCTCGACGCCACCCGGCGGATCGGTCGGCCGCGACTGGTCGGCGGCGGCGTGCGGGATTGGCTGCTGGGCAAGGCGCCCCATGACTTCGATGTAGAGGTCGGCGGCGTGGACTTCGAAACGTTGCACACCACTCTCGCGCCTTTCGGCGCGACCGATGTCGTGGGCCGCAGTTTCGGCGTTATCAAGGTTCGTGGTCACGCCACCGGCGCCGACTACGATTTCAGTCTTCCGCGTCGCGAATCGAAAACCGGGCGGGGTCACCGCGGCTTTGCGGTCGAGCCCGATCCTTCGCTCACCGACGCCGAGTCCGCCGCCCGCCGCGATTTTACCGTCAACGCGATCGCCTACGATCCGTTCACCGGGGTTGTGATCGACCCGCACCACGGCACCGCCGATCTGCGGGCGCGGATTCTCCGCCACACCAGCACCGCCTTCGCGGAAGACCCGTTGCGCGTTTTGCGGGCGTTCCAGTTTGCCGCGCGTTTTGATTTTGATCTGGCCCCCGAAACGGCGGCGCTTGCCCGGTCGATTGCACCCTCGTTTGCCGAGCTGCCCGTCGAACGGGTTTGGGGGGAGTGGGAAAAATGGGCCACCCGATCCATTCGCCCCTCACGCGGACTCGATGTGCTCGAACAGACCGGTTGGATCGCACATTTTCCGGAAATCGCCGCCCTGCGCGGCACGCTTCAAGAGCCGGAATGGCACCCGGAAGGCGATGTGTTCACGCACACCCAACGGTGTTTGGACGGGCTCGTCTCGCTCACCGACTGGCCGGCGTCCGCCAATAATCCGGTGCTGATGCTGGCGGTGCTCGCTCACGATTTCGGCAAACCCGCGACCACCGCGCGCGCCGAGAAAAACGGCGTGATGCGCTGGCTCAGTCCCGGTCACGCCGCTGCCGGAGGACCGGTCGCGGAGCGTTTTCTCCAACGTGTCGGCGCCCCGATCCGATTCACGCCGCCGGTGCGGGCTTTGGTCTTAAACCACCACGTTCACGATCGACAGAACCCCAAGCTCTCCGACTCGGCCGTGCGCCGGTTGGCCGGCCGGCTCCAACCCGCAACGATCGACGATTTATGCGCCGTCATGCGCGCCGACAACGCCGGCCGGCCACCTCTCTGGTCGCCGGAAACCGACGCGCGCATCGAAGCCCTCGCCGCGCAGGCTCGCGGTCTCGCTCTCGCCCGGGTCGCACCGCAGCCGCTGGTGCTTGGCCGGCATTTGGTCGCGCTCGGGCACTCGCCCGGGCCCGAATTCAAACGTATCCTAGACGCCGCTTTCGAGGCGCAGCTCGACGGCGCATTTACCGATGACGCCGGCGGCGCCGATTGGCTGAGGGCTTTTGTCCAAAAATAGCAATTCCGCCGCACCGATCTGAAGCTCCCCATCGCTGAGGACCCGCGCGCGGAGGCCACCCCGGCCTTTGAGCCAGTCTTCGGCACCCGGCGCTACCGCGTGATTCATCCAGTGGCAGGGCCGCGCCTCGCCCGTGCCTTCAAACCCCACGCCGCCAATCGAAAACTTTTTCCCGATCAGCACCGTCAGATCCGCCCCGCCGATCAGCACATTCCGGCGCAAAACTCCGGCCGAAATCCCCGGCAATCGAAACTCCGCTTTGAGCGCTTCAAACACGTCCGCGGCGAAAAACGTGACCTGTCCTTTGTAGCCGGGACGATACCCGTAAAACCGATCCCCTTCGATGCCCCAACCCGCGCGGCAGACGACCGTCGCCACCTCTCGCGTCGGATGTTCGCCGGCGGGCGCACGCGGTCGGCCGAAAAAATTATGGCCGGGTGAAATGAAAAACTGCGGAAGAACAACGTTCATGAAAAGCGGTGGGTGAATCAAAAGCTGCCCAGAGGCGCCACCCGTTCCTTAGGAAACCGAGCGGGGCGCCCGTTGTCGCGCCGTCCCGCTTGAGAAAATGGTGGGCCCACAGGGATTCGAACCCTGAACCAAAGGATTATGCTTACCACTTCGGCTTTCGCCGCTCCCGCCATCGCGGGATTCGTAGTCTGGACCATGCCTTCACCATGCCTTGAGGGCGAAGGTGGGTGATTATGGTCTCTACACCTTACCGCGCCGAAAGGCGCGGGCTTGGCTCGGCGTTGGGTCGCCCGCCGAAGCGAGCAGGCCGTTCACCGAATTTACACCTGACTAACGGTGGGTTTCCCCGCCGCCGACCCGATAATTAAGTCCTCTGCTCTAACCATTGAGCTATAGGCCCTGCTAAAAAGAACATCGCCAAGAGAGGACATCGTTCGCCCGCACGCAAGCGCTCAGGTCGAAGGACCCCGGAAACGCGCGGCCGGACCGGCATCCGCCGATCACAGATCAAAATGACACGCCACCTGCTGCTCGATCCCCGCCGTCGTGGCCACCGTTCTCAGCGCGGGTTTCTCCACCCGGCAACGTTCCTGCACGTGGGGACAACGGGTATGAAACGGACACCCCGAGGGCGGATTGATCGGCGACGGCACGTCACCTTGCAGAATGATTCGATCCCGATGCTTCCGGGGATTCGGCACCGGAATCGCCGAAATCAGCGCCCGCGTGTAAGGATGGCGCGGGCTCCGGTAAATCTCTTCCGCCGAGGCGGTTTCGACCACGTGGCCGAGATACATCACGACGATGCGGTCGGAGATATGTTTCACCACGGCGAGATCGTGCGCGATGAAGAGATAGGAGAGCTTCAGCTCCCGCTGGAGATCGAGCATCAGGTTCAACACCTGGCTCTGGATCGACACGTCGAGGGCCGAGACCGGCTCGTCGCATACGACCAGCCGCGGGTTCAACGCGATCGCCCGCGCGATGCCGATGCGCTGGCGTTGACCGCCGGAGAATTCAAAAGGAAACCGCTCGGCCGCTCCCGCCGGCAGCCCCACCGTGCGCAGCAATTCATTCACGCGCGCGCGGCGTTCCGCCTCGCTGCCGATGCCGTGGACGATAAACGGTTCCTCCAAAATGTTTCCCACCGTATGCCGCGAATTGAGCGAATCCGCCGGATCTTGGAAGATCATCTGAATGTTTCGTCGGTGCGGTTTCATCTCGGAGCGGCTCAGCTTGGCCAAGTCCGCGCCGTCGAAGAGAATCTCGCCCGAGGTCGGCTGGTTGAGGCGCACGATGCATTTCCCGAGCGTGGACTTGCCGCAGCCTGACTCACCGACGAGGCCGACGGTCTCGCCGGCCCGAATCACGAGCGACACCCCGTCGACCGCCTTGCACTGCGCTTTGGCGGTCATGAAAACCCCGCCCTTGACCGGGAAATACATCTTGAGCTTCCGAATCTCCAGCAACGGCAGACGGGATTGATCGGCGGACTTTTCGCTCATGAGCGGACCTCCAACGGTGACAATTCCCGCCAGCGATGGCACGCCACGTCGTGGTGATCACCCACGCTTTCGACGGTCGGCTGGACCTCGGCGCAGCGCGCGTTCCTGTGCGGGCAGCGATTCTGAAACCGGCACCCCGTCGGCAGATCAAGCAGACCCGGCACCATCCCTTCGATCGTGTTCAACTTCACCTTGCGCGGACTGTCGAGGCGCGGAATCGATTGCAACAGACCGCGCGTGTAGGGGTGTTTCGGATTCTCAAAAATTTCGAGCACGGGGCCACGCTCCGCGATGCGGCCCGCATACATCACGACGACTTCGTCGCAGACCTCGGCGATCACGCCGAGATCGTGCGTGATGAGGACAATCGACATGCCCATCTCACGCTGGAGATTCTTCATGAGCTCCAAGATTTGCGCCTGAATCGTGACATCCAGGGCGGTCGTCGGCTCGTCCGCGATGACCAGCGCCGGTTTGCAGGCCAACGCGATGGCGATGACGACGCGTTGGCGCATCCCACCGGAGAGTTGGTGCGGATACTCCGACACCCGGATCTCCGGCGACGGGATGCCGACCAGCCGGAGCATTTCGACGCTCATCGCAAGCGCCTCCCGCGGGTCTTTGGTTTTGTGCAGCAGGAAAATCTCAGAGAGCTGCCGGCCGATGCGGTGGAGCGGATTGAGCGCGGTCATCGGCTCCTGGAAGATCATCCCGATCCGGGCGCCCCGCACTTTCAGCATCTGCTCGGGCGAAAGTTGGGTCAGATCCTGCCCTTCGAACAGCACCTGCCCGCCGAGAATTTTCCCCATCGGTTTCGGCAGCAGGCGGTTGATCGAAAGCGCCGTCACACTTTTCCCGCAGCCGGACTCCCCGACGATGCCGAGGGTCTTGCCCTTGTGCACCACGAAGCTCACCCCATCGACCGCACGGACTTGACCGGCGTCCGTGTCAAACGCGGTGACGAGGTCCCGGACTTCGAGCAGAGGGGCGGAGGGATCGGGCACGGGCGGAATTCCGACGTTCAATTCTTCTGCTTGTATTGTTCGTAGGTGCGGATGACCGGCGGAAACGTCGCGCCGGTACGGCGCGCGTCGAGCGTCTCCTTCTTCTTTTCCTCATCGACCCAGAAGAGCATCCACTCGGTAAAATTCTTGCCGAGCTTGACGTGGAAATCTTCAGGATAGCCGATCCAGCGCCAGCTCCCGATCCGCATAAACGGGACCACCTGGCCCGGCGAGAACGCCGCATGTTCGTGAAGCATCTCCTCCATTTCAAACGCGAGTTTCTTCATCTCATCGGCGCCGCTTGATCGGTCGTAGGCGATGATTTTTTGGTCGAGGGCGTGAATCGCGGTAGACGTCACATTGTTGGTCTGCGTCTTCAGTTTCCGCTCAGGATTCATCGTACCATCGGGCCGGAACGCGTCGTCATAGGCGTTGGCCGAATGAGAGTCCTCCCAATAGCGCGGATACATTTCCGGGGAAACGCTGAAGGCCGTGTAGGAAATGTCGTGCTGCTTTTCTCGCAGCTTTTTAAACGCCGTGGTCCCGTCGAGCACCTCGATCCGGAGCTCCACGCCGGCTTTCAAAGCCTCTTCTCGCAAAATCGTGAGAACGTCTTTCAGCGCTTCATAACCGGTGGTTAGCTGAAACGAAAGCCTCTCGCCCTTGGCGTTGACGAGCACGCCGTCGGGTCCGCGCGTCGTGAAGCCAGCCTTTGCGAAGCTCTCCAACGCCTTCTCGATCGAAAACGGCCGGGAGCGAAGCGTCGGGTGGGTGAATTCGCCGTAGCCATCCGAACCGGTCTGCATCCGTTGCCAGTCGCCACGGGCAAACTTGTCGATCACGAGCTGCCAGTTCGTCGCGTATTGGATGCCCACCCGCACCTCGCGGTTGTCGAGCAACGGCCGGTTGGTATTCATCCACAGGCCGAACGTCGGCCGGGGGAAGTCGTGATAAAACTTATTCTTTTGCACGAGGCCGGACTGCACCAGCGGGTCCGAGTCCGGCAGCTTGTCATACCAATACTCGGCGAGGGAGAGGTTGAAGAAATCGATTTCTCCTTTTTTAAAAGCCTCAAAGCTCTTCGGCGTGTCGCGGATGACCGAGAAGCGGATTTTGTCGGGGTTAAACCGGTAGCGCCAATTCTTCTTATCCTTCGCCCACCAGTCTTTGACGCGCGTGAGCGTGATCGAGCGGCCCTTGTCGATGTCCTCCGGCAAGATCGTGTAAGCCCCCGGCGTGGGCACCACGCGCCATTGGTAGCGCTCCAGGAAATCGTCGCCGAGTTCCTTGAAGAAGTGGGCGGGTTGCGGATAAAGTTTGAGCACGCGCTCCGACATATCGGGCCGATCCTCGGGCAATGTGATCGAGAAGGTGTGGCTGTCGTAGCGCGTGATCCCGGCAAAGTTGGTCGTGTAGAAATTATTGTACCACGGGTCTTGGATGTATTTCGAACGCCAGAAATAAAACGCGAACAACATGTCGTCCGAAGTGATCGGCACGCCGTCGCTCCAGCGGGCGTTGGGTTCAATCCGCACCCAGACGGTCTTGCGGGCCTTGTCGATCGCCCACTCCGAGGCCAGCCCGCTGAAAAAGTGAAATCCCTTCGGCCCCACGTCGGTTTTGGTGGGATGGCGCCACGCCCACTGCACGACTACATCATCGAGCAGCCACGGGCGAAAGGAGCCGTTCGCGTCAGGGCCGACGTGGCGCAGCGTGCGAGGGTAGTCCTGGAGAAACGTGTAAAACGTCCCGCCCTTTTTCGCCGCCGGGGAGCCGATCTCCGGCAGGTCGGCGCCGTTTTCCCACTCAAGGTCCTTGGGCAGATCGGCCGGGGTCGCGAAGCGGAAAAAATTGGGGTTGGCCGCGTAGTAGGCCTTCACCTCGGCGGTGTTGTCGCGCTCGACGACGGCTTCCTTTTTCTTGCCGCAACCAACAAGAAAAAACACGCCGGCCAGCGCCAGCAGCCAACGGCCGGACAAACGAAGAGAGGGGAGAACTTGGTTCATGGAATTATTATTCGTAAGTGGTGAATTTTTTTGGGTCAAAGGCCTCGCGCACCGCCTCGCCGATGAACGTCACGAGCGTGAGGATAAAAACGAGGGCCGCGAAGGCCGACGACACAATCCAGGGCGCGGTGGTCAGGGTTTGCGTGCCCTGCTTGAGCAGTTCGCCCATGCTCGGCGTCGGTGCCGGCAGGCCGAAGCCGAGGAAATCTAGCGCCGTGACCGCCGTGATGGCCGAGACGATCGTAAACGGCATAAACGTGACGACGGTCGAAATCGTGTTCGGCAAAATGTGGTTGAAGATGATCCGGCCCGTGCCCGCTCCGATCACGATCGCCGCCGAGGTGTAGTCCCGCGCCTTCTCCCGGTAGGTCGCGGTCCGCATGTAATAAGTCATCGAGGTCCACGAGAAGAGCACCATTACCACGAGCAAAATCCCCACCCGCGCCGGGATGCTTAGCGTGGACGGAATCACCGAAAAAATAATGATGACCATGTAGAGAAACGGGATGTTGGACCACACTTCGATCAGGCGTTGCACGATCAGGTCGAACACGCCGCCGAAATAGCCCATCATGCACCCGACCGAAATCCCGACGACGTAGGTGAGCGCCATGAACGCCAGCGCGAAAAAGATCGCCACGCGAAATCCGAAAAACAGCCGGGCAAAAATGTCCCGGCCGGTGGTGTCGGTCCCGAGCAAGTGTCCCTCAGGCCCGCCCATGAAGGAGGGCGGCGCGGGTTTGAACACGTTTTGGTAAGGTGTATTTTCGAAGGCGTTGAATTGAAACGGCGGCATCAGCACCCAGTTTTTGGAGCCCTCGGCCGCGAACTTTTTCTTCAGCTCGCGGTAGTTGGTCTCGTAGGAGTAACCGAGGCCGAAGGCCGTGCCGGGCAAATTAGCGCCGTAGGTCGGAAAATGGAGCCGGCCCTCGTAACTCACCGCGAGCGCGCGGCTGTTGACCAAGAGTTCGCCGAAAAGGGACAACACGATGAGCCCGGTGAGCACCAAGAACGAAACGTAGCCGCGCCGGATCGAGCGGAAACGCCGGAGCTTTTTGACGGTGAGGGGGTTCAGGGCCATCGCGAAATCACTTAAAGCGGATGCGCGGATCGATCAAGGCCACCAGCACGTCGGACAAGATGTTGCCGAGCAGCAGCAGCAGACTTGCGAGGAAGATCACGCCCATCACCACGGGATAATCGCGGTCAAAAATCGAGGTGAGTCCGAGCAGACCGAAGCCGTTGATGTCAAAAATCGTCTCGATCAGAAACGAACCGGATACGACGAGCGTGATGTTTTGCCCAAAGGTGGTGGCGATCGGGATGAGCGAATTGCGGAGCGCGTGTTTTAGCACCGCTTGGTGAAACGACACGCCCTTCGCCAACGCGGTGCGCACGTAGTCGGCGGAGAGATTGTCCATCAGGTGGTTTTTCATGAGGAGCGTCGTCACTGCGAAACTCCCGACCAAGTAGCACGCCAACGGCAGGACCGCATGGTGAAAGAGGTCGCCGATTTTCCCGCCCAGCGTGAGATCGTCGAAATTGTAGCTCGTGAATCCGCCCATCGGAAACCACGCCAACCGCGCCGAGAAAAACAACAGGAGCAGCGCACCGAGCACATAGCCGGGCACCGCATAACCCATGAACACGAGCACTGAAGTCGCGTTATCCATCAACGAGCGGTGCCGGATCGCCTTGAGAATCCCGAGCGGGATGCAGACCGAGTAAGTGATGACAAGCGTGAGCAACCCGTAGAACAACGAGACTGGGAAGCGCTGTTTGATGACGGCCCAGACCGGTTCGTTGTAGCGGTAGGAGGTGCCAAGATCGCCCGTGACGACCTTGCCGATCCACAACCCGTAGCTCACGAGGACGGGTTTATCGAAACCGTAGTAGGCCTTCAACTGGTCGAGCTGATCTTGGGAGAGCGCCATCCCCTGACCCGCCGACGCCCCACGACCCGCCGCGTCGACCTGCTGCATCTCCATCATCGCCCGCTCCAGCGGCCCGCCGGGCACGATCCGCGTGATCAAAAACACAATGAGCGTGATCCCCAGCAACGTGGGTGGAATCAGCAGAAAGCGACGGATAAAGTAATCCCGCATCAGGAGAGGAGCGGTAACAAGAAAGGGGCCAAGGGGAGAAGGGCAAAGTTACGACCGACTCCCCGCGCCGGGTCAAGGGAGGTAGCGCCACACATCGTTTGACGGTTTTAACCGTGAATCTGCCCTCGCCCAACCCTCCAGATTTATCAACCACGGCTGCACCCTTACTGACCCCTAAAAAGTTGGGGTGCCAACCCCGAACCCCAAAGCAAGAACGGACACCAACGTCCCTAGAAAAACAGACTGTCATTGCGAGAAGCGCAGCGACGAAGCAATCCAGCTGGATTACCACGGCGCGCTGCGCGCACCTGCGAATGAACGCATCCGGTTTGTCCTTGCGAGCCCAGCTTGGCGGGCGCGGCAATCCAGCTAAAATTCCAGATGGATGGCCACGTCGCTGCGCTCCTCGCCATGACAAACCGCGTTCATCGGTTCCTTCAGCCAAGAGAGCGACGGTGCAGGGGCACCTGAAAATCCGATCCGCCATCTTCGCGCCATGCCCTCTGCCTCGCCCTTTCTCGCCTCTTGATTCATTCAAAAACTAACAAACAACGGCCAGACCCCTTAGGATCGGCGACACCTTAGGATCGGCCCCGACCCCTTAGGATCGGCCCGCATATTATAAGCAACTACTCCGGCATAACGTATTTTCCCGAACTTTCGGAACGGGGCTTACTGCCCACTGGCGTCGTGTTATCGGCGATTCGATCGTTTGAATCACGAATCTCTCTCAGCAGTTTTATGATCTGCCGAAGTTGCATCCAAACGAACAATGGGATGAACGTGAAAAAAATTAGAAAAGCCCAGATCGCTAGACCGAACGAAAACTCAAATGGATTCATGTTCACGAGCAGAGTGGTGACTTATGAAACATTAGCTGAGCCTAAATCGGGCGAAGACGGCTTTACGTCGTCTGCCTGAGTCGCCGCGACCTGAGCGGTTTCTTCCTTCAGCTTCCGATTACCCTTGGTGACTCGCCGCTCGAAGTGGATCGCCTCGTCGCCTTCCATCACCTCGCGCTTGATGATTTCAGCCCGCAGCACTTCAGCAATCACGCTCGGCTCAACAAGGATGTCGGTGAGCTTCCTCAGCTCGCGGCGAATGGCATTGAGCACGTCCTGATCGTTCAGCAGGACCGCCCCTATGAGGTACTTGCTCGTCGCGCTCTGTTTTTCAGTGAACTCAACGACCGCGCCTTTGAGGACACCCTCCTTCGTTATCAGGTAAATCTTTTCAAGATCGGCCTCGGATTTGAGATCGACCGCCAAAAGATCGAACTCAGCTACCATTTTGGCCTCAATGGGTTTCTTGAAGCTTACCTGAAAAAGCATCCAGCGGATGCCGTTGGTGAGCACAACCCAATCAAGACCTTGATTGGCCGCGTAATCCACCGCCTGCCTGATGTGTTTTTCGTTCAGCTGCAGTCCGATTGATTTTACTTCAAGCAAAAATCTCAGCTTACCGTCAAGTTTGATCGCAAGATCGCAATAGGTCCCGCGGATCGCGTGTTCGCTGGTGACTTCAGCGTATTTGTCGTAGCCGAAAAGGTCGGACAGCAGGTCTTTCACTACCGTCACCGTGTCTGCTTCAGACACATCTCGGTCACGCTGTGAAATTAGGATGGGCGAAAAACGCTTCAAAACTTCTCTGATTCTCTCTTCCACTTTTTTGGGTACGGACGGCATTTTGGCTTTGGTCTGGGTTCGCTGAACGCAGGGCAATTAACACGCCAACTGCGTAGCGTGTTATGCGCCGAAGCAACACCGTAATGTTGGGGAGTGAAGGCCGTTGAAACTCTATGCACCAATATCCGTCGCGCCCGTTTGGCGCGGGGCTTGAGTCAAGAGGCCATCGCTGAACGGTCCGGTCTATCACCTCGGCACTACCAAGATGTCGAAGCCATGCGCCGCGAAGGCCTGAGGCTTTCGACCATCGAGCGCATCGCTCGCGCGCTACGGGTGCCAGTTTGGCGACTCCTGCAACCCGGCAGCTTTCCAGAAACTAAACGCCTGCGCGGCAAGACAGGATCGCGCATCAAGCGTTGAGAGACCGACTCATTTCGTCTCCAAGGGCGCGCCAACAGAGAAGTCTGCCGCTGGCTTCATCCGGCGACCTTGCCCGGCCCTTGACTGCAAAGTGGGGCGTGGGGCCTAGAAGGAATCTTTTCGGCCAAATTAAGGAACGCAGGTGAAGAAACCTAGAGCATGTCCGGGCGACTGATTTTCTCTAACAACTTTCCGTTTTCAGCAGTTTAAAAATTCGCTCTCCGCGTCATCAGCAACCTGTGGCGATTGTTGGCATTTTGTTCTCACTTTACCCTGTTTTTGTTCCCACTGTTTCCACCCATCAAAACGAAAAACCCCGGCTAACTTTTTAGTTAAACGGGGCTTCTGTTAAAATGGTGGACGCTAACGGACTCGAACCGCCGACCCCCTGCGTGTGAAGCAGGTGCTCTAACCAACTGAGCTAAGCGTCCCTCAACCGAGCGCGGACCGTGGAGCCCCGCTTCGGCCGAATCAATCCTGTTTTCGAGAGCATCGACCGGCCCAAAAACCGCGTTCGCAAAGCCTCGGGGCCACGACCACCCTCACGCCCCCGCTCAGCCGGTTCCATTCGCACTGGTAGCCGGTCCTCCCCGCTCTCAGGCCCGACTATTTCCTCGTCACGACCGCGCGCTTTCGCCCGGGCACCACCGTCCGGCAAATCTCACATACCGTCCCATCGCAGCCGAACGCCGAACAGTGCTCGCGCCCGTAGAAAATGATCCGCAGGTGCAACGCGTTCCAATGTTCCCGTGGAAACAGTTTCTTCAAATCCGCCTCCGTCCGCTCGACGTTTTTCCCGCCGGTCAACCGCCACCGCTGCGCCAGCCGGTGAATATGGGTGTCCACCGGAAACGCCGGCACGCCGAACGCCTGCGCCATCACCACGCTCGCCGTCTTGTGCCCCACTCCGGGCAAAGCCTCCAGTTCCGCAAACGTCTGCGGCACCTCACCGCCGTGACGCTCGATCAATAGCCGCGACAGCTCCCGGATCGCCTGCGCCTTGCGCGGCGCGAGCCCGCACGGACGCACGATCGCGTCGATCTCCGCCACCGTTCGCCGTGCCATCGCGGCGGGATTGTCCGCAAGTTTAAACAACGCCGGCGTCACGAGATTTACGCGTTTGTCCGTGCACTGGGCCGACAACAACACCGCGATGAGCAACGTGTAGGCATCCGAGTGGTCGAGCGGCACCGGCGTCTCGGGATAAAGCTCCGCGAGCCTCCGGTCCACAAACGCCGCGCGCTCCACCCGGGTGCAAAACGGCTTGGCTCCGGCGGCGCTTCGGGTTGGCGGCATTTCGCGCCAAAACAGCCGCGCTTCCCCGCCAAAAACAAACCCAAATTGACCGACCTTTCTCCAAATCACGGTTGCATGAATGTTCTCCGCTTCTACGTTTTCGCCCCATGTCTTCGCCTGCTGCCGTCTTGCTCGCCCCCGCTGATAGCTTCGCC
Organism: Opitutia bacterium Tous-C4FEB; assembly: GCA_002304445.1. Classification (GTDB taxonomy): domain Bacteria; phylum Verrucomicrobiota; class Verrucomicrobiia; order Opitutales; family Opitutaceae; genus Tous-C4FEB. Next base: position 63,759 of record NEVA01000015.1, on the reverse strand, counting down.
CGTCGCCACACCGGCGACAGCGCGACCGAGACCGCCGCCATGCTCGCGCTGCTCGGCTACTCGTCGGTCGATGCGCTCGTCGATGCCGCCGTGCCCCCGCACATCCGTCGCGCCGCGCTCAACGTCCCCGCCGCCCTCGGCGAAACCGCCGCCCTCGCCGAACTCCGCAGCCTCGCGAGCGAGAACAAGATTTTCCGCAATTTTATCGGCACCGGTTACTACGATACTGCCACCCCCGGCGTCATCCAGCGCACCATCCTCGAGAACCCCGGCTGGTATACCGCCTACACGCCCTACCAAGCCGAGATTTCCCAGGGCCGCCTTGAAGCGCTGCTCAACTTTCAGACGGTCGTCACCGATCTCACCGGTCTCGAAATCGCCAACGCCTCCATGCTCGACGAGGGCACCGCCGCCGCCGAGGCCATGATGATGTGTCACCGTCTCAAAGACGGCCACGCCGACGCCCATCGCGTCTTCTTCGTTTCCGATAAGTGCCACCCGCAGACGATCGACATCGTCAAGACCCGCGCGGTCCCGCTCGGCATCGCGGTCGTCGTTGGCGACCACCGCACCTTTGCGCCCGCCGCGGATTGCTTCGGCGTACTCGTGCAATACCCCGACACCACCGGCTCGATCCACGATTTCGAAAACTTCTTCGCCGCCGCCCACGCCGCCGGCGCCTACACCATCGTCGCCACCGATCTGCTCGCGCTCACCCTCCTGCGTGCCCCCGGCGAATTCGGCGCCGATGTCGCTGTCGGCTCCGCCCAACGCTTCGGCGTTCCCCTCGGCTTCGGCGGACCGCACGCTGGCTTCCTCGCCACGAAAGACGCCTTCAAGCGCCAGATGCCCGGCCGGCTCGTCGGTGTTTCCAAAGACGCCCAAGGCGACCCCGCCATGCGCCTCGCCCTCGGCACCCGCGAGCAACACATCCGCCGCGACAAGGCGACGTCGAACATCTGCACCGCCCAGGTTCTCCTCGGCGTGATGGCCTCGATGTATGCCGTCTATCACGGCCCCGCCGGCCTCAAGAAAATCGCCGGCCGCGTCAAACTTCTGACCGAGCTTCTCGCCGCCGGCCTCCGCGCCGCCGGCGCCAAGGTCAACGCCGAGCCCGTCTTCGACACGCTCACGATCTCCAACGTCTCCGCCGCCCGCGTCCACGCCGCCGCCGAGGCGAAGAAAATCAACCTCCGCCGCGTCGACGCCATGACCGTCGGCCTTTCCCTCGACGAGACCACCACCGTCGAAGAAGTCCAGACGCTGCTCACCTTCTTCAGCGAGTCTGCGTCCCTCAGCTCTCAGCTCTCAACTCTCAGCGATCAACTTTCTGTCTTCCCCGCGCCCTTCGCGCGCACGTCGGCGTTTCTCACCCACCCGACGTTCAACCGCTACCACACCGAGCACGAGATGCTCCGCTACATCAAGCGGCTCGAGGCCAAAGACCTTTCGCTCTGCCACTCGATGATCTCGCTCGGCTCGTGCACGATGAAGCTCAACTCCACGAGCGAGATGTTTCCGGTCTCATGGCCCGAATTCGGCAAACTCCACCCCTTCGCGCCGCCCGAACAGACCCGCGGCTACGCCAAGCTTTTCAAAAATCTTGAGGCCTGGCTGTCCGATATCACCGGTTTTGCCGGCGTTTCCCTTCAGCCCAACGCCGGATCCCAAGGTGAATACGCCGGCCTGCTCGTCATCCGCGCCTACCACGAGGCGCGCGGCCAAGGCCACCGCCACATCTGCCTGATTCCGACCAGTGCCCACGGCACCAACCCCGCCAGCGCCGCGATGTGCGGCTTCACCGTCGTGCCCGTCGCCTGCGATGCCCAAGGCAACATCGACGTCGCCGACCTCACCGCGAAAGCCACCGCGCACTCCGACGATCTCGCCGCGCTCATGATCACCTACCCGTCGACGCACGGCGTCTTCGAGTCCGCGATCAAAGACATCTGCGCCACGATCCACGCGCACGGCGGCCAAGTCTACATGGACGGGGCCAACATGAACGCCCAAGTCGGCCTCACCTCCCCCGGCCACATCGGCGCCGACGTCTGCCACCTCAATCTGCACAAAACGTTTTGCATTCCCCACGGCGGCGGCGGCCCCGGGATGGGCCCCATCGGCGTCGCCGCACACCTCGTGCCCTTCCTCCCGGGCCACGTCGTTTCGCCGCCTCACTCTCAGCTCTCAACTCTCGGCTCTCAGCGCATCGGCGCCGTCTCCGCCGCGCCCTATGGCTCCGCCAGCATTCTCGTCATTTCCTGGATGTATATCCGCATGATGGGCCCCGACGGCCTCACCGAAGCGACGAAGCACGCCATCCTCAAAGCCAACTACATGGCCAAGCGCTTGGAGAAATTCTTCCCCGTGCTTTACCGCGGCAACGCCGGCCTCATCGCCCACGAGTGCATCATCGATCTCCGCGCCTGGAAAAAATCCGGCATCGAAGTTGAAGACGCCGCCAAGCGTCTCATGGACTACGGCTATCACGCGCCGACGATGTCGTTCCCCGTCCCCGGCACCTTTATGATCGAGCCCACGGAGAGCGAAGCCCAATGCGAGCTCGACCGCTTCTGCGACGCGATGATCTCGATCCACGGCGAGATGCAGGCCGTGGTAAACGGCGAGTCCGACAAAACCAACAACCCCCTCAAGCACGCCCCGCACACGGCCAAGGTGGTATGCGGCGACGAGTGGGATCGACCGTACTCCCGCGAGCTGGCCGCCTTCCCTAGCGCCTTTGCCCGACAAGCCAAATTTTGGCCGAGTGTCGGCCGCGTGGATAACGTCTATGGCGACCGCAATCTTGTCTGCAGCTGCATCGGCATGGCCGCCTACGCCGAGGCGAAAGCCTAAGGACCTCCCGCGCCACCCCTCTGCCATCGCCGTTTGCACACCCGTATTGACCAAGGTGTAACCGGTGCCCTCCCGGCTGATTAACGACGCTTGCGCCACCCTGACACGGCTCCCGCCCACCGTCTTCCTCCGCGCAGCCGACGCACTCCACCTTGCCTGCGCCGCCGATGCCGGCCTTAAAGCAATCTACAGCCACGACCGCCACCTCCTCGCCGCCGCACCCCGCTTCGGCCTCAAAGGCATCGACATCATTTCCTCAGCATCCTCATGAAAATCATCCGCCATCTCACCCCGGCCGGCCCCGCCTACGCCTCACTCCAAGCCGACGGCTCAGCCCGCGCAATCACCGGCGATATCTTCGGCGACTTCCGCGTCACGGAACACGTTGTCGTCCCCGGCAAACTTCTCGCCCCGATCGAGCCCGTCTACCTGCCGTGCATCGGCCTTAATTACAAAAAGCACGCCGCCGAGAGCAACAGCCCGCTCCCGCCCCACCCCGTGCTCTTCGTCAAGAATCCCGCCAACACCCAAAACCCCGGCGACCCCATCGAGCTCCCGCAAAAGCTCCCCAGCGCCTCCGTCGACTACGAGTGCGAGCTCGCCGTGATCATCGGCCGGCGGTGCAAGAACGTCTCCCGGGCCACCGCCCTCGACTACGTGCTCGGCTACACCTGCGCCAACGATGTCTCCGCCCGCGACTGGCAACGCAACGCCGGCGGTGGTCAATGGTGCCGGGGCAAGAGCTTCGACACCTTCGCCCCGCTCGGCCCGGTCCTCGTCACGCGTGACGAGATTCCAAATCCGAACGCCCTGCGCATCCGCACGGTTCTCAACGGCGAGACGATGCAAGACTGGAGCACCGACGATATGATCTTCGATGTGCCCGCGATCATCGAGTTTCTCAGCGCCAGCACCACCCTGCTGCCGGGCACCGTGATTCTCACCGGCACCCCGCACGGCGTCGGCTTCGCCCGCAACCCGCCCGTCTTCCTCAAAGCGGGCGACACCGTGAGCATCGAAATCGAAAAAATCGGCACACTCACCAACCCCGTCATCAACGAGCCCGTCTGATCGGCTTGTCTTTCGCCTCGCCTCGCCCTCCTTCCGTCCCGAAATCTTACCCTTTTACCGTTTACTCCTCCCCATGAAATCTCCCCTCGCCCGCCGCAGCTTCCTCAAAACCGTCGGCACCGCCGGCCTCGCCTTTCCGTTCATCTCACGCAGCCTTCTCGCGGCCCAGCCGAGCAAGATTCTCCGCCACGTCAGCTTCGGCGCCTCCGGCATGGCGTGGGCCGACATCCAGGCGATCGCCAGCAATCCCTTCGTGCAGCTCGTCGCCGTCGCCGATGTCGATCTGGGCCGTGTCGCCGACGTGAAGACCCGCTTTCCCGAGGTGCGCGTCTACCAGGACTGGCGCCAGCTCCTCGAAAAAGAGGCCAACAACTTCGACTCCTGCAACGTCTCCACGCCCGACCATATGCACGCGCCCATCGCCTACTCCGCGATGCAGCTCGGCAAACACGTCTACTGCCAAAAGCCCCTCGCCCACGACATCCACGAGACGCGCGTCCTCACCGAGCTCGCCCGCGAAAAGAAACTCATCACGCAGATGGGCATCCAGATTCACTCGCAGAAAGTTTACCGGCAGGCCGTCGCCATCGTGCAGAGCGGCGCCATTGGCAAGGTGAAGGAGGTTCATACCTGGAGCAGCAAGAAGTGGGGCGATCTCGGCGCCCCGCCGGCCCCGACCACGCCGCCGTCGGCCGATTTCAACTGGGACATGTGGCTCGGCAACGCCGCCACCCGGCCCTATGTCCCCGGCCATTTCCATCCCGGCAACTGGCGCAAGCGTCTGGACTTCGGCACCGGCACGTTTGGCGACATGGGCTGCCACATTTTTGACCCGGTCTTCGAGGCGCTTGCCCTCACCGCTCCGCTCACCGTGCGCTCCGAGGGTGCCGCGCCCGACGCGTGGAATTGGTCGACCGACGCGGTCATCCGCTACGTTTTTCCCGGCACGAAATTCACCGCGGAAAAAACCGTCGCGGTCACGTGGTATGACGGCGACCAACGTCCGCCCGCCGAGATCCGCGCGCTCGTGGCCACGAAGAACGCCACGACGATGACCACCGTCGACGACGTCGGCCGCGCCGGTAAAGCGAAGCGTCAGGGCGAACCCGACCAGGGTTCGATCATCATCGGCACCGAGGGCGTGCTGCTCGTGCCGCATATCGCGACGCCAAAACTTTTCCCCGAAGTGAAGTTCGCCGATTACAAGATCCCCGAGATCGCCGGCTCGCATCACTGGAGCGATTGGGCCGAAGCGATCGTCGGCGGCCCCGCCAAGCCGCTCGCGCCCTTCGACTACTCCGGCCCGCTCACCGAAGCCGTCCTGCTCGGCAGCGTCGCCGTGCGCTTCCCGCAGACCGACCTCAAGTGGAACGCCGCCAAGCTCCAGTTCGAAAACGAAAAAGCCGCCAATGCCCACGTCCGCCGCACGTATCGTAAGGGCTGGGAAATCGCCGGGCTGTAAGTCACTTCCTTCATCTCACCCTCTTGCAGCCGCGAGTGTGAGCGAGTGGCGCGATTTCGCTTTCGCGCCACAACATTGCTTATCGTGGCGCGATTTCGCTGATTTTTAGTTTTCTTCCTCCGCGACCGGCTGAAGCAGGTCGTGGGAGACGTCGTGCGCCAGGGCTGGGACAAGCCGGCCGCCTCCGCCTTCATCCGGCGCGAGGCCGCCAAACTGCCCGAGCCAGGCGAGCGCGCCCACTTCGCCACCCTCGCCGAGACCGAGCTCACGAGCCTGCACGAGGGCAACTTCGCGCGCTACCGCGTGCGCCCCGACGAATTCACTGCGTGGCAGAAAACGTGGCGTTAAAGCCCGCGCCCGCACCCCATCACACTTCGCTCCTTTCTTGGCTCCGAACGTAATCGACCAACACCGGCTCCGACGAGGTGCGTTACCTCCCGGTTGCCGATGACCCTGCCGTCGATTATTTCCACTCTCCCGACTCCAACAAATGGGACTGCAGGAGCGGCTTTAAGCCGCGATTCCGTCGATCGGTCGCGGCGTGAGGCTGCGCCCACAGCCGACCCAGCCTCACCAGCCCGCGCCCTTGGTCTTCGTCTTCACGCGCAGCAGCATGTTATTCGCAGTAATGTAGAGCGTGCTGCCGTCGTCGCCCCAACCGCAGTTGGCCGTGGGCACACCGGTCGCGAGTGTACCGAGATGTTTGCCCGACGGCGAAATCACCAGCACGCCGCCCGGACCCGTCGCCCAGAGATTTCCTGCGCGATCGATCTTCAATCCGTCGCACGAACCTTTGCCGCCGGCCGTCTTGAGCGCGAGCGCATCGAAGAACACCCGCTCGCCCGCGATCCCGCCGTCCGCCGTCACATCGTAGGCCATGATCCGCGGCGCTTTGCCGTCGCTGACCGCGACGTAGAGCACTTTTTCGTCGGGCGAGAACGCGATACCGTTCGGAAAATTAATGCTCTTCGTCAGCAGCGTGACTTTGCCGTCCGGGGTGAGACGAAAGACTCCGTTGAACGGCAGTTCCTTCAGCGGCGAATCATTCCCTTTTTCCAAACCGTAAGAGGGATCCGTAAAATAGATGTCGCCGTTGCGCCGCAGGGCGAGGTCGTTGGGGCTGTTGAAGCGCTTGCCGTCAAAGCGCGTCGCGAGCGGCGTAAATTTGCCGTTTTCATAGCGCGCCACCTGCCGTTCCCCGTGCTGGCAGAGCAACAATTTGCCCTGCAGGTCGAGCGCGAGACCGTTGCTGCCTTGCTCGCGAAATCCCGGCGTCGGATTCAACAGTCCGCTCGGCTTCAAAAACACCTCGGCGGAGGTCATGCCTTCCTTCCAGCGATACGCGATATTCTGCGGCACATCCGAAAACACCACCGCACCATCATACCAAACCGGCCCCTCGGACCACTTGAAGCCTTCGGCGAGTTTTTCGAGCTTCGCGTCGGCCGCGATCAGCGCATCGAACGCCGGATCGAGCCGCTCAACCGTTCCCACGGTTGGCAGCGGACTGGGCGCAGCGGCAAACACCGCGAAGGGAAACACCACAAGGAAGCAGAAGAGGTTTTTCATAGGGTGTCTCGGGTCTAGGCACCGCTTTCTCCGCTTCAATCCCCAACTGCGCGCCCTGCCGCAACCCAGTTCACGGCGCCGGCGGCGGGCGTTTCTTTTTTCCTTTCTCCCGACCCGGCCCTTGTTCACCTCCGGGCGCGGTCCCTTCCGCACAAAACTAACATCCGGCGTCCTGCCGGCACCACCGCGCGAGAGCGTTTTCCGCCCGGGGCGGCGGGCGAAAAAACGCGCCGACATTCCTCTGGCCAACGGTCCGCTCCGGGCGATATTTTCCCACAGTCATTTTCATGAATTATTCCACGCACATCGAGAACCCGGATATCATTTTGGTCGGCTCCGGCGTCATGTCGGCCAACCTCGCCGCGCTGCTCAAGCGCCTCCAGCCGACCCTCAAAATCCAAGTCTACGAGGTCACGTCCGATCTCGCCCAAGAAAGTTCCCATGGCTGGAACAACGCCGGCACCGGTCACGCCGGCATCTGTGAACTCAGCTACACGCCCCACCGCGAAACCGACGGCACCGTCAACGTCGCCAACGCCATCAAGATCTTCGAGCAGTTTGAGCGCACGAAACAGTTTTGGAGCTACGCGCTCGCCTCCGGCATGATCGACCGGCCGACAGAGTTCATCAATCCCGTGCAACACCTCAGCTTCGTTCACGGCGAGGCCCAGGTCGCCTACCTCAAAGCCCGCCATGCCGGACTGGCCGCGCACCATTTTTTCAAGGGCATCGAGTTTAGCACCGACCGCGCCACGATCGGTTCATGGGCACCCCTCCTCACCGAGGGCCGCGCCGAAGGTCCCATCGCCGCGACCAAAATGGACTGCGGCACCGACGTGAATTTCGGCAATCTTTCCCGCAAACTCCTCGGCTGGCTCGCCCGCCAAGAGGGCTGCGGCATCGCCTCCCACCATCGCGTCGTCGACCTCACCAAAACCGCCACCGGCTGGGACGTGAGCATCCAAGACCTCGCCACCGGCCAGCTTCGCCAGAACCGAGCCAAATTTGTCTTCGTCGGCGCCGGCGGCGGCAGTCTCCATCTGCTCCAAAAATCCGGTATCGCCGAAGCCCGCGGGCTCGGCGGTTTCCCCATCGGCGGCCAGTGGCTCGTCTGCGACGACCCCAAGATCGTCGCCCGCCACCACGCCAAAGTCTACGGGCAAAACCTCGACACCGCGCCCACGATGGCCGTGCCCCATCTCGATTCCCGCCTGCTCGACGGCAAAAAGACCCTGCTCTTCGGCCCGTTCGCCGCGTGGACCACGAAGTTCCTCCACCGCCAGGGCAGCGTGTTCGACCTCCCCGGCTCCGTGAAGCCGCATAACCTCACCACGCTCCTCAAAATCGGCGCGAGCAATCTCGGTCTCGTGCGCTACCTCGTGCAACAGGGCACCCAGAGCATGGCCGACCGCATGAAGGTCCTCCGCATTTTCTATCCGACCGCCAACGCCTCCGACTGGAAACTCATCGACGCCGGCATCCGCGTGCAGGCGATCAAGAAGACCGACGGCGAAGCCGGCATCGTCCACTACGGCACCGAGGTCATCACCAATCCCGAACGCACGATCTCGGCCCTCCTCGGCGCGTCGCCCGGCGCCTCGGTCTGCGTCCACATCGTGCTCGACGTCATCAAGCAGTGTTTCCCCGACTTGATTTCGTCCACCGAAGGCCGCGCGCGCCTGAAAGAAATGATTCCCACCCACGACGTGGACATCAAACTCCCCGAACACGCCGCCTTCTTCAAAACCCACAGCGACCGAGCCGAAAAAATCCTCGGCCTCGCTTAGTTTTTCGCCCGCGGAACACACGGAATACACGGAAGAAAATCCCCTCCGGTTTCCGTGTCTTCCGTGTATTCCGTGGGCCCTTTCCGAATCCTCACCATGTCTTCCACGATCTACACCGCCGCCGTCGATTTCGGCGCCACCAGTGGCCGCGTTATCCTCGGCTCTTGGTCGAAAAACAAACTTACGCTCAACGAAGTTCACCGCTTCCCCAACACCTTCCGCACCCTCGCGGGCCACGATTACTGGGACCTCGGCACGCTTTGGCGCGAGGCCCAAACCGGCCTGCGCAAAGCCGTCGCCGCCCTCCCCCGCGGCGCGAAACTCGCCTCTGTCGGCGTCGATGTGTGGGGCGTCGATTTCGCTCTCGTCAATGACGCCGGTCGTCTGGTCTTCCCCGTCCACGCGTACCGTGACGCCCGCTCGCAGCCCGGCCTCAAACGCCTCGCCAACACCCGCGCCGCTCTTGCCCGCATCTACGCCGCCACCGGCATCCCCAACGTTTTCTACAACTCCTCGCTCCACCTCGAAGAAACCGTCGCCAGCTGCCCTGCCATCACCGACCTCGCGACGCGCTGCCTCTTTCTGCCCGACTATTTTAATTTCCTTCTCTCCGGCCGCATGGAGAACGAACTCACCGTCGCCAGCACGAGCCAGCTCCTCGATGTCCACTCCACCGACTGGTCGCCCGCCGCGCTGAAGCACTTTCGCCTTCCGCCCCAGTGGTTCTCCAAGCCGATTAAATCCGGCACCCGCCTCGGCGCGGTGAAAAACTTCCCCGAGCTCGCCGGCGTGCAAGTCGTCGCCGTCCCCGGCCACGACACCGCCGCCGCCTACGATGCGATGCCCGCGTCGCCCGACGGGACCGATCTCTTCCTCAGCTCCGGCACGTGGTCCCTCGTCGGCTTCGAAAGCGATAAACCTATCCTGGGCGCCGAAGCTCTCGCCGCCCGTATCTCCAACGAGCGCATTGGCGACGGCCGCTATCGGCCGCTCACCAATGTCATCGGCCTCTGGCTCCTCGAAGGCACGATGAAGGACTTCGCCTCGCGCCCGTCCGATGACAAAGCCTGGGCCGCCCTCATCACCGCCGCCGAAAAACTCCCCGCGCCCGCCGCCCTGCTCGACGTCACCGACCCCGCGTTCACCAATCCGGCTTCGATGAAGGCCGCGATCGACGCCCAACTGAAACGCCGGAAACTCGCCGCGCCCAAGAACCTCGCCGCCTACACCCGCCTCATCTGCGACTCCCTCGGCCGCGGCCACGCCGACGCCATGCGCGCCTTCGAAAAAATGGCCGGCAAGAAATTTAAGCGCATCCTCATCGTCGGCGGCGGTTCCAAAAACCGCCTGCTCTGCCAAGCCACCGCCGACGCCGCCGGCCTCCCGGTCGTGTCCTTCGCCCTCGAAGGCACCGCCGTCGGCAACCTCGCGAGCCAGCTCATCGCGCTCAAAGCCGTCAAAGACCTCCCCACCTTCCGCCGCCACCTCGCCGCGAATCTCAAGCAGACCGTTTACGCGCCGCACCTCTGAATCTGGCACGGACAACTTGCCTCCGTGGCGTGCTGGCGCCGGTCCCCCCCGGCTGCGTTTGTTGACGGTCTTGGCGGCCGAAAATGCAAAGCCTCAACGGGCGCCTGCTAGCCCCGAACTCGGTCAGATTGCCGCGCCGAAATCTTGCCTCACGGCACGTCGTAGAGCTCGACGAGCACCACTCCGCCGACGCCGGCCGGTCCGCGCACATGCACGCTGTAGCTGCCGGGCGCGAGTGACACCAGCAGCGCCGCATCCTTGCTTCCCGCCGGCAACGTGAATGCGCCGACCCGCGCGACGACCGACCTGATCTCCGCCGTCCAGTCGTCATTTTCGTAGATCTTCCCCGAAGCGCCAAACACTTCGATCCGCGGATTGGTGAGAACGCCGCCGACGCCAAACTCGGTGAGCGTCGGTCCGACGCCACGAATCAGCACGAGGCGATTCCCCGTGCCACTAAGAACAAAGCCCGCGATCAAGACGTCGTCCGCAGCGAGGACCGTGCGTGCAGAGAGACTTGCCAGCCCAAGATTCCGATTCGCGGTCGCCGCATCATAGACCTCGATGAGGGCCACGCCCGTGTCCGCGCTGTTGATCTGCGCGGAGTAGCTGGTCGCGCCAACCCCGGCGAGAAGCGCGGCATCCTTCGCGGTAGCCGCGAGCGCAAACGCCCCGACCGACTGCGAGGCCGCCAGCAAAGCAGGTGCGTTGCCCCAGTTGTCGTTCTCGGCCAAGACCACCGCCCCCTGCTGCAACTTCAGGCTCGGATCGGCGAGCACGCCGGGCACTCCGAACTCGGCGAGCGTTGGGCCTATGCCGCGGATGAGTACGTCTTTCGTGCCCGTGCCGGAGAGCCCGAAACCGGCTATGAGAGTCTGCTCCCCCGCGCCCGCAAAGGAGCGCACCGCGAGACTGACGAGACGCGTGCTCGAACCGGCGGGAGACGCGGTCACGAGGCCCGCGGGTGAGCTCGTGTCCGTCGAAACGGGCGGGGCCCAGCCGCCAAGAACGTTGGCCGGCACGCGGTAAAATTCAGCTTCGGCGTCGGTCATCTGGCGCGAGCCGACCGCGCGTTGGCTCGTATCGATCAGCGCGCCGACGAGGTTCTTGCTGCGGTATTCAAGGAAGCGCAGACCGGCAGTGCCGCCGGTCCCCGTGACGAGCCAGCCGGCCGCGGTGAGGTGAGGGCCGAGCACGCAATCGAGGAAAACTACTTCGCAGTTGGGAAACGAAGTGGTGTCGGTGCGCGCGAGCACGTGGTTGGTCACGCCGTCGGCGGCGGTCACCGCGCACTCGACAAAGATGAACCCGTATCTGCCGGCCGTGCTGCGGGACTGGACGTTGTAGCCGCGGCGCAGCGCGCGCGTTTCACAGCGGTAGAAATACGCGACCCCGCTGCCCCAGATAAAATCGACATCGCCTTCGATGTAGCAGTTGGAGAAATAAACCGCGCCGTTGATCAGCAAGGTATCCTGATAGCTGGAGAAGTCGCAGTTGCTCGCGAAGCAGCGCGTGCTGTTCGTGCGCAGCGCCTCGGCTTGGGAACCGCCGATGGGCGTGCTGTTGCGGAGGGTAAGGCGCTCGAGCGTGAAGTCGTTCGAGTCGATTCCGACCATGGCTCGATTGTTGCCGGCGTTGAAATTGGCGTTGTTGGCGTAGGTGATGACCGTCTGGCGGCGGTCTTCGCCGCGCAGCGTGACGAATGGACGGTTCCGCAGCAGGAGAATCTCGTGGTAGGTGCCATTGCGGAGATTGATCAAGACGGGCTTCGAATTGTTCACCGGCACAAAGTCGAACGCGCCCTGCACGCTCGCGAAGTCACCCGTGCCATCGGCGGCCACCGTGAGGCTGCTCGTGCCGGCGGCGGGCCCGGCGGACTTCGTCGAAAAACTCCAGGCGCCCGCACTGATGCCGGCAAACGCCGAGCCGGAAGTGTCGCGCAGCGCCTCGCCCTCGACCGTCACGCGATAGGTCTGGCCGTAGGCGAGCACCGCGGTGCGCAACGTAATAATCGCGGTATTCCCGGCGACGATCACCGGTCGGTAGTTGTAAACCGTGCCGCCGATCGTGCGCGTCTGCGTGGCAGACGAGAGGTCGATCGTATCAACCACAGTGCCGCCGGAGTTGATCACAATGATGCGACCGGAGGTGCCGACCGTGGGCACCGCGTCGAAGGTCACCCGGAGCGGTGTGTCGATGCACACGCCGGTAGCGGCGTTGGCGGGAAACAACGAGCTCACGCCGAGCGCAGCGAGCAGGCTCGGCGGAACGAGGCAAACTACGGCCGTGCAGAGAACGAGCCGGCGGAAAAGACGGGCGGCAAACATCGGGGCTGGAGGCTAAACCGAGTCAGCGTCGACGTCGCGCGCAGGTCAAGAGACCGGCCTTGGGAACGCAAAAAAGGGCGGGTCAGAGACCCGCCCTAGGCTCCAATCCGCGTCACCTCAACGAATCACCGCAGGAACGCTTCGTGCAGGCCGCCGTCGACCGTGACGATCTGGCCGGTGGTCTTGCTGAGGCGCTGCGAGACGAGGAGGAAATACGCCTCGGCTTGGTCGGCGGGCGTGATTGGCGCCTTGGTGAGCGTGCGGTCGGCGTAGAATTGCGCCAACTTGCGCACGAGCGAATCGGTCGCCTCGTCGTCGGTATAAGGAATGTTATATTTCGCGAGCGAGCCAATCACGCGGTCGCGCGGGAACATCGCGGAGCCTTGCACGACGGTCGCGGGGGCGACGCCGTTCACGCGCACGAGCGGCGCGAGCTCCATCGCGAGTTCGCGCACGAGATGGTTGGCGGCGGCCTTCGAGCAATCGTAGGCGAGCGAGCCTTTCTTCGCGACGGCGGCGTTGGCCGAGGTCGTGAGGACGAGCTGACCCTTGAGGCCCTGCTCTTTCCAGGTCTTGAGCGCCTCGTCGCCGACGATGTAGCTGCCGGTGACGTTGACGCCGAAGGTGAAGGCCCACTTGTCGTCGGGAATGTGGCCGGTGGTGTCGCTCGGCCAGAACACGCCGGCGGTGACGCAGATCGAGTCAAAGCCGCCGTAGGCGAGCGCCACGTCGTCGAGCATCGCGCGCACGCTCGCGCGGTCGGTGATGTTGGCGGCGAGCCCGAGCGCCGGGCCGCAGGAGGAAAGGCCCGTGCCGGCGACGCCGATGCCGAGGCCGTGTTTATCGGTGATCTCTTTGGCGGTGGCCTGCGCCGTCTCGACCTTCATGTCGACGCACACGATGTGCGCGCCTTCTTTGACGAGGCGGTGGGCGGTCTCCTTGCCGATGCCGGAGCCGGCGCCGACGACGATGATGACTTGGCGCGCGAGCTCTTTCTCAGCGGGCATGCGCTTCAACTTCGCCTCTTCCAAGAGCCAGTATTCGATGTCGAAGGCTTCCTGTTGCGGGAGGGAAATGTAGGTGTCGATCGCCTCGGCGCCGCGCATGACTTCGACCGCGCAGTTGTAGAACTCGGCGGTGACGCGGCTCTCGGACTTGTCTTTGCCCCAAGCGATCATACCGACGCCAGGGATGAGCACCACGGTCGGGTTCGGATCGCGCATTGCGGGCGAGTTGGCGTGTTTGCACTTCGCGTAGTAGGCGGCGTAGTCGGCGCGGTAGGCCTCGAGGCCGGCGGCGAGTTTCTTCTTCAACGCAGCGGTGTCCTCGGCTTGCGGATTCCAGTCCACGTAGAGCGGCTTGATCTTGGTGCGGAGGAAATGGTCAGGGCAGCTCGTGCCAAGTTCGGCGAGGCGGGCGGCGTCCTTCGAATTCACAAAGCGCAGGATCTTCTCGTCGTCCTGCACCGTGCCGATGAAGCGCTTGGCTTTGGAAACCTGACCGCGGAACCACGGGAGGATCGCGGCGAACGTCGCGCGGCGCTGCTCGGGCGTGAGCGTGGCGTATTTCGCGCCGCCAAAGGCAGCGGCGTCGCCGCCCTTGGCCTGGTATTTGGCTTCGATGAAGGCCGATGTCTTCTCGATGCAGTCGAGCGTGTAAGTGTAGCAGGCTTTTTCTTCGTTATCCCAAGAGATGAAGCCGTGCTGGCCCATCATGATGGACTTCACGGCCGGGTTCTTCTGCACGATGGCCTGCATCGCGAGGCCGAGTTCGAAACCGGGGCGCATCCACGGCACGTAGGCCATCTCGCCGCCGAAGATTTCCTGCGTGAGCTTTTCGCAGTGCTTCGACGCTGCGATCGAGATGATCGCATTTGGATGCATGTGGTCGACGAACTTTGCCGGGATGAAGCTGTGCAACGGCGTGTCGATCGAAGAGGCGCGCGGGTTCAGGTTGAACGTCGCATGGGCCTGCATGCCGACCATGTCGTCCTCGGCGGGCGCCTTTAGGCCCTTGTCGGGCCGCGCGGCGTAGAGCTTCTGCATATCGAGCAGTTTCTGCTGATAGAGAGAGGAGAAATTCTCGCGCGTGCTGGTGCGCAGGTCGCCGCCGGAACCCTTGACCCAAAGCACCTCGGTCGCCTGACCGGTGAGCGGGTCTTTCTCGACGATCTTCGAGGAGGTGTTGCCGCCGCCGGTGTTGGTGATGCGTTGGTCGCCGCCGAGGATGTTGGAGCGATAGACGAGGCGACCGACCGGATCGAGGGCGGCGGCCTTGGCGTCGTCCCAGGAGAAGTTAACGAATTTGTAGGATTTCATGGAGTTTGAGTTTTTCAGAAATTAACGGAGCCCCAGCATTTTCTCGCGGTAGAGTTCGTCGGGGCGACCGGCGATACGGGCGGCGACGGCACCGGAGAGAAACTGGGGTGAACCCACTGCGACCGCGCCCGCGAAAATCTCGGCGGCCTTCACCGCCATCAACGTCGCCGCCATCACGGCCTCGGGCGTCGCACCGAGGGCAATCAGCCCGTGGTTCTCGAGCACGATCACGCGGGGCGGGCGGGCGAGGCGTTTCACGAAAGCGAGCACGGCGCGGCGAATCGCTTGCGCGAGTTTCAGGCCGGGATCGACATAGGGCACAAAAACAAACTCCGCCCCGCAGCACACGATCTCGTCCGGGCACATCCGGCGCGTGGCAAAGGTCCGCGCGTGCTTTGTGCACAGGATGGCGTTGACCGCGACCGGATGCGTGTGACCGACGAAGTTCACGCCGGGGAGTGTGAGGAGCCACGCGTGAAACATCGCCTCGACCGACGGCTTCTTGCTCGCCGGATCAACGCGCGCGGAAAGCAAACGGTCGTCCACCGCCGAGTCCGCCAGACCCTTGGCATCAAGCAGCGCAACCAGAGGCTCAATGCGACAGGCCGTGACTCCGCCGGCCGTCAATGAAGCCAAATTCGATCCGCTCGCCTTCACCAAAAACGAGTCGGCCGAGATCCTCGCCGAGGTGTTGCCCTCGCCCAGAATCGCCAGCTTCCGGTCTTCACGCCCGAGATTGTGAGACAACGCCAACAACCGCTCAAGCGGGGTGGGATCGGCCGATATAGCAGCACGTTTAGCCATGGGAAGCGTTAGCCAAATGGGAGATTCTGGCAGATTCCACCAAAATCTACCAATCGGCAAAACCCCTGTCCGCAGGACTCACAACATCACGTTATCGATCAGCCGGACCTCGTCGATCCACGCCGAGATCGCCAGCATGCTCTTGCCCGGCACGACCTCGCGCATCATCTCCATCGTGAGCCCGTCCACGATCGCGACGTAGATGACGCGGACCCGGCGATGTTGGCCCAAAATGTGGGTCGCCTCGGCGATGAGGCGGTCCGGGCTACGCACGCCGCTGTCGGCCATTTCCTTGGCGCGCTTCAGCGCCTTGCTCAGCGCGAGAGCCTCCTGCCGCTGGCTCGTGGTAAAATCGCGGTTACGCACGCCCCACGCGAGGCCGTCGAGATCGCGCACGGTCGGGACCAAAATCACCTCGACGCCAAAACTGAGTTCGTCCGCCATTCGCCGGACCACCGCCGCCCGCTGCGCCGTCTTTTGACCGAAGAACACGAAATTCGGCCGCATGATGTTGAACAGCTTCGCCATCACGGTCGCAATGCCTCGGAAATGCCCGGGTCTCGACGCTCCGCAGAGGGGCTTGCTCGTCCCCTCTTCGCTCACGAACGATGCATGCCCGCGGGGGAACATCGCCTCCAGCGGTGGCACAAAAACAAACGGCACACCGGCCGCCTCACAAATCGCCAGATCCTCGACCGGTGAGCGCGGGTATCGCTCCACCAATTCACTCGGTCCGAATTGCAACGGATTCAGAAAAATCGACACCACCACGACGTCCGCCTTGGCCGCGGCGGCCCGGATCAACGCATCCTGCCCCGCGTGCAACGCGCCCATCGTCGGGACCAGCGCCACCGTCTTGCCGCTCGCACGGAGTTCCGCCGCCACTGCGCTCATCTCGGCCACTGATTCGATCTTCTTCATAGGTGGTTGTTCGACGTCATTCGGGGCAACGTCGGGCTTGAACAAACCGGGCCCGCCGCGTTTGTTCAAGTTTTTCGCCAGTCCCCGGCCACCTTTCCCATCCCTTTCACACCGCAAAACCGCTTCCTCCCATGATCCGCATCAACGAAAACTACACCAAGCTCAAGGCCTCCTACTTGTTCGCCGACATCGCCAAGCGCGTCGGTGCCTACGTCGCCGCCAACCCTCAAAAACCGGTCATCCGCCTCGGCATCGGCGACGTCACCGAACCCCTCCCCGCCGTCTGCACCGCCGCCCTCCACGCCGCGACCGACGAGATGGCCGTGCGCGCCACCTTTAAAGGCTACGGCCCCGAGCAGGGCTACGCCTTCCTCCGCGAAGCCGTCGCCCAGCACGACTACGCCGCCCGGGGCTGCGCCATCGATGCCGACGAAATCTTCATCTCAGACGGGTCAAAATGCGACTGTGGCAACATCCAGGAAATCTTCGCCACCGAGGAATTGAAGCTCGCGATCCCCGATCCGGTTTATCCCGTTTACATCGACACCAACGTCATGGCTGGCCGCACCGGGCCCAACGTCGAGGGACGCTACGCCGGCATCACCTACCTCGATTGCACCCCCGCCAACGGCTACGTGCCCGCGATTCCGTCGGCCGCGACCGACCTCATCTACCTCTGCTTCCCCAACAATCCCACGGGCGCCGTCGCCACCCGCGAGCAGCTCGTCGCTTGGGTCGCCTACGCGAAGGCCAACAAGGCCATCATCCTCTTCGACTCCGCCTACGAGGCCTACATCCGCGATCCCGCCATCCCGCACTCGATTTACGAGATTCCCGGCGCCCGCGAGGTCGCCATCGAGTTCCGCAGTTTCTCCAAAACCGCCGGCTTCACCGGCACACGTTGCGCCTACACCGTCGTGCCGAAATCGCTGCTCGCCTACGATCTCGCCGGCCAGACGCATTCGGTGCACGCCCTCTGGAACCGCCGCCACACGACGAAATTCAACGGCGTGGCCTACCCCATCCAAAAGGCCGCCGCCGCCATTTACACCCCCGAGGGCAAAGCACAGGTGAAGGCCATGACCGACTTCTACCTCGCCAACGCCGCGCTCATCCGCACCGCGGTAAAAAACCTCGGCCTCAGCTGCGTCGGCGGCGACAACGCCCCCTACATCTGGGTCAACACCGGTCGCGACTCCTGGGAGTTCTTCGATCTGCTGCTAAACAACGCCCAAGTCGTCTGCACCCCCGGTGCCGGCTTCGGCAAGTGCGGCGAGGGCCACGTGCGCATCAGCGCCTTCAACTCCCGCGCCAACGTCGAATCCGCCCTCCAGCGCATCGCCGCCGCCCTAAAGTGATCGGAACGTAGGGCGCGGTCTCCGACCCGCCCTCCGCGCCCGCGCCCGAGCCGACCCGCTTAACCCGCCGGTCGGCTTTTTCGTTTCAGCACCAAACCGTCGCTTACATCTCCGTCCCGCCGCCTGCCGAAACGCCCGCTCACCCTACGGCTTCGCCGGCAGAGCCGCCACGACTTCCTGACTCAACGCCGCCACCGCGTTGCTCAATTCTGCCGCCAAGCGGCCAAAATCTTTGCCGTCCCAAGCCGCTTCCGGGGCGACAAACCGCCTGCGCGCCACGACCTCGCCCGCCGCTCCGCTCGTCGTGATTTCCAGCATCGCGGCGAAGCTCACGGAGGCCTTGCCTCCGCCCGCCGGGTCCACGCCTTCGCAGCGGATCACCCGCACGCTCACATCGTAATCCCGCGGTTCGTCGAACGGAAACGGCTGCACAAACACCCGGCCCACCGCGGGCGCCACCAACAATTGACCGCGCAGCGAACTCAAAATCTCCCGCTCCAGCGGGTCGCCCCAGCGCGCTTCGTCGGGGAAGCGCACTTCGTTTTCGCCCGTGCGCACGACCAACGAACCTTTCTTCAAATAAGGCGCCACTTCCACATTCCGCAGGCCGAGGCGCAGCACGCCCGTCACCGGTTGCACGCCCGCCGCCCCCAATGCCGGCCCCGCAAGGACGTAATAACGGGTCGAATCCGGGGTGGGCGACGGGATGAGATTACAGCCCGCGGCGAAGAGCATCACCGCGACCAGTCCGCTCCCGATCGCGCCCCGTGCGGTCAACCGGCCTGATGATGGAACAGCGTTCATTTTGGGTGTCAGGAGAGTCTCGTGGTTGCGTGTCAAAAATCCGCCGGGGTTCAGCGCGGTGCTTTTTTCCCGGTGAGCAGGGCGTTCGGATTACGCTCGAGGAAATCCGCCAAGCGCTGCACCGCATCCGCCGCCTCGGCCAGCTTGCCAAACGCCTCACCCGCCCCTTCGCCCAGCCCCTGCTGCGCATTGATGAAATTCCGCAGCGTGGTCGCCGTCGCGCTGAAATTCTGGAGCGTCGCCTGGGTCTGGGCGAGCGTCGCCTGCACGTCGGTTCCAGTCGCCGCCACCTGTCCGTCAAGCTTGGCCAACGTCGCCCTCAGATCGACCAACGTCGCGTTGAGCGTCACGAAAGTCTGCTTGATTTCGGGTGAGGCCACGAGCGTCTCGATCGCCGCCCCCGTGCGCTGCCACTGCGCGCTCACGCCCTTCAGGTCCAACCCGGCCACCTGCTTCCGCGAGTCGCCGAGCAACAACTTCAACTCGCCCGTCAAACCTTCGAAATCAATCCGCCTGATCTTGGAAAGAATCTCACTCGCGCTGGCTTGAAACTCCGAGATCGCCGAGGGCATCGCCGGCACGACCGCATACCTCACCTCGATCATTCGATTGTCGGCCGGATACTCCTTGGGATTCACAAAATTGAGCTCCACGAACAGGAGGCCCGTCGCGAGCCCTTGCACGCCCAACTGCGCCCGCAGCCCTTGGTCAATCAGGGTCTGCAATTCGCCCCGGTCCGCCACGTCGATCACCGCGCCCGAGCTGTTCGTGAGCGTATTGCGACTGAACTCGCACGTCACCACCACAACCGAGCGGTTCTTCGCCTGATCGTAGCGCACGACCAGATCCGCCACGCGGCCCACCCGCACGCCGCGCAACTTCACCGGCGACCCCAGATCAAGGCCGTGGATCGATTCGTCAAAATACACCACGAACCGCTGCGGCCTGGAAAAGAGGTTCACCCCGCCAAACGCCAACAACGCGATCACACCGAGCGCAAACGCACCCAACGCGAACGCTCCGACAACCGCTGGACTGACCTTGGTTTTCACGAGGAGGGTATTGAGAGAGAAACGATTAAAAGGACAGCAGGAAGCGGACGTGATTTCATATCGCTCCCCGACTCGCACTTTGCCCGATATTTCATAGGTGCGGAATCCTCCCCGTGCCGCGCGTGAGAAACTCCTTCACCCGTGGATCGTTGCTCGTCGTCGCCAGCGCTTTCGGGGCGCCTTCCGCCACGATCCCCTGCGCCTGCTTCTCCAACATGATCACCCGGTCGGCGATATCGTAAATCGAGGCCAGTTCGTGCGACACCACCACGATCGTCGTGCCAAACAACTCACGGATCTCGACGATCAGCTCGTCCAACTTCCGCGAGGTCACCGGGTCCAAACCCGCCGATGGTTCGTCGAAAAACAAGATCGCCGGATCCAGGGCCAGCGCCCGCGCCAATCCCGCGCGCTTCTTCATCCCGCCCGAAATCTCCGCCGGAAAATAGTCCTCATAACCGGCCAGCCCCACTTGCCCGAGCTTCAACGCCGCCAGCTCCGAGATCTCGCGGCGGTTGAGCGTCGTGTATTCTTCGAGCGGCAGCGCCACATTCTGCCGCAACGTCAGCGAGCTCCAAAGCGCCCCGCTTTGAAAAAGCAGTCCGAAGTTTTTCTGCTGCGCCCGCCGCGTCGCCGCGTCCGCCGCCGAAAACGGCGCACCCAGAAACCTCACCTCGCCCTTCCTGGGCGGATTCAATCCCACCATGTGCCGCAACAGCGTGCTCTTCCCGCAGCCCGAGCCGCCGATGACAAAGAAAATCTCCCCGCGCGCCACCGTGAACGAGACGTCCTTCAAGATCACCTTATCATCGTAGCCGCACTCCAGCCCCGTCACTTCGACGGCCGGACCTAGCAGTTGGGCTTCGTTCGTCGGCATGGGTCAGACGCCGAGAATGTTAAACGCCACCGCGAAAAACGTGTTCGCCACGATGATCAGCAAAATCGCCGTCACCACCGCCGAGGTTGCCGCCCGACCCACGCCCATTGCGCTCCGCTCCGCCTGCAAGCCCCGCAAGCAGCCCGAGAGCCCGATCAGCAAACCAAACGTCAGCGCCTTGAACAGCCCCGTGCCGACGTCCGACAAATCCACGATGCTCTGCGTCTCGATCCAATACGCCGTGGGCGGAATTTCCAGAATGATGGAGGCCACCACCATACCGCCCATGATGCCCACGCCGTTCGCATAGAGCGCGAGCAACGGCATCATCAGCCCCAGCGCCACGATCCGCGGCATCACCAAAAAATCCACCGGCGAAATCCCCAGCGCGGACAACGCGTCGATTTCCTCATTCGCCTTCATGTTGCCGAGCGTCGCCGCAAACGCCGCCCCGGTGCGCCCGGCCAGCACGATCGCCGCCATCATCGGCCCCATCTCTCGCACCACCGCCAAACCCACCAGATCCGCCACGTAAATATCCGCCCCAAATTGCCGCAGCTGCACCGCCGCCTGATACGCCATGATCACACCCACGAGGAAACTGATCAGGCTCACGATCGGCAGCGACATCGCCCCGCACTGCTGCATCTCGTCCACGCAGTCTTTCCAACGAAACTTGTGCGGCAGCCGCACCAGCCGCACCCCGCTGAGCACGCACTCACCGACGAATTGCACGATCTCTTTCGCCTTCGACCACGCGTCCACCGTCGCATTGCCCACCCCGGTCAGAAAACTCTCCGTCCGGTCTAACGGGACGCTCGAATTGTGCGACGTCGCCAACTGCCCCAACAGCGTCCGCACCTTCGCCGGCATCGCCGACACGTCACAATCGACCCCGCCCGTCCGACACGCCTCCTGCAGCTCAAAAACAAACAGCAATAGCGACGAATCCCATTTTTCCACCGCCTCCATCTGCACGCTCACCCGGCGCGGTGGGTTCGCGCCCATCAGTTCCGCCCAACTCGGCCTTGCGTCGGTGATCCGCCACACCCCGCTCAACGCCACCTCGAGTCCGTCCGCGTGCGTCCGCACGGATACTCGCGGCGGAAGTTGCTCGGTGACGTCGGACATCTCCCCCGGTTGTAACGCTCGCCCGCCAAAGCCAAACCCCAAAAAGAACTCCGCCCGAAAATTTCCGTGCGTCCGGCCGGTCACCCCCGCCAACCTTTCCTCCTTCATGCCGTTCCGCACCTTCCTCTTCGATCTCGATGGCACGCTCATCGACCACTTCGCCGCGATCCACCGCGCCTACGCGCACACCCTGCCCCAGCTCGGCCTCCCCGCCCCCACCCTCGCCCAAGTTCGCGCGGCCGTCGGCGGTGGCCTCGAAAACGCGATGCTCAACTTCGTCCGCCCCGACCAAGTCGCCGCCGCCGTCGCGATCTACCGCCCTTATTGGAACGCCACCATGCTTCAGGACGTCGCCGCCCTCCCCGGCGCCCTCGATATCCTGCGCGCGCTCCACGCCCGCGGCGCCCAACTCGCGATCTTCACCAACAAACACGGCCCCTCCTCCCGCCTGATCGCCGACCACCTAGGGTTTTCTCCGTTCTTGCAGGCCAACCTCGGCGCCCAAGACACCGCTTGGCTCAAGCCCGACCCCGCTTTCACCGCGCACCTCCTCGCCCAACTCCACGCCGAAGCCGCGACCACGCTCATGGTCGGAGACTCGCCCTTCGATGTGCAGGCCGCGCTCAATGCCGGCTTTCCCTGCTGGGCCGTCACCACCGGCACGCATACCGCCGCCGAGCTCACCGCCGCCGGCGCCACCCGCGTCTTTTCCGACCTCCCCGCGCTTCAAGCCGCCCTCGGGGAGTCCTAGAGAGACACCCTTGTAGGAGCCCGCTTGCGGGCGATAGGCCGAAAGACCACGCCGCCTTCAGCGACTGATCCCGCGCACCCTCACGACTTCCAGTTTCAGGGCGCGCAACGACACCACGATGTCGCGCAGAAACGCCGCAAGCGCCGCGATCAGGCAAAGAATGCTCGCGACGAAGATCACGACCATCTCGACCGCGAATTCCCGCTCCATCACCGCGTCCACGAAAATCACCATCACGAGCACGCACGCGAGCAGCATGCTCAATCCCGCGCACATCACCGCCCGTTGCACGAGCCGCGCCCGCCGCCACAAAATCTCGAGCTGCGACTCCAAGTGGACCCGCTCGTCACTCGCATCCGCCGCAGCCGTGCGGACCTGCCCTGCCAACGCCCGCGTGCGGTCCACCACGCGCGCCATGCGGTTGGTGAGCGTGATCATGAGCCCACCGACGCCGCTCAACAAAATCACCGGCGTGATCGCCAACTGAATCACCTCCAAAAACGAACTGGGGACAATCGATACCATGCCCGCAGCGTGGGTGCCGCCGCGGTCCGCGCAACCCTCCGCTTTCCGCCCCCCTTGACGCCCCCGCTCATGCCTACACCGTAGCTACACGATGACCAAAACCGCCAAACTCTTCTCCACCGGCGGATCCCAAGCCGTGCGCCTGCCGAAGGAGTTCCGCTTCCCCGGCAAAACCGTCACCCTCCGCCGCACGGCTAAGGGCGTCCTCATCACGCCCCACGACGACCTTGAGGAACGACGCGCCCGCTTCATCAAACTCGCCGGCTCCTGCCCCGATTTTCCCCTCAGCGAGCCGAATCCCGTCAAGGATGTGCCGCGCGACCTCACCTGGTGAGCCTGTTCCTGCCCGATACTAACGCGCTGTCCCGCTATCTGCGCGGCGCGGACCGCCCTTTGGTCGCACACTTCGTCTCCGCCTTCGACCATGTGCGAGCCTCGTCTATCGTCATCGCCGAGCTGGAATACGGCGCAGTAAAAAGCGGCGTTCCCTCGCAACGCACTCGCCTCGATACCCTCCTTTCCGCCCTGCCCACCGAGCCCTTCACCCTCGCCGACGCCATCGAGTTCGGCCGCCTCCGCACGTTCCTTGCCCGTCGCGGTGAATTGATCGGTCCCTACGATCTCCTCATCGCCGCCCAAGCCCTCCGCCTCGGTGCGACCATTGTCACGCACAACCACCGCGAATTCTCCCGCGTCCCCGGCCTCAAAGTCGAAGACTGGCAATCCGCCTGATCGGTCCCATCCGCCGTGCCTCCGCCCGCCCCCAGCGCCGTCCTCACCGGCGTCCTCGAACGCATCATTTTCCACAACGAGGAAAACCATTACACCATCGCGGAGTTTCGCCCCGACACGCGCCCCGCGGCCATAAAAACTCCGGTCGCCTCCGACGAGAAAATTGAAAAAGTTACCATCGTCGGCGCCCTCCCCAGCGTTGAGTGCGGCGAAACCCTTCACCTCACCGGCGAGTGGACGCAGCACAGCCAGCACGGCGCCCAGTTCAAAATCGCCGCGTTCAAAAGCGAGCTCCCCGCCAGCGTCTACGGCATCCGCAAATACCTCGGCAGCGGCCTCGTCCCCGGCATCGGCAAAGCCTACGCCAACAAGATCGTCGACGCTCTCGGCACCGATACCTTCCGCGTCCTCTCTGAAGAATCCGGCAAACTCCGCGACGTCCCCGGCATCGGCCCCAAACGCGCCACCGCCATCAAAGCTGCTTGGGACGCCAAGCGCACCGAGCGCGAACTCTACATTTTCCTCCAGACCTACGGCGTTACGCCCAGCCAGTGCGTGAAACTCGTCGAGCGCTACGGCGCCCAGTCCAAGCCCATCCTCCTTGAGCAACCCTACCGCGTCGCCCGTGAGATCGACGGCATCGGCTTCAAGACCGCCGACCGCATCGCCATCAACCTCGGCTTCGCCAACGACGCCCCGCCCCGCCTCGACGCCGGCCTCATCTACGCCCTCGAGACGCTCCAAGACGAAGGCCACACCGCCTACCGCGAAGCCGATCTCCAAGACTACGCCGCCACGATGCTCGAAACCAGCGGCGATCACATCGCCGCCCGCATCGACGCCCTCGTCACCGCCAAAACTCTGTCCCGCCACTGGCCCGTTGTAGCCGGGGTCGCTGACCCCGGTCCGGGCTCACCGAGCCCGGCTTCATCCACGCCCCTCCCCGGCTCCGCCCTCATCCAGCTTCCGCACCACGACCACGCCGAACAAAAAATCGCCGCCGCCATCGCCCGCCTCGGCCGCGTCAGCAGCGCCCTCCCGCCCATCAAGACCGACGCCGCCGTCAAATGGGCCGAAGACAAAGCCGGCTTCACCTTCCACGAACTCCAGCGCACCGCCGTCAAAAACGCCCTCACCCACAAGTTCACGATCCTCACCGGCGGACCTGGAACGGGAAAAACCACGATCCTCCGCGCCCTCGTTGAAATCCTGAAAGCCAAGAAAGTCCGCGTCCATCTCGCCGCGCCCACCGGCCGCGCCGCGCAACGCCTCGCCCAGACCACCGGCGGCTTCGCCACCACGATTCACCGTCTACTCAAATACGACCCCGCCGGCGGCGGCTTCGTCGCGAACGAATCCGCGCCCCTCGCCACCGATTTCCTCATCGTCGACGAGGCCTCGATGCTCGACAACCGCCTCGCCTCCGCCCTCCTCCAGGCCGTTCCGTCGCGCGCCCATCTCCTGCTCGTCGGCGACACCGACCAACTCCCCAGCGTCGGCGCCGGCAACGTCCTCAAAGACCTGATCGCCACCTCCGACTCCGGTCTCTCAACCCTCAACGCTCAACTCTCAACCGCCGCGTCACCGCCCGCGGTGACGCGGCTCTCCGTCATCTACCGCCAGCAAGGCCAGAGCCAGATCGTCACTACTGCCCACGCCATCAACGCCGGCGACCCGTCGCTCCCGCCCGCCGTCAACGAGGTCTCCGCCACGCAAGTCTGGGCCGACCTCACCTTCATTGTCGCCGAAAACGCCGAGGACTGCGTCCGCAAAACCCTCGAGCTCGTCACGTCATTCATCCCGCAAAAACTGAAATGGCCGCACCCGATCCGCGATGTGCAGGTTCTTGCACCGATGCACAAAGGCGTCGCCGGCGTCGGCAATTTCAACGTCCAGCTCCAAGCCGCGCTCAACCCCCAGCCGCCCCACGCCCGCGCGCTCCGCACGCCCGCCGGCGAATTCCGTGCCGGCGACAAACTCATCCAGCTCCGCAACAACTACGATAAAAACCTCTTCAACGGCGACATCGGCGTCATCAAATCCATCGATGCCGAGGCCGGCACATTCGTCGCCGATTTCGACGGCGATGTGCACACGTTCGAGCGAGGCGAATTCGGCGACCTCGCCCTCGCCTACACCGTGAGCATCCACAAATCGCAGGGCAGCGAATACCCCGTGGTCATCATCCCTCTGCTCAAAGCGCATTTCATGATGCTCCAGCGAAACCTGATCTACACCGCCATCACCCGCGGCCGGAAAAAAGTCTTCATCGTCGGCGAACCCGCCGCCTACGCCATGGCCGTCCGCAACGCCGAATCGAAGACCCGCACCACCCACCTCCGCGAAAAAATTACTGCCACCGGTTCGCCTTAGGGCGGCGTCTCAGACCCGCCCTCCACGCCCGCGCCATTTGCCCAACGAGCCGACCCTTTGCCGATGCTAACCCTCCGACCCACCAAGATGCTCGCCCGGCGCCTGCAACTGCCGGTGCCCGCTGCACCGCCGCCCGCGGCCAACCGCGTGGCTGATTGGTGCGCGCACGAATTCACCGCCCAGCGCCACCGTTACTTGTTGTTTTGGCACACGGCGACGTTTCTACCCGTGCTCGTGCACGGACGCGGCGTACGCGACGACCACGATCTCATCCTGCGGCTGGCCGACGGTCTCAAACTCGTCATGGGTGGCACCGAATTGGAATTTTCCTATCAACGCTGGATCGCACCCGAGTTAGGCACCGTGCAATGGGCGCCGATTCCCTCGCGCTCCGTCCTGGGCACCATGAATGACCTGATGATCATGGCCAAATACCACCTCGACGCAGGCGACAAATCGCCGGTGGAGCTGTCGCTGCGACTGGCCGAGACCCCACTCTCGGCCCTGGGCATGAATTCGCCCGACCGGGCCTTTCGTTCCCTGCGGGCGTAAGTCACCCCACTTCGCTGCGCCCCAAACTCCTCACGCCACGCGCACGAAATCATCCTTCGCCACATGGGCGGCGACGTAAGCCGCCAGCGCCTTCAACTCCTCCGCGCCTACCGTCTTGATCGCCTGATAAAGCCCGGCGTCCATCGAGCGAATCTGCGCAAACTCGCCCCGCTCGATCAACCCGCACACCGGACCGTCGAGGACGAGCGCGTTGAAGACATGCCGGAGCTCGCGCGTCTTGGTCGCATCCGTCGCCGTCGCCGCGAGGTATTTCGCAAAACACTCGGCGGCGAGTTGCTCCCGCTTCGCCACCTCGGACTGAAAACCAAAAATCACCCGTAGGATCTCCCGCAGGCTCGGGTTCCGATCGGACCGGAAGACCTGCTGGAGTTTAAGCAGATTCCAAAACTCCTTCGGCTTCTCCAGGAGCAGTTGCGCCGCGATAGCCTCGGCTTCCGGCCAGTTCTCCGCCGCCACCGCTTCGCTCAGCGCGGGATGCTTCGCCGCCAGCTCCTGCGCCTGCGTGGTGAAGCGCGCGCGATACATCTCGCGGTCGATTCTCATCCCGTCGTCGCCGATCAGCTCATGTGCGATAGCTGCCAGCGGATCCGACGACGTATTCGTGTAGGTCGCCGGCTTGGCCGGCCCGGTTCCGCCCGTGCCCCCGGTTGTTCCCGTTTCCGGTCCCGGGCCGGGCAGTCCCTTTGGCAGCGCGATCTTCCGGTCGTAGTTAAACGTCGTCTCGAAGAATTCGCAGTTCGCGAAGAAATCGAAGAGCACAAACCCGTCCTTGGCCGCCGTGCGCTCGCTCGCGCTGTCGTGATGCTTGAAGGTGAAGAGCCGGGTGCCCCGCCCCTTGATCTGCACGAAATCCGTCGGCGAAAAGATCGGTCGCGCGAGCACCACGTTGAGCAGGTCTTCGCAGTCGTAGCCGGTGGTCATCATGCCCACGGTCACGCAGACGCGCGTGCGGCTCGTGTCGTAATCGCGAAACTCCGCCGCACGCCACCGGGATTTTCCGTTCAGGTTGTTGTTCGCGAAATCGATCGTCATCTGCTGCGCGCCGGGCTGATCCGACGTCACCTGCACCGCAAAATCCGAACCCGCGCCATACACCTCGGGCCAGCGCCGCGTCGCTTCGGAGTTGAGCAAGGTCACGAGCTTGGTCGCGTGCTTGCGGCTCACCGCGAAGCAGATGGTTTTCCCGATTTCTGCTGTAAGCGGGTCGCGCTTGGCGTGGTCGAAGAAGCAGCCTGTGAAGCTACGGTTCGTTTCGTCAGAAAAAAACTTCCGCTCGAAATCGCGGCCCGCGAAGACGAGTTCCGTTTCCTGCCCGTCTTCGCTGGCCGTGACCGTTACCTTGAAGCCCTTGGCCAACATTTGGGTCGTGATGTCCGTCCGCGCGTCGATGGCGACGGGGTTGACGAGATACGGCGTGGGCTTGTGGCGGACGGCGTCGAGCAGGCCATAACTAAACGTCGCCTTGCCGTCGTCGCAGCCAAACGTCCGCCACGTGTCGAGGAGCAGCCGCCGTTCGTAGGCCAACGGGTCTTCCTTGGCTTCCTCGTCGGTCACGCCTTTCAGGTAATCGCGCGGCGTCGCGGTGAGCCCGAGCTTGGCGCCGACAAAATATTCGAAGATCGCGCGGTTGTTGCCGGAGATCGTGCGGTGCGCCTCGTCGCTGATGATAAGCTGGAAATCCGTCGGCGCGAAATCCGTGAGAAACCGGTTGTTGGTCGCGAGGCTCTGGATCGTCGTCACCACCACCTGCGCCTTCGTCCAATCCTGCCGCTTCTGTTTATAGATGACCGTCGAGATGCCGTCAGCCGCGAGGTAGGCCGTGAAGTTCTTCTCCGCCTGCCGCTCCAGCTCCAGACGGTCCACTAGGAAGAGGACGCGGTGGGCGTTCTCCGTGCGTAGGTAGAGCTTGGCGATGGCTGCGCTGAGAAGCGTCTTGCCCGTGCCCGTCGCCATTTCGAAGAGGAAGCGATGCTTGCCCGGCAGCGCCACTTGCTGGAGTGCCCGGACCGCCGCGAGCTGGTAGTCGCGCAGCAGGCGGATTTTCTTGTTCATCATCGCCGTCGTGCGCTCGGTCGCCGAGTAGGTCGGCCAGGCCGCGTCTTGCGAAACGGCGATGTAATTTTCGTCCACCACGACCGCCGCAAGCCGCGCGGAGTCGGGCCGCCACTCCGCCGCCTTGCCCAATTCCTCCAGCGGCAGAAACCGCGATACGCGCACCGGATTCCCCTGCCGGAGATTCCAGTAATAGTGCACGAGCCCGTTGCTCAGGAAAACATGGCTGACGCCCAGCCCGAGCGCATACGCCCGCGCCTGCTCCTTGGCCGCGAGCGGTTCGATGCCTTCCTTCTTCGCCTCGACCACCGCGACCGGCCGGCCGTCGATGTTGAGCAACACATAATCGACAAACCCACCCGGCACGTGCTCGAAGTCCGCCCCGAGATCGAGATTGGGCGCGAAGACCTTTTTGGAAACTCGCTGCTCGCAGACGATGTTTTCCCGCCGCCCGGTCGCATCCGGCAGAAACCGCCACCCCGCCGCCTCCAACAGCTTGTTGATCGTGATCCGGGCTTGGGCTTCGGAGGGCATGGGGACGAAAAGGTTGTTTTAGCTCCAGATCGGGCAGGTCTGCCAATTGACGGGAAAGCCCATGGACGCCGTGGGCACTTCCGGATAATTCGCGAGCAGCTTGAGCAGGCGATCTTTCCAATGGGTGTTGGGCGCCACATGGCGGAGCAGGTGCCGCAGCAAAAGCAGCACGGCGTAAATCCGATCATTCGCCGGCGTCGTGGACAGATGCCAATCAGGCTGGTGTTTCTTATCCGGCACAAAAGGGCGGATCGGCAGCTCCCGGTTCCACAGCCGGGCATGATGCGCACAGGCGTTGCGCACGTAGTTCAGGCAGCGCAGCCACGATTCGAGCACGGGCGGCAACACGCCGAATTCCGCCGAGAGTTGCTGCTGCTCGGCTCGATTAAGTTGGCGAAAGAAAAGGAAGAGTTGCCCGAAGGACATGATCTCGGCGGCCATCCATAGCGGCAGATGAGGTTCGGCGGTATATTTCGTCCGGAAGCTTTCCACAAAAACCTCGTTGCTGCGCTCGGCCGATTGATCGAGGTCGAGCATTAGCTTGGTGTGTTCGGACGGCTTGAAGTCGGGTTTGAAATTATTCCAGATCCGATGGCCGAAGGGGCCGTGGAGCACGGTGAACTGCTCGACCATCCGGGTCCGCAGGATCGCCACTTCGACGCGTTCGATGGCATCCATCACCAGCAGGCGCAGATGACGGTCAAAGACGTAGCGCCGCCACACTTGGTCCAACGTCGTGCCGGGAACCAGTGATTCGTCCGGGCGCTTGAAGGGATGCCAATACGCGCTAAGCCGATAGTAGCTCACATCGCGAAGCCGGGCTTCGATCTCGGCCGTCGTCGCGGCGACCAGGCCTCGAGACTGCATCTGCGCGGCTTGCTGGCCAAAGGTGAGCGCCTGCTTCGTGTAGTTCATGCCGGCGGCTGAAAAAGAAAAATCCGCCACATTTGGGCATGCTCCCGAGGAAACCCCGAGAACCTCAGCCTGGCGGATATACTGGCGAAAACGTCTGGAGCTATGATCTCCAAGTCAAGCGACCGTTTCGTCCCGTGGAGGAACGATCTGCTGGCAGAATTCTGACCGGAAACGCCCATGTCGTTTTTCTAAACAAATAAGAACTCGCTGCAAATCCGTAGTTTAGTGGCGCCGTCGTTTTTCTACACACATAGCCGGACTGGCGACCCGGTCAGGTCGCCGTGCCCCAGACGCGGGCGAGGACGCGCTGGATTTTGGCTTCGTAGCGGGGGATCAGCGCGCGCACGGCCGCTACCTCCGCCGCCTCCGCGTCCAGCTCCGCCACGATTCGCCTCTGCTCGGGCAGCGGGGGCAGGGGGATTTCTTGGTCTTCAACGGTTCCTTGGCGCATCGATGGGGGATGCGACTCGCTTGCCCACTTGCTGAGGTCGAAACCCGCGAGCCAAGTGTGCAGGAATCGCGACATAAGCTTTTCGCTTGGAACGATGCCCATGACGTTATTGTCGAAAGTCGCCTCGCGCGTGAGGATTCGTTTTTTATTGGTCGCAATTGCCGCGCCGACTTTTGGAAAGATGATCGTTCCGGCTGGATGCGCCTTGGCTTTGAGCAACGAAAGCGTCTTCCGGGAAACAGCATTGTTATGGCTGATCATGAAGCTCTCGTTTCCGGGAAGGTTCATGTCACTCACCTTGTAGAAAGGAATCTCCTCATCGGTCTTCCCCTGTTGATCCAATGAGAACGCGTGGCCGCTGACGACGCGCGCAACCGAGCCAATCGTGACCGTCTCCCACTCGGGATCGACTGCGATTCGCGGGCCATAGGCGGCGAGGATCTGGCGGGCGCCGTCGATGACCTGCTGGTAGCCCTCGATCTCCGCCACGATCCGCCGCTGTTCCTCCAGCGGCGGCAGGGGGATTTCGTGGCTGAGCAGTTCTTTGTAGTGCCGCGAGTAGCCGAGATTTCGGAGCTTGAGTGTGTTCAGCGCAAAGTAGGCGTAGCGAGGCAGAACGCGTTCATCAAATTGGAGCACCTTCACTCCGTCGGCTCCGAGCACGAAGTCGAAATCCACGTATTTGAACCGTCGGGTGTGGTCACCGAAAAGAACGAGTGGCGTTTTTACGCGAAAGACGTCCGCGTCATCGTTCCAATAGCCAGCGATGAAGTTTTCCGACTGAGCGACGATTGGATATCGGCCTGCTGAAAGAAATTGATTCTTCTGAACTTTGTTCGACATGCGCACGCCTTGGAGCAGGTCTGAGATTTTGAAGAACGGCATCTCACCGTTTTCTGAGGCCTTACCGACTCCGATCTCACTGACATCGAGATTACAGCCGTGCTGAGCCAGCAGCTCCCGTTTCTCGACGAGCTTCCATGCCAGCGGGCTGGCGAAATCAGAACTGAGCTTTCCGTTGAACCACGCCTTCATCACGCGCTCCGCTTCGGGCAGATCGTTCGCCGCGATTTCCCGGCGCTGATCGCCCAAATCAAAACCGTCGGCGGCGATCTTCAAGAAGAGGATTTTGTCGGTGCGGCGGGCGAGTTTTTTGTCGAGCAGCAGGATGCTCGTCTTCACGCCGCTGTAGGGCTTGAAGACGCCGGCGGGCAGGCTGACCACGGCGACGAGGCTGTCCTCGACGAGGAAGCGGCGAAGGCTCACGTAGGCGTTCTGCGTGGTGGCGACAATGCCGTTGGGCACGATGATGCCGGCGCGGCCGTCGGGCGTGAGGTGCTCGGCGATGTAGTCGGTGAAGAGGACCTCGGCTTTCTTGGCGGGGACGCGGAACTTGGTGTGCGGGGTGACGCCGCCCTTCGGCGTCATGAACGGCGGGTTGGCGAGGATGAGGTCGGCTTTTTCCGACCAGCGGGCGTCGTTGCTGAGCGAGTCGTAGATGTGGATCGCGGGGCTGGGGAACTGGTGGAGGAAGAGGTTCACCTTGCTCAGCTTCACCATGAGGTCGGTGATGTCGTAGCCGGTGAAGTTGGCGTAGAGGCGCTGGCGCTGCTCGTGGCCGAGCCGGTCGCCGGGCAGCTTGGAGCCGGGCGAGGTGTGTTTTTGGAGGATATGCCGGTAGGCGGAGACCAGGAAGCCGCCGGTGCCGCAGGCGGGGTCGAGGATCCGGTCGGTGGGCTGGGGATCGAGGCAGGCGACGATCCAGTCGATGATGTGGCGGGGCGTGCGGAACTGGCCGTTTTCGCCCTGCGTGCCCATGCACTGGAGGAGGTATTCGAAGGCGTTGCCCAGCTCCTCGCTGTGCGAGTAGGCGAAGCCGTTCACCTCGTTGAGAAAGAGCGTGAGGATGCGGCCGTCGCGGAATTTCAGGAAGGCGTTGCGGAAGATGTCGCGAAAAAGCTCGGGCAGATGCGCGCCGGTCTTGGCGTTGCCGATGGCCTCGACGCCTTCGGAGAAGAGGGCGACGCGCTCGTCGCCGGAGACGGTCTGCGGCAGGAGGGCGCGCCAGCGGTAGGGGGCGAGCGGGCCGGTGAAGAAGGAGCGCTTGCCGCCCATCGCCACGGACTCCTCGTCGAGGTCGTCCATGAACTTGTAGATGAGTGCGAGGGTGATGAGCTCGACCTGATCGGTGGGGAGAGGGAGTTTGCCGACGAGCAGGTTGCGGCAGGCGTCGAGGCGGCGCTTGGTTTCGGAGGTGAGCACGGGACGGCAAGAGTGGTGAGATGCGGCGCGGCGCGGCAATGCTGGTTTGGGCGAATCGCCGGATCCTCGCTTGAGTGCCTCCCGCCATCGCGCAACGTGGGCCGTCACCGATGCCTCCCCCTAAATCTGCAATCCCCTCGGCGCGGATCATCAGCTCCCTCATCGCTTTTCTTGTCACCGCCGCCTTCCTCCCCGCCGCCCCGGCCTACTCCCAACTCTGGGGCGAAGCCGGCGAAATAGGATCCGCCGCGGGCCGGCTGCCCGATTTTTCCCGCGCCGGTTACCACCAGGGCGAGCGTCCCATCCCCGAGCTCCCGCGCGCGACCAACGTCCGCGATTTCGGCGCGCTCGGCGACGGCACCACCGACGACACCAAGGCCATCCAAGCCGCCATCGACGCCACGCCCGCCGGCGCGGTCTATCTCCCGCCCGGCCGTTACCTCGTTTCCGACTTCATCCGCATCACGCGCAGTGGCGTCGTGCTTCGCGGCGCCGGTCCCACCGAGACCATCCTCTGGTTTCCGCGCGGCCTCGACGCGATCCACCCTCGCGCCCGCAAAACCGCCACCGGCGGCCCCGCCAGCGGCTACTCCTTCGACGGCGCCTTCGTGACCCTCGATGGCAACTACCAGTCCAAGAAACTCTCCGCCATCACCGCCCTCGCCCGACGTGGCGACCGCGAAATCGAAGTCGACCGCGCCGCCGATCTCAGCGTCGGCCAACTCGTCCTCCTCGTCGTCCGCGAGACCCCCGACCAAAGCCTCAAAACTTACCTCTACAACGGCGACCCCGGCGACATCGCCAAGGGCAAGCAACGCGACACCCAGCAGCTCTTCCGTATCACCGCGATCGCCGGCCTGCGCGTGACGCTTGACCGCCCCCTCCGCTTCGAGACCCGCACCGAGTGGCGTCCCGAACTTCGCGCCTTCAAGCCCACCGTGACCGAGTCCGGCATCGAGCACCTCGGCTTCGCGTTTCCCGGCACCAAGTATCGCGGCCACTTCAAGGAGGACGGCCACAACGCCATCGAACTCCGCGCCGTCTTCAACTGCTGGGTCCGCGACGTCGCCATCCACAACGGCGACCTCGGCGTCAACGTCGTGGCCAGCGGCAACACCCTCGACGGCATTTTGCTCACCGCCGACATCGCCCGCGGCACCGTTGAAGGCGGCGTGCCCGACTGCACCGGCCACCACGCGATCCAGCTCAAGAACTCCGAGGACAATCTCGTGACCAACTTCGACGTCCGCGCGCCCTACGTGCACGACCTCAGCGTCGAACGGGCCTCGGGCAACGTTTTCGCCCAAGGCCGCGGCACCGACCTCAACTTCGACCATCACAAAGACACGCCTTACGAAAACCTCTTCACCGACATCGACTGCGGCCGCGGCACCCGCGTCTGGCGCAACGGCGGCGGCCCGAGCCTCGGTCGCCCGAGCGCCGGGTGGAGCACGTTCTGGAACATCCGCGCCGCCGGTTTCATCGCGCCCCCGCCCAAAGGCTGGGGCCCCGTGACGATGAATTTCGTCGGCGTGCGCACGAAGCACCCGAGCAAACTCGACGGCACTGCCCCGTGGTGGGAAGCGATCAGTCCCGCCAGCCTCGAGCCCGCCAACCTCCACGCCGCCCAATTCGCCCGCCGCCTCTCCGAAAAAAAGTAGGGCAGGGTCTCTGACCCGCCCTCCGCGCCCAAGTCCGCGCCCTCGCCCTCCCCGCCCAAGCCAAGCCCGATAAAACGTCCGTCCATGTGCCTCGAATGCCTCCAACTCTTCGGCGTCTCCCTCGACCCCGCCCACCACGCCGCGATCAAGCGCCGCCCCAATCGCCACGTGCGCCGCGTCACCCCGGTCACCCCTCCCGCCAAGAAAACCAAACGTTCCAAGGCCAACGTTCCGCGTTGAGCGTCCGGCCCGTTCCGCCGTTCACCGCTCGCTCTTCGCCTTCGCGTCCGGCTCCGCGAACAGCAAGGTGAGCGCCAGCGAACGGTCCTCCAGCAGCAGGCTCGACGCCGTCGGACTGAAGAACCAACCGCCGACCAGCGAGAGCAAGATCGGCCGGGGGATGAACTCCACAAAAGCGCGGTTAAGCGCGCGGGTCTCGTCCAGCCGGCCCAGCCCGCGCTTGCTCTGGAAATCGAACAGCGTCGTCTGGAGAAGCGCCGTCGGGCCGCCGCATGCGGTAACATCAAAAAAATCGAAGTTCGGTGAAGCTGCCGCTATCCCGCAGCTGTCCTTTTATCCCGCTCCCGCACCTTTCACCGCTAACCGCTTGGCGTTTCCGCGCGCACCGCCCACCTTCAACCCAATCAAATCACCAACCATGCGCCTGCCTCTTGTTCTCGCCGCCGCCCTCGCCTTGTTCCCCGCCGCCGGATTTACCGCCGTACCTGCGCCCGCGCTACCGCCCCGCGTCGTCGCGCCTACCGACACCGCGCAGTTCCGCCGCTTCGTCCTCGATAACGGCCTGCGCGTCTTGCTCGTCTCCGACCAAAAATTCAACAAGTCCGGCGCCGCTCTCGTCGTGAACGTCGGCCAGATCGACGACCCCGCCGATCGTGAGGGCCTCGCCCACTTCCTCGAGCACATGCTGTTCCTCGGCACGGAGAAATATCCCAACGTCTCCGACTTTGACACCTACCTCAGCCAAAACGGCGGGATGAACAACGCCTACACCGCCAGCGACCATACGAACTACCAGTTCGACATCCGCCACGAGGCGTTCGCCGGCGCGCTCGATCGTTTCGCCCAGTTCTTCATCGCGCCGAAGTTCAGCCCCGAGTTCACCGGGCGCGAAATCAACGCCGTCCACAACGAGGCCATGCGCCACGTGCAAAACGATTTTCGGCG
Organism: Opitutia bacterium Tous-C4FEB; assembly: GCA_002304445.1. Lineage (GTDB taxonomy): Bacteria > Verrucomicrobiota > Verrucomicrobiia > Opitutales > Opitutaceae > Tous-C4FEB. The sequence goes on along the minus strand of NEVA01000015.1, from coordinate 27,878 downwards.
CGAGAGCGGCGTGGCCCGTGAACTCTACGCCCCCGGCAGCAACGAGAGTAAATTTTCCGCAGGCAACAAGGACACGCTCGCCGGCACCACGCCCGCCCACGTCCGCGCCTTCTACGAGCAACACTACACGTCCGACCGCATGGCCCTCAGCCTCGCCGGCAAGGCCTCGCTCGACGAACTCGAGAAACTCGCCCGTACGCTCTTCGGCCCGATTCTCCGACGCGCCGCGCCCACCGTCGCCCGCTCGCCCGATTTTCTGCCACGCAAAGCCGCCCTTCGCCTCGCCCAGATCAAGCCCATCAAGGAAGTCCGCCAGCTCAAACTCGAGTTCGCCATGCCGGCCACGCGCCCCGATTTCGCGGGTAAGCCCGACGAGCTCCTCACCCAGCTCATCGGCTACGCCGGCCCCGGTGGCCTCGAGACGCTGCTCAAGACCGAGGGCCTCGCCAACAGCATCAGCGCGGATTTCTGGGAGCGCACGAGCGCCTACGGTTCGCTCATCGTCAGCGTCTCGCTCACGCCCGCCGGTCGCGAAAACACCACCCGCGTGCTCGGCCTGATTTTCAGTTACCTCGATCACCTCCGGGCGGCCCCATTTCCCGCCGACTACTACCGCGACCGCGCGCGCATCGCCGCCCTCAACGAGACCTACGGCGACCGCGGCGAGGGATCCGAGCTCGCGACCCAACTCGCCAACCAAGCCCTGTTCTACCCGCTCGAAGTTGCCGAGCGCGCGACCGCCGTGTGGGGCGCCCCCGACGAAGCCGCCTACCGCCGCCTGCTCAACGTCCTCACCCCCGACAACCTGCTCGTCACCCTCATGGCCAAGGACGTCCCGACCGATAAGACCGAGCGCATCTACGGCACGGCCTACTCTTACAGCGAAGACTCCGGCGCGGCCTACGCCGCCCTTAAGCAGCCGGCCAAGGTCGCCTTCTCCTTGCCGACGGCCAACCGCTTCATGCCCACGAGCACTGCGCTCCTGCCCGAGCGCCCGTTGCCCTTGATCGCCGAGGCCGGCCTGCATCTTTTCTACGCCGGTGAAACCGAATTTCTCCGGCCGCAGACCGCGCTGATCTATCGCTTCGTCCCCGTTCGCGCGATGGCCACCGCCCAAAACGCCGCGCTCCTCTCGCTCTACGGCGCGTGCCTCAGCGACGCGCTCGCCGCCGACGCCGACGCAGCCGCCCTCGCGGGACTTACGGTCGCCACTGAGGCCACCCTCGAGGGCGTCCGGGTAAAGGTCACCGGTTTTGGCGACTCGCCCGTGCTCTACGCGACCGATCTCGCCGCGCAACTCCGCGCGTTCACGCTGACCCCGGAGCGGTTCGAGGCGGTGAAGGACTCGCTCCTCCGCGGCCTGCGCAGCTACCCCGAGACCGAAGCCTACAAACTCGCCCAAGATCGCCGCGACGCCCTCTCGCGCGAGTTCGTCTTTCCGCCCGACGAACTGCTCGCGCCGGCCACCGCCGCCACTTGGGCCGATGTGCAGGCCTTTGCCCAAACCTTCTTCACTGCCGGCAAAGTCGAAGTCCTCGTCCACGGTCACCTCACGCCCGACGCCGCCATCGCCGCCACGCGTACCATCGCGGGGAAAATCGGCGCCACCGCCGCGCCGGAATCCGCCCTGCTCCGTCGCCGCCACGTCGGGCTCGGCGCCGGAGAAGACATCGTCGATGCCGGTCTTATCGCCGGCGTGAACTCGGCCTTCGTACAAGACCGCCTCCTGCCCGACGACTCGCCCGCCACCCGCGCCGCCGCCCTCGTGCTCGGCAATTTCCTCGGCGAGCCGTTTTTCTCCGAGCTGCGCACCAAACAACAGCTTGGCTACATAGTCGGCGCCAACGCCAGCGCCTCCCTGCGCCAGCGCTACTTCACCTTTGTCATCCAGGCCAGCGGCTACGCGCCCGACGATCTGCGCAAACGCGCCGAGACGTTCATCGCGACACTCCCCGCCGCCCTCGCCGCGCTCGGCGACGAGGATTGGAAGACACTGCTGGCCGGCGTACGTTCGACCTTGGAGGAGAAACCCAAAAACATCGCGGAGAAAGCCGATGCGTTTTTCACCCTCGCCTACACCTTCGACGGCGAGTGGGACCGCAGCCAAGCCGCGCTCGCCGCGCTGGCGACCCTGACCCGCCAAGACGCCGCCGCGCTCCTCACGCAGACGCTCGCGCCCGAGACCGCCCGCCGTCGCACGATCTTGCTCCACAGCAAAAACAATCCGCCCGCCGCGCCCATCGTGCCGACCTTCACCGATCGCAACACCTGGAAAGCCACGCGCACGTATCAGTAAAGCGCGCGTCCCGAAGCAGGGCGGGGTCTCCGACCCGCCCTCCGCGTCCACGTCTCGCATCGGGGCGGGTCAAAGACCCTTTTGCCCTACGTTTCGAATCGTTCGGCGCTCGGCGCCACGCGCTCGTCCGCTTCACTGGCCACCGACATTTGACCGATCCCGCAGTGGTCGCCGCCGCCATGCGCGCAGCCCTCACCACCCTGCGCCGCACGGAGCCCAGGCTGATGCAGGAAGTGCTCGAGCGGCACACGCTCACGAGTCACCTCGAGTCGCACTGAGACGGACGCTATCTCGGGACATAGGTAGGGACGTGTCTCCGAGACGTCCGCATTCGTGAACCCGCGGGAAGCCTCAACAGACGGACGACTCGGAGAGTCGTCCCTACCTGCCCAATTACGGCACTTCGTAGACTTCGATGATCGCTTCGCCGGTGCCGTTGTTGAGGCCGGAAACTTGCACGGTGTAACCCCCGGCGGGCAGACTGACGAGAATCGCCGCGTCCCTCGCACCGGGTACAAAGCCAAACCCTCCGAGCGTTCTGGCCAACGTATCTACAGCACCCGAGAAGTTGTCATTTTCCGCCACCTTCACCGGCACCGTAGTCGCCGTGAAAATTTCGAGCTTGGGATCAACGAGTGTGCCGGGTACTCCGAGCGCACCGAGGCTGGGGCCGGCGGCGCGGATCAGCAGGTTTTTCGAGCCGGTGCCATCAACTGTGAAGCCCGCAATCAAAACATCACCCCCCGTACCCACGAGGTTGCGCGCCGCCACGCTGGTGAAGCGGGCTGCGTTGCCCGCCCCGGCGTCGTAGGCTTCCACGATCACCGTGCCCGCAGTCGGGCCGGAAACTTGCACGGTACGTCCGCCCGCAATCGTTGTCACGAGGGCGGCGTCCAAACTCGTATTCGGGGTCAGTGCGAACGCACCAAGGCGAAGATTCGCCGCCGCGACGGCGGCGTTGCCGCCCCAGTTATCGTTTTGCGCGATCTGCACCGGCGGCGTCGCGGCCGTAAACACGGCGAGCTGCGGATCGGCCATGGTGCCAGGCACACCAAAAACGCCGAGGCTCGGACCCACCGCACGCACAAGCACCTCTTTGCCCGCGCCGGACATATTGACGCCGACAATCAGAATTTGATTCGCTGCGAGTGTCGTGCGGACTGAGAGATTCCGCAGGACTGCGGTCAGGGGCGCCGCCACGACAACGGTGGCGGAGTCGCTGGTGATCGAGCCCGCGGCGTTGGTAAGTACGACGTCGTAACTGGCGGTATCGGCCGCCGCGAGCGCGGCGAACGACAAGGTCGCCGCGGTAGCGCCAGCGACAGCTACGCCATTTTTCCGCCATTGGTAAGTCGGCGAGCCCGTTGCCACGATCGCTAAGGCCGCCCCAGCGCCCAAGGGGCGTACTACGCTGGTCGGATGGGCCACGACCTCAGGCCGCGCGACGCCCCCAGTCACCGTAAGCGTCGCGGCATTGCTCGTCACGGAGCCTTGGGAATTAGTCGCGACCAAGGTGTAGCTGCCGGCGTCGGCGAGCGTGGCCGAAGCAAACGTGAGCAGCTCGGTCGTCGCGCCGGGGATTGCCACGGAATTTTTGAACCACTGCAGCGTGGGCGTCGGCGTACCCGCGACGGCGGCGATCAAGGCAGCCGGCGAGCCGACTGCGACCGTCCCCGCAAGGGGCTGCGTAGTAATTGAAGGCGCGGTGTTTGCCGGGCCAGACACAACGACTGTGTAGCTTGCGCTATACTGATTAGACGTGCCGTTAGCCCCTCGCCACCCGACGATGGACATCGTGAAAGTGCCGGCAGCCGTCGGCGTGCCGCTAAGCTGAATTGTCGACGCGTTGATGATCCCGCTCGTCACGCCGGCACCCCCGCCACCGAGGGCCCGAAAGGTCAGCCCCGGCGGAACGCTGCCGCCGACCGTATACGATTGGGGCGAGGCTGGCGCCCCGGTGACAGCGAACACCAAGGTCGTGCCCACGCCGGCCATCGCTGTCGCCGGGCTCGGTTCGGAAGGACTCAGTGCGGTCGCGCCCGCGAGGCTGTGCAAAGCCCCTAAAGAGCCGAGCCCAGCCACGGCCGCCTTCAACACGGAAGTCGCCGGCGATGAGAGGACCGTATCCGCAGCGGTCGCGACCACGCGCACCGCGGGCGTGCGCTGGAGCAAGGCGATGAGGAGCGTGCCGGGAAGGTTCAACCAGTGCAGGCGACGGAGGGAGGCAGGGGAGAATTTCATGGGGAGGAATGAGGGTGAGAAAAGAAAGCGATGTTATCAGCCGCGCGGCCCGGAGGGAACGGGCTCAATTGCAACCGCAGCCACTGCCGCCCACGCCGCGACCGCCCGTGGCCGACTCGCGGGAGAAATAGGTGTGCTCGGCGAGGGCGACGGCGAGCGGGTCGCGGTCGGGCCGCATCGTGTAATCGGTGAGCGTGGCGCGTTCCCACGGTTGCACGCGGACGGCGGTGGAGCAGCCGGAAAACAACGCGGCGGCCGAGGCGACAAACAGGGCGAGGAGGAGACGGGAGCGCATTTTTTTGGAGTTGGGAAAGAGGATAGCGGAGAAAGCGGATCGAGCGACTAATTCGCGGCGAGAAGCTTGTCGATTTGGGTGCGAAGGATCCTGTCCGTGGATTCGCCTTGGTAGCCCGCGTGGATGAAGCGCACTTTGCCGTCGCGACCGATCAGATAGGTCGTGGGCATCGCGGGCACCGCCACGGCCCGCACCAGTGTTTGCGAGGCGTCGTGCAAGGTGAGAAACGTCGGGGCCATTTTCTTCACGAAGTCGGCATAGGCGGCGGGTTTTTCATCGACGCTGATGCCGACCAGAACAACGCCGCGGGCCGCGTAGTCGGCGTTGATTTTCCCGAGCGCAGGAAACGCAGCTTTGCACGGCGCGCACCACGACGCCCAGAAATCGACGACCAAAATCTTGCCCTTGGTGTCGGGCACCTCGCCGATGAGTCCGACGGAGGCGAGCGACGGGAAAACTCCGCCGACTTTGATCTCGGCGCGGGCGCCGGCGGCAAGGGCGAGAGCGAGCGCGGCGAGGAAGGCACCACGAAAGACACGAAAGGCGGAGGAGGAAAATACAGGGCTGAAGCAGAATGAATTCATCGGTTTAGGTCGGGGATTTTTTCGTATTTTTCGTGTTTTCGTGGGCAACTGCGGGAGAGGTCATGAGGCGACGTAATTAAAGAAGCCGCGGGTTTGGGCGCGGGTTTTTTCGGTGAGAATCTGGCCGTGGGTGCCGGGCTGGGCTTGGATGAGTTCGAGGCCGGGCGTCACACCGAGGACGAAGGCGGCGGTCGCGAGCACGCCGGCCTGGAGACAGGTGGGCGCGATGACGGTCGCTTGCAGGCAGCCGTTGGCCACCGGCCGGCCGGAGCGCGGGTCGACGATGTGGCCGTAACGCACGCCGTCGATGAGGACCCGGCGGAGATAATCACCGGACGAGGCGACGCCCTGCCCTTGCGTGAGCGCGAGACTGCCCTTGGTCGCACCGGGATTGGCCGGATCTTCCAGACCGATGTGCCACGCGGGGCGACCGGGCGGCACGCCGAACGCGCGGAGATCGTGGCCGAAATCAACCAACGCCGCCGGCAGCCCGTGGTCGCGCGCGATCTGGGCGACGATGTCCACGGCCCACTCTTTGCCAAAGCCGCCGAAGTCGAGCGCCATGCCACGCTCGGGCAGGAAGACGTGGCCGGGAGTACGTTGCACTTTTTTCCAGCCGACGAGTCGACGGGCTGCGACGAGTTCATCTTCGGTGGGCAGGCGTGGATTCACGGCCTTGTAATCCCAGAGCCGCAGCAACGGCAACGCGGTGGGATCGAGCACGCCCTGCGTCATGAAATGCAGCCGGTCACAGAGCGCGAGCAGGCCTTCCATCTCGGCGTCGATGGCGACGGGCGCGAGGCCGGCAGCGGCGTTGATGCGGGAAAGCAGACTGTCGGGGCGGAAACGGGAATACTTCGCTTCAAACGCCGCGACCCAGCCGACCGCAGCGGTCTCGAACGCCTGCGCCTGAGCCGCGGAGGTGGCCGAGTATTGGACCGAGCAACGCGTGCCCAGCGCGGTCCAAGCCAACACGCGCAACGGCACATCGGTCGTCGCCTGGGCGGCGGGCGGCGGAGGGGCGCGGTGACTGGGAAGGACGAGTGGCACGGTAGAAATTCCGATTTATGAATTTCGCTTTATGATCGCCGGAAATTTACCAGGCGAAGCGGGCGCCGAGAGTCAGGACCGTGGCGCGGACGTAGGCGCTGGCAGGGGTCACGCCATCGCGGCCGCGCATTTCGTAGCGCTCCAGCAAGGCGTCGAATTGCAAAGCGGGAGTCGGATTCCAGATCAGCTTCAAGCCCGTGTTGTAACTACGAAACGCGGACACCCGAAAGTCGGACGAGTAATACGGACCGGCCGGCGAGGGATTGCGCACCGGGGTCACCGCGGTCCCGTCGAGGCGGTAAATGTAGAAATCGGCGGCGGACTGGTCGTAGAAGCGAAAGCCCGGCCGCAGAATCACCTTTTCGCCCAAACGCTGAAACCAAGCGAGGTCGACGGTGTGGGCCTGGGTGCCGAAGGTGTCGCCGAAAAAGCGGTAGCTGCCGTCGATGGCCCCGTGAAGCGTGGGAAAGGCGCGGTTGAGCGCGGCGAGCGCGATGAGTTTTTCGCGTTCGCGCGGGCGGTTTTCGCCAAACGTCTGCCGGAGAAAAATCCCGGGCAGGACCTCGATCCGCTTTTCGACGAGTTTGTAAGGATCGCTCAGGTAACCGGAGTAGCGGCCGTAGCTGAGGTTAAACGTGACGGAGGTGCGCGGATCGAGGAGTTGGGTGACACCGACGATCACATCGTTGGTGCGCTTCTTTTCGCGGTCGGTTTGGAAGAATACTTTCACGTCGTCAGCGGTGCCGGCGACGCCGGTGAGGAGCGTGGTGTTTTTGCCGTTGAAATCGGTGAGCGCGTTGACCGACCAGCCGTTGGAAACGTAGTCGCTCTCGCGGGAGTTGCCAAAACCGAGGGCGAGGTTGACGCGGGAAAATTGGCGCGAGAGGTCGCCGGTCCAGGCCTTGCGCCGATCGCTGAGCCGGGAGAGGCGGACCTGATCGCTGCCGGCGGGCGCCGGTTCGCCGGTGGGCGTGGCGCCGGCGATCGCGTCGATCGTGCCGGTGAAGCGGGCGCGATAATCGATCCCAAACGTCTGCTCGATGAGCGCGGTCTGCGTCTCGACCACCACGCGGCCGCCGGACTCGCGGTAGTCGGAGTATTTATAAGCGACGGAGCTTTCGGCCACGGCGCCTCGGGGTGCGAGCACCGCAAGGGTTGAGGCAATCAGCAGGGCGCGGGCAGAGCGGGATGAGGGCGGAGGGGTCATCGAACGATTGCTTCGGAAATGAGTTACAAAAAAGAGATCCGCAAGCCTGCGGGCGACGGCGATGAGCAGGTCGCAGGAATCTTACGGCAGCTCGTAGACTTCGACGATAGCATCACCGGTGCCATTGTTCGCACCCGAGACTTGGACGGTGTAGCTGCCGGCAGGCAGGCTGAGAACCAGCGCGGCATCCTTCGCCCCGGGCACAAAGTCGAAGGCACCCAAGGTCCGGAAAAGCGGCGCGAGCGCGGCGGCGTAGGTGTCGTTCTCCGCGATTTTCGCGGCCGGCGTGGACGTCGTGAACAATTCGAGCTTGGGATCAACGAGTGTGTTCGGCACGCCGAGGGCGCCCAAGCTGGGACCCGCGGCACGGAAGAGCAGATTCTTGGTGCCGGGGCCGTCGATGGTGAACCCGACGAACAGCAGATCGGCGCCGGTGCCGACGAGGTTGCGGGCAGAGAGGCTCGTGAAGCGGACGGCGTTGCCCGAGCCGTTGTCGTAGGCTTCCACGATGACGCCGCCAGCGGTCGGGCCGGAAACCTGCACGGTGCGACCACCGGCGATGGGAGTGAGGAGAGCCGCGTCGAGGCTTGCGTCAGAGGGAAAGGGAAAAGCCCCAAGAGCGGCGTTCGCCGCGCGGACGGCAGCGTTGCCGGACCAGTCGTTGTTCTGCGCGATCTGTACGGGAGGAGCGTCTGTCGTGAACACCGCAAGCCGGGGATCGGCCATCGTGCCGCCCACACCCAGAGCCCCGAGACCGGGCCCGGCGGCGCGGAGCAGCACGTCTTTAGAGCCGCCCGCCAGGTTGAGCCCGACAAAGAGAATCTGCTCGGCGGCGAGGGTGGTGCGGACCGAGAGGTTGCGCAGGCGGGCGGTGAGCGGGGTGGTGGCAATCACCACGGCGGTGCCGCTGAACTCCGTGCCGGCGGCGTTGGTGAGCACGGCGTCGTAGCTGGCGGTGTCGGCGGCGGTGAGCGCGGAAAAGGCGAGGGTCGCGGCGGTTGCGCCGGGGAGATTCACGCCGTTCTTGCGCCACTGAATCGTCGGTGCGCCGGTCGCGGCCACGGTCAGCACGACAGGTGCGCCGAGGGCCGCCGTGATGCTGACCGGCTGCAGCGTGACGACGGGGGCCGCTCCGGCCGGGGCGGAGGTGACCGTGAGAATCGCGGCGTTGCTGGTCGCGGTGCCGGCGGAATTGGTGGCAACCAACGTGTAGGCGCCGGCATCCGCAGGTTGGACATTGGTGAGGATGAGCGTGGCGGACGTCTGGCCACCGAGGTTTGAGCCGAATCGCCGCCATTGATAGGTGGGCGCCGGCGAACCGGCGACCGCCGCGGTCAATGTGACCGAAGCGCCGGCCGCTACGGTCACCGATACTGGCTGCGTGGAGAACACGGGGAAAGTGGCCGGAGTGCCGGCGGCGACCACGGTGATTGTATACGGGAGCGACGGCGACGTGTAGCCGCGGTCGGAACCGGATATCCCGAGCTGAAACGTGCCGGCAGCGGTGGGGGTGCCCGTCAACTCGAGCACCGACGCGGCAAAGGTGCCGAGCGTCGCGCGACCGTTAATCGACAAACCCGGGGGGAGGGAGCCGGTGACGTTCCAAATCGAAGGCTGGGTCTGGGTGCCGGAGAGGCTAAAAGCCGCGGTGGAAACAGCGACGCCGACGGTGGCGCGCAGGGGGCTCGGTTCGTTGGTCACGAGTTCGGTCGCACCCGCGCGCGAGTGGAGCGCGCCGAGACCCACGAGACCGGCGACGGAGGATTTCAGCACTGCACCCGCTGGGGCGGCGACGACCGCGGGCTCAGTCGCGACCAACAGCCGGAGAACCGGGGTGCGTTGGAGAAGCAACAGCAGCAGCGCGCCCGGCAGGTTGAGCAGCTGGAGGCGGCGGCGAAATGAGGTCGAAAAACGCATGACGGGATCCGCTCGGAGAGTGACGGAAACTTAACCGCGCCGCGAGGCCTAGGAAGCGCGTGACGGTGACGATGCTGTTACAGCGAACCGCTCCGAGCACCGGCTCCGCCCAACCATGCCCACGCGGCGGGCGTTTGTTGTTAAGGCGATGGCGCTGCCGGGACGGGCTGGCCCTCTTGGAGGAGGCCGTTGGGGTTCACAATGATCGAGGCGTCCGCCGCGAGGCCCTCGATCACCTCGATGCGGGCGCCGGTATTGCGCCCAGTGCGCACGGGGACGAAGGCCACTTTGCCCTCGCGCACAATCGCGACGTGCTGGCGACCATCGCGCACGACGATGGCGTTTACGGGCACGCGCAGCAGGCGGGCGTTCGCGCCGGCGGGCGTGATGAGCGCGACGCCGTTGAGCCCGGCGGGAATCTGGCGCTCGGGATTGGGCAAGGTGAGTTCGACGCGCATCGTGCCGGAAGCGGCGTCAATCAGGCCGGCGGCGCGCGCGACTTTGGCGGGAAACTTTTTGCCCGGCAGTTCGGTGAATTCAACCACGGCGGCTTGGCCGGGACGCAGCGCGAGGGCGGTGGCGGGGGCGACGTCGAGCAGACCGCGGAGTTCGTTGACGCGCGCGAGATGGAAGAGCCAACGACCGTTGGTCGTCGAATCGCCGGGGATGAAATCGCCGCGGTCGAACTGGCGGTTGACCACGAGGGCATCGAAGGGCGCGCGGATCTGCTGGAAGGCGACGAGTTCGGTGAGGCGCTTCGCATCGGCCTGCGCCGCCAGCAAATCGGCGGCGGCGGTCTTGGCGTTGGCCTCGCCGATCTCGGCCTCAGCGTTGGAAAGGACCGCTTTTTCGCCGAGGGCGCGGGTGCGGCGGACGTTGGCCTCGGCGAGTTCCGCGCGGGCAGTGGCTTGGGCAACGGCGGCGGCGGCGCGCTCGGCCGCGCGCTGGATCTCGGGCGCGGCGATGACCGCGAGCACGTCACCGGCTTGGACGATATCGCCGAGATCCACCCGGCGCTCGGCGAGCAGGCCGGTGGCCCGGGAATAAATGTAAGCCTGCTCGGCTGGCGCGGTACGCACCGGCAGGCGGAGCGGTTCGGCGGGCGGAGCCACTTCAGGCTTCACAAATTGGAGGTTCCCCTGCGCCGAAGCGGCGACAGGCAGGAGCACGACAAACAGAGCGGCGAGGCGGAGAGAATTCATGGCGCGGAAGGAGGGACAGGCGCGGGTGGGCGGCGCTTGAGGACGGAGAACATGAAAGGCACGACGAAGAGCGAGGCGAGCGTGCCGAAGAGCAGACCGCCGATCACGGCGCGGCCGAGCGGGGCGTTTTGCTCGCCGCCCTCGCCGTGGCCGAGCGCCATGGGCAACACCCCGAGAATCATCGCGAGGGCCGTCATCGTGACGGGGCGCAGGCGGGTCGTCGCGGAGGTGATCGCGGCCTCGGCACCGGTCGCGCCGGCCGCCCAAAGATCGCGGGCGAAGGAAGTGACCAGCACGCTGTTGGCTGTGGACACACCGACGACCATAATGAGCCCCATCAGCGCCGGGATGCTCAAGTTGGTGCCGGTCACCCAAAGCGCCACGAACGCCCCGGCGATGGCCACCGGCAGACCACTGATCGCGGCCAAGGGTAACGCCCACGATTGGAAGTTCACCACCATCACGAGGAAGATCAGCACGGCGGACAAAATGAGGCCGCCGAAGAGCTCACGGTAGGCCGACTCCATCAGCGCGGCTTGGCCGGCGATGACGATCCGATTGCCGTGTTTCTGCTCTTTGCGCAACTCGGCGAGGATCGGATTGAGCCGGTCGAGCACGGAGCCCAGGTCGGTGCCCTGCACGTTGGCGAGCACGGTAAACGTGGGCAGCAAGGTCGTGCGCGACACACTTGAGGGCGACTGGCGTTCGCTGAGTTTGGCAAACGCGCCGAAAATCACCGGTGGTCCCCCGGCGGCGGGGCGCATGGGCAAGGTGAGCAGTTGCTCCGCGTCGCGGAAGAGCGCGGGCGGCACCTGAACTTGCACTTCGTAGGATGAACCGGTTTTCGGATCGGCCCAGAACGTGGGCGCCACGCTGCCCCCGGAGCCCAGCGCGGTCAGGAGTGCGCCGGCGATATCCTGTTGGGTGAGGCCAAAGCGGGCCGCACGCACGCGGTCGATTTCGAAATAGTATTCGGGCACGCCGAGGAGTTCGCGCAGCGTCACATCGACGGCGCCCGGCACGGCCCGGAGACGCTCGCGGAGACGTTGGGCCAGCGCGAGGTTCCCGGGAATATCGCGGCCGACGAAGCGGACTTCGAACGCGGTCGGCGCCCCGCCGGAGAGCGTCTGGCTGGTAGTGTCGGCCGGCCGGAAAAACGACTGCGCCTCGGGGAATTGCTCGGCAAGCAGCCGCCGCAATTTTTCCGTGTATCCGACGACGGGCGCATGACCGGGTGCGAGTTGGATGAGAATCTCGCCGTCGTAGGGACCGACGACGGTGCTCTCGACCCAAGCGAGATTGATCGCGGTCGGTGGCCCGATGTTTTCGACCACGAAACGGAGTTCCGCCGGAGGAATCACGGAGCGGATGGCGCGCTGGATGTCGGCAAAACGGCGCGCGGTCTCTTCCACGCGGGTGCCGCCGGGCAGGCGCACGAAGACGCGCATGAGTCCGGCATCGGTGGCGGGGAAAAACTCGCGGCCAAGAAATTTCCAGGCGACGCCGCCGAGGCCCGCGACCGCGAGCACGATGACCGGAATGATCCAACGCCGCGCCACGAGGACATCGAGCATGCGGTGCTGCCGGGCGGAAAGGGCGGTGATGGCGTGTTCAATGGCGTAATGCAGCCGCATCAAGCCTCGGGGCGCCCGACCGGCGTCGGCGCGTTCGGCGCGGGTCTCGGCGGGCAGCAGCAGCGAGGCGAGCGTGGGCACGAGCGTGCGCGAGAGCAGGTAGCTCGCGACCATCGCAAAGATCACGGCGAGCGCGAGAGGCTTGAAAACAAACGCGGCGGTCCCGGAGAGCAGAAAGATCGGCAGAAACACGATGCAGATGCCGGTGGTGGAAACGAACTCGGGGAAGGCGACCTGTTGTGCGCCGTCGACGATGGCATCGCGCACGATTTTACCGGAGGCGATCTGGCGCTTGATGTTTTCGATTTCGACGAGGGCGTTGTCCACCAGGATACCGATGGCGAGCGCGAGGCCGCCGAGGGACATCAGATTGAACGTGGCGCCGGCGAGACTGAGGCCAAAAATCGAGCAGAGCAGCGCGAGCGGAATCGAGGTGAGGACGATCAACGTCGAGCGCCACGATCCGAGAAACAGCAAAACGACGAGGGCCACGAGCGCACCCACGAGGGCGATCTCGCGCAGGATGTTGTCGACGGCCGACCGGACAAAGACGGATTGGTCGAAGATGGGCTCGACCTTGACGCCGGGAGGCGCGGACGCGCGGATGGCCGGCAGGCGGGCCATGATCCCGTCGATGATTTCGAGCGTCGACGTGTTCCCGAGTTTCAGGGCGGTGACGATGACGGCGTTTTGGCCGTTAAGCCGGGCGATGTTGGTGCCGAAAGCCTCGCCGTCGCGGACGTTGGCGACATCGCGCAGCAGAATGATCCGGCCATCGATGTTGCGCACCGGCAGGTCGAGAAACTCGGGGATGGAGACGGGGCTGGCGTTGACGCCGACCGCGAGATCACGGCCACCGGCGCGGAGGGAACCGGAAGGCAGCGTCTGGTTCTGCGCGGCGAGGGCGCGGCTCACATCCGAAGCGGAGAGTCCGTAGGCGTTGAGCGCATCGGGATCCAAATCGACCATGATCTGCCGCTGGGCGCCGCCGTAGGGCAAGGTGAGGCGCAGGCCGGCGATTTCCTGCAACTGGGCTCGCATGGTCAGCCGGGCAAAATCGAAGATCGCACCGTCGGTGAGCGTATCGGACGACAACACGAGCTGGATGATCGGCACGCTCGAAGGGCTCGATTGGACAATGATCGGCGGCACGGTACCGGCAGGCATCCGGCGCAAAATCGTCTGCGAGATGGCGGTGACCTGGGAGAGCGCGCGCTCGATGTTTACCCCGGGCTGGAACCGCAGCCGCACGATCGCGACGCCGTTGATGGTCTCAGAGCGGAGTTCGAGCACATCGTCGACGTTGTTGAGCGAGGCCGTCTCGGAGAAGGACGTGATCTTCGCGGCCATCTCGGTGGGATTCAACCCGCCGTAAGACCAGACGAGCATGACCTCGGGGCTGTCCACCCGCGGCATGATATCGGTGGACGTGCGCTGAATCGCCAGTCCGCCGAACAGCGCGATCAAAATCGCAAAGACGGCGACGGTGTATTTATAGCGAAGGGCAAAAAGGACGATCCACATGGTGACGAAGGCGAACGCGCGGCGGAAGGAGCTCGATAGGAGCCAATGTGGCGCCGGGCGCAAACCAAGGCAAAAGAACGACCGGGCCACGGGGACCGGGGCGAAACGTGCGACGCGCCGATGTTACGCAAAATTCACGACGGAAGATTGCGGACCGCTCCAGCTGCGGCAGACTTGATGCTGTTACCTCCAATCCCCTCCCGACCATGTCCAAAGCCGTCGTCACCTCGCTCCTCAACATGAAAGGCGGCGTCGGCAAGACGACCGTCGCCGTCAACCTCGCTGCCTACCTCGCCCGCGATCACGGCAAGCGCGTGCTCCTCGTCGACCTCGATCCGCAAACCAACGCCTCCCTCTCCCTCATGCCCGAAAAAGCCTGGTCCGCGTGGGCGGCGGAGCACGGCACGATGGCCGACATCTTCGAAGTCGGCGGCGAGGGCAAACGGGGCAAGCACGACGATCCCCACAAGTTCAAGGACTGCATCGTCCACAACGTTGTCCCGGAGATCCCCGGCCTCGATCTCATCCCAAGCCACCTCAAACTCACGTTCCTCGACCTCGACTTGGCGGCGCGGCCCGGCCGCGAGCGCATTCTCGGCCGCAAACTCGACAAAGTCCTGGGCGACTACGACGTGATCCTCTGCGACTGCCCACCGAACCTCCAGACCGCCACGCAAAACGCCCTCTACGCGAGCGACTATTTCCTCGTGCCGATGCAGCCCGACTACCTCTCGTCCGTGGGTCTCGGTCTGTTGCTCGATCGGCTTGATTACCTGAAGTCGGAGCTGGAATTTAAGATCAAGTGTCTCGGCGTCGTCTTTACGCGGGTGCGGCGCCACGTCGCATTTCACCAGGAGACGATGGAACGGCTCCCCGAAGAAAAGGCCTTTAAGAAACTACATTTCTTCACGACCGTGATCCCGGAGAACATCGCGATCAGCGAAGCCCCGATGAGCGCGAAACCAATCGCGCTCTACGACGGTTCGGCGTCCGGCGCGGAAGCCTTCCGCGACTTGGCGACCGAGATTGTCGGCCGCCTATAACGCTACGCGTTGCAGGCCCGAACGGCGGTCGGTTCAACAACGAACCTGGCTACTTGTCCTTCCGGTCGTTGCCGCCCTTCTTGGCGGAGCCGCCCTTGCCGCCGCCACCGTGCAGCATCGTGCCGGCCAAAACGCCGATGGCAAAGATGCCGAAGAAGATGAGCGCGGCCGATTCGTGGATCGGCTTCTTCGCCGTGGTGCCGGCGATGGGGAAGAAGAAGTTGATCTCGTGGGTGTTGTTCATGCCCACGTAGAGCATGACAAAAAGCACGGCGAGGATAACGAGGGTCTTGAGAAACGTGGCAAAGTTCATGGGGGCGGAATCGGGTCGGAGACGGAGTAAGCCCCCGCCGCGCGGGCGTGCAAATGGAAATGTGCGGAGGCGTAATCGACGCCGCATCACTCCTTGCTTCGCCGTTCTGAACAAACCTAACTGCGGCTCAGTTAGCTTCCCACGTCATGCGTCCCGTCCAAACCGAATTCTTTGAGGCATCCGCTCCGGCCAAGGACGCGGTGGCGTATTTCTCGGAGGCCTCGGCCGAAACGAGAGGGGCAATTCACACCCGACCCGAAGTCTCCGGGTTTATCCTCGATCTGACGGGGTGGCAGAGCGGCCCAGACCTGTTGCGCGCACGCCTCCTCGAACCTTCAGCCGGCGAGGGCGACTTTCTGGTCCCTGCCGCCCGTCGCCTGTTGGCCGGAGTCAAACCGGACGATCTCGAAATCGCTCCCTGCATCCGTGCAGTCGAGGTGAACCTCGGGGCCCTAGCGGTTTGCCGCGAGCGCCTGCACGAACTGCTGAGCGAGCGCGGCTGGAGCCGACTCAAGAGCGAGCAATTGCTCGGCGAATGGTTGGTGCACGCTGATTTCCTGACTCTGCCGTTGCCGGCCCACTTCACCCACATCGTCGGTAATCCTCCTTATTTGCGGCTAGAGAACTTACCCAAGGATTTGCTCCATTTGTATCGGAGCCAATGGAGGTCGTTGTTCGACCGGGCCGATCTCTACGTGGCGTTCATTGAGAAATCCCTCGGGTTACTGCGACCGGAAGGGCGGCTGAGTTTCATCTGCGCCGACCGCTGGATGAAGAACCGCTACGGCGGGCCGCTCCGCGCCTTGGTCTCGGCTTCGTTTCACTTGGAATCCTACGTGGACTTAACGGGTTGCCCGGCATTCTTCGACGAGGTCGATGCCTATCCCGCCGTGACCGTTTTGCGGCGCGGCTTGGGAGCAAAAACCTACACCGCTTTCCGGCCCGAGATTTCAGAGAGCGCCTTGTTGCCTCTGGCGAAAGCCCTGCGAGGCGAGACCACCAACCCGGCCGTGACCGTGAGATTTGATGTCGCCGTCGGCGATCAGTCTTGGGCGTTTGACGAGGATGGCTGCATGGCGGCGATCCGCCGGTTGGAGACAACCTTGCCCGCTTTAGAAGCGGCCGGCGTGCGTGTCGGCATCGGCGTGGCGACGGGGGCGGATGCTGTCTTTATCGGCCGCGATCTCGACGTGGAAGATTCCAGGAAGCTGCCGTTGGTCACCACCCGCGACATCCGCAGCGGCCAAGTAGAATGGCGCGGCGAGTGGGTGCTGAATCCTTTCGAAGCCGACGGTCGGCTGGTCGAACTCGCGTCTTATCCACGATTTGCCGCCTACCTCGAAAAACACCGCGAACGAATTGGCCAACGCAACGTGGCGGCACGCAATCCCCACGGCTGGTTCCGCACGATCGACCGCATCCACGAGTCGCTCACCTGGCGCCCAAAGTTGCTCATTCCCGACATCAAGGGCTCGGCCCACGTCGTCTACGAAGAGGGCAAACTTTACCCCCACCATAACCTCTACCACATCACGTCCGAGACTTGGGATCTGCGCGCGCTTCAGACGGTGCTTTCCAGCCGCCTCGCACTGGCATTTATCACGGCCTACAGTCCGCGAATGCGCGGCGGAAACCTCCGCTTTCAGGCGCAATACCTGCGCCGCATCCGCATCCCTGAATGGGCGAACGTGAACTTGGCTCTGCGTCGAAAACTCAGTGCCGCGGCGATAGAATCGGACGCAGCGCTGGCCGATTCTGCCGTGCGGGAGCTCTATGCTTTCGACGAGGCAACCTGGAAACTTCTCGGCCAAGCCAGACGACCGGCCACTGCCCCGACGACAGAATCATGAGTTCGCCCCGCATCTCTTTTGATCTTCGCCTGCGCCAAGCCGTGCGCCGCTTTTGGCACGGCCGCGACGCTGCGGCGACGAAGCAACGGACCGGAGGCAGGCGCGACCAAGGGAATCGGGGAATGGTCACCGGTGGAAAGACGATGGATTCCTTCCGTGA
Source organism: Opitutia bacterium Tous-C4FEB (assembly GCA_002304445.1). GTDB lineage: Bacteria > Verrucomicrobiota > Verrucomicrobiia > Opitutales > Opitutaceae > Tous-C4FEB. The sequence continues at coordinate 10,562 of NEVA01000015.1, read as the reverse complement.
AATGATCGTCGACGTGATCAAACGCAACGGGCCCAAAGACCTCACGATTCATCGGGACAAGTCCTTGGTCGTGCTGCCGGGATTTTTTCGCCCGACCAAGCAATGGGATGTCCTCGCCGTCCACCGCGATCGGCTCTTGGTCGCGCTGGAGCTGAAATCTCTTTGCGGACCTTCTTTCGGCAACAACGCCAACAACCGCTGCGAGGAAGCCCTCGGCAGCGCCTACGATTTTAGAAAGGCCCAGAGCGAGGGACTGTTTGGGGCGGGCGCGGCACCGTTCCTCGGATACTTCATTCTGGTGGAAGATGCGGTCGGCTCCCGCGAGCCGGTCAACGCAAGGTCGCCCCATTTCGCCACCGATCCTCGCTTCAAGGGTGCGTCTTATCAGGAACGCATGCAGATCATGTGCGAGCGCATGATCCAACAACAGCTGTATGCCAGCGCCGCGGTGTTGACCGCGTCCAACGATCCCGCGACCGGCGATCATGGCAGTCTCTCGGCCCACACTTCGTTTCGAAATTTAATGACCCGACTCGCCGCTCACCTCGCCAGCGAAGCGGAGGCCTCGCGATTCGACGGCACGTTGCACGAGGACCAAGCGCCCTACGCAGAGAAATCGCCGCTCGACGGTGACTGTTTCGCGAGCGACGAGTCGTAGCAAAGGCGCGGAGCGCTCGAAAAATCCAGCACGAAGGCGGGTCGGAGGCCCGTCCTACTTTCGGAGACGAGAGCTCACTTCAACTTCGCGGCGGCGGCGATGTCGTCCCACGCGTAGTAGTGAAATGTGCGGTCGGTGCTCATCGCCACGAAGAGACCGCCCGGAAATCCGGGGAGCGCCTCGGCCGTGACTTCACTGCCATCGCTTTCGCGGCTGCTCACCCGCACGCTCGCCAAGAGCGGATGGTCGTGCGGCTTCCCCGGTGTTCCGGCCCTTGGGAAAATCCGAAAGGTGTCGGCCTGTTGGTTCGAGACGAGGATGTAGCCCTGTCCACCCGCCTGCGGGTAAATCGAAATCCCTTCATGGTCGCTCGCAAAACCCGTCGTGCCAAAGAGCGCGAGTTCCTCCGCCGCATCGGGCGCCGCCGGATCGGCTCGGTATTTGCGCACGCCAAATTGTTCGTCACTGCAATAGACATAACCCAGCTCGGCATCGACCGCGATGGCTTCGATTTCTTTCTTCGCGCTGTAACGACCGAAGGCGCGGACCTTGGTCATCTTCACTTTGCCGGTGCCGTCGTCTTCGAGGCGGTATTGCCACAAGTAGCCGTCAGCCGGGCCGCTTTTGCCGCCAACGATGGCGAACACGGCGCCGTCGCCGGGGCGACGATAGAGCGCCAAGCCCATCGGACCGCGGGTGCGGTCACCGTCGAAGACAACCAGGTCGCCGTTGTCCAGCGGCGCGAAATCGGGCAGGCTGAAAACGCGCAGGCGCTGTTCCTCGCGCTCCGTGGTGACGACGATGTCAACGGGCTTCCCATCGAGCATCATGCCGGTGAGAATATCGACGTTGTTGGGGCGTTTCAGCGTCGGCGTCTGGCGCACGATTTTGCCCGCGAGATCGAAGGCGTAGAGACCACCGGCCGTGTCTTTGTCGGTGCCGATGACGAGGCTCTTCGCCGGGTCGGCGCGGTTGATCCAGATCGCCGGATCATCGGTATCGTGGGCCAGAGCCGTGGTCACGACGCGGGGCTTCACCGCCACGTTGGTAGCGTCAGGATCGGGCAAGATGCGGCCGGCGCAGCCGGCGACGAGCAGCGAGCAGAGTGGGAGGAGGCGGGCGAATTTCATCGGTAGAGGGCAGTTTTAAATTTGCCCCCGAGGTCGAGCCCGCCGGGCAGCAACATGGTCGGGACGACCCGCCCATGCCACCAAGGACCGGCCTTAGAGCTTCCAGCGCAGACCGAAGTTGGCGCTCCAGTTGTATTCCTCGAACTGCGCCAGTCGGGCACCCTGGCCGTTGTCGCTCTTAAAAAAGACCCGGAAGGGCTCGTTAGTGAGGTTGGTGATTTCCCCAAAAAGTTCAAATCTGCGGTTGAACTTGTAGCTGACCGTGAGGTCAAGCTGCGTGAAATCATCTATGAAGCGGTCCTCGTTCACGTTGCCACCGATCGGTTCGTCTTCGCGAAGGTGCTCGCTGCGGTAGTTCAGCGCGAGGCGGGCAAAGAAACGATGCTTCTCGTACGTGAGCGCGGCGTTAGCCGTGAAATCGCTCTGCCCAATGAAGGCCAAGCTTTCGCGGGGGCGAGTCGGATACCTAGCTTCACTGTCAACGAACGTGCCGTTGAGCATAAAGCTCACGCCATCGAGAGATGAGGCAAAAAGGCGGAGCGGTTGCACCCAGGCAAGTTCGAGCCCCTTGATTTCACCGTCGCTGCCATTGCGGAAAGTCACAAGGTCGTAGGTTGGGAAGGCCGCGTCGCCGCCGGGAACGGTAAAGGCGTAACTGAAGTTCGAGACGTCCTTAAGAAACACCGCGGCGGAGATCGCCCCCAAAGACGGCAGGTAGTATTCGACCGAGGCGTCCCAATTCTTCGATTCGAGCGCACGGAGATCCGGATTACCGGCAACGACTTCGAGGTCGTTATCGGCGATATTTCGGTAGATCGCGGTTTCGCCAAAGGCCGGACGGGCCAGCGACGTCGAATAGGCGGCGCGGGCAACGAGGTTCTTGCTGAAATCGTGTCGGAAGTGGACAGAAGGCAAGACATGGTCGTAGTCGCGTGAGGCCCGGGTTGGCGCAATCCCGGCACCGCGAATCTGAAATCCGCGAGTCTTGAAATCGGTGCGCTCGTAACGGACGCCGGCCAACCACGTGCTTCGACCCGTCGTCAGACTCGCCAGCCCGTATCCGGCGAACACGTCTTCTTCGGAGACCCAATCTTCGAGCAGACTGTCGCTCTGTTGCACGGTGCCGGTGAAAGCCGAGCGGTTGCCATTGAAGGCTGCCAGGACCGCATCGCGGCTGAGTCGCGGCACCTTCAGGCCAAACGGATAGTCCGCGTTGGCCGCCGCGGCGAGGTTCACAAAGGTGAACGAGGCTGGAGCCGCGAAGCGGGAAACATCGCTGTAACTTTCCTTGTCTTTCGACCGGTAGCTCCCGCCGAATTTTAAGAATCCCGGCATCGTCCCCTGAAGAGAATGACGAACGTTGATTGCGGCGTTCATCTCGTTTTCGACGCCACCGTCATTGACGAGTTCGATGCGGTCGACGGCGGTGTAGCTGGCGGGATCGAGCAAACTCGCGCCCGCAGTTTGAGTGAGCGCAAGGTCGTAGGGGTGACCATTGAACTCGTAGCGAAGTCCCGTGTCGGCGGTGTTGCGACGCAAACGCACGGTCAATTCGTTGGGCCGAGTTTCCTCGCCTTTCGAGACACCGAGTCGGCCATCAACGATCCAATCGCCCGCTTGCTTCTCGAATCCGGCGGAAAAGGCCGAGAGTTCCTGATCTTTCTTTCGGATGCGAATATCCCGACGCACTCGGCTTAGGCCGGTGACGGCAAGCGAGGAACCGTTGATCGCGGCGACGGCGCCGCGAGAGAAGGGCACATAAAGCTGGTGGCGGTCCTCGGTGTCGGTGAAGCGGTTGTAGGTACCCCGAACGTAAAACGTCGTGAACGCGTCGGGCTTCCACTCCGCTGTGCCGCTTGCGCCGTAGCGCTCGCGCTGGATCACGTAATCACGAAAACCAAGGCTATCGAGGGCAAAGAACTGCGGAGCCGTGGCATTCAGGCCACGCCGGGAGTAACCGTCTTCTTCGAAATTGAAAGAGCCGAAGTCACGCTCTTGCCAGGTAACAGAAGCCAACAGGCCAAGTTTTCCGCCGGCAAAGAGATCGGAGAAGGTCGCGTTTCCTTTGTGGCCGAAATCATCGGTCAATCTGGTGTAGATGGTTTGCAGACTCACCTGCGCGTCGCGACCGGCGGCATCAAAGGGGCTTTTCGATTTTATGTTCACCGCACCACCAAGGCCTTCCCCGTCTTGATCCGGCGTGAGCACCTTGGTTACTTCAAGCGCGGCAAGAGCGTCGGAGGGAATCACATCGAGCGCCGCCGCACGGTCACCGCGTTCCGGACTGGCGACGCGGGCACCGTTCAAGCTCACAGGAGTGTAAATGTAATTCAGGCCGCGCAAGACGATGAAACGTCCTTCACCTTGATCGCGGTAGAGCGAAACGCCCGGGAGACGTTGCAAGCTTTCAGCGGCATTTTGATCCGGGAAGCGACCGATCTCATCGGCCGCCACGATGTTGGTGTAAGAGGAAGCTGCACGCTGCTGGTTGAGCGCGCGGGCGGTGCCGACGGCCGAACCTTCGATCACGAATTTTTCCATGCGCACCGTGTCACCTCCGGCCGCAAAATCGCGCGTGACGATCGTGCCAGCGCCGACCAAAACCGACTCGGTCTTCTCCGGATAGCCCACGTAGTTGACGACCACGGACTGCGTTCCGACCGGCACGTTCATCAAGACATAATCGCCGCCCTGACCAGCGAATGTTTCCAACGCAGATCCGGTTATGGAGACCCGCGCGCCGGAGAGTGCGAGCTTGGTGGATGCATCGGTCACGCGACCGACGACCGTGCCCGTGGCGACGGATTGGGCGGAGGCGGAGTGGGCAAGCACGCTGGTCAGCGCGAGTAGTAGCAAGGTGCGGAACAAGGTCATGAAGCCGACCGTGCCCGCAGTCAAAATTCACCGTCAAGCCCCCACTCATACCGTCACCGGATCGTCACGATCCCGTCATCTGTTCGTCACAATTGAGCCGCCCACGCCTGCGCCCGGACCGCGCGCGGAGGCGCGCCGTGCAACGCCCGCACCCAGCGGGAAAAGTGAAACGGCGACTTAAAACCTGCGCGGTCGGCCACCTCGGCGACGGTCAGACCCGTCTCACGCAAGAGCTGCACGCCCCGCCGGGTGCGTTCGGTCCATACGGAGCGGAGCGGAGTGGCATCGAGGTGCTGCTTGAACAGCTTGACCAACTGCGCGGGAGACACGCCGGCCTCGCGCGCGAGCCTCTGCAAATCCGTGCGCTCGTGGCCCGATTGCCCAATCCACTCCATCGCCCGGCGCAACGCATCGGGTTCGGCCGCCATCGCGCCCCCGGTGCCCAAACCGGCGAAGACGAACTCCTGCAGGGCGGCGAGCCCGAGCGCCTCAATCAATCCGGCGGCCCGCTCGGTCGCCCCTCGCGGCAGCGAAAGCCCGAGCTCCATCACCTGCTCGAAGCGGCGGGTCAGCCGCACTTTCACCGGCGCCGCCTTGATCGCGGCCACGGCGTCCGCCGGCATAAATTCCGGGAGCAGGGCTCACCAGGTGTGGTGGGTTTTTCGTTTCGTCGAGAAGCGGAACAGCTCCTTCCCGCCCGGCCGAAACAACGCCATCTCCCCGGCCGCGAGGACCAGCGGCTTCTCGTCGACCGTCACGACGATCTCGCCCTCGATGAGCGACACAATCTGGTAGTCCTATTGGACGCGCGGACCGCACGTGCCACCCGGCGTATAGATCACGTCGCAGAAAAATACCCGCAGCGTCGCGGAGGTGCGGAGTCTTTTGGTCAGTTTGACGATCTTCCCAGGGTTGGAGGAGGCGGACAGCGTCGCCTTATGGATAGATGCGCGAGACCGTCGCGCAAACCTCGGTTCGAAGAATTTCAGGGGAACGACTCCCTCGGCATCGGCCAATCCCCGTTGCCGTTTTCCGAGGCTCAACTATTTTCTTGTCAGCTCGTCGAACGCCGCGCCGAGGTTCATGCCGAGCCGGTTGGGGAGCGGCAGGTGGAAGTCCGGGAAGCCGGCGAGGTTGGCGAGCGCCACGATTTTTTCCTTCGGCTCACCGGCGGCGATCTGTTTTTCGACGTGGGCCAGCAGGCCGGAGATGTAGTCGCGCAACACGAGGAGATCGCCGCGCTTGCCGGTGACACCGAACTTCGGATTCCCGTGGCCGAAGACGTAGATCGCGTCGGCCGGATAAGTTTTCGCCGCCTCCTCGAGCACTTTGATCCAGCCGCGGAAACTCGCGCCGGCGCCGCGGTCGATGAAGGGATACATGCGGTTGAACATCAGGTCGCCTAAATGGACGACGTTGGCTTTTTCGAAAAACACGATCGCGTCGCCGCTGGTGTGCGCGACGCCGTGGTGTTGCGCGGTCACGATCTCGTCGCCAAGCGCGCGGCGCCAGACCTCGGGAAACGTCGTGTCGGCGTAGACCTGCTTCGAGAGCGTGTTGGCCTTTTCGGCGGCGGCGAATTGCAGTTTGGGGACGTTGGCGTGCGCGACGATCGTCTTGGCGGAAGGCTTGAGGACGGCGTTGCCGCCGGTGTGGTCGGCGTGGTGGTGGGTGTTGATCACCGCGTCGAACATTCGCCCGTCGCGTCCCGGTAGGCCGGCGAGAAACATCGCCGCGGTATCGGCAAACTGCGTGTCCACCGCCACCAGCGCATCCTTATTGACCAACCAGCCGATGGTGCCGCCGCGCGCCGTGAAGAGCCCCACGCCGCGCCGCAGCGGACGAAACTCGGTCACCGTGGGCGCCGGCGCGGTCGCGGGAGCTTTGGCGGCCGAGGTCGTGACAGAGCCGGCAGCAGCGGAGGATTGCGCGCGGGCGACGAGCCCGGCGGAAGCGAGCAACGAGGAGTTAACGATGAAATCACGACGGTTCATGCCCCGACTAAAGCCAGCCCCATGCCGTCGACAATCCCGGGGCGCAAAATTCCCCGTAACCTTTCGCGCCCCGACCGGTTTACCCCGGCACACCCGTCATGCCCTCACCCGCCCGTCCGCGCTCGCCCGCCAAAACGTCGCCGCTGTCGCGATGCACACCACACCGCATACCGCGACCGCCGCCTTCGGACCCACCCCCTCGGCCAGCGCTCCGATCAACAGGCTGCCCACCGGGTAAAGACTCTGCCCCATCGTAAAGAGCGCCATCACCCGGCCGCGTTTGTCGTCATCCACGTTCGACTGCAAAATCGTATTGCTCGGCACCATCACCAAGGCCGCGCCGCACCCGGCTGCCCCGTAGCATACCAGCGCCAAGGCCAACGAGGAATGCGCGGCCATCACGGCCAATCCCGTCCCGCCGATCAACGCGCCCCAGGCCACCACCCGCGCCATTCCTTCCGCGCTTCGCCCCAGACTCAGCCAAATCCCGGCCGCCAACGAGCCCGCGCCCGTCGCCGAAAGCAAAAAGCCGAGCGTGCGCGCATCGCCGCCAAAAAGATCGCGGGCAAAAACCGGCGCGAGAACCGTATGGGCGAAGCCCACGAGCCCGATTATCGGCACCACCGACAACACCCGCCGGATTGTCGGGTGCGCCCAAGCATAGCGCACCGCGTCACGCAGTTCCACCAACGGATGCGCCACCCGCAGCCGCTTGACCGGCGGGGCCAGCCGCACGGCTGCGAGTGCCGCAAGCACCGCCAAATAACTCGCCGCATCCAAGGCAAAGACGACCCCCGGGCCCCACGCCGCGATCAGCAGCCCCCCGATCGCCGGCCCGACCAACCGGCAGAGATTAAACGTGATCGAGTTGAGCGCGATGACGTTGTCCAACACCGCCCGGTCGCCGGCCAACCGGAACACCAGCGCCTGCCGCGCCGGCCAATCGAGGGCGTTAATGAATCCCTGCACGAAGCAGAGCCCGAGCAGCAACGGCACCGTCATGTGCCCGGAAAACGTGAAGACCGCCAAAGCCGCCGACTGGGCCATCGCCAAAACCTGCGCCCAACGCACAAGCTGCAACGAATCCACCCGGTCCACCCAAACCCCGAAAAATGGCGCGCACACCAGCACAGGAATCTGACTCGCAAACGCCACCATCCCCACGGTAAGCGGGCTCCCCGAAAGGTGATAGGCGAGCCATAGGGCCGCCGTCGTCGTCATCCAATTGCCCAACAACGACACGCATTGCCCCGCAAAATAGACGCGGTAATTGCGACCACCGAGCGCCCGAAGGAAATGTGGTAGAGCCGACATCAAGGCAGCACCCGAGAGCACGCGGCACGCCCAATCAGGCGACCGGCCCGCATAATTTCAAATCGCCCGGCGGCCGGGTAGATCAAGCTTCTCCGCCCGCTCACCGTCTATTTTTTCCCCAACGGACACAAGGGGTCCGGCTCCGGAGCCCGGCCCGGTGCGGGCGTGTCGGGCTCGGTAGCCACGAGGGCAGTTAAGAGTGTAATCACGATCAAGGCAGCTATCATTGGTTTGGTTTGGTATCTGACGAACGGAAGAACATGAGACCTGAAAATCGAATTTGCTAGAGCGAAAACCCCGTTGCCGCCAAAAAGTTACAAATTGCCGGCGGTCCGCCACGTTACCCATCGGAGCCAATCCAAGGGGGAATGTTCCCTCGCTTCGCGTTTCAAATTCGCCGTAAACCCGCGAAGCGCGTCCGGGATTTGACCGCCGGCCCGCGCCGAACACCGTCCTTCACTGTGCTGACCGACGCCTTCGCCGGACTTCAAAAACTTGTCCTGCCGGACCGCTGGCAGGCCGATGCCATCCGCGCCCTTGATGCCGGCCGCGATGTCGTGATCGACGCACCCACCGGGGCCGGAAAAACCTACGTTTTCGAACGCTGGATCGAGCAGACCAACTTTGCCCGCCGCGCCCTTTTTACCGTCCCCACCCGCGCGCTCGCGAACGACAAATACGCCGAATGGCGCGCCCGTGGCTGGCGCGTGGGTATCATCACGGGCGACGTCACCATCGATCCGGCCGCCCCCCTGATCGTCGCGACCCTCGAAGCCGTCCAAAGCCAAATCGCCGCCCCCAACCCGCTCGCACCCCGGGCCGACGATTTGCCGCCGTTTCAACTGCTCGTCGTCGACGAATACCACTGGCTCGCCGACTCCGCCCGCGGCAACCACTACGAGGGCGCCCTGCTCGCTGCGCCCCCCGGGCTCCAACTGCTCCTGCTCTCCGGTGCCGTCGCCAATCCCGCCGATGTCGCCACTTGGCTCCTCCGCTTGGGCCGCACGGTCGAAGTCGTCTCCCATAAAGAACGCCCCGTGCCGCTCGAAGAAGTCGAAGTGGACGACTTGATCGCGGGTCTTCCCCGCACCATCGAGGGCTTTTGGTCGCGCCGCATCGCGGGCGCGCTGCGCGAGGGCTTGGGCCCCGTGCTCATTTTCGCCCCGCATCGCCACGATGCCGAACGGCTCGCACGCCAGTTCGCCCGGGAGGTTCCGCTCGCCGCGCCCCTCGCGCTCACCCCCGAGCAGGAGCAACTCGCCGGCCCCGCCCTCACCAAACTCCTCCGTCAACGCGTCGCATTCCATCACAGCGGCCTCGCCTACGCTCAACGCGCCGGCCTGATCGAGCCCTTGGCGAAGGCGGGGCAACTCCGCGCCGTCTTCGCCACCCTCGGCCTCAGCGCCGGGATCAATTTCTCGCTCCGCTCCGTCCTCATCACCGCCTCGCATTTCAACCTCGGTCCGATCGAGCACGAGATCCCGCCCCACGATCTGCTCCAGATGGTCGGACGCGCCGGTCGCCGCGGGCTCGATGAATTCGGCTACGTTCTCGCGAGCAGCTCGACGCCCCGACTCCGCCGCGCGGCCCCGCTCCGCCTCAAGCGCGCCGCGCCTCTCCCGTGGGCATTTTTTCTCCGCCAGCTTTTTCCCGGCGCACCCACCGCGGCGCTGGCCGCGGCCAGCGCACAACGTTTCTTCACCGACACCCCCGTCGTCTTCGGTGCCGAAAAAACCTCCTCGCTTCCGGCCGGCACAGAGCTGCCGTGTCACCACCGCACCGATACCGGCCGCGCCCGACTCGTCCGCCGCGAACGCGATCCGTTTCCCGGCTGCCTCACCTGTCTGCATCGCGCCGAGTGTCTTTCGTTCTCCATCCAACCCACCCCGCTCTGGCACTGGCAACGCGCCGGCGTCCTCGACCGCGAACTCCAACTCACCGCCCGCGGCGCCATCGTGGCATGCTACCTCGGCCCTGAGGGTCTCGCCCTCGCCGCCGCGCTCGAAGACCGGCGCTACCCGCTCGATGCCCTGCTTTTCGACTGCGCCAATCTCTTCTCCGCCGACCGCTTCACCGGCACCAACCCGCGCCGTCTTGGTCGTCTCGCCGCCGTCTGCGAGCGCACCTATCGCCGCGCGACCATCGAGGGCTACCTCCACGAAGGTCTCCCGCCGGGCTATGGCTTTGGCGGCAGCGAGGTCGTCTCCGCCATCATCGCAACCCATGAGTCCCCGCGCCTCGTCGTCGATGCCCAGGAATTCGCCGGCCGCGGTGATGTGGATCGGCTCCTCACCGAGTGGCGCAGCCTGCTCCGCCAGACGGCCCGCTCCGCGCCCATCACGCTCGCCCCCGACATCGCCACGCGGCAAGACCGCCGCGCCCAAGCCGAACTCTTTCTGGCCGAACGTTGGGACACGTTTCGCGCCCTCTGCCGGACGCAACTCGCCACCGCCAAAACCGACACACTCCCGCCGCTGCCGATGCTCACGCCCGATCAAAGTCGTGCCGTCAACCACCGCTTCAGTCGCGCCGGCAGTTCCGTCGCGGCCCGTCAGCCGGTGTAACGACCGCGCCCCTTTCCGCCGCGGGATT
>NEVA01000014.1 GCA_002304445.1 Opitutia bacterium Tous-C4FEB | reverse complement strand
GAGACTCTCCAGTCGGGGTTGGAAACGGGGCCATTCATCGAGACGAAAACTGAAAAAAGTTTTTATCAGTTTTGCCCAACTCGACAAGCCCCGGCAGGAGAAATTTTCCGATCCGGCGCGCGCTTCGGCAGTCATTTGCCACCGAATCGTCTGACGGCTGCCGTTAAATCGTCACAGTTGATCGTCAGGGTGGGGGCCAGCGTCGCCGCAGCCGGAGGTTCCGGGTGCGAGCAACGTGCACATCAAATCACCATGCAACTCCGCCCGTTCCTCCATCACCTGCTCCAACGCTCCGCGCTGCTCCTCGCCGCCGCCGTCCTCCCCGTCGCCGCTCTGGCCCAAACCACGGGCACAATCGTCGGCCGCGTATCCGACGCCGCCACCGGCAAATCCCTCCAAGGCGCCATCGTCCGCGTGCTCGGCACCCCGATCACCGACTACAGCCGCGCCGACGGCCGCTACACGCTTTCGGCGGTTCCCGCCGGCGCCCAACGCCTCCAGATCGATTACGTCGGCCTCGATGCGATCGTGCAAAACGTCACCGTCGCCGGTGGTGCCATCGCCACCCTCGACGTCACTCTCGCCAGCGCCGCCCTGAAACTCGAAGCCTTTACCGTGGCCGAAAGCGTCCGCGGCCAAGCCCTCGCCGTTAACCAGCAAAAGACCGCCCGGGGCATCGTAAACATCGTCTCCGAAGAGACCTTCGGTTCCATGGTCAGCGGCAACATCGGCTACGCTCTCCAACGCCTGCCCGGCCTCACCGTCAACGAGGACGAAGACGGCACGCCTTCCGGCGTGAACATCCGCGGCATGGAATCGAAATATAACTCCTTCCAGATCGACGGAAACCGTCTTCCCACCTCCGGCAGCAGCCGCGGTTTCTCCACCAACCAGCTTTCGGGCGACGGCATCAGCAACATCGAGGTGATCAAGGCCGCCACCCCCGACCGCGACGGCGACGCCATCGGCGGCATCATCAACGTCATCTCCCGCTCGGCCTTCGAGCGCGACGGCCGTTCCGTCGAGGTCACCGGCTCCGGACTCTACTACGGTAAATATGAGAAGCTAGGCTACAACGCCGGACTCACTTACCTCAACCTCCTCAGCGTCGGCGGCGGCGAAAAAAATCTTGGCTTCGCCCTCAACCTCACGAGCTACGAAACCTCCCGGAATTACGACAACATCGACAAGGACTATAATCTCATCCGGCCCGCCAACGATCCACAGCTCGGCCTCACCCAGCCCACCTACTTCCACACCAACGGCACGCCCCAGACCAACGAGCGCGACACCCGCTCAAACGGCGCCAGCCTCTCGCTCGACTACCGCCTGAGCAACGTCGCCACCTTCTATCTCCGCCCATTTTATACGAAATACACGGTCAAGGCCGAGAAGCCCCGCAATCGTTTCTATATCAATAGCAATCACGCCTTCGGCACTCTCACCGGCACCAAGAGCATTTTGGCCGCTACCTACAACACCGGCAGCACCATTCCCTCCCGCACCGAGGAAATCCGCTACCAAAACGAGCAGACCGAATCCGACAACAACGCCTACGGCCTCTCCCTCGGCGGCAAACACCAGCTCGACACGATCACGCTCACCTACGACGGCTTTTATTCGGCCAACGAGGCCAGCCGCACCCGCAGCCTCGCTTACATCGTGCGCAACCCCGGCTACAACATCTCCTACGACCAGAGCGTCCGCTCCGAGCCGAAATACACCATCACCAACGGCAAAGACCCGTTTGACCTCTCCGCCGTCAGCCGAGGCGACCTCACGGTTAACCCCAACGAAGCCGAAGAATCCGCCACCAGCGTCAAGGCCGATCTCGAAAAGAAATTCGTCGGCGCCGAGGTCACTGGCGCGCTCAAGTTCGGCGCGAAATACCGCGTCAACGAAAAGGAACAGGACGCCACCTCCCGGACTTACCGCACCGGTACCGCTGCCAGCGGCTTTAATTACGGCAACCTCATGAAGCGCAGCAATCGAACCGTCTTCGGCACCCCGATGACCCTCGAGCCCGACATCAACAAGGTCGAAGCCCTCTTCAACACGACCCCCGCTCTCTTCGTTATCGACGCAAACGCCGCTGCTTCGGCCAGTGTCGTCAACGACTTCAAAGCCGAGGAAGACATCGCCGCCGCCTACGCCATGGGTACGCTTGTTTTCGGTCGCACCACGCTCATCGCCGGTTTCCGCGCTGAGCAAAACACCTTCGAGTCCTCCACCTTCCGCTTCAACAGCACCGCCCCCAACGCCCCCACCCGCGTCCGCAGCAAACGCACCTACACCGTCGGCCTCCCCGGCATCCACCTGCGCCACGCCCTCCGGCCCAACCTCATCGTCCGCGAGAGCTACAACCGCAGCTATGCCCGGCCCGATATCAACCGCCTCGTCGCCGGCCTCACCCTCGACGTCAACACCGGCAACATTTCCGGCGGCAATCCCAACCTCAGCGAGTCCACCTCCGACAATTATGATGTCCAGGTCGAGTATTACACCGCCAAGGGAGGTCTCTACTCCGCCGGCCTGTTCTACAAAGACGTGAAGGGTTTTTACTACCAGACCACCCAGCGCTTCAACACCACCGACGCTGACGGCTACCCCATCATCGATCCCACGGGCACCCTCGTCTATTCGACGACCCTCAACGCCCTCGGCGCGGTCAACTACGGCGTCGAACTCATCGCCCGGCAGAAGCTCTTCTTTTTCCCCAAGCCCTTCGACGGCTTCGGCGTCGGCCTCTCGGCGACGTTCACGGAGAGCGATGGCAAATATCCCGGCCGCCTCGCCGAGAAACTCCCCACCTACGGCTTCAGCGACACCATCTTCAACGCCTCGCTCGAATACGCTGCCGAGAAATTCCGCGCCCAACTCAACTACACCTACCGCTCGGACTACCTCGAGGGCTTGGATGTGGACAACACCTTCGACGACTACTTCGGCGCCTACGAATCCCTCAATTGGGAATCCAGTTACCAACTCAACAAGCAGCTCAAACTGTTCTTCAACGTGAACAACCTCATGGACGAGCCTCAGATCAGCTACCAAGGGTTCAAGCGCACCGACAACCCGGAGGACTACACGACCTACTCGTGGCGCGCGACGTTCGGCGCCACGTATAAGTTCTGAGTACCTGGACCCGGCCTTCCGCCCGGGTACCACGAATCCCAACCCGGCCCGCGCCCCGCGCGCGCCGGGTTTTTCGTCTCACGTCCCACGTCACGTTCGCCGGTCTTCGGCAACGCAACTGGCAAGATCGTTCATCGTTCGTCCCCTCGACCGCCCTGCCATGGCCGTCTTCGGAGCATCCACCGCCCGCGCTTGAACGTAGCCGTTCGGTTTGTATTCATCTCCACCTACCGTGCTCCCCCTCCGATCCAGCCTCTATGAGTGCACCGTGCTGCATCACCGCTTTTCTCCCAAAGAGCACCGCTTTGTCTATCGCATCTTCCTGTTCGCTTTCGACCTCGACGAACTCCCCGAGCTTCACCGCCGCCTTCCGCTGTTCTCTCACAACCGGTCCAACTTTTTCTCCTTCCGCGACCGCGATTTCTTTCCCACCGCCGAGCCGCTCTACAATCCCACCGGCCAAGCGTCGGGCCCGGCCGCACCACCCCGCGCCTCCGGCCCAGCATCACTCAAGGACCGCATCACCGCCTTCCTCGCGACACGCGACATCGACCTCACCGGCGGCCGCGTCGTTTTGGTGACGCTTCCCCGCGTCCTCGGTTATCTTTTCAACCCAGTCTCATTCTATTTCTGCTACGACGCCGCCGGCACCTGTGTCGCCTCCCTCGCCGAAGTGACCAACACGTTCAAGGAGATGAAGCCCTACTTCCTGGGCCCCGAGACTCGCGTCGCCGGCACGAGCTTCACTCTCCGCACCCCCAAGCACTTTTACGTCTCTCCGTTTTCCGACGTTGATACCGCCTTCGATTTCACCCTCCGCACCCCGCACGAGCGCCTCTCTATCCAGATTGACGATTACATCGGCGCCGACCGCACCCTCACGAGCACCCTCGCCGGGCCGCGCCGCGAGCTCACCGGCGGCCGGTTGGCGTGGTTTTCGTTGAAATATCCGGCCATCACCCTCCGCATCATCGCTCTCATTCACTGGCACGCCGCTCTGCTCTGGTTCCGCCGCCTGCCTTGGTTCGCCAAGGCCGCCCGCGCTCCCGATCAGCGCGACCTCTACCGCCCCCACGCCTCCATCGCCCATTCCGCCCAAGGTGCCGCATCCACCGCCAAACTGTCCGTCCCTTCCGAAGCCGCATGAACAAAGACACCGTCACCACCTCGACCGCGCCCATTTCCGCCCGCGTCAAACCGTCCTTCTTCCGTGGCTCGATCCTAAAGGCCTTCGGCGCCATGAACCTTGGCCATCTCCGCCTCGAGTTGGCCGACGGCACCGTCCATGATTTCGGCACCCACGCCGACGCCCTGAACCGCCGCCTCCCGCTCGATATCTCCGCCGCCGCCGTCATCCGCGTTCGCCGCGAGGGGTTTTTCAACAAGTGCGCCCTCGCCGGTGATATCGGCTTTGCCGAGTCCTACGTCGACGGCGACTGGGAGACGCCCGATCTCACCGCCGTGATCGCGTTCTTCGTGTTGAACGTCGACACCGCGCCGACCCTTGCCGGGGCCAAGCAGGCCAAAGATGCCGCCGTCAACTCGCTCCGTTGGCTCAACCGCATCGGCCATCTCCTCCGCCCCAATTCCCGTGCCACCGCGCAGCGCAACATCAGCGAACACTACGATCTCTCCAACGATTTCTTCGCCCTCTTCCTCGACCCTTCGATGATGTATTCCGCCGCGAAGTGGGCGCAGCCCGGCTTCACCCTCGAAGCCGCCCAACGCGAGAAAAACGACGCCCTCTGTCGCCACCTCCGCCTCCAACCCACCGACCACGTCCTCGAAATCGGCACCGGCTGGGGCGGCTGGTCCCTTCACGCCGCGCGCACCTACGGCTGTCGCGTCACTACCGTCACCATCTCCCGCGAACAACTCGAATACGCCCGCGCCCGCATCGCCGCCGCCGGCCTCACCGACCGCGTCACGGTCGAGTTTCGGGACTACCGCGATCTCTCCGGCCAGTTCGATAAGATCGTTTCCATCGAAATGATGGAAGCCATCGGCCACCGCTATCTCCCCGAGTTCACCGCTGTCCTCCACCGCTGCCTGAAGCCCGACGGTTTGCTCGCCCTACAGTTTATCACCTGCCCCGATTCCCGCTACGACAAGTTCCGCCGCGGCGTGGATTTCATCCAGAAACACATTTTTCCCGGCTCGCTCCTGCTCTCGCTCAACCGCGTCAACACCGAGCTCACCCGCGCCGGCGGCTTCGTCCTCCACGCCGTCGATGATTTCGGCCCCGACTACGCCCGCACCCTCCGCGTGTGGCACGACAACTTCCGCGCCCGCCTCGAACAGGTCCAAGCCCTCGGCTTCGACGAGCGTTTCATCCGCAAGTGGAGCTACTATCTCAACTACTGCGAAGCTGCCTTCGCCCTGCGCAACATCTCCGTCGTCCACACGCTTCACACGCGCGCCAACAACCTCTCCCTGTAAAAACCCGCTGGCGGGCGTTTCCGGTCGCCAGCGCCCGCCAGCGGGCTTCTACACTTTCGCCTCCATGCTCCTCTTTCTCCGCCTTCTCTTCATCGCCATCTTCACCGCGATGCTCTGGGTCACTTCGTGGGCCAGCGTGGGCCAACCGCTCGGCGAATTCATCGCCGGACCCGTGATCCGCGACCGCTGGGTCGTCGCCACGCTCTTCGACGCCTACTTCGCCTTCATCGCCTTTTTCGTCTGGGTCGCTTGGAAAGAAACCACCCTCGCCCTCCGTGTCCTCTGGTTCATCGCGATCATTCTCTGGGGCAACCTTGCCATGTCGCTCTACCTGCTCGTCGAACTCTTCCGCATCTCCCGCCTCGACGAACTCGACCAGGTCTTCACCCGCCGCAATCCGCCCCGCCTCGCGCTTCCCGTCGGACTCGCCTTAGTCGGCGTCGCGATCTACACCCTCGGCTTCTGGTCCCTCCTCAAATGAGCGCAGCCGCCACTCCGCCCGTCTTCTCGCCCGACCCCGCGCCGCCGCCCGATCCCGCGGCCCCCAAGCCATCATTTTTCCGTCGGCGCATCCTCGGCCCGATCACCGCGCAGCTCACCCAAGGCATCACCCCCGACCGCATCGCCTTCACCGTCGGGCTCGGCGTCGCTCTTTCCCTGTTTCCGTTTCTCGGCTTCACCACGATCCTCTGCTTCGCCGTCGCGGCCGCCTTCAAACTCAACCAGCCGATCATCCAAGTCCTCAACCAGCTCATGTGGCCGATCTGGATTCCGATGGTCGCAGTCTACATCAAGGTCGGCGCTGCGATTTTTGGCGCCGCCGCGATGCCCTTCGATCCCCCCGAGGTTTCCCGCCTTTTCTTCACGTCTCAGGGCGAGTTCTGGGCCAAGTTCGGCATGGTCGGCGTCCACGCGTTTACGGCCTGGATCATCAGCGTCCCCATCATCACGGCCATCCTCTTCTACGCCACCCGCCCCGCCCTCCGCCGCCTCGGCATCGCCCTCGCCCGCCGCGCCTGATTTATGTCCGCCTTCGTCCTCATCGCCCTCGCGCTCGCCGGTCTCTGCGCGCTCTTCGCCGCGCTTTATGTCGTCGCCCGCCGCTACGACAACTACGGCATCGTCGACGTCGCTTGGTCCTACGCCTTCGGCCTGCTCGCCCTCTTCTACGCCGCCACCGCCTCCGGCTGGCCCGTGCGTCGCGCGCTCATCGCGTCGCTCGCGCTCATCTGGAGCCTGCGTCTCGGCACCCACCTCGCGATCCGCGTCATCGGCCACCATCCCGTTGAAGACGGCCGTTACCTCCAACTCCGCAAGGACTGGGCCGCCAATTTCGTTTCAAAAATGTTCTGGTTTTTTCAGATGCAGGCTGCGTCCGTTGTCCTGCTCGGCACCGCCTTCATCGTCGTCGCTCTCAACCCCGCACCGTCCCTCCACCCGCTCGAAATCGCGGGTGCTGTGCTCTGGCTCATCGCCATCAGCGGCGAAGCCTTGGCCGACGCCCAACTCGCCGCCTTCAAGCGGAACCCCGCCAACAAGGGCCAAGTTTGCGCCGTCGGCCTCTGGCGCACCAGCCGGCACCCCAACTACTTTTTCGAATGGCTCATCTGGGTCGGGTTTTTCGTTTTCGCCCTCGGCTCACCTTGGGGCTGGGTCGCAATTCTCGGCCCCGTGAGCATCCTCTACCTCCTGCTCCGCGTGACCGGCATCCCCATGACCGAGGAACAATCCATCCGCAGCCGCGGCGATGCCTACCGCCGTTACCAAGCCACCACCAGCGCCTTCATCCCGTGGTTTCCAAAAAAACTCCCGCCTGCCTAACACCCCTTAATCTTTCTCTTTCCTCTTTCCTCGGGTTCGAAGCCCGACTCCCCCTCCTCATCCGTGTCCATCCGTGTCCATCCGTGGTTAAAAAATGATTGATTCCCTCCTCGAGAAAAATCTCCTCCCCGACTGGCTCCTGCGCATCGGCATCCGCCGCCTGCTCGCCCAGCGCATCCGTGGCGAGTCCACGACCTACCGCCGCGAGGCCTATGTCGCCGATCTCAAGACCCGCGCCCTCGCCGAGCAAACCGCCGCCGCCAACACCCAGCACTACGAAGTCCCCACGCGCTTCTACCAACTCTGCCTCGGCCAAAATCTGAAATACTCCGGCTGCCTCTATCCCACCGGCAAAGAAACCCTCGACCAAGCCGAGGACGCCATGCTCGCCCTCTACGCTGAGCGCGCCCAGCTCGCCGACGGCCAGACCATCCTCGAACTCGGCTGCGGCTGGGGCTCCCTCTGCCTCTACAACGCCAAAAAGTTCCCCAGCTCGCAGATCACCGCGATCTCCAATTCCCGCACCCAAAAAGAGCACATCGACGCCGAGGCGAAGCAGCGCGGCCTCACCAACCTCACGATCATCACGGCCGATATTAACGTCTTCGACACCGCGCCAGCGAAGTTCGACCGCGTCGTCTCCGTCGAAATGTTCGAGCACCTCAAAAACTACCAACGCCTCTTCGCCCACATCGCGCGCTGGCTCAAACCCGGCGGGATGCTCTTCACGCACATCTTCACGCACCACCGGTTCAGTTACCATTTCGTGGCCCGCGACTCGACCGACTGGATGAGCCGCTACTTTTTCACCGGCGGCCAGATGCCCGCCCACGACCTCTTTCTCCAGTTCCAAGACGACCTCAAGCTCGTCTCCGACTGGAAAGTAAACGGCCGTCACTACCAACAGACCGCCGAGCACTGGCTCCAAAACATGGACGCCCACCGCACCGAGATTTTCCCGATCTTCGTCCAAACCTACGGCGCCGAAAACGCGACGAAGTGGTGGGCCTACTGGCGCATCTTCTACCTGAGCTGCGCCGAACTCTGGGGCTACCGCGGCGGCGAAGAGTGGCTCGTGAGCCACTACCTCTTCCGCAAAATCTAGTTATGCGCCTCAGCCGCCTGCTCTTCTTTTTCTTCGCCGGTGCGGCCTCGGCCCTCGCGGCCGATGTCACGCAACTCCTCGCCGACGCCCGCGCTGCCGAGGCCAAGCTCGATTCCCGCCGCGCCCTCGAGCTCTACCTCGCCGCCGACCAAGCGAAGCCCAACGATCCCGCCATCCTCCAAAAAATCGCCCGCCAATACTCCGACTCCACGTTCGATAGCACCGCTCTCGTCGAGCAGAAAAAATTTTGCGACCTCGCCCTTTCCTACGCTAAGCGCGCTCATGCGCTCGCACCCAATAACGCCGTCAACCTTCTCTCGCTCGCAATCTGCTACGCTAAAATTGGCTTCTACGCGGACAACAAAACCAAAATCGCCAACTCCCGCCTCGTGAAAGACTACGCCGTCGCCGCCCTCGCGCTCGATCCCGACTACAGCTACGCCCACCACGTCCTCGGTCAGTGGCACTATGAAGTCGCCTCTATCAACGCCACCACGCGTTTCCTCGTCCGCCTGATCTACGGCGGCCTCCCCGCCGCCTCGACCGCTGACGGCGTGCAACACCTCCGCCGCGCGGTCGCTCTCGATCCGCAAAATCCTTCCCACCACGCTGAACTTGGCTTTGCCCTGCGTTCAGATGGACAAGCCGACGCTGCGCAACAAACCTTCGCCCGCGCCCTCGAGCTTCCGCCCCGCGATAAACACGATCTTCAATCGCAGGCCCGCGCTCGCGCCGCACTTAATCGCTCGTAGCCATCTGCGTCGAAAATCGCGCCTCGCTTTCGGCGGCGCCACTATTTTCTGGAAACCGCACTTCAGGGCTGCCGTGATAGAATAACGCCTCGTCTCCATGAACCTCCGCCCACTCCTCTTTACCTTTTTTTCCGCTAGCCTCACCGCCATCGGTTTCACCCAACCGTCCAGCGTGACTTTCCGTCCGGCTTTGCTTGATACGTTTGCGAGCAGTTACTCGTATTCCGACGCTGGCGATTTCAAACGTGGCGCCACCAAGATCGACGGCATCAGCCTGAGCCGCTTTGAATTCAGCGCCTCCGGCCGGGTACCCATCGTCAAAGACGTGTTATTCAATCCCGGACTAGCCTACTCGCACACCACAATCGAGACACCCGATAATACTCCACTGCCAGAAACCGTGCAGGAATTCTCCGTGAATCTTGGCTTCCGCGGTTCCTTCAACAAAAAATGGGCTTATCTCGCCGCACTGCGCCCCGGCATTTATGGCGATTTTGAAAGAATTGGTTCCGACAGCTTCAACGCCCCACTTTTCCTCGCCGCGTTTTATGTGCCTAATTCTGAACTTACTTGGATCTTTGGTGTGACGGCCAATGCCTTCAACAAGCGTCCCGTGTTACCTGTTCTCGGGTTCCGGTTAAAATTGGCACAAAATCTACAATTCGAACTCGGCTTTCCGCGCACGGGCTTGTCTTACGCTTTGAATCCAGATCTCACTTTGCGCGGCGGGCTCAGCGTCTTTGGCGGCAATTACCGTATCACTAAAAATCTCGGCGTCCCTGCCCCAGGTATTCAAAGCCTCAACAATACCTATCTCGACCTCACTGAACTCCGCGGTGGTCTTGGCGTGACCTACAAAGTCGCCGCTAATCTAGAAATCGAAGCTGATTTCGGCTACACCGCAATGCGCCGCTTAGAGTTCCCTGATCGTAACTACCGCCTTCGAGGCGATAATGTCATGTGGGTGAGCTTCGCGCTTAACACTCGCTTCTAAGGGGGCAATGCGACCGGCGGCGTCGAGGCAAAATCACGCCGCAAATTTCCGCAGATACTTCAGGCCGACTTCCAACTCGTGCGGGAGCGGTGACGCGATCGTCAGGGGTTCCTTCGTCGTCGGGTGTTTCACCGTCAACGCGCTGGCGTGCAACGCGAGCCGCGAGATCAAGGGCTTCTCGTCAGCGCGCCCTTTGTAGCCGCGCTTCAAGCCTGAGAGTAGCAGCTTCACCTCGGGATCGCCGTAGAACACGTCGTTCAACACCGGCGCGCCCGCCGCCGCCAAGTGCACCCGGATCTGATGCGTGCGCCCCGTGAGCGGCCGGCACTCGACCCACGCGAAGCGCCCAAAATTCTCCAGCACGCGAAACTCCGTCACGCTCGCCTTGCCACCCCGCCCTTTGAAAATCCGCATCCGCCCCGGCTGGCGTTCATCTTCACCGAGCGCCTGATCCATCGTGAACTCCGGGGGCAACGCCCCGTCCGGCCCGCGCACCGCCTTCACGACTTTCATCGCCCGCTCCGGCGGCAACACCACCACGAGCGCGAGATAAACTTTGCCGACCGTCTTCGACTGGAACTGCCCGCTCAAGAAATCCAGCGCCACCTTCGACTTCGAGCAGAGCAACACTCCGCTCGTGTCCGCATCGAGCCGATGGACGTTGGCCACGCCGTGGCCGAACTTCGCATGCACGAGCCCCATCAGATTCTCCCGCTTCTTGTCCCAACGATCGGGCGCAATCAGCAGCCCGCTCGGTTTGTCGAACGCGATGAACGTCTCGTCTTCCTGCAATATCGGCGGCAGCGGCATGAACCGCTACTGGGAGCGCCGGCGCCCTCGCCCGCAATCTGAAACCTTCACCCGACCCCCGCCCCGGTCTCGTTGCGCTTCCGTTACACAACCGTCTCGAACGCGTAACGTTTTGGTGACGACACCGCTTTGATTTTGCCGCGCCCGTGGCCCCGGCCCGTCGTAGCCCGATGCCCGCGCTCACGCTTTCTCCCGCCCTTTCGGTCTTCGCCGCCTTCACGCGGTTCACCCCGCCACAACCCCTCCACACGTTCCTCCGCACCACCGGCTACAAGCTCCGCCCGCCGCGTCCGCTGCCCCACCTTTCCCCATTCACGCGCGCCCGCGATGCCGTCCTCGCCTCTGGGGCCGCCGGCACTCACCAGCTCGCCACGCTTCTCACCGAGAAACGCCCCGGTCCCGTGCCCACGATCGTGCTTGGCGGCTTCGTGCCCGACGCGACCGAACAGGTTTTTCTGCTGCGCGGCTTCCTCCTCAAGCAGGGCTCCGTTTACTACCTCAACTATCCGCGCGCCGGTTTTTCCCTCGATCTCATTTGCGCGCAAATCGACGACCTCGTGGCCGAGCTCAACCGCCAGGGCCAACGGCCCGCGCTCTTCGGCGTGAGCTTCGGCGCGGGCCTCATCCTCGAGTGGCTGCGCCGCTCCCGGCTCGCCGGCCGTTCCCATGAGATCGCGGGCACCATCCTCGTCAGCCCCGTCGCCTGTGCCGCCGATATCGTCGCGCCCGACGAACCCAAGCCTTCGACGCTCATCGGCCGCGCGCTCAAACCGTTCCTCGACGCGGGTGGCTCCGTCAACCCGGGGGTCATCGAAAAGGCCCGCGTCATCTTCACCAAAATGTTTGAAGCCGGCGCGCAAAACCAAGCCTCGCTCCGCGCGCTCATGTCGGTCGCCGAGTTGCGCCACCTTCACTCGCACGTGATCTCCGCCATCCAGTCCATCGACTTCACCGGCGCCTGCGAACGGCTCTCGGCTCTCCGTGAACTGCCCGCTCTCTCCGCGTGGGACGATGGCCCACGTCCGCTGAGCACCGCTCCGGCGCTGGTGCTCTACGCCGAGAAAGAAACCGCCGTCCTGCACGAGCGCTCGCCCACGCGCGCGGCTCTCGCCACCACGTTGTCCGCGTTTTTTCCGGCCGGCACGTTGCAGGTGGTCGGCGGCGGCACGAGCCCGGTGCAACACGCCTCGCTGATTTTCCACTACTTCCAATTTCTACCGCCCATCACCGCCTTCTATCGCGGGCTCAAATCGGGGAAAGTTCGACTGGCGGCGTGAATCCACTTGCCGCTCCCCGCCCGGCGGCCCTGCCTCGGCCGGTCTGAGCGCCCCAAATTATGTCCGTCTGGCCCAAGAGTCTCATCACCATCGGCACGGGCCTGCTCACGGCCCGCACCGCCTCACGCCTGCGTCGTAAAAAGACCGCCGTCGGCGACCAAGAAGCCACCTTGGCCCGGCTCACCGCCCAGTTTGCCCGGACTAGCTTCTGGCCCAACGCAGGCATTGGCGAGAAACTCGGTCCCGACGCCTTCCGCACCGCCACCCCTCTTCGGACTTACGAGGGTTTCGCCCCGGCCATCGAAAAAATGAAACAGGGCCAGGCCGATGTGCTCTGGCCCGACACCTGCGCCTTTTACGCCGTCTCCTCGGGTACCACCATCGGGCGCACCAAGTTTCTCCCCGTCACCGAGGGCATGCTCGCCCACTTCCGCAAAGCCGGGCTCGACTCCCTCCTCTACTACACGGCCCGGGTCGGCAACTCAGGCGTCTTCCGCGGTCGCCATCTGTTCCTTGGCGGCGCGACCAAACTCTCCGCCATCCCCGAGTCCAAACCGTTCCAAGCCTACGCCGGTGATCTCAGCGGGATCACCGCGCTTAATCTGCCGCCTTGGGTTGAGAAACACCTCTACGAACCCGGCGCCGCCATCGCCCAAATGGCCGATTGGCCCGCCAAAATCGCCGCCATCACCGCCCGCACTTCTTCGCTCGATATCTCTCTGCTCGCCGGCATCCCGAGTTGGATCCTCATCCTTGCCGAAGCGCTCCGCGCCCACTCGGCCCAGGGTAAGGCCCGCGCCAGTAATCTTCAGGGCATCTGGCCCAATTTGGAATGCTTGGTCCACGGCGGCGTCCCCATCGGCCCGTTCGCCGAAGAGCTGCGCGCCGCCCTCGGCCCCGGCGTGAATTTCCACGAGGTTTACCCGGCTTCCGAGGCCTTCATCGCCACTCAGGATTCGGAAGCCATCGCGGGTCTGCGCCTGATGACCGACGCCGGAATTTATTACGAATTCCTGCCGATGGCCGATTTCGACGCCAACAACCTCGCAAATATCGGCCACAAGGCCGTGCCCCTCGCCGGCGTCAAAGTCGGAATCGATTACGCGCTCTTGCTCACCACGCCGGCCGGTCTGGCACGTTACGTGATCGGCGATATCGTGCGCTTCACGTCGATCGAACCGCCCCGGCTCGTCTACGCCGGCCGCACGCAGCTCCAACTCAGCGCGTTCGGCGAGCACGTCATCGAAAAAGAGCTCACCGATGCGCTCACCACCGTCTGTCGCCGCCACCAGTGGAACATCGTCAACTTCCACGTCGCCCCACTCTTCGTGAATTCCACCACCGGCCAAACTCGCGGCCGCCACGAATGGTGGATCGAGCTCAAGCCAGGCACGACGTTCACTCCCGCCGGCCCGCAACTCGCCGCCGAACTCGACGTCGAACTCCAACGCCTCAACGACGACTACGAGGCCAAGCGCCTCGGCGGCGGTCTCGAAGCTCCGTTCGTGCGTCTCGTCATGCCGGGCGTCTTCGAACACTGGCTACGGCACCAAGGCAAATGGGGCGGCCAAAACAAGACCCCCCGTTGCCGTAGCGATCGTCTCATCGCCGACGCCCTCGCCAAAATCACCCTTTTCGCCCGCGATTGAGCGGCTCCAAAAGCGCGCCTTCAGCACAGCCGGGGCCCAAGCATCTTGCCCGTAGGTTCAGATCCGCTCCCTCCCATAGAATCACACCGGACCCACCGTCCGCACGAATTTTGGTCTCACTCAAAAACTTTGGGAAATCTCCAAAACCTGCGATTTGTTGGCACGGGCACTGCTAAAATTAAGAACGCACCCAATCAGGGTTTTGGGGTAGCGTTGGACCGGTGAAAACCGGAACAGAAAATAGTGGGCCCGGCGTTAAGGGGTTATCGCCGGGCCCTTCATTTTGCCCAAATCCCTCGCTCCGCGCCAAAGCGCTTCCGCCTTTTCCAAACCGTGCCGCACGCCCCCGCTGCGTCCGCCCACGCTCAGCCAATCACTTCTTCAAATAGACCAACAACCGCTGCTCGTAGCTCTCCACCGCCTCCGCCCCCAGCTTGCGGTCTCGAATCATCCCGGTCCGGTCGATGATAAACGTCGTGGGAATCGCCTCGACCCCGCCAAACGCCGCCGGCGTGTCCTCATCCGCCATCACGATCGGATAATTTATCCCCATTTTGGCCATAAACGGCTTCACCACCGACGGCCCTTTCTGGTCCAACGAGATTCCGACAATCACGAGTCCGTCTTTGCCGTATTTTTTCTGCAGCTCGATGTAGCCGGGGATTTCGGCAATACACGGCGGGCACCAGGTCGCCCAAAAATCAATCACCACAACCTTGCCCTTAAAATCGGACGACGAGACGACCTTGCCATCGACGTCCTTCAACTTCCACTCCGGCGCCGGCGTCGGCGGGACGGTCTCGGCTCCGGCCGACAGAGCGGCCACCAGAGCAAATGAAACCAACAGAGCGGTGCGGAGCGTTTTCATCATGGGAAAAGAAAGGGAGGTGAGAGCACGTGCGGCAATTTCTCTTCCCGCAATTTTGCCCAAAAAATCGGCCGGGGCTTCTCCGTCAGCTCGCCTCGACGACCCGCTCCAGCCCGAGGCATTTGTTCCGCTCGTCGCAGCTCAACACGAACCGGCCGTGAATCCCCTCCGGGCTCACGAACTTCTGCAAAAGCGACGCCGGAAACTGCACATTCTGCCCCGTCGAACAGCGCACCACGATCTGGCGCACCGCCCCGCGGTAATAATCGAGGCAGCGCTCCGCCGATAGATGGAGTTGAAACTCGTAGCGGTGCATCGCGCTGGTTTTGGTTCGCCCGCCGGCCGCCTCGATTCCCGTTTTCTACGGTTTCAGGAGTCCCGCATCTCGGGCAGATCCAGCCCGAGGACTTCGACAAACTTCTTCATCGCCGGCGTGAGCACCCGGCCCTTGCGGTGCAAAATGGCCAACGGCCGGGTGAAGGTTTTCCCCTTAAAATGCAGCATGACCAAGCTCCCTTGCTTCACCTCCTGCGCCACCGTCGCCTGCGGCACGATCGCGATGCCATGCTCGATCTCCACCGCGCGCTTCACCGTCTCGATGTTGTCGAATTCCATCACCGGCTCGATCTCCAGCTTATGGTCGCGGAAAATCTGGTCCACCGCCTTCCGCGTCGGAATGTCGGGGTCGAAACCGATAAACTTCTGCGACGCCAATTCCTTCACTTCGATCTCCGTGCGCTTCGCCAAGGGATGCCCGGGAGACGTGATCAGGACCAAATGATCGTTGCGGAAAGGCAGCACTTCGATCTGACGCTGCTTGAGCGGAAACGCCACGAGCCCGAAGTCCACGGCGTTGTGCAAAATGTCTTCGTAGACGAGGTTCGAACGGCGGTATTCCACGCGCACATTGACCGAAGGAAAATCATGCAGGAATTTTTTTATAAACGGCGGCAACTCGTGCAGCCCGATCGAATAAATGGTCGAAATCCGGATCGTGCCGCTGATCACCTTCTTCATTTCCTGCAACTCGCACTGCAGCTTCTCGTAGGTGTGCAACATCTCCTTCGCCGACTCGTAGACGCGGTATCCTTCCCGCGTGAGTTGAAATTGTTTCTGGCTGCGGTCGACGAGGAGCGTCTTGAAATGCCGCTCCATCGCCCGAGCTTGCTGGCTCACCGCCGACTGCGTGATGCCATTCAGCTTGGCCGCTTTGGAGAAACTTTTGGTTTCGACCAGATCGGCGAAGATTTTGAGGTTTTCAATTTGCATAAGCTGCGAGGATGTCAGCCCAAAGGAGCAACGGCTTAAGCATTGTCGCAAACCTCTTATTGAGGTTTCCAATCAGCCGCCGCCGATTCCATGTCCCCCACCTACGCAGAATTTGTCCTCCGCGCCGACGCCGTCCGCGCCCAAATCGCCGCCGCCTGTGCCGCCGCCGGCCGCGATCCCACCACCGTGGAATTGCTCGCCGTCACCAAGACCCACCCCGTCGCCGCCGCCGATTTCGCCGCCCGCTACGGCCTGCGCGCCGTCGGCGAAAACCGCGTCCAGGAAGCCGCCGAAAAACGCCCGCTCTGCGCCGCCCCCGCCCTCGCTTGGGAACTCATCGGCCACCTCCAGTCCAACAAATCCAAACTCGCCGCCACCCACTTCGACCGCGTCCAAAGCGTCGACAGCGAAAAGCTCCTCAACCACCTCGACCGCGCCGCCGCCGAGCTCGGCAAAGTTCTCCCCATCCTCTTTCAGGTCAACGCCGGCAACGACCCCGCCAAATTCGGCGCCGATCTCGCCGACACTCCGCGCCTGGTCGAGTTCGCCCTCACCAAAAAGAACCTGCGCCTCGACGGCCTCATGACCATCGCTCCTCTTGGCTCCACCGCGGCCGAAACCGCCGAGCACGCCGTCCGCACATTTACGAATCTCCGCACTCTCCGCGACGACCTCGCCGCCCGCCTCGGCGTCCCCCTCCTTGAACTCTCCATGGGCATGAGCAGCGACCTCGCCCCCGCCATCGCCGCCGGCAGCACTATGGTCCGCGTCGGCTCCGCCCTTTACGGCGCGCGGTAATTTCCGAAATCCGTCCGCCATCAGCCGCCGTTCTTCCAAAAATTCGCCCCGTGGCGAATTTCATTAGCAGTCCTTCTCTCTTTTCTCCTCCCTTTACCCATGCGATCCCTCCTCCGCTTCACGTTGCCCCTGCTCGCGGCCTTTACCCTTACTACCGCCGCCTTCGCCGCCGAATCCACTCCGGCCACCCCCGCCGCCAAACGCCCGCTCTCCCTCGACGATTTCGACGCTTGGCGCAGCCTCGCCTCGCCCACCCTCTCGCGCGACGGTCGCTGGCTCGCCTATTCCTTCATGCCGCAAGACGGCGACGGCGAAGTCATCGTGCGCGAACTCGCCACCGGTCGCGAGCAACGCCTCCCCGTCGGCGCCCTCCCGCCGCCCCCCACCCAGCCCGACTCCGCCAACCCCGACGCTTCCCCCACCCTGCCCACCATCCGCCTCGCCTTCACCGCCGACTCCGCGCACCTCGTCGCCAG
This sequence comes from Opitutia bacterium Tous-C4FEB, assembly GCA_002304445.1. GTDB lineage: Bacteria > Verrucomicrobiota > Verrucomicrobiia > Opitutales > Opitutaceae > Tous-C4FEB. Next base: position 103,374 of record NEVA01000014.1, on the reverse strand, counting down.
CACCTACCCCGCCAAGGCCGACCTCGCCGCCGCCCGCAAAGCCAAGAAAAAGCCCGACGAAATGCCGAAACCCGGCCTCCTCTATCTCCACCTCGCCACCGGCAAATCCACCACCGTTGCCTCCGTTAAAAACTACCAGCTCTCCACCAGAACCGGCGCCTGGCTCGCCTATCTCAAAGAGGCGAAACCCGAAGAAAAAAAGCCTGAGGTCACCACTCCCGCCTCCGATCCCGACCAAGCCGCCCCTCGAGCCGTAACCGGCTCCGCTGCCGCCAAACCCGAGGTCGGCACCGATCTCGTCCTCATCGACCTCGCCGCCACCACCCCCGCCGAGCGCACCTTCGCCGATGTCCTCGACTACAGCCTCGCCCGCGACGGCCGCACCCTCCTCACCACCATCGCCGCCAAAATCGGCACCACCAACGGCGTTTATGTTTTCACTCCCGGCGCCCCCGCCGACACCGCCCCCGCCGCCCTCCTCGCCGGCAAAGGCAAATACCTGAAACTCGCTTGGGACCGCGACCAGACCCAAGCCGCCTTCGTCAGCGACCGCGACGACGTCGCCGCCACACCTGCCCCGAAATCCGCGCGCTTCAAACTCTACCACTGGCCACGCGGCACCGCCGCCGCCACCGAGCTCGTCTCCTCAACGACTACCCACTTCCCCGCCGCCTTCACGGTGAGTGACAAGGGGCCAATCGCGTTCTCCCGCGACGGCAAAAAACTCTACGTCCCCGCCGCCCCGCCCCCCAAACCCGCCCGCGATCCCGACGCCGCCCTCGACGCAGAATCCCGCGTCTCCGCCGATCTCTGGCGCTGGAACGACGATATCGTCCAGCCCATGCAAAAAGTCCGCGCGACCCTCGAGCGCAACCGCACCTATCGCGGCGTGCTCGATCTCGCCACCAATCGGTACACCCAGCTCGCCGATGTCACCCTGCCCACCGTCACGCTCAGCGACGACGGCACCCGCGCCCTCGGCCAAGACGACCGCGCCTACCGCCGCCGCGCCGATTACGACGGCCGCTACACCGACATACTCCTCGTCGATCCCCTCACCGGCGCCCGCAAACCCGCCCTCAAGGAACTCCGCAGCGAAAACGGCGGAGCCGGCACCGCCCTGGTTTGGTCACCCGACGGCCTCTGGGCCCTCTACTACCAGTCCAATCACTGGCACGTGCTCAACACCACCGACGGCACCACGCGCAACCTCACCTCCACCCTCGGCGTTGCCGTCCACAACGAAGACCACGATTCCCCCTCGCCCGCCGGTCCCTATGGCCAAGCCGGTTGGACCAAGGACAGCCAGTCGCTCCTCATCTACGACCGCTACGATGTCTGGCAGCTCTGGGCCGACGCCCGCCCCGCCAAAAATCTCACCGCCGCCTCCGGCCGCGCGACCAAGACCCAGCTCCGCGTCCAAAACATCGAGCCCATCGACGACGACATCGACGACCGCGGCCTCGACCCCGCCAAGCCCCTCACCCTCCGCGGGGAGAGCGAGGAGACGCGCGCCTCCGGTTTCTTCCAAACCCGCTTCGACGCTGCCCCCGGCACCGCCCCGAGCCGCCTCCTCTGGGGCGACAAAAACTACCGCTACGTCACCCGCGCCAAAGACGCCGATGTCCTGCTCGTGAGCGCCGCCCGCTTCGACGAATTTCCCGACTACCATACCACCGATTCCGCCTTCGCCGCCCCCGCCCAAGTCACCGCCGGCGGCGCCCAGCTCACGCCCTTCGCTTGGGGCCGGGCCGAACTCGTCCCCTTCCGCAACACCGACGGCGTCCCACTCAGCGCCGCGCTCTACAAGCCCGCCGACTTTGATCCCACGAAAAAATACCCGCTCATGGTCTACATCTACGAGCGCCTGTCGCAGGACGTCCACACCTTCAAACCCCCAGCGCCCGGCCACAACGTCAGTTTCCCCCTCTACACCAGCAACGGCTACCTTATCCTCACCCCCGACATCGTTTACACCGAGGGTCAGCCCGGCCAAAGCGCGCTGCGCGCCGTGCTCCCCGCCATCGAGAGCCTCGTCCGCCAAGGCTTCGTCGACGAGCAGGCCATCGGCATCTCCGGCCACTCCTGGGGCGGCTACCAAATCGCCTACATGCTCACGCAAACCTCGCTTTTCCGCGCCGCCGAAGCCGGCGCCCCGGTGGGCAACATGACCAGTGCCTACTCCGGCATCCGCTGGGGCTCCGGCATGCCGCGTCAGTTCCAATACGAGAAAACCCAAAGCCGCCTCGGCCGCCCCCTCGCCGAAGCGCCGCACCTCTACATCGAAAACTCCCCCATCTTCCACGTGCAGCGCATCACCACGCCCCTCCTGCTCCTGCACAACGACGCCGACGACGCCGTTCCGTGGTATCAAGGCATCGAACTCTTCCTCGCCCTCCGGCGCTACGACAAACCCGCTTGGCTCTGGAACTACAACGGCGGGCTCCACGGCCTCCGCCGCCGCGCGGACCAAAAGGATTTCGCCCGCCGCGCTTGGCAATTCTTCGAGCACTACCTCCGCGGCGCCCCCGCCCCCGAGTGGATGGAAAAAGGCGTCCCTTTCATCGACCGCGAAGAGGAAAAAATTCGTTTCAATTCCGCAAGGTAGGGCGCCGCCCGCGCGCCGCCTTCCGCATTGCCTCCCGCGAAAATTCCTTCTCGCCTTTCCCGCTTGGAAACCACCGCGCCGAGCTCCGCCCAACTCTCGGCGCTGCTGCGTCTACTCGACGACCCCAGCCCGTCCGTGCGCCGCGCCCTCCTCGCCCGGTTCACGGCCCTCGGCCCTGAAACCGCGCCGTTTCTGCGCGAGCTCAGTCACGGTCCCGACCCCGCCCTCGCCGCTCACGCCGCCTGGTTTCTCAACGAGCTGAAATTTTCCGACCCCGTCGCCGAGTTCCGCACTTTCATCGGTTCACTTCACTACGAACTGGAAACCGGCGCCCTCCTGCTCGCCCGCACCGTCAATCCCGCCCTTGACGTGGGCCGTTGCTGTGAGCAGCTCGACGCCATCGCCGCCCGCTGCACCGAGCTCATCGCCGAACCCGCCAGCTCCCGGGAGAAATGCCGAATCATCAACCGCGTGATGTTCCACGAATGGGGGTTTCGCGGCAACGTCGAGCACTACACCGACCCGCAAAACAGCTTCCTCAACAGCGTCCTCACGCGCCGCATCGGCCTGCCCATTTCTCTCAGCCTCGTCTACCTGCTGGTCGCCGAACGCCTCGGCCTCGCACTTGAGCCCGTCGGCCTGCCCGGCCACTTCCTCGTCGGCTGCTTCGACGATGAGATTCCGTTTTACGTCGACCCGTTTGATCGCGGCCTCTTCCGCGACCCCGACGAGGTCATCGCCTTTCTCATCGCCCAAGGCACTTCACCCCAGCCCGCCGATCTCATGCCCACCGCCATTCACGAGGTCCTCTGCCGCTGCTGCCGTAACCTCGTGCACCACTACACCGTTTCCGGCGAACCCGCCCGCGCCCGCCTTTTCGCCAGCTTCATCACCGATTTCGAGACCACCCACACCCGCGAGCCCGAGTGACCTCTCGCCATCCCCGTGGAGCCAGTCGTCCCGGCGGCCCGCTCTCCCCGTCGGGCTTCTAATCGCGCCACGGCCACCGAAGCCACTGACTTGATTTCCAATTGCCCGTCGCTCCTCGGGCCGCATTTGCGCCCTCGTCGCTCGTCGGTATCTTTTTAACCTATGTCCCTCCGGAAGTGCCCATTTCACGCGCCCTCGAATCCGCCGCTCCCCGGCCCGCCGCCTCCGCTTCAAACCGAAGAAATCACGGATTTCCTGAGCGATGCTTTCGCATTTGGCATGTTGGCCGCACCCCTCGCAGAGCGCACCACCATCTACCGCGCCGCCCTCGCCGCCGGCCAACCCGCCCCGTTCACCAGCGACGAACTCACCCATGCCGGCCGCATGGCCTGGCGCAACAACGCCCGCTGCATCGGGCGACTCTTCTGGCGCGGTCTGAAGGTGCGCGACCGCCGGCACCTCGCCGGAGCCGAGGCTATATTCTCCGAGCTCTGCGCGCACATCGCCGAGGCTACCAATTCCGGCTCGATCCGTCCGACGATGACCGTATTCGCACCCTCCACCGCGCACCTGCCCGGTCCGCGGATCGAAAATCGCCAGCTGGCGGGATACGCCGGCTATCGCGACGGAGCCCGGATTCTCGGCGACCCCCAAAATCTTTCCTTTACAGAACGCGCCCTCGCCATGGGCTGGACTCCACCCTCGACCAAGACTCCTTTTGATCTGCTCCCTTGGATCATAACCGGCGCCGGCGAAAAACCCCGCCTCTTCCCCCTGCCCCCCGGGCTCATCCGCGAGGTTCATCTCACCCACCCCACGCTGGCTTGGTTCGGCGATCTCGGCCTCCGCTGGTATGCATTGCCCACCATTTCCGATCACCGGTTGATCGCCGCGTCGACCGAGTTCTCGGCCGCACCGTTCAGCGGTTGGTTTATGGGCACCGAGATCGGCGCCCGCGATTTGGGTGACGAAGCCCGCTATCATCAACTCCCCGCCATCGCGCAACGGCTCGGACTCGACCTGTCGTCCCCTCAATCCCTTTGGCGCGACCGCGCCCTGCTGGAGCTCAACGTCGCGGTCCTCCACTCCTATGCCGCCGCCGGCGTGACCCTCGTGGACCACCACACCGCAAGCGCTCAGTTCATGCGCTTCGCCACCCAAGAGGAAAGCGCCGGCCGCCCCCTTTCCGCGCAATGGGATTGGATTGTTCCGCCGATGTCGGGCTCCACCACCCCGGTATTTCACCTGCCCATGACCGACCGCCATCTGTTGCCCAATTTCTTTCCTCCGGCGAGTCCGGCCTGATCGGCGGGCCGCGTTTCTTGCTTTCGCCGCCGAGCCCCAAACCCCACGCTGTTTGCATGGCGCCATCCGATCCCACGTGCAGTCTCGCCGATCTCGACGGCTGGTCTTTCCCCGGCACCGCCCTTGCCGTGCTCGGCCACCCGATCAAGCACTCGATCAGCCCGGCCATGCACAACGCCGCCCTCGCCTCGCTCGCCGTCGCGACCCCCCGGTTCTCCAACTGGCGTTACTTTCGCTTCGAGGTTCATCCCGATGACCTCCCGCGCGCCCTCGATCTCTTCCACGCGAAAAATTTCCACGGCCTCAACCTCACCGTCCCGCACAAAGTCCTCGCGGTTGACCGCGTCGCCGCGATCGAACCCATCGCCCGCCCCATCGGCGCCATCAACACACTGCTGCACACGCCCGCCGGCTGGCGCGGACACAACACCGATGGCTACGGCCTGGCCGCGGCCATCCGCGAAACCCTCGGCCTCGAGCTCACCGGCGCCCACGTCGTTCTGCTCGGGGCCGGCGGGGCCGCCCGCGGTGCCGCCGTCGAATGTCTCCAACGCCGTTGCGCCTCACTCTGGATCGCAAACCGCACCGAGGCCAATCTCCGCACCCTGCTCGCCCATCTGGCCCCGCTCGCAGCCGACATTCCGCTCCGTGGTTTCACTCCGGCCGCGCCGCCCGCCGATCTGCCGTCAGGCACGCTCCTGATCAACGCCACCAGCGCCGGCCTCCGCCCCACCGACGAGATTCCCGTCGATCTCACCTCGCTGCCCAATGTCGCCGCCGTCTTCGATATGATCTACAACCCGCCGCAGACCGCGCTCCTCGCCCGCGCTGCCGCCCTCGGTCTGCCCCACGCCAACGGGCTTGCGATGCTCGTCCATCAGGGGGCCAAAGCCCTCGAAATCTGGACCGGCGTCCCCGCCACCACCACCGCCCCCGTGATGGCCACCGCCGCCCGCGCCGCCCTTGGCCTCGCTTGACTCCATGCCTTCAACCGCGACGTTTCCTCCATGCCCTCTTCGCCTACCGCCCCCGCGAAAAAAGTCCGCCGCCAGCGCCGGCCGACTTCGTCCGCGCTCCGAAAGCGCGGCTCCGGTCCGTCGTTCGCCGCAGGCATGAAGCCCTTCATCGGCATGGTCAAAAACGCACCGCCCGACCTCTCGATGCGTGAAGGCTTCGGCAATTAGATACCTCATAGACGCAGGCCCCTTGGTCGGGGCGCTTTCCTCTCGTGACCAATGGCACGCGTGGAGCGTTGGAGTGGTTGCGACGCTCGACGAACCTGTATTCACCACCGAAATCGTTTTCGGTGAGGCTTGTCATCTCTTGGGTCTCGAACGGCCCGCGATACTCGTGCTCATCCGCATGGTGGAGGAGAAACGGCTCAACCTCATCCCGGTTTGGTCCGACCACGGCGACCGCGCCTCTGCCCTTCTCAGACATTACCCCCAAATGGACGCCGGTGACGCCTCCCTCGTCGTCCTCTCCGAACGCTTCCCCAAGGCGAAAATCATCACGACCGACGTCCGCGACTTCACGGTCTACCGCCGCTTCCGCAACGAGCCCCTGCCCTTGATTCATCCCTAATCGTTTCGCACCGGCCCGATCACCCGCAGGCAACCCGGCCGCACCCGCACGGAAATCTCCGCCGCCGTCTGCACCAGCTCCCCGTCGAAGTGAATCGGCCCCGCCGCCGCCCGCGTGACCACAAAGCGCTCCCCCGTCCATCGTCCCACACCGGCGCCGCCATTCAGCGAGCCCGCGAAAAGTCGCCCCACCAACGGCAATCCCGACAGCCAGCCCACCGGCGGAATCACCACGAGATCCAACCGCCCGTCATCCACCCGTGCGCCGGGTGCGATGCGCGCGTTGTTCCCGAGCTGGTCGGAATTTGCGACGGTCACGAAGAGCGCGGGCCTCACCTCGACTTCGCCCGCTCCGGTCCGCAAGCCGTAGGCCTCGCACCGGTAACTCGAAAACGCCCGCATCGCCGCGACGAAATACGCCGCAAACCCGCGCCGCGCCAACCGCTCGAAACTCGTCAGCACCGCCGTATCAAAACCCGTGCCCATCGCACAGAAAAAGAGTCGGCCATTCGCCTCACCCGCGTCGATCCGGCGGACTCGCCCGCTCGCCAATCCCGCCAACGCGAACGCCGGCCGGAGTGAGATCCCCAGATGCCGCGCGAGCCCGTTGCCGGAACCGCAAGGCACGATGCCCAGCGCCGCCGTCGAATCGACCAAGGCACCAGCGACTTCGTTCACCGTGCCATCACCGCCCACCGCCACCACCACGTTGGCCCCGGCCTTCACCGCCGCCGCCGCAAGCTCCGTCGCGTGCCCCCGTCGCTCGGTCAAACACACCGACCCTGTGACCTTGGTCGTTTTCAAAAAATCCTCGATCAACCGAAGCAGCTTGGACCGGTCCCGCGCCGGGCCCGCCTGAGGATTAAAAACGAAACAGATATTCAAAAACGAAAAGGGATTAAACCGTCCGATTCGCCCATGAAGTGCGAAAGCTCGGAAGCGTCCAGCTTCGGCTTCTCATCTGCCCCCAGCCCAAAGCCAGCAGCCGAACATCAAGACCGATCCAATCGATGTAATGATGAGCTCTTTCTCCACCGCGCCAGCCCACCGAATCTTGCCCGGGGGAGCCAGCTCCGAACGCCGGACCCCGACCCGTTACTTCGCCGCAAACTCCGGCGCTAACTCCAAGCCGAAATAATTCCGCGCGTTGGCGAAGCAGATGTTCTTCACCATCCCGCCGACGAGGCCCATGTCGTTTGGAATCTCGCCGCGGGCGATGTCTCCGCTGAGCAGGTTGCACAGCGTGCGGCGGAAATACTCGTGGCGCGGATAACTCAGGAAGCTGCGTGAATCCGTCAGCATGCCGACGAAGCGCGAGAGCAGGCCGAGGTTCGACAGCGAGTTGAGCTGCCACTCCATCGCCTCCTTCTGGTCCAGGAACCACCAGCCGCTGCCAAACTGGATTTTCCCGGGAATCGTGCCGTCCTGGAAATTGCCGACCATCGCCGCGAAGACGTAGTTGTCGGCGGGATTCAAGTTGTAGATGACCATGCGCGGGAGCTGGTCGGTGGCATCGAGCGCATTGAGGTAACGCGAAAGCGCGACCGCCTGCGGGAAATCGCCGATCGAATCAAAACCCGTGTCGGGCCCGAGCTTGCCGAGCAGGCGGGTGTTGTTGTTCCGCAGCGCGCCGAGGTGAAGTTGCTTCGTCCAGCCGCGCGCGGCGTCCCAGCGGCCGAGCTCGAGCATCAGATACGAACCATAGCGCGCGATTTCTTCGGCCGAGGGCACGCGGCCCGCCCGCGCCGCATCGAACACCGCCTGCGCCTGAGCGTGCGTGCAGGGCTCGGCGAGCGCGGATTCGAGGCCGTGGTCCGAGACGCGGCCACCGATGGCGTGGAAGTCATCGTGACGTTTTTTCAGCGCCCCGAGAAAATCATCAAAGGTCCGGATCCCGTTCGCCGCAAACGAACCGCCGGCCGCTCCGGCGAGTTTTTCCATGTAGGCGTTGAACACCGCGGGCGCACCCACGGCGAAGGCTTTGTCGGGACGAAAGGTCGGGTAAACCCGGGTCTTTAAATCGCTCGCGCGGATCTTCTGGTGTAGCTCGAGGGAATCGGCCGGATCGTCCGTCGTGCAGACCACGGCGACTTTGGAGTTGGTCAGAAAGTCATGCACGCGCATCGTGGCCAGCTGCGGATTGGCCCGCTCCCAAATCGAGTCGGCGCTTTGGGGGTTGATGATGTCGGTGACGCCAAAATAGCGCGCCAGCTCGAGGTGCGACCAATGGTAGAGCGGGTTACGCAGCGTCTGCGGCACGGTCGCGCACCACGCGTCGAACTTCTCGCGCGGCGAGGCGTCGCCCGTGACGAATCGTTCCGCCACGCCGTTGGTGCGGAGCGCGCGCCATTTGTAGTGGTCGCCGCCGAGCCAGATCTCGGCGAGGTCGGCGAAGCGGTGGTTGTTCGCGATCTGTGCCGGCGGCAGGTGACAGTGATAGTCGTAGATCGGCTCCGACTTCGCGTAGGTGTGGTAGAGTTCGCGGGCAGCGGGATTTGAGAGCAGGAAATCGTCGTGGATGAAGGCGGGCATGGGAGGAGTTTGAGGTAGGAGCCCGCTTGCGTGCGATTCAAGCGGAGAGATTGCAGGAGAGGTCAGGCGGAGCGGAATTTACCGTGCGATGCCGGCGAGAAGTGAGGCGAGATTTTGATAACCGGCGAGTTTCGCGCGGGCCGTCTCACAGACGGCCGCCGGCGCGAGCCCGGTGTTTTGCGCCAGAAAGACGAGATAGGTCGCGATGTTTTTCGCGAAATTGAGCCGGCCTTCATCGCTGATCGCGTAGAAGCGCGCACGCTGCCGATACCCCGCCGGCGTGTGGTCGCCGAGGGCGGCCTTCTCCGCCCGACCGCCCGCCGCAAGCACATGGAGAAAATTATATTCGAACCAAAACATATGCTCCGGACTTGGCGCGAGCGACTCGATCGCCGAGCGCGTGACCGTCGGGCTGGAAAACACATCCACGCCCCGCCCGCACTTCGAGAGCGCATCAGTGACGAAGATGCGCGCCATCTTCTGCTCCGTCGCATCGGCGCTGTAAGCACCGAGAATCGCGAGCTCGACGGTAAACTTATACCAGTCGCGCCACAGCGCTTGGTCCGCGGGGTTTTTCGAAGCGAAGAGCGCGCGACCCATCTCGTAGGTGTAGCGGCCGCTGGTCTTGATCTCGAGGCGTCCGCCCGTGACCTCGCCCATGACTTGATAATTCTCGGCGGATTTGCCGGAGCCCGAGTGAAATCCGATGCTCGCGCCGAAGTCTTTGCACACCGCCCATTGCTTCTCGATGAGCCCGCGCAACGCGACGTTGTCGGGATACGGCATGTTTTTTTGAAAGCCAAACGCCGGTGCGACGAAGTGGATCTTCATCCCCAACGCCTCGCAGAGCGCGAGCATGATGGCGGTAGTTTCGGGCGTGGTCAGTCCGGGCAATTCGTCGATGGACAACTCGCGGAGGTAGGCGCGGCCCGCGTCGGTTGTGAAAAGCTTCGCCCGGGCGGCGGCATATTTGTCGTCGCGCGTTTTCATCTTTTGCAACGAGGGCCAAACGTAGGCGAGCAGCTTGGAGAAATCCGCCTCGTTCAACGTGAGCCCCACTTGGGCCACCCGGGCTTTGACCGTCGAGATGAGCGCGGCCGGAACGTTCGCCGCACACCAAGCGGCGGCATCGTCGGCGACTTTGGTCTGCGCGAGTTCCGGGGAGAGATCGAACGTGATATAGCTCGCCAGCACGCAGCCGGTGACGAGCGCGTCTTCACGTGAGTCAAATTTGCCGCCGATCGGCTGGTGGTCGGCGTTGAACGACCAAGCGATCCCGCGCGTGCGAAACCCCGTTTTCAGTTTCGAGAGCACGCAGCCGTGGCTCATGCCTTCGACGCTTTGGCCTTGGTGACCCTCCGGGACGTTGGTGCCGATGAAAGGAAAGGGCACCGAGTCGAGTTTGCCCGCGAGCATCACATCGGTGTCGTAAACAAGTTCGCGCGGGATCGAGTTTTGGTTGGCCGTCACGCCGATGCCGAGCTGCGCCATCGCCCACTCGACCGCCGGCCAGTGCAGCGTCGTGAAACGCGCGCCCACTCCAAGCGTGCTACGGCCGAGTTGCGCGGTGGCGCTGGGGAAAATCGTCGAGGCAGGGTTGTGCTCTTGGATGAGATTCTTGAGGCGCAGGAGATTCGCGAACGTCGCGGGAAAAATGACCGCCCCGTCCTTCAACGCCGCGCCGTCCGCCAGCACGTCAACAGGCGCTCCGCCACCAGCCGCTTCGAGCCGCCAAGCGCAATCGCCGGTAGCGGTGTCCTCCAGCAACGTCCAGGAACCGGCCGCCGTTTCAAAGCAGCTGTGCGGCCAGACGTGGATCGGCTGCCCGTTTTCAATCGCGGCCCGCAATCCCGCCCAATCGAGGCAAAAATCGGGCGACACGCAGGGATTGGTCGCGATGCGCAGATTGTTCTGGAGGAGAAACGTGTTGATGGCGGACATGAAGTTTTGGTTGGGGGGAAGCGTGAGCGAAAACGGTCTGCCAGTCCCGATCAAGCCGCGTCGCGCGCGCACCGGAAGCCGAGATTGGTGGTAGCACTGTCGGGCGTGTTGCTGCTGCGTGCGTCCGTGCGGTAGCGGTTGCAATAACTCGCATGGCACAGGTAGCTGCCGCCACGCATCACCCGACGCTCCCCGGTTGTCGGGCCCGTCGGATTCACGCAGGGCTGCCCGCGCGCGTTGTGCCGGTAGGTGGCCGCGTCGAACCAATCCGCGCACCACTCCCACACATTGCCCGTCATTTGATACAGGCCGTAGCCGTTGGCTCGATAACTCTTCGCCGGGGCCGGGCCGAAATGCCCGTCGGCCTCGGTGTTCGCGGCCGGAAACACCCCTTGCCAGACGTTCATGCGGTGACGTCCCTCCGGCTCCAGTTCGTCGCCCCACGGAAACCGTTTTTGCGCGAGACCACCCCGCGCGGCGTATTCCCACTCGGCCTCCGTCGGCAGGCGCTTTCCCGCCCAGGTGGCGTAGGCGACCGCGTCGCTCCACGACACCTGCACTACCGGGTGCGCCCAGCGTTGCTTGATGTGCGAACCCGGCCCCTCTGGATGTCGCCACGTCGCACCATCAACCCGGCACCACCACTCGCTCCCCAACACGCGCAGGCGCACCGCCGTCGCCTGTTGCTTGGGCGAAAGATGCCCGAAAAAGACAAAGCTCCAACCGAAGCGCTCGCTCTCGGTCTTGTACCCCGTCGCGTTCACAAACGCGTTGAACTGCTCGTTCGTCACACACGTCGCGTCGAGATAGAATGCCGCCAACTTCACCGCATGGGCCGGACCTTCGCCGTCGAGCGGAAATCCGTAATCGCCATCCGTCCCCATCTCGAACTCGCCCGCCGAAATCAGGGCCATACCCGTCGTGGACCCCGCCGCCTGCGATACCTCAAGTTTTGGCACCACCGCCGCGACGGCCGCGGTGGTTTTTGGGCGCCCGGGCGCGCAACACGAATCCATGGAATCGGTCTTCAAGCGTCCCCACGCCGGCAGATTTCAACGGCTCTGACAACCCCCGGAGTTTCTTCTTCGCGTCCCATCACTTTCGTGGTTGCCCGCACCTCGCCGCCCTCTCTGCTCGGCTCTCTTTTTCAAAAACCAATGGAATTGCCCAACCCCGACCACGTCCTCCGCGTCACGCAGGAACTCAACCTCAAGGTCCACCAAGTCGCCGCCACCGCGCAGCTTTTTGCCGAGGGCGCCACCGTGCCGTTCATCGCCCGCTACCGCAAGGAAGCCACCGGCGAACTCGACGAGGTCCAGATCACCGCCATCCGCGACCGACTCGAGCAAATGCGCGCCATCGACGAACGCCGCGCCTCCATCCTCGCCTCGCTCAAGGAACGCAACCTCCTCTCTCCCGCCCTCGAAAAAGCCGTCAACGCCGCCGATTCACTCACCGTCCTCGAGGACATCTATCTTCCGTTCCGTCCGAAAAAACGGACCCGAGCCACCATCGCCAAAGAAAAGGGCCTCGAGCCCCTCGCCGAACTGATCTTCGCCCAAGCCGACACCACCGATCCCGTCGCCGAGGCCGAGAAACTCGTCGGTAACGACTACACCGCCGACGACGGTAAAAACCAGAAATCGAAAATTGAGAACTCCGCCGAAGCCCTCGCCGGCGCCCGCGACATCATCGCCGAGCGCGTCAGCGACGACAAAGACGCCCGCGCCCGCCTCCGCGTCATCTACCAGCGCGACGCCGTCGTCTCCTCCAAAGTTCTTCTCGGCAAAGACACCGCGCCCGAAGCCGCGAAGTTCAAAGACTACTTCGAATGGAGCGAGCCTCTCGCCAAAGCCCCGTCCCACCGCGTCCTCGCCATGCGCCGCGGTGAAAAAGAGCTATTTCTCATGATGCGCGTGCAACTCCCCGACGAAGCCACCGCGCCCGCCGAGGTCGAACCGCTCTTCGCCAAAACCAAAAACGCCGCCTCCGCCCAGGTCCGTCTCGCCGTCCAAGACGCCTGCAAACGTCTCCTTTGCCCAGCGATGGAAACCGAGATGCGCCTCGAATCCAAAAAGCGCGCCGACGCCGAGGGCATCAAGGTCTTCGCCTCCAACCTCCGCGAGCTCCTCCTCGCCGCGCCCCTCGGCCAGCGCGCCGTCCTCGCCATCGACCCCGGCATCCGCACCGGTTGCAAAGTCGTCCTCCTCGATCGCCAGGGAAAGCTGCTCCACAACGACGTCGTTTTCCCTGACCGCATGGAGGCCGATGCCAAAGAGAAGCTCCTCGGCTTCGTGAAATTTTTCAAAGTCGAGGCCGTCGCCATCGGCAACGGCACCGGCGGGCGCGAGACCGAGTCTTTCGTCCGCACTCTCGGCCTGCCCGCTTCGATTCCCATCGTGATGGTCAATGAATCCGGCGCTTCGATTTACTCCGCCAGCGACGTCGCCCGCGAAGAATTTCCCGACCACGATCTCACCGTGCGCGGCGCCGTCTCCATCGGCCGACGCCTCATGGACCCGCTCGCCGAACTCGTGAAACTCGACCCGAAATCCATCGGCGTCGGCCAATACCAGCACGACGTCGATCAATCCGCGCTCAAACGTTCCCTCGACGACACCGTCGTCAGCTCCGTCAACGGCGTGGGCGTCGAACTCAACACCGCGTCAAAACAACTGCTCAGCTACGTCTCCGGTCTCAACGCCACCACCGCCGCCGCCATCGTCGCCCACCGCAACGAAAACGGACCGTTCAAGTCCCGCTCCGAGCTGAAATCCGTCCCGCGCCTCGGCCCCAAGGCCTTCGAGCAGGCCGCCGGGTTCCTCCGCATCCGCGACGCCGTCCACCCGCTCGACACCTGCGCCGTCCATCCCGAGCGCTACGCCCTCGTCGAGAAAATGGCCGCCGACCTCGGCGTCACCGTGCCCGATCTCATCCGCGACGGCCTCGCCCGGTCGAAAATCAAATTGGAGAACTACGTCACCGCCGACGTCGGCCTGCCCACCCTCACCGATATCGTCGCCGAGCTCGCCAAACCCGGCCGCGACCCGCGCGAGAAATTCGAAGTCTTTGCCTTCGAGGCCAGCGTCCACAAACCCGAGGATCTCAAGCCCGGCATGAAGCTCCCCGGCATCGTCACCAACGTCACCGCGTTCGGCGCGTTCGTGGACATCGGCGTCCACCAAGACGGCCTCGTCCACGTCAGCCAGCTCGCCGACAGCTTCGTGAAAGAGCCCGCAGCCGTGGTGAAGCCCGGCCAGAAGGTTTCCGTCACGGTCACCGAGGTCGATCTTCCCCGCCAGCGCATCGCCCTCTCGATGCGCAGCAACCCCGTGATCGGACCCAAGACCCCGAACGGCCCGGGCGCTCCGCGCGCTGCCTTCGGCAACGGAAGCCCCCGTCCAGCCGTCGCCCCCGCCGCACCGCGCGCCGCCGCGCCCGTGAACAACGACTGGTTCGCCGCCGCGCTGAACAAAAAGCGCTGAGCAGACCGCGATCCAAACGGGGAAGGTTCTCCTCCGCCGCACCTTGGGAAACCACACCTTGAATTGTTGAGGGATTTTCCACCGAACATCCCGGGGAATCACGCGTCGAAACGAGCGCATGAAACTCAAACTCGCCTCCAACCCCACCCGCCCTACCGCCCCCACCGAGCTCGTTGAAAAAGTGATCGTCCGAGGGGTTCACCTCGAGATCACCCCGGCCCTGCGCGACCACGCCCTCGGCGTCGCCGAGCGCCTGCTCCGGCACAATGATCACTTGGTGCGCGTGCGTATCGACCTCGAGCACGATCACACCCGCGGCGTCGGCGACCAGTTTGCCGCCAAAGGCCACATCGAGATCGGCGGCCCCGATCTCATCGCCAGCGTCCGCTCCGACGACGCCTACAAATCCCTCGACCTCCTTTCCGACCGCCTCGACCGGATGCTCCGCGAACGCTCCCGCACCCGCACCGACCGCCGCAACAATGATCGGACTAGTGGTAAATTCCGCAAAGAACTCGCGTCGGAAGACTAAGCCCCCACCCACGCCAATCCCGCCTTAAGCCACAGCGGGATTGTGAGCAGCGCGAGTACCGTCGTCCCGAGCACGATCTGAACGGCGGTGAGCGGCTGTCCGCCATAGTGCCGGGCGATGATGATCGGCATCAAGCCGGCCGGCATCGCCGCCTGCACCACGAGCACGCGCTTCAGCTCAATCGAAAGCGGGAGCCACTTCGCCGCCGCCAAAATCAACACCGGGAAAATCCCCAAGCGCACCACGCACGCCAGCAGCGTGATCTTCGGCTGCATAAGCGCCCGCACCTCGCCGAGGTAGTTTGCGAGGCTCACTCCCGTCATCAGAATCCCCAGCGGGATCGCGCACACCGCCAGCGAGTGGACGAGATCGGTGAAAATTTTCGGCAAGAGCGGCGCCGCCCCCGCGAGATTCAAAACCACCGCCACCACCAGCGTGACCATGATCGGATTCACCAGCTTCCGCCAACCGTCGCGCGGCGACAGTCCGTTCAACACGAGCACGCCCACCGTCCAAAGCGCCGCCTCCACGCCCACATTGTGCACCATCAACACGCCCCGGCTCTCCGGCCCCCAAATCCCCGCCATGATCGGCATTGGCAAGTAGCCGTAGTTCGCGATCCCAACGGTAAGCGCAAACGTCCGGAGCCCCGTGCCCACCGTGAGCCCCGCGGCCTTCCCGATCACCCGTCCCAACAGAAATCCACCCGCCGTTACCACAAATCCCATCAATGGCGGCATCCACACATTCTTCGCGTCCTGCAACGCCGCGTTCCCCGTGATCGATTCGAAAATGAGGCATGGAAAAAGGACATTTACGACGAGCTTTAAGAGACTCGCTTCCGCCTCCCCTTCAATCCAGTGCACCCGCCGCACCACCACGCCGATGGCGATTAACGCAAAGACGGGCAGGATCAGTTGCAGGAGTTGCCAGTAGGAGGTCATAAGCGGGCGCGCTTGAATCACAGATCCCGTGTCCAATCTCAGCAAGCGCCAAGCCGACGCGCACGCTTCAGACGCGCCGCTTATTTTTTCCCGCCCGCCGCGTCATCTCCGCCCCACTGCCACCGAGGCGGCTCGCCCTTCCACCAACACACCGCCACCAACACCGCCGACAGCGCCAACGAGTATAAAACAAAAAACGACGTGAACCGCTTCGAGTGCTCGATCACAAAAGCCCCGCCCCCCAACAAAACGACGTAAGCCACCGTCACCACCCAACCTTGCCAGCACGTCGGCAAGCCCCAGCCCCAGCCAAACGTCTTCGCCGGAAACCAATAGTTTTTAGGGGGTGTGCTCATTGATTTCAGGCCGACGACACTCACTTTAAGTTGCGATCAATCTCATCCCGCTGCTTCCGGTACTGCGCCGGCGTGATCTTGCCTTTTTTAAACTCCGCTTCGTTTCGCCGCGTCATCTCGCTCCTTGCAATCTGGCTCACGCAGCCCGCCGAAAAGAGCAACCCCGTGAAACCGATTACGACGAGCACAAGAGGCTTCCTGAAGTGCTTCATATGAAACGACGAAAACCGGGCTCGCGCTGTGTTCAAACTGATTGCGCTCCATCTGCCCCCGCCATCGCCCGCCCCGCCAACCACCCCGTTGTCCACGCCGCCTGAAAATTGAACCCGCCTGTTACCCCGTCGATGTCCAACACCTCGCCGGCAAAATGCAGCCCCGGGCACAACCGGCTTTCCATCGTCCGAAATTCCACTTCGCGCAATCGCACGCCGCCGCACGTCACGAACTCATCCTTGTTCGTGCTCTTCCCGCTCACGGCAAACTCCGCCGCGCCCACCTGCGCCGCCAATGCCGCGATTCCCGCATTGCCCACATTCGTCCAAGGCGTCGTCGCCCCGATTCCCGCCGCCACCACCAATCGCTCCCAAAATCGCTGCGGCACCCCCGCCACCGGACTCCACGTTGTCACTTGCTTCTTCAGATTTTTCTCCCGCGCCGCCGCCAACTCTTTCACCAGCATCTCCCGCGAGTGCTCCGGCGCGAAATTCACCACGAGCGTGAACTTGTAATCCATCGCCGCGAGGTCCCGCGCACCCCACGCCGAGAGTTTCAAAATCCCCGGGCCGCTCACACCCCAGTGCGTCACCAGCAAGGGTCCGCGCTCCTTCAACCTCATCCCGCGCACGCTCGTCTCCACGCGTTCGATCGCCACACCCGCCAGCCCCTCCAGCCGCGCATCCTTCGCGATATTGAACGTAAAGAGCGACGGCACCGCCGGCTCGATCTCGTGCCCCAACGCCCGCGCCACCGCCAACCCCGCCGAAGATTTATTTCCGCCGGTCGCGATCAACACCCGGTCCGCCGAGATGCTTTCGCCCGTCGTGAGCTCAAGCTCAAAGCCCGCCGCGTGCTTGCTTAGCGTTTTCACTCCCACCCCCGTCACGACCCGCACTCCCGCATCCGCCGCCGCACGTTGCAGACACGCCACGATCGTCGCGGAGTCGTCCGTCACGGGAAACATCCGCCCGTCGCTCTCCGTTTTCAGCTCCACCCCGCGCGACTCAAACCACGCCACCGTATCCCGCGGCTGAAACCGAGAAAACGCCCCGATCAACTCGCGCCCGCCGCGCGGGTATTTCTTCACCAGCTCGCGCGGCTCGAAAAACGCGTGCGTCACATTGCACCGCCCGCCGCCGGAGATGCGGACCTTCGCCAACAGATGCGCCGTCGCTTCATAAAGCGTCACCGTGCCGCCATCACGACCCTCAGCGGCGCCCGCCCGCAACGTTTCAGCCGCCGTGATGGCCGCGAAAAATCCCGCCGCCCCGCCGCCCACCACCACGATGCTTTTTTGCGCCGCCATCTCCGCACCTTGGGCCGCCCCGCCGCGCCCGCCGAGTCGAAAAGAAAAACCGCCGTCCACCGAAGGGCAGACGACGGCTCGCTCATCGGGCGCGACAATCAATTCTGTTTTTTCTTCTTCTCGCCGCCCGGACCGCCGGGACCGCCCCGTCCCGGAGCCGGCATGTCATCAAACTTCTTGGCCTGCTCCGGCGTGAGCACCGCGCGAACTTTCTCCCGCGTGGCCGTCATCGACTCGCGCATCTTTTCACGGCGCTCCTCTTGGGGAATCGCCTGCATCGCCGCCATCTGCTCTTTGTAGATCGCCGTGACTTTCGTCTTTTGCTCGGCGGTTAGAGTCACGACTTCATCGAGCCGGGCCATCATTTGCTCGGGTCCCATCCGCCCGCCGCCGGGACCACCGCGCTTCTCCGCCGGCGGCGGACTATTCTGGGCAACAGACACGACTGGCAGGAGCGCGGCGCCGAGGGCGAGCACTCCGATAAAGGAACGAAGGATTGATTTCATAGGATCGGAATTTTTAAGCGTTGGAGAATCTTTGAGGGAGTTTCGGTTTAGAGGACCCGTTCAACGGATCGTTCAGGAAGCGTCTTCTTTCTTACCTTTCTTGCCCTTCTTGCCTTCGCGGCCTTCGGGTTTGATCGAGTCAAACGTGGTCTGCTGCTCGGGCGTCAGCATGGCGCGGATCTGCTCCCGGCCGGTCTTCATGGCGTCGGCCATCTTGGCGCGGTCGCCCCGGTGGGCCTTCATTCCCGCGGCTTGTTCTTTGCGGATCGTCGCGAGCTTCGCCTGCTGTTCGGCGGTGAGTTTCAATTTCTCGTTAAGCATCTTGTCGTGCTCATCGACCGCGCCCTTGATCCGCTGGCCCGCTTGGGCGACTTTTTCCGGCTTTTCCTTGGCGTGTGCCAAGGGCGCGGCGGCGAGGCCGAGAGTGAGAAGTGCGAACAGGAATTTAACGGTAGAGTTCATGATGATTAGTTTTTTGAGGTTTAAAGTCGGACGTTGTGTCCGATGCCACCAAGACGCCGAGGCCCATCGCCGGTTACGCGCCGTCCGCACCGGGCTTGCGGCGTCGGTCGAAGCCCCGCACCGTCGCCGGCCATGATCGAAGTTTCGGCTCTCTCCAAGCGCTACGGCGATTTCACCGCGGTCCGTGATCTGTCGTTCACCGTGCAACCGGGCGAGGTCCTCGGCCTCGTCGGGCCCAACGGCGCCGGCAAAACGAGCACGCTGCGCAGCCTCGCCGGCATCATCCCGCCGAGCGGCGGCACCGTGCGCATCGGCGGCATCGATCTCGCCGCCGAACCCGTCGCGGCCAAACGCCTGCTCGCTTTCTTTCCCGACGAACCGCGTCTCTTCGATTACCTCACCGTGCGTCAGCACCTCAACTTCGTCGCCCGCATTTACGGCGTCGCCGACCACACCGCTCTCGCGCAATCGCTGCTCGAAGAGCTGGAGATCGCCGAGAAAGCCGACCAACTCCCCGGCGAACTTTCCCGCGGCATGAAGCAGAAACTCGCCATTGCCTGCGGCCTCCTGCACTCCCCGCGCGTGATGTTTTTTGACGAGCCTCTCACCGGTCTCGACCCGCTCGGTATCCGCCGGATGAAGGACTCCATCCTCCACCGCGCGCGCGACGGGGCCGCCATCGTCCTCAGCTCGCATTTGCTGCATTTGCTCCAAGAGGTCTGCTCCCACGTGCTGATTCTTAAGAAGGGCGAGAAGATCGCGCACGGCTCTCTCGCCGAGATCTCCGCGCAATTTGCGCACGGCGAGACCGGCGTCAGCCTCGAAGAGATTTTCATCCGCGCCACCGGCGGTTCGGAAAACTAAACCGCCCGGCCCGCCTCTTTCCGCTCATGCTCGGCGCCTTGCTCTATCTGCGGCTCACGTCGCTCAAGAACCTCCTGCTCTCCCGCCTGCGCCGGCTTCGACAACCCAAATACCTGCTTGGGGCGGCCGTGGGCGCGGCGTATTTTTATTTTATCTTTTCCCGGCCCTTCGGCGGCTCGGGCCGTCCTTCGACCTCGTCGGGCTCGGCGGCGGCCGCGTCCTTCACGCTTTCGCCGGTCGAACTGGTGCCGCTGCTCAGTGTCTTCGGCGCCTTCGCCTTGGTGTTGATTGCGCTGTTCACCTGGCTCGTGCCTTCGGAGAAACCCGGCTTAACTTTCAGCGAGGCCGAGGTCGCGTTTCTCTTTCCCGCGCCGATTTCGCGGCGACGTCTCATCCACTTCCGCCTGCTGGGAGCCCAGCTGCATATTTTTCTCTCCGCGATTTTTTTCACACTGCTGTCCCGCGGCTGGAGTTTTTTGGGCGGCCACGTCCTCACCCACATCGTCGGCTGGTGGCTGGTTCTTACCGTCGTGAATCTCCACTTCACCGGCGCGGCGCTCACCCTTAACCGGATCTTCGATGCCGGCATTTCCGTCTGGCGCCGGCGGCTCGTGATTCTCGGCGGTCTTACCGTCCTGGTGGTCGCCGCGGCGATTCCGATCTGGCAAAATGCACCCGCGTTTCCCACCGGCAATTTCGGTCCGGGCGCATTTTTTAGCGCCATCGCCCGCACGATCGACACCGGGTTGCTCCACTGGCTGCTCTTCCCCGGCAAGTTGCTGCTCGCCCCGTTTCTCGCCGCCGATCTCCGCACCTTTTTCTTCGCGCTGGGCCCCGCCGCGCTGTTGCTCGGCGCCCATTATTTTTGGGTATCACGGCTCGAGGTTTCCTTCGAAGAGGCCTCCGTGGCTCACGCGGAAAAACGCGCCGCCCGGGTCGAGCGCTTTCAAGCCGGCGACTATCGCCTTGGCTCCGCCCCCGCCAAGGCCCGGCGCGAGCCTTTCCCGCTCCGCGTTCCCGGCCGGCCCGAATTGGCGTTTCTTTGGAAAAATCTGCTCGGCACCCGGGCCGTGTTTCATTGGCGGGTTTGGGCCGGCTGCGCGGTCGCGATCATGATCGGTGTGCCGTGGATCATCCGCGCCGGCGGCACGGCTCCTTTCGCCGCCATCATCGCGGTGGTTGCCGCGGTTTTCGCGATCTACACGTTGCTGCTCGGCCCCCAACTCGCCCGGCAGGATCTGCGCAGCGATCTGCCCAACTCCGATATCTTAAAAACCTATCCGCTCACCGGCTGGCAGATTCTGCTCGGAGAATTGCTCACCCCCATCGCGATTCTCACCGGGCTGTTGTGGCTCTCCCTCTTGGCGGTGATGCTCGCTCTCGCGCCCCGCGCCGAAACGGTCAGTTGGCTGACCCCCGGCTTCCGCCTCACCGCCGGGCTCTGCGCCGCCGCCGTCATACCCGCCCTTTGCACGCTGCAACTGCTCATTCCCAACGCCGCCGCCTTGCTCTTCCCCGCGTGGTTTCAATCCACGCGCACCCGCGGCGGCGGCATCGAGCTGATGGGCCAACGGCTGATTTTTGTGATGGGACAACTGTTCGTGATCTTGATTTCACTGCTCCCCGTGGTCGTGGGTTGCGCCCTCGTGATTTTCGCCTCCCAGTGGCTGATCGGTCCGGCCGCCGCCGTCGCACTCGCCACATTGCTCGCGCTTGCCATTCTGGCCGCCGAGATCGCCGGTGGCCTTTGGTGGCTGGGCGAACGTTTCGAGAAACTCGACCTCGCCACCGAGCTCCGACCCTAACCGTCCTTCCGCGTCCGCCATGACCCTCGACCAGCTCACCACCCTCGCCGCCGGCACGGTCACCGCCACACAGCGTTCCCTGCCGCCCCCGCTGCGCCCGCTCGCCGCCGCCGTGCCCGTTCACTACGAGGCCCTGCCCCACGCCGACCTGCTCGCCGAGGGTTTCCCCGCCGACATCCTCGGTCTGTTCACCGGCAGCCCCCAGGGCAGCGAACTCGCCCACGACCAACCCGCCCCGCCACAGATCCTGCTTTATCTCGAAAACCTTTGGGACTACGCCGATTGCGATCCCGGCTACTTTCGTGACGAAGTCCGCCTCACCTACCTCCACGAGCTTGGCCACTACTTCGGCTGGGACGAAGACCAACTCGCCAACCGCGGCTTGGAGTGAGTCCTCCCGGCGCCGGAACTTGGGTGGTCGCTACCGCCTACGCACTCGACCGGAACTCCGCCCAATCCGCGCTTTCCAACTTCATCCCGTCATGCTTAGTTCTCCGATCATGCAGTCTTCGCTCTCCACCGTGAAAAAACTCCTTCCTCTGCTCATCGCCGCGCTATTTGCCCTCGCGCCCGTCCACGCCTTGGCCAAGGCCTCGCGCGCCGACCTCGTCACCAAAGTCGAATCCTGCGAGGCGATTCTCCAATCCTTTCAACGCGATCCCCGCATCGCGATTCCAGCCAGCGTTCTCGCCAATGCCAAGGGTCTCGTGATCATCAACCAGTTCAAGGCCGGCCTCATCTTCGGCGTCAAAGCCGGCCACGGCGTGATTATGGTCAAACAGGCCACCGGCCGTTGGAGCCTTCCCGTCCTCATCACCGCCAGCGAGACCAGCATCGGTCTCCAAATCGGAGCCAACGACGTCGAAACCATCTATGTGCTGAACGACGACCAAACCGCCCGCCTGCTCTTCAAGCAGCGCTTCCGTCTCGGCGTCGACGCCAAAGCCGTCATCGGTCCCAAGGCCGCCGAAGCCAACAACCCCGACTACAAAGTCATCGACGCTCCGGTGCTGGTTTATTCGAAAACCGCCGGCGTCTTCGCCGGCGCCACCGTCAAAGCCGGCTATATCGCCCGCAACGACGACGATAACGCCATCCTCTACAACACCCGCTACACCCTGCCCGAACTTCTCTACAGCAACTGGGTCCAGCCTCCCGCCGAAGTTCAGCCCCTCATGAATCTCGTCCAGAGCCTCTCGCCCTAAACGCGGCTGCCTCTTACGAGCGTAGGGCGGGTCTCCGGATCCGCCCTTTTTTGCGCCCGCATTCCGGGATAACGTCCGCGCGTTTCTCGGTTTCTACTTCCAACTTAAACGTCCGGCCTTCAACTCGCATCCATGAGCGCACTCATTTCCGGCTTCCACCACGTCTGCCTCAAAACCCGCGACTGGGACCGCACCCTCGCGTTTTATTGCACCACACTCGGTTTCACCGAAAAAATCACCTGGCGCACCGCTCCCAACCGCGCCGTCATGCTGAACACCGGCGACGGCAACTACCTCGAAGTGTTCGAAGACCTCGCCTACGAGCCCGCCGCCAACGGTGCCGTCATCCACTTCGCCCTCCGCACCTCGTGCCTCGACGAGGTCGCCGCGCTCGTTCGTGCCACCGGTGCCAAGATCACGATGGAGCCCAAAGACGTCACCATCGCGACCACCAACGCCCACGCCCCCGTGCCGATCCGCATCTTCTTCTGCGAAGGCCCCAACGGCGAAATCATCGAGTTCTTCCAAAACTCCCTGACCTGATCTCCGTTACTGCCGCGCCCTCCGCCACACCCGCAGATACGCCGCCAGCTCCGCCAACACCGCTCCGGCGACGATCTGCTGCACGGCGACCCGCCGCTCGCCCGGACACTCCACGCGCCCGCTAAGAATCGTCACCCCGCCTCGGCCCCGCCGGTGCGCGATCGCCCACCACGCCATCGGCGACGCCACCCCGTCCGCTGCACTCGGCTCCGCATACCCCGTCGTCGCCACCGCCAGATCGGCGCCAAATAGATCCGCCGCCCCCCGTGCCATTTCCTCGGCCACCCGCGCCGAGACACAGTTAACTTTTTTCGCGCCCGCGCGATTCACGCCGAGCAAGCGCACCTTCTCTTCAATGGAATAGGCCGTCACGCCCCCGAGAAAATAACCCGACGCCCCGGAAATACCCGCGATCTGCGCCTGCACGTTTCCCGCCGTCAGGCTCTCCGCCACCGCCAGCGTCAGCTTCGGCTCGGCCAACAGCAGCGCCTTCAACTCCGCCGCGACCCCCGTTTTTTGCGCCCCTTTCATTTTGCTTCGGACGCCTTCTTGGCTCGCGGCAGCACCGGCAACGCATTTCCCGGCACCAACAACGGCCCGCACAAAAACACCTGCGACGAACCCGCGTCCACCGTGACCTTCACCGCGTGGATGTCACCCGCGCCAAAGGTTGCCAGCCGCGTCACGTTCGCCCGCACCTCGCCGCCCATTTCAAACGGCATCCCGATCTCGAGCCGGTAGCGATGCTCGTCCGCGTTCACCAGCAGCACCGGCTTCTTCCACGCCACCGCCTCCGCCTCCATCACATCCAGGAAATTCTTGAACCCCGACACCCGACCGGCGATTCCCGCCGACTGCGCGAACGGCTGCGCCTGAAAAAAGAACGCCACACCCGCCGCGCCCGTCGCCCTCGCCTCGGCAAACGTCGCCCGCACCCACGCCGCGTTCGCCGCTTCGCGCCCACGAAACTCCGCGACGGCGCCCGGAATCTCCGGCGAGTTATTATTGTTGCTGCCGACGACATGCACCGTCGCAAACACGACGCCGCCCCGCGTCCACCGCGCGTTCTCCACGAACTTCTCAAACCCTCGCTCACGGCGCTGCGTCACGAGCGGAATCGGCGCCCGCCCCATACTTCGCTCCGCGGAAAAATACTCGGCCCGCACCTTCGCCAACCACACCGCCGGATCTTGGCTCCCGTTGCTCGCGCGATGCACATCGGTCCACTCATTGTCGCCCGGCGTGTAGATCGCCGCCCCCTCCAGCGCATCAAACCAACCGTGCACCTGCTTGAGAAACGCCTCCGTCGGCGGCACCCCACCGCCCTTGATGTCGCCGCAATGCACCGTAAACGCCGGTCGCTGCCGGTTGATCTCGGCCAGCAACCGTTCATACGCGGAGAAATTCTCGTCCCCGTAAGGCATGCACCCCATCGCCACGAACGTGAATCGCTCCGGCGCAGCGCTCAGCTTCTCCTCGACCCCAGCCGTCAGCCCCAAAACGCAAATTGCAATCCAACGACAAAATGATCGGCGCTTCTTCATTCCAACACGCTCAATCGTTCCTTCAAAATTTCAACTCTACTCCCACCGGACAATGATCGCTGCCCATAACCTGCGGCTCGATCCACGCCCGCTTCAGGTGCGGCCGCAGCGACCCCGAGGCCATCACATAGTCGATGCGCCAACCGACATTGTTCGCCCGCGCCCCCGCCCGATACGTCCACCAACTGTAATGTCCCGGGCCTGTTTCAAATTCGCGAAATGTGTCGATAAACCCCGCGTCCAAAAATGCCCGAAACCCGTCGCGCTCCTGATCCGAAAAGCCCGGACTCCCCACGTTCTCTTTCGGCCGAGCGAGGTCGATCTCTTCATGCGCCACATTCAAATCGCCGCACAACAGCACCGGTTTTTTCTCTTCCAATTTTTTAAGGTAGCCGAGCAACGCCCGATCCCATTCCTGCCGGAAACCGATTCGCGCCAACTCCGGCTGCGCGTTGGGCACATACACGCCGACCACATAGCAGTCCGGGAACTCCGCCGTGATCGCCCGTCCCTCCGCATCATGCGCCGCCGAGCCGATCCCGCGCACCACCGACAACGGCTTGGTCCGCGAAAACAACGCCGTCCCGCTGTAACCCTTTTTCTCCGCCGCGTTCCACGCCCGCTCGTAGCCCGCCGGCCACACGATGTGCTCCACGTCGGCCTCGAGCGCCTTCACCTCTTGCAGGAAAATCACATCGGCCTGCGAAGCCGCCATCCAATCGAGCAGTCCTTTGCCATGCGCCGCGCGCACTCCGTTTACGTTCCAAGAAAGTAGTTTCATCCGCGCCGTTCAACGCCCCCGCCCCGCCCCCGGCAAACCGATTCGCTCCCTCGCCCCACTCCCAGTCGCAGCGGACGGGGCAACCAGGCCGTTCGCTCCCTGCCATGCCCCGCGATCATGTCACATCGACCACTTGCCTCAGGCAGTCCTCTAGCCGAATCTCTAAGCTCTCATCTTATGCCGTCCGCCTTCACCAATCTGCCCCTCGGTGCCGCCATCCCGCCCAGCCCTCATGCCGTTTCGTGCAGCTTGCCCACGATGCACTCCGTCCGCGGCTACGAGGAGAAAGACCCCGAGATCATCCGCCAACTCGCCACCGGCTACCCGCGTTTCGTCGTCCATCCGTTCGCGCTCCAGCTCGCCGCGCATTACGTCGCCACCAACCCCGCCCTCGCCGGCCATAAGCTCTGGCTCACCTCGTCCCTCGCCATCGCCGAGAATCTCGTCGCCCACCTTAGCGCCACCTTTGCCGGCGCCGCCCACCTCTTTGTCGACACCCACGGCCTCCACGGCGTTGCCCACCCCGCCGCCCACAGCGCCACTTACGCCCTCGCCAAGACCTATCTGCAAAACCTCGGCGGCTTCCTCTCCTCCCGCGAGGCCGAGGATCACCTCGTCCGCCTCGGACTCCGCGCCGCCGTTTATCCCGAGGCCACATTCGCCGGCGATGCCCCCGCCGAGATCCGCCGTCACCTCCGCGGCGTCCTCAACTCCGACCTCGCGCCCACCGCCACGCCCGTCGCCGACGCCGACCTTTTTCTCACCAACTGCGGCATGAGCGCCATCTACGCCTCCTTCCGCGCCGTCGCCGACCTCCAGGCCAGCCGCGGCCGCACCATCTGGATTCAACTCGGTTGGTTCTACCTCGATACCATCGCCATCCTCAAAAAATTCACCGCGTCGCCCGCCGACTACGTTTACATCCGCAACCCGCTCGATTTCGACGCCATCGCCCGCATCTTCGCCGCCCACGGCGCCCGTATCGCCGGCGTCGTCGCCGAGGTGCCCACCAACCCGCTCCTTCAGACCCCCGACATCCCCGCCATCTCCGCCCTCGCCCGCCGCCACGGCGCCCACGTCCTCATCGACGCCTCCACCGCCTCGCTCTACAACCTCGACGTTCTCCCCCACGCCGACATCGCGCTCGCCAGCCTCACCAAATACACCGGCAGCGTCGGCGACCTCACCGCCGGTCTCGCCGTCGTCAACCCCGACCGCCCCGACGCCCCCGAGCTCCGCCGCCGCATCGCGCTCGCCGCCGAGCCGCTCTACGCCCGCGACGCCGCCCGCCTCGCCCACGAGATTGCCGACACCGAAAACGTCCTCGTAAAAATCCACGCCAGTACCCCCCGCGTCGTCGCGTTCTTGGAAAACCACCCCGCCGTCAAAGACGTCTACTGGGCCCGCCACGCCGCGAGCGTCGCCAACTTCGAAAAACTCGCCCGCCACCCCCACGCCACCGGCGGCCTGATCACTTTTTCCCTCCGCGAAATCGGTGGCCTGGAAAAATTCTACGACTGCCTCCGCCTGCCGAAAGGCCCGAGCTTCGGTATGACCACGACGCTGATCTCCTCGTTCATGTATCTCGCGCACTACGACCTCGTGACGACCCCCGCCGGCCTCGCCGAATTATCCGCCAGCAACCTCGACCCCGACCTCCTCCGCCTCTGCGTCGGCTGCGAACCGGTGGAAGAGATTATCGAGGCGCTCCGTGAGGCGCTGGAGCACGGCACAGCCGCACTTTAACGGGAGTGGCCGATCCTTGATCGGATGTGAGGGTGCAGCGCAGCGTTCACCAAGGGCAGATCACTGGGTCGGAATCATCCACGGCCACACGTAGGCCTGGAGCATCACGAGCACGCCCACGAGCAGCGCGAGCGCCACGCTGTGCCAGAACACCGAGCGCAACACGGTCCCGGCATCCGGACTGTCCTTGTGCCCGCCGGTGGCAACCGCGGCCACCACGATG
The DNA here is from genome assembly GCA_002304445.1 of Opitutia bacterium Tous-C4FEB. Classification (GTDB taxonomy): domain Bacteria; phylum Verrucomicrobiota; class Verrucomicrobiia; order Opitutales; family Opitutaceae; genus Tous-C4FEB. The sequence continues at coordinate 75,957 of NEVA01000014.1, read as the reverse complement.
CTTTGGGCGTCGATCATTTTGCCCATCACTCCGCCCGAGCTATTGGACGCCGCCATCAAGATCGGCGACATCCCGAGTTGTTCCGCGGTTACTTTTTGCAGATTGCCGAAGAGCACGTTGGACGAGGTATCGCTGCCCGTCAGCGCAACACCCAGCCAGCCGATGAGCGGCGAGAAGAACGGGAACCACCAGCCCGTGCCCGCCATGACCAAGCCCATCGTCGTATCCGTGCCGCTGAACTTGGTGGTAAAACCGAGCGCGAGCATCAGCGCGATCGTGAGCAGCGAAACGCGCACCGACCAAAAGGTCCGGCCATACACTTTGACGATCTGGAGCGGCTTGAGGCCGAGCACCACGCCCGCCAAAAATCCCGCAAAGAGCAGCGCGGTGCCCGTGGCCGAGAGCGCGTTGAACGTGAAGATCGCCGACTCGGCCTCGGGCTGCACCACCACGGGCGGAACCCGCATGATCCCTTTGTGCAGCAGCGGCATTTCAAACGCCGGCGCAAACCAGGCGTTGAGCGCCTTCTTGATCACGGGCAGGCCCCACAGAAACACAAACACACTCAGAAAAACCCACGGCAACCACGCCCTCCACGCGGGACCGTCAACCGGCACCGCCTCGAGTGCGGCGTCCTTGGTCACGGCGTTTTGCTGCATGTCTTTTGGCCGCCAGAATTTCATCAGTACGACGATCGCACTCATCGAGAAAATCGCCGAAATGATGTCCACGAGCATGGGCCCGATAAAATTGCTCACGAGGAATTGCGAGAGCCCGAAACTCCCGCCCGCCACCAGACACGCCGGCCACACCGCCACCATGCCCCGCCAGCCCGCCTGCGCGGCGATCAGCCAGAACGGCACGATCAGCGAAAAAACCGGCAATTGCCGACCGACCATCGAGCTCAGGAGCTGGAGATCGAGCTCGGTGATTTTCGCAAGCGTGATGAGCGGCGTGCCGAGCGCGCCGTAAGCAACCGGCGCAGTGTTGCCGATCAACGCGAGCTTCGCCGCCTCCAGCGGCCGGAAGCCCAGTCCGATCAAAAGCGCGCCGCTGATCGCCACCGGCGCACCAAAACCCGCCGCACCCTCGATGAAGGCGCCAAAGCTGAACGCGATCAGGAGCGCCTGAATCCGCCGGTCTCCCGACATCGCCGAGACCTGTTTTTGGAGAACCCGAAACTGGCCGGTTTCGACGGTGAGGTTGTAGATGAAAATCGCGTTGAGGATAATCCAGCCGATGGGAAACAACCCGAACGCCGCCCCGTAACCCGCCGACGCCAACGTCAGCGAGACTGGCATCTGGTAGACAAAAATCGCCACGCCAAACGCGACGAGCAGCCCGGCCAACGCCGCGACTTGCGCCCGCACATGGTAAAAGGCGAGCAGCCCAAGCAGAGTGACGATAGGTAACGCCGCGACCAAAGCGGACAGACCGATGCTACCGAGCGGGGAGTAATTTTGAGACCAAGTCATAAACGGGGTGGTTGAAGCTGAGGGACGATCGGCAAACCCGGAGCCCGACCTCGAAGAGTTCGCGCCCGATGCCAATCCCATGGGATGGGGCAACCCAAGGGCAGATAACCTCAACGCATGCCGCCGCCGCTGGATAGCTAAAAAGCGTCGGTCTTTATTTTTTATCTCAAAAACGCAACGTCCCCGTCGGCTGGAGTCAGCGTCGCCCGCCACCACGAACAAAACTCGGACGAAGCCTCACCTACAAATCGGCGTTCTTGGGCTCGCCGTCGGGCGCAGTTTTCCGCTGCCTTGAATCCATGCAGACCCGCCCCGCTTCGTTTTTTCGGCTCCTCACGATCTCGCTCGGGCTGATGGCCGTGGGCGCCCACGCCGCAGCCCCGATCGCGCGGCCCGCCATCGCCATCGAGAATCCACCGCCCGTGCAACTGCTGGTGCCGGGGTTCACCGTGCGGGAACTGCCGCTCGCGTTGCGCAACCTAAACAACCTCGTCTACGCGCCGGACGGGCGACTGTTTGCCCTCGGTTACGATGGGAACGTCCACCAACTGAAGGACACCGACGGCGACGGCCTCGAGGATGCGAGCTCGCCCTTTTTCGACAACACCCGCGCCGAGATTCCGCCCAGCATTGGCATGGCCTGGGGACCCGGCGGCCTCTACATCGCGAGTCGCGGCCGCGTCATCCACCTCCGCGACAAGGGCGACGGCACGGCGGAATTGCAGACCGTCACCGGCGGATGGCTGCCGCCCACGGCCGCCGCGGGTTCAAACCTCGATGCGATCGGCCTCGCCGTCGATCCTGCGGGCAACATCTATTTCGGCCTCGGCGTCGATGCGTGGAACGGAGCGTATCGGCTCAACAAAAAAACCGGCCTCTCCGATTACAATCAGTTCAGCGAGCGCGGCACGATCATCCGGCTCTCACCCGACTGGAAACGCCGCGACATCATTTCCACGGGATTACGCTTTCCGGTGTCCCTCGCCTTCAACGCCGCCGGAGATCTGTTCTGTTCCGATCAAGAAGGGGCGACGTGGCTGCCCAATGGCAATCCGTTCGACGAGCTCCTCTTCATCGAGAAGGGACGCCACTACGGATTCCCGCCCCGCCATCCCGTCCACCTCCCGGGCGTGATCGACGAGCCCAGCGTGTTCGATTACGGCCCGCAGCATCAGGCGACGTGCGGCATTCATTTTAACGAACCTGTGGCGGGCGGCGGAAAAATCTTCGGCCCGGAGTGGTGGCGCGGGGATGTCTTCGTCGCCGGCGAATCCCGCGGCAAGATCTGGCGCACGAAACTCGTAAAGACCGCCGCCGGCTATGTCGCGAAGAACGATCTCATCGCCGGCCTCGCGATGCTGACCATCGACGCCGTGCCCACGCCGCAGGGGGATTTGCTCGTGGCGTGCCACAGCGGCGCACCGGATTGGGGCACCGGGCCGCAGGGACAGGGCAAGCTGTTCAAACTCTCGTATGCCGACCCGGCCGCCCCGCAACCGGTGCTCGCCTACGCCGCGAGTCCGACGGAGACGCGCATCATTTTCGACCGGCCGGTGGAGCCTCTCCGCTGGAAAAATCTGTTGCGGCAGAGCACGCTCACGCAAGGCACGCACGTCGCCGCCGGCGACCGTTTCGAGTCGTTTGTGCCCGGCTACCAAGTGGTGAAGGACCAGTCCAAAATGAAACGCGCGGCACTTCCGGTGCTCTCGGCCGGAGTGGCGGCGGATCTGCACTCGGTGGTGTTGCGCTCGGCTCCGCGCACCGCCGCCCTGAATTACGCCGTGACGTTGCCCGACGGGCTTGCGGCGGAACGCGCCCACGACCCGGCCCGACGTGAGCTTCCGCAACACGCCGCCATCGATGTGCTCACCGATCTCACGGGCGTGGAAGCCGAATGGCGCGATGCCGCGGGCCAAATCGGTTGGTCCGGTTGGCTGCCGCACGTGGACCTCGCCGTCGCGCAGGCGCTCACCGGTCCGAGCGCGGAACACGCGCGTCTGTTTGCGCTGTTGAAAACCCCCGGCAGCCTCGTCCTGCGCACGCAATGGGATCTGCATCTGATGTTGCGCCCGGCCATCCAACCCGGAGCGAAAATCGATTTCGAATATCCGGCCGAGACCGTGACCGTCGCGCTCAAGCCCGCCGCCGGTGCACGACTGGCCGTCAATGCACCCGCCACGGCCGAGGTCGAGCGACGCGCCGACGGCGAAGTCCGCATCACGACGACCTCGCGCGAGAGCCGTTGGTGGCCCGTGGAAATCACGCTCGCCACGGGCGGCACCGCTCCCGCGCTCGACGTGGCGTGGCACACCGCCGAGGACGCACGACCGCGTGCCCTGCCCTTGCGCCGTTTCCTGCTGCCGTTCGCGATCCAGCAAGCGGATGCAACGAACGAACCCGTGGCCCGCACCGTTCCGGAGCTCGCCGGGGGTGATTGGCTCCGAGGCCGTGAAATTTATCACGGCCAACAGGCCGCGTGCGCCGCGTGCCACCAAGCCCACGGCGAGGGCGGGCTGATCGGACCGGATTTGTCGAATCTCGTCTACCGCGACTACGCCTCCGTGATGAAAGACATCGTGCAGCCGAGCGCGGCGATCAACCCCGACCGCATCGCCTACGTCGTGACGTTGAACGATGGCTCGTCGGCGAACGGCATCGTGCTCGAAGATACACCCCAAGCCGTCGTGCTCGGACAAGTCTCCGGCGCAAACCTGACGATCCCAAAGAACACGATCGCCGGGATGAAAGCGTCCGCCGTCTCACTGATGCCCGCGGGCCTGCTGCAATCGCTCGATCAAAACCAGATCCGCGATCTCATGACCTTTCTCCTGACAGAGTCGCCGACGGCAAAAGAAAAATAGACCGACTGACGGCCCTCGATTTCCGGCATCTTGCTGGACCCGGCGCCCTCGCGGTCGCTCGCCGAACATGCGCGATCGGTGATCGGAAGGTGCCGAGTTCGAAACGCGTCCCGCCGATCAAACCGGCTCAATTCACCCGCTTCTTTTTATTTTTCTTCGCATTCCCGGCGGGTGCGTCGGGCGCGCTGGCGGGAGCTTGCTCGGCGCTCCATTGGTCCCACATCGCCTGCAATTCTTTCACCTTCGTGGGCTGGGCCGCGGCGAGGTCTTTCGATTCACCGATATCGGCGGCAAGGTCATAGAGTTCGGGCTGACCGCTGCCGCCGCGGGCGACGACGAGCTTCATGTCGCCGTGACGGATCGCCCATTGCGGGCCGTAGCGCCAGTAGAGCGTCTGGTGCGGACGGGAGTTTTTTGCGCCGGTGAGAAACGGCATCAGGTCGACGCCGTCGAGCTGCCACGACACCTCGGGTTTGCCGCCGGCAGCGATGATCGCCGTGGGCAACACGTCGAGATTCATCACCGGGAGGTCGTAGGTTTTACCCGCGGGGATCTTGCCTTTCCACTGCGCGATGAACGGAACCCGCGTGCCGCCCTCGAAGGTGGTCATCTTGAACCCGCGCAGCGGGCCGTTGGACGAGGTAATGCTCTGGGTCGGTCCGCCGTTATCGGAGATGAAGAAGATGAGCGTATTTTCTTCCTGTCCGAGCTCGCGGATTTTTCCGAGGACGCGGCCCACGGCGTCGTCCATGGCCGACATCATCGCGGCAAAGGTCTTTCGTTTTTCGTCTGTGATGCCGGGGAAACGGTCGAGATACTTTTTCGTGGCTTGGAGGGGCGCATGAACGGCGTTAAACGGGAGATAGAGAAATCGGGGCTTCGTTTTGTTTTTATCGAGCCAGTCGACCGCGCGGTCGGCATAAGCGTCGGTGGTGTAAAACGCGTCGTCTTTCACCTCGCGCACGTCGTTCGAAAGGTGCGAGTCGACAAAATTGGTGGGATGAAAAAACGGCGTGTTGTTGAGGGTCCCGTAAAATTCGCCGAAGCCACGCTTCGTAGGGCGGTTCTCGGGCTGGTTACCGAGGTGCCACTTGCCAATCGCGGCCGTGGCGTAGCCGAGGGCTTTTAGGCGGGTCGCCAAAGTGGTCTGGTCGGCGCGCAGGCCAACGGCATTGGCCACCGTGTTGAATTCGTGACCGAAGCGCGTGGGATAACGGCCCGTCAAAAGGCCGGCGCGTGATGGGCTGCAATAGGTCGCCGCGACATAACCGTTGGTGAAGCGCAAGCCGTTCTTGGCGAGCGAATCGATGTGGGGCGTCGGAATATCTCTAGAAAAGCCCTGCGCGGTGATTTCGCCCCAACCGAGGTCGTCGGCGTAGAAGATGATGACGTTGGGCGGGGACGCCGTGCCGGAGCAGAGCGAACCGAGCAGACCAAGGACGAATACAAGACGCAGGAAACCGAATTTCATGGGAAGGGTGGGGTTGGGCGAGCCGGTGAATGACGGCCGGCGAGCCCGATGGTTGCGCGTCGCGGGCAGAAGGGGCGATTCCAACCGCATAAGCCGTGGCCCTGAAGCGAAGCGCCCATGCTTTCACCCTTTCTCGCGATCCTACCGGCTTGCCCCGCGTGCTGTCGCAACTACGGTCCACATTCCCTCCCATGCTCCGCTTCCCCCGCCCCTACCCCGCGGCCCTTGCCGCGACCCTCTGCTCCGTTCTCGCCTTCACTTTGCTCGCCCCCGCGCCCGCCCGCGCCGCCGAACTCGCCGTCCAAGGCAAATCCGTCGTCGGCAAACTGAAGCCGATGGAGCGCAAGCCCGAGGCCGAGATCAACCCCGCCTCCGACGAGGGCCTGCTCGCCCTTCAACGCTTCAAACTCCCGCCCGGCCTCACCGTTTCCCTCTGGGCCGCCGAGCCCATGCTCGCCAACCCCGTGGCTTTTAACTTCGACGAAAAGGGCCGCGCCTTCGTCGCCGAGACCTACCGCTACCGCTCCAGCGTCCTCGATATCCGCGACTACATGTGGATCCTCGAAGACGAGCTCGCCAACCGCACGCAGGATGATTTTCGCGCAATGATCACCCGCCGGTTTGGCCCCGAGGGCGTGGCCGAACTGAGCAAGGAGACCGAGCGCGTGCGCCTCATCGAAGATCGCGCCGGCACCGGCACCGCCGACACCTCCACGCTCTACGCCGAGGGCTTCAACACCGCCATCGACGGCATCGCCTCCGGCGTCCTCCCGCACCAGGGCACCGTCTATTTCACCAACATCCCCAGCCTCACCGCCCTCACCGGCACCAACAAAGCCGAGACCCGCAAAGACCTGAGCACCGGCTACGGCGTCCGCTTCAATTTCACCGGCCACGATATGCACGGCCTGATCGTCGGCCCCGACGGCAAACTCTACTACAGCATCGGCGACCGCGGCGCCCACGTCCCCACGCCCACCGGCGCCCTCGCCGCCCCGGACTATGGCGCCGTTTTCCGCTGCGACCTCGACGGCTCCAACGTCGAACTCTTCGCCACCGGCCTGCGCAACCCCCAGGACCTGCTTTTCAACGAGGTCGGCGATCTCTTCACCGGCGACAACGACTGCGACCACGGCGATATGGAACGCCTTGTCCACGTCGTCGAGGGCGGCGACTCCGGCTGGCGCGTCGGCTACCAACACGCCCCCATGGGCAACGCCGGCTCTTGGAACCGCGAGCGCATCTGGCTCCCGCGCTTTCCCGGCCAAGCCGCCAACCACCTCGCGCCCCTCGCCAACCTCGAGGACGGCCCCTCCGGCATCACTTACTACCCCGGCACCGGCCTCAACGAGTCCTTCCGCGGCTCGCTGTTCATCACGACCTTCGTCGGCAACGTGTCCCGCTCCGGCATCTTCACTTATAAATTGAAACCCAACGGCGCCACCTACGCCGTCGACACCGCCCAACGCTTTCTCGGCGGCGCGCTCCCCACCGACGTGAAATTCGGCCCCGACGGCCGCCTCTACTGGTCCGACTGGGCCGACGGCTGGCCAAAGTCCAAGCGCGGCCGGATCTACGCCGTGTCCGATCCCGCCCACGCCAACGACCTTATCATCGCCGAGACCAAAAAACTCATCGGCGCCGACCATACCAAAACCCACGTCGCCGAACTCGCCGCGCTCCTCGGCCACGCCGACATGCGCGTCCGCCGCGCCGCCCAATTTGAACTCGCCGCCCGCGGCCCCGCCGGCCTCACCGCGCTCACGAAGATCGCCTCCGAAGTGGGGCAAATATCCGACCTGCCCTCCGCGCCCAAGTCCTACGCCCGCCTCCACGCGATCTGGGGCCTCGGCCAACTCGCCGCCAAAGACCCCAAGAACCACGGCATCGCCGTCAACACCACCGCGCTCTCTCTCCTGCGTGATCCCGACGCCGAAGTCCGCGCCCAATCGGCCAAACTCCTCGGTGACCTCCGCGTCACCAAACTGACCGGCGACGTCACCTTTTCCCCGGCACTCGCGCCGCTCATCGCCGCCCTCACGGACTCCTCCCCGCGCGTGAAATTCTTCGCCGCCCAATCTCTCGGCAAACTCCGTCGCGCCGACGCCACCCCCGCCCTACTCGCCGCCCTCAAGGCCAACCAAGACACCGACGCCTACCTCCGCCACGCTCTCGTCATGGGCCTCGTCGGCAGCAACGACCGCGCCACGCTCACCTCCGCGATCAACGACGCCTCCCCCGCCGTCCGCCTCGGCGTGCTCCTTACCCTGCGTCGCCTCGGCTCGGCCAACGTCGCCCAATTCCTGAACGACTCCGATTCCTACCTTGTCCGCGAAGCCGCCCTCGCCATCAATGACGCCTCCATCGACGCCGCGACTGCCGCCCTCGCCGCCTTCGTCGCGAACCCCGTCGCCGACGAAGCCGTGATGCTCCGCGCCCTCAACGCCGCCTTCCGACTCGGCACGCCCGCCCACGCCGCCGCGATCGCCGCCTATGCCGCCCGCGCCGATGCGCCCACCCTGCTCCGCGCCGAGGCCATCACCCACCTTTCGCTCTGGCCCGCCCCGCCCCAGCGCGACCGCATCGTCGGCAACTACCGGCCGTTCACCCAAACGACCCGCGATCCCCAAGTCGCCGCCGCCGCCCTCGCGCCCGTACTCGCGGGACTGCTCACCGTGGACACGCCCGAGAAGATCCAGACCGCCACCCTCAAGGCCGCCGAGAAACTCAACCTCACGTCCGCCTCCGATACGCTCTTTGCCATCGTCAAAGACGTCGCCCAAAGCCCCGCCGCCCGGGCCGCCGCGCTCAACGCCCTGAAACACTTCAACGATCCACGCCTCGCTGAAGCCGTGACCACCGCCGGCGCCTCCAACTCGGCCGACCTCCGCGGCGCGGCCCTGCCCCTCATCGCCGGTCTTTCGCCCGACCGGGCCGCTCCGGTGATCAAGAACCTAGTGACCAACGGCGACATTGAGGAAAAGCGCACGGCCCTCGCCGCCCTCGCCGTGCTCAAACACCCCGAGGCCGACGCGCTCATGGTCGCGCAACTCGACTTGCTCGCCGCCGGGAAAATCACCCCCGCCGTGCAACTCGAGCTCATCGAAGCCGCCGCCGCCCGCGCCACGCCGGCCGTGCAAGCTGCCCTCGCCGCCCGTGACGCCGCCCTCGCCAAAAATCCTGATCCGCTCGCACCCTTCCTCGTTTCCCTGCGCGGCGGCAACGCGAAAGCCGGCGAGGAGATTTTCCGCAATCAGCCCGTCATGGCCTGCGTGAAATGCCATGCGATCGGCGGCGCGGGCGGCGTCGCCGGCCCCGAGCTCGACGACATGGGCAGCAAATACACCCGCGAGTATCTCCTCGAATCCATCATCAAGCCCAACGCCCACATCGCCCCCGGCTTCGACACCGTGGTCGTGACCTTGAAAAAAGGCGGCGTCAAAGTCGGCACGATTCGCGCCGAGACCGCGACCACCCTTACCCTCAATCCCACCGAAGGCGCACCCGTCGATATCGCGATCGCCGACATCGCCAAACGCGACACGGCGCCCTCGAGCATGCCGGAAATCTACGGCACGATTTTGACCAAGGCCGAGCTCCGCAACGTCGTCGAATTCATGGTCCGCCAACGCGCCAAGCCGCCCGTCGTCGGCCAAGAAATCCCCCGCGCCCTCCGCGACACCCGCGCCGACTACGAAAAACGCGCCGCCGAAAAGTCCGCGCAATAATTCCGCGTCGGGCCGGGTCTCCGACCCGCCCTCCCACGCCCAGGCCCCGATTGTAGAACCGACCGCCGGTCGGCTATCCACGCAGGACGATCCCGTTTTTCAACGCCGTGACGAGAGCCGGGATTTCGCGGGCCGGGACGACGGTGATGTTGTCGGCGAGATTGTAGCGTTTTTCACCGGGATACACGACCCAGAGATGCGCGAGGCCGAGATCGGCAAGCGCGACGTGCATGGATTTGGTGGTGCCGGGGGCGTCGGCGTATTTCACCTCGAAGCCGTAGCGCTTGCCGTTCCACACCGTCATCAGATCCAGCTCCGAGCCGTTGTGGGTGGCCCAGTAGTAGGCGTCGCGGGTGCGCAGAGTGGCAAGGAGTTGCTCCACCACAAAGCCCTCCCACGAGGCTCCCAGCTTGGGATGGCCGAGGAGGGCCTCGTGGGAGCGCACGCCGAGCAGGGCATGGAGGAGCCCGGTATCGCGCACGTAGATCTTGGGGGCTTTGACCTGGCGCTTGCCGAGATTCTCGAACCACGGGGGTAAAATCCGGACCATGTAGGCGCCGGCCATGATATCGAGGTAGCGACGCGCGGTCGGTTCGCTGGTGCCGAGGGAGCGGGCGAACTCGGCCCCGTTCCACGTCTGCCCGTGGTAGTGGGCGATCATGGTCCAGAAGCGTCGCAGCGTTTCCGCCGGGATGGTGATGCCAAATTGAGGGATATCGCGCTCCAGAAAACTGCGGATGAATTCGTCGCGCCAGACGAAGGTTTTCTCATCGCTCGCGGCGAGATAGGAGCGCGGGAAGCCGCCGCGGTGCCAGAGGCGGGCGAGCGTGTCCGGGCCGGTCTCGCCCAACGTGAAGCCGCCCAAGTCCACGACGCCCGCGCGTCCGGCCAGCGATTCGGAAACTCCGCGGATGATGTGCGGTGAAGCGCTCCCAAGCAGGAGGAAGCGCGCCGGCTCAGCGGGCCGGTCGAGGAGCACGCGGAGCGTTTCAAAGAGCGCGGGCTGACGCTGGATTTCGTCAATCACCACGAGGCCGGTCAGTGGTTTGAGCGTCTGTTCTGGCTCGACCAGCTTTTGTCGGTCGGCGGCGTCCTCCAGATCGAAGAAAGTCGCGTCTGCGGTGCGGGCCGCGAAAGCACGGGCCAAGGTGGTTTTACCGCATTGGCGGGGGCCGGAAAGGGTCACGGCCGGGTGGACACCGAAATACTCGTCGATGACGGCAAGGATGGATGGACGCTCCAGCATTAGAGCTTATTTAAGCATGAATTTAAAACTATCAATGTTAGAATTTCTTGGATAAATACAGAGCCAAAACTCGCCATCATCGTTTATCCATGAAAATCAAAAGCGCATCTATGGATTTTCATGGATGCATGTTTTTTATGGTAGCGACCATTGATGTGAAATGAATTACGCGATCTAAAGATCCAGTCAAAATCACGGGTCGCTCGTGTAAGTCACGTAACGTCGTCCCCGAGCAGATCAACAAGTCCCTAAGCTGGCGGGCTCGGCGACCAAGTCGGGCGGGAAGGCGATGGTGAAGACGGGGTTGCCATTCGCGCTGACGGTTGGGACGGCTCTCCGGAGAGCCGTCCCTGCTCTCACGCGCCTCCGCGCCTTACGCGCCGAGCGCCTGTGTGATATCGGCCTTGATGTCGTCGATGTGCTCGATGCCCAGCGACACGCGCAAGCCGCCCGGGGCCACGCCGGCCGAGAGTTGTTCCGCCGGCGAGAGCTGCGAGTGCGTCGTCGAGGCCGGATGGATGATGAGCGTCTTCGCGTCGCCCACGTTGGCCAGGTGCGAGATGAGCTTCAGCGCGTTCACGAATTTCTCCGCGCGCGCTCGGTCGCCTTTGAGCTGGAACGACAACACGCCGCCGAAGCCGCGCGTCAGATATTTTTTCGCGGCCGCGTGCGTCGCGTGATTTTCCAGACCCGGATAATTAACCGACGCCACCTCAGAGTGCGTCTGCAACCAGCGCGCGAGCGCGAGCGCGTTTTCGCAGGTGCGCTCCACGCGCAGCGTGAGCGTCTCCAGCCCTTGCAGGAGCATAAACGAGTTGAACGGACTCTGCGACGGACCGAAATCGCGCAGGCCTTCGACGCGACAACGGATGATGAACTGGATATTTCCAAACGGTCCACCGATTCCGAAAACTTGGTTCAACACCATCCCATGATAGCTCGGCGAGGGCGCGGTGAATTGCGGATACTTGCCATTGCCCCAGTTGAAGGTGCCCGCATCGACGATCACGCCGCCCATGCTCGTGCCGTGGCCGCCGATCCACTTGGTGGCCGACTCGACGAGCACGTGCGCCCCGTGTTTCAGCGGTTGGCAGATCGCGCCGCCGGCCCCGAACGTGTTGTCCACGATGATCGGGAGATCGTGTTTTTTCGACAGCGCCGCGAAGGCCTCAAAGTCCGGCACGGTTAGCCCGGGATTGCCGATCGTCTCGAGGTAGATCGCCTTGGTCTTCGCGTCGATGAGCGGCTCGAAGCTCGCCACGTTCACGCCGTCGGCAAAGCGCGCCTCGACGCCGATGTTCTTGAAGGCGTTTTTAAACTGGTTGTAAGAGCCGCCGTAGAGGTGCGACGTCGTGACGAAATTGTCGCCGACCGAGGTGATGTTGTTGATCGCGAGAAACTGCGCCGAGTGGCCCGACGCGGTCGCGAGCGCCGCCACTCCGCCCTCGAGCGCGGCGATCCGCTTTTCGAAAACGTCGGTCGTCGGATTCATGATCCGGGTGTAAATGTTGCCAAATTCCTGGAGCGCAAAAAGCCGCGCGCCGTGCGCCGAGTCTTTGAACTGGTAGGCCGTCGTCTGGTAGATCGGCACCGCGCGCGACTGCGTGGCGGGATCGATTTCTTGGCCGGCATGCAACTGGAGGGTTTCGAATTTCATAATGGATTAAAGCTGGGGGTGGAAAAACCGGACAAGCGGAAACGGTTCCGATTCTGCGCCGCGCCGCAACCCCGGATTCGCCCGCGCGGGCGCGCCCTCCGTCACTTGAGCGACGGCACCAGCGTCGTGACCACCTGATAGAGCCCGACCGCCGTCATCGCCGCCGCTGAAATCCACAGGCCGGCGCGCCAGAGATTTCCCGAGCGGAGGGCCGGATCGGAGCGGCGGTAGTTCAACCACAGCGCCGCGAGCGCGAGAAACGGGATCATCATCCCCTGCGCCACCGCACCCACAAAGACGAGCGTCACGGGCGAACCCCAGATAACGTAAAGCAACGTCCACGCCGCCGGCACGAGCACGCAGAACCAACGGATCATCCGCTGCCGGTCCGCGACGGCCGGATATTGCTTCACTTTGAAAACAACCAGCGCATCCGCCATCAGCCGCGCGTTCGAGGCCGTCGCCACAAAAATCGTCGAGTAGAGCACCGCCACCGCCCCGAGCAGAAACAACCACAGGCTCCACGCGCCGAAGGTTTCCACATACATCGCGGAGAGCGTTTTGATCATGTCGGCGTTGGTCACATCGAGGCCCTTGGCGTGCAACACCGCCGCGCCGAGCACGTAAAACGCCAGCGTCGCACTTGTATAAACAGCACACGAGACCCACGAGTCCGCCTTGAGCACCCGCATCCAGCCGCGCGCCCGCTCGGCCCACGCCACCGTGCCGTCGGCCGGGCCGACGTGCCGCGCGTAACCTTTTTCCAGCACCCAATACGGATAGTAGATCAGTTCCGATGCGCCCACGCCGATGATCCCGAACGCCGCAAATGCGACCGTGAACGACCCCGGCAAATTGAAACTAAACCCGTCGGTGATGTTCTTCATCGTCACCGCATAGGGCGTGAACTGCAGGGCGATCACCGCGACCATCGTGCAGAGCGTAAACGCCACCACCATCCAGGTCGCCGCCGTCTCGACCAGCTTGTAGCGGCCCACCACAAGCAGCACGGCCGTGATGATTCCGATCAGCACCGCGATGACATTCGTCGATAGATCGAGCCCGGCGATCGACAACACGCTGGCCACGCCGCCGACCATGCCCGCGATCTGAAAAATCGTCGCCGCAAACATGATCGCCCATAGCCACAGCAACCACGACACAACGAGGCGCGGGCCGGGCACGAGGTTCATCGTTTCGAGCGTGGTCACCCCCCGCGCGAGCGTGAACCGGCCGAGCTCGATCTGGATAAACACCTTCAAAACGCAGCCCAGAATGATGAACCAGAGCAGCGTAAACCCAAAGCTCGCTCCGAGCTTGGGCGTCACGATGAGTTCGCCCGAGCCGACGATCGACGCCGTGATGATCAGGCCCGGTCCGAGTTGCCGGAGAATACCGCCGAACGAGGTCGGCGCAGGTTGGGTGGGCGAAGGCGAGGGCATGGACGTGGGGGAGGACATTTTTGGAGCGGTTTTTCGGCGCGGAGGCGGGGATGGGGCGTGAAAATAAAAGAAGCAACCGCACCGCCGGCACAACCCAACATTATCCCGGCGGCCGGTATGACTTGGACTTGTTCGGCGAAAATGGGTCACCGGGTTTGTTACCAGCGGGACACGGTTGTCTCGCCCGTGAACGAGCGGACTTCTTGCCCGGTGGTTTCCGATCCCATCAGCGGGACGCCCGTGCCACTTCAATCACCGACGTCGCTTACCGTTGACCCCTTCCGCGCCGCGACGGATGCCCGGTCTTGCCTTCACGGCCCCGGCCCTATTTTCCCTTTTCTCCTACACCGCACTCGCCGCCGCCTATGGTGCGCGTCTTGCACCCCACTCCACTATGTCCGCCGCTCACGCCCATCCCAGCACCGCTCCGCACCACACCGACAAAAAGACCCTTTGGAAAGTCATCTCGGCCTCCTCCGCCGGCACGCTGATCGAGTGGTATGACTTCTTCGTTTACGGTGCGCTCGCCACCCTGATCGCCGGACACTTTTTCCCAAAGGACAATCCCACCGCCGCGTTTTTGCTCACGCTGGCAACCTTCGCGACCGGCTTCATTGTCCGCCCGTTCGGCGCGATCGTCTTCGGTCACATCGGCGACCTCGTCGGCCGTAAATACACGTTTCTGCTGACGTTGCTGTTGATGGGCGGCGCGACCTTCGCCATCGGGCTGCTGCCCGACTACGAAACCATCGGCATCGCCGCCCCGATCTGCCTCGTGCTGCTCCGCCTCGTGCAAGGCCTCGCCCTCGGCGGCGAATACGGCGGCGCCGCCACCTACGTCGCCGAGCACACCCCGCGCGCCCACCGCGGTTTCTACACCAGCTTCATCCAGATCACGGCAACCGGGGGCCTGCTGTTGGCCATCGTCGTCATTCTGCTCGTGCGCCAAGCCATCGGCGTCGAAAAATTCACCGCCTGGGGCTGGCGCCTGCCGTTTCTCCTCTCGATCGTGCTCGTCGGACTTTCCTATTACATCCGTATCAAGATGGAGGAGTCACCGCTCTTCGCGAAGGCCAAGGCCGCCGGCAAACTGGCGGTGAATCCGATCAAAGAGAGTTTCATAAATCCGGTGAATCGCCGGCTCGTGCTGATCGCGCTCTTCGGCGCGACCGCCGGCCAGGGCGTCGTGTGGTATACGGGCCAATTCTACGCCATGTTCTTCCTGCAAAAGGTGCTGAACATCGGCTACGAGACATCGCTCATCTTGATCGCCACCGCCTTGGTGCTCGGCACGCCGTTCTTCGTCCTTTTCGGCAGCCTTTCCGACAAAATCGGCCGCAAGCCTGTCATCCTCGGCGGCATGTTGCTCGCCGCGATTCTCTACATCCCGCTCTTCATGGGCCTCTCGCACTTCGCCCAGCCGCTCAACCATGTGATGATCGTCGCGCTGCTCTTCGTCATGGTGCTGCTCGTCGCGATGACCTACGGGCCCATCGCCGCCTACCTCGTAGAGATCTTCCCGACCCGGATTCGCTACACCTCGATGTCGCTCCCCTACCACGTCGGCAACGGCATCTTCGGCGGCCTCACTCCGCTGATCGCCACGTCGATGGTCGCCCACTTTGGCAATCCCTACGCCGGCCTAGCCTACCCCATCGGCATCGCGCTCGCGACGACCATCATCGGCGCCATCTACCTTAAGGAGAGCCGTCATTCCGAGATGGAGTGAACGGCGCTTTAAACCGAGTTTGGGCTTGGGTCGGCAACAATGCCACCTCAGCCCAAGCCTTTTTTAGTTCCAGCCGCGTCGCCTCGGCCGCGCGCTTAATTTACCTCAAAAAACGAGCATAAACATCCGGGCGTGCACGCTCCTCAGCCCCCCGTCGCGTGGTCGCTCAATCCACGTAGAGCTCAATGATCGCCCACCAGCCGTCCAGGCGCTCGGCGACGTTTTTGATGATCACGTAGCGGCCCCGCGTACCCGCCGGGAGCGCGATCACCGTCTTGCCCGTCTGCCCGGTGCCCGTCGCCACCGGCGCGCCGGGATTGGCCAGGTCATCCGTCACATGCACCGCATACGATTCCGGAAAGTCTCCCGCCCGGCCAGTCTGGTCCAGCGTCAGCCGGTGCAACGGCCGCGCCACTTTGAAATCGATCTCCACCCACTCTTCGCCGACCTGCGGCACGGTCCAACGGGTGTTCGTTTTGCCATCCATGATATTGCCGGCACCCGACGGCGCCGACGCCCGCACTTTGGCCGGGCCCGCCAGATTGGCCGTGATGATTTCGACCGCTTCGCGCGCGGCTGCGCCCACCGCGGCATCGGCCTTGAGCCCCGCAGCCAACGCCAACGCCGCCGAGTCGCCGGCCCGACTGAGCAATTTCAGCAGCCGGCCGCGCACCGCCGGATCGGCCACCACCGGGAGCAACCGGGCGACCACCGCCGTATCATCCCCGTCCCACGCCACACGGGTGCGCTCGAAATACGCCATCACGCCCTCAACCGCCGTCGTCCGGGCCGCCGGCAAGGTCGTCTTCTCGGCCACGCCCGCAAGTGAGGCCAACGCCGTGGTATCGCTCCAACGGGTCAGCGCCGCGAGCGCCGCTTCCGCCACCTTGGCGTCCGCCCCGAGCGCGAGCCGGGCGGCCGAGGCCGCACTGGGCTCGCCACCGATGCGCCCCAGCGCGGGCAACAACCGCAGCGCCGCTTCGGCACTCGCGCTCTCGATCGCCGCATACACCGGCGCGCCACGGGTCGCAATCGTGGGGTTGCGCAACGTCAACGTCACCAGCGCGCGCAGGGCGCGGCTTTGTTCGTTGGCGTCGGTCGCCGCCAGCGTCCAGTCGAGCAAGGTCTTCACGTCGGCAATCGGCGCGAGATCGCCAAACGCCGTAGCCGCCGCCGCGCGCACCGCCGCGTCCGGATCGGCCCGCAATTTCAAGAGGAGCGGCAGGCCTTCGGTCTGATTGCGCAGGGCGAGTTGTTCGATGAACGCAGTCCGCAGGGCGGCTTCGCCCTGCTCGGCGCCGGAGAGAACGGCGGCGCTCACGCCCGGACCATTCAGGCGGGCCAAGCTGACGCGGGCGGCCTTGGCCTCGGCGGCGTCGGCACCGGCCGCAATTTTCGCCAGCACCCGCGCCGTCTCGGCCGAGCCCGGAATCGTGCCCAGCGCCGTGATCGCGGCGCCGCGCACTTCGGCGTCGGCATGGGCGGTCGCCGCAACCGCTGCCGCCGCTGCCGTGGCCTCGCCCCGACGGCCGAGCGCGTGGAGGACGCCGCTCTGCGTGGGCGCATCCCACGAGGGAAGCGATCCCAGCAGCGCCGCCGCCAAGCCGGGCGCACGCGAGGCGTAAAGTGATTCGAGCACGACTTGCTTCATCGCCCAATCATCGCCGCCGAGCACCGCGACCGTCGTGGCCGGAGCGTTGACGGCGTCGATTTCAAGGAGGGCACGCAACGCGGCCGCGCGGTGCACGGGATCGCCGGCCGCCGTGCGGATGCCTTGGAGCAAGGGCACGGCGTCGGCCGCCGGCAAACGGGTGACCGCGACAAGTTTCGCGGCGGTCACGGCGCGCGGGGCGGGCTCGGGTGTCGCTTGCAATGCGGCGAGCGCCTCGGAACCGCCAATCGCGCCAAGCGCTTCCGCGGCAGCCGCGGCCGTCGGCCCATCCGGGCTTGCGAGGAGCTTGGCCAGCGCCGGGACGGCGGCCACGCTCCCGCGGCGGGCGACCGTATCAATCAAACCGAGACGCGTGCGCCCGGAGGTTTTGCCGAGCGCGGTCACGAGCAGCGGGTCCGCCACGTCGGAGGTAACCGGCTCGAGCGCCGAGCGGGCGAGATCGGAATCGCGTTCGTCGGCCAGCATCGTGCCGAGCGGGCGAAGCGTGGCGGCGGTCGGCTTCACCGCGCTGAAAGCGAGGACGAGGCCGAGGCGTTGCGCGGCGGCTTGGCGCGCGGCGAAGGTGGCGTCTTTGTTGCGCAGCACGGCGAGCAGGCGCGCTTCGAGCGCCGCGAGCTTGGCAGGATCGGTGCCGGCGGCCTTGAGGTCGCCGTCCAGCGCCTCGAGAGCGCCTTGGCTGCCGGAAAAACCGAGGACGGGTAGCGCCGAATCAGCGGCCGACAACGGGAGCACCAATCCGGCGCAGACCAGCAGAGCGACGGGAAACGGGAAAAGGGAGCGCGACATAGCGAAAATGTTTTTTTAGGGTTAGAGGGCGTAGCCGGCGCGACGGGGGCGATCGAGCAGCCGGGCGGCCATCGGGTCGCCGATGATCTTCTCGGCGCGAGGATCCCAGCGGATCGCGCGGCCGACTTGGGCGGCGATGGCGTTGAGGTGACAGATGCTCGCGCTGCGATGGCCTGCCTCGACGTCGGCGATGGGGCGTTGGCGGGAGCGCACGCAGTTGAAGAAATCGGTGTGGTGGTCGTCGCTCGCGTAGAGGTGGATGTCCTCGCCGCGCAGGGGGCGGGAGGCGAGCTCGGGCGGATCGGAGAAAAACTCGTCGTTGCGCGAGACCCAGACGGTGCCCTTGGTGCCCTGAAACTCGATCATGCCCTTGAGGCTCGGGTCGTCGAAGCGCTCGACGCGCACGCCGTTCGCGTAGACGTGCGTCTGGAATTTGCAGCCCTCGTGACCGATAGGGATGAACTCAACCGGGCCGGAGTCGTCCGTGCCAAGCGCGGTCTGGATGATGTCGAAATGGTGCGCGCCCCAGTCCCCGTTCTTGCGGCTGCCGTATTCGAGGAAGCAGCGCCAACCGCCGCCGTAGTCACCCTTGACCCGCTGTTCGTTATAGGGGCGCCACGGCGTGGGCCCGAGCCAGCGGTCGTAGTCGAAGCCGGCGGGCACGGGTTCCTCGGAGAGCGCGGGCGCGGGCGGGAATTCGCCGAGGCGGGTGCGGATGAGTTTGATCTCGCCGAGCCAACCGTTGCGCACGATCTCGGCGGCCTTGCGGAAGGACTTGTTGGAGCGTTGTTGCGTGCCGGTCTGGAAAACCCGGCCGGTGCGCCGCGCCACGTCAACCAGCACGCGGCCTTCGTGGACGGTGAGCGTCTGGGGCTTCTCGCAGTAAACGTCTTTGCCGGCGAGCATGGCGGCCTTGGAAACCGCCGCGTGCCAGTGGTCGGGCGTGCAGACGAAGACCACGTCGATGTCCGGACGCGCGACCAGTTCCTCGTGCGTCGCATAAATCTCGGGACCGGTCGCAGGCGCACCGCTGGCCTTGCGTTTACCGTAGGCGACGCCGATACGGTCGCGCATTTTTTCGGCCTTGCTGCGCATCACATCGCAGGTGGCGACGATCTGACAATCGTCGGGCCGGCCGAGCAGCGTGCCGGCATGGGAATTACAGATGAGGCCGTTGCCCACGAGACCGACATTGATGCGGTTGCTCGGAGCGCCCTTGCCGAAGAGCGACGATGGGAAAATATTCGGCGCGGCCGCGTAGGCGATGATGCCGGCGAGACCGCGTTTGAGGACGAGACGACGGGTGAGGAGAGTGCTCATAGGGGAAAAGACGGGGGACAGCTCGGGCAACCGGGATGGTTTGGGATGAAAACCTGAGGCGATAACGCAGCCGGTTCATCAACAAATCAAGCCTGTCCGAGGCCCGTCCAACGAAACCGACTCCACCGAAAGTGACGTCGGGGCTCAACGTGACAGGGACGTCCCGCTCATGGATTCGGAAACGACCGGGCAAGCTGCCCGCCCGTTCACGGGCGAGAGGCCCATGCCACGCGCGCGATCGCACCGGCCGGCACTATCGCGCCAGCGACTCCGCCCGTTGCGCGTGCTGCTGCTCCAGACTTCCGCACACCAGTTCGCACAACTGGAAAATCGACTCGTCCCCAATCCCGTAGAAAACCTGCAGGCCCTCTTTGCGCCGCGTCAGCATCCCGGCGTCCATCAACGTTTGCAGGTGGCGCGAGACGTTGGCCTGCGTGCCGCCGCTGAGCTCGACCAACGTGCCCACGCTCTTTTCCCCATCGAACAGCGCGTGCAGCAGCCGCAGCCGCATCGGCTCGGCCAGCGCCGCAAACCGCCGAGCAATCAGCCCCAGCGCCTCCTCCGTCATGACTCGTGGTTTCTTTGCCATGCCCAAACCAAAGCACGTTCTTGACTTTGTTTCAAGCATATGCTCATATGCTCATATAGTAATCAAATAAACCTCCCTCCCCTCCCTTATGAAAACCGAATCCTTCATCCGTATCCTCGCCGGCGTCATGATTTTGCTCAGCGTGGCCCTCACCCATTTTGTCGACGCCCGCTGGCTCTTCTTCACCGCCTTCATCGGCCTCAACCTCATCCAGTCCGCCCTCACCGGTTTCTGCCCGCCCACCTTCGTCCTAGACAAGCTCGGCTGGATCGATGCCGACCGCCGCATCCGTTTCGGCGGGGCACCGCGCGCCTAAGCAGCGGTCCTACTCCCATGCTCTCGCCCCTCCTCCGTTTTACTCTGACCGTGTTCGCCGGTGCCGCCCTCGGTGCCGCGCTCGGCTACTTCGGCCAATGCACGTCGGGCACCTGCCCGCTAACCTCTACGTGGTGGCGCGGCGCTCTCTATGGCACCGGGCTGGGCCTTCTCTTCGCCTACTCCGGCCGCTCAACCTAGCCCGCCGTCACCTCTCGGATTTTCCCCGCCATGCGCCTTCTTCTCTTATCCGCGCTCGCCTGCTCGGTCCTCACCCCGGCCGCCCTCCGCGCCGAGACGTGGACGTTGGACCGGGCCGTCGCCACCGCCTTGGAGCGGCATCCCGACGCCCGAGTCGCCCAAGCCCGGGTCGACGCCGCCCAATCGCTCGTCGATCAGGCCCAATCGGCGTGGCGCCCGCAGATTTCCCTCTCCGGCCGCTACACCGACACCAACAGCCCGATGTTGGCGTTCGGCTCCATTCTTAACCAACGCGCCTTCAACTTCGGCCTCGATTTCAATCGTCCCGGTCGCATCGACAACCTCAACGCCGCCGGCACCGTCGCCTACAATCTCTACGCCGGTGGTCGCGCCACGGCCGGCCGCTCGGCTGCCAAGGCCGGCACCGAGGCCGCCTCCCTCGACCTCCGCGCCGCCCAACAACGCCTCGTCGCCGAGGTCGTCCGCGCCGCCCTCAATCTCCGCAAGGCCCGCGAAGCCGTCGGCGCCGTCGAGGCCGGCGTCCACTCCTACGAAGCCGCCGTCGCCGTCGCCCGCGCCCGCTACGACGCCGGCCAACTTCTGAAAGCCGACTTGCTCAGCCTCGAGGTCCAGCTCGCCCAAACCCGCGAAACCCTCGCCTCCGCCCGCCACGGCGCCGCCCTCGCCTCCCGCGCGTTTCACTTCGTCCTCGGGCTCGAGGCCACCGCGGAGTCCGTTGAACTGCTCGACGACGATCCTGCCCTCGCCCGCCTGACCGTCCCCGCCACCGGCGACTTCACCCAACGCCCCGAACTCCTCGGCCTCCAGGCCCGCGTCCGCGCCGCCGAAGCCATGGTCGAAGCCGCCCGCGGTGCCCGTCGGCCCAACGTCAACGCCTTCGCCAGCTATCACTACGACCAGGGCTGGAAAACCGACCGCCACGGCGACAGTTGGCTCGCCGGCCTCTCGGTCGACCTCAACGTCTTCGACGGCGGCCAGACTTCCGGGAAAATCCGCCAGAGCGGCGCCGAGCTCACCGAGGTGAAAGAGCTGCTCCGCAAAGCCACCCTCGGCATCGGCCTCGAGGTCGAGCAGGCCCGCCTCGCCCACGCCAACGCTAACGAGCGTCTCGCCGTCTCCGCCCGCGCCGTTGAACAGGCCGCCGAGAGCGCCGCTCTCAGCCGGGCCCGCTTCGAGAAAGAAGCCCTCCTCGCCGCCGATCTCATCGGGGTCGAAACCCGCCAGCTCGAAGCCCGCCTTCGTCGCACCTTCGCCGCCGCCGACGAACGTCTCGCGCTCGTCGAACTCCGCCTCGCCCTCGGTCTCACGCCACTCCCGCAACCTTGATCTCTTTTCCCATGTCGTCCGCCCACCACTCCCCGTTCGCCATCGTTTCCGTCGCCGCCTTCGCGTTCCTCGCCGGCTGCGGCAAACCCGCCGCCCCCGTCGCCGATCCCGCCGCGGCCCTCGCCCCCGCCCAGGTCCGCGTCGCCCCGGTCCGCCTCGAGCAGCTCCCGGCCGCCACCGAGATCGCCGGCACCGTTCGCCCGCTCCGCCGCGCCCAGCTCGCCGCCAAGGTCATGGGCAATCTCGACGAGTTTCCCGTCACCCTCGGCCAACGTGTCGCCGCCGGTGACCTCCTCGCCAAAATCTCCGCGGGCGAGGTCAACGCCCGCCTCCTGCAAGCCCGCTCCCAACTCAACGCCGTCCGCCGCGACCTCGACCGCGAGCGTGCGCTCCTCACGAAAAACGCCAGCACCGCCGATCTCGTGCGCGGCCTCGAAGACCGCTTCGCCGGGGTCGAGGCCCAGGTGCGCGAGGCCGAGGTCATGCTCGGCTACGCCACGCTCCGCGCGCCGTTCGCCGGCGTCATCGCCCGCACCTTCGTGCAGGCCGGCGATCTCGCCACCCCGGGCCTACCGCTGATTGAGCTCGAGGGCACCGATGCGTTCCAAGTCGAGGCCGCCTTGCCCGACGCCTTCGCGGCCACCCTCCGCCCCGGCGCCACGCTCACCGTCGCCGTTCCCGCCTCGGGCCTGACGTTCCCCGCCGTGCTCGCCGAGCTCTCCTCCGCCGCCGATCCCGGCGCCCGCAGCGTGCTCGCGAAACTCACCGTGCCCGCCGGCACCGCCGTGCGCTCCGGCCAGTTCGTCCGCGTCCTCGTCGCCGGCCCGGCCCGGCCCACGCTCCTCATCCCGGCCGCCGCCTTGTCCACCCTCGGCCAGATGGAGCGCGTCTTTGTCGTCGGCGCCGACAACCGCGCCGTCCTCCGCCTCGTCAAATCCGGCGCCACCCGCGCCGACCGCGTCGAAATCCTCGCCGGCCTCGATGACGGCGAACGCGTCGTGATCGCCCCGCCCGCCACCCTCCGCGAAGGCCAAACCCTCGCGATCCTCCCGTGAGTTCCCCCGCCTCCACTCCTCCCGCCGCGCCGGCCGTCTACGGTTTCGCCGGCCGCCTCGCCGCCGTCTTCGCCACGTCGAAGCTCACGCCGATCATCGTTCTCGCGTCGATTCTGCTCGGTGCGTTTTCGATCTTGATGCTCCCCCGCGAGGAGGAGCCTCAGATCAACGTCCCGATGATCGACGTTTTCAGCGTCCTCCCCGGTGCCACCCCCGCCGAGATCGAAAACCGCCTCACCCGCCCCCTCGAAAAACTTCTCTGGGAAATCCCCGGCGTCGAATACCTCTACTCCACCTCCAGCCCCGGCCTCAGCACCATCATCGTGCGCTACAAGGTCGGCACCGAGATCGAGCCCGCCCTCGTCCGCCTCAACCAGCGGCTCCAGGCCAACCTCGACCGCCTCCCGCCCGGCGTCGCCGCGCCGCTCGTCAAACCGCTCACGATCGACGATGTCCCCATCCTCGCGCTCACGCTCTCCAGCGCGACTTACGATCACCTCGCCCTGCGCCGGCTCGCCGCCCAAGTCGACGACGCCCTCAAGACCGTCCCGCAGGTCGCCGAGACCACCGTCATCGGCGGCGTCCGCCGCGCCGTCCGCGTCCAGCTCGACCCCGCCGCCCTCGCCGCCCGCAGTCTCACCGTCGCCCAACTCGCCCCCGCCCTCCAGGCCGCCAACCGCTCCCTCCAGGCCGGCTCCCGCCCGTTTGCCAACACCGAGTTCCTCCTCGAAACCGGCACCTTCCTCCGCGACACCGCCGATGTCGGCGCCGTCATCGTCGGCACCCACGCCGGCACGCCGATCTATCTCCGCGACGTCGCCACGATCACCGACTCCGGCGTGGAACCCGCCGACTACGTCCTCCACGGCTCCGCGCGCACCGACCTTCAGCCCGCCGTCACCATCAGCCTCGCCAAGCGCCCCGGCGCCAACGCCATCGACGTCGTCAATGCCGCCCTCGCCAAGGTCGACACCCTCCGCGGCACGCTCCTCCCCGCCGCCGTCACCGTCACGATCACGCGCGACTACGGCCACACCGCCGCCGAGAAGAGCAACGAGCTTCTCCTCCACATGGGCATCGCCGTCTTCGGCGTCGCGATCCTCATCCTCATCTTCCTCGGCTGGCGCGAATCCCTCGTCGTCCTGCTCGCCATCCCCGCGACCCTCGCGCTCACGCTCCTCGTTTTCTACCTCTACGGTTACACGCTCAACCGGATCACGCTCTTCGCGCTGATCTTCTCCATCGGCATCCTCGTGGACGACGCCATCGTCGTCGTCGAAAACATCGTCCGCCACACTCGTCTCCCCGGCGCCGAGAAGAAATCCCTGAGCGAGCTCGCCCTCGCCGCCGTGGACGAAGTGGGCAACCCCACGATCCTCGCCACGTGGGCCGTCATCGCCGCGATTCTCCCCATGGCCTTCGTCGGCGGGCTCATGGGCCCCTACATGCGGCCGATTCCGATCGGCTCCACCGCCGCGATGCTCTTCTCCCTCGTGATCGCTTTCACCGTCACGCCGTGGGCCGCCATCCGCGTCCTCCGCCGCCGCGCCGCTTCCCTCGCCGGCGCCGCCCACGATCACGACCACGCGCCGTCCGATTGGTTTACGCGGCTCTACCACCGCATCATGGATCCGCTGCTCGACCGCCCCCGCTGGCGTTGGACGTTCCTCGCCGGCATCGTCGGCCTGCTGCTCGCCTCCGTCGCCTTCGTCCTCTTCGGCGCCGTCACGATCAAGATGCTCCCCTTCGACAACAAGTCGGAGTTCCAGATCGTCCTCAACACCCCCGAGGGCACCACCCTCGAACAAACCACCCGCATCGCCTCCGAGATGGCTGCCGCCATCCGCACCGAGCCCGAGGTTCGCGACTTCCAAATCTACGCCGGCACCTCCGCCCCGTTTAATTTCAACGGCCTCGTCCGCCACTCCTTCCTCCGCCGCGGCCCCAACGTCGCCGACATCCAGGTCAACCTCGTCGGCAAGGGCGAACGCTCCGATCAAAGCCACGCCATCGCCAAGCGCCTGCGCCCCCGCGTCGCCGCCATCGCCCAAAGCTACGGCGCCGCCGTCGCCGTTTCCGAGGTCCCGCCCGGCCCGCCCGTTCTCCAATCCATCGTCGCCGAGATCTACGGCCCCTCCGAACCGCAACGTCTCGCCCTCGCCACCGCCGTCCGCGCCATCATCGAGCGCACGCCCGGCGCCGTGGACGTCGATTGGTTCGTCGAGGCCGACCAACCCAAAATCCGCTACGTCATCGACCGCGAGAAAGCCGCCCTGCACGGCGTGAGCGTCGCCGCGATCAACCAGACCCTCGCCCTCGCCACCCAGGGCAGCGCCGTCGATCTCCTCCGTCTGCCCAGCGAGCGCGAAGACTTGCCCATCATCTTCGACGTCCCCGTCGCCGACCGCGCGCAACCCGCCGCCGTCCTCGCCCTCAACGTCCGCGCCGACCTCAACCCCGCCGCGCCGCTCGTCCCTCTCTCCGAACTCGTCCGCGTCGAACGCACCACCGGCGGGCGCAATCTCTACCGCAAGAATCTCAAGCCCGTCACCTACGTCACCGCCGATGTCGCCGGCGTGGTCGAGAGCCCCGCCTACGCGCTCTTCACGATGCACCGGGAAATCCAAAAAATCGACGCCCGCACCTTCGGCGCCACCGCCGCCGAGCTCCCGATCTATCACCTCAACCAACCCTTCGACGACCTCACGCCCGCCCTCAAATGGGACGGCGAATGGCACATCACGCTCGAGGTCTTTCGCGACCTCGGCCTCGCCTTCGCCGCCGTGCTCGTGCTCATCGCGCTGCTCATGGTCGGCTGGTTCAAGAGCTACGTCACGCCGCTCGTCGTGATGGCCGCGATTCCGTTTTCCCTCATCGGCATCTTGCCCGCGCACTGGGCGATGGGCGCGTTTTTCACCGCGACGTCGATGATCGGATTCATGGCCGGCGCCGGCATCGTCGTCCGCAATTCCATCATCCTCGTCGATTTCATCGAGCTGCGCCGCGCCCACGGTCTCTCGCTCCGCGACGCCGTCGTCGAGGCCGGCGCCGTGCGCTTCCGCCCGATGCTGCTCACCGCCCTCGCCGTGGTGATCGGCGCGAGCGTCATCCTCGCCGACCCGATTTTCCAGGGCCTCGCCATCAGTCTCATGGCTGGCGAAATCGCATCCCTGCTCATCAGCCGCATGGCCGTGCCCGTCCTCTACTACATGGCCAACCACGACGAGGCCCCGGTCACTGCCGCCCCCGCGCCCACCGCCGATACGCCCACCGTTTCATGAACCCGCTGAAATTCTTCAAAGCCATGCTCACGCCGGTCCCCCGCCTCACGCCCGCCGACTGCGCCGCCCGCATCCACGCTGGCGAAGCCCTGCTCATTGATGTCCGCGAAGCCCGCGAGTGGACCGGCGGCGTCGCCCAACACGCCGCCCTTCTCCCGCTCAGCGAGCTCCAAGGCGCCCGCACCCAATGGGCCCCGTTTCTCGCCCGCGCCGGCCAACGCCAACTGTTCATCTATTGCGCCGTCGGCGGCCGCGCCGGCATCGCCGCCAAGCTCCTCGCCGCCGAGGGCTTCAAAGTCGCCAACACCGGCGGCCTCACCGACTGGCTCAACGCCGATTGGCCCCTCGTGAAGCCACCGGCCCGCTGATTTTTCCGCGTCTCCCCCATCGTCTCCAAAAACCAAAAGGCTCCCATGAAACCCAACGTTGGCTCCATCGACCGCATCCTCCGCATCATCGCCGGCCTCGCCATCCTCGGCGCCGGTTACTACTACCAATCCTGGTTCGGACTCATCGGCTTCGTGCCCTTGCTCACCGCCACGTTCCGCTTCTGCCCCGCCTACCTGCCCTTCGGCCTGAGCACCTGCGCCCGCCCCAAAAGCAAAACGTAGCCTGAACCGACCTCAGACCGGAAAGATCGTAGTCGTCACAGGGCTCGTGGTGGATCTGAGCCCGAAAAGAATTAGTTAAGCGGTTTCGCGCCCAGACTCCGCTCCGCCGCAGTGGGGATCGACGCCCACCGCAACCGCCCATCGAAGTTCCCTCGCCCGGATTTGATTCGGCTTTGCCGCGCCCGGGGCCCTCGCCTGGCCCAATCGACTTATTTAGCCGATCCACTTTGGCTGACCTTGACGGCCCCAAACACTTGATACCCGCTCTAACGAGCGAGCTCCATCTCGGGCCCGCAAGCGGGCTGCCCGGGCCCACCCTGCCGCACTTCTGCCCTTCGAATTCCTCCCCTCGCTTCCTCCCTCCCGAATTCCCCACGCCTACCATGTCCACCCGTCGCACCTTCCTCAAAGCTTCCGCCGTCATCGCTACCGCCCTCCCACTCGCCCGCTGGCCACTCGGCGCAGCAGAGACCGGCGGCGCCAACCTGGCCGGCGCGCCCACGCAAAAGGGCCTGCTCTTCGCCCCGTCCGACCTGCCCCGCATCCGGGCCAACCTTGAACTCCCCCGCCTGGCCGACATCCGCGGCCAGTTGCTCAACGTCGATTTCGCCGCCGACACCAAATTCCTCCGCGAAGAACTCCGCCTCAACAACCACGTCGCCGATTTCATGCGCGCGTGGAGAATCGTCGAGCGCAGCGCCTTTGCTTTCGCCGTGTGGAGCGATCCTCGCCAACTCGACCTCGCCCTGCTCGCGCTGCGCCGCCTGTGCGACTACAAGCGCTGGGACTACTTTCTAGAGGGCGGCAAACACACCATCGGCCTCCAACGCGCCCCCGAGGCGACCATCGCGTGTTGCTACGCCCTCGACTGGCTCGGGGATAAAGTCCCGGCCGAGCTCGTGACCGCCGTAGAAGCCAAGATCGCCGGCGAGGGCGCGCCCGCGTGTTACCGCACCCTTTACGGCATGAAATTTCCGGATCGCGTGCAGGGCTGGGGTTTCGATCCCGAGGATGATTATCAATTCCGTTTCGATCTGAGCCGCTGGCCGTTGATTCTCAACTCCACGAATCTCAAAATCATCCCCACCTGCGGCCTCGGCCTCGCCGCCGTTTGGTTCCAAGGTCGCCACCCCGAAGCCCAAAAGTGGCTCGAAATGTCGCGGCAGAGCGCCCAGGCCTTCGCGACGATGTATGGTGCCGATGGCTCCTTCGACGAGGGCGTGGGCTATTGGGGCTACACCACCTCCCACCTCGCGATGCTCGCCGAGGCCATCTACCGCCGGCTCGGCCTCGACGATCGCAAACTCATCAACTACCCGGGCACGGTCCGCTACGCGCTCGCGATGGCCATGCCCTGCGCCGCCGAACCGATCGACAGTAAAAACCCGGTTACCGCGCAAAACACCGCGCCGAAGTCGGGCTACGAGCCCACATTTGACGTCGTAAACTTTTGCGACGCCGCGACCCGGATCGACGCCTCCATCGCCGCTTGGGTCGGCGGCACCGCCAATGACCCTCTCAGCCGCCACGTCGCCAAACACGTCGGCGCCCTTCGAATGATTCAAGCCGCCGCGTGGTATCAACCCGACGCCGAGACCCTCGCACCGACCGCCGCCCTGCACGATGTGCGCATGAGCAACGACTGGGTGGTCACGCGCACGGGCTGGAAACCCGCGGATACCGTCATTGCCTTCCGCAGCGGCGGCCCGGGCAACCACGAACATGCCGACCGCAACAGCGTCATCTTCAAAGCCCACGGCGAGCGTCTCTTTCATGATCCCTTCGGGGCCGGCTATTCGGCCACCTTGCCGCGCTGGCTGCTGCGCCAGACCGAGGCTCACACCG
This sequence comes from Opitutia bacterium Tous-C4FEB, assembly GCA_002304445.1. GTDB lineage: Bacteria > Verrucomicrobiota > Verrucomicrobiia > Opitutales > Opitutaceae > Tous-C4FEB. The sequence continues at coordinate 47,326 of NEVA01000014.1, read as the reverse complement.
CCGTGCTCATCAACGGTAAGGGCCACCAATACCACGACGGCCGTGAGGGCACCAACGCCTCGTGGTCTCACGCGCGCGTCACCTCGTTCAAAGCGGGTCCGCAATGGACGCTCGTCACGAGCGACGCCACCGAAGCCTACCAGCTCGTCAACCCCGACGTGCAACTCGTCGAACGCACGCTCCTATTTTTAAAGCCCGACGTCCTCATCGTCCTCGATCGCGTCAAACTCGCGACCGCCCAGCCCATGCAGGCGCGCTTCCAAGCCTTCAATGACGACGGGCGCGCGACCACCCGCGCCGACGGCGCCTCGTTCCGCATCGCCCGCCCCCTCGCCCACACCGAGGCCACCGTGCACACCGTCGCCAACACCCTCACTTGCGCCGCCGGCCAACTCGCACTCCCCGCCGCCGAGGGCGTATTCCCGTTTATCGAGGTCGTCTCGGCCGCCGCCACCGTGCACGAGCTGCTCACCGTCTGCACCGCCGCACCCACCGGCGCGGCGGCGAGCAAACTGAACGTCCGGCGCACCGGCGACGCTTGGCAAATCACCGGCACCCACCTCGGCCGCGCCGTGACTACGACGCTCACCACCGTCGCCGGAAAAATTCCGACGGTGTAATCCGGGCGCACGAGAACCCGCGCCCGCCCCGCCACCGCTCTTCCCGCACCTTAGCCCCGCCGCCCGATCTTCGCGCCCACCCGGGCGCAACCCATGCCCGCCTTCAACCACGTCAATAGCGCCGACTACGCGCTCATCGCGCTCTATTTCGGCATCGTTATCTTCGTGGGTTGGTATTCGTCGCGGAAAAATAAAAACACCGACGATTACTTTAAAGGTGGGGGCAAAATCCCGTGGTTCCTTGCCGGGGTCTCCAATTGGGTTTCGGGTTTTTCCGCGTTCATGTTCGTGGCGGCCGCGGGCTTCACCTACCGCTACGGCCTTGGCGCGGCCGTCGTGTTTACGATGGCGACGTGGGCCTACCTCGTGGGCGCCTTCTACTTCGCGTCGCGCTGGCGCCGCGCGCGCATCAACTCGCCGCTGGAATTCCTCACCCGGCGCTACTCCCCTTCGACGACTTATTTCTACTCGGTCACCGCCATCGTGCCGCAGGTGATCGGTATCGGCCAAGGGCTCTACATTCTCTGCATCTTCGTCGCGACCGCGCTTGGCTTCGCGCAGGGGCAACACGTGGTGCTCGGCTGGACCTTCACCGGGCTCGAACTTACCATGATCGCGGTCGGCGCCGTGATGATCATCTACACGGTGATCGGTGGTTTGTGGGCCGCCGTCCTCAGCGACGCCGTGCAAGGCATCATTATCCTCGTCACGTCGTTGCTGATTCTGCCCATCACTTTCCGCTACCTCGGTCAAGGCGAGGGCATCGGCGCGGGCTTCGTGCGCCTTTGGAACGAAGCGCCCGCAGGCTACTTCGGCCTCAACGGTCCAACGGCCTCCGTTCTGTTTCTCGCGTGTTTCGCCGCCAACACCATGCTGGGCTACAACGTCGCGTGGTGGCAGGTGCAGCGCTATCAGAGCGTGCCTGACGAACGCAGCGCGCGCAAAATGGCGCTGCTGTGCGCCGGCCTCTCCTTCATCGGCCCGTTGTTGTGGATCGTGCCCGTGATGGGCGCGCGCGTGATCTTCCCCAACATCGGCGAAATCTGGCCGCAATTCGCCGCGCCCGCTGAGGCGTCGTTTGTCAGTCTCGCGTTGCTGCTGCTGCCGCACGGGCTGATCGGCTTCGTGGTGGCCGCCATTCTCTCCGCCACGCTCGGGCAGGCGAGCGACGGTTTCAACTGGCTCGCCGCCACCACCACGCGCGACATTTACGTGCCGCTGCGCAAAAAAGCCGGCTTCTCCGCTCCCAGCGAAACCCACCAGATGCGCGTCGCGCAGCTCACCATGCTGGTCATCGGCGTGCTCGGTATCGTCGCCGCCCTTTTCATCGCGAGGACCGGCGGCGCCTTCGACTTCGGTTTGAAATACTACTCGCTCACCGGCCCGGGCTTCATGATGCCCGTGCTGCTCGGCATGATCTACCGCAAGACCCCGTGGTGGTCCGGCATGGCGTCGAGCATCGCGGCGTTCGTCGCCGCGTTCGGCCTCATGGCGATCAACGCGTTTCCCGACAATGTCTACGAGCGCAACATCGTGAGCGCGATCAGCGCCGCGACGCTCGTGTTCTTTATCTCCGCCTTCTTTTACCGCGCGGACGACCCGCGCAGCGCCGAGTGCCAACGCTTCGACACCGACCTCCGCACCCCGGTGCCGATCGACCCAAACCAGCCGGAAGGCAGCCTCCGCGATTTCCAGATGCTCTCCATCGTGAGCGTGTTGCTCGGCGCCGTGCTCATCGGCTGCGTGTTCATCCCGTCTTCGCCGCTCGCTCCGCCCATCATCAACGTCGTGGCCGGAGTCATTCTCTTCGGCATCGGCGGCCTGCTCTGGCGCGCCTCTCGGTCGAAAACCTAAGCCGCCCTTCGCCCTCGTGAAACTCCGCGCCCGGCTCTACCGCCAATTCAACGCCGACTACGCCCGCCCGGTGCCGGGCGAAGGCTACGGCGGCTGGCACACGGTCGATGCCGAGCTCGCTCCCGCGCACACCGCGCTCGTGGTGATGCACGCGTGGGACTGCGGCGAACCCTCTGAATTCCCCGGCTGGCGCCGCGCCGTCGAATACACCCCGCGCGCCCGGCAAATCCTCACCGAGGTGTTTCCGCCGCTCCTCGCCGCCGTGCGCGCCTCGCCGTTGCCGGTTTTCCACGTGGTCGGCGGGCGCGACTACTATTCCCATCTGCCCGGGTTCCAACGCGAGGTTCCGCGCTCGTCTCCCGCACCGGTTTCACCCGACCCGACCTACCACGCGCTGCAACAACTTCGTCACGACCACGCCACCCCCGGCCCGCACAACGCCGCCGACATCGCCGCCGGTTTCGCGCGCCTCGACTTCGCCCCGACCGCCCGGCCTGCCGAGCGCGAGGGCATCGCGGAAAACGGCGACCAGCTCGCCGCCCTTTGCCGCGCGCGCGGCGTCAATCACCTCATCTACGTCGGCTTTGCGATCAACTGGTGCCTGCTCATGTCCCCGGGCGGCATGGTCGATATGAAACGTCACGGCTGCCTGTGCTCGACCATTGCCGAAGCCGTGACCGCCGTCGAAAATCGCGAAACCGCGCGCGACGAACTCGAAAAGCAATCGGCCCTGTGGCGCGTCGCCATCGAGTTTGGCTTGGTCTTTTCGCTGGCCGACTTCATGCCCGCCCTCGCCAAAATTTTCCGATGACCGCCGCCCTTCGTCCCCGTCCCGTTCCCGGCCTCGGTGCCGCTGCCATCGGCCCCGCCGAAGAGGCCCTCGTGCTCGATGTCCTGCGCCGCCAGGAACTTTTCCGCTACTACGGCAACGACCCGCAGCGCCCGCCGCAAATGGCCGCCACCCTCGAAAAGGAAGCCGCTGCCCTGCTCGGCTTGCCCTATGTGCTCGCGGTCAGCAGCGGCACGGCCGCGCTGGAGATCGTGCTCGGCGCCGCCGGCATCGGTCCCGGTGATGAGGTCATCGTGCCGGCGTGGAGCTGGATCTCGTGTTTCACCTCGGTGGTGCGCAGCGGGGCGCGCCCCGTGCTCGCCGAGGTGGACGCCTCGCTTTGCCTCGACCCCGCCGAGATCGCACGGCTGACGACCCCGCGGACGAAGGCGGTGCTCGTGGTTCATTTCCAAGGCGCCGCCGCCGCCATGGAGCCCATCGTGCTCGCCGCGCACGGTCGCGGTCTGTTCGTGATCGAAGATTGCGCCGAGGCACCGGGGGCCACCTACCGCGGCCGCCGGGTCGGCACGTGGGGCGACGCCGCCATTTTCAGCTTCCAACACAACAAGCCGATGACCGCCGGCGAGGGCGGTCTCATCGCCACCCGCGACCTGCGCCTCTACGAGCGCGCCGTGCGCTTGCACGATCTCGGCCAATACCGCGCGCCTCACGCCGCCATCACCCCGGCGCGCGAACCGGCCTTCGCCGGCGGCCAGTATCGTATGTCGGAACTCACCGCCGCCGTCGCCCTTGCCCAACTGCGCAAGCTCGACGTCCTCCGAGACCACTGCCGCGCCCTCAAGGCCCGCATCACCGCGCGCCTCGCCCGCCTCCCGGGAATCACCTTGCGCCCGCTGGCGGATGACGCCGGCGATTTCGGTTTCGAACTCTACTTCTACGCCCGCACGCCCGAGATCGCGGCGGCGTTTCGCGCGAGACTCGACGCCCTCAACGTCTGGTGCCAGCAGCGCACCGGCACCTACCCGCAGTACCGACGCGAGTATGTCCAGACCGGCCTCGCCGCGAACCCCGCCCTCTCTCCTTTCCGGGGAATATCGCCCTGGCCCGCGCCGGGTTACCGGGCGGAGGATTTTCCGCGCACCGAGGATCTGACCGCGCGCTTTGTCGCCCTGCCGCTCGGCTGGAAATTCACCGCGGATGACGCCGACTACATCGCCGCCAGCGTCGAGGCGGTCCACGGCGAAATTTGTTTCGGGGAGCCATCGCGGCCCACGGCCAAAACGGCCGTCACTTCGCCCAGCGCGACGCCACCTGCCGCACCGCGGCCACCACTTTCGCGAGATAAGGTTCCGTCATCGCCTCATTGACCGTGAGCTTCACGCCATCCTGCAAGATGGCCTCGGCCACCGGACAACGCACGGTCCGGTAATCCATCGCGGTCACGCCAAAGTCGCGCACGGGCCACCGGCCGCCGAAGAAATTGTGGTTTTGAAAAACCGGATATTGGTAAACCGGCCGCGGAATGTAACCCGGGGTGCAGGCGACGCCTTCGGCCAAAAGCGCCGCCGCGAATTCATCGCGAGTGGCCTTAAACCGGCCCGGCTCGAGTCGCAGGAGATAGAACCAATAACTGTGCGTGTCCCCCGGGCGCACCGCCGGCAGTTGCAACCCGGGCGTGCCCGCGAGCCCGGCCGTCAGCCGCTCGCCGGCCCAAACCCGGCCGGCGGTGATGGCCGCCAGTTTCGTCAGTTGCGCCGTCGCCACCGCCGCCTGCGGTTCGGTGATGCGATAGTTGGGCGCCAACTCCTCGGGGTCGCGGCCGCCGGCGACGCGGTCGTAATACTTGTCGCCCCACTTCGACAACCCGGTGCCGAGCCGCGCGTCGTTCGTGGCAACGATGCCGCCATCGCCGCAGCTGACATGCTTGAATTCGTTAAACGAGTAGCAGGCGATGTCACCGTGCAGGCCGACCGGTTGCCCCTGCCACCGGGCGCCCCACGCTTGCGCGCAGTCCTCAATCAGCGCGAGGTGGTGCGCTTTCGCCAGCGCACCCAACGCGGCCAAATCGCACGGGTTGCCCGCCAAGTGCACCGCCATAATCGCGCGCGTCTTCGGCGTGATCCGCCGGCGCACGTCGGCCGGGTCGAGGTTGTAAGTGTGCGGTTCAAGGTCGGCGAATACCGGCACTCCTTGTTGATAAAGAATACCGATCACCGAGCCCATGTCGGTGATGGCCGGCACGATCACTTCGTCGCCCGGCTGGAGGCGCAGCGCTGCGATCGCGACATGCAATGCGGCCGAACCCGATGAACACGGGAACGCATGCGCCAGCGCATAATGTTGCCGAAACTCCGCGAGCAACGCCGCGGTTTGCGGCCCCTTCCAATAAAAAAGCGAGGACTGCCCGACCATCGCCGTGAGGCGCGCCAGCTCGGCCTCGCCCCAGCGCTGCGGGAGCGGCAGCGGTTCGTCGACGATGGGCTTCGTGCTCATTCCGCCAGGAAACGCTCAAGATTGCCCGCCGCGATCGCCGTCCGCCGAGCCATCGTCGTCTCGGCCGTGTCGAGTTTGGCCCGCGCCGCCGCCGTCACCAAAAACGGCGTGTGCGAGGCAAACGCGAGCTGCCGCGCGGGCACTTTCGCCAGCACGTGCGGAATCGTATCGTGCCACTCGACGAAGGCCAAATCGGCCAGCAGGCGCGGATGGTCCGGCGCCAACGCGCGGACCTCGCTGCGCAACAGGCCGCTCGCGAGCACCGCCCGCTGCGGATACCGCGAGAGAAACGCCGCCAGTTCCGCCACCGGCACCGGCTTAAGATTCATCGCGTGGAACTCGTGCCGTTCGTCGATCAGACGCACCTGCACGATGAGCCGCAGGCCACGGCGTTGCAGCTCGGCCATGAATGCCGGGAGCACGGCCGCATTGAGCCGATAATTGTGATAACGCGGGAGCAGCCGCACGGCGCGCACCCGCGGATCGGCCGCCGCGGCGGCGAGCTCGTCGCGCCAATTCGCCAGCGCCGGATTGATGACCGGCACCGGTTCGAGCCCCGCCCTGTTCTTCGTCGTGGCGAGCAAGTGCGCGTTCGCCGGTCCCGGCTCAGGCGCAAAAACCGCCTCGAGCGGCGACACCAGCGCCCGAGAGATTCCGTGCTTGCGCAGATGTGCGGCCAGCGACCCGGGCGTGTGATCCGCGAGAAACGCAAACGGCCACCGGCCGATCCACGTGTTGGCATCGAAACAGTTCATGGTAACCGCAGGAGTTTGCGGGCGTTGTCGTGGAGGATTTTCCGCCGGGTTCGGGCATCGAGCGAGGCGCCCGTGATTCGCGCCAGCGCGACCGCAAAATCGCGGATGGGCGCGTCGGAACCGTAGAGCACCCGCTCCGCGCCGAGCTGGGCGACGGCGTATTCGACCAAGCCGGCCTCCGGCGCGGCGCCGGAGGTATCGACGAATACATTCGGGCACGCCTTCACCGCCAGCACCCCACGCACCCCGCAACCGGTGAGGTGCGCCATGTTGATGCGCACCTTGGGGAATCGCCGGGCGAGCGTCGCGACATCTTCCGGGTCGGTGTGAAAACTGCGTTGCTTGATCTTCGTCATGCTCCACGCGTGCTGCAACACGACGAGGTCGTGCTTCTCCGCCGCGAGCATCACGGGCCGCATCGAGGCATCGCGGGCGTTGTTGGCGATCTCGAGCTTGATGCCTCGAAAGCCCCGCGCGACGCACCGTTCGACTTCGCGGGTCACGGCACTCGCGCCCAGCCGCGGGTTCACGTAGCAGAAACCCGTGACGTAGCCGGGATAGCGCTGCATCAGCCAAAAGGTCTCGTCGTTGACCAGCCGAAGCTGCGCCGCGTTGGGCCGGGGACCAAAACCGAGCACGTCTCCCAGCACGACGATGTGGCCGATGCCTCGCGCCTGCGCGCGCCGAATCAGTTGGGCGGCTCCCGCCCGGTCGCGCTGATCATCCCGGAGGATGGGATGAGTATGAACATCGATGGCGAACATGAAGGTTAACAGAAATACCCTTGGCGCCGGCGACGTTGTTGCAGCGATATTCCCCTGACAAGTGCCCACTGCGCGGAATAAATTATCCCCGAATTTCCATGACCACGCTTCCATCAACCGACCGCGAGATTGAACTGCTCCTTTCCACGCCCACGCGCGGCGCCGTGGAAACGGTCGAGGCGTTGCCGGGCGACTTTATGGTGCTGGGCGTCGGCGGCAAAATGGGCACCACCACTGCGGTCATGCTGCGCCGCGCGCTCGACGAAGCCGGCCGTCTCGACGCGGTCGTGATCGGCGTCTCCCGCTTCAGCCGCCCCGCAGCCCTGGCCGAACTCGAGGGCCTCGGCGTCCGTACCCTCTCCTGCGACCTCGCCGACCCGGCCCAGGTCGCGGCTCTACCGGCCGTCGCCAATGTGCTTTATCTCGCCGGCCAAAAATTCGGCACCGACAGCGCCCCGGGCCTCACGTGGATCCAAAACACTTACGTGCCCGCGCTGGTCGCCCAGCGCTTCCGCGATTCCCGCGTCGTCGTGTTCTCGACGGGCTGCGTCTATCCCTTCGTGCCGGTCACCGGCCCGGGCGCCAACGAGCACGAACCCGTTGCCTTCCTCGGCGAATACGCGAGCACCTGCGTCGGCCGCGAACGGGTTTTTTCCCACTACGCCTCCGAATATGGCACGAAGCAGCTGATGTATCGGCTCAACTACGCCGTCGAACTGCGCTACGGCGTGTTGGTGGACATCGCTTTGAAAGTCGCGCGCGGCGAGCCGGTGGACGTGACGATGGGTTGGTTGAACTGCATCTGGCAGGGCGATGCCTGCGCCCGCGCCATCCAATGTCTGGCGCAGGTCGCCAACCCGCCCGCGGTGCTCAATATCACCGGCCCGGAAAAACTCAGCATCCGCGCGCTCGCCGAAGAATTCGGCCGCCGCCTCGACCGCCCGCCCGTCTTCACCGGCACCGAGGCTACGACCGCGTGGCTCGCCGACGCCCGCGAATCGATCAAGCTCTTCGGCCCGCCGGAAGTCTCCGTTTCCCACATGCTGGAACTCATCACGGCCCACGTCGGCGCGGGCGGTCGCTTGCTCGGCAAGCCCACTCACTTTGAAGCCCGGAGCGGTAAATTTTGACCATGAATCTTCGCGCCCATCTCCTCGCCGGCCACGTCATCCCCGCTCAGCCGCTGGCGTTGGATCGCCACCGGAAGTTCTCCGAAAAACACCAGCGCGCCCTTACGCGCTACTACGTCGCCGCCGGCTCCGGCGGTCTCGCCGTCGGTGTCCACTCGACCCAGTTCGCCATCCGCGATCCCGAGCACAATCTCTTCCGCCCCGTGCTCGAACTCGCCGCCCAAACGGTCCGCGCCGAGCTCGCGGCCGCGCCCCGCGACTTCGCGCTCATCGCCGGTATCTGCGGTCAGACTCCGCAGGCCGTCGCCGAAGCCGAACTCGCCCTCTCGTTTGGCTACCATGCCGGCCTCGTCAGCATGGCGGCTTTCAAGACCGAGCCAGAGGATGCCATCGTCGCTCACGTCGCCACCCTCGCAAAATTGATTCCCGTCGTCGGCTTTTACCTGCAGCCCGCCGTGGGCGGCCGGGTCTTCAGTTACGCCTTCTGGCGAAAATTCGCCGAAATCCCGGGGGTCGTCGCCATCAAGCTGGCGCCGTTTAACCGCTACCAGACGATCGATGTAGTCCGCGCCGTCACCGACGCCGGCCGTGACGATCTCGCGCTCTACACCGGCAACGATGACACCATCGTCGCCGACTTGCTCACGCCTTTCACCTTTGCACATCGGGGAAAACCCGTCACGCGGCGCATCGTCGGCGGCTTGCTGGGCCACTGGGGCGTGTGGACTCATGCGGCCGTGCAGCTTTTCCGCGAGACCCAGTCGGCGGCCCAGCAACCCGAGTTCAGCGCCCGATGGCTCGAGCGCGCCGTGGCCGTGACGGACATGAATGCCGCCCTCTTCGACGCGGCCAACCGATTCCACGGTTGCATCCCGGGCATTCTCGAGGTGCTGCGTCGGCAAGGTCTCGTGGAGACCGTTCACTGTCTTAATCCCGACGAGGTCCTTTCGCCCGGCCAAGCCGAGGAACTTACCCGCGTTTGCCACACCTACCCGGAACTGACCGACGACGCCTTTGTGGCCCAACACCTCAACCGCTGGCTGAGTTGAACCAGTCACCAGCCACCACCGGCACGTTCCCGCGCCGCGTGCACAATCGGAGTTTGCTTCGGTTTCCCTCTTAGAATGACCATCCACCCCATGAAACTCCGCCTCCTCCTCACCGCCCTGCTTGCCTCCGTCCTCACCGCTTTTGCCGCCGAGGTACCCAAGATCGATCCCGCCGCCGCCGCCAAACTCGTCGCCGAGGGCAAAGCCGTCCTCGTCGATTGCCGCGAGCCTTCCGAGTGGGCCGAGACCGGCGTCGTCGCCGCCGCGACCACACTCGCCAAGAGTGATTTTGACGGCGCGCAAAAAGACTGGAAGCCGTTCTTGGAGAAAAATGCCGGCAAAGAAATCATCGTTTACTGCCGTAGCGGTGGTCGCGCCGGGACCGTGGCCGCCGCGCTCGCCGCAAAGGGCGTGAAGACGTCCAACGCGGGCGGTTTCAAAGCTTGGGCCGACGCCGGTCAACCCACGCGCAAAGCCGACGCGAAGAAGTAGGCCTTCGGGTTTCGCCCGAGCTGTAGATCCGACCGGTGGTCGGTTGCCTCCCCCTTCGGTCCCGCCCGCTCGCCCGAACTTCTTCCTCCGACCGCGCCATCCAGGTCGGCGCCGATTCTCTCACCCGCGCCGAGCGCGCCGGCCAACCGCTCCCGGCCAACGACCCCGACCGTCCCGCGATCATGCGCTCGCTTCAGCTCGGCCTCGTCACGCGCAACGCCGAGTTCTCCTCGCTGGGCATCATGAACCGCGAAACCGCGATGGAGACGCTCCTCTTCGTCCATCAAGCCTTCGCCGCCGAACCGGGCTTTCTGGCCGCCACGCGCTCGACTACCGCGCTCGACGTGCTCGCCCGCTCGGTCTCCGCCGACGCCCTGCGCAAAAATCCTTCGCTCAGCCCGCGGGCTTGGGGCCAGTTCCTCGCCTACGCAAAGACCCGGCGCCCGCCACCGTGGCTCAATTCGTCTTGGCCCCGTCGTGGAACCAGCGCGCGATCATCGCGCGTTCCTCCTCGGTGATCTCCGTGATGTTGCCCAACGGCATGACCCGCGTCACCGCGACCTGCTGATAAATCCGCCCGGCGTTCAGCTCGATGCCCGCCGCCGAGTTCAACAACACGCCAGCCTGTGCCTGCGTGTAGGCGGGAAACGTCGGTACCGGCATGTGACAGCTCACGCACCGTTGCGAGATGATCGCCTGCACTTGGGCAAAGCTCACCGGCGTCGCCGACATCGGGGGCGGCGGACCATACGGCCCGGTCCACCAGGCCGTGATTCCGAGCAACACCGCACCGAAGCCGAGGAACTGCCACGCGTAGACGCCCTTGTGCTTGCGGTTGAAAAAATGCCGGATCGACACCGCCGCGACCGAGATCAGCAGGAGAATCGCCCAGTTATGCTTGTGCCCGTAAGTCGCCGCATAGTGGTTGCTGATCATGATGAAAATCACGGGCAGCGTGAAATAGTTGTTGTGGACGCTGCGCTGTTTCCCGCGCTTGCCGTAGATCGGATCGGGCAACCCGCCGGCGCGCATCGCCTCGACCATCTTCTTTTGTCCCGGGATGATCACAAAAAACACGTTGGCCGCCATGATCGTGCCGATCGACGTACCCACGTGGATGTAGGCCGCGCGCCCGCCGAGCCACTGGCACAGCGCCCACGTCAGCCCGCCCAACAAAACAAACACCACCGCACCGAGCGCCCCGTCGCGTTTCCCCAGGGGCGAGCGGCACAGCGCGTCGTAGACGAACCACGACAGCACCATGCTCCCCACGCCGATGCCGATCGCTTGCGCGCCCGTGATATCCGCGCGGCTCGGATCGACCATCGTCGACTGCGCGTGCAACCAATACACGAGCACCAGCAACGCCGTGCCCGAGAGCCACGTCGTGTAGGCCTCCCACTTGAACCAATGCAACTTCTCCGGCAACGAAGCCGGTGCGACCGCGTATTTTTGCGGGTTATAAAAACCGCCGCCATGCACGGCCCAAAGATCGCCCGAGACGCCTTTCTTGGCGTTTTCCGAACCGGGCGCCGGCGGTTCGAGGCTGTTGTCGAGCCAGATGAAATAGAACGACGAACCGATCCACGCCACGCCGGCGATGACGTGCAACCACCGCACAAGCATCCCAAGAAATTCCATCAGATGAGCATCCATAAAAAAAGAATAGGGACAAAAAGCGCCCTTCATGCCAACGCGCCCGCCAATTTCTGACAACCGCGGAATCACCACGAAACCGTGCGCAACGCTCCGAATCCTGTCTGCGCCGCAGCCGCGCGCCCGCTGCTCCTTCGCGCCGAAATCTATGGCTGTTTCCCTCCTGCGCGAAGTCGGCGTCGCCTTCGCCAACCGCGGACCGGAACGCGCGGTCGGCGTCGTCCGCCTGAGGGATGTCGAGGCCGCTCGGGGCTGAACCGATGCCGTCAGGCCCCGCCAGCGGGGAGCATCGCGTGCTTTCGCACCGCAGCGACGAACCGGGCGACCACCGGGTTTGACCCCGGTTGCAGCTCCGGATGAAAGCACGCGGCCATAATCGGACCTTTCTGCACCAGCACCGGGTCATCGCCGCGAGAGGCAAGTACGTCGCAGCCCATTCCCACCCGAGTGATGCGAGGAGCTCGGATAAACGTGCCGGAAGTGCCGGCCGGGAGCACCGCAGAATTCAAGGCAAAGGTGCCCGAGTGAAACTGCCGGCCATAGCCGTTTCGCACCACCGTGATGGGCAGAAGCGCGTAACTGCGCTGGACAGGGTTCTCGACCTGCTCGGCCAAAAGAATCATGCCGGCACAGGTCGCAAACACCGGCAACCCGCTGCGCAACACCGCGCCCAGCGGTTCCCACAGGCCATCGACATCGAGCAGTTTCAACATCGTCGTGCTCTCGCCCCCGGGAAGGACCAATCCCCCCAAAGCATTCAAATCCGCCACGGTGCGCACTTGGCGAGTGCACAGCCCGTGCCGTTGCAACGCCGCTTCGTGATCGACGAAATCCCCCTGCAAGGCCAGCACGCCGACCGGAAGCGTGTCTCCGTCCCCGGCTTTAGACGCCACGACCGGCCATGCGCTCGTGCGCGGGCATGAGGTTGATATCAATGCCGACCATCGCTTCCCCGAGACCTCTTGAGACTTCAACGAGCATCTTGGGGTCGTTGAAATGTGCGACGGCGCGCACCATCGCCTTGGCGCGCTGCGCCGGGTCGCCGCTCTTGAAAATACCTGATCCGACAAAAACCGTCTCGGCGCCAAGTTGCATCATCAGCGCGGCGTCGGCGGGCGTCGCAACGCCACCGGCGGAGAAGTTAGGCACCGGCAGCTTCTGCCGCTCCGCGACCCACGCGACCAAATCGAAGGGCACCCGCATCTCCACCGCCTTCTTCTCAAGTTGCAAAGCGTCCATCCCGCGCAATCCGCGAATCTGCGACAGCAAGGTACGCATGTGCCGCACCGCCTCGACGACATTTCCGGTGCCCGCCTCGCCCTTGGTGCGAATCATCGAGGCTCCTTCATGGATGCGCCGCAGCGCCTCGCCGAGATCGCGGCAACCGCAGACGAAGGGCGTTTTAAAACTCCGTTTATCGATCTGAAACTCGTCGTCGGCGGGCGTGAGCACCTCGCTCTCGTCGATGCAATCCACCTCCATCGACTCAAGCATCTGTGCCTCGACAAAATGGCCGATACGCACTTTCGCCATCACCGGAATACTGACCGTCCGCTGGATGCTGGCGATCATGTCGGGATCGCTGGCCCGCGCGACGCCGCCATGTTTGCGGATGTCGGCCGGCACCCGCTCGAGCGCCATCACCGCACACGCTCCGGCGTCCTCGGCGATACGAGCCTGCTCGGGATCGATCACATCCATGATGACGCCCCCTTTGAGTTGCTCGCAAAAACCAATCTTGCTCACGAGTTCTTCGGCGGTGAAGCCGGGGATAGAGACGGAACGATCTTTCGTTTGAAGTGAGGCCATGCCGCAAGGTTTCTAGCGCACTCCGTAAGTCAATTTGGATCCATCTTTTTGACCGGGTAATTCTTCGTCCTCCGTCAGCCGCCTAGAGGAAGCGGGAGGCCTGCCCAGTCGGCCCGTCTGCCTTTTTCCGCGCGGGAAGCCCCTGCCCCAGGCGTCGGGCGTATCTGCGGGCCGTCCCCTCTCTACGATCGCTCGTTTCGCACTCACCCGGAAACGCTCCCGCAAACCCCGGGTTTATTGCGCATTAAGTTACAAGACGCCGGCTCATCCTCGCCAGGTTTTCAGCCGCGCGGCCCCCACCACGCACACGCAGTCGCTGCCGTCGCCCGTGGGCAACCACGACAGATCGAGCGCCGCAAACTCCCGGTCCATCGCCGCGCGCAGTCCGCCCACCTCAATCAACACGATCCCATGCGGTTGCAGCCGCGTGCGCGCTTCTCGGAGCAACGTGCGGATGATGTCGAGGCCGTCACCACCACCGTCGAGCGCCATGCGTGGCTCCTGCTTGAACTCCGCCGGCAACGCATCGCAATGCGCGCTGGGCTCATAGGGCGGGTTGCTCAGGATCACGTCATACTTCACCGCCGGCACCGCGTCGAACACGTCGCTCCGGTGCAACGTCACGCGCTTCTCGAGCCGGTGCGCTTTGACGTTGATCGCCGCCACCTCGAGCGCTGCCGGCGAGAGATCGACGGCGTCCACCGCCGCCTTCGGAAAATGCTTCGCCAACAAAATAGCGAGGCAACCCGAGCCCGTGCAGACATCGACGACCCGGGTGACTTTCTTCGGATCGGGCAGCCACCCGTCGAGCTGCTCGGGGATGATTTCCAAAAAATACGAACGCGGGATGATCACGCGTTCATCCACGTAAAAGCGATGTTCGCCCAGCCACGCCTCGCGCGTGAGATACGCCGCCGGCACGTGCTCGACCAACCGTCGCCGAAACACCGCCGTCACCGCGCCGTGCTCCGCCGGCGTGAGTTTTTTCTTCAGCACGCTTTCATTGCTGTCGAGCGGCAGATCGAGCGTGCGCAGGAGCAGATAGAGCGCCTCGTCATGGGCGCTCGCCGCCACTTGGCCCAGCGTCGCCCCGGCCTTCGCGTAAAGCTTCTCCGCGCCGCGCAGCCAGTCGCCCAAAGTCACCCAACGGGCCGCACCGGCCAGCAGATCGCGGGGCTTCATCCGGCAACCAGCTGAAACAGCATCGCAAACGGCCAGCTCACGATCGCCATGATCATGCCGAGCAGCTGCCGGATCGGCGGGATGTTGATCGCGATCAGCAACACGATCATGCTCCAACGCGAGATGTTGTAGAACATTTCCTCGCTCATGCCGACCGCGTGCCTCATCAGCACGCCGCCGTCGAGCGGCGGCAAGGGGATCAAATTAAACACCGCGAGCGCCACATTGAGCGTAAGCACCAGTTGGACGAGCTCCAGCGCCCGGGGCTCAGAGCGAAACACGATTCCGCCGATCACCGCGGCCAACAGCGCCAGCGCGAGATTCGACATCGGACCCGCCAACGTCGTGATGACATCGCCGCGCTTCCGGTCGGCAAAGTTGGACGGATTGATCATGACCGGCTTGCCCCACCCGAAAAGAAACCCGCCCGGAATCACAAAAATACACACCAACGGAAAAATCACGGAGCCAAACAAATCCATGTGCGCGATCGGGTTCAACGTCACCCGGCCATCCCGCCGCGGCGTGTCATCGCCGAGCCGGTCCGCCGTGAAAGCATGGGCCCATTCGTGGATGCACAGGCTCACGATGAGCACGATATAAAACATGAGTCCCTCGCGTAGCGCCGCGAGGCTGAAGCCGGTATCCATATCCGGCTACTTTTTCTCGGTCCCGGCCGGCGGCGCAACCAGCTTTTGCTTCTGCCCCTGCAGCTCCGGCGCCGTCACCGTCAAAAGCAACACGTTCGCCTGTTCCGGCTTCGCCTGTTTGAGCAAGATATTGGCCGCATGCAGCCGCAGCGTCTGCCGCTCGATATCCGTCTCGGCCTTGTCCTCCAGCCCGGCCCAGACCTTCAGCGCCTCATCCCATGGCGGCTCCGCCAAATCATAAAACGACTCGCCGTAACGGTAACCAAACTCGAAGCGATCCGGCGCCAGCTCCGCCGCGGTCTTGAACGCTCCGTGCATCGCTTGGTCGAGCGCCGGCCGCGTCCACTCGCCGCTCTTGAGAAACTCATCCCGCGCTTCGTGCAGCAACGTGCCGACTTGGTAATGATAGAGCGGCTCCTTGGGCATCAGCTTGATCGCCGCCATGAAATACGGGAACGCATCGAGCGGCCGGCCGTCCTCGGCGAGCAGATTGCCGATCTGGTTTTTGACGAGCGGGATATTCGGATCGAGCTGGTTCGACTTCAGCAGCATCGCCGCCGCCTGCTTCCGCATATCGACCTTGCGCAGCAAATAGCCGTAGGAGGCGTAGGCTTCGGCGTGGTTGGGGTTGTCTTGGAGAAACCGTTCGTAGCTGTGGCTGAGTCGCTGGAGCTGCACGCGAAACGACTCTTCGTCGAGCTTGTCGCCCTGCTTCACCGCATCTTCGAAGAGCTCGCGCTGGCTTTCCGTGATCTGGCGGAGCGTGCGCTGGGCAAGCGTTTCGCTTTCCGCCGCGGGGAGCGAAAGCGCCAGGACCAGACCGAGAACGAGGGAGAAACGTTTCATGCGAGAATTTTTGCGACCAGTTCAACCGGTCAAAGTGCCGCCGTAAACGTTCATCCGCGACCCGATGCTTGCCTCCTTTCGCGCCGGCCCCGACGCTTTGCCCGTGCGTCGCTCTCCTTTATCCTCCTCCCTCTTCGCCCTCCCGTTGCTCTGCCTCCCGTTGCTGCTCACGAGCTGCGTCTCCCCGCAGATCATCAGCAAAATCACGATCACCGGTGGAAAAGTGGTCCCCTTCACCTTCGGCTCCAAGGGCGCCGAACCCGGCCGCGCCAACGGCTACGAGGTCAAAACCGCCGTCTATCTGCCCTCCGAAGACGGCCAGGAAATCCGCTATCAATTCTCGTTCTCCGCCCCGGCCGGCGCGGCCCTCACGCGCGTGCAGGTCTCGGATGTCACCGAGGAAGCCGCGGCCGTTCCCCTCGTGAACGACGCCGCGCCGAAACTTGAGGCCGGCATCTGGAAGGGCACCTCCGAGCCCCAGCGCGCCGGAGATGAACACCTCGCGTGGGTCTACACGATCACGACTTCGATGCGCATCTACCACTTCGTGCTCACCGACACGGCGGGCAAGACCACCGAGATCTATCACGTCACCGCTTACCCGGATTTCGTGAAATCCCTGACGCGCAAAAAGTGGGGCGCCAACTACTGACCAGCCTCTTCCCCGCACCGTCGGACCAGGCCGGCTACCGTCGATGAACCTTTCCGCCTACACCGAACTTTCCGCCCAACTGCCGTGGTTTTTCCCCGCGGCCGTCGCGGTCTTCGGGGCCATGGTCGGGAGTTTTCTCAACGTGGTCATTTACCGCGTGCCGGCGGAAAAATCCATCGTCACCCCCGGCTCGCATTGCGGCTGCGGCCGGCCGATCGCCTGGCGCGACAACATCCCCGTGCTTTCGTGGCTGCTCCTGCGCGGCCGGGCCCGCTGCTGCGGCCAGCCGTTTTCGTTTCGCTATCCTTTTGTCGAACTGCTCACCGCCGGGCTTTTTCTCGCGTGCTGGCTGACGTTTCCTCCCGCCGTCGCGGCCGTGGGCTGGGTGTTTGTCGCGTGTTTGGTCTGCGCCACGTTCATCGATCTCGATCACATGATTATCCCCGATGTGTTCACCCTTGGGCTCGGCGTTTTCGGGGTGCTGCTCTCGTTGCTGGTGCCGGCGCTTCACGGCCAACAAAACGAATTCTTCGCCCTCGCCAGTCTGCGCTCCGCCACCGTCTCGCTTCAGGGCCTGCTGGTCGGCTCAGGGCTCGTGCTCTGGATCGCGCTGCTGGCGGAGTTTGTTTTCAAGAAAGAGGCGATGGGCTTCGGCGACGTAAAATTCGTGGGCGCCATCGGGGCGTTCACCGGCTGGCAGGGAGCGGTGACGTCGGTGTTCGGCGGCGCGGTCGTCGGCACGCTGTGGTTCATCATCGCCCTCATTTGGCAAAAAGTCGCCGGCCGTTCCCCGGCCCCGGCCGCGCTGAAATCAGAAACGCCGGAGGGCGAACCCGCCGCGCTCGGCTTCGGCGTGCAAGTGCCGTTCGGCCCGATGCTGGCCATCGCCGCCGTGCTCTATTTTCTGGTTTTCCGGAGCTTCGTTGACGCGTGGTTCGCGCAATTCGGCGAGCTGTTCTAAAGCCTGAATTTGACCGGACCTGTAGGCCCGACCGTGGGTCGGGCTGGTCTTCCCAACCGACCAACGGTCGGTTCTACAGCCGGATGGCGTCTCGCATGCGGGAACCCCACCTCGAAGCAGGGCGCGAAGCGGTCTCAACCCACAAAAAAGCCGGTGCGAAAATCGCACCGGCCGAGATCTTAAAGCAGAAGCGCCGCTCAGGGCAGGGCGCGGATCATGAGATCCTTGAAATACGTGATGCTCTTCGGGTCGTGGCCTTGGATCGCGATGGTGCCTGAGCTGAGCTTGCGGCCGTTCATGTTCTTCAGCGTCTTCGACGGATCCCAGTCGGCGGGTTCGGTCCAGTCGACCGTCGTTTTGCCGTCGATCTGGATGATGATCCGCTTGCCCTCGACCTTGATGTAATAGTCGAACCACACGTCGTCGGTGTTCGGAGCCACGTTCAACACGTCCTGCACCGCATAAAGGCCGCCCGTTTTTTTGACGTCTTTATGCGTGGCGTTCACCTGGCACTCGTAGCCCTTGCTCGGCCAGCCCTTGGGCTCAAACGCCGTGTGAAAATAAATTCCGGCATTGGAGCCCGGCGTGGTTTTCACCTTGGCCTTGAACTCGAAATTCTTGAACGACGCCGCGCCGTCCGCCCCATAAAAGAGGTGGGCGCGTCCGCCGCCGTCGACCTTGAGCACGCCTTCCTCGACCTTGAACACATTGGGGGTTTCGTCGTTGGCCTTCCAACCGGTGAGATCCTTGCCGTTGAACATCGTCGTCCAAGCGGAGGTTTTGTCGGCGGCCTGGAGGGCCGCGAAACTGAGCGCGAGCGCGGGGAGCAAGAAAGCAAATCGTGTTTTCATCGGGGCCGATGCTTTGCGCCCGAACCGCCCCGTGTCGAGTGCCGAGGCGTTGGGTCAGGAAACCGGCGCGAGCGTCTCCGCCACCGGAGTCCGATACGCCTTCACCGCCGGCACCGCGCCGCCCAGCGCACACAGGGCCGTCATCGCCAGCGGACAAATCCACAGCACCGCATGGCCCTCGGTCACATCGAGCACGACCCCCGTCTGCGCACGGATCACCTCGGCCACCAGCGTCAGCAGACCAAAATAAATCGCGAATCCGACCGCCGCGCCGAGCGCGCCGATGCCCGCGGCTTCCGCCACCACCGCACCGAAAATCGTCCTGCGCCGGGCGCCGAGCGCGCGCAAGATCGCGAGGTCGCGCTGCCGCGCACTCATCGAATTGTAGATGCTCGCGAGCACCGAGCCCGCCGCGACCAACGCCACCAGATACGCCACCAGCGCGAGCACGCGGTCGAACCACGAAATCTTCCCGAAAAAATCCGCCATGATCGCGCCCACCGGATAGGCGAAGGTCATCCGGTTGCCTTGTTTGTTGATCATCAGGTCAAGCATCACGCCCGCGGAGGCCGCCCGCAGTTGGATCAGCACCGCGCTCACATCGGTCGCGGCCTTCGGATCATGGCCGCTCATCGTCTGCACCCCCTTGATCGGCACCCAGATCACTTTGTCGGCCGGCGTATTCGTCGGGGTCAGAATTCCCGTCACCGTGAACACTTCCTCGTGCAGCGCCTTTTCGTCGAAGGTGAGTCCATGAAACGGTTGGAACGTGGAGCCCACCTTCAGCCCGAGCCGCTCCGCCGCGAAGCTGCCGACCACCGCCTCCCGCGCGGCCTCACCGAAAACTTTCCCACCCGGCGCCACCGCATATTTCTTCCCCGGCGCATACTCCACGTTCGTCAACAGCTGCGGCACCGTGCCCACGATCCGGTAGCCGCGCAGATTGTCGCCCACCGCAATCGGGATCGCCGTCTTCACCGCCGGGTGTTTTCGGATCAGCTCGTAGTCGCTCGCCGCCAGATTGCCCGGCGAGGCCTCCAGATGAAAAATGCCGTTGAGCACCAGTTGCAGCTTCGAACCCCGCGCACCCAACACCGCATCGAACGCCGTCGAGGTCGAAACGAACGCCGCCTGCGCCTGCGTCTTCACCACCCACACCGTCATCAACAACCCGCACGCGAGCGCGATGCTGCCGGCCGTGATCAGCGTCGAAAGCGCGTGCTGCCGCAGGGAACGGTAAACGATGAGCGGCAGCGTCACGACCCGCCCTCCTTGCCGTCGGCCGGCACCGCACCGGGACCACGCCGCGCCGCCGCGTTGATCACCGCGAAATCCTGCAGGCCCTCAAATTGCGCGAGCACGCCGTCGTCGTGGCTCACGAGGAGCAACGCCGCGCCGTTCTCCCGGCACACTTCGCGGATCAGCGCCAACGCCTCGCGCGCACTCGTCCGGTCCAGGTTTCCCGTCGGCTCGTCGGCCAGCACGAGCTTGGGCCGGTTCGCCAACGCCCGCGCCACCGCGACGCGCTGTTGTTGCCCGGTGGAAAGCTGTCGGGGGAAATGGCCGAGCCGGTGCTCCAGCCCCACGCGCCGCAGCAGCTCCACCGCGTGCACCCGATCCACGCCGCGCGGACCAAAGCTCATGCCGAGCAGCACGTTTTCCAACACCGTGTAGCCTTGGAGCAGATTAAAAGTCTGAAAAATATAACCGATCTTGTCCGCCCGCAGCCGGTCGCGCTTCGCCTCGGGCAACGCTGCCAGATCGATCCCGTCGAGCTCCACGCGCCCGCCGTCGGCCGCCAGAATTCCCGCGATCAGATTCAAAAACGTCGTCTTGCCCGAGCCGCTTTCCCCGCGCAACGCCCGCTGCTCTCCCGCGGCGAGCTCGAACCGCCCCACGCGCACGATCTCCGCCCGCCCACCTTCCGGGCTGACAAAGGACTTCGTGAGATCGGCAACCGACAGCATCGCGTCACCCTGCCAAGCCGGGGTCTCTTGCCAAACCTTTCATCGCAGAATTCCGCGGTCCGATTTCCAGCCGATCAAGCATAGGAGCACGCCCCGAGCGACCCGGGCGTCTCGTCCGTAAACGGGCGGGCATCTTGCCCACTCGTTTCCTCACCCATGGGCGGGACGACGAGGCCAAGACGAACCCTGACATCATCCCGCCTCACGCCCCCGCTCCGCTCATTCCGCCTGCTTCTTTGGCCGGGGCCGGCGCGCGCCGCCCTTCTTTTCGCCCGCTCCCGCCTCATCGCCTTCGGCCCCTGCTCCGGCGGTAAACTTCGAGGCCTTCGCGTTGACCCAAAGTTCATCCTTCGCGTTTTTGTTCAGCCAGAAAATCTCCCCGGCATGTTCGACGAAGACCGGTTTTTCCCGCGCCTTCTCCGGCACTTTCAGCCCGGCGCCAAGCAACGCCGCTAGCAAATCATCCGGCGATTTTTTGAGGTCTTCGGCGACGCGGTCTAGCTTCCCCGCAAAGCCTCCGGTCTTGGTCTCCTTCAACAGCAGCCGCACGCCGCTCAAAACGTTCTCCGGCGCGGGCGGCGGCGGAATCGCGGCGACCGGCGCCATGATCTCCGGGGTCGGTGCCGGCTGGACGGGCGCAACTGCCTCGGTCGACGGCACGGTCGGAGCCGCCGCCGAAGCCGGCACGTCGCCCGGACCCTTCTCCCGTCCGTTGATCCATACGCCGCCGTTCGAATCCCGGTTCAACCACCACACGTAGTCGCCGATTTCGACGTTCAACGGCTCGCCGGTCGTTCCCGGCTCGAGCACGAGCCCGAGGGCCAAAAATCCCGCCATCAAATCCGCCTCGGAGCACCGCAGCCCGCGCGCCAAAAACGGCACGCTGCCCGAACCGCCCGGCCCGCGCCGATTTCGCCGCATCAGGGGGCGCACCCGATCCAGTAACTCCGGCCCCGCCACCGGCGGAACCCCGGCCACTGCCGGCGCGCTTTCTGGCGCAGCGACCGCCGGCGCATCCGAGGCAACCACCGGCGCTTTGGCCTGCTCGCGCGGACGCGGCACAAACACCGGAGCGTCCGCCCGGCGGGCCGGCGCGTCGGCCATTTCACCACCGCTCGAGGTCGGCGGTGTCGGCGCCGCACTGGGCGCACTCGCCGGCACTTCGCCTTCCAGCGTGGCAAACGGCGTGGCCTTTACCGTACGAAACACCGGACGCGGTTTCTCCTTGGTGTTGATCCAAAGCTCTCCGCGGCGGTTCAGATTCACCCAAAAGAGATCACCGTCGAATTCCACATAGACCACCGGTGCATCTTCGTCGTCGGGCACCACGAGGCCGCATTCTTTGAGCGCACCGATCACGTCGGCGTCGCTGAAATCCCATTTCTTGGCGAGGTAGTCCACGCCGACCGACATACCGGGTCCGCGCTGATTGCGGCGCATGTGGGGCTTCATCGCATCGAAGAACGACGGCAACTCGTCCTCTTCGCCTATCTTGTCCCACTCGTCCTTCGCCTGCTCCTCCTCCTGCGCCTCCGGATCGTTGTCCCGCTCGGTGTCCCGCGGTTTGCGGAACCCGTCCTCGGGCGCGGCTTTCTCCGCCAACGCCGCATCGGCCTTTTCCTCGGCGCCGGCCGAATAGGCGCCGGTGCCGGCGGCGCTCCTGAACTTCGATTCGAACTCCGCGCGGATTTTGTCCGCCTCGGCCTTGGCCGCAGCGGCGACCGCGTCCTGCAACGTCCAATCCCGCTGCGTCGTGCGCCGGGCGAGGCCGTTAAAGGCCAGGATATTGTCCGGCTGCATTTGGAAAGAGACGATCTCCCAGTCCTCTTTGCCCAGATCGTTCAGAAACTTTTCCATGAGCGCCGGCGAAGCGAATCCGCCCCGGCCGCTCGTGATCATCTTGTATTCCCAGAGTGACATAAAATTTTTTGCTTTAAACGCGAAGCGCCATGAATCCCAAAGCGCACGCCGGTTGCCGAGCCAAATCGCGCCGCGGACCCCGCCTCACTTCGTCACCGCAGCCAAAAAATGCTCCAGCGCATACCCCGCGAGCTGACCGCCCGGCCCCGCGTGGTTGAACTCAAAAGCGTGCGTCGCCCACGGCAGCTCCAGATACAGCTGCGGCACCCGCGCCGCCGCGAGCCGCGCCGTCAGCCGCACGCTGTGCCGATACCACACCAGCGTGTCGATCGTCCCGTGCACCAGCAGCGTCGGCGGCGAGCCCGCCTTCACTTTCTGATGCCCGCTCGCGCTCTCGTAGTTCGCCTTCGCTGCGGCCGGCGGCCCGCCCAGATACTGCCGCATCAGGTTCGGTGATTTTAAAATATCGTCCTCCACCGCGTAGGTGTAGGCGAAAAACATATCGTGTGGTGCATAGAACGACACCACTCCCCGGATCGCCGGGTCGTTCGCCCCGTAACCCACCGCCGACGCGATCTGCCCGCCCGCGCTACGGCCAAACAACACCAGCCGCGTCCCGTCCACGCCCAACTCCACCGCGTGCGCTTTCAAATACGCCAGCGCTGCCAACGTATCCTCCCGTTGCGCCGGCCAGATGAATTTCGGCGCCAGCCGGTAATCGATCGCGGCCACCGCGTAGCCCAATCGCGCCAGCCCGTGGTTGAACCCCGCCAACTGCTCGCGGTCCCCGCTGTCCCAGCCACCGCCGTGAATCATCACGATGCACGGCGCCGCCGTGCCCGGAGTTCCCCGGCCCGTCGCCCGGTAAAGATCCAACTTCAAACCCGGCGCAAACTCCCGCGTCTCTACCGCCACCGGAGCCGGCGCCGATTCAAACCATCCCCCGACGGAGAACGCCGCCCGTGGCGAAGCCGCCCCGCCGAACGCCGCCTCGAGTCGCTGCGGCAACGTCCGCCCGATCCGCGCCGCCTCCCACGTCGGCTTCAGCAAGAGCACTGCCGCACCCACACTCAGTACGGCCGTGCTCCACGCGAGCCCCGCATGTCCGGCGCGCAGTGCCCACGCTGCGCCACCCAGCGCCAACGCCACCAGCGCCAGCCAGTGCCCAAACTCGCCCGCCACCAACGCCAGCTTCCAATTCAGCCAGTCCGGCGAACGCAGCACGGTAAGCAGGCCGGCCGCCGCAAAAACTCCGACCAACAAAAACAAAAATCCACGGATCATCCCCATATCTACGCCGACTGGCCCCAAAAAGTCGCCCGTGGCGAAAAAATTCCCCGCCTCTTTGTTTTTCCAGCCTCTCCCTGTTCTCCCCCAGCTTTCCCGTCCTGCGCTTTTTCATTCCCCGCGCCGCACCCGCGCCCCAACCTCCGCGCTCACCACTCATGCGCCGACTCGACCAACTCCTCGCCAACCTCGGTTACTGCTCCCGCAGTGAAGCCCGCGATTGGATCGACTCCGGTGCCGTCACCGTGCGCGGCGAGCCCGCCGACGACCCCTCCCAAAAAGCCCACGCCGCCGATGTCCGCGTCGAAGGCGAACCGCTCGACCACCCCGACGGCCTCATTCTCCTCCTCCATAAACCCCTCGGCCTCGTCTGCTCTCACGAACTACGCGAGGGCCCCAACGTGTACAGCCTGCTGCCGCCGCGTTGGCAGCGCCGCAATCCCGTCATCACCAGCATCGGCCGCCTCGATAAAGACACCTCCGGCCTCATTTTACTCACCGACCAAAGCGCGCTCGTCCACCGCCTCACGTCGCCCAAGCACAAGGTTCCGAAAATCTACCGCGCCACCCTCGCCGCGGCCATTCCGCCCGCCCGCGTCGCCGAGATCACCGCGCTCTTCGCCGCCGGCACGCTCGTTCTGCCCGACGAGAAAACGCCCTGCGCCCCCGCCGGCCTGAACATGATTTCTCCGCGCGAAGCCGAGCTCACGCTCACCGAGGGCCGCTACCACCAGGTCCGCCGCATGTTCGCCTGCGTCGGCTACGAGGTCGTCGCCCTCCACCGCTCCCGCTTCGGAGACCTCGACCTCGGTGACCTCAAGCCGGGCACGTGGCGCGCGCTCCCGCTCGATTTTTTCAACCTTCCCGCCGTCCCATCCGCCGGCGCCACTCCGCCCGCCTAGGCCGTGGGCTTGCAGCGCGCCGACCGCCTGTCATGCGTCTCTCCCACATGGAAAACCTTCCCCTTACCGGCGCGCAAAAATCCAAACTGCGCGGCCTCGGCCAAAAACTCGACGCCACCCTCAAGGTCGGCAAAGAAGGCCTCACGCCCACGTTCATCACCGAGCTGAGTCGCGCCCTCCGCGGCCACGATCTCATCAAGCTCCGCTTCGTCGGCGAGTCGGACCGCACCGCCCGCGCCGCGCTCACGACCGAGATCGAGGCCGCCGGCCATTGCACCTGCGTCGGCTCCGTCGGCGCCACCGCCCTTTTCTACAAGCCCGCCAGCGATCCCTCCAAGTCCTCGCTGCCCGTCACCTGATTTAAGTCCTGCGGCCGGCCGCACCTATTCGCGGGCTTCCGTCTGCCGCAAGATCTGACTCACCGCCTGTGGAGTGAGGCCGAGCAGCCGCGCCGCCTTACTCTGGTTCCCACCGGTCTTGCGCAAAGCTCCGCGCACGAGTTCCAGTTTCATGGCCCGCAGATAGTCCATCATTGAAAATCCCTCGCGCAGCCGCGGCACCGCGGCCGTGAAAACATTGGCCAGGTTCACCGCCAACTCAAAGTCCAGGTCTTCGGGCTGGATCTCGGGTTCCTCCGCCGTGAGCACCGCGTGCTCTACCACCCTGCGCAGCTCGCTCACATTACTCGGCCAACGATGGCTCTCCAGCTTCGCCAGCGACGCCGGAGAGAATCGCTTGGGGCGGGGCAGGGTGCGGTTCAAACGCTCCAATTCATCTTTTGCCAGTCGCAAGACATCGCCGGGACGCTCCCGCAACGGAGGCAGCGTGATCAAGGCCGTGCGCAGCCGCCGCCAGATCTCCGCCGGTAGCCGACCGAGGCGCACTTCTTCCTCCAGATCGCGCTCCGTCGTCAGAATCAGCCGCACGTTCACCTTCACCGGGGCGCGTCCGCGCACCCGGTAGTAGTGCCCGTCGTCCACCGCCTTCAGGAGCCTTGTCAGCAGCGCCGCGGGCAATTGCTGCGCCTTGATCAACACGAGCGTGCCGCCGTCCGTCTGCCGCAATTTGCCGTCTTCGCCATCACCCTCCTCGCCAAACAGCACCGTTTCAAACAGATCGGCCGGCACCGTCGCGCAATTGAAAATCAGCAGGGGTCCGCTCGCACGATTGCTGAACTGATGCACGAGCGACGCGAACAGGTGCTTCTGCGTGCCCGGCTCGCCTTTCACCACCAACGGCGCGAGGTGCCGGCTGAGGTTCACCGCCAACTCCAGCGTCGCCCGCGAAAAATAATGCCGCGGCGTCGTCTGCGCCGCCCCCTGCTGGTCCACGTCGTCCCAACGGTCTCGCCGCGTCGAGAGCAACGCCAGCGTCTCGGGCCGGAGCGCCGCCAGCGGTTCGCCCCAATCCAGTTCGCGCACAAACCTGGGCCCGGCGATGCCGTTGTGCACCGTGCGCCGGAAATTCAGCAACTTCGCCCCAAGCTCCCCGGCCACGGCCAAGAGCACCCAACACGCGTGCATCTCCGGCGTGCCCGAGATCAACGACACCGACCATTCGTCGTCGGGCCCGTCCCGCCGGATTCGCGCTAACACCACGCGCAGCTTCGCCAAAATCTCCGGATGATGCGCGGCGTCGGCTAGCTCCAGCCCGATCACTTGCACGCCCAGCTTCGGATGCAGCTCTTTTAGTGCCTGCCGCGTCCGCTCGCTGTGGTCAGCCCGATGTGGCCGCCCTAGCAAAATCACCCGGTCAAAGCTGCGCTCGTCGAGCACGGTCAGAATCGGACCTTTGTGCCGGCCGTCTTCATGCGGATCATGCGCGTAGGGATCGCGCAGTCCGACGAAGGTGATAAGGGTTTGCCGCGCCACCACCGTCTCTTTGCACCGAGCCCACGCGGCTGCAACGCTCATTGCAGGTATCAATGAAATTTTAAGCCATTGGTTTTGCGCCCCCGGGTCCCGCCCAATGCGCTTCGCCGCACTTTATGCCGACCTCCCCGGCCATGCCCGTCGTTTCGCGCCGAGTTTTGGCGGCAGCCGTTTTGTTGTGGACGTTTGCTTTGCCGGCCCAGCCCATGCCCGCACCCGCCGAGTTCCGCCTGTTGCTCGCCGGTCAGGCTCTCGTCAAACACGACCTCCGCGCCGAGCTGCCGGAGCAGATCCCGGGCATCCGCGCACTGCTGCAAGTCGACGCCCCGCACATCGTCTTCACCAACCTCGAAACTGCGATCCAAGGCAGCTTCGGCGGCGCCAACACCCGCAACACCGGGTTTTTCCACGCCACCGGTCCTGCCGTCGTCAACGGCTTGAAAGAATTTGGTTTCAACCTGTTTGCGACCGGCAACAACCACTCGTGGGATCTCGGGACCGCCGGCATCCTTTCGACCCTCGAAACCCTCGACCAGCGCGGCTTGGTCCACGCCGGCTCGGGTCGCAATTTGGGCGAGGCTTCCGCTCCCGCTTTTCTCAACACCCCGGCCGGTCGGGTCGCCCTCGTAGCGTTCGCCTCGGGCAAGGTCCACACCGGCGGCGCCGCGCAGGCGATGCGCCCCGGCGTCAATGAGGTGCGTCTCGACGCCGAGAAACGTCTCTTCGAAGACGACGTCGCGCGGGTGATCGCCGCCATCAAGCTGGCCCGCGAATTCGCCCCGCACGTCATCGTTTACCAACACGACCACTACTGGGAGGAAGACCGCCGACTCACCCCCGATTGGAAAAAGGCCTTCGCCCGCGCCTGTCTCGACGCCGGCGGCACCGTCTTTGTTTCCCACGGCGTGCCCCAACTCCACGGCTTGGAGATCTACCGCGGGCGCCCGATCTTCTACGGACTCGGCAGCTTCATTTTTCACACCATCACCGCCCCCGGACATTATAAGCCCGAGGTCTGGCAGTCCGTCCTCGCCGATCTGGTGTTCCGCGACGGTCAACTCACCGCCCTGCGTATCCGCCCCGTGCTCCTCAACGAAATGGGCCAAACCGGACCCCGCTTCAACGCCACCCGTGGCACCCCGCGCGCGGCCACCGGCGACGACGCCCAGCGCGTCCTCACCGAGTTTGCCACCCTCTCGAAAGCATACGGTACCACCTTCCGGCTCGGCGACGGCTTCGCCACCGTCGACCTTCCTCCCACCCCGGCCACCGCCCCAAATTCACCATGAAACCAACCCACCTCCTCACCCGCCTGACCCTCGCAACCTGCGGATTGCTTCCCGCCGCCCTTTCCGCCCAAACTCCCGCCGCCCCCACCGCCGATAAGGTCAAACTCGAAACCTTCAACGTCACCGGCACGTTCCTAAAACGCCTGGAGCAGGAGAAATCCCTGCCCGTCACCATCGTCAACGAAGCCGACCTTAAGGCCCGCGGCGTCGCCACCCCCGCCGAACTCTTCGCCTCCATCCCTCAAGCCGGCCGTGTTCCGATTTCCGAGAGCCAGGCCTCCGGCGCCGATGCCCGCGGCGACATCGCAACCGTCAGCCTCCGCGGTCTCGGTTCAGGCAACACGCTCGTGCTGCTCAACGGCCGCCGCCTCGCCCCGCACCCGATCTCCATGCCCGAAGGCTCCCTCGGCGTCCCCAGCATGGCGACCAACATCAACACCCTGCCGGCCGCCGCCATCGAGCGCATTGAGGTCCTCCGCGACGGCGCCTCCGCCATCTACGGCACCGACGCCACCGCCGGCGTCGTCAATGTCATCCTCAAACGCAACTACGACGGCCTCGGCCTCGCCACCCGTTTCCTCACCACCGAGCAAGGCGGCGGCTCCGAATTGAACGCCTCGCTCTCCGGCGGCTTCGCCTTCAATGGCGGCCGCACCACGCTCGTGATGAATTACGACTTCTTCGACCGGCAGGAAATCCGCAGCTCGCAACGCGACTTCTCCCGCAGCGCCGATTTTCGTACCCGCGCCCCCGCCCCGTGGAACGGCTCCACCGCCGACAACACCGTCGATCTTCGCTCCGACCGCGGCTTCTTCGGCCGCTATCAACGCGGCACCGTCACCGCCGCCAACACCGTCACCGGCTCCCGCCCCGCCATTTTTAATGCCAACCAGATCGCGGCCAACGGCACCTTCTACTTCGTCCCCGCCAGCCCCACTGCTTCAACTCGCGTGCTGCAAGCGGCCGAGCCCAACCGCGCCCTCACCTCGCCCGTCGGAAACTATTATCTCAACGTAAACGATTTCCGTTACCTGCTCCCCGCCAGCCGCCGCCACAACCTCTACACCTCGCTCGACCACCGCTTCAACGACCGCCTCCAGCTCTTCTCCGACTTCACCTTCTACCGCGCCGATTCCCATAACCAGCGCGAGGCCTCCCGCATCGATTCGACGGCGGACAAAAACATCTTTGTCTCCGCCGATAACCCCTACAATCCCTTCGGCTCCCGCTTCTGGAACGCCACTGGCGCGCCCAACTCCGACGGCACCGCCCGCCTCACCGGCGCGCCCTCGTCCGTCGTCCTTACCCGCGTGACGATCCCCGAATTCCGCCCACGCCAGATCGACGTGCGCTCGGAAAACTACCGCGCTCTCGCCGGCCTGCGCGGCACGTTCTTCGATACGTGGAACTGGGAAACCGCCGCGGTCTACTCTCGCGCCGAAACCGTCGACCTCGAATCCAACGCCATCAAGGAAAGCCAGCTCCGCGACGCCGCCCAGCGCACCGACGCCACCGCCCTCAATCCGTTCATGACCACCTTCGCCGTCACCAACGGCGTGCTCACCACCAACGGCCAACCTTTTGTCAACCCCGAGTCCGTCATCGCCCCGCTGCGCGGCACGTTTTATCGCCGCGGCGAGACCACCCTCGGCAGTTGGGATTTCCGCGTCAACGGGACCCTCTTCGACCGCCTTCCCGCCGGCCCGCTCGGCCTCGCCGCCGGCACCGAATATCGCCGCGAGAACTACATCGATTTCCGTGACGCAGAATCCGGTCGCGTCTCCGCCGCCGACGCTCAACGCCTCGGCCTCCAGACCCGCCTGATCAACGACAACAATTACATCCAGGTCAGCCCCTCCGACAACACCGACGCCAAGCGCAACCTCTCCGCGGTTTTTGCCGAGGTCGCCGTGCCGCTTTATCGCGACCGGGCCGGTGCCTTGCTCCAATCCGCCGAGTTCTCCAGCGCCGTCCGCTTCGAGCGCTATTCGGATTTCGGCAACACCACCAAACCCAAGTTCGGCCTCTCGGCACGGCTCATCGATTGGGTCATGCTCCGCGGTTCCTACAACGAAGCTTTCTGCGCCCCCAACCTCGCCGTCCTTTTCGGCGGCAACGTCCAACGCAGCATCACCGGCATCAACGACGCTTATCGTTTCTCCGTCACCAACGCCTCAGACGACGGCACCACTGGCCGCCGCATCTCGCTCCGCGCCGGTAACAAGGCGCTCAAGCCCGAGGAGGCCAAAACCACGACGTTCGGCTTCGTCATCGAACCGCCCGCCCTCAAAGGCTTCTCGATCGGCTTCGACGTGTGGCAGATCCGTCAGACCGACGCCATCACTCGCCTCGACGCCGCCGACATCATCGCGCAGGACACCGCCCTGCTCCTCGCCGCCAACCGGACACAGGTCGGCAGTCCGATCGGCAACGTCAACCTGACCACCGCCGGCAGTCCCAACCTCATTCGCAACGCCGTAACCGCCGCCGACACCGCCGCGTTCGCCGCCTACAACGCCACCCGTCCCCGCGATCAACAACGCGCCGCCGTCGGCTCCGTCCAGTCGATCTCCGAGTCCTACTTGAACGCCGCCCGCCGCAACCTGGCCGGCTTCGACTTCCTTGTCGGCTACCGCACACCCAAGACCTCCCTCGGCACCCTGCGCGCCACCGTCGAAGCCTCATACCTTCGCCAGTTCGAGGAACAGCTCGCCACCGACGGCCCATTCACGGACTACGTTTGGCGCGACGGCAATACCCGTTGGAAAGGCTCCGCCAGCCTGCAATGGAAACGCTCTGATTGGACCGCCACCTGGGTCTCCGACTACACCGGCCGCACCCAGGACAGTTCCGTCCGCACCACCGTCGCCGCCAGCCCCGACATCTCGGCCAACGGCTTCCTCATCGTGAAGGATTCTTGGCTGAGCAAGTTCAGCCTCGCCCGCGAATTCACCGGCAAAAACTGGCTCCGCGGCACCACCGTGCGCGTCGGCGTGAACAACGTCTTCAACACCGAACCGCCCTTCGCCGCCTCCGAGACCGACGGCTACCTCCGCGGCTTAGGCGACCCACGCGGCCGCGCCTACTACCTCGAAGTGAGCCGGAAGTTTTAAACCTCCGCGCTCCCGTCGCATGGCCTCGCCCGACCCCGCGCCACCCTTCGTCCTTCACCCACCGGTCGGCGACGAGGCTCCGGTCCTGTTCGATTCCCCTCACAGCGGTTTCGACTGGCCGGCGGATTTCCAACCGGCCGCGTCGCGGGACGCGATTCTGACGACGTGCGATCGCTTCGTCGACGAACTCTGGGCCGATGTCCCCGCCGCCGGCGGCACGTTACTCGCCGCCACCTTTCCCCGCGCCTACATCGATACCAACCGCGCGGAGCAGGATCTCGATCCGGCCGTCCTCGCCGCGCCTTGGCCCCAGCCGTTGTCCCCCAGCGACTACAGCCGCCGCGGCATGGGCCTCATCCGCCGTCTCGCGCTGCCCGGCGTGCCCATGGAAACCGCCCCGCTTTCCGTCGCTGCCGTCGAACATCGCCTCACCGCCTATTATCGGCCCTACCGCGGCGCGCTCGTTGCCGCGCTCGACAGGTTGCATCGGCGCCACGGCATCGTCTACCACCTCAACTGCCACTCGATGAAATCGCGCGGCACCGCGATGAACACCGACGCCGACCAACTCCGCCCCGACATCGTCGTGAGCGACCGCCTCGGCACCACCGCCTCCCCGCTGGCGACGCAGTGGCTCGCCGCCCGTTTCCGCGCGGCCGGTTTCAGCGTCAAGCTCAACGATCCTTACCGCGGCGGCGATCTCATCGCCACCACCGGCGCTCCGACCCGGGGCCGGCACAGCATCCAGATCGAACTCAACCGGTCGCTCTACCTCGACGAATCCACCTACGCCCGACGGCCCGACTTCGCGGCCGTGCGCGCCCGACTCGGAGCCGTCGCCAGCGATTTCTGCGCGTTCACCCGGACTCTCACCGGGCCGGCCCACGCCACGGCACCCGTCGCATGACTGCTCCCGCGCCGCCGCCCTGGTTGCAGCGCGTGCTCAACCGCATCGAGCGCATCGGCAACGCCCTCCCGCATCCGGCCTCGCTCTTCGTTATTTTGAGCGTGCTCGTGGTCCTTGCCTCGTGGGTCTGCCACCAATTCGGCCTCTCCGTCGCCAATCCCCTCACGCAGAAAGTCGTCACCGTCACCAACCTGCTCTCCGTCGAGGGACTGCAACGCCTGATTCTCGGCCTGCTGCCCAACTTCATCAACTTCGCCGCCCTCGGCTCCGTCTTGGTCTGTCTGCTCGGTCTCTCCATCGCCGAACACAGCGGCCTGCTCGGGGCGGTGCTCCGACTGATCGTGCACGCCACGCCGCCCCGACTGTTGACGTTGATCATCGTCTTCGCCGGCACGATGTCGCACACCGCCGGCGACATCGGCTACGTGCTGCTCCTCCCGATGAGCGCCGCGCTCTTCCTCACCGTCGGTCGCCACCCGATCGCCGGCATCGCCGCCGCGTTTGCCGGCGTCTCCGGCGGTTTCGCCGCCAACCTGCTGCTTTCGCCCACTGATGTGATCATCGCCGGCCTCACCCAAGAGGCCGCCCGCCTGATCAATCCCGCCTACGTGGTCACGCCGATGGCCAACTATTTTTTCCTCGGGACCTCTGTTTTTCTCATCACCGCCGTCGCCACCGTCGTCACCGAGCGCATCGTCGAGCCCCGCCTCGGCCGCTATACCGGCACGGTCTCGCCCGAACCCCTCGTCCCGCTCTCGCCCGCCGAACATCGGGGTCTGCTTTGGGCTGCCGCCGCCCTGCTCGCGCTTGTGGCGGTGGTGGTCGCCGGTTTGCTGCCGAGCGGCGGTTTCCTCCAAGACCCCGCCAAGCCCGGCTTCGTCGGTTCCTACTTCGTGCGGGGGCTCGTATTTTTCATCTTCCTCGTCGGCCTCGTCCCCGGCCTCGCCTACGGTTTCGCGGCGGGCACGATCCGCTCCGACCGCGACATCTATCAGGGCATGCAGAAAAACATGGAGGTCATCGCCGGCTACCTCGTTGTCATTTTCTTCATCGCCCAATTCGTGAATCTTTTCAACTGGACCAACCTCGGCGTCATCCTCGCGGTCAACGGCGCCGACTTGCTCCGCGGTTTCCACTTGGGCCCGATCCCGCTGCTGCTCGGCCTCGTGCTGCTCACCTCCAGCATCGATCTCATGATCGGCTCCGCCGCCGGCAAATGGGCGCTGCTCGCCCCGATCTTCGTCCCCATGTTCATGCTGCTCGGCTACTCGCCCGAGCTCACCCAAGCCGCCTACCGCATCGGCGACAGCTGCACCAACATCATCACGCCGCTCATGTCCAATTTCGCGTTGGTCCTGATGTTCGTGCAACGCTACGAACCGCGCGCCGGCATCGGCACGATGACCGCGACGATGCTGCCCTACTCGTTCTGCTTTCTGATCTCCTGGTCGCTTCTCTTGGTGATGTGGGTCCTGCTCGGCTGGCCGGTGGGCCCCGGCGCCGCGCTGTTTTTGCCGACGCCGTAAGCGCAGGCGATTTTTTCTGCCGGGCTTTTTCTTGGCACTGCCCCCGCCCGCTGTTGTCGTCCCGCCATGTTCACCATCATCGGCGGCGACGGCAAAGAATACGGTCCGGCTACGGCGGAACAGCTGCGTAGCTGGATCAACGCCGGTCGCGCCAACCTTGAAACCAAGGCCAAACTCGCCGGCGAAACGGAGTTTCGCCGCCTCGGCGACTTCCCCGAGTTCGGCGGTCCCGCCACGCCGACCGAACCCCCGCCGCTTGCCGGGAATTTCAATCCCGCGCCCGGCTTCGCGACGGCCGCACCGATCCCCGCCGTCGCCCCCGTCCAACTCACGCCCGCCGACCGCCTCACCCGCTTCCTCGCCATGCTGATCGATTCGGCCATCGGCGTGCTTTGCGCCCTGCCCGGTGCGTTCGTGCTGGGCAGCGCCTTTTTCCAAATCGTGATCGACGCCAGCCGCGGCCTCCAACCCGACTTCACCGATATCGAGCCCGGCCGGCTGCTTCTCGGCATGGCCCTGCTCGGGCTCGGCACGTTTTCACTGCTCCTTGTTCAGATCATCATGATCTCGATGCGCGGTCAGACCATCGGCAAACGGCTGCTCGGTATCCGCATCGTGCGAAACCTCGATGGCAGCAATCCCGGCTTCGCCCGCGCTTGGCTGCTGCGTTCGCTCGTGGTCGGACTCATCGGCACCCTCCCGATGGTCGGCAACGTATTCATGATCGTAAACTACGCCTTCATCTTTCGCGCCGACCGCCGCTGCCTCCACGACCTCATCGCCGACACCAAAGTGGTGAAGGCCTGAGCCACCGCGCACCGGCGCTTAAACCACCCGGTCCGTCATCGTCCCGCCGTTCTCAAACGCGGCGAGATTGGCGAGGAAGTGCCGCACGATCGTCTCGTCCTGATCGTGCCTGCCACCCGCCGTGTGCGGCGTGATGTAGCAGTTGGGCGTCGTCCACAACTCGTGCTCCGGCGGGAGCGGCTCGGGCTCCGTCACATCGAGGTAGGCCGAAGCGATCTTCCCCGTGCGCAAAGCCTCGGCGAGCGCGGGCTGGTCCACGGTGCTGCCGCGACCGACGTTGTAGAATTTCGCGGTCGGCTTGCAGCAGGCGAGGCGGCGGGCGTTGACGTAGCCGTTGGTCGCCGGATTGGCCGGCAGGATGTTCACGATGTGATCGGCGAGCGGCAGCACGCGCGTGAGCTCGGTCTCGGCCACGACCCGCACGCTCGTCTCGCTGCGCGCCTGGCGGCGTAGCGCGTAAAACGTCATCCCAAACGGCGCGAGCAACTCGGTCAGCCGGCGACCGATCGCCCCGTAGCCAAGCAACAAAACCGTCTGCCCGGTGAGCAGCCGCGAGTGGTAGCGCCGCTCTTCATAATGCCAGGAGTGGTCCGTGAGCTGATCCCGGTGTGACGGCAAAATCTGACGGCCAAACGCGAGCATCATCGCCATGACATGCTGCGCGCAGGGATCGGCAAAGACGCCCGAGGCATTCGTAAACGCGGCGCCCCGCGCGCGAAATTCCTCCAGAAATTCCGGCGTGTCGTAGCGCGTGTAACCTGCCGTCGAGACCTCGACCCACTTCAGACGCGACTGGCGGAGACAGTCCGTCGGGTCGGGCTGGCCAAAGGCGATGTCCGCCTCCGCCAACGCCGGGTCGGGCTCGCCCGCCGCGAGCACCGAGGTGCTGCTCGTCGCCGCCGTGATGAGACGATGGGCGCGGGTGCCGTCGTGCAGCAGTTGAGTCGCGGCGGGGTTAAATTTTCCGTTGGTCCAGATCGTTAGGCTCATGAAGAAATCGGTCGGTCACTCGGTCTCGTTGAACTCGCAGAGCGTGTGCACGTTCAGCCCGGCGGCGCGCAGCTTCGCGGAACCGCCCAGCTCCGGCAGATCGATGATGCCCGCCACGCCCACGACTTCGCCGCCCAGCCGGCGGAAAAGCTCCGTCGCCGCCAGCAACGTGCCGCCGGTCGCGATCAAATCGTCCAAGATCAAAATCCGGTCGCCCGCCTTGCACGCATCGGCGTGGATCTCGACCGTCGCGGTGCCGTATTCGAGGGCGTAATCCGCCGAGATGGTTTTGTGCGGGAGTTTCCCCTTTTTGCGCACGAGCACGAAGGGCTTGTGCAACTGGTAGGCCAGCGCGCCGCCCACGATGAAGCCGCGCGCGTCCACCGCCGCGATCAGATCGATCCGCTGCTGGGTGCAATCGATGGCGAAGGCCTCGACCATCACGCGGAACGCCTCGGGGTCATGGAAGAGCGTGGTGACATCGCGAAAGTTGATGCCGTCCTTGGGCCAGCCCCGGATAGTGCGGACGCGGGCTTTGAGAAAATCGGAGAGCGTGAGCTTGGTCATGGGACGAAAAGATTGCGCCTTTGAGACCGCCGCGTTGCGAGCAAAGAAACGAGGGGGCCGCAGCGCTCACCCCGCCGCGCGCCGCTTAGGCCGGTTCTTTACCGAGATCCCCGGCCGCCGCGAGCTGGGCGCGGCGCGGGCCGATCCGACCCTGTAAATCAGTCAACAGTTCGGTGTGTTCGCGCGCCTCGACCTCATCCACGTGGACCAAGCCTTCGGCAAACGGCGGCACCCGGTCGCCCGCATCCGCCCACCGCGGCCACGCCGTGCCGACCCATGCCGGGTGATGCATCGCCCGTTCGAACGCCG
Source organism: Opitutia bacterium Tous-C4FEB (assembly GCA_002304445.1). Classification (GTDB taxonomy): domain Bacteria; phylum Verrucomicrobiota; class Verrucomicrobiia; order Opitutales; family Opitutaceae; genus Tous-C4FEB. The sequence goes on along the minus strand of NEVA01000014.1, from coordinate 11,377 downwards.
CCCGGCCCCGGGCCAGCATCCGCTCCACCGTCGTCTGACCGACGGGTTCACCGGCCCGGCCGCGCCCGGTAAACGCCCCGCCCGTCCAGCCAAATTCACCCACCAACACCGGCATACCCTGCGCCTCGTGGCTGGCCTCGATCCGCTCCCAAAGCGTTTCCCGCACCTCGTTCACCGACACCACGTCGACGTGCGGCGCGGCGCACTCGGCCAAAATCGCCGCTCCCGGCCCTCCGTCGAACCGGCAGCCCAACACAAGGTGGTTAGGATCGTGCCGCCGGATCGCCGCCGCCGTGACCGAAAAATACCGGCGTGCAAATTCCCGCGCGAACCGTTCCTGATCCCGCCGGTAACCCGGGCTGACCAACGCCACCTCGGCCCGCGTGAGTTGCCGCAACGCCTCTTTGTTGGGCAACTCGGCGTCCCACGCGCGGGCCAGCGTCGCGAGTTCCCCGCCATGCGCCGCGAGGGTGAACTCCCACGCCGCATGATACGCCGGAAAACTCGGCTCCGAGCTCAGGCAAATCTGCAATAACGTCGGCCGCTCCACCCGCACGGCGCCCTCGGGATCAAAACCGTTATCCCCGTCGGGCTGGGCCCAGTTCAAGGCATGGTCGGTAAAATAGCCGATCAGGTCCCGGCTGAGCGCCCGCCGCGCACACCGTTCCTCCGCACGCCGATCGCACGCCTCCACCCAACGCGGATCAAACACGTCCGGGACATGCGCCCCCGCATCGCGGATCATCACCTCCGGTCGCACGCGGCTGAAATCCAACAGCTCAAGATCCGCCATGCCGCGGTCGCAAAACTCCGGGCCCGTCCACGCGCCGAGCGTATTGCACCGCCATGCGTTCAACCGCATCAGCACCGTCTCGACGAAGTCCTGCGGGGCGGCCGCCCCATACCTCGACTCAACCGCCGCCGCGTAAGGCCCGGGCGCCCCCGGCCGGCCGCCCACCGCACCGGAGCGGTTCACGCCATTTATGCCGCGGCTGAAAAACGCCCCGTCTCTCGGGTCGATCAACCACCACTGCCCGGCCCGCGTCTGCCCGACGCGAAAGTGGCCGGGGGTGCCCCGGACCGTCTCGGGTTTGAAATCCTGGAGAGTGATGTGCGGGGCCGGAACCTCGCTCGCATGGGACATAAACGCGCACGTTGCCCCGCTCCGTTTCAAAAGAAAAGCGCGCAGTGCGCCTCAGTGCGCTTTCACCGCCGCGTGCCCCGGCCCCGGCGCGGTCTTTCCCGGCACCCAACGGCCCTCGATCAATACCGTCTTCGGATTCTGCGGCCGGCCAAATTCATTGGCGTGCAGTTGCTCGACCACCAGGTCCACCGCCGCCGCGCCGACCCGCTCACCGTTCTGGTCGATGCCCGCGCAGCCCGGCGCGGCTGCCGTGAGATCCAGATGCGCGAAGTGGCACGAAGGGCCCACCAGCGGCGCGATCTGCGGCTCTGTCGTGACCACCACTTCCGGCCGCTCCCGCCGCATCCAGGCCCGCACCGGCGCGGCGCGCAGGTCATCGTCCAACAGCAGGGGAAACACCGCCCCGGTCGCCCGATGCTCGTGTTGCGTCAACAACACCGAGGAGAGCCAACGATGCTCCACCCGCTCGTTGTGTGCCCGGCTGATCACCAGCCCGATCCGCCGGTAGCCGAGCGCCAGCAGCGATTCCAACGCCAGCCGGATCGAGTGGATCTGATGGTTCACCGCCCGGTGCAGCGCCGGCATCGCGATCGAGAAACCCAACGCCGCGACCGCGTGGTTGGCCCACATCTGCTTCAATATCACCCCCGGCCGCGGCACCGGCGCGAAGACCACCCCGCGGATGCCCCGCGCATGCAACACCCGCTCCAGCCGTGCTTCGCTCAGCCCGCTCCCGCCCATGCGGAAAGTCTCCAACCGGAAGCCATGCCGGGCCGCGCCCGCCGCCGCACCTTCGCGAAACCGCCGCAACGACTCGATGTGCTGCGCAGTCGCATTGGCCGGAAACCCCTCCGCATACGCCAACACCTGCGCCTCCCGCCCGCCCCGCTGCCGCCCCCGCAGACCCGCCATGAGCACCGAGACGAGCGGATTCCTCCGGTAGCCCAGCTTTTCCGCCGCCGCCAGCACCCGCTCCCGCGTCGCCACCGGGATGCTCGGCGCATGGCGCAAGGCCAGCGACACCGTCATCACCGAAACGCCCGCCGCCTGCGCGACGTGCTTCATTGAAACTGGAGCGGGGAAATTCACTTTACGGTTAAACCTTCGGCGGTCTCGCAACCGCTGACGAGAAATTTTTAACTCTTGGCAGAGTCGTGCCCATTCAAGGGCCGGCTCAAACCCAACCCCTGATTCGAATTATGACCTCCAGAACCTCCTGGGCCGAAGTGACCCTTGCTTGCGTCCTCCTCACCGCTCCCGTTGCCGCTCAGACCGTCGCGGCGAACCCCGCCGCCACCCCCGCCCCTTCCGAAACGCTTGTGCTGACGCCTTTCGAGGTGAGCGCGGGCCAGGATAAAGGCTACGTCGGCCAAGATACCTTGGCCGGCTCGCGCCTCCGCACCAACCTCAAGGACCTCGCCGCCGCCATCAGCCCGATGACCGCGGAGTTCCTCAGCGATATCGCCGCCACCAACATCATCGAAGCCACCGAATACGGCGTCGGCACCCGCGTCGACACCGACGACGCCCGCTCCGCCGGCCCCGTGGCCGACGGCTATAACGACAGCATCCGCAGCATCCGCGTGCGCGGTCTCCCCGGCGCCGGCCGCAGCATCAATTTCTTCGGCGCCCCGGGCGAAGTGGACACCTACATCGTGGACCGCATCGACGTCTCCCGCGGCCCGAATTCCATTCTCTACGGCTTCGGCTCTCCCGCCGGTCGTCTCAACGTCACGACCAAGCAGGCCCAGACCAACAAAGACTCCTACTCGTTCTCCAACCGCCTGGACGACTGGGGCGGCGAGCGCTGGACGGCCGACGCCAATCTCGTCCTGGTCAAGAACCGGCTCGCCCTGCGCGCCGTCACCCTGCGCGGGCGTGAGTCCTCCTGGCGCGCCTCGGGCCATAACGATCAGGACCGCTACTTCTTGGCGGCCAAGTGGCAGATCGACCGCAAGACGACGCTGAAGGCCGAATACGAGCAGGCCGACATCAAGCGCTTCGTCCCCCGCCCCTTCTTCGGCAACAACAACACCTCCACCTGGGACGCCAACGGCCGGCCGATCTTCAACAATTTCCCCGCCAGCCATGTCCCTGGCGCGCCCGGCACCGGTGCCACCGGCACCCCCGGCACGCCCATCCGTGATACCGGCGCCAACAACGTCGTCGGCGTGCAGGAGCGCTCCGGCGGCGACTGGGTCGTCGTCAGCTCCCGTTTCGCCAACGCGCAAAATTTCCGTCAATTCACCTACTCCGAGGCCCCCACAGGCGGTCTGCTCACCAACGATTTCGCCCGCGGTCGCAGCAATCCGAAAGCTACACCCGAAGCCAACTGGGTCAGCGGCAAATTCAAGGTTCACAATTTCTCCGCCTTCCTGCAGCGCGAGATCATCAAGGACGTAAACGTCGAAGTCGCCTTCAACCGCCAGACGAGCCGGACCGAGACCCGCAATCTCGCCTCGTGGAACCACTACGGCGTCAGCGCCGACACGAATCGCTTTCTCCCCAACGGCCAGCTCAAGCCCGCCAACAATCTGTACTACTTCGACGTTTCGCCCGACCGGCGGCCGTCGAGCTCGCAGGTGAATCAGGGCCGCGCTACGATCTCGTTCGAAAAGGGCTACCGCGATTGGATCAACCTCCGCCTCGCCGGCCTCGGCGAGATGAGCGCCACCAGATCTCGCAGTGAGATCTTGCAACAATACTGGCTCAAGGGCCCCGCACTGAACAGCGGCGGCGTATTCAATCCCACCCCGGAGAACGGCGCCAACCAAGTTTTCTACCGCTACTACATCGACAGTCTGCAGCAACTTGACGATCCCAACTTCCGCATCCCCGGCCCGCTGAATCTCAGCGGCCCGACCCGCTACGAGGATCCGCGCACCGGCGCAGTGAGCAACATCTACATGCGTGAGTTCAACCGCTCCCAAGGCAACATCGGCTACGTTGACCGTCGCACCGGCGCCTACATGGGCGTCGGCCAAGCCTACCTTTGGAAAAACCGCATCGTCGGCACCTTTGGTTACCGCAAGGACCGGCTGAAGAACTGGGTCGGCGTCGCCTTCCGCGATCCCGCCGGCGAAGCCATCGCACCCAACACCGGCATCTGGACTCCCGCCGACCCCAGCACGGCGAGATCCACCACCTTCAACGGCCAAACCCGCACCACCGGCGGCGTCGTCCACTTCACCTCTTGGGTCTCGGGCTTCGTCAACACCTCCAACAGCCTCAGCACGCCCGGCACCAACTACATCACGCCGACCGATCCCAACAAGAACACCATCGCCGATCTCGTGCGCTCACCTTCCGGCAAGACGACCGACTACGGCCTGAAGCTCACGCTTTTGTCCGGCCGGATCTTTGTCACGGGGACGAAGTTCCACACTGTCTCCAAAGACGAGTTCGGCTTCTCCGGATTTAACCGGGCTAACGTCGTCAACATCTGGACCGCGCTCGGCAACTCGACCGCGCTCAACGCCGCCGAGACCACCGTCGCGCTCAAGCAGGCCGAGATCATGAACCAAGTGCAGGGCTACATGCAGGACTCCGAAAGTAAGGGCCTCGAACTCGAGATCGTCGGCCGCCTCACGCAACGTTGGTCGATCTCCGCCAATTACTCGAAGAACGAAACCGTGAAATCGAACATCGCCCGCGAATACCGCGCCTACGTCGATTACTGGAAGCCGTACTGGCTCAAACATAAAGACCTCTCCATTCCCCAAAACACGACCCAGCCCCGGCCGCAAACCGCCGTGAGCTCGACCGATTGGCGCACTCCCACCGAAATCGCCAACACCGACGACTTCACCGTCAACACCGACAGCGTCAACGAAGCCATCGCCGACGCCGAATCCGCATTCTTCGCCAACCCCTTCGTTTTCCAAGGCAAGCGCAACGTCGGCGACCCCTTGCACAGCGCAAATCTCCGCACCCGCTACGATTTCGCGAGCGGATGGGCCAAGGGCCTCAGCATCGGTGCGGGCGTGCGCATGCGCTGGGAGCGCGTCGCCGGCGCCCGCTCGGAATACACGTTCAACAACGGCTCGATCTACACCGACGCCCTCAACGGCCGCACCATCAGCACGGTGAGCACCGTCAACGCCAAGGACCAAAACGTCTACGACGCCCAGATCGGTTACACCCGCAACTTCCTCAAGAACAAGCTCAGGTGGAACATCCAGCTCAACATCAACAACCTCACCGACCAGCGGGAGCTCATCGTCAACAACCTCCACCCGCGCACCCTCGTTCCTCTCACCTACCGCTACCAAGACCCGCGGCAGTTCATCCTCACCAACACGGTCTCGTTCTGAGTTCCGTTCGCACCGTCGACATCGCGCGAGCCCGCCCCCCGGGCTCGCGCGTTCCGTTTCTTCCCGCCTCGCTTCACGCCTGCTCCCGCATCCACGTTTCGCCATGAAATCTGCGCTTCGCCTCGCGGCCTGCTTAGTCGCCATCGTCAGCTCGGTCCTCGCCTCAGACTGGACGCCGCCCACGCCCGAGCAACTTGCCCGGCTCGACCGCGCCCTCGCGCCTTCGCACGCCCAATACGATCCCGCCGAGCAGATGCTCCGGCGGCCGTTTTCGTCGCCCGGCTATCACACGAAGCTCACTGGCGGCTTCGTCCACGCCACGCGCGACTCGCTTGGCTACGCCGTCGGCCTGCTCGACACCGGCCGCCCCGCCGATCTTGAACGCGCCATCGCCGTGATCCGCCGCGTCGTCGCCCTACAAGACACCGATCCCGCCAGCAAAACCTACGGCATCTGGTCCTGGTTCCTCGAAGAGCCGCTCGCGCAGATGAGCCCGCCCGATTACAACTGGGCCGATTTCAACGGCGTCTCGCTCCTCCAAATCGCCCGAGACCATCGGGCCCGTCTCCCGGCCGATCTCGCCCGCGCCGTCGACGACTCAATTCTCCACGCCTGCCGGGCGATCAAGAAACGCAACGTCGGCCCCGCCTACACCAACATCGCGATAATGGGCACCTACGTGACGCTCGTCGCCGGCGAACTCTACGACTTGCCCGAATTCCAGACCTACGGCCTCGACCGCCTCCGCCGCTTCCACGACTTCACCATCGAGAACGGTGCCTTTGCGGAATACAACAGCCCCACCTACACCATCGTCGCCCTGTTTGAACTGTCCCGCCTCAAGGCCCACGTCGAATCGCCGACCGCCCAGCCGATGATCGACACCCTCGTCCGGCGCGCGTGGGAGGAGATCGCCACGCACTTCCACTCGCCCACCCGCCAATGGTCCGGCCCGCACAGCCGCGCCTACGCCTCGCTCAACCGCACCACCGCCCTCACCGCCATCCAGCGCGGCACAGGCGGCCGCGTAAACTCCGGCGCCGACGCTCCCGACCGCGAGGAACTGCGCCTTCCGCTCGCCTGTCCGCCCGATCTTGAGCCGCTCTTCGGCCCGTTGGCGGAACCGCGCACGTTCACCAAAACATTCATCAAGCGCACCCACACCGTCGGCACGACCTACCTCCATCCGACGTTCGCGCTCGGCTCGATCAACCGCGGCGATCTGTGGAACCAACGCCGCCCGCTCCTCCTCCACTTTGGCTCCGCCGCCCAGCCCGGCTACGTGCAGCTCCGCTTCCTCAAAAACAACTACGACTTCTCCTCGGCGATCTTCACCGGCGCCCAGCGCGAGGGCCTCGTTCTCGGCATGGTTCACCTCATCACCAACGGCGGCGACACCCATATCTCCCTCGACAAGGTCAAAGCCGGGAAAATCCGCGCCCGCGATCTGCGCCTGCGCTTCGAAGTCGGCGGGCCGGCCGCGAAGCAAGCTCGGGTCACCGCCGCTGCGATCGCCACCCCCGGGCTCAACATCTCGATCAATTTCGCCCGCGCCCGCTTCGACGGCCGCGATGCCCAAATCCTCCCCGGCGGCGACCAAAACATCCAGTGGCTCGATGCCGTGTTTTACAGCGGCCCGGAGCGCGAGTTCGACCTCGCCGCCCTCGACGAGGCGTTCGCCGCGTTTGCGTTTTCCGTCGGCGCTCCGGCGGCACCCGTCATCACGCTCGACGCAGGCCGCGCCACCCTCACCGCCGGCGATCTGCGCGTGACCGCCCCGGTCAAACCCTCGCCGCAACAGCCATAGGCCCGAGGGTTTCGCCACCGGCTGCATCGCCAACCCGCCGCCCCTCCGCCGCGACTCGCCGGGAGCGCCGTGATTCGGGGTGCCTCCGGGGGTTCACTTTACGATTAAACCATCAAAGACCTCGCGGCGCCTCGCCGCGCCGAGCTTAGTGCCTAAACTTCACAACCCTGTGCCGACGATTTGTCGCGGCCAACTGACCACTGACCTACCCTACCTAGCATGAAAACTTCGCCGACTCAGCGCCTGTCTATCGTCACCGCGCTTCTCGCGCTCAGCACCTCCGCCCACGCCCAACTCGCCCCGGCGACCCCGCTCCCGGCAGCCACCACCGACAAGGACCGCGAGGTCGTCAAACTCAACGTCTTCCAGGTCAACGCCGAGAACGACGACGAATACCGCGCCGCCAACACCACCTCCGGCACCCGTTACAGCACCCCGATCAAGGATCTGCCGATGAACATCGAGGTCCTCACCCCCGCGTTCATGCGCGACATCGGCGCCCTCGATATCCGCGATGCCCTTGAATATGTCTCCGGCATCCAGCTCGACACCACGACCGCGTCCGGCGGCTCCCGCGACAATCCGGAGAACAATACCCTCCTCATCCGCGGTATCGCCGCCGCCCAGAACAAAGACGGCTTCCGCCGCTTCGTCCCGATCGATCCGATCACCAGCAGCCGGGTCGATATCATCAAGGGCCCCGGCGGCGCTCTTTACGGCCAAGGCGGCACCGGCGGCATCGTCAACTCCAGCAGCGTCCTCGCGGGCAACCGCCCCGTCGTCCGCTTCGGCACGTCCATCGGTTCCTTCGATTTCCGCCGCACCGAACTCCTCGTCTCAACGCCCTTCGGCAAGGACAACCGCTTCGGGGTCGCGCTCCCCATGTCCTATCAATCGAGCAAAAGCTCGGCCATGTATTTTGAGACCAACACGTTCGTCATGAACCCCGCGGTCACCGTCAAACTCGGCCCAAAGACCTCCGTCCTCGCCAGCGTCGAATCCCGCTTCAACACCCGCGACAACATCCGCGGTTTCTTCCTCACCGACAACACCCTCGATCCCTCCGGCAATCCCTACGGCTCGTTGATCGCCGGTCGGCCCGGCACCGCCCGCGTCCTCACGACCCCCAGCCAGCGCGACTTCCGCTTTGAGGGCCCGGATACCTTCCGCAAGGAGCGCGCCTACATCAATACCTACCGCATCGACCACCGCTTCAGCGACGATCTCCAGTGGTGGGGCGGCTACAGCGCCGAGGACATCAACGTCCGCGATCGCTCCTTCTCCATTGCCCTCCGCAACGCCAACGACGGCTCCATTCCGCTCAAGATCCGCACCGACCCGCGCTTCATCAGCCTCCTTCGCCCCTCGTTCGGCACGGCCCAGCCCCAAGTCCTCGATATCCGCCCCAACAACATCACCAACTCTTCCCGCACCGTCCGCCCGACTTGGAAGTCCGAGCTCTATTACGCCTTCAAGACCGGCGCCGTGCAGCACCGCCTCATCACCGGCATCAGCTACGGACCGCTTCGCTCCGGCAACAACGCCCCCAATCAAAACTTCTACTACGGCAACACCGGCCAACCCACCAACGTCGTCACGCAGGCCTGGGAAAACGTCTCCTCGGACGCGATTCTCGCCCGCTTCCGCAATCCGCGCGACTACACCACCGTGCAGCGCTGGAACTACGCCGCGATCAACCAATATCCCCAGGGCCCCGAATCCAACCTCGGCGCGAAATCCTCCTACCTCACCTCGCTCTTTTGGGACCGGAATCTCTACGCCAATCTCCAAAGCAGCTTTTTCCAGGACCGCCTCCAGACCATCGTTGGCTTCTTTGACACCCGCAACGACCGCGGCGGCAACGTCTACGCCGTCAACGGCGACTACCTCTGGAACACCGTCGCCCCTGCCGGCAGCGGCTCCACCCTCAACGGCGTCCGCCGCCCCGAGCCCGTCCGCAACACCGCCCCCAGCGCGACGATCATCTGGTTGGTCAACGACTCGATTCGCGTCTACGCCAACACGATGAGCGCCCTCGACCCCGGCCCCGCTTACTCCGGCTACGACGGCAACGGCAAGGCCCTCACCGCCGCCGCCGTCCAAAACGCCGAGGCCGGCGTGAAGTTCGACCTCATCAAGAACAAACTCCTCCTCAACCTCGTCGCCTTCACCTTGCAGGACCGCGACCGCCCCGTGAGCTACGGCGCCGCCCTCCAAAACCTGCTCGTCGCTCCGACCGGTACCAACAACGGCTCCGGCTTCGGTGCCTTCGTGAATACCGGCACGGATTCGAAGGGCTTCGATATGAAGCTGGACTACATTCCGCTCCGCAATTTCCGCATCAACCTCGGCTTCTCCCAAAACGACGTGAAGATCGTGCAGATCGATCCCTTCGTCACTGCCGCCAACCCCGACCCGCTCCGCCTCGCGGCGCAGCAACGCTTTGTCGCCGCCGGCGGCAGCTCCAGCCGCTACCTCGGCCGCCCGCCCACCGACATCGCCAAATACTCCGGCACCGGCTTCGCCCGCTATGAGTTCAACCAGGGCATCCTCAAAAACACCTGGGTCATGCTCGGCGCCAAATACCTCGGCGCCCGCGAGGCCGAGATCATCTCGGTCAGCACCGCCACCGGCGACGCCACCATCACGCGCTTCAACGTTCCCTCCCGCTACCTCTACGATTTCAACGTCGGCTACCGCAAAAAAATCGGCCGCTACAACACGAGCTTCCAGCTCAACACCGCCAACATCGCCGATGACGACAATTTCTACGGCGCGACCTGGCAGGTCGGCCGCACCTACCGCCTCAGCGCGACGCTGAACTTCTAAAAAGTAGGGCGCGGTCTCTGACCCGCCCTTGCCCAATCCGAAACCTGTCGGCGGGGTGCCTCCACCCCGCCTTTTTCGCGCCCACCGCATCCCATCGGCGATACTCTCCGTTGGCCGCCCTCTCGCCGCCTTGAGGCCGGCGACCAACCCAACTCGGCTCGGTGCCTCTCTTGGATTCAAGGGCTAATCTGTTGGCTTAAAAAGCCGAACCGCGTGCGCTACTTATTTTCACCATGAAACTACCCCTCCTCCGTTCTCGTTCTGCTGGCGCCGTGGTCGGCTTGGCCGCTGCGCTGATTTTGTCATGTGCGCCCGTGCGGGCCGCCCAAAGCTATCCCGAGCCGGCTGGTGCGGACAGCGCCGGGTTTGTCCCCATTTTCGACGGCAAGACGCTGACGGGTTGGGCTGCCGACCCGAAGTATTGGCGGATTGAGGACGGCATGTTGGTTGGCTTCGTCACTCCGGAGACGTTGCTCAAGGCGAACACGTTTGCGATTTGGCGAGGAGGGGCTCCCGCCGATTTTGAACTGAAGGTCGAGTATCGTATCAGCGCCGCCGGTAACAGTGGTATCAACTACCGCAGCGTGGAGCTTCCGACGCCGGCGTTCGCGTTGAAAGGTTACCAATGCGATATCGACGGCGCCAGTCGCCACACGGGTAATAACTACGAGGAGCGCGGCCGGACTTTTCTCGCGGTGCGCGGCCAGATCACCCGCGCTATGCCCGACGCGAAGCGCGCCATCATCGGCCGCCTCGGCGAGAAAGACGCCCTCGCGGCTTTGGTGAAGAAAGGGGATTGGAACCAGGTTCACCTGATCATCCGCGGTAACGTTTTCACGCACCTCGTGAACGGGCAGGTGATGAGCGTCGTCGTCGACGAAGATCCTGCCGCGCGCAGGGCCTCCGGCTTGATCGGGGTGCAGGTCCATGTCGGACCACCCATGAAGGTGGAGTATCGCAACTTCCTCTTAAAGACGCTTCCGGTCATTGCGCCGGCGCCGACCAAATAATTGCTTTCGATTTCTTTTGTTTTGTCGGCGCCCACTCGCCTCCCGTTTCGTCGCGTTACTGGCGGTAATACCAATGTCCCTTTGTAAAAAGACTGTCATTGCGAGAAGCGCAGCGACGAAGCAATTCAGCTGGATTGTCACGGCGCGCTTCGCGCACCTGCCAATGAACTCATCTGGTTTGTCATTGCGAGCCCGGCTTGGCGGGCGCGGCAATCCAGCTAAAATTCCAGATGGATGGCCACGTCGCTGCGCTCCTCGCCATGACAAACCGCGT
>NEVA01000013.1 GCA_002304445.1 Opitutia bacterium Tous-C4FEB | reverse complement strand
TTGAGTGCCGACGAGCACTGCGATGCAGTTGCCGCTCTCTCCGCCAGAGCCGGTCCTCACCAACTTATCCTACCCTCAATTGCATGAGTCCGGCTGAGTGCGGGTTAATTGTGCGAGCCAAGAATAGCGGGGCGGTTGGCCGGGCTATTGCTTCGAAAGAGGCGCAGACGCTGCCGGGAAATCTTTTTGATTCTACTACCGAGATTTACGTTGCCGCCGGACTTTGCCGGCCGGGTGGGGTTCGTCGCCGCGCTTGAGGAGCACCGCGACAAGAAACGCGAGGTGCGATATGGGCCCGCGCGTTTTCTGGTAATTGTTTTGAAAACGGCGCGGGTGGGGAGTCAGCGGCGCTGGGGCGTCGGCGCTGGAGCAAACGGCGGGCGCGACGGGACGGCGCCGGACTCTCTGTCGGTGCGCGAACGGTGGAGCCGGACGTGTTGGATAAAGACGGGGAACCGGCTTTACCCCATGGGTGATACCAATAGCTGTTGAAGGCAGGTTTCACGACGTTGGAAGAGGCGATTGCCACGGTTCCTCCCGACAGCTGAACCTTGAGTAGGCGGGGGCGGCTGCCGCTCCCTGCGGCGATTGACGTCCAGCATCCACCCCGGCGTGTTTGTGTGCCATGTCCAATCTGAAGCCGTTGTTCTTTTTTGCCGTGGCGGTGCTGGCCCTTGTTGGCTGCAAACCCAAACCGGCTGATATCACTTCGCTCCAGCGAAAAGAGGCGGCGATTCTTGTCAGCGAGGCCCAGTTCGCCATGTCGCTGCGGGACTATATGCGGGCGGAAGGACTGTTGGCCAAAGCGACGGCCCTTGAATTCGACAATGGCAACAACTGGGTGAGTCTTGGAACAATGAGGGTGCGTCTGGGCCAACGGCCGGCGGCGAAGAAAGCCTACGAATCGGCACTCAACGCGTTTGAGGCGGCTTGCAAACTCGAGCCAAAGGTCCCGCAACTCTACCTGCAGCAAGTTTACGCGCTCGCGCTGCTCGGTCGGGTCGATGAGGCCCGCACTCTTCTGGTCAGCGTTGAAAAGAAACATCCCGGCGATCCGGCGGTTCGCGAGTTCGTGCAGGGCAAGCAACTCGACGCGATGCTGAAGTCGGCCTTGTTTAAGGAAATTTCGCTCTAAATTCAGAGGCGTTGATGGACTTCATTTGGCTCGAGTTCTTGAAGGTCGCGCTCGCTCATCTGCTCGCAGTGGCGAGTCCTGGCCCGGATTTCGCGATCGTGCTGCGCCAGAGCTTGCGTCACGGCCGGCGCACCGCGATCTGGACCAGTGTTGGGGTGGGCATGGCAATCACGCTCCACGTCACCTATTCTCTGCTCGGGCTCGGCCTGATTCTTAAAAGTTCGGCCGTCGCGTTCGACATCGTGAAATACTCCGGTGCCGCCTACCTCGCGTGGCTCGGGTGGCAGGCACTGCGCTCTCCGTCGAGTCCGGCGGTTTCGGATCCAGCGGTTGCGGACATTAGCGTTCAAGAATCCCGCGCCCAGCCAACCGCACGGGCGGCTTGGCTCACCGGTTTTCTCACCAACGCGCTCAACCCCAAGGCGACGCTTTTTTTCGTCGCCCTCTTTGTGACCGTGATCAGTGCCGACACGCCTACAGTGATAAAGGCGGGTTATGGCGTGTGGATGGTGGCGGCCACGACCGGCTGGTTTTGCTTGGTCTCGGTGCTGTTTACCCGGCCGGCGGTGCGCGCGGCGTTTCTGCGCTATGGACACTGGGTGGACCGAGTCCTTGGGGCGGTGTTCATCGCCTTTGCCATCAGCCTGGCGCGCACTTCGGTGCGGTAGCGCGACGGACTTTCGGCGCTGGAGCTGCTGTGCGGAATGCTGATGCGGCTCCGCTCGCTTTCACTGCGCTTTACCGGCTTTTTTTGGCACCGCCGACTCGGCTCCCGCGTCTGAGGAGGTTGAAATCCTCTGGGAAAAATTTGGCGCCGGCCAAACCTATGCGCCGAATCTTGTGGCCCGCTTTTACGCAGCGCGGCGGCTCGCATCAGACTGATCGCCTGGGTTTGCTCAGCGACCTGAAGCTGCGTCCGGCACTGCGCGCTCGCCCCGACCTCGAGGCGAATCTTGAAAGCCGAGAACGCGTTCAGAGATAGACGCCGCCGCCGAGCAAGCGCTCGCCGTCGTAAAGAGCAAAGATCTGGCCGCTGGCGAGTGCGCGCTGCGGGTCACGGAATGAAACCCGCGCGGTTCCGTCGGACTGCGGGGTGAACGTGATTGGAACCCGAGGATCGCGGTAGCGCACGCGGCCCTCGAGAGCACACGGCGCGATGATCGGTTCGCCGGTCCAGCTCAAGTTGTGAACGTCCACGTGGTGCTGAAAAAGGCCGGGCGCGCCGAGCTGGTCGAAAGCCACGAGCAGAGCGTTATCTGGGGTGCGCTTGCCGACCACCACGTAAGCTTGGCCATCGGTGTTGGAGGGAATGCCGATGCCTTTGCGCTGGCCGAGCGTGAAGTAGTGTAGCCCGCGGTGCTCGCCGAGCACCTGCTCGTCGCCGGCGCGAAGAATGGGGCCCGGTTTCTCCGGCACGTAGGCGCGGAGGAAATCGTGCATTTTCACTTCGCCGATAAAGCAGATGCCTTGGCTGTCTTTTTTTCCCGCCGTAGCCAGCCCGGCTTCGCGTGCAAGTTGGCGCAGCTCGGGTTTTTCAAGGTGGCCGATCGGAAAGCGGGCGTCACGGAGCTGGGGTTGATCGAGAAGCGCGAGGAAGTAGGACTGGTCTTTGTTTTTGTCGACGCCCTCGAGCAGCTCGCAGCGGCCGTCCTCGCGCTCGATGCGGCGGGCATAGTGGCCGGTCGCAACCGCGCCGAAGCCGTGATCTTTCGCCCAGGCCCGCAATACGCCGAACTTGATCTCGCGGTTGCACATCACGTCGGGATTCGGCGTCAGGCCCCGGGCATAGCCGTCGAGCAGGTAGTGGACAACGCGCTCCCGGTAATCGCGCATCAGATTGACGACTTGAAACTCGATTCCGATTTTGTCCGCGACGCGGCGGGCGTCTTCGATGTCCTGCATCCACGGGCAATGTCCGACGATGTTGTCCTCGTTGATCCAGTTCTTCATGTAGGCCCCGGCGATGTCGTGGCCTTCCCGTTTGAGCAGGAGGGCGGCGACGGAGCTGTCCACTCCGCCCGAAAGCGCGACGAGGATTTTTTTGGCGGGCGCCATTTTTTTGATCGTTTGGAAGACGACGCGGCGGCGCGGTGTGTTGTCAAATGAACCCGGCGAAGTTGCCGTGCCGGGATTTCCGCTTGTGCGACGGTCGGCCCGGCAAATGCTTTTGCTTCCACATGGCTGAATCTGCGCACCGTATCGTCCGGGCTTGGCTCGAATCGCCCATCACGGGCGTGATCGAACTGGATCGCGACTGGCGGGGTTCGCGGCCGCCTCAGTTCACGTTTCGCGACCAGTGTCCGGCGCCATCGGGGTTGGCGATGGACTCCGGGCTGATGGCGGCCGTGGCTTACCGTTATTTTGTGAAGGCCACCGGCGAGTTTGTCTTCGCCCTCACGCCGGGGCACGGCACGGAAATTGATCCGAAGCGCGATGCGATTTACGTCGCGGGCGATTTCAACGGCTGGCAGGCGGCGGTGGGACGCGAGGAGTGGCGGCTTCAACCGCGGAGTCTCGACGGTGAAGACGTGCTGCTTTGGACCGGGGCGGCCGAGAATTTGCTGAATCCGCCCGGCCAACGGTTTAAATTTGTGACTGGAGAGCACCAATGGCTCGGGTTGCCCGACGATGCGCCCAACGCCTTCGTCGACGGAGCCGGTAATTTCAACCGAGTCATCGATCCTCAGCGCACTGGGCGGCACCTGTGGCGGTTTACGCTGAGCCAACCTCTGGATTTGGCCGAAACCAACACGGTCGCGTGGGCCAATAGTCCGGGGATTGATGCGGTCCCGATTACTCCCCGCAGCTTTTTCTTCGACCTCAAATCCGATTTGCCGCTGGGGGCGATCGTGCGGGGCGAAGAGACGATATTCCGGCTTTTTGCCCCGCGGGCCCGCAGCGTTACCTTGCATTTCTGTGCCGACTTGGTGGAGCGACCGCAGGCGCAACAGCAGGCGCTGGTTCGCCGGTCCGACGCCGATGGTAGGGCGGGCGTTTGGGAGATCGCATTGGGCCGCAATCTTCACGGCTGGCTTTATTGGTATCAGGTCGATGGCGTGCGCGAGGGTGCGGGCCGATTCGATCCGATGATGCCCGTGCTCGATCCCTACGCGCTCGCCGTGCTGCACCATGACGGCCCCGGGATCGTGCTCGACCGGGCCTGGATCGGGCAGGGCGACCGGAGTTTTAAGACGCCGGCTTGGCACGACCTCGTCATGGTGGAAGCTCATGTGCGCGATCTCGTCGCCCATGCGCCGGTCAAGGCTACGGCCGAGGAACGCCGGGGATTCACCGGTTTGAGAAAGTGGGTCGAGAGCCCGGAGTTCTACTTGCATCACCTCGGGGTCAATTGCGTGGAGCTTCAGCCCGTGCAGGAGTTCGACGACCAGACAGTTGAGGAGTATCATTGGGGTTACATGACGAACAACTGGTTCGCGCCTGAAAGCAGCTACGCGCTCGCGCCGGCGCGCGCGTCCGGGGTGCGGGAGTTTCAGGACTTGGTGCGGGCCTTCCATGGGCGGGGGATGGCGGTCGTTCTTGATGTGGTTTACAATCACGTGGGAGTGCCCGCGCATTTGCTGTTCATCGACCGGCTGTATTATTTCGAACAGGATGCCGTCGGCGATCTGGCCAACTGGAGCGGCTGCGGCAACGACGTCCGCGCGCGTTCCGCGATGGCCAAACGCCTCATCATCGACAGCTGCATCCATCTCATCGAGGCCTACGGAATCGACGGCTTCCGCTTCGATCTCGCCGAGCTGATCGGGGCCGACGTTTTGCGGGAAATCGAGACGGCGCTGAAGCGGGTGAAGTCCGATGTGATTCTCATCGCGGAGCCTTGGAGCTTTCGCGGTCACATCGCCGGGGCGTTGCGCGACACGGGCTGGGCGTCATGGAACGATGGCTACCGCGATTTCGTCCGCGACTACGTGCGCGGTGGCGGCACGGCCGGGCGACTGGAGTATTTTCTGCGGGGATCACCGTGGTATTTTGCCAAATGGCCCGCGCAGACCGTCAACTACACCGAGTCGCACGACGACCGCTGCTGGATCGACGTCATCACGGAGAATCCCGGCAACAACGGTTCTTCTCCCACCGCCAACGATCGTCGCCGCACTCACTTGATGGCGGCGGTGTTGTTCATGTCGCTCGGTGTTCCGATGCTGGCGGCAGGACAGGATTTCCTGAGGTCCAAGCAGGGGGTGAACAACACCTACCTGCGTGGTGATCTCAACGCCCTGGACTATCGTCGGCTGTTTCGCCACCTGAGCACTCACGCTTACTTCGCCGACTGGATTGCGTTTCGCCGGAGCGAGCGCGGGCGGCTGCTCCGGCATTACTCCCGGCCGGGCGAAGGCTTTTTTCGGTTCATCCATACGGAGGCTTCGCCGGCTTTGGCTGTGGTTTACAACGCGGATCGTTCGATCGGATCGGCCCGATTGCTCTTTGCGATCAACGCGACCTTGGGCGATACGACTCTCGCGTTGGGCGCATTGCTTTCCGGCACCGGCGCGTGGCGCCAGCTCGCGGATCACGAGCGTTTTTACGCCGAAACCAGCCGCGCGGCGCTGACTCCGGTCGAGGTGGATCTGACTCTTCCCGCCCTAGGCTGCGGGCTATGGGTGAGTGACGAATAGGTGACACGTCTGGCCTCAAAACCCCTTGCCAGCCTAGGGGCGCACTGTTCTTTCGTGAGTTCTCCGCGCCCGCGGGGATTCAGTCGGTCACGAACTAGCAAATAACACCTAAAAACACGGAGTCTAAAATGGCAGTCAAAGTCGCAATCAATGGTTTCGGACGTATCGGTCGCCTCGTTTTCCGCGCTCTCGTTGAGCAAGGTCTGCTCGGCACCACCCTCGATGTGGTCGCCGTCGGCGATATCGTCCCGGCCGATAATCTCGCTTACCTCGTCAAATACGACTCAACGCAGGGCAAATTTGCCGGCACCGTGTCGTCCAAGAAATCTTCTCCGGATAAAGCCGAGGATGATGTTTTGGTGATCGACGGCAGAGAAATCTTGGTCGTCTCCGCCAAATCTCCGGCCGAACTGCCGTGGGCAAAACTCGGGGTTGATATCGTGATCGAGTCCACCGGGCTCTTCACCGAAGCGGAAAAAGCCAAGGGCCACATCACCGCCGGCGCCAAAAAGGTCATCATCTCCGCACCGGCCAAGGGCGAAGATATCACCATCGTCATGGGCGTGAACGACGAGAAGCTCGACCTCGCGGTGCACAGCATCATCTCGAACGCTTCCTGCACGACGAACTGCCTCGCGCCGCTCGTCCATGTTCTGCTCAAAGAGGGCTTCGGGCTCGAAGAAGGCCTCATGACCACGATCCACTCCTACACCGCCACCCAAAAGACCGTGGACGGTCCGTCGAAGAAGGATTGGAAGGGCGGCCGTTCCGCTGCGATCAACATCATCCCGTCCAGCACCGGCGCCGCCAAGGCCACCGCGCTCGTGTTGCCCGCGACCAAGGGCAAGCTCACCGGCATGTCCTTCCGCGTGCCGACCCCGACGGTTTCCGTCGTGGACCTGACGTTCCGCAGCACCAAAGAAACTTCCCTCAAAGAGATCAACGCCGCGATCAAGAACGCGTCCGAGACCTACCTGAAGGGCATTTTGGGCTACACCTCCGACGAGGTGGTATCCTCCGATTTCATCCACGACAAACAGTCGTCGATTTACGATGCGGGTTCCTCGATCGAGTTGAACTCGAAGTTCTTCAAGCTCGTGTCCTGGTATGACAACGAGTGGGGCTATTCCAACCGCGTCGTCGATCTCACCAAGGTGATCGCCGCGAAGCTCTGAGTTCCCGAAACCGTTCCTGCCCACGGAACACACAGAACACACGGAATTGATTTTCCCTTCCGTGTATTCCGTGTGTTCCGTGGGCAATTTTTTTCCGAGAATCTAACCATGCCAAAATTCAAATCCATCCGCGACCTCGACCTCTCCGGCCAGCGCGTCCTCATGCGCGTCGATTTCAACGTCCCGCAAGACAAGGTTACCGGTGCCATCACCAATACCCAGCGCATCGTCGCGGCGCTGCCGTCGATCAAGTTTGCTTTGGAAAAAGGCGCGTCGGTGGTGCTCATGTCGCACCTCGGCCGGCCCGATGGCCAGAAGATCGCCAAGTTCTCGCTCAAACCCATCGCCACGGAGTTGGAGAAACTCCTCGGCCGGACCGTGACGTTTCTCGATGATTGCGTCGGTCCCGCCGTCGAGGCCGCTTGCGCGAAACTCGCCCCCGGGACGGTCGTGCTGCTCGAGAATCTCCGTTTTCACATCGAGGAAGAAGGCAAAGTGAAGCTCGAAGACGGCACCTCCAAAAAAGCCGATCCCGCCGCCGTCGCCGCGTTCCGGGCGTCGCTGACACAACTGGGCGATGTCTTCGTGAACGACGCCTTCGGCACCGCGCACCGCGCGCACAGCTCGATGGTGGGTGTATCGCTGCCGATCAAGGCGGCCGGTTTTCTGATGGAAGCCGAACTCGTCGCGTTCGCGAAAGTCGTCGATCATCCCGCCCGGCCGCTCCTCGCGATTCTCGGCGGCGCGAAGATCGCCGACAAGATTCCGCTGATCAAGAACCTGCTCGAAAAAGCGGACAAGATCATCATCGGCGGCGGCATGGCGTATACCTTTCACAAAGTCCTTCGCGGGACGCCGATCGGCACCAGTCTGTATGATGTGGAAGGTGCCAAGATCGTCGAAGAACTCGTGACCAAAGCTGCCGCGCGCAACGTCGAGCTGATCTTCCCGGTCGATTTCGTGTGCTCCGATGCTTTCTCGCCCGACGCGAACACCATGCCGGCTGATCTTGCTACCGGAATTCCCGACGGTTGGGGCGGTCTCGACGCCGGCCCGAAGTCCATCGAGCTCTACCGCGAGGCCATTCTCAGCTCCAAGACCATCATCTGGAACGGTCCGGCGGGTGTCTTTGAGTTCGATAAATTTGCCGGCGCGACGAAGGCAATGGCCGCGGCCATTGCGGAAGCGACGGCCAACGGTGCCATCACCGTCGTCGGCGGTGGCGACACCGCCACGGCCGCGAAGAAGTTCAAGGTCGCCGACAAGGTTACCCACTGCTCCACCGGCGGCGGCGCCTCCCTCGAATTTCTCGAGGGCAAGGTCCTCCCCGGCGTCGCGTTTCTCGAGAGTTAAGCTTTCGATAAAGACGACGGGTCAAAGTTGGCGGTTTAGGGTTAAGGCCCGAACTTCGGACCAAATCCTGCTGTCCAACCTTCGCCCAAACTTTTAATTCAAACTTTAAGCAATATGTCCTCCCGTAAAAAACTCATCGCTGGCAATTGGAAGATGAACAAGACGTCTTCCGACGGCGTTTCACTTGTGGCCGAACTCGTCGCCGCTATCGGCAAGCAATCCGACGTCGAGGTCGTCGTTTGCCCGCCCTTCACTGCTCTTGAAAGCGCCGCCAAGACGCTTGATGGCTCCACGCTCAAACTTGGGGCGCAGAATACGCACTTCGAGGCGAGCGGTGCCTTCACCGGAGAAATCTCCGCTCCGATGCTGCGCGCCTTGTTTGCGACGCACGTCATCCTCGGCCACAGCGAGCGCCGCGCTCTCTTTGGGGAGACGGACGCACTCGTGAACAAGAAGGTACTTTCGGCACTGAAAAACCAGCTCCGCCCGATTCTCTGCGTGGGAGAGACCCTCGCCGAGCGCGAAGCCGGATCGACCCTCGCCGTCGTGCAGACGCAGCTTGAGGCCGGTCTCGAAGGTGTGGGCAAGGATCAGGCCGCCAGCGTCGTGATCGCTTATGAACCCGTTTGGGCCATCGGCACGGGCAAGGTCGCCACGACGGAACAGGCGCAGGAAGTGCACGCTTTCATCCGCGGCCTGCTCACCAAGCATTTTACCGACGTGGTCGCGCAAAAAGTCCGCATACTTTACGGCGGTTCCATGAAGCCGGCCAACGCGCCCGAGCTCCTCGCCCAAAAGGACATCGACGGCGGTCTCATCGGCGGCGCGAGCCTTGAGGCCCGCAGTTTCGTCGAACTGGTGAAGGCGGCCGCGGCGATCGTCTGAGCTCGCGAATTTACCGGCAACAGCCGGCGAAGACTACCCGTTGGGTTTTTTCGCCGGTTTGTTCGGTTTGGGGGGATTCAGCCGGTCTTTGTAGAGTTGCTCGACTTGCTTGAGCGTCTGCTTGGTCTGCTCCATCTGCGTGATGGAGCGGAGTGCCTGTTGCTGCATCAGGGTGAATTGGCCGGCAGCGAGGGCGGCGAGCCCGGTGGTGAAGTTCTCGGCCTGTCGGGCATCAAGCGGCGCGGCGACGCGGGTCAGGTTGCGTTGAAGATCGGAAGTCGCACCCCGGAAAAGGTGGGCGCTTTCGTAGAGTTGAAACTGTTTATAACCCTCCGGCCCGAGCGCCAGGGCCAGCTTTCGGTCGGTCTCGGCTTGGGCGGCGTTCACCATCTTCAGCATTTCTTCCTGCTTGGGTTTCAAACCTGCGGCGAGTGCGGCAGCGGACACGTCGACCGCGGCTCCTTCGCGTTCGATCAGGAGCGCCCGCAGTTGTGGTAATTGGGCTTCGGGCAAATTGAGGTTTTTGAAGAAAACGCCGAAGCGGGCATCAACCTGTTCCCGGAATTTTTGGGCCAGCGCCCGTTGCGTCTCTGGTTCGTTCAGAAATGCGAGGATTTCGTTTTTGGTCGGGCCTTTTTGCGGCTTCGCGACCGCCACTGCCCGTTTGGGGGCGTCTGGCTTGGCTGTCGGGGCGACGGCTTTTTCGCCTTGGTCGGAAGCGGATAAAGTGTCGCCGGCGACTTTGATCTGATCGGAGGCGAAAGCGTCGCGCTCCTTGGTAGCGCGGTCGGTCTCCGACGTCGTCGTGAAATCGTCCTTCAGGGCACGTAGTTCGATCAATTCGAGGTGTTGACGCCATGCGAGCACGCCAAGAGCGATAGCGAGCAGGGCGCAGCAACCGACGAACAGGTTTTTCATGGGGTGGATTTGCGTCGGGCGAGACCGATAAAAAAGAGGCCGCCGGCGACGAGAAAGAAGGAGTAGAACGCACCACGGTTCAGGCCCATAATCAAGCCGGCGTCGGGCTCGCGAAAGACTTCGCCGACGATTCGGACCACGGCATAGATCAGCCAAAATTCGCCGGCGAGGTGACCGGGCTTGGTGCGCACGATGTCGCTGCGCCAGAAGCGCCATTGCATGATTGCGAGCAGCAACGCCCCTTCCAACGCGGCGGCGTAAAGTTGGGAGGGATGTCGGGGCAAAATCAGGTGAAGCGGAGTGGTCGGACCGGCGCTGTGGGGGAAGATCACGGCCCAGGGCACGTCGGCAATTTTGCCCCAAAGCTCGCCGTTGATAAAATTGGCGATGCGGCCGAACAACAGACCGGCGGCTGCGGTCGAGGCGATCAGGTCGGCCAAGTGCAGAAAGGGTATCTTCCGGGAACGGGCGAACCAAGCGATCGCCACGCCGACACCGATAAAGCCGCCATGACTGGCCATGCCGCCGTCCCAGACGCGGAAGAACGCCATCGGATCCGCGAACAGCGCGCGCGGTTGATAAAGGAGGAAATAGCCGATTCGGCCGCCAAGCAGCACGCCGAAGACGATCATGACCAGCAAATCGCTGATCTGGTCGATCGAAAGTTTTGAACGACCGGCGCGGGCGTAGAGCGCAAGAAGCCCGCCCGCAGCGACGAAGCCCAGCAGGTAGGCCAACCCGTAGTAACGGATGCCGATCGTGTCGGTGAACCGCACCAAGAACGGGCTGAGATCGTGAACCCAGTAGGCGGAAAACATGTGGGTGGTCGCGGTGCGCGGATTAACCTTTGGTCTTACCGGCGGGTTTTTCGATGCGCTGCTGCTGGGTGCGGGCGAGCTCCCGCATGTCCACGGCCATGTCATCCTTCTCGAAGATCTCCCGGCCGAGGATGTGCTCGATGATGTCTTCCATGGTCAGCACGCCTGCGGTCGCCCCGAACTCGTCGACCACGATCAGCATCTTGGTATGAACCTTGAGGCAGAGTTGGAGGGCCTGCGCGACGACGACAGTCTCGGGCACAAAGTGCGTCTCGGACATGAGCTGCTCAACGAGGACGTGGTCCTGGTCGTTGCCTTTGGCCTTTAGCAGATCGCGCCGCCGGACGAGGCCGACGATGTCGTCGATGTTGCGCCCATAGACGGGCATGCGACCGAAGGGCAGGCTGGGAAATTCGGTGATGACCTCGCCGACGGTGGCGCTCCGGCGAAGTCCGGTGACGACGGTGCGCGGAGTCATGATCGTGCTCACGCGCACGTTATCGAGGGAGAGGGCGTTGGCGATGATACTGGATTCGCTCTTGGTCAGTGTGCCCTGTTGCGCGCCGCGCTCGGCCAGCAACAGAATCTCTTCGTCGGAACGGTGCTGCTCCGGTGGCTTGTTGATGAAGAGGCGCACAACGCGGTTGCAGAGGTAGGTGACAGGCAAGAGGGTGCGGCGCATCCACCAAATCGGATAAACGACGTGAGGTTGGAGCGACTTCCGGTGGGCGACACCGAGGCTTTTGGGCAGCACCTCGGAAAACACGAGCACCGCCAAGGTGAGCACGCCGGAGAGGACGCCGACCCAGAACTCGTCGAAGACTTTGGCCGCCAAACTGCCGATGAGGAGTGACCCGAACGTGTTCGCGATGGTGTTAAGCGTAAGGATGGCCGAGATGGTCGCTTCGAGCTCGTGCTTGATCGTTTCAAGCAGTTGGCCCCGGCGGGGTCGGCTCTTCTTGAGTTGCTCGATTTCGGCGACCGTCGTGCTGAGCACGATGGCCTCGAGCAGCGAGCAGCAGAAAGAGACCCCGAGGGTGAGGGCAATCGTTAGAGCCAGCAGTTCCATGTCGGCAGTTTATGTGCCCCACGTGGGAGGCGAATACAAACTGTGCGCACCGCCGGTCGGCAAAACAGCCTTGCGGGGAATTCCCGGCCCGCCCGTAGTCGGGTCATGAGCGAACTCCAACGCACACCGTTGCGCGATTTTCATGCCGCCCACGGGGGCCGGTTGGTCGATTTTGCGGGGTGGGAAATGCCCGTCCAATATCGGAGCATTTTGGAAGAGCACAAAGCCGTACGCCGCACCGCCGGCCTTTTCGATGTGAGCCACATGGGCGAAGTTGACGTGCGGGGACCGGAGGCGGGCCGGTTCTTGAACCACCTCGTCACGAACGATGTCGCCAAACTGTTTCCGGGCCGGGTGCTTTATTCGCCGATGTGTTATCCTGCCGGCGGCGTCGTGGATGACCTGCTCGTCTACATGCGCGGTCCGGACGATTATTTTTTGTGCATCAATGCCGGCAACATCGCCAAAGACTTGGCTTGGATCCGTGAACAGGCGGCGCCTTTCAACGTGACGATTACGGACCGCTGCGCCGACTACGCGCTCTTGGCGGTGCAAGGTCCCAAGGCCGTTGAGATCGTCCAGAGTCTCACCGGCGCGAAGCTGGGGCTGGTGAAATATTATCACTTCACCGAGGGCACCGTGGCCGGGGTCAACTGCCTCATCAGCCGAACCGGTTATACGGGCGAAGACGGCGTAGAACTGTACCACGCGGCCGGTGATGCCCTGGCACTGGCCGAGGCGGTTTTGGCTGCGGGTGCGCCTCACGGGCTTGAACTGGCCGGTCTCGGGGCTCGCGACAGTTTGCGGCTTGAGGCGGGTTATCCGCTCTACGGCCACGAGATCACGGCGGACATTTCGCCGCTCACCGCCGGCTTGGGCTGGACGGTGAAACTCGACAAGGGCGCGGGCTTTATCGGCCGGACGGCATTGCTCGCGGAAAAGCAAAACGGCGCGCCCCAAAAAGTTGTGTTCTTCAAGACTGGCGACCGTCGCATTGTGCGCGCCGAGACCCCCGTCTTGGGCGAAGGCGGCGCCGTCGTGGGTCGGGTGCTGTCGGGGACGCTTTCGCCGCTGCTCAATGAAGCGATCGGTTCCGCGCTCGTGTCCACCACTGCCGCGGGTCTGCCGCTCTCGGTCGATATTCGTGGCACCGCGATCACTTTACACCTCGTCAAACCCCCGTTCGTGCCTTTGAAAAAGAGCCCATGAGCAACATCCCCGCCGACCTCGTTTATGCCAAATCGCACGAATGGCTCCGGGCTGCCGCTGACGGTACCGCCACCATCGGGATCACCGATTACGCGCAGTCTTCGCTGGGCGACATTACGTTTGTGCAGTTGCCCAAGGTGGGCGCGACGTTGAAGGCGGGCGAGACCTTCGGGGTCGTCGAATCGGTAAAGGCGGCTTCGGATCTCTATCTTCCGGTCGCGGGCACCGTGCTCGCCGTCAACACGGCGCTCGATGGAGCGCCCGAGACCGTGAACAGTGCGCCGTATGAGGGCGGTTGGATGCTGAAGCTAAAGCTCGCGGATCCGGCGGACATCGCGGCGCTCCACGATCCGGCGGCCTACGCGAAGTTGATCGGTTGATTTAGGAAAGCAGGGCGGGGTCGGAGACCTTTGCCCGTTGAAGACTACCGGGCGCGAAAGGGCGGGTCGAAGACCCTGCCTTACAACTTGGACGGGTGACGATCACGGGCACAAAAAAGCCCGCCGCGCGGATGACCGCAGGGCGGGCTGAAGGAGAATGCCTCGGTTGGTTTACGCCTTGCCGGACTTGGCGGCCTTTTGACGAAGGCCGTTGTTCAGAATCCGCTTGCGCAGACGGAGGCTCTTCGGGGTGACCTCGAGGAGTTCGTCGGCGGCGATGTATTCGATCGCGCGTTCGAGACTGAATTTGGCGGCCGGAATGAGGCCGGTGGCGACGCCGGAACCCTGCGAACGGAAGTTCGTGAGGGCTTTTTCGCGGACGGCGTTACAAGCGATGTCTTCGTTGCGGGGATTCTCGCCGACGATCATGCCTTCGTAAACCTGTTCGCCGGGACCGACGAAGAGTTTGCCGCGTTCCTGGACCATGAGCAGGGCGTAGGTGGTCGTCTCGCCGGCTTCGGTCGCGATGAGCGTGCCGGAGAGGCGAGTGAGCACTTCGCCCGCGTAGGGGCCGTATTCTTTGAACAAATGGCTCGTGATGCCGCGGCCGCTGGTGGCGTTGATCACGTCGATTTCCATGCCGATGAGGCCGCGGGTCGTGATGGTCGCCTCGATCATCGTGGAGTGCGAGAGCTTCTCCATGTTCGTGAGCACACCTTTGCGGTTGGCGAGATTCTGCATGACGGCGCCGATGCACTCGTCGGGCACTTCCACCCAGACGGTCTCGTAGGGTTCCTGACGGACGCCATCGACGATCTTCTCGATCACGGTGGGGCGGGAGACGAGGAGTTCGAAACCTTCGCGGCGCATGGTCTCGACGAGAACGGCGACCTGCATGGCGCCGCGGGCCTTGACGTTGAAAACACCGGCTTTGTCGGAGTCTTCGATGTAGATCGAAACGTTGGTCTTCAACTCGCGCATGAGGCGTTCGCGGAGTTGGCGGGAGGTGACGAGCTTGCCTTCCTGACCGACGAGCGGGCCGTCGTTGACGGAGAACTGCATCTCCAGCGTGGGCGGGTCGATCTGGGTGAAGGGCAGGGCGTGCGCGTCGTCGTTCACCGCGAGGGTGTCGCCGATGTCCACGTCTTCGAAGCCGGAGAGACCGATGATGTTGCCGGCCGTGGCGCTTTCGACCTCACGTTGGCCGAGGCCGGTGAACTCGAAGACCTTGGTGATCTTGGCGCGGATGCGCTTGGCATCGGAGTTGCGGATGACAAAAACGGGATCCCCGACCTTGACCGTGCCGCCGAGAATTTTGCCAACGGCAATACGACCGACGTAATCGGACCAGTCGATATTCGATACGAGCATGTGAAACGGCTCGGAGGGCTTGGCGAAGGGCGGCGGAACGTGGTCGATGATCGTCTGGAAAAGCGGCGTCATGTTCTTCTTCTCTTCGCCGAGCTTATACATCATGTAGCCGTCGCGGCCGGAGCCGTAAACGACCGGAGCATCGAACTGCTCCTCGGTGGCGTTGAGCTCCATGAGGAGTTCGAGCACCTTGTCATACATTTTCGCGGGATCGGCGTTGTCGCGGTCGATCTTGTTGATGACGAGGACGACCTTGAGGCCGTGGGCGAGGGCCTTGCGGAGCACGAAGCGCGTCTGGGCTTGGGGGCCGTCGTAGGCGTCGATGACGAGCAGCACGCCGTCGACCATGCGGAGGGCGCGTTCGACCTCGCCGCCGAAGTCGGCGTGGCCGGGGGTGTCGAGAATGTTGACGATCTTGCCGTTCCAATGGACCGACGTGTTCTTCGCCTTGATGGTGATGCCCTTTTCCTTTTCGAGGTCCATGGAGTCCATGGCGCGCTCGGTAACTTGCTGGTTGGCACGGTAAACGCCGCCCTCTTTGAGGAGCTTGTCGACGAGTGTAGTTTTGCCGTGGTCGACGTGGGCGATGATAGCGATATTTCGGATGTTCTGGTTCATGGCGCTGAGGCGTTCTGGTCTTTGGAAAAAGGAAGAACGTGCGGGTCGCCCCCGGCGAAGGCAAGGCCGAAGGCGGTTCGTCGCGGAAATGGCACTTCCCCGGAAAACTAGGGCGAAAAGGCGCGCTCAGGACCGTGCGGCAAGGGTCTTGGTGCCGGTGATGAAGCGGGCCTCGGCGATCAGACCGGCGCGGATCTCGTAAATGGCCACGAGTTCTAATGTGCCGGGGCCTTCGGGAAACGTGCGGGTGATCAGCTCGTGATCGATGACCGTGGCGCCGGCGACGATGCGGTGGAGCAGGCGCGCGTGGAGGTTGGGCTCTTCAAAACGCGCGAGGAAACGCGGGCGCATCTCGGCATGGCCGGTGGCGAGACGTTTGTCGGGGTGCTCGAACTGGCGGGCGTCGGCGGCGTACGTGGCTAGAAAGGCATCGACGTCGCGGGCGTTGTAGGCGTCGAGCTGGCGTTGGACGACGGCGGCGGGGGCGTTCATGGACGCACCTGCCCGGTGCCCTCGATCAGAAATTTGTAGGTGCAGAGTTCGCGGAGGCCCATGGGGCCGCGGGCGTGGAGGCGGTCGGTGCTGATGCCGATCTCGGCGCCGTAGCCGAATTCGAAACCGTCGGTGAAGCGCGTGCTCGCGTTCCAGTAAACGGTCGCGCTGTCCACGGACGCGAGGAAGCGGCGGGCGGCGGGTTCGTCGGCGGTGACGATGGCATCGCTGTGGTTGGAGCTGTCGCGGTTGATCGTTGCGATGGCGGTGTCGAGCGAATCGACCACGCGGACGGCGATGATGGTGTCGAGGAACTCGGTGGTGTAGTCCGAGGCCGTCGCGGGGGCGACGAGAGTTGAGAGATCGGAGGCGGCGAGGATCGCGAGGCTGGCGGGGTCGCAGCGGAGTTGGACGTTTTTCGCGATCAGGGCGCGGGCGACGGTGGGGAGGAATTTCTCGGCGACGCCGACGTGAACGAGCAGCTGCTCGGCGGCGTTGCAGGCGCTCGGGCGCGAGGCCTTGGCGTTGACGGTGATCGCCTCGGCCATCGCGAGGTCGGCGGCGGCGTCCACGTAGACGAAGCATACGCCCTGAAAATGTTTGATGACGGGAATGGTGGAGTTCTCCGCCACGAAGCGGATGAGACTCTCGCCGCCGCGCGGAATGATGCAGTGGATCAGGCTATCGAGTTTGAGCAGCGCGTTAAGGGCGGCGCGGTCGGTCGTGGGGATGAGTTGGACGGCGTCGGCGGGGAGGCCGGCGGTGGTGAGCGCGGCGGTGATGAGGGCGGCGAGGGCGGTGTTGGTGTGGAAGCACTCTTTGCCGCCGCGAAGAATGGAGGCGTTGCCGGATTTCAGGCAGAGGATGGCGCAGTCGATGGTGACGTTGGGGCGGGCTTCGTAGATGATACCGATGACGCCGATGGGGACGCGGACTTTGCGGATGTGGAGCCCGTTGGGGCGGGTCGTTTCTTCCAGCAGATCACCGACGGGATCGGGGAGGGCGATGACTTCGCGGACGGAGACGGCGAGATGGTTAAGGCGCGCCGTTGTGAGTGTCAGCCGATCGCGGGAGGCCGCCGAGAGGGCCGCGGCCTCGGGCGAGGCGAGGTCGCTGGCGTTGGCGGCGAGGAGCGCGGCGTGGGAGGCGTCGATCAGGTCGGCGAGGCGGGCAAGGGCGGCGTTTTTGGCGGCGGTGGGGACGGTCGCGAGCACGAGGGACGCGGCGCGGGCGCGTTGGGCGAGGGACGTGACGAGGCTCGTGAATTCGGCTGACATGGATCGGTGAAGTTGCCCACGGAACACACGGAAGACACGGAAAAACTCAAACGGCGTGGGCCCGGCCAGAGTGAGCCGGCCTCGTTGAAATCTAGGACTTGGGATCGAGCAGCACGGCCTTGGTGCGGCCGCCGAGGTCGATGGTTTCGAGGCGCGTGACCGTGAGGTTGGCGCCTTGGGCGGAAAGAAGCGTGCGGAGGGCGTCGAGGTCGTCGTGGTCTTCGGAGACGATTTGACCGAACCGGCGGTAGGTGACGCGGTAAGCGGTTTCCAGGCCTTCGAGCCGGCGGAGCGGGTCGCCGGGCGAAGTGGGTCGGGGCGCGGCAGGTTTGCGTTTCGGCTTGGCGTCGGACGGGAGCGCGGGGCGCTTAAACGGGTAGGGCGCGCCGAGGAGGGCGGCGGCGGCTTGCTCGATGTCGTGGATGCGCACGAACAGCGCCTCGCGATCGAGGAGCAGGCTGTTGATTTGGATCTGTTGATCGGGGCGCATCAAAGCGATGGTGGACGGAGGCCAGGATCCGGAGGAGTGGACCACGAAACACACGAGTCACACGAAATCCGGAAGGCGGAGAACTTCGGAGAGGTGCCCATGGAACACACGGAATACACGGAAGGAAATCGAGGCGGAGGGGCAGATCAGGACTTGGCCGGGGTTTCGTCGGCGTCGGACTCGTCGCCTTCGTCGGAGTCGGTGGCGATGGTGCCGGGAGATTTCTTGGCGGGCTTTTGGTCGAAGGCGGCGACGGGGAGCGGGGGCGCGGGGAACGGGTAGACGCCGGCTTCGCCGACGACCGTGTTGATCTGCGTCTCGAGGGCCGCGATCTTTTCGTAAGCGGCGGTGCGCTCGATGATGAGAGCGTCGATTTTGATGCGGGCGTCGAGCGCGGCGCGGATTACGTCGGCTTCGGCGCCGAGCACAATGTCGCGGAACGTGAGGGCTGTCGGTTTTTTGGCCATGATGGATTATTGCCAGAATAGGCGCTTGAGTTGGGAGAGTTTGGTGGAGAGTTGAGCGTTGAGAGTTGAGGTCTCGGCCTGCGGGGCGCGAGTGGCGGTGGTGGGCAGGGGCTTGGAGATCGGAGCGAGCGGGGTGGCGGGGGCAGGCGATTTTGGCGTGCGGGGAGCGGAGGCGCGGGCGGCTTGCTGAGCCGCAGCGGCTGCGGCGATTTCCGGACTGGGATCGGCGAGGAGACCGGCGATGAGTTCGTCGGAAGCGTGGGCGTGCTGAAGGGCGGCGAGCCGCACGGCGGGGCTGCGGTCGCGGGCGAAGTCGTAGAGATCGGCGCGACGCCAAGGGTGCGCTGCGACGGCGAGGGCACGAATCGTCGGAAGCGGATCGGCGAGCAGTCGGCGCGTAAGTTCGGGGTCCGCGAGGGTCGCGGGTTTTTGTTGGATGGCCCAGTGGCGTCGAAAATCGGGGCTGTGCTCGATCAGAAACGGAATGAGTTCCTCGTAGAGATCGTCGCGGTAGGCGAGAGCGGTGAGGACGGCGGGCAGACGGGTGGCGGCAAGTGCTTGGATATGGTCCGATGAAAGGGACGGGTTGGTCGCAAGGGCGACGCAGGTGGCTTCGTCGGCGAGGGCCACAAAGTAGTCGGCGATGTCGGGGAGCAGCGAGGGATTGGCGGCGAGAGCAACCCGGACGGCAGGGCTTTCGGACGGGGCGAGTTGGCGCTGGAGGGCCGACGCGAGGTTCGGTCGGGCGGCGACCCACGCCGGTTCATCGGGCTCGCCGTGAGTGATGAAGTGGAGCAGCGCAACGGGGTCGGGCGCGATCAGGTCGCGGGCAATTCGCCGAACCGTGGCGTGCGGTGAAAGCAGGAGGAGTGCGCGGACGGCGACGGGAAGATTTCCGCGCGAGGTGAGGGCGAGTTGAACTTCTTCATCATCGGAGGCGGCCCAGCCGAGGAGCATTTCATCGTCGGCGGTGGTGGTGGCGATGGTGTGGGCGCGGACGACGGGGCTGGTGTCGGCGGCGAGGACGAGGGCGACTTGGGCGGGAAGGGCGGGCTGCGAGGCTAGGCGGAGACGGACGCGGGGGCTGGAGTCAGTGGTAAGCGCGGCGTGGTGGGGTAGTCGAAGGGACGGGTTGGTGGCGACAGCGCGGCGGACGGCGACGTCGGTGTCTTGGGCAAGATTCAGCAGTTCGCGGGCGGCGAGTTGCGGGTGGGTGGCGACATGAGTGCGAACCTCGGGGTTCTCGTGGACGGCAAAAGCGGAGAGCAGATGCGGCGGTGTGCGGGGGTTGGTCGCGAGAAAAGGGAAGACCTCGGGATCTTGGGCGGTTTGGGCGAGGGCCTCGAGCAGATGGCTCGGCGAAAGCGGATAGGCGGCGACGAATTGCTGGGCGACGGAGGGCTCGGCCAACGCTGCAAGTTCTTGGAGCAGGCGGGAGGAGAGCGGCGGTTTGCGCAGGGCGACGGCGGTCTTGCGCACGCCGTCGCGACGGATGCGTTCGAGGAGAGCGGAGGAGGTAAGGGCGGAGTCGGACAAGATTTTTTAACCGCTAATGTGCGCTATTGTTTCGGAGGAGGAGAGGGCTGAGACGGGTGTGGGCTTAGGCTGATCGCCAAATCGCGGGTGGTTTTTCAGGGTTTGCTTGGTGGAGATTAGCGAGGGTTCGCGGTTCAAATTTCAGGGGAGTTTGAGGTCGCCGGGTTGGACGTAGATTTCGCGGGGGTTGTTGCCCACTTGGGGGCCGATGTAGCGGCGCTGCTCCATTTCCTCCATGAGGCTGGCGGCGCGGTTGTAGCCGATTTTGAGGCGACGCTGGAGGTAGCTCGTGCTGGCGCGGCCGTTAGCGGAGATCGCTTCGAGGGCTTCTTTGATCATCGGATCCGCGCCGGCGTGGAGCGTGGGGTCGGTGTTGGCGCCGGGAACGTCTTCGGGGCGGAGTTCGACGCGGTAGCGCGGGGCGAGCTGGGCCTTGAGACTGGTGACGATGGCTTCGATCTCGCCGTCGTCGACGAAGGGGGCTTGCAGGCGTTGGAGACGACCGAGGCCGGGCGGGCTAAAGAGCATGTCGCCGCGGCCTTGGAGGGCTTCGGCGCCCTTACCGTCGAGGACGGTGCGCGAGTCGATCTGGGAGGCGACTTGGAACGCGATGCGCGTGGGGTAGTTCGCCTTGATGATACCGGTGATGACGTTCACGGACGGACGTTGGGTCGCGAGGACGGTGTGGATGCCGACCGCGCGCGACATCTGCGCGAGTCGGGCGATGGGTGTCTCGACGTCCTGCGCGGCGGTCATCATGAGGTCGGCGAGTTCATCGATGACGAGGACGATGTAGGGCAGTTTCGCGAAACCCTCGGCGACGGCCTTGGCGTTATAGCCGGCGAGGTTGCGGACGGATTTCTCGGCGAGGACCGAGTAGCGGCGCTCCATTTCGCGGACGAGCCACTTGAGGGCTTGGACGGCCTGCTTGGGGTCGGTGACGACTGGGTGAATGAGATGCGGCAGGTCGCGGTAGATGGCGAATTCGACGATCTTGGGATCGATGAGGACGAGTTCGAGTTCGTCGGGACGGAAGCGGTAGATCAGCGAGAGAATCAGGTTGCTGATGCAGACCGATTTGCCCGAGCCGGTGGCGCCGGCGATGAGCGCGTGGGGCGCGCGGGCGAGATCGAGGATGACATGGCGGCCGGCGATATCGACGCCGAGAATCAAAGGCAGTTCGCCGGAGTGGGTGCGCCAGGCTTCTGATTCGAAGGAGGCGCGGAGGGCAAGAGGCGCGGAGTGACGGTTGGGAATCTCGACGCCGACGTAGCTCTCGCCGGGGATCGGCGCTTGGATGCGGACGGCGTTGGCGGAGAGGGAAAGGGCGAGGTTCTTCTCGAGGGCGACGATAGATTCGACGCGGACGCCGAAGCCGGGTTTGACGCGGAACTGGGTTACGCGAGGTCCGACGACGGAATCGTGGACGAACGCATCGATCGCAAAACTGTCGAGGGAGTCCTGCAAGATGCGCTTGTTGGTCGCGAGTTCCTCGGGGTTGGAGAAGTTCTGTTCAGCGGCGCTGGCCGGGCGGAGCAGACCCAGCGAGGGGCGTTGATAAGTCGCGAGGTCCGAGGGGGAAAACGGCGCAGGGGTAGGAGCAGAGAGGGGTGTGCTGTGAGCCGAGAGATCGGAGGAGGAGGCAGCGGTTTCGGAGGGGGCGTGGGCGAGCTCGCTGCCCACGGGAGCGGTGAGGTCGGCGGTGCGATCGCGGAGGTTTTGGCGGACGCCTTCGAGATGGTCGATGGCGTCGTCGAGTTGGTCGCGGTGGCGGGCTTGGTGGGCGAGGCGCTCTTCGAGTCGGGCTTCGAGCTCGTCCCGCCACCGGGCCAGTTGGTGGTGGTCCTCATCGGGTCCGGCGGCGGTGAAAGCCGCGGGGACGGGAGTCGAAGAGGAGGTTGAGACGGGCATAAGTGACGTGCGAAAGGGTCGGTTTATCGACAGCGGCATTTCCGTCGGCAAGCGCGGAGAGGAAGTTTTTTGTCGGGGCGGGGTTGTACGGGTGTTTCTGGGCTTGGCGAGGGTCGGAGCGGCTGGGACAACGTCACTTTACCAATGAGCGACTCTTCCCATTTCTACGCGTGCATCATGGCGGGCGGCAGTGGCGAGCGGTTCTGGCCGATGAGCCGGGCCCGCACGCCGAAGCACCTGCTGAAGCTTTTCTCCGACCGCACGCTGGTCGAGGACACGGTGCGACGGCTCGACGGCGTGGTGCCGATGGCGAACGTTTTCGTGCTGACCAACACCGCGCAGTTGGAGACGACCCGGGCGGCGCTCAAGGGGGTGATTGCCGAGGCGAACATCATCGCGGAGCCGGCAAAACGTGACACGGCGGCGGCGGCGGCGCTGGCGACGGCGCTGGTGCGGGCCCGTGATCCGCAGGGCGTCCTCGCGCTCCTGCCGGCGGATGCACTCATCAAGGATACGGCGACGCTCGCACGACAGGTGGGAGTGGCGCTCAGGCGCGCGGCGACCACGCCGGCGTTGCTCACCTTTGCGATCAAACCCGACCATGCGGCGACGGGTTTCGGTTATCTGGAAATGGGCGAGCCGACGGGCGATGGTTTCCGGCAAGTGAAGCGGTTCGTGGAAAAGCCCGATGCGACGACGGCGACGCGTTACGTTGAGAGCGGCCACTATGCGTGGAACGCCGGCATGTTTTTCTGGAGCGCGGCGGCGTTTCTGGCCGAGGCGGAGAAACACACGCCGATGCTGGCGGCGTTCATCCGGGAGTTTCCGTCGGGCGATCCGATGGCGTTTCTCGCGGCGAAATTTCCGACGCTGGAACCTAAAGTTTCAGTGGACTACGCGATCATGGAAAAGGCGGCGTCGGTCGAGACGATGGTTTCTGAGTTCGATTGGGATGATGTGGGACTGTGGACCGCGCTACCGAAACACTTGCCGAAAGACGCGGGCGGTAACGCGGTCCGCGGATCGGTCGTGGCGGTGAACGCGGCGAACAACATCGCGGTGAGCAACGGCCGGGTGGTCGCGCTCGTGGGCGTGAGCGACCTCGTCGTGGTCGAGACCGCAGACGCGATCCTCGTCTGCCACCGTGACAGCGTGGGGGACATCAAGAAGCTGATGCCGCTGTTGCCGAAGGAACTGCTGTAGGCGACCGTTCCCGGAAGCTGCCCCGCGAATGACGCGAATCTGCGCGAATTGAGGATCGGGAGAGCAGCGGACGAACGAGTTTGGGTGGCCCCGAATTCCCGGACCGGGTTATGCGCGAATGCCGCGGGCGGTAACGCAGCTGCACGGGTAGCGGCGAGGCTGGAGGCGATCGCCGGGATGGCCACAACGCGAGCGCGGGCAGTCGCACACCTTGGTGCACGCGATAAGCGGAGAACTGCACTGGCGGCTGAATTCTTGCAAAGCGGCGGCAGCCGCGTTGGGCTACGGCGGAATGGGCGTGGTGCTCCTCTTGGCGCGGTGGTTCACCGAGCCGAGTGCGGTCGAAAGCAGGAATCAGTAGCCGGCTTCGGCAAGCTGGCGGCGCAAAGCCACCAGCGCAGGCGCGGCCTCGTGGGCCGGAGCGTTTTTCCAAATACACTCAATCGTGAGACGATCGTTGTAGCCGATCTGTTTGAGGGCGCGGAAAAATGGGCGGAAATCGTCGCCGTTGATGCCGGGAGCGGCGCGGTCTTTGTCCTCGGCGAGGTGGGCGTGGTGGATCGGGCCGACCCGGATAATATCGTCCGGCGCCTCACCGTTGCGCAGCATGTGGAAGAGATCGACGAGCAGTTTGACCGCGGGATGATTGGCGCGTTTTACGGCCTCGGCGCCTTCGACGATGGTGTTGACGAGATTGCATTCGACGCGGTTGAGCGGCTCGACGACGAGGGTGACGCCTTGGGCCTGGGCGAGCGGGGCGAAGAGACGGAGAGCTTCGACGTATTGCTCAAAGCCACGGGCGGCGGACCAGCCCTCGGGCATCATGCGGGCACCGGCGCTGCCGAAGACCATGATCGACATACCCACGGAGCGCGCGCGGCGGAAGGCGGTGTCGGCGTAGCGGCTGAGCGCGGCTTGATCGACGGCCGGACCGACGACCTTGAGCCCGGGCGGCAGAAAAGAATTCGAAGCCGGCATGGGGAGCGGGCAGGCCCGCTGCGCGGCGAGGTGCGGGGCGAAGGCCTCGTCGGGGGAGGAGGGCAGGAGAAAGTTTTGCACGTGACCCTCGATGTAGTCGAAGTCGTGGGGCGCGGGCAGAGTCGCGAGCGTGGCGGGATCAAGGCAGAGGCCGAGTTGCATAGGGAAGAGGAAGAAGTGGGCGACGACGCGGGCCGAGGAGATTGGGGGCGGACGGTCCGCTTTGAACTGGGTGAGGTCGGTAACTTCGCGACACCAAGACAGGGTCCGAAGCAACAGACGGAACGTGACGGGAGCGTAGCGTCGCCAAGCTGCGCTCCCGTGACGTGGACGAAGGGGACGATGATGGTTTTCGGTACGTTCGCGCCCGCCGGTTTAGCGACCGAATGATTTCGCAAAATCGTCTCCGCTGGCCTTGACGACCTTCTTCTTTTTCGGGCGCTTTTTTGCGGAGTCTGCGATTTTCTGCTGGAGCAGTTTTTCGTAGCGGGCGGCGTCCAGGGGCAAGGTGATGGTCTCATCCGTCCACGCTGAAAGCAGCATGGCGTTGGCCAGTTCGATGGAATGGATGCCCTCGGCGCCGGGGGAAAGCAGCGTGGCTCCGTCGAGGATCGCGTCGGCGAAGTTCTTGAGGATCTCGTTGTGCTGGCCGCCGTGATTGGCGGCGGAGATGGCCACATCCCAGGTATCGGGGCGGGAGAACGCGCCGGAACTGGTGCGCGAGAATTCGCTCATGGGCGTCTCGTTCCGCGTGTAAGTGATCTTGTCGTCTTCGTAAACGAGCTTGCCGCGCTCGGCGGTGATCTCGAGGCGGTTGGTGCCGGGAGCCTCGCCGGTGGAGGTGATGAACACGCCGGTGGCGCCGTTGGGGAATTCGAAGTAAGCCGTGACGTCGTCCTCGACTTCAATGCTGTGATATTTGCCGAAACTGCAGTGAGCGCGGATGCGTTTCGGGAGGCCGAACATCCATTGGAAGAGATCGAGGTTATGCGGGCACTGGTTGAGCAGCACGCCGCCGCCCTCGCCGGCCCAAGTCGCGCGCCAGCCGCCGGAGCCGTAGTAGGCCTCGGTGCGGAACCAATTTGTGATGATCCAATTCACGCGGCGGATTTCGCCGAGCTCGCCGGAGCGGATGAGGTGGCGGATTTTTTGGTAATAGAGGTCGGTGCGCTGGTTGAACATCGCCGCGAAGACCTGTTTTTTGTTCTTGTGCGCGGCGTTGAGGCGCAGGGCGTCGGCCTTGTGGACAGAGACGGGTTTCTCGACCATCACGTGGAGGCCGGCTTGAAGTGCGAGGATGCCGAGCGTGGTATGTTGGTAATGCGGGGTCGCGATGATCAGCGCGTCGATGAGGCCGGATTTGATCATGTCCTCAACGGTCGCAAAGGCCTTGGCTTGGGGGAAACGGGTGCAACGGGCCGCGTCGAAGTCTGAGACCGCGGTGAGTTCAAGGCGGGGGATTTTCCCGGCGAGAATATTAGTGGCGTGAGCGGCGCCCATGTTGCCTAAGCCGACAATACCGATGCGGACGTTTTTCATAAGTGAGGAGTGAAGAAGCGGACGGGGGAGAGGGAAAAGCAGACCGACTCGGAAGGCGCGACGAGTGGGCTGCAAATCATTTTTCGGGGAAATTTGGGCGGAAATTGGGAGCGAGATTCTGTTGGAAACGAAGCCGAAGAGCCGGGGTTTGAAAAAGCACTTGCTTCCGGCAAGGGCATCTCGCTTTGTGACCCTTCATCTGTTCGGGCTGTAGCGTAGCCTGGTAGCGCGCTTGCATGGGGTGCAAGAGGTCGTGAGTTCGAATCTCACCAGCCCGACCATTTCCCCGAAACGCAGGATTGAGGCAAGGCGCTCCGAAATGGCGACGAATCTTCCCGACAAGATGCCTCAGCTGAGAGGATCTTCCCGCTCCCGCCAGGTGGATTCAGGGGCTCATCTTGCCTTCAATCGCCCGCAGGCGCATGAAGCGGGCGCGGGTAACGATCGCGCGATAACCGAGGCGATATCTGCTACGCCCCAGAAACGACCGGGGACAGCTCAGGGCTTCTTCGCGTTGGCCGGGGTCAGCTCAATTTTCACCGGGAGTTCGCCGAGTTCGAAGTATCGGTGCTCGATTTGGTCCGGGCGCACGATGGCGACGCGGATACCCGACTTGGCCCCGCCGAGCGGCTTGCCCACCGGCCCGCTGGTGATGTTTTCCAAGGTCCCGTCGCGGGCCTCGGCGTTGCGGTGATAGTGGCCGCAAAACAGGTAGCGCACCCCGAACTCGCGAAAGAGCGCAAGATAGGCGGCCCGCCGGGCCATGGGAATGTTGAAGTAGCCGTCGGCCTCGGTGGCGTTTTTGATGAACCAAGGGTGGTGCTGGAAAACGACGATGTGTTGCGCGTTCCCGTCTTTGGCCGCTCGCAATTCCTGGCGCAGCCAGCGTTCCTGCGCGTCCAGCGCCTCTGCGGCTTGGGCGGGCGAGTGAATCAAGGACGAGTTCAGGACAATTCCCACCAAGCCTTCGTGGCGGAAGGTGTAACGATCCGGACCGAAGAGTTTGCCGTAAGCTGCCAGGCTGGCCGCCGTCGGCACGTTTTCCACGTCGTGGTTTCCCGCTACATTATAAACCGGGATGGAGGGATCGATTTTCCCGATGATCCGGCGGTATTCGGCGATCTGGGCAGCGTCCCCCGGCTTGTGCACGAGATCACCGGTGACGACCACAAAGGCCGGTCGCAGCCGATTGACGGCATTCACGGCCAATTCGAAATTCGCAGCATCCTGCGAAAAGTCGCGGTTGTCGGTAAACATGCCGAGCTGCGGGTCGCTCAGTTGGATGAAATGAAACGGTTCGGCCGCGTCGATCTCGCGGGGAGTGAGTGCCGCCAGCGAGCCGAGGAGACCAAGACATGCGGCGAGAATGCGGCGGGTGTTCATAACGTGAAATCAGAGGGAAGTGCGTTGACGGAAAGGGAGCCGGTCTCGAATTCGGAGCGCTTCGAACTTTCAACAATTTCGATAGTGAACGGAGCTTTCGCGTGGTGCGGACGGTAGGCCCAATCGGGGACCGGAGGGGCGAGGTGAATCCGACCGCGAGCGGCGACTACAGCTGAATGGGCAGGCCGACTTCGATGATCTGCATCGGGGGCAACTGGTAATAATCGCGCGCCTGCCGGGCGTTGCGGCTGAGGAAGGCGTAAAAGAGCTTTTGCCACTCGAACATGCGCGTGTCGCCGCCGGTGATAATCATCTCCCGGTTAAAGTAGTAGGTCGCTTCATTCAGCTTTAGCGGCACGCCGGCGGCGCGGACTTTTTCCATGAGATTCGCGACATCGGGCGACTCCATGTAGCCGTAACGGCCGACGGCGCGCCAGACGCCGTGGCCGATCTCGCGCACGGAGAAACGGGTGGCGTCGTCGACGACCGGCACTTCGTCGGTGGTGACGCTGAGCAGGACCACGGTCTCGTGGAGAACGCGGTTGGCTTTAACGTGGTGGAGCAGCACCAGCGGCGTGCCGGTGGGATTCCCCGCCATGAACACGCCGGTGCCGCGCACGCGCGTGATGTGAGTGCTGGAGGCAATGTTGTTCAGCTCGTCCTCGGTCACTTCGTTGGCGTAGATGCGACGGAAGATCTCCGTCTTCCCTAGTTTCCAGGTCGTCATGATGGCGATCAGACCCAGAGCGATCATGACGGGGAGCCAGCCGCCGTCGGCGAACTTGTGCAGATTGGCGGCGAAGAAGGTGACATCGATCACGAGAAAAAAGCAGCAAAACGCTCCGGCCAACCACCAGGACCACTGCCACGCGCGGCGCATCACGATGAAGAGGATCAAGGTCGTCACGATCATGGTGGCCGTCACCGCGATGCCGTAAGCGGCGGCGAGGGCCGAGCTGGATTTGAAGCCGTAAACGGTGGCGATGGACCCGAGCGCGAGTGAGATATTGACGAGCGGGAGATAGATTTGGCCAGGTTGGTCGGGGTTGGTGTGCTTGATCGTGAGGCGGGGGAAATAACCGAGTTGCACCGCTTGGCGGACCAGCGAATAGGCGCCAGAAATGAGCGCTTGGCTGGCAATGATGGCGGCGGCCACGGAGAGCGCGAGCAAGGCAAGGCGGGCCGGTCCGTCGGGAGCGAGGGCGAGGAAAGGATTGGCGACGTTGCCGCCCTGGGCGATGAAGTTGGCACCTTGGCCAAAGTAATTGAGCACGAGGCCCGGCAGCACGATGGTATACCAAGCGAGGTTGATCGCGCGGCGCCCGAAATGGCCCATGTCGGCGTAGAGAGCCTCGACGCCGGTGACCGCGAGGACAACTGAGCCAAGAATGACGGCAGCCTCTTTGGGGTGACCGATCAACAGATGGAGGCCGAGCAGGGGATTCAGCGCCTGCAGCACGACCGGATTTTTCACAATGTGCCAGAGACCCAGACCGCCCAACACCGCGAACCACAGGAGCATCACCGGCCCGAAGATCTCGCAGATGAACTTAGTGCCCCGGTATTGGAAGGCGAAGATGCCGACCAGAATCGTGATGGTGATCGGCAAGACGTAGTGGTCCACCTCGGGCCATACTTCCTTGATGCCCTCCGTGGCCGAAAGGACGGTGATGGCGGGGGTAATGATGGCTTCGCCGCAAAGCATCGCGGCGCCGACAAGGACGGTGATGACGCCGAGGTTGAGCACAGACTTGCCGGGTCGGTCCAGCTGGCTGAGGGCGAGTAGGGCGAAGATGCCGCCCTCACCCCGGTTGTCGGCGCGCAGCACGAGCACCGTGTATTTTACGCATACCACCAAAATCAGGGACCAGAAAACCAGAGAGAGAACCCCGAGTACGGCGGCAACGTGTTCGCCGGCGGGCAAGGCATGCAGGCACTCCCGGATGGTGTAGAGCGGGCTGGTGCCGATGTCGCCAAAGACGACGCCGAGCGCGCCGATGGAGAGCGCGGCCTTGGCCGAGGAACTGAGAG
Organism: Opitutia bacterium Tous-C4FEB; assembly: GCA_002304445.1. GTDB lineage: Bacteria > Verrucomicrobiota > Verrucomicrobiia > Opitutales > Opitutaceae > Tous-C4FEB. Next base: position 92,699 of record NEVA01000013.1, on the reverse strand, counting down.
ACGCGGGCGCGGGAGTGCTCATGAACGGGGCGATATTTGGATGGGGGGAGGGCGACTCCAAGCTGTTTCACCACGGTGGCGGAATGTTGCTTGCTTTTTCGGTTTCAACGTGGGGCCAGCCCTCGACAAATCGCGGCCTGCGGCTACGGTCGCGGCATGAATCCCGTCTGGCAACAGGTCAAAGAGTTCACGGATATCCGCTATGAAAAGGCGGACGGCATCGCGAAGGTTACGATCAACCGGCCGGAGAAGCGCAACGCGTTCCGCCCCGAGACGATCATGCAGATGTATGAGGCGTTCATCGACGCCCGCGAAGATCCGACCGTGGGCGTGGTGCTCCTCACCGGCGCGGGTCCGCACACCGACGGGAAATACGCGTTTTGCGCCGGCGGCGACCAAAGCGTGCGCGGTCATGCGGGCTACGTTGGCGGCGACGGCGTGCCCCGGCTCAACGTGCTCGATTTACAAAAACTCATCCGCTCGATGCCGAAAGTCGTGATCGCGCTCGTGGCGGGCTACGCCATCGGCGGTGGACACGTGTTGCATCTCGTGTGCGACCTCACGATCGCGGCGGATAACGGCATCTTTGGCCAAGTCGGTCCGCGCATGGGCAGTTTCGACGGCGGGTTTGGTTCCAGTTATCTCGCGCGCATCGTCGGGCAGAAGAAGGCCCGCGAGATTTGGTATCTCTGCCGCCAGTATGACGCGAAACAGGCGTTGGAAATGGGGCTGGTCAACACGGTGGTGCCGGTCGAGCAGCTTGAGGCCGAAGGCGTAAAGTGGGCAAAGGAGATTCTCGGTCACAGCCCGCTGGCGATCCGGCTGCTCAAAAGTGCGTTCAACGCGGAGCTCGACGGGCAGGCGGGCATCCAGGAACTCGCCGGCAATGCGACGCTGCTTTATTACATGAGCGACGAGGCGAAGGAATTTCACTCGGCGCAGCGCGAGAAACGAAAGCCGGACGCCCGGAAGTTTCCGTGGCTGCCGTGAGGTTGGCCGGGTCGGTTGGCAACGTTCGCTGCAGCGCACGTCGGATCGGGGTAAACCCCGGTTACGAACGGCCAAAATCGCGCACGGTGAAAATATAGGCCGGGCTTCGCAGGTTGTGCGGGGGCGATCGCGCCCCGCGCCCTCAGCGGAGGGCGCCGACGGCGGTGTTGAGCGTGAGATTTTTCCAGAAATCCGACGAATCGGGTTTGCCGACCGTGCCGGCCAAGGTGAACGGGGTGGCCATCAAATAATAGCCTTTGTCGTCTGTCTTGCCGCTGAGTTGCCGGGCCCGGTTCAGGCCGTTGGCGAGCTGATCCTTGGCGGCAAGTTGGAGTTGGAGTTGGAGTGGACTGGCTTCGAAGGCTTCACCCGGCTTGGAAGCTACCCGGCCGTTGCCAGTGAGTCGCATCAACGGTGAGATGACTTCGAGCGATTTCACCACGATGGCAGCATCGGCGCCGCGCTCGACCTGAATGGTGATTCCGTCGAAGGGCATGTCCTTCAGCAACCCGGCCAGCTCGGACGCGCCGACCAAGCCTTGGGCGAGTCCCTGCTGTCCGGCCAAGCCGGCGGCGAGTCCAAGGAGGCCGGTGACGGCCGAGGTCGTTTCCGCTTTTCGGTTCAGCGCGCGCAAAATGCCTTTCGATCCTTTGAACTCAAATTGTCCCATCAGCCGGTCGGCGAATTCGCCCAAGTTCGCGGCGGTGCCGTTGAACTTGCTCGCGACGGTAAACGTCGTTTCCAGCGGGGGCGGCGTGGCGGGGTCGGCCTTGCGCAGGAAGGCTCCGACATCGAAGCCGGGGACATCGACGGAGCCGGTCAACGAGTAGGGGCGGGGCAACTTGACGTCGAAGGTGAGGAGGGAGGCGACCTTGAAGGGATTGCCGTTGAGCGAGCCGGAGAGGTTTTCGACCGTGAGCCGTTCGGGGCTTGCTGCGAGCCCGCCGCGGAGGTCGCTCAACGTCACGCCGGCGCCCTGCTTCACCGACTTCACGTTCAAATCAATCCGACCGGAGAATCCGGCCCACACCGGGGCGAGATCTTTGACCGGACCGACGAGCTTGGGCGCGGTCGCGGTGACCGGAGGGCGCGGCGCGGGAGCCGGGGTGGCGGCGGGAGGTTTAGGTGCGGGTGAAGCGGGCGGCGGGGCACTCAGCGCGGCAAACGCCTGAAGATCGTCTGCGAAGAGTTGCTCGCCGGTGATGCGACCGTCGAAGGAGACCGCGCCGGGTTTGAGGCCGACTTTGCCGTCGATGAGCAGATGAGAACGTCGTCCCGCTTTGGTGACGACGAGCGGGGCGCGCACGGTGCCCGCGTTGTTGGGGTCGAGCGCGGTATCGACGGCGAGTTCGATGGTGCCGAGGGCCAAGGCGCCTTCGCGCGCGACGAGGTCTTTGGCGAGAAGGTTGATCTTGGCCTGCACGCCGTCGGCCAAGGTGACGTCGAACTTTGCGGTAAGGGCACCGCGCAGCAGAGGCAGTTGAGCGGCGAGTGCGGGCTGTTTGGCGAGTGCAGCAAAGTCGGCGTCAACTTGGCCCCGGCCCTTGGCGCGGAGCGTCTTTCCCGGAGTCACCTCGCCTGAAATCGAGGCGGCGAGCAACGAGGTCGATCCTTGCTTGAGCTCCAGGCGTTTGATGTCGGCGGACGCGGTGCCGGCTTTCCAAGTGGCGCTCAGATCGGTGGAAAAATCGGCCCCGCGGAGAAATTCTTGGCCATCGAGGGCGACAGTCGCGTTGCGCAGGGCGATCCCCTCGAGGGCCCGCACCGCGTAGGCATCGATGCCTTGCAGCGCGATCTCGACGGCACCGGCGACCAATTGGCCGGAGAGTTTGGCTTGGGCGACGTAGGGCTCCGCCCACGCCAGCGGGATCGTGCCCCACTGCACGCGGGCGGCGGCCCGATTGGCATCCGGCACGGCGGCTTGGGTCTTGGCGAGATCAAGGGAGATCGCTTGCAACGTCTCGACGGCGGCGAGCAATTCGTTGCCGTTGCGAGTCACGTTCAGGCTAAGGGCGGTGAGTTCGAGGGCGTCGCCGCCGTGACGGCCTTGAGCGTTGAGTCCAAACGTCAAGGGGCCGACTCCAGGCGGGAGAAACGGTTTTACGAGCGAGGCGAGGGTGCCTTTGAGCTGCGACGTGAAGACGACGACCGGCGAGGTGCCGCCGAGAGCGACGTCGGCGGTGAGGCCGCCGGCGACTTGGTCTCCGTCGGGCGTCGAGATGTTGAGGCTTTTGATTTCGGCGACGATGCGGTTGGCGGTGTAGTCGATGCGCGGGCTGAGCGAGATGGAGACGCGGTCCGCGAGCAGCTTGTCGCCCTCGCGCACCGTGACGGAGCGTAAACTCAGCGGTTCGAGGGCGCGGACCTTGACGCGACTGCCGTCAAGTTCGGCATCGATCACGAAGACTCCGGAGAGATCGCCGCCCGCAATCGTGCGCGGGGTGACGAACGGTTGGCCCCAAGCGAGCGGGATGGCCACGAGCGCAACGCGGGCCAGCTCCGTGCCGGGTTTCTCGGGCGTCACGCGCTTGTCCTTGAAGTTGAAGGAGAGTTTTTGCTGCGCCGCGATGGCGATGAATTTGCGACCCTCAGCGGTGGCGACGTCGAATTCGAGGCGGCCGAGTTGAGCCGACTCTTTGCTGCTGCCGCCCTCGAAAGCAGCGCGGATTTGGAGCGCGCCCACGTCGGTGAGGCCGGCGTTGAGTTTCTCCAAACGAGAAATAGCTCCGGTGAGTTCGCCGGCGGCGGTCGAGGCGCTGGTCTCGAGGTCAAAAGCAAAACTGCCCTTGCCGGAAAGGGCGACCTCCGGGAGGCCGAAGCTGGCGAGCACGGTGGCGAACTGTTCGCTGCGCACCGCCAAGTCCCAGGCGCCGGTAAAAACGGGCTTGGGGGCCGAGAAATCGACTTGGGTAGTGAGCAACGGCTCGACGGTTGCGCCACGCACGAGGGACACGCGGGTCGTCAACGTTTCGCCGGCCTTGGCCGCCGGTTGCTCCAACTTCATATTTAGTTTCAGGCCATCGGCGGGTAGACCCGGGCCGGTGGCCCCGGCGTCGGCGACGATCTCGACGAGATCGATGCGCAGATCGGTTGTGGTCCGGATTTTGATCTCACCTTTGGCTTGGGCGGCGGTGACGGCAGCGACCTTGCGGGCGTCGGTAAAGTTGGCTTCCCAGCGCAACACGGCGGTCTCGCCCGGGGCGATGCCGCCGCCCCTGAGTGAGAGTTTGGCGGTCTGATCGTCGGGCAGCAGTACCTTGGCCTCGAGTTCGACGTTTCCGACCCGGACCTCGCCGGGCAGGCGAATGGGGTTCAAGACACCGGCAAAGGGAGTGGGAGGAGTGACGGGCGGCGGGGTAGGTTTGGCGACGGGTTTCCGGGCATCGATTTCGATGCCGCGCCCGGTGATCCGGCCGACCGTGATTTTGCCGCCGGAAAAATAGTCGGTGGCGGTGTAGGCGGCGCTGAGCTCCTTGGCCGCGATCGCAATGCCGTCTTGGACTACGCGCACATCGCGCAATTCCGCCTCGCTCAGGCCGACGGAGACCCGGCCGACCTCGACCACGAGGCCGGGCTGGCCGCTGAGCGCGCGCTGCACGGCCCAGGTCTGGACGGCAGGGGTGAGGGCGAGAACCACGACGAGCGCGACGAGCGCGGCCAGACTGCCGAGGATAATGACGGTGAGCTTAAGCGGTTTCATGAGGGCGGAAAGGGACGTAAAAGGTCGATTGCTGGCGATACGGACGCGCGAGACAAGCACGGGGTTCCCTGCCGGGTTCGCAGTTTCAGCAAGGAGCGCAGGAGCGGCGGTTTTGCCAGCGCTAGATCGGTCAACCTTGGCCAACATGGAACAACTGGCTCGGTTTGCTCCTTTTGGCTTAGTTTGGTGCGCTTTTTGGCACCACGGTTAGCTCTATGATTTTTTAAACTACTATTTTGCATTAACTTAAATGGTGATCGACTCCGCTGGGCTTTTTATTTTGGGCGAGGTGGTTTTTTTTGCGCCTGATAGGCGATTCTGGCGCGATTTTCGCTGCACTAAAGGTATGGCGAAAATCCCCGAAGTGACCCAAACCCCGCATTTTTCCGTTAAACCCATTTCAGTGGGCTTGACCTGTTGGCTCTGGGAACGACGGACCCGAGCTATCCGGGAGCTCGGGCAACGGCTCGGGGTTACGCTGCAGCTCACCCAGCACATCCGCGGTCTCCGACGGGATATCGAGTGTCAGGTGTCGGGTAAGAACGTGGACCGGTTTATCGGTGAATTTGTCCGGCACTGCTGACGTCTGGCCTGAATTACTGATAGGGGATTCGATTTTTAGGGGGATCGGACCCGGGAAGATTTTTTCAACAAGCCCGCGTTTCGGAAATCTGCGCGGAAGCCTGTCATGGGGCGCGCACGCTGACCTCGAGTTCCTGCCACCGCGTGCGACCGAGATTAAGTCCGCGAATGGATTCGTGGCGCCAACCTGCCCGCGCCAGCTCCGGCGGCGGCGGAAGCTCGCGCCAAGCGACGTTACCGGTAAAAAATCGCAGCGGATCGATTTCGCGGCGCACGGAGACGACCGTCAGCGGCCCGGGTTGCGCCACCGCCGCCGCGAGCTGGGCCGGCGTTTCGACGAACGCCCAGCCCGTGCCGCCATAGAACACCACGCCCGGTTCTGCGAATCCAAAGCCGATTTTCCGCGCTCCCGGCGGCAACTCCCTCACCGCAACGCCGATGCCGCGGGTGAGGCTCGCCTCGCTCAGCCCGAGCGCCAGCACCGTCCCGCCGGCGACCACCACCGCAACCCCGGCCAGCGCCACGGCCCGGGCCCGCGTCCAGGCCAGCGGCACGGCCGATAGCCCGCATAGCACCGACAAGGCACCAGCCAGCGCCAACCGCAGCGATTCGATCTCGTGCGGCACCTCCGCGACGCAGATCCAGGCGAGCGCGCCGACGAACACGGTGACAAACACGCCCAAAATGCTCCAGCCCACGACCCGGGCCCACCGCGGCGCACCGGCGCTCCAGCCGCGCGCGAGCAGGAGGAAAAACGCCGAAAACCCTGGCAGCACGTAGTGGGGAAGCTGGGTCGCGTAGCAGCTAAAGATGAGATACGGCGCCAAGCACCAGCACAACAGCCACGCCGTGCGTGCATCCCATGCGCGGCGCGCCCCGACCAACGCGATGCCCGCAAATCCAAACCACGGGAAAAGGCTCAGCGGTGCGGTCGCAAAATAGAAAAAAGGAGTATAGCCACGGCCGTTAAATTTCTCCACGCCGCGCTGCACGACGTGTTCACCGATGCCCACCGCGAAAAACCGCCCGTCCGTCGCGATCAGCGCGGGGACGGCCCACATCGCGACCATTGCAAGCACGGCCACCAATCCGCGACCGGCCCGCAGCCGCGCCCACGGCAGCGGACGCCGCCAGACCACCCACCGCAGCAACAACACCGCCAGCAGCGGCAACGCCCACGCTATCGGGCCTTTCGCGAGAAAGCCCACGCCCAGGGCTCCGTAAAGCAGCCGGCGCCAGCCGGGCGACGGTTCCGCCTCGGCGAGCAACAACTCGCCGAGTGCGAGACACGCAAGCGCCACGCACGCGACCATCGGCATGTCCGCCAGCGCGAGACGCCCATGGACGAAGAACTGCAGACACGTCGCCAGCATTGCCGCCGCGCCGCAGCCTGCGGCCGCACCGAACCAGCGCCGGCCGGTCCACCACGTGGCCAGCACCAGCACGAGACCGGCGGCGATCCCGTGCAGCCGCGCCCCCCATTCCCCCACGCCACAAACCGCGTAGCCCGCGCGCATCAGCCAATAGGTCAGGATCGGTTTGTCGAAACGGTCATTGCCGTTGAAGGTCGGCACGATCCAGTCGTGACGCGCGATCATCTCCACGGTCGCTTGGGCGAACCGCGGCTCATCCCGGTCGATGAGTGGCAGCGTGCCCGTGCCCGGCAACAACATCGCCAGCGTCAAAAGCCCGAGGGCCACGGGCGCCAGCCAGCCCTCGTGCGCCCAAAGGTTGGGGCGCGACGGCGGGTCGCCCGCCAGAGCGGCGGAAGGCGACGGAATCGTGGGTTCGCCCGCGTTCAACATTCGGCGGGGATTTCTGGACGGACGGACGGCATTATGGGGTTGGCGGCCTCAAGCGAACGCCGGCGCCGGTTGCGGGGGGACTGCGGCAACGTTGGGTGAAACCGGCGGGACCAGCGCGCGCCGCGCGGCGAGGCCGCAGACCACACCGACCATCAGACCAAGCCCGGCGCCCGCCACCAGATCCGTGAGATAGTGCCGGTCGAGGCAAAACCGGGCCCACGCCACGGCCGCCGCGCCGCCCACCAGCGCTCCGGCCCAGCGGGGCGCAAATACAAACAGCGCCCCGACCATGGCAAAACAGTGGGCCGCGTGTCCCGACGGGAAGCCCAGAAACGCGGATTCGAAATGGAACCAGTAAAAGCCGTCCGCCAGACCCGAACTCGGCCGCGGGCGTGCCACAATCACTTTCAAGATATTGACCAGCACTCCCGCCGCCAAACCGGCGGCGAGGCCGGACAACAGCAATCGCGACACATCTTTGCGGCGGCGCAGCGCGGCATGGAGCGAGACCGCCACCAGCGCCAGCAGCGGCGCGCGGTGCAATTCCCCCCACCAGCTCAGGCTCCGGGCCCACGAGATCATCGTCGCATCGACGTGCCGGGTGTTCCACGCGCGCAACCCGGCGTCGAAACCGTGCAGGGTCGCCGCCAGCGCGAGCACGGCGAGCAGCGCGCCGCCGATTTCGCCGCGCCGCCGACGCACCAGGGCCGCGACTTCGCGGACGAACTCCGCGCCGAGCAGGCTCGCGCCCCGCCACCGCGGTTCCGTCCGGCCCCACCAGCGACCCAATGCCGGCCGCAGGTCGAGCCAGAGGTTGTAGCCCGCGGTGACGAGCGGAAAAAGGTTGGCGAGCACGCCGACCGAGTCGTTTTTGCCAAAAGTGAAATAGGCGAGCAGCAGGACGCTGCCGCTCATGCTCATATACCAGAAGGCCCGCGGCAGGACGGGCATGCCGGCGCGGCGCGAGGCGATCAGTTGGACGACCCAGCGGCCAGTAAACAACAGCAACCCCACGTAGCCGATGAGCTTCCAGGCCGTGACCACGACCTCGAGTGAGCCGAAGCTCAGATGAAAGAGAGGATCGTTCATGGGCGGGTGTTTTCCTCGACGGTTTCGTTGAACAAATCCCGGCTCGCACCGTTGCCGTGTTCCCATTCGAGACGCGGAGTGAGCCCGGGCGGAAACGCGATTTGGCGCGCGAGCAGCCACTGCACGCCGACGAGGTCGCGCAGACCGCGCCACGCCCGGCCGCCGACGGTGTATTTGGAGGCGCCGCGCGTGCGCGGCCGGTGATTTACCGGCACCTCGACGATGCTCAATCCGGCGCGGCGGAAAAATGCCGGCAGGTAGCGATGCAGTCCGTTGAACGGCACTAGAAACCGCACGTGCTCGCGCCGCACCGCCTTCAACGAGCAGCCGGTATCCCGCACCCCGTCGTGTAGGACGGCGCGACGGATCGCATTGGCGCAGCGTGACGCGGCGCGGCGGCGCCAGTCGTCCTGCCGCCGCAACCGGTAACCGCACGCGACGTCGGCCCGCTCCAGCGCCGCGATCAGGCGGGGAATGTCGGCCGAGTCGTTCTGTCCGTCGCCATCCATCATCACGCACACGCTCCGGGTCGCGTGGAGCAGCCCGGCATAGACGGCGGCGCTCTGGCCGAGGTTGCGCGGGAAGCTCACCGTCAAAATCCCCGGCGTGCGCGCCAGCCGCGTCGCCGTGCCGTCGGTCGATCCGTCGTTGACCGCGATGATTTCGGCTCCGGGCACCGCGCCGCGCAACTCGGCCAGCACGGGGTCGACGTTGTCCTCTTCGTTGAAAAATGGCACAATGATGCTGGCGTCGGTCGTCATGATTTTGTCGGCTTCATTTTGCGCCCCGTACGTAACCTTCGTGTGGAAATTCTGAAACGATTGGGCTACAAATCGCGCGGCGGGATTTTTCCCTAGCTACTGCCGTGGGCATTGCTCTACCCGCACCGAAAGAAAGTCCCGCTGGTAGGGGATTGGATTTTCAGGGGATCGGGTCCGGGAGGGGAAGGCAGCAATTTGGGCCGGCAAACGGAAAGCTACGGGCTTACCTTCATGCGGGAGCTGGGAAACATGCCGGAGGGCAATGACGATCCCTTTGTTGAAATCTTCATTTCGCGCTTTGATTCCGAGCGGGTGGCGGTACGCGTGGATTCGCTGCGGCCTTGCAAAATCACGGCGACGGTGCCGGCCGGCGGGGTGGGGTGAAACCTCGCGGGTCTGGCTGCCGGGCTATGCCGCGAGATCGGATGGGAGGCCGGTGGAGTTGAAGACCTCGCAGCGCGGGTTGGCGATGGCCACCGTCGCGCCGGGTCGGCATGAACTGGAACTCCGATATGTCGGCACGCCCGCGCTGTGGGTTGCGCTCGTGGCAAGCTCACTCAGGTGGGTGGGCGTTGTGGTCGGAAGGGTCGTGCGGGCCCTGCGGTGAAACGGGGCCGGGCTCGGCCCCTCCGCTTGGCTTCAGGGACGGGGCGGCCGACGGAGTGGCACAAGAACCTCACGTTCGGCGGCTGAGCCCATAAGGTAGCCGGTATAGTCCGGGTGGGTCGCATCGGTAAAATCTCGTCCGTATCGATGGGCCCCGTGGATATTGGTCGATGGGACGAGCAGATCGGAAGGGAGTCTGAGCAACTGCGTTCTTAAGCAGTTTCGATATACCGTGTGGAGAGCGATGTCGTGGGGGTAGGAGGCAGTGCCGCAGACGTCGATGTGAGCGACGCCGTCGCTCCAGACTGTGCCGGAGAGATGTAGATGCCCGCTCAGGACCGCGACCACGTGGTGCCGGTGGGTTCGCACAATTTCCAACAGGCCCGGTTCACGGACGTAGTGGGAAACAAAGCCAAAGCTTTTCGCCAGAACTGCAGATTCACGGACCGGTAGCAGGGGGACGTGGGCCGCGATGATCACCGGTTGTGATCCGAAGGAATCGAGGTGCTCGCGAAAGCGTTGTTCGCGCCGGAGAACGCGGGCCGGGGGGAGGTCGGGCATTCCGGTGCCGGACACGTCAGTGACGACAAAGCCGACCCCTTTGTGTGAGAAGGTGTAGTCGAAACGCTCGCCAAAGACCTCGCGATAGGGGGCTTCTTTTTCGGGGTTTCCCTCGCCCTGAACGTTGTCGTGGTTGCCGACGACGGTGTAGGTCGGGACTGGCAGCGTATCGAGCAGAGCCTTGAACGTCCTCAATTCCTGCCTTCGATCAACGGAGTGTTGATGGGTCATGTCGCCCAGATGTAGGATGAAATCCACGGGTGGGAACACCCCGCCCGATTTGAGAGCATCACAAAGCCAGTGCACGCGTCCGTTGGCTTGGAGGTAGGTCGGGTGGATCACCTCAGCGCGAGGCGATTGGTAGTGGGTGTCGTTGATCTGGATAAAGCGAAACAGTGGGACGCCCTCAGGGACGACGGACGGCACGTTGGTCCCAGCGGGAATCTCGCCGCGGGCGGGCAGTGCAACGGCGACGGTGGCGGCTGCGGCGAGAAATTGTCGGCGGGTCTTCATGGGCGGCAGGTTTTAGGCTCGGCCTGGTCGGGCGGCGCGGTCAAGGCCGTCACGCAACGATTGGGTGGCGTCAGAAGGTGAGCTACCGATAGGGGACTGGATTTTGGGAGATCGGGTCCGGGAGAGGTTGCAGCCGGGCAATTTGCCACTCGGCGAGGGTGCCAGCGGCGCGCAGCCGGTGCAGGCGGGCGTGGCGCCAGAGCTCCCGCAACTCCTCCCAACCGCCAGCGAGGGCGAGATGGAATCCGCTGTCGGCGTCAAAGATTTCAGCGGTGGCGATGACGTGGATGTGCGGGTGTCAGAAGAGAAAATCGCCGAAAGTTTGGAGGGCCATCACGAGACCCGGCTGGCCGGTGGGGCAGTCGGTGCGGAGGCGAAGCTAGGCGATGAGGGCGCAATGGGCGGCGTGGTCGAAGTGGCCGAGCAACGAGCGGTCGCCGAGGAATAGCTCGCGGATGAGGCGCGGCACGGTGAGGACAAGATGCCGGTGGGGCACAGGGGCGCAGATGGTGCCTGCGATGAATGCGCCCTCAATGAGCGTGCGGCGCTGGTGGCAGGAGGCGCAGAGGCCGCGCTGTTGGCAGGTGAAGGCGAGGAGGAATTCGTGGTCGCAGTCGGGGCAATGGAAGCGGTTGAAGCCGGCGTGGAGGTCTCCGCAGCGCCGGAAGGCGACGATGGCGCTGGTGGCCGCCGTCCGATAGGCCGGAGAATTTTGCGGTGCGGTCGTGGAGCATCTGCCAGACCGCCGCGGCGCGGGGCTGGCGGGGCGGTAGAGGCGGCAGACCATGGGCGTTGAGGACTTCACGAGGGATGAAACGGCCTCACGCAAGGTGAGGCCATACCGGGCGGTGGGAAGGGCACAAAAAAGCCCCGCGCCGGGGAGGGCGCGGGGCTGAGCGTTGGATCGCGGCGTGAAGCCGCTCCTGCAAGGCGGATTACTTCTTCTTGGCCTTGGCGGCGGCGCGCTTCTCCTCGATCGCGGCTTGCGCGGCGGCGAGGCGGGCGACCGGCACGCGGTAGGGCGAGCAAGACACGTAGGTCAGGCCGACCTTATGGCAGAATTTGACGGAATCAGGATCGCCGCCGTGTTCGCCGCAGATGCCGAGCTTGATGCCGGGACGGGTCTGGTTGCCCTTTTCGCAGGCGATCTTCACGAGCTGGCCGACGCCGGACTGGTCGATCGAGGCGAAGGGGTTCTTCTTCACGATCTCGTTTTCGACGTAGGTGCCGAGGAAGCTGCCGGAGTCGTCGCGCGACATGCCCAAGCAGGTCTGCGTGAGGTCGTTGGTGCCGAAGCTGAAGAACTCGGCGGTGTGAGCGATTTCGTCGGCGGTGAGGGCACCGCGCGGGATCTCGATCATCGTGCCGACGGAGTAGGCGATCTTCACTTTTTTCTCCTTCTGCACGAGCGCGGCGACTTCGTGGACAATGGCCACTTGGAGATCGAGCTCCTTCTTGAAACCGACGAGCGGGATCATGATCTCGGGCTTGGCTTTGTAGCCTTGCTTGGTCGCATCGGCGGCGGCCTCGAGGACGGCGCGGGCCTGCATGCGGGTGATCTCCGGGAACTTGATGCCGAGGCGGCAACCGCGGAAGCCGAGCATCGGGTTGAACTCGTGGAGCTCGTGCACGCGGTGCATGATTTTCTCGACGGGAACGTTGAGTTTCCGGGCGAGATCCATCTGCGCTTCCTTGGAGTTCGGGAGGAACTCGTGGAGCGGGGGATCGAGGAAGCGGACGGTGGCGGGATAGCCTTTGAGCGCTTTGAAGATCCCGTAGAAGTCGTCGCGCTGGTAAGGCAGGAGCTTGGCGAGGGCGGTCTCGCGGTCGGCGAGGTTGTCGGCCAAGATCATCTCGCGCATCGCGTCGATGCGGTCGCCTTCGAAAAACATGTGCTCGGTGCGGACGAGGCCGATGCCCACGGCGCCGAAAGCCATGGCCTCGGCGGCCTGCTTGGGCGTGTCGGCGTTGGTGCGGACGCTCATCTTGGTGGACTGGGCGCACCATTTCATGAGCTGCACATAGTTCTTATACTTCTCGGTCTTCTGGGCCTCGGCGTCGTTGCTGAGGAGGCCGGAGATGATCTCGGAAGGAGCGGTCTTGATCTGGCCCGCGTAAACGAGGCCGGAGGTGCCGTCGATCGAGAGGAAGTCGCCCTCGCCGAAGGTCTGGCCGTCGATAGTGGCGGTCTTCTTGTCGTAGTCGATGACGACGCCGGCAGCGCCGCAGACGCAGACCTTGCCCATCTGGCGGGCAACGAGGGCGGCGTGGGAGGAGACACCGCCGCGAGCGGTGAGAATGCCCTCGGCGGCGATCATGCCGCGGAGGTCTTCCGGAGAGGTCTCGACGCGGACGAGGAGAACTTTTTCGCCCTTCTCGGCGGCCTGCACGGAGCGGTCGGCGTTGAAGTAGATCTTGCCGGTGGCGGCGCCGGGGCCGGCGGGAAGGCCGGTGGCGATGACCTTGGCCTTCTTGACCTCGGCGAGATCGAAGATGGGGGCGAGGAGCTGCTCGAGTTGGTCGGCGGGATTGCGAAGCACGGCCGTCTCCCAATCGATGAGTTTTTCGCGGACCATGTCGGCGGCGAACTTCAGGCCGGCGGCGGCGGTGCGTTTGCCGTTGCGGGTCTGGAGCATGAACAGCTTGCCTTCTTGGACGGTGAATTCGATGTCCTGCACGTCCTTGAAGTGGGCCTCGAGAGTCTTGCGGACTTTGAGGAGCTCGGCGTAGGACTTCGGCATCACGTCCTTTAGTTTCAAGACGGGCTCGGGGGTGCGGACGCCGGCGACGACGTCTTCGCCCTGGGCGTTGACGAGGAATTCGCCGTAAAACTCGTTGGTGCCGTTGGCGGGATTGCGGGTGAACGCGACGCCGGAGCCGGAGGTGTCACCGGTGTTGCCGAAGACCATGGCCTGAACGTTAACGGCGGTGCCCCATTCGGTCGGGATGTTATACTTGCGGCGATAGACGCAGGCGCGGTCGTTCATCCAGGAGCCGAAGACGGCGCCGGCGGCACCGCGGAGTTGGTCCCAAGCGCTGTTCGGGAAGGCTTTTCCGGTGCGCTCTTTGACGAGGGCTTTGAAACGCTTGATGAGCTCCTGCTGATCGGCGGTGGTGAGTTTGGAGTCCTCGATGTCGCCGTGGTAAAGCTCGTGCTTGAAGGTGTGGATGGTGTGCTCGAACGGGTCGTGGTCTTCGCCTTCGCGCTTCTGGACGCCCATGACGACGTCGCCGTACATTTGGATGAAGCGGCGGTAGCAATCGTAGGCGAAGCGGGGGTTACCGGTGGCTTTTTCGAGGGCAACCACGGTCTCGTCGTTGAGGCCGAGGTTGAGGATGGTGTCCATCATGCCGGGCATGGAGTCGCGGGCGCCGGAGCGCACGGCCACGAGGAGGGGCATACCGGTCTTGGCGCCGAAGGTGGTGCCCATGATCTTCTCCATGTTTTTCACGCCGGCTTCCATCTCGGCCTGGAGGGTCGCGGGATAGGTCTTCTTGTTGGCGTAGAAATAGGTGCAGACCTCGGTCGTGATCGTGAAGCCGGGAGGCACGGGCAGGCCGATGCGAGTCATCTCGGCGAGGTTGGCGCCTTTGCCTCCGAGGAGGGCCTTCATCGTGCCATTGCCGTCGGCTTTGGCGGCGCCCCACGTGTAAACGTATTTGGGCGCCTTGGAGGCGGATTTCTTTTTCGCGGGAACGGACTTCGTTGCTTTGGATTTTGCGGCCATGTGGATGAGTTGTGCGGTTGAGAAAAACAGGGGCTGCGGCGAGCGCAGAAGGGCAGAAAAAAAACGCTCGCGCGCGGGGCTGTCAACGGCGCAGCAGGCGATTGAGTTTTTCCGGCTGAATTCGCGGCAAACAAACGGAAATCGCCGGTCAAATGAAGCGGGAGGACCCGTTTAACTGCGGTCGATTTGGTCGGGGGGAAGCGGTTTTTCCGGCCACCGTTGAGCGGGATAAACTCCGGCGCGGCCGCTCGTGTAGTAGGCGATGAAACAGACGAGTGCGAAATACACGGAATAGTGTGCGCCGAAGAGCTCCAATCCGAGAACGGTGCAGGCGAGGGGAGTTTTCGTGGCGCCGGCGAAGACCCCGATCAGGCCAAGGCCGGCAAAAAGGGCGACCGGCGCTCCCAGCGGAACGGCGAGGGCGTGACCGAGAGTTGCACCGATGTAAAACAACGGCGTGACTTCGCCGCCTTTGAATCCGCTCGCTAGGGTAACGGTCGTGAAGAGAAATTTGCCGGCCCAACTCCACGGTTCCGCGCCTTCGGTTTGAAATGCGGAGAGCAAAGTGACCGCTTTCGGGTCCGGCGACGTCACGCCGATCCCGAGATAGTCACGCGATCCCAGAACGTAAACGAGCACGATCACCGTCAGACCTCCGAGCAAGGGGCGCAGCGGGGCGTAGGCCACAAAACGCTTGAAGCTCGCCTGCAGTCGATGAGTGACCTCGCTAAAGCCCCGGCTGATCACGCCGAAGATGACGGCGGCGGCGATAATCTTGGCGACGAGCCCCAGCTCCGGCATCGCAAGGAACGGAGTTCCATCGGCGGCGCCCAACGAAAAAAACGCGTGGTCGATGCCCCATGCCGAGCAGGTGAGGTCGCCGACGATGCTGGCGATGAGCGCCGGCAGAAAATCTCGATAAGCCAGCCGCCCGACGACGAGCACCTCGATGGCAAAAATCGCTCCGGCGAGCGGTGTGCCAAAGACCGAGCCGAACCCGGCCGCGATACCGGCGATGAGGAGAGTGCGACGAGTGGAACCCTCGATGCGGCAGAGTCGGGAAAAAGCGTCGGCGAGACTGCCGCCCATCTGCAACGCGGTGCCCTCCCGTCCGGCCGAGCCGCCGCAAAGGTGCGTGGCGAGCGTGCCGAAAAGTACCAGCGGAGCCATCCGGGTCGGCACGCCTCCGCCGGGCGTGTGGATTTCGTCCATGATGAGATGCGTGCCCCGCTCGGCTTTCTGGCCAAATCGAAGGTAGATCCACCCTACCGCGAAACCGACGACGGGTAGGAGCCAAAGCAGCCACGG
The DNA here is from genome assembly GCA_002304445.1 of Opitutia bacterium Tous-C4FEB. Classification (GTDB taxonomy): domain Bacteria; phylum Verrucomicrobiota; class Verrucomicrobiia; order Opitutales; family Opitutaceae; genus Tous-C4FEB. The sequence goes on along the minus strand of NEVA01000013.1, from coordinate 77,056 downwards.
CGAATGCCAGCGGGCTGCGGTGACCCGGTCCAGCGACCACAAAAAGAGCGCACTGGAGGAACCGGCCAACAACCCGATCGGCACGGCCAAACCGGTTTCGAGGCCAAGGCGACGGAATCGGGTCGAAGGAGTGCGCGGGGCGGGAGTGGGGTCCATTTGGCCGGTGGAAAGTATGAGCGACCGGTTTGAAGCGGAGTCAATTCGCGGGCGCGCTTCGGCCGTTGACGGCCTGATCCGGACGATTTCGAACATCGCGCTTTTGTTTTGGAAAATTCCCCGCACGCTGCACGTTCCCAACCTTTGCCAACGTGAGCGCACCCGAAGAATTTCCCTACGAAGAGTCCAATCCCGAGCCGGTGCCGGATGCCCGCGAGAAGCCGATGGGTTTCTTCGATCATCTCGAAGAGATGCGTTGGACGCTCATCAAGTGCGCGGCGACTTTTCTGCTCTTCGCCGGCTTGATCGGTTATTTTCTGAAGGAGTTTAACGATGTGCTCCTTTGGCCGCTGAACTCGGTCAAGGTCGATTACCCGACGTTCGCGCTCGAGCTCTCGACCGTCTCGATCATGGAGGTTTTCAACGTCATTATTCAGATGTGTCTGCTCGGAGGCTTGGTGATGGCTCTGCCGTTTTGTCTGTTGTTCATCGGGCAATTTGTCGCCCCGGCGCTCACGGCAAAAGAGTTGAAAGCGGTTTTGCCGATGTGTGTTTCGGCGATGGTGCTTTTCTTGCTCGGAGCGGCGTTCGCTTATTTCCTTTTGGTGCCGAGCACGATTCGGGTGTCGATCGAGTTGAATACCTTTTTCAATTACGCCGCGCGGTGGACGCCGGGCAGCTACTACAGTCTGCTCACTTGGCTGGTGCTGGGCGTCGGGACCTCCTTCCAATTTCCCCTTATCATCATTTTGCTCGTTTGGTTGGGTCTGATGACGACGGCGTTTCTGAGGAAATACCGGCGCCATGCGATTATCGTGATCTTTGTGATCGCCGCGATCGTCACGCCCACACCCGACCCTGTGACCCAGTCGATGTTCGCGGCTCCGCTTTATCTGTTGTATGAGATCGCGATCATCGCGTCGGCGCGCGTCGAAAAGCGCAAAAAGCCGTTGCAGTTTGGCTAAGGGAGCCCGACGCGGGGCGCGGGGACACAAAAAAAGGCGCGTGAGCTTTCACGCGCCGGCTAAAAAATCGGAAGTTCGACGATCGCGAAGGATTATTTCTTCTTCGCCATCAACTGGGCCTTCAAAACGACCCGGAACATCTGAACGGCGAGCCAAAAAACGGAAGACATACAGGCGGAAGTCAGGCCGGCCCAGAGCGTGACCATTTTAGGGTCGTTGGACGGCACATGCGATTCGACGAGCCAATACATGAAGGCGAAGAATGAGAGCACGAGCACGGCATCGACCGCGAGACTGGTTGGGCTGGTGAGTTTTCCGAGAGGCGAGGACATGGTCGGAGTTCAGCGGAATTTCGCCGGACTTGTCCATGGAATTTTCACTCCCCTGGCGATTGCGAATACTTCCGCTTGCCTCGGGCGCGGGATCGGCGGGATCCGTGCGCTCTTCGAAGTAGCTGGCGTGCGCTGGAGGGCGCAGTGGATGATTTTGGTTTCTCGGTTGCCTCCAACGTGCTCGCAGTGGGCCTCGCGGTGGCGGGAAAAATGCATCCGCTATTGGTGGCGATCCTCATGCCGGTAAATTCCCTCGCGACGCTGGCGATCGTCACGGGTGGAATGCGGCGGGTTTTCGCTCAAACAGCTAAAGTGTTTTTGGAATCGCGGCGGTCAGGTTTTCCGGGCCGTCGGCGGTGACGAGGATGTTGTCCTCGACGCGGACGCCGCCAAGGTGGAGATGCTGATCGACGAGGGGCCAATTGACGGAGTCGCGGTGTTTTTCGCGGCGGGCCGGATCTTGGAGAAGCGGCGGGATGAAATAGAGCCCGGGCTCGATGGTGACCATGTAGCCGGCCGCGAGCGGGAGATCCATGCGGAGCGTGCGCAGGCAGGGTCGGGGGTTTTTGGTGCGGCCGGGCAAGAGGCCGCTGGCGTCGCGCACACCGAGCCCGACCATGTGGCCGAGGCCGTGGGGAAAGAAAAGCGTGTGCGCTTCCGCTTCGACGAGTGACTCGGGGTGGCCGTGCATGACGTTCATCGCCACGAGGCCGGCGACGAGATCGACGGCGCAGGCGAGGTGGATGTCGGTCCACTCGGCGCCGGGCACGCAGCGGGCGATGGCGCGCTCTTCCGCGGCGAGGACGACTTGGTAAAGGTCGCGTTGAAACGGGCTCGGTGTCCCGACAACATAGGTGCGCGTCACATCGGCGGTGTAACGACCGATGGCCGCTCCGGCGTCGATCAAGACAAACTCGCCGGTCCGGGCGGCGCGAGCCGTGGGGGAAAAGTGCAGGATGGCGGAGTTGGGCCCCGTGCCGACAATGGTGTTGTAGCCGGTGCGCGTCGCGCCGGCGCGGAAGAAGCCGGCTTCGAGTTCGATCTGCAGCGCACGCTCGGTGATACCGGGGCGGAGGAGTGCTGGAATCGCGGCATAGCCGGCGGTGGTGGCGGCGGCCGCAGCGCGCAGCACGGTGATTTCCTCGGCGTCTTTGGGGCGCCGGGCGTGGCGGAAAGCGTCGCGGATACGTGAGATGAGCGGGACGTCGGCAGGAATGTCGGGGCGGAGGGCACCCAAGTTGGCGATCGGGCGGCCGCTGCGGGCGGCGAGCCAGGGAGAAAACTCGGCGAGAGGGAGGCCGAGGCGCTGTGTGGTCCCCTCCCAAACGCGTTCGCCCTCGGTGACGGCGGGGACAAAGGAAAGCCACTCGTTGTCGCGGGGATCGTAAGCAATGACGCCGTCGATGCAGTCATCGTCGGTGAGGTAGGTATATTCGGCGTGACTGAAGAACGGGTAGGTCTGGTCACTGTTCTCAGGCAGAGGAATGGGTTGGCCGGATCCGACCACAAGGATGGCGTCCCCGAGGGGCAGCGCGTTCGCAAGGCGGTCACGACGAGATTTGAGGTCCGGAGGCATCATGTAAGGGAGTTAGAAATGTTGTGGCGGTTGTAACAAGCGCGGGAAACCGAGGGCGGATCGCGGACGATTGAGTTGGAAAATGGATTCGCGGACGGTGAGAAAAAAATTTCCCGGCGAAGCGGGTATCTTGCGATTGAAGGCTGGCTTTTTGGAAAGTGATTACTCAATTTCCAGACGCTATGAAAAATACTACCTCAAAACTTATCACCCTCCTCGGCGCCCTTGCGGTGCTCGTTAGCTTCTCCGCTCCGGCTCTCCGGGCCGAAGACGCTCCAAAGAAAAAAGGCCCAAGCGCCAAGCAATTGGAAATGTGGGACAAGAACAAAGACGGCAAACTCGATGAAGCTGAGTCTGCCGCGATGAAAGCCGCCAATGACGCCAAGAAGAAGGCAAAGGAAGAAGGCATGAAGAAAGACGGCGAGAAGAAGTAATTCTTCGAACCGACTCTTTTTAGAGTTTTTAAGCCCCGGCGATTCGCCGGGGCTTTTTTTCGCCCGGATCGTGCGGTCGCGGCCGGGGTTTACGGCGTGAGCCGCCAGGATCTGCTCAATGCGGCGGACGGATCACTTCTTCTCGATGAAGCCGCCGCTCCAGTGGAGTTTGGTGCGGACTACGGCGAAGTGCTCGTAGTCGAGCCGCTGGGCGAGCGGGAGTTTGAGCGCAGAGATCGTGATCTCGATGGGCGTATCGGCGCACGAGACGTGATTGCGTTGCCCATCCATGGCGACGAGCAAGGTCGAGCCGGGGCTGCGGTTGTGGACCCGGAGGCAAACATCATCTCGGAAAATGATGGAGCGGTTGCTCAAGGTGTGCGGGCAGATCGGGGTCATCGCGATCACGCCGGCGTCGGGCGACATGAGCGGACCGCCGGCGGAAAGATTGTAGGCGGTCGAGCCGGTGGGGGTGGAAAAGATCAGGCCGTCGCAGGTGTATTCCGTGACGAGTTGGTTGTTGGCGAAGACCTCGAGTCGGACGATGCGGGAGTTGATTTGGTCTTTGATGAGGACGTCGTTGAGGGCGATGTCGTGGCGGCTCGCGCTGGTGGAGCAGGCCAACAAGGAGCGGTAGGCGACGTTGAATTCACCGCGCAGCAGCGACGAAAACTGGACGCGGGCTTCGTCGGCGGAGAACGTCGTGAGAAAGCCGAGGCTGCCGCGGTTGACGCCAATAATGGGGACTTGGGCGCGAGCGGCCTCGCGGGCGACGCCGAGGAGCGTACCGTCGCCGCCGATCACGCAGCAGGCATCGCAGCCCGTGAGCCAGCCCCGGGGAATGTCGAGCCGGGAGGTGTGCTTGGTTTTGACGCCGGCGGCTTTGGCGAGGACGAGCAGTTCGCGCGTCAGTTCGGGAGCGCCGGGTTTGTCGGCGTTGGTGACGAAGGCGAGCGAGCGGAGAGCGTTCATGCGCGGAAAGAGTGGATCGTTAATGGCGGGAGCAAGGCGCCGGGGGAAACAAATTTACGACGAGCGACGGAGCCCGAGGAGAAACTCGCGGTTGCCGTCGGTGCCGGTGATGGGCGAGTCGATTGTGCCGAGGAGAGTCGCGCCGCGGAGGAGGCCGAGGGCAAAGGTGCGAATATCGTCGATCACGGCCTGTTGCACGGCGGGGTCACGGATGACGCCGCGGCCTTTGTCCACCTCGGCTTTCCCGGCTTCGAACTGGGGCTTCACCAGGGCGACCAGCACTCCGCCGGGGCGGACGAAAGGCCAGATCGCGGGAAGCACGACTTTGAGGGAAATGAACGACAGGTCGGTAACAACGGCGTCGAACTCGTCGCGCGGGAGATCGCCCACGGTGAGGTGGCGGGCGTTCATTTTCTCGAAGTTGGTGACGCGGGGATCGGATAGCAGCTTGGCGTGGAGCTGAGCCCGGCCGACATCCACGCAGATCACGTCGGCGGCGCCGGACTGGAGGGCGCAATCGGTAAAGCCGCCCGTGGAAGCGCCGACGTCGAGGACGTGGGCGCCGGCGAGATTGAGGCCAAAAGCGGTGAGGGCGGCGGAGAGTTTTTCGCCCCCGCGACTGACGAAGCGTGGCGGTTGTTCGACAGTAAGTTCGCAATCGGAGGCAAAGTCGCGGCCGGGTTTGTCGAGGCGTTCCGTGCCGCTGCGCACGCGGCCGGCCATGACGAGGGCCTTGGCCTGGGCGCGGGAAGCGGCGAGGCCACGGACGACGAGGAGTTCATCGAGACGGATTTTTTTGGCGGGTGCGGTCATGGGCGGAGCAGAGGGAGCGGGGAGAGGTGGCCCATGGAAGACACGGAAGACACGGAAAAAATACGGGAGGCGAATCGGAGGCCGGGGGTGACCGGAATCGAAACGAAGCGGAGAGGGCGAACTAGCGGCGGAGTTTTTGGCGGGCGGGGGACCAGCAAGTGGTGCGGCCGCCGATGTCGGCGCGATTCAGGGGTTTTTTGGTTTTGGGGCAGCGGCCGCCGTCGGACCAACGGTGGTTGAAGAGCCAAGTGTCGGGAATGGCGGTGTTGAGATCAGGAGGAAGCTCATTGCCGCGGCCGGCGATCGTGGCGAGGGCGAGACGGGCGACGGTGCGGCACTCGCGCCAGAGGATTTTGACTTCGGCGGGGCTAAGGGAGCCGGCGGGCTGGGCGGGGTGAATCGCGGCGCGCCAGAGGATCTCGTCGGCCATCCAGTTGCCGATGCCGGGGAAACGTTCCTGCATCAGGAGAACGGCTTTGATCGGCGCCCGGGCGCGGCGCTTAAGGAATGCGGCCGCAGCGGCGACGGTGAACGAGGGCGAGATCAGGGCCGGGGCGATCTTGGCCCACCACAGCGGGGCGTCGGGACCGAGGTGAAACTGAATGCGGCCGAAGAGTCGCGGGTCGGTGAAAACGAGCGCGTGGGCGGCGGTGTAGAGGACGAGGTGGTCGTGCTTGCGCGGAGTATGAGCAGGCGTTGCAACGGAAAGGTCGCCGGTCATGCCGAGGTGGATGCCGAGCCAAGCGTCGATCGCGGGCGCGGTGGAGGTGGCGGGGCGTTGAAAGCGGAAGAGGATCTGCTTCGCGGCGGCGGCGGAGGCGGTGAGAACGGAGTCGGTGAGGGCGGCGCGGAGGGCGGGGGCGGGCGCGGTGCGGAAGAGTTTTTTGGCGTCGTGGGTGTGGACGCGGAGAATCTTGGAGTCGGGGCGGGTGGCGAGTTGCCAGCGTTTGCGGAAAAATTCGGCTTCGGCGAGTTCGGGCATGGAACAGGGTTTAGAAAGAGGAGCGGCCCACGGAATATACGGAAAACACGGAAGTCGGAGGGAGGATGGTCGGAGAAGGGTGGCCCGCGAATTCCGCGAATGGGCGCGAATGAAAGAGATGAATTTAGGCGAGCGTGGCGACGAAGGCGGCGAGGTCGGCGTGGATCTCGGCGCCCGGGAGAGCGAGGGTTTGCCAAGCGTCGGCCGTGAGCTCGCCGGTGCAGACGGCGATGGCTCGGACACCGGCGCCGAGACCGGCTTGGATGTCGCTCGCGCGGTCACCGACCATCGCGCACTGGGCGGGATCGAGGTGGTGTTGAGCGATCATCTCCTGAATGTAGCGCGGCGAGGGTTTACGGTAGAGCGAGGGTTGGTCGGGTGCCTCCGGTGCGATGCAGATGCCGGCGAAGAGGGGTGAGTGGAGAGTGAGCAAGGTCTCCATGCGGGCGTTGACGAGGAGGGCGTCGTCGAGGGTATAGAGACCGCGGCCGATGCCGGACTGGTTAGTCAGCATAAAGAGCTGATAGCCGAGGGCGCTGGCGCGCTGGAGAGCGTCGCGCACGCCGGGGATGATTTCCACGCCGGCGGGATCGGACAGGTAGTGTTTGTCGAGGATCAGCGTGCCGTCGCGATCGAGGAAGAGAGCACGACGAGAGTCGGCGTTCTTGGGTTTGTGTTTTTTGGGTTCCACGGATTAGCGGTGACTGACGTAAGCCTTGAGCTCGGCGGGGGTGACGGTGGCGGTACCGAGTTTGCCGACGACGACTCCGGCGGCGGCGTTCGCGAAGTGGGCGGCGGTTTCGAGTTTGGCGCCGGCGGCAAGGGCCAGGACAAGGGCAGCGAGGGCGGTGTCGCCGGCGCCGGAGACATCGTAAACTTCGCGGGCGGCGGTCGGGATGGTTTTGAGGATTTTGCCGGCGGTGCTGAGCAACATGCCGTCTTCGCCGAGGGTGATGACCAGGTGTTTCGTCGCGAATTTTTCGTGGAGGCGGGCGCAGACGGCGGCGGCGGGGAAGGGCGTGCCGGGTGCGGGGTGGAGGCCGGAGAGTTCGAGGGCTTCGCGTTTGTTCGGGGTGATAAGATCGAGGCCGTGAAAGGCGAGGGCGTGTCTGGGCTTGGGGTCGAGGGCGACGAGTTTGCCGGCGGCGCGGGCGAGGGTGGTGATGCGGGCGACGAGCTCGTCGGAAAGGATGCCTTTGGCGTAGTCGGAGAAGATGACGGCGTCGTGCGAGCGGACGGCGGTGTTGAGAAGTTTTTCGGCGGCGTCGGCGGTGACGGCGTAGGCGGAGGGCGGGGACTCGCGATCGAGGCGACAGAGTTGCTGGCGCTGGACGAGCACCCGGGTTTTGACGATGGTCTGCGCGGACCCGGGGGTTGAGAGCGTGGCGATTTTTTTCTCGGCAAGGGTGGCGGCGAGGGTGCAGCCGGCGACGTCGGTGCCAAAATAACCGGCGACGGTGGCGCGGGCGCCGAGGGACGCGAGATTGAGGGCGACGTTGGCGGCGCCGCCGGCGGTGACGGTTTCGCGGATGATGTCCACGACAGGGACGGGCGCTTCGGGCGAGATGCGGGTGGCGTCGCCCCAAAGGTAGCGATCAAGCATGACGTCGCCGATGACGAGGATGCGAAGGGCGGAGATTTTTTTGAGTAGGCCGGGCAGAGAGCGCATCGGGGCAGGGATGTTTTTTTATCTGGAACTCAGAGAATCAGGAATGGGGAGGAGTTGCCCACGGAATACACGGAATACATGGAAAAAATACGGGAAGAGAGAGGAGGACGGTGAAAATCGGGAAATCAGGAGATCGGAGAAACGCCGGGTCAGAGTTCCCACGTGTAGGGAGATTTGGAAAGAAGGGTGTGGCCGGTGGCGGTGACTTGGACGACATCTTCGATACGGCAGGCACCGAGGCCGGGATAATAGAGACCCGGTTCCACGGTCACGACCGTGCCGCGGCGCAGCGGGGTGTCGTAGCGCGGGCTGAGGCCGGGCGCTTCGTGAACGGCGAGGCCGAGGCCGTGGCCGGTGCCGTGGAAAAAACCGGTGGAGCCCTTGGGCGAGTGCTTGGTCTCGTAACCGCGCGCGGTAAAGGTGGCGACAACGGCTTCGTGCACCGTACGACCGCCCACGCCGGCGCGGATGGTTTTGAGCGCGGCGAGTTGAGCGGCGCGAACGGCCGCGACCAGCGCGCGTTGGGCATCGGAGGCGGTGCCGCGGAGAAAGGTGCGGGTCATGTCGCCGTGGTAGCCGGTGGCGGAGACGCGGGGAAAGACGTCGACGATGATGAGTTCGTTGGGTCGGAGCGGGCCGGAGCCACGCTCGTGCGGGTCGCAGGCTTGGTCGCCGCCGGCGGCGATGGTGTTGGCGGAGACGGCGCCCGCGGCGAGGCAGGCAGACTCGATGGCGAATTTCAGTCGCTCGCTGGTGAGAGGTTTGCCCTCGAAGATGAGTGAGCGGCCCTTGATTTTACTGGCGCGGAGGACGTGCTCGGCGGCGGCGATGCCGAGGGCACTGCAGCGGTTGCCCTCGCGCAGCGCGGTGATTTCGGCCGGAGTTTTGATTTCACGATTGGGGAAGATCGGGCCGGTCGCGACGGTGAGGTCGAGGCCGAGTTCGAAAAGCTTCTCGTAAACGCCGGCGGGAAAATCCTCCGGGACGGTGAAGGATTTCTGTTTCAGTTCGGTGGCGAGGAGGAAGATCACTTCGGCGGCGCCGGGCTTGCGCTGCGGCCAAACCTCGCGGGCTTTGGCCATGTAGGGTTCGAGGGCGAGAACGCGGTCGAAGGCGGAGCGGCGCTTTACCCGTCCAAATTCAAGGGCGCCGACGACGGCGTATTTCTTGCCGTGAGCGGCGAACGCGATGAACGGGTCGGGCACGCCGACGCGGCCAAAGTAGAGGGCATCGGCGCTGCGCTCGGTGTCAGCGTAGAGGAGGGGCGGAGGCGTGGACGCCGATGATGAAAGTGACACGGTGAGAGAGAGGAGTTGAGTTGGGAGAGTCGGGTGATTAGCCACAGAGCGCATGAAGAAGGCAAATCCGGTTTCCATGGTTTTGAGGGTAGCGACGGCCGCGTCCGCGCTGATTGTGGCCGGGTGTGGTAAGGCTGAGTCGGCGGGGACCAAAAGCTCGGCGGGGGGCGTGGCGGAGGGTGCGGCGGTGAAAGGTGCGGCGGACTGGTTTTCGATCAAAGTCGGCGACAAGACTCTGCGGATGCAATTGGCGGTGCGGCCCAAAGAGCTGGAGCGGGGGCTGATGGAGCGTCGCGATTTGGGAACTGATGACGCGATGGTGTTCGTTTTTGGGCGGCCGCAAGGGATGAGCTTTTGGATGCGAAATACGCCGACGCCGCTCGATATCGCTTACTTTAGTCCGGAAGGCGTATTGCTTGAATACTATCCGGCGTATCCGTTTGACGAGAAGCCGGTGCCCTCGCGGAGCCAACGGTTGCAGTTTGTCGTCGAGACGAACCAAGGTTGGTTCAAGGCGAACGGAGTGAAGCCGGGCGCTCGGTTGGAGATGAAGGCCTTGAGCGCGGCGTTGGCGGCGCGGGGATTCGACCCCCAGAACTACGGAATCGAGCCGTAAGCGGCGGCAGGAGCGCGGGAAAAGGCGGGCGTCCGCGAGGGACGCCCCTATGCGGCCCGAAACGCCGCGGATGCTACTTCGGCGCTTTCGGAATTTCGTTGTCGGTGCGCAGGACGAGGACGGGGACTTTGTTTTTCACCCAGACCTCGGCCTCCTTAAAGAATTTCGCCGGGACGTGCTCGAGGGCTTCGCCGACGGTTTTCGCGGGGTGGAGGCGGCCTTTTTTGGAGGCGTTGAAATCGTAGGCGCCGCGAAAGATGCGCTCTTGGGTCGTCGCGACGCTGTCGTCCTCGGGGATTTGAAGGATCCAAGCGACAAAGTCGTGCTTTGGGAGGCGATTGTCGGGGTCGCTGGCGAGCACGACGAACTGCTTTTTGACTGCCGGCGGTTTCTCTTCGTCGCCGGGGTCGGGTTGGGCGGCGAGGTTCATTTCCTCGATGACTTGGCGGAGGAGCTTTGGGTCGAGTTGGTTCTTTTTCAGAATCTCGGCGACAACGTTGACTTCGATTTTCGGCATAAGGAAAGGGGCGAAGGCAGGACTGCATACGAACGCGGATGAAAGTAAAGGGCGGGCGGGGTGGGCGTCATCGGGATTGCAAGTTCACGGTCGGGTGCGGCAGTAAACGACCGCCTATGAAGGAAGAATTTTTCGATGTGGTGGATGCGAACGATGTCGTGATCGGTCGCGCGGCGCGGCGGGAGGTTCACGCGCGGGGGCTCTGGCACCGGGCGGTGCATGTGCTGGTGTTTGACGCAGCGGGGCGGACCTTTTTGCAGAAACGGTCGATGACGAAGGACATGTCGCCGGGATGTTGGGACGCGGCGTGTTCGGGCCATCTGGACAGCGGCGAGGACTATGACGCGGCGGCGGTGCGAGAACTGGGCGAAGAGATCGGGGTGCGGGCGGGGCCGGGCGATCTGGTGCGATGGCGGCGGGTGGAGGCGTGTGCGCGCACGGGCTGGGAGTTCCTCTGGGTTTACCGGTTGAAGCACGCAGGTCCGTTTGTGCTCCACCCGGAGGAAATCGAGCGCGGCGAGTGGGTGGTACCGGCGGAGCTAACCGCGCGGATGCGGGAGCAACCGGCCGAGTTTACGCCGGCGTTTCGATTGATCTGGGAACAGATCGGCGCCGAGGCGGGCGGTTAATCGAAGGAAGGTCCGAGGCCGGTGATGCGCTTCCCGGAAACGCGGCCGGGGCCGTCGAGTTCGCTGAGGCGTTTGATTTCGTCGAATTGCTTTTGCGTGATAAGCCGGCGAGGGACGCGCTTCTCGGCTTCGAAAATCAGGCGCTCGCGGTCTTCATCGGTCGGGTGATGCGGGAGCCACGAGGTGTTGTGCCCCTGGTGGCGGGTCCACTCGATGTTGCCGCCGTGGACGTCGACGTGAATTTGGAATTTTCCCTCAACGGGATCGCGGTGCCACCAGCCGAAAGTAACGCTCATGCGGGGATGTTCGAAGAAGCGGGGACTTCCGCGAGAGCAAACTCCGCGACGACGCGGCCCGGGTGAAATGAGCCGGAGCGGGACTCGATCTGGCGAATGGTGAGACGGCCGGGTGTAAGATCAACGGCTTGGGCGCCGAAAGGACGGCAGAGGGCGCCGGTGTTGATCACAGTGAGACCGGAAGGGGCAGTCCAAACGAATGGGCGGTGCGTGTGGCCGATGAGCATGAAGCGGGCGGCGGGGCGATGAGCGGCGGCGATGATGGCAGCGCGCTTCGGGGTCTCGCGCCAAGCGCGGATGATATCGAAGCTGCGCAAAGGCGGCCAAACGGTATCGGCGGCGAACTTCACGGCGTATTTGAGCGGGTTGGGTTCGGATTGGTGGCGTTGGGGGAGCGCAGCGCAGGCGGCGCGAAAGACCGCGAGTCGAGGGGCGAGTTGGGTGCGGTGCTCGACCGGCAGCGAGGCCAGCCCGCGGGTGATATGGGCCTCGAGTGTGGCGGCGTCGCGACCCCATGGGACGATGTTGTCGAAAATAATGTCGCCGTGGGTGACGAACACTTGGCCGTTGAAGAGGTCGAGCGTGTCGAGGTCGGAAATGTCCGGGTCGTGATTCCCGGTGACGAGGGTGACCTCGGGGGCGCAGGTGCCGAAGAAACGGCCGACCTCGGCGCGGGAACGGGCGGTGACTTGAGGGTGGGGGCCGGGGCGGGTGTCGAGGGTGTCGCCGTTGAGGATCAGCCGGCTGATGCCGTCGAGGAGCGGACTCAGTTGATCGAGGCGGCGGAGCCGGCTGGAGCGGTCGCCGTAGTGCAGGTCGGAAAAGATACGGATAAGGCCGGACACGATTGGCGTGGAGAAAAACGGGACGCGGAAACGGGGCAATGTTTTTGGGCGCAGCGGTCTGGTGGCGGCCGCGGAGGGCGTGCAAAGGTGCGGAAAGGCGGATTTTGGTGTTTCTCGGCTTGGGCGGCGTGCTGGCGGCGGCGTAGGGCCGCCGGGCCGGCGGATGATATCGCGCGGATTCATGCCGAGGCCATCGGTGGGCCAGGCGCCACGCGGTGGGAAAATCAAGCGCCGTGGGCGGTCGCGGTTTCGCGGCTTGCCAGAATTTAACCTGAGTTTGAGGCTTTAGAAATGGCTCTATTCGGTTCTCTTTCCACGGTGCGGGCTCAGCTTGCCCCCTCTGACAAATTCGCCACGGCCTTCGCGTATGTCGAAGCCTGCCTGCGCGCCGGTTCGCCGGAACGTGCGTTGCTTGATGGTCTCGCGGCCGAGCAGACACAGCGGGTGGACTTGGGCGGCGGAGTGTTTGCGCTGGCGCAGGCGAGCATGACGTTGCCGGCGGGAGTGCCGACGGTGCCAAAGTGGGAGTCGCACAAGGCCTACACGGATGTGCAGGCGGTAATCGTGGGCGAGGAGATCATGGAGCTGACGGATGTGAGCAACCTCAAGGTCGCCGAGGATCTCCGGCCGGCCAAAGATGTGCTCTTTTATGAAGGCTTCGCGCGGCACACGGCCTTGCGGGTCGCGGCGGGCGAGGTTGCCGTCTTTTTCCCCGTTGATGGGCATCGTCCGTTGGTGGCGGCCGGTGCACCGATGTTGGTGCGCAAGGTGGTCGTCAAAGTGCCGGTCGCGGCGTGAACTACCGTCATCATTATCACGCCGGCAATTTCGCCGATGTGATGAAGCACGCGTTGCTCGTCCCGCTGGTGCGCGCGCTGCAAAGAAAAGAGAAGGGTTTTCTTTATCTCGATACGCACGCCGGTCGTGGGAGCTACGATCTGGCGGTGGCGGCCATCGGGAACACCCACGCGCGCGTGCCGGAATGGCCGGAGGGTGTGGGGCGCTTGTGGAACCGACCGGCCGGGGAGTTGCCCGGCGGCGTCGCGGATTATATTGCGCTCGTGCGGGAGTATGATCGGCGGGAGAGCAACGCCACGCCCGAGCCGAGATTTTATCCGGGGTCGCCGGCATTGGTGAACCTGATCGCGAGGCCGCAGGAGCGACTGATTTTGTGCGAACGGCAACCGGCGGAGTGCGCGGCGTTGCGGGAGAAGTTTCAGTTTACCGGCGGCGCCCAGGTGCGCGAGGCGGACGGCTACGCAACGGTGCGGGCGGTGTTGCCGCCGTTGGAGAAGCGGGCGCTGGTGTTGATCGATCCGCCGTTTGAGGCGCAGGATGAGTGGGCTCAGATCGTGGCGACATTGAAGGACGGATTGAAGCGATTGCCGGGCGGAGTGTTTGCCGTGTGGTATCCCCTCACCGAGCGGGCGAAGGTGGATTTGTTTTTCGCGGAGCTGCGGGGGTTGGTGCTGCCGCCGACCATGGCCGTAGAGCTGGTGGTGAATCCGCCGGCGGCAAAGATGGTGGGGTGCGGGGTGTTGATCGTGAATCCGCCTTGGAAGTTTGCGGACGAGGCGGCTGCGACGGTGGGGTATTTGGCCAAAGTGCTCGGGCAAGGGGCGGGAGCGCGCGGGGACCTGATCTGGTTGGCGCGGGAGACCTAGGGGATGTGCTCTCTGGTGGTTCGATGCAGGCAGCGTCGAACCACCGGGCGGGGCGAGGGGGCGCAAAAAACGGAGACCGGGGTCTCCGCTGATGCCTGGGGATTTCCCTCTGTGATCCGGTCCGGTATCAGCGCGAGCTGAGGGTTGAGACCGGGGTGGGCAAGCTCTTGAAGATCTCGGGGCTCACCCGCGGTAAGATGACTTTCAGGGGCGGGGCACGGAAAATGGGACGGTCCCACATGGCGTTGGCGCGAGCGACAAGCTCGACGACGACGGGACGATCTTCAAAAATTTCGGGCTGGGTGAAATGGGTGGGTAAAGGCATGGGAGTGGTCGGTTCGGTGCTGGCTTCGAGGGGTAGACTTTCGTACGCCAAAAATGTGCCGCACTTAAAGAAAAATATCGGTTCGATGTGAAGAGTTCACAGATTGTTAAAAGCGCCCTTGCCCGGGCTTGGAGAATCTTCCAAGAAATCTGAGGTTTCAGTCGTTTCACCCCAATCCCAACCTCCAGTTAATTCCTATGAGTAATCAGAATGTCGATAACGCGCCACTCGCTGCTAATGCGAAGCGCCTTCTTTGGGCCGGCTTTTGGGCCATCTTCGCGGCCGGCGTCGGTTTTGCCGTCCGTGGCGGTATTTTTGACAATTGGGGCAAAGAGTTCGGCTTCACGGCCACGCAACTCGGCGCCATCGGCGGCGCCGGCTTCACCGGATTTTGCTTCGGCATCATCATTGGTGGTCTGATCGTCGACAAGATCGGCTACAGCAAGCTGGTGTGGGCCGCATTCGCGTTTCACGTCATCTCGGCGTTTGTGACCTTCGCGGCGTCAACGCCGGAGAACGCGTTCCAGATGCTGACGATCGGTATGTTCATCTTTGCGCTGGCGAACGGCGTCCTGGAAGCGGTCGCCAATCCATTGGTCGCGACACTTTTCCCGAAACAGCGCACTCACTATCTGAACATCCTCCACGCCAGCTGGCCGGCAGGTTTGATCGCCGGCAGTGCGGTGGGTTGGATCTTGGACGACAAAATGCAGGTGGGTTGGAAGATCCAACTCGCCCTCTATCTCATCCCGACGTTGGCTTACGGCTTGATGTTCCTCGGCCAACATATGCCGAAGTCCGAGGCGGCCCAAAAGGGCGCGAAGTTCAGTGAGATGTTCAAGGATGTCGGCCTGCTCGGTGCGGCTGTAGCCTGCTACCTTTTGGCGAATTTTGCCTCTGGCCCTCTCGCGGCGCTGTTCGGAGTGGCGAGCTTCCCTGATTCTGTCGGCTACGCGGTGGCGGGTGTGCTGATGGTAGCCGTTGGGATCGTGACAAAGTTCTCCCTAGGCTCAGTGCTCCTCTTCTTCCTGTTTATCGCGCACGCCTTGATTGGTGCAGTTGAACTCGGGACTGACGGTTGGATTCAGAATATCACGGGCAATTTGTTCACGTCGGAGCAAGGCAAGTTCCTGTTCATTTGGACCTCGGTTATCATGTTCAGCCTGCGGTTCTCTGCTCATTGGATTGAGACTAAATTGAAGCTCTCGCCGATTGCGCTCTTGCTGGTGTGTTCCATCTTCGGCGTGGTGGGCCTGCAGCTCGCAAGCGTCATGCAGACCTTCACCATGGCCTTGGTCGCGCTGGGCATCTACGCCGTCGGTAAGACCTTTTTCTGGCCAACGATGCTGGCGGTCGTCGGTGATCGTTACCCGCGTTCGGGCGCGGTCGCGATGTCCGTCATGGGCGGTATCGGCATGATGTCGGCTGGTCTGATCGGTGGTCCCGGTTTGGGCTACAGCAAGGATCGGTATGCGGCCGAAACGTTGCAGAAGACCGATCCGGCGGCCTACGAGACCGTGAAGGCCGCCTCGCCTTCGAAGTTCTTCTTCTTGGAACCGGTCTACGCGATCGACGGCACGAAGTTGGCGGCGGCCAAGGAAGCAGTCGCGGCCAAGACCGCGACGCCTGCGCAACAGGCGATCTTCGCCGCTGACCAAAAGGGCGATCGTCTTACGCTAAAGGCCGACTCTTTCATTCCTGCGGCCATGGCGCTGATCTTTTTGGCCGTAATGATCTATTTTAAGAGCATCGGTGGTTACCGGGTAGTTAAGATCGAGGAGCAGGACGCGAAGTCCTGATTTTGAAAATCTTCGGGCTTCGGCCCGGAGTCGCAAAAAAAGGAGCGGGCATCACGCCCGCTCCTTTTTTCGGCCCCAATGCAAGCGTCGGCCCGCCCGGAGGTCGAGATAGGTCGCAGTTAATCAAGCTCAGGCGACGCGACGGAGCGACGTTTCGGCCTCAGCGGTTGCCCGCTTCGGTAGGCGGACCGTGAGCACGCCTTCGTGCATCTCGGCCTGCATCGCGGGATAATTGAAACCAAGGCCGAGCCGCAGGCGAAGCTGATAGTCGCGCTGCGCGCCTTCGAGGTGAAGGGACTGCCAGTTCACGCGGACAAAATGGGATTTGCGGGCGGTAATCATCAGATCGGGGCCGATGGCCTCGATATCGACCCCGGCGGCGTCCACGCCGGGCACGTAGACCGACAACGTCATGGTATCGGCGTGGTCGCGGCAGTCGTAACTCGGCTGACGAAAGGTCTCGATGGCTTGGGCAAGGCGCGGGCGACGGGCGGAGCGACGGGAGTTGATGATCGTGTGCATGGGAAAGGCGGTAGCTTCCTGGAGCTTGGGGCTCCGGGCTTCTCGTTTTGGCTAATTGGTCCGATGGTTCGGAGGGTTAGCCGGAGAAGCCCGGGCGAGTTTTTTGGCTCCAATTGGAGACGACCGCCTGCATCTGGGCACCGCATGGCTGCACGGCCTTCGTAATCGAAGTGCCGGCGGGGCGGTGGAGAGGTGAGCGAGCGGGAGTCATTGGAACTTGGAGACACGGCCTAAAATGCAGCCGGCGTGCCAAGTCCGAATCTTTTTATGACGGTGAAGATTGGGTGACGGAGCGGGCGACTGAGAGCCGAGGTTTGCGAGCGGAGAAGTGAGAGCGGGAGTCGCGAGCAAGCTCGCTCCCAGCATGAAATCGCGGCAACTTAAGCGGATGAACGAGCCGCTGACCGACGCCACGACCACGATCCAAGAGCTGAAGGGCCGCGTGCTGGAGTTTGCCCGCGAACGGGACTGGGAGCAGTTCCATGCGCCGAAGAATCTGAGCATGGCGCTTGCCGCCGAAGCGGGGGAGTTGATGGAGCACTTTTTGTGGAGCACGCCGGAGGCGTCCCGGGCGGTGATGAACGATCCCGTAAAGCGCACCAAAATCGCGGAGGAATTGGCCGACGTCGTGATCTACGCCTTGGAATTCGCCAACGTCACCGGGCTCGATGTGGCGGCGGCGATCGAGGCGAAAATGGCCGCGAACGGGGAGAAATATCCGGTGGCGAAGGCCAGAGGTCGGGCGGAAAAGTATACCGAGCTGTGAGGGGTTTTGATTCGGGGTCTGGACGGAATCTGGAACCACGGGCTCGGTCGCCGAGCGGCGCAAAGCGGCGACAAGCTCATCACAATTTTGGTGGTGGCCGGTGCCCACGCCCGGAGGGGGCTCACCCAGCGGGCAGAAAAAAGCCGCGCTTATGGCGCGGCCGAAAATCAAAGACGGGGGGACGATCCGGTGCGATTCGCTCAGGCTTTGCCGCCGTAGCTGATGTAGTCGTCGAGATCGAGCATCTCGGCGAACGAGCGGATGTCGTCGCGGGCGGAATTGTTGCCCTTGATGACGCCGGCGATCCACTCGTGGCCTTCGGCGCTGCCGGGGCCGACTTGTTCAAGCCACGCGGACCAGGCGATGACCTCAAAGGCTTGGCGCGTGGTGTTGGCGTTGAGCCAGGTGAGAATTTCCAAGTCGGATTTGCCGCTCTTGATCTCCGTGAGCATGGCTTCCGCACTTACGCCGGTGAAGGCAAAGAGCAGTTTGTCGACCGGGCAATCGTAGTGGTAGCCGGCGTTCTTGCCGTGGATCTCGGCGCGGGCCTTGTCGAGGAGGCGGGCGAGGTGGGCGTAGCCGCCGATGCGAACGCGAACGCTGCGAGGCGGGTGAATGGTGAGGTCGGGAATACTGTAGTTGATCATTAGCGGGGAGTAATTGTGCGAATCTGCTTTCGCGCAAGCGGCCGTTTGATGAAATGGCGATTTTTCGCCGCGCCCCGCATGAAATCCACCAGTGTCGTCCGGAATTACTATGTGCTCCCGTGCTGCCTGCTGTTGCTCAATCTCTGCGTCGAGATCGTGAGTTATAAGGCAAAGATCTTGGATGATCCGTTCCTGCGGACCGGGGCGATCATGGGGATGGTGCTGTTTGGCGGCTCGCTCGTGGGGTTTGTGGTCGCGCCGTTGATCGGGCGGGCGGTGGCTTCGCTGCAGCGTGGGAGCCGGCAAGGCGGCGGAGACCTGGGTGAGATTGTTTTTCTCCTCCTACTGGGCGTGGTGGTTTTCTGGCTCTACTATCGGGTGTATATCATCGGGCCGGAGTCGGTGCTGCCGACGGAGTGGCACAATCCGGTCGTGACGAGAATCACGCGGTGAAGAGGTTTTTGCCCGCGAATCTCGCGAATGGGCGCGAATCGGAGCGACGATGAAAATGGGGTGATGGAGCGCTTCCCGCGTGGAGGGCTCGGAACGGGGTCGTGTCGCTTGATCCTGAACTACGTTTTTGGCCGGAAGGATTTCATGACCTCGGCGTTGGTCTCGAGGCGGGCGGCGCCGATGAGATCGAGGCAGTAGGGGATCGCGGGGAACACGGCCTCAAAATTTTCGCGGATGGCCTTGGGGCGTCCCGGTAGATTTACGATGAGCGTGCGGCCGCGGGTGCCGGCGAGTTGGCGCGAGAGGATCGCGGTGGGCACGTAGTTGAGCGAGGTGGCGCGCATGAGCTCGCCGAAACCGGGCAGTTCTTTTTCGATGACGGCGCGGGTGGCTTCGGGTGTGACATCGCGCGGTGCGGGACCGGTGCCACCGGTGGTGACGATGAGCCCGCAGCCGGAAACGTCGGCCATACGGATGAGTTCGGCGGAAATCACGCCTTGGTCGTCGGGGATGATTTTATAATCGAGGTCGAAGGCGGTCGTGAGCCACGCGCGGAGCAGCGCGACGCAGGCTTGGCCGGGCTCGTCGGAGTAGATGCCGGCGCTGGCGCGGTCGGAGATGTTGAGGATGCCGATTTTTGGGAGGGGCATGTTGGGGGAAGCAGAAGTTTTGGCCGCAGACTACGCGGAGAAGACAAATGTTAAGGAGGCGCGTTGCGCCGCGAGAGAGGTGATGGATTGCCGCGTCGCTGCGCTCCTCGCAATGACAAGCACGTCAAAAGGCGTCGATGATTGCATCGGGAGTTTTGCCCTGTTCGCGGAGGGTGCGGAGGCTGAGAGCGTCGTGGCGTTTGGCGAGGCGCACGCCGGCGGCGTCGAGCATCAGCGGGGCGTGAAAAAACTGCGGCGCAGGCACGCCGAGGGCGCGGAAAATGAGCAGTTGGCGAAAGGTGCTTTTCACGAGGTCGGCCCCGCGGACGACTTCGGTGATCCGGAGATCGGCGTCGTCCACGGCGCAGGCGAGTTGGTAGCTGGGCACGCCGTCTTTGCGCCAGACGAGAAAGTCGCCGAAGTCGCGGCCGGCGGTAGCGGATTGGGGACCGAGGGAGTTGTCGTGAAACGTGAGGGTTTCGCCGTCGGGGACGCGGAGGCGCCAGTTGACGGCGAGCGCGTCGGAGAGCGGCGGGAGCGGGGCGTCGGCGGGCGGGCGGAATTGGGGCGGGTAGATCGGTTCATCATCGGGTGCGGGCGCGGCACCCTCGTGGGGCGCGCCGAGGGCATCGAGGACATCGCGGCGGGTGCGGGTGCAGGGGAAAATGGCGCCGGCGGCGTGGAGTTGGGCGAGAGCGGCGCGGTAGAGTGGCAGCCGTTCGCTCTGGTTGATGATGGGCTCGGTCCAAGTGAAGCCGAGCCAACGCAGGTCTTCGAGCATGGCGGCGACGAAATCGAGGCGGAAGCGGATGGCGTCGAGGTCGTCGTTGCGGAGAAACAAAGTGCCGCCGGCGGCGCGGGCGCGATCGGCGGCGAGCCAAAACGTGCGGGCATGGCCGAGGTGGAGGTGACCGGTGGGAGAAGGCGCGAGGCGTCCGCGATAGGGCGCGGGTGCGCCGGGGGCGGAGTGCGCCGGGCTGAGAGTTGAAGGTTGTGAGTTGGGATTCGACAAAGGAGACGGGAGCAGTGCGGAGCTTTGGGTTTGATCTCTCAACGCTCAACTCTCAGCTCTCAACTTTTTCGTCATGACCAAACTTCTCTGCGTTTACTGCGCGTCCAGCGACCGGCTTGATCCCAAGTATTATGCGGCGGCGGAGGAGTTGGGGGCGTTGCTGGTGGCGCAGGGGTGGGGGTTGGTTTATGGCGGGGGCAAGACGGGGTTGATGGGCGCGGTGGCGCGGGCGACCAAGGCGGCTGGGGGAAAGGTCGTCGGCGTGATCCCGGAATTCATGAAGGTGCGCGAGCTGGCGTTCGATGAGGCGGACGAACTCATTTCGGTGATCACGATGCGCGAACGAAAGTTACTCATGGAGACGCGGGCGGATGCGTTTGTAACGCTGCCGGGGGGCTTCGGCACGCTCGAGGAAATCATGGAAATCCTGACCCTACGGCAGCTCGATGTGGTGCGGAAGCCGTGCGTGTTTTTGAACCAAGACGGGTTTTACGACGACCTGATCCGGCTCTTTGAGAAAATGCTCGCAGAGAAATTCTTCAAACCGGCAAACATGGATCTGTTTCGCGTGGCGAATACGGTCCCGGAGATATTTCCACAGATTGAGGCGGCAGGCGCGGTGAAGGCGGAGCCGAAGTGGTTTGAGACGAGGTGAGGAGGAGGGCGGTTGCTGGGGTGGCGTTGTCGATGATTCGGACCTTAAGGGTTGGCGGATTGGGCGACGTCAGCGACAAGGGACCAGCCGGTGGTTTTGGCTATGTGGGCGAGGGTCCGGCGGAGGGAGGTGCGATCCGGGCTTTCCCCCGGTGGCGGAACTGGCTTAGTCGGGCGGATGGAGCGTGAACTGATTTTGGGTTTGTTGCGGAGCCATGCGGCGCGGGTCAGCGATGCGCATGAGGCGGCGATGGTGGCGGACATGATCGGTTTTGTCGAAAGGGAGCCGGGGTGCCTGTTGCGCGCCTGCGTGCCGGGGCATCTGACGGGTTCGGCTTGGATCGTGGATGCGGCGCGGGAGCGGACGCTGCTCACCCATCATTTGAAATTGGAAAAGTGGCTGCAACTCGGCGGACATGCAGATGGCGACGGGGATTTGCTGGCGGTCGCGATGCGTGAAGGGCGTGAGGAAAGCGGACTCGTGCGGCTGCGGCCGGTGAGCGCGGAGATTTTTGACGTGGACCGGCACTGGATCCCGGCCCGGAAGACGGACCCGGCGCACTGGCACTACGATGTGCGGTTCATGATCGAGGCGGACCCGAGCGAGCCGCTGGTGCGCGCCGTGAACGAGTCGAAGGAACTCGCGTGGGTGCCGGTAAACGGGGTGACCGCGCTGAACCCGGAAGAATCGATGGCGCGGATGGTGCGGAAGACGTTGGGGCAGGGGTGAAACGGTCCGCGACGAGGGCGTCGCGGCGCCAGAAGCATCAGGAGAGACCGCGCATCTGGCGGCGGGCGAGCCAAGGGTCGACTTTCGTGATGAGAAAACGGGCCCACGAACCGCGGAGGCGGGTGAGCCACGTGCGGGTTTTCTTCCACTCGGAGTAGGTGATGGCGCGTGAGTGCTTGAGATCCCGGTCGAAGTCGGCGGCGGCTTCGGCTGCGAGGGCTGCGTCGCGCAGGTGGACGGTGAGTTCGTAATTGATGGCGAGGGAGCGCGCGTCGAGGTTCGCGGAGCCAACGAACAGGGTGTCGTCCACGAGCGCGAGTTTGGTGTGGAGAACCTGCGGTTGATATTCCCAGATGCGGATGCCGGCCTTAAGTAAGGCACCGTACAGGGAGCGCGCGGCCAGTTGGGCGAGGGGCACGTCGGTGGGGCCGGCGAGCAGAAGCTCGACCGTCCCGCCGCGGCGGGCGACGCCGCGCAGGGCGCGACGCAGGCGGAAACTGGGCGCGAAGTAGGCCGAGGCGATGCGGACGTGGCGCGCGGATTTCAACAGTCGGAGCAATTGGCGGCTGAATTCGTTGCGGACCAGGTGGGGGCCGCTGAAGAGCACGGGACCAACTTCGCTGGTGCGGGCCTGCGGCGGAGTAGTCCGGCGGGGGATGCGACGGAGCAGCCACGGGCGAAGCTCATGGGCGGCAAACATCTCGTCGAAGGCCGTGACGAGCGGGCGGATGACGGCCGGGTCGGTGAGCTCAAGGCCGAGATCGCGCCAGCCGGAGGTGACGCCGTCGCCGTCGTATTCGGCAGCGATATTGAAGCCGCCGGTGATCGCGATGGCATCGTCGACGATGAAAATTTTGCGATGATCCCGGATCGAAAAATGGCGGAGACTGATCGGGTTGAAGACCCGGACGGTACCGCCGGCATTTTCCAGTTCTTGCCAGTAGCCCGCGGGCAAGGACGAGGAGCCGACTCCGTCGATGAGGACGTGGACCCGGACGCCACGGGCGGCGGCGCGGGCGAACGCGGCCCGAAAACGATGGGCAACGGGGTCATTGCCCCAGATGTAGGTTTCGCAGCGGATGGAGGTTTGGGCGGCGCCGGTGAGCGCGAGGATCCGGGCGTAGGCGGCGGTGCCGTTTGGCAGCCAATGGGCGGCGGCGCGGGCGGAGCGGGAGCGGGACTTAGGGGAGTCGCGGAGCACGGGCAAAGAGAACGCGAGCGTGGTGCGGAGTTGCGCCCGAAGGAAATCAAAAGGGTCGCAATCGGGCGCCGGAGGCGTCGGGCTGCGCAGGATTACGACTTATCCCGATCTCCCGTTGTGCGCCGGTTGTGGGCGTTGCTGTCACCTGGTGGTGGAATTGCGCGCGGGGGATGTGGTGGAAGTGGCGTTGACGACTGAGCACGAAGGCGTGCGCTGCATGGATCAACGGGGCGACGGCGCCTGTGTGGCGCTGGATGCGGCGACGATGCTCTGCACGATTTACGAGACGCGGCCGCAGACGTGCCGGGACTTTAATCGAGGAGAGGCCCTGTGTCGGGCGGTGTTGGCGCGGGCGGCAGTAGCGGGGCGAGGCGGGAACGGTTGAATCGGGGCACAAAAAAGGCGGGGACTTTTGGTCCCCGCCGATTAAGCGACGTGTGCGCAGTCGGATCGATCAGCGGCGGGAGCCGGAGCGATTGAGCGTGTAGGTGAACAGGATCGCCTGCTTCTCGCCGATGAGGCGATTGACGCGGAGGTATTCCTTGTCGAAGAGGTTGTTGATATTGACCGCGAACGTGTGGTCGTAGATGCCGACGCGCGAGAGCTTGTAGCGGGCGCCGACGCTCCAAAGGGTGAACGACGGGATGCCCAAGGCATATTGGCGGGTGGAGCGGGTGATCGTGCGGACGCCGGTCGCAGATGTGCTGTAAGTATCGCCGGCGTTCGGCGCCTCGGTGGGCGTCCTGGCGAGGTGGGAGACGCTGACGTTGAAGGAGAAGTTATTGAGCGCGCCGCCTTTGGGTTCGTATTTCACATAAACGCTGCCGTTTTGCGGCGAGATGCCGTTGACCCGACGACCGATGGCAGCGGGGTTCGCTTCGCCGAAGTCGGTGTAGATGGAGTAGACGTGGCCCCAGCTGCCGCCGGTGGAGACTTCATTGCTCACCTTGTAGGTGACATCGATTTCATAACCGCGGACGAGTTGGTCGCCTTCGCGCTCGTTGACTTGGACAAAACTGCCCGAACCGATCGGCGTTTCAACGAGGTTGGTGACGCTGACGTTGTAACGGTTGGCGTAGTAGCCGCTGACCGTAAAGTTGAGGCGGTCCTCGAAGAAGGAGCCTTTGAAGCCGTAGTCGTAACCATCGGCAACCTCGGGCTTGAAGGTGGGGTCGTAATGCTGGGCGGCGTTGTCGTTTTGGGAAACGAAGTAGCTCTCGCTGTAACTGCCGTAGACGCGCAGGTTGGGCGTAAGTTTGTAATTAAAGCCAAGGTTGGGCTTGGTGAGGTTGATCGTCTTGTCGATCATCGAGCCGGTGACATAAGGGATTGGCGCGGTCCGCGTCGGAGCGAAACCGATGAAATCGCGATCGCGGAAACGAACCGAGTCGAAACGAAGACCGGCGAAGGTGAGCAGGCGACCCTCCATGAAGGAGGATTGTTGGCGAAGCAGACCGCCGATGACGGTGATGCGGCGCTTCTGGTTGCGGGTCTTTTCGCCGATGGTGGGGTCGAGCGGCGCGGTGAAATAGTTGATCGGACTGGTGGGGTTGAGGTTGGAATCAAGCGTCACGACCCGGCCCGATCCGGCGGCGTTCCAAGCGACGAGGTTGGGATGGCTTGCATTGGCGTATCTGAGTGAGGGGTCCCAGCGGTAGTAGTCGTTGATATCGAGGGTAACCAGGGTCTTGTGCTCAACCTTGCCGCGATTGGTTTTGTATTGGGCGAGAAGGTCGGCCTGGAGGCCGCCGCCGTCTTCGATGATGCGGGTCGTGTTGGGGACGGCGCCGCGGGTGGACGTGACGGGAGGAACGATGCCGGTGGTGGCGTTGGCCGGCGGGTTGATGTTAATGGTGCCCCAGCTGTTGTTCTGGTTATAGTCCCAGCGGCGGGCGAGGTAGTAGTTGGACGCGATGCGGGTGCTGAAGATATCGGTGAATTTTTTGTCGTAGACGGCGCCGTAGTTGGAGGAACCGCGGTCGAGCTGGCTGCGGGGGCCGTGGGCGTTGAAGCGGGCGAGATTCTTGGCGTAGCCGACGGCGATATCGTCGGAGGCGTCGGTCGTGCTCTTTTGGTCGATGACCAGCGGGGCGGAACTGTTGGGTGAGTGCCGGATTTGCAGGAAGTATTCGGCGGACAAGAAGAGGCTCGAGCCGTCGGGAAAGTCATTTTTGACGGCGAGGTAGTATTCCTGGTTCCGGTTGCGGGCATACTCCATGTCGAACTCCTTTTGGAAGTGGGAGGCGGTGAAGATGTAGTTGGTGCTGCCGAGTGCGGTGCGCGCCACGGGACCGGCGGTCTCCAGCGTGCCGCGCTGTGTGCCCTCGTTGCCGTAGTTGACCGAAAGCCGCTGACTCTCTTTTGCCCGGGGCTGCTTGGAGACCATGTTCATCATGCCGCCGGGAGAGGTGCGGCCATAGATGGCGGCGTTGTTTCCTTTGATGATTTCGATGCGGTCGACGTTGCTGGAACCATAGCGGCCGAGGCGGAAGAAGCCGTCGCGGAGTTGGGAGGTGGAACCGAAGCCGCGCAGATTGAAGCCTCCGCCGACGTCGAGACCGGTGAAGCCGCCGACCTGGATCAGGTTGTCGGAGAACTCAAAAATGCCGAAGTCCTCGAAGAACTCGCTGGTGATGACGTTGACGGTGTAGGGCAGTTCGGCGATCTGCGTGCGCACGCGGCTGCCGGTGAGGGTTTCCGAGGCAGCGTAGCCGCGGTTGGGCTCGGCCTTCACCGTGAATTCGGTGAGCTTGATGGTTTCGGATTCGGCGCTCGTCGCGGGGGCGACGGGGGCGGTTTGGGCGACGGCGAGCGCGCTGAGCGCGATGAACGCGCAGCAGGCTTTTCTCAGGTGGGTTTTGGTGTTCATATAGACAGGGTTTGGGCGTTCACAGGGGGTGTGACTTTGCCGGAGGTGCACATTAGAAGCCGGCGCCCCTCTGTCCACCTCTGAGATGTGACTTTTCGCCTTAGGAGGTAGTTACGCGATGACCGTGCGGCCGAGTGACGGCGAGAAGAGCAAGGGGGCTGCCCGAGCGGCAGCGGCGTCGAATTCAAAAATTCCAGCGGCGACCGACGCTTAAGAGAGTGCCGTCTTAGCCGCCGTTTACGCCAAAGAGACCGCTGTGCGACCGGTGGAACCAACGGCTGCCGGCGATCCATTCGCGCGCATGGAATTTTTCCGAGAAATCCGAACCCAGCGGGTTCCGGCGAGAGGTGGAAAGGTCGGGAGCGGATGCGGAATCGGCACGACTGAGGCGGCAGATCACGGTGCGGCGAGAAATACGCCGACGTAGTCGCGGGACCAGAACGGGTCTTCCTGCCAGCCTTGGACGCGGGGGGATTTGAGCCAGTTTTTCGTGTTGAAATAAAGCGGGGCGATCGGCGCGGCTTCAAGGAGGAGGGCTTCGGCTGCGCCCGCTTCGAGTTTGGGCGGAGACGCTAGAGGACGCGGGGCGAAGAGTGCGTCGTAGTGGGAATCTGACCAACCGGGGTAATTGCCGGGGGCGCCGGTGGTGAAATTTTCGAGGGACGAGGCGGCGTCGGCTAGGTCGGGAATTTCAGTGATGAAGCCGATGTCGTAGTCGCCGGTGCCGAGGGCGGAGAGGTGGACTTTTGCGTCGCGGAGCGCGATCGCGACTTCGATCCCGAGGGTAGATTTCCACATGGCTTGGATCGCCTCGAGCACGGGGGTCTGCGACCAGCCGGTGAGTTCAAGGCGGGGGAAGTTCTTGCCGCCAGGGAAGCCGGCGGCGGTGAGGAGGGCGGCCGCCTCGCGGGCGTGGGCGAGGGGCGAGGGAGTGGAGGCTTGGGGCGTGGGATTCGGAGAGCCCGCTCGGAGATCGGGCTCCACCAAAGACGGCGGGAGGAAGGTCGTGGTGGGGAGTTGGCCGCCGCGGAGAACGAGGGCGGTGATTTTTTCGCGGTCGATGGCCAGGCTTAGGGCGCGGCGGACGCGGGGATCGTCGAGGGGCGGTCGGCGGGTGTTGAAGGTAAGGTAGCGGGTCTCGGCGAGGGGCGTTTGGAAGATCTCGGCGGGGCGGTCGCGGGTGTAGGTTTCAAGTTTCGAAACGGGAACCGACATCGTGACATCGACTTGGCCGGCGCGGTAGGCGCGTTCTTCGGTGTCGCCGCTGTCGAAGCGGAGAAACTGGATTTCGTCGAGGCGCACGGCCGCGGCGGCGCGGTAGGCGGGATTTTTTTTGACGATGATGCGTTGCTGTTGGCGCCACTCGGCGAGGGTGAAGGGCCCGTTGCCGATGTGATGCGCGGGCTGGGTCCACGTGCGGCCGTGCTTCGCGACGGTGGCCGGGTGAACGGGCAGCCAAGGGCCGCTGGCGACGTAGAGGAGAAACGCGGGCGTGGGGTGCTCGAGCGTGACGACGAGTTTCCGGGGATCGGGCGCGGTGAAACCGACGGAGGAAAAGTCGGTCAGAGTGCCGGCGGCGAAGGCGCGGGCGTTTTTGACGGGAAAAAAAAGAGGGGCTTTGGGCGCGGCGGTGGCGGGCGTCAGGATGCGGCGGTAAGAGTCGATGAAGTCGCCGGAGGTGACGCGGTCGCCGTTGGACCAGCGAGCCTCGGGGCGGAGGTGGAACGTGTACGTAAGCGCGTCGGGCGAGATTTCCCAGCGGGAGGCGACGGCGGGTTGCGGGGTGCGGCCGTCGGGGCCGGCGGTGACGAGGCCCTCGGCGAGCGCGCGGATGATGAAGAATTCGTCGGGCAGCGTGGCGGTGGCGGGGTCGAGGTCGGCGGGTTCGTTGCGTTGGCTGAGCCGGAGGACTTGGGGCGCGGTGTCGGAGGGGGGCGCGGGATGTTTTTTGGCGCAGGCGGGGAGCAAAAAGACGCAGAGGAGTGCAAAGAGCAGCGCGAAAGGGCCGGAGAGACGAAGGCGGGGGCTCGTGGAGGCGGACGGGCGCGAGAGTGACATGGGCGGAGGCGCGGAGGGCGGGTCGGAGACCCTGCCCTACTTTTCGAGGGAGACGTAGCGGTAGTCGGTGTGGTCCATCGGCGTGGGTTGCCAGCCTTTCACGGAAGGGTGGAGCAGGTAGACGTGGGTGTTGAAATAAATCGGGATAATCGGCGCGGCATCGAGGACAAGGGTCTCGGCCTCGGCGAGGACGGCGGCGCGGGCGTTGGGGTCGGCGATCGTGCGGGCGCGGGCGGCGAGGGCGTCGTAGGCGGGGGATTTCCAGCCGGTGTGGTTGTTGCCGGAATCGCTCAGCCACATGTCGAGGAACGTGGTGGCGTCGAGGTAGTCGGCGGTCCAGCTGCCGAGGAGAACCTGATAGTCGCCGGCGCGGCGGTTGGCGAAGACGACTTTTTTCTCTTGGTTGGAAAGGCGGACCTCGACGCCGAGTTCGCGCGACCACATCTGCTGGATGGCTTCGCCGACGAGGCGGAGGATTTCGGAATTGTTGTAGAGAATCTCGATGGGCGGGAGGCCGGCGCCCTTGGCGTGGCCGGCCTCGGCAAGCAGGCGGCGGGCGGCCTCGGGGTCATAGGCTTTGCGGGCCGGGGGCGTGTAGCCGACGAGAAGCGGCGAGACGAAAGTGGGGGCGGGTTGGCGTCCGCCGGGGAGAATTTTGGTGGCGATGGCGTCGCGGTCGATGGCGAGGGAAAGGGCGCGACGGATGCGCACGTCGTCGAGCGGGGCTTTGCGGACGTTGAGTCGGAAAAAGTAGGTCTCGAGAAAAGGATCGATGCGGAGGGCGGGAGATTTTTCGCGCTGGAGCGGGACGACCTTGGAGAGCGGCAGAGCCCAGGTCATGTGGAGTTGGCCGGCGCGGAAGGCGCGTTCTTCGGCGTCGATGTTGTCGATGGGATAGAAGTGGAGGGCGTTGAGGCGAACCTTGGCGCGGTCGTAGTAGGTGGGGGATTTCTCGACGATGACGCGCCGGTTGAGGGACCACTCCTTCAGGACGAACGGGCCGCTGGAGACGAGGGCACCGGGGAGGGTCCATTTCGTGCTGCGGTTGTAGGGGTCGCCGACGGCGGCGATGGAGCGGAGGTGGATGGGGCGCCACGGGGAGTTGAGGAGAATCTGGAGGAAGTAGGGCGCGGGGTGGGTGAGTGTGACGACGAGCGTACGGGCGTCGCGGGCGACGGCGCCGACGTTGGAAAAATCGGCGGAGCGGCCCTTGTTGAAATCTTCGGCGCCGCGCAGGAGGTAGAGAAAGTAGGCGTAGTCGGCGGCGAGCGAGGGCGTGAGAATGCGGCGCCACGAATCGACGCAATCCTGGGCGGTGACGGGGTCGCCGTTGGACCACTTGGCATCGGGGCGGAGATGAAACGTGTAGGTAAGGCCGTCGGCGGAGATTTCCCAGCGCTCGGCGAGGGCGGGGACGGGTGCAAGCGTGCCGGTCTCGTAGCTGACGAGGGGTTCGAAGAGGGCCTGGATGATCTTGGCGTCGCCGGTGCCGGTGACGGTCTGCGGATCGAGATCGGAGGGTTCGGAGCCGATGCTGAGGTGGAGGATGCCCTCGCGGTTGCCGAGTTCGACGGTGGTCTCGCGTTTGCCGCAGCCGGTGAAGGCGAAGAGAAGGAACGGGACGGCGATGGCCGCGAAAAAGCGCAAGAGATGCCGAGGGAGGGCCGACGAGGGAAGCAGGGAAGCGGACATTAGTTTTTGGCGATGAGGCAGACGGCGTGGGCGGCGATGGCGAGGCCTCGACCGAGGTCGCCGACGCCTTCGTTGGTGGTGGCTTTGAGACCGATGCAATCGACGGGTAGGCCGGTGGAGGCGGCGAGGGCGGCCTTCATCGCGTCGAGGTGCGGAGCGACTTTTGGTTTCTCCGCGATGAGCGAGGCGTCGATGTTGACGAGGGAGAATCCGCGCGAGGCGAGTTCGGCCACGACGCGGCGGAGAAGGATTTGGGAGTCGATGTTGCGGAGGGCCGGATCGGTGTTGGGAAAAAAATGCCCGATGTCGGGGAGGGCGGCGGCGCCGAGCAGGGCGTCACAGATGGCGTGGGTGAGGCAGTCGGCGTCGGAGTGGCCTTCGAGGCCGAAGTCGGTGGCGAAGCGCACGCCGCCGAGGACGAGCGGGCGGCCGGGGACGAGGCGGTGGATGTCGTAGCCGTGGCCGATGCGGAGGTTCATGCGAAGGTGCGGAAGCGGAATTGATCCACGGAACACACAGAAAACACGGAAAAAATGTCGGGAAAAATCAGGCGGACGTGCGGGGCGGGAACAGAGCCGAGGAGTCGGACGTGTCGGGTGCGGGGGCGGAGCGGGCGATGAGAAAATCGAGGTAGGCGAGGTCGGCGGGCGTGGTGAGCTTGGGATTGGGCTCGGTGTTTTCGAGGAGGGCGATGGGGTGGTCGAGGCCCTCGACGGCTTGGGCATCGTCGGTGATGCGAAGTTTCTTCCGGGCGACGCGGGCGTAGGCGCGGACGATGAGTTCGCGGGAGAAGACCTGCGGGGTTTCCATGGCCCAGAGGCGGTCACGGTCGAGGGTCTTGAGGCGGGCGTTGGCGCGGTGTTTTTTGATGGTGTCGGTCACGCGATGGGCGAGAACCACGGCGCCCTCGCGGCGAACGATTTTGTAAAGTGCGACGAGTTGCTCGGCGCTCACCAACGGGCGCGCACAGTCATGGATGAACACGTGGGCGATATCGGCCGGGAGTGCGGAGAGGGCGGCGGCGACGGAGTCTTGGCGCTCGGCCCCGCCCTGAATAAGGACGCAAGGCGTGGGCGCATGCGCCGAGAGCGTGAGCATCTGGCGTTGGTCGCGGTAAACGACGACATAGAAATCGGCGACGCCGCTGGCGGCGAAAGCGGCGGCGCTGTGGGCGAAGACGGGCCGGCCCGCGAGGGGCGCGAGGATTTTGTCGGCGACGGCGCCGGACATGCGCGTGCTGCTGCCGGCGGCGAGGAGGATGGCGGCGGTGCGGCTCATGGCTGGAAGGGGGGAGAGCTGAGAGTTGAGAGCTGAGAGATGAGAAATCGGAAACGGAATTCCGAATGCGCGGTCGTTTAGCGGGCGGCGAGTTCGGCGAGGATGGCGCGGGCGGCGGCGACCGGGTCGGGGGCTTTGAAAATGGGGCGGCCGACCACGATGTGGGTGGCGCCCGCGCGGGCGGCTTCGTCGGGAGTCATGATCCGGGTCTGGTCGCCGGCATCGGCGCCGCGGGGTCGGATGCCGGGGGTGACGAGCGCGACATCGGCCGGGAGCACGGCGCGGAGAGGCGCGAGTTCGAGAGGCGAGCACACGAGGCCGCGGAGGCCGGAGTCGATGGCGAGGCGGCCGAGGCGGACGACTTGGTCGGCGGGCGGGGCGGCGACACCGGTCTCGGCGAGGCCTTCGGCACTCATCGAGGTGAGGACGGTGACGCCGAGGAGAAGGAGGTGCGGGGCGTGCTGTTGTTGGGCTTTGACGGCCCACTGCATCATCTCGCGGCCGCCGGAGGTATGCAGGGTGAGCATCTTGATCGGGAGCGGCGCGACGGATTCGACGGCCTTGGCGACGGTGTTGGGGATGTCGTGGAGCTTTAGGTCGAGGAAGACATCGAAACCGAGGTCGGCGATTTCGCGTACGCAGTCGGGACCGCAGGCGGTGAACATTTCAAGGCCGACCTTGACCCAGCGGACAGTGCCCTGGAGTTGGCGGAGGGCGGGGGCGACGGTGCGCGGGGCTTGGGCGTCGAGGACGAGAATAAGGTCGGTGGCCATCGTTAGACGGAAGAGTGAGGGAGCTTCGGGGGATAAATCAAAAGCCAAAAAATGCGGCTGGCCCGAGGTGGGGGTGGCGGTGTTTGGTAAGCGGGTGCGCGCCATCGAGATTTTTGCCCCGGCTAAACTGAACCTGTTTCTCGCGATCACGGGAAGGCGGGCGGATGGATTTCATGATTTGGTCTCGGTGGCGGCGACGCTGGATTTCGGCGACACGCTACGGGCGGACGTGCGGGAGCGGGGGGAAGGCGGCGGTGAATGGACGTTACATTGTGATGACGCGACGGTGCCGACCGACGAAACGAATTTGGTGGTGAAGGCGGCGCGAGCCTTTGCGGCGGCGACGGGCTGGCCGGGAAAAGGCCTGGGCGTGGATTTTTCGCTGACGAAACGGGTGCCGATGGGCGCGGGGCTGGGCGGCGGGAGCAGTGATGCGGTGGCGGCGTTGCGGGCGCTGAATGCTCTGTCGGGCTTGGCGCTGGGAGCAGCTGAACTGGCGACGATGGCGGCCGGACTTGGCTCGGACTGCGCGCTTTTTTTGCACGACGGGCCGGTGGTGATGCGGGGGCGCGGCGAGCGGATCGAGGTTTTGCCGGCGGGCGCGAGCATACGGTTGCGGGGGCGGCGGGTATTGGTGTTTAAGCCGGGTTTTGGGATCGCGACGCCGTGGGCGTATGGGCGGATGGCGGGAAAAGCGCCGTCGGGTTATTTGCCGGAGGCGGAGGCGGAAGCTCGTTTAGCAGCATGGGTCGGCGGCGACGGCGCGGCGGAGGAGTTGCTCTTTAACAACATGGAGCCGGTGGCGTTTGAGAAGTTTGTGGCGCTGCCGACGTTGCTGGAGCAGTTGCGCGATGAGTTCGGGTTGGTCGCGCGGATGAGCGGAAGCGGGAGCGCGTGTTTCGCGTTGTTGCCCGACGGAATGGACGCGGCGGTGATCGGCCAAACGGTGCGGGCGGCGTGGGGGCCGACAAGTTTCGTGGTCGAGGCGAAGTTGCGGTGAAAGAGCATTGACCCGTGCTCGGCCGGAAAGCGTTATCAATCTGAGCCGCACGCGGCTCAACCGCGCCTGCTGCGCTCACTTTAATGGCCACGGAACCACGCACAAAAAAGGAAGTTATCGTGCAAGGCATCTCCGCCTCGCAGGGCATCGCCTATGGCACCGTGTTTGTGTATCTGCAGAGCGATGTCGAGGTGCCGTGTTACCAAGTCGATGCGGACAAGCGGATCGAGGAAGTTTCGCGATTCGACAAAGCGCTGCTAACGACGCGGCAGCAGATTTCGAAGATCCAAGACGAGGTGGAGAAAAACTTGGGCAAGAATGAGGCGCTGATTTTCGATGCGCATCTGCTGGTGCTCGAGGATCAGGCGTTGATCGGCGAGACCATCCGCGAGTTCGAGGCGACGGGGAGCAATATTGAGATCTGCTTCAACAAGATTTCGGCGCGTTACATCCAGGCGTTTTCGGAGATCGACGACGAGTATCTGCGGGAGCGCGCCGGGGACATCCGCGATGTGGCGCAGCGCGTGTTGCAAAACATGTTGGGGCAGGCCGAGAACAGTCTGAGCCGGTTGGCGGAGAAGCGGATCGTGGTCGCGAACGACCTTTCGCCGTCGGACTCGGCTAGCATCGACCGGAGCGCGGCGCTAGGGATCGTGACGGACTCGGGCAGCAAGACGAGCCACGCGGTGATCGTCGCCAGATCCATGAAAGTCCCGGCGGTGGTGGGCGTCCGTAATCTCACGCAGCGGGTGAAGACCGGCGATTGGGTGCTCGTGGATGGCTACGACGGGCTGGTGATTGTAAACCCGACGGAGCAAACGCTGTTCCGCTACGGAAAGATCCAGTCGGACAAGAAGTCCTTCGAGCAACGTCTGCTCGAGGCGAATCGCCGGCCGCCGGTGACGCTGGACGGCGTGACGGTCACCTTGCAGGCGAACATCGAGAAGGTGGACGAAGTTGCTCTGGTGAAGGAGTATTTTGCGCAAGGCGTCGGCCTGTATCGCACCGAGTATCTGTTCCTCAACTCGGCGCGGATTCCCTCGGAACAGGAGCAGTTTGTCGCGTACAAAGCGGTGGTCGAGGGCATGGCGCCGAACCCGGTCGTGATCCGCACGCTGGACCTCGGCGGGGACAAACCGATGGAGGGCAAGTCGGACCTTTTTCCGAAAGAGGCGAATCCTTTCATGGGCTTTCGGGCGATCCGGTTCTGTTTGGAGCATCCGGAGATTTTCAAGGACCAGTTGCGGGCCATCTTGATGGCGAGTGTGCACGGCGACGTGCGGCTGATGTACCCGATGATCAGCGGCCCGGAGGAATTGGGAAAGGCGAACGCGGTGCTCGCGGAGTGCAAAGCCGAGCTGAAAACGCGCGGTCAACGCTTCAACGAAGCGATGAAGGTCGGCGCGATGATCGAGATTCCCAGTGCGGCGACGACGACCGATCTGCTGGCGAAGACCTGTGATTTCTTCAGTATCGGAACCAATGATTTGATCCAATATCTGCTCGCGATCGATCGCGGGAACGATCGTGTCGCCCATCTTTATGAGCCGGCCCACCCGGCGGTGGTGCGCACGTTGCAACATATCGTGGACGCAGCCCACCGAGCGGGCGTGCCGGTCGGTGTGTGCGGCGAAATGGCGGGCGATCCGATTTATGTGCCTTTGCTCCTGGGGCTCGGGGTGGATGCGTTGAGCATGACGCCGCCTTCGCTTCCGGCGGTAAAATACCTGGTGCGGGGAATGACTATGGCCGATGCCCGGGCCTTGGCGGTTGAAGTCCTCGCGCTGGGCTCGGCCCAGGAGATTCACGCGAAGTGCGCGGCATTTGCCCACGCGCGGATTTCGCAACCGTGATCGGCCGGACTCGGTCGTTGCCCGGAGGGCAAGTGATCGTAGGCTAGGCTTGGCTGTGCCTCAGGCCGACGATGGCGAGGAGCTCCCGGAGGATTTGGACTTGCTCGGTCGAGATGACGATTTTGTGCTTGATCGCCCAGCCGACGAGAATTGCACCAACCGGTTTGTCGGACTGATACCAATGGCCGTTGATTTTTTGGACTGCGGATTCCGAGGTGGCACGGTCATCTTGTCCGTGGGTTTGAGGATAAAACTCAACCGCTATTGGTATCAGCCGGCTGCTGGAAATGGTTGGGTGGGTCGGTGGCGGACTTGCTGCGGGAGCTTGGGTGGAAGCGACGTTCGCGGGCGCGGTCACTTTGGACGTGATCGGATTCGGGGCACCGGCGAGGGCGGACGGTGGGGCGGTTTGATTCACACGGACAACGCGTGGATCGTGGCAGAAAATAGAGATTTTTTCCGAGGTCACATGGTGCGGTGGACGAAAAAGCCCCGACGGTAACGTCGGGGCTTGGGGATTGGCTGGCCGGGATCGGAGATGCCGGTGTTCCCTTGGAAAAACCAGTTTGGGCGGTGGTCTACTGGGTCTTGAGGTAGGCGACGAGATCGGCGACGGCTTGGGTGTTGAGGCCGAGTTGTTCGCCGCTGAGCATGAGAGAGCGGTTCAGGCGCTGGCGGGATTTGATTTTGCCGGCGGGGATCATCTGGTTGGTGCCGCCCATCGACTGAACGATGACCGGATCGCCTGAGGTGAGAGGGAGGCCGTGGATGACGGTGCCGTCCTTCAAAATGAATTCGGTGCCCTCGTACCCGTGAGCTATGTCGGAGGACGGATTCACGATCGAATTGATGACGACCTCTGTGGTCTGGCGGCTGGCGAAGCCGGTAAGGTCGGGTGCGTAATCGACGCCGTTGCCGCCGATGCGGTGGCAGATGTAGCAGGTGGCCGCGAAGGCGGCGCCGCGGGCCGCGTCGCCTTTCAGAGCGGCGATTTCGGCGACCGGCGGAAGCTTCGTGGGGGGCGGCGGGGCGATGACGCTCGCAGTTAATACGACCTTTTCCGGGTCGTAGAGACCGCGGGATTTGAGCTCGGGACTAAGCCCAAAGGCGGCCCAGCGGGAATCTTTGTAGTTGAGCAGCCACCAAAGGGCAGTGGCTTGAACTTTTCCTTTGGCGCTTTGTGCGAGGTCCAGGATCGCGAAGGCGGCATCGCGGGTTGGCGTGAAACCTAGCGCGGTCAATGCGGCTAGGCGGGCCGCATCGGGCAGGGCGTTGGACGAGGCGCGGGTGGTGAATGCCATCACGGCATCGGCGGGCGTGAGGCGCCAGACGAGGTCAGCATGGGCGGACGACCATTTGAGCGGGTCTTTTTCCGGCTGGGCGGCGGCTAGGGCCGCATAAAGATCGGCTTCTTTATGAGTGGCACCGATGCCCCAAGCGGCGAGGTAAGCGCGGTCTTTGCCGTCGTAGCCTTTGGCGAGAGTGAGAAGAATATCGCGGGCGGCGGCGAAGGGGACGTCGCGGAGGGAAGTAGCGACCTCGCGGCGCACGGCGGGCGAGGGGTCGGAGGCGAGCTTCGCGGCGTGGCTGAGATAAGGTTGGTCGGCGCGGCGTAGGGCGCGGTAAGCGACGACGCGGGTTTGCGCATCGGCGGAGGCGAGTTGTTTTTCCACCAAGGCGATGCCGGGCGCGCCGAGGTGGGCGAGGAGGAAGATCGCGCGGGCGCGGATGAAGGGGTTGGCGTCGGTGAGGAGAGCGGCGACGGCGGGAACCGCGGCGGCACCCTGAGCCTTGAGCGGGATGAAGCCGGAGGCGCGCACGTTAACCGAGGGGTTTTTCAATGCTGCGATCTGGCCGGCAGTGGTCGTGAGATCGAACTTTGGCACGACGGACTTGAACCCCTTCGGAGCGATGCGGTAGATGGCACCGACAGTCTTGGCATCAAGGTCGGCGTGGCCGCCGACGCGTGGGTCGAACCAGTCGGCAACGTAGATCGCTCCGTCGGGTCCCACGGCAACATCGGAGGGGCGGAAGAACGTTTTCAGCTCGGAGTTGACCGACTTCATGCCGCCCTTGAAGTCGACGCCGGCGAATTCCTTTTCTTGATTTGAGGTGATAAAATCGAAGCGTTCGAGCCCGAAGCCGGCGCCCTCAGTTTTTGGGAAATAGCCGAACACGACGTTGCGACTGGGCTCGGCGCTGAGGAGCAGGCCGCGCCATTTCTCGCCAAAGGCTTCGCCTTCGTAGCTGACGATACCGGTGGGCGAACCGCCGCCGTAAACGTCGCCGGCGGGAATGGTGTGAGGATCTTCCTGGCGCCAC
Organism: Opitutia bacterium Tous-C4FEB; assembly: GCA_002304445.1. GTDB lineage: Bacteria > Verrucomicrobiota > Verrucomicrobiia > Opitutales > Opitutaceae > Tous-C4FEB. Next base: position 40,688 of record NEVA01000013.1, on the reverse strand, counting down.
TCCGCGGTGGGGATGGATTGGCCGGGACGCCGGTCGGCGTTCCACGTGCGTTTACCGTCAAAGGAGGCGAAGCCGAGGTTGCCGTATTCGATGAGGAACGTGGTGCGACAGGCCGGCGGATCGTCGTTGTCGTTTTGGAAAACATCGCCGAACGAGGTGACGGTTTGTTCGTAGCTGTTACGGTAGTTGTGGCCGATGATTTCGACGCGGGTGGCGTCGGGCTGCATGCGCACGGTAAAACCGCCGAGATAAACGTGACCGTCGTCGCTCTTGGCCCCGGCGATCTGGGGTGGACGCCAGCTGTAGAGCGCGCCGGCGCCGCCGCTATTGATGGGATCGTAGGGGCTGCCGACCCGGAATGTGCGGTTGGAGCGATCGGTAAAAAGGGCGCCGCAATTGCCTTGGGAGAAGTAGAGGAGGCCGTCGGGGCCGAAGGTGACGGAGTGGAGCGAGTGGTCGTGGTTGCGGCCGTTGAAGCCGGTGAGGAGCACGTCGCGTTTGTCGATCGCGGGATTGAATTTCCCGTCGCGGTCAACGTCGGTGTAGACGATGAGGTCGGGGGCGTTGGAGACGAAGATGCGGTTGTCGATGACCGACATCCCGAGCGGCGCGACGAGCCCGGGCTCTTGGATGAAAGTGTAACTGGAGTCGGCTTGGCCGTCGCCGTCGGTGTCGGAGAGGACGGTGATTTTGTCACCGGCGGAGGCGCGGTTGGAATTTTTGCGATAATTAACGCCCTCGGTTATCCAGATGCGGCCTTGGGCGTCGATGTCCATGTTCGTCGGATTATTGAACAGCGGGGACTTGGCCCAAAGGGTGACTTCAAAGCCCTCGGGCACAGAGAGCATGTTGACGGGGATTAGTTCGGGGGTCGGCGCTGCGACGGCGGCAGTCGGTGCGGCCGGGGTGGCGGGCGCGGGCGCCTGGGCGAGAAGTGGCGAGGCCGGGATGGAGAGCGCGGTGGCAAGGAGCCACGTGCTGAGGAGGAAACGCGGAGCGGGGGCGACGGGGGGACGCATCCAAATACGGGAACAACCGCTGCGTGATTTGGCAAGTGCGTCGAAAACGGGAGCGTTGCGAAGCTCGCTGGGCGGGAGCAACGACCGATGCGGCAAAGCCGCTTCCGAGCCGCGCTCATCGGGCATGATGAGGGTAAAGTGGAACCCGGATAAGGCGGGCGCGCGTTGGTGCGTAAGGCGCGCCGTCCGCTTATCGGTTCGCCGCCGGCCGGTGTGGGCCGGTGGGAGATCCGCCTACTTTTTTTTGCCTACGGCCTTCTTCGGCGGCGGGACGATAACCACCGGGCACCTCGCTTTGCGAAGGACTTGATGAGTAGTGCTGCCGACGAGCAAATCGTAGAGCGCCGTGTGGCCGTGCGAGCCCATAATGATGTAGTCGGCCGGTTCGACCTCGGCCTGCGCCAAGATGAGTTGGGCGGGAGTGCCGGTGAGGAGCACGGTCTCAACGGGTAGGTCGGTCGCGACGAGACGCTTGACGACTTGCTTGAGCCGGCGGGCGAGGGTTTTTTCACTCGCGGCCACGATCTCGCCGATATTTTCGAGCATCGGGCCATAGTCACTCGTGATGACCGGAGGTTGGACCACGCTCAGCAGGACAATACGGGCGGACGCGGCGCGGGCCAGAAGCACGGTGGCGTCGATCACGGCGTCGCTCACGGCGGAAAAGTCGATGGGGGCGAGGATGGTTTTCATGACCTCAGGATAGTCGGATCGGCGTGGTTTGGCTACGCGCGGATTGGCGAACGAGGCGCGGATTTTGGCATTGGCGGGGCGTGGATTTAGCGTCCGTGGCGCTTGTCGCGTGAAAGAGAGCGGATCAGAGACCTCCCCCTACTTAAATCAGAACGCTTTCCCGTCGGCCTTCGTGCCGCAGACGCAGACTTCGAGGCCAAGTTCGGCGGCGAGGGCGGCTTTGGCGTAGAGGGCGAGGTCAGCTTCCTTGGCGGAATTGGCGTAGGCGACCTGGATGTGGTTGGCCTTGTGGCGGGCCATCATCTGGTCGCGCGAAACGCCGTAGGTGACGGCGTGCATAATCGGCCATTGGACGGTGGTCTCTTTCCAGCGGCGCTCGGTCTCGGCCTGCGGGAGCGTGATGACCTTGGCGCGGCCCAAATCCATCTTGAGTTTGCCGCCCTCGACGAAAATGCGGCTCCACACGATCTCGCCGGGCTTGGCGATGCCGCGCACGGTGCCGCCGCCGAGGCGGAAATACATCAGAGGCTGGCGGAGGGAGTCGGTGCCTTTGTAGCCGCCGATGTGATGTGCGGGCGGGGCGCTGCCGGAGATGAGGAAAACCCAAACATACTCGTCGGTGGTGCCGCTGGCGTCGGTGGCGCCCCAACGCAGATCGTGCAGCGTGTTTTCGACCGGCTGGCCGAGGGCGGCGTGGACGCGGTTCGTGAAAAGCCCATCGAGGCCGGCGCATTCGTCGACCTCGTTGAAGTGCGTGAGCGGTTGGCCGGCGCGGATGACTTTTCCGGCCGCGTTTTTGACGGGCGGGCGGTCGGAATTGTTGAGGATGCCCTCGACGAGATCGCTCGCGGGAAGGAGGTCCTTGAGGCCCTGTTGGTATTGGATGCCGATGGACTCGCAGCCGAATTCGTCGGCGATGCGGAGGGCGGCGACGTAGGTTTTACACTGCCAGATGACCTGCGCCTCGGTGAGTTCGGTGGCGTCGTCGGTGCCGAGGTGAAACGTCATGCCCTTCTTCTTGAGCCAGTCGTAGACGGCGCGGGCTTCGGCGTCGGGAACCTGCGTCGCGCCGTAATAAAGCGCGGACTGGGAGAGACGCTCTTTGAAAACGCCGGTGGAGAAGAGGAGTTCGTCGGGAATAATGGCGTTATACATGCCCATGCAGCCCTCGTCGAAGATGCCCATGATCGATTTTTTGCGTCGGAGATCGTCGGCGATTTTTTTGGCGAGGGCGCGGGCCTTGGGCGGGACCGCGGCGCGGGCGAGCGGTTTGACGTGGGTGGTCCGATGTTTGGCGACTCCGGTGGTGAGCCACGATTTGAGTCCGGTGAGAAAATACTCGTCGGAGAAATTATCGCTCCAGAGCGTGGAATACTTCACGCCCGCCTTGGTGAGTGAACCGTTGAGATTCAACATCCCGACGAGGCCGGGCCAAGTGCCGGACCAATTGGCGACGGTGAGAATCGGAGCGCGATGGGAGATGAGCCCGGCAAGCAGGTGATGGGAATACTGCCACACGGCCTCGGCGACGATGAGCGGCGTCTCTGGGTCGAGCCCGGCGAAGACGGCCATGCCCTCTTTTTGCGAGCTGATGAAGCCGTGTTTTTGCGCGGGCTTGTAGGGGTGGGCGCGGACTAGCCGGTAGCCGAGTTGGGCGACGGCGGCGGTGAGGCGTTGCTCCATGGCGCGTTGGGCGGGCCAGCAGACTTCGTTGGCGGAGTTGCGCAGATCGCCGTTGGCGACGAGGAGAACGGTTTTCAGTTTCGAGACTTTAGGCATGGGGGCAGAGGTGATGAAAATTGAGACGCTAGAGAAAATCGGCGGAGTGCCGACGGAGATATTGCGCTCGAAACGCACCTGAGGAAATGGATAGATCCGGCATAGACATGGATAAAATTGGCCCCAATGAAGCGACGGCGCTGCTTTCCCGGCAAGTCACGGGCGGACGGTATTTTTTCCTTAACCTCGCGCCCGGCAAGTCGCCGGGTCTGGCGTGGGTCATGGGTGGCCGTGAGCACTGCAACCCCGACTATGCGCTGGCGCGGAGGCATTTTCCGTTTCACGGCTTGGAGTGTGTGGTGGCGGGCCGGGGGCGGGTGAAGCTCGATGGTCGGGAGCATGAACTGGGGGCGGGGTCGGCCTTCGCCTACGCGCCGGATACCGACTGCGAATTGCGGGCGGACCCAAGCGATCCGATGGTCAAATATTTTGTGGCGCTGGCCGGGCGCGCGGTCGGGGCGAGGTTGAGTCGCTGCGGCGTCACGCCGGGGACGGTGCGGCGGCTGGCGGTGCCGGCGGAGATCACGGGAGTGTTGGAGGATTTGGTCCGCGAAGGCCAACACGCAGGTCCGCTCACGGGCAGCATTTGCTCGGCGCTGGGTGAACTCCTGTTGTTGAAGATCGAGGCCACCACCACGCAGGCATCGCCGACGGTCGAGCCGGCACGGGCGGCGTTCTTGCGGTGCAAGGCGCTGATCGACGCGCACGCGGAACGGCTCGGTACGTTGGAGGAAATCGCGCGGCTGGCGGCGGTCGAGGGGTCGAGCGTGTGCCGGTGGTTTCGCCGTTACCAAGGGACGAGCCCCTATCAGTATCTGTTGCGCCGAAAGATGACGATCGCGGCCGAGCATCTGATCGAGCACGGCGGGCTCATCAAAGAGGTCGCGGCGCGGGTGGGCTTTGACGACCCGTATCATTTTTCCCGGGCGTTCAAGGCGGTGCACGGGGTGGCGCCGCGGGCGTTATTAAATTATCGGCGGGTGGGATAAAGCGGGGCAACTTGGGCGGATGACTTCAGCCACCTCCATTCGCGCCGTCGCGGTCGCGCCGCTTGATATTCCTCTCCACGTGCCGTTTGGCATCTCCGGGGGCGCGCAGGCGATGGCGAACAATGTGCTCGTAACGCTCGAACTGGCCGACGGTACGCGCGGCTACGGCGAAGCGGCGCCGCTGCCGCCCTACAATGGCGAGACGCAGGCGATGGCGCTCGCCGCGCTGCGCTCTGCGCAGGCGTGGTTGCCGGGACGCGACGCAGCGGAGTGGCGGGCGCTGGCGGCGGAGTTTTCGGCGCGCGGCGGGGCAGGTTGCGGTTCGGCGCAGTGCGCGCTTGAGATGGCGTTACTCGATGCGGTGACCAAGCGGCGCGGCGAGCCGTTGTGGAAGTTCTTCGGCGGGGCGAGCACCACGCTGGAAACGGACATGACGGTGACGACCGGCACCGTGGCGGAGGCGGCCGAGGCCGCGCGGGCGATCCGGGCGCGCGGCATTCGCCAGATCAAAGTCAAAGTGGGCGGGGCCGGCGGGCCGGCGGGCGATCTCGCGCGGGTGACGGCGATTCACGCGGCGGCGCCGGACGCGCCATTGATCTTGGACGGTAACGCCGGCATCAGCCGCGCCGCGGCGAGCGAATTGGTGCGCGGGCTTAGGGCGGCGGGCATCACGCCCGCGTTGCTCGAGCAGTGGCTCGCGAAGGACGACTTGGCTGGTGCCGCGGCATTGATCGCCGAGTCGGGCTGGCGCGTGGCAGCGGATGAGACGGCGTGCACCGCGGACGACGCCCGGCGGATCGCGGCGGCGGGCGCGGCGCAGGTCGTGAACATCAAGCTCATGAAGTCCGGCGTGATCGCGGCGTGGGAGCTGGCGACGGCGGCGCGCGCGGCGGGCCTTGGCCTCATGATCGGCGGCAACGTCGAGAGTATGCTCGCGATGTCGGTCTCGGCGTGTTTCGCGACGGGGATCGGCGGGTTTGAATTCGCCGACTTGGATACGCCGTGGTTCATGGCGACGAACCCGTTCGACGGGGGATTCGCCGTGACGGGCGGGATGATCTCCGTGGCCGGAATCACGGCCGGGCACGGAGTGGTGCCGAAGGAGTAGCTAAACCGGCTTCGCCTTAAAGCGCGGGCGCGACGCGGGCGATGCGGTTGGGGAGGAGCACGTAGAGCGCGCCGTCGGGTCCGTTGACGACATCACGGATCCGGCCGAGGCCCTTGAAGACAACTTCCTGCGCGACGACTTTGCCGCCGACGACTTCGATGCGGTGCAGTTCCTCGGCGGCGAGGGTGGCGATGAAGAGATGGTTTTTCCACTTTGGGAACAGATCGCCGGTGTAGAAATTGGCGCCGCACGGAGCGATCGAGGGCACCCAATACGTGAGCGGCTGCTCCATGCCTTCCTTGGCAGTGAGGTCGGTCATGGCGGTCCCGTTGTAATTCATGCCGTAGGTGATGACCGGCCAACCGTAGTTGAGGCCCTTCTTGACGAGGTTAAGTTCGTCGCCGCCGCGCGGGCCGTGTTCGACGTCGTAAAGTTCGCCGGTGACGGGATGGAAGGCGAGGCCCTGCGGGTTGCGGTGGCCGTAGCTCCAGACGGTGGGTGCGGCTTTGGCGTCCTTTACGAAGGGATTGTCGGCGGGGATGCGGCCGTCGTCATGGATGCGGTGAACTTTGCCGGTGGGCCGGGCGAGATCTTGGGAGTTTTTGCCGTCGCCGCGTTCGCCGATGGTGAAGAACAGAAAACCGGCGCGATCGAAAGCGATGCGGCCGCCAAAGTGGACGCCGCCGGCGGGGCGGTGATATTCGAGCGGACCTTTGAACACGGTCTCTTGATCAACGAGGGCGCCGTCTTTGAGTTTACCGCGGATCACGCGGGTGAGACTGACGGACTTGCCGTCGGCGCTGGTCTGAAGATCGGCGTAGGCGAGGTAAATCCAACCGTTCTTGGCGTAGTTCGGATGGAGTACGACGTCGTAGAGGCCGGCTTGGCCGCTGTTGTCGACCGCGGGCAATCCGGCGACGGGTTTGCTCACGAGCTGCCCCTGCTCGATCAAGCGCAGGTCGCCGCGCTTTTCGGTAGCGAGGGAGCGGCCGTCGGGGAGGAAGGCGAGGGAGTAAGGCTGATCGAGTTTCGCGACCCAGGTATCGACGCGGAACGGATGGAGTTGGCTGGTCGCGGTGATCGACTCGATAGGCTTGGTGAAGTCGGTTTTGTCGCGCTGATGCTTGGCGCGTTTTTCGCGCATATAAATGACCATGGCGCGGATCTCCTTGTCGTCGATCGCGGCGCCCCAGGCGGGCATGCCTTTTTCGGGAAAGCCGTTGCGGATGCTGCGGGCGAGGCTGGCGTCATCGCCGCCGTAGACCCACACATCGTCGAGCATCGAAGGAGCCGAGCCGCCCTCCATGTTTTGGCCGTGGCAGCTGGCGCAGAGGGCGGTGTAGCGTTCGGCGATGGTGCCGGTGCGTTCGCGGATGCCTTGGGCGGCGAGCGGCAAGGCAGTGAGAGCGAGGAGGGTGGCGGCGAGGGGCAGACGGAGGCGTGGGGAGTAAGTCATCGGTCGGAGATGGAAAGAGAAAGAATCCGTTGCGCAACTCTGCGGAGGAGCGAAACGAAAGAAAATTGACGGCTGGCCATGGCACGCGACGGGCTCGTCGCGGCTCAAGGGGAGTCGGCTGAATCCAAGTCCGGCAGGCGCTTTCTTAGGGAGCAGGGGAGACCGTCAGCAAGGACACGACTTCGGTGACGCCTTCGGTTTCCAAAGCGAGGGAGACGGTCCGCCCGATGAGTTCGGCGGAGCCAACGGTGCCGGTCAGCGTCACGGTGCCTTGTTTGGCTTCGACGCCGATCTCGCGGGCGGAAAGTTGCTGGTCGCCGACCAGCTTGGATTTGATGACGGCGACGACGCGGGCGTTGTCGATCAGCTCACCGGATTTGGCGGCGGCGGCGTTGGCTTTGGAGCGAACCACGCGGCCCGTGCGTTCGAGCTCGGCTTTGATTTCCTCCGGCGTGAGGTGCCACTCGACGATCTTTTCGGCCGCCAAATCCCTGACTTCCCGGGCGACTTCTTTGGTCTTGGCGGTGGCTGCGGCTAAGGCGTTCTTCACGGCCAACTCGGCTTTCTCGGCTGCGGTGGGTTCGGCGTTTGGTGCCGGAGGCTGACCGCAACCGGCGAGCAAAAAGACAAGACCGGAGCAAGTGAGGATCAGAGTGCGGGTTTTCATGGGAGCGACGTGAGGGGATTGGGTCTTTGACCGCTCGTTTGCGGGGAGGTTCGTCGCCGAGGCGAAATCAAGGTGCGGCGCGTTTCTTGAAAATGATCAGGTGCTGGCGGGGGAGCGAGTGGACCGTCTTCACGTAGTCGAGCGGTTGCCCCGTCATTTCCAACTTCACCTGCGCCTCGGTCATTTTGTGCAGAGCTTTGATGGGCACTTCGGGGTCTTCGCCGCGGTATTCGACGAAGACGAGGCGGCCGCCCGGTTTCAGGCTGCGGCAAACGGCGGCGATATATTCGGCGGGGCGACTGCACTCGTGATAAACATCGACGAGGATCGCGAGATCGACGGGTTGGGGGAGCTTCGGGTCTTCGGCGGTGCCCAGCACGCCGACGACGTTGGTCACGCCGCGTTGCTGCATGAGGACGTCGAGCAGTGCGAGCATCTCGGTCTGGATCTCGACCCCGTAGACGATGCCGGCGGGCGCGACGGCCTGCGCCATGCGCCAGCTGAAGTAACCGGTGCCGCAGCCGAGATCGGCCACGATGTCGCCGGGTTTCAGGGCGAGCGCCTTCATGACCAAGTCGGGGCGCTCTTCGATTTCGCGCTCGCCCCGCTCGAGCCAAGGGGCGCCGTGATGGGTCATGTAGTGCGCGATCTCGCGGCCGAAGTAGTAAACGCCGATGCCATCGCGAGTTTTCGGGCCCTTGGTGTAGGGCGAACTGCTTTGGGCGGGCGCGGCGCCGGTGGGCGCGGCGACGGTGGGAGCGGCGGCGGGCGCGGCGATGAGGCAGCAGGGGACATTCGCGGCGCCGACGATCAAGGCGCACAGGGCGAAAAGCCCGGTTCGGTTGGGGTGAACGAGAACTTGCATGGCGGAAACGTCCGCCGGGATCAGCCGGTTCTCAAGGGCGATTTGCACCGGGAAACGGTGGCGTCACCGCGGCGCTCAAAGCTGCTTGTGACTGCCGTCGCAGAGCGGCCCGTTTTTGCCGTGCTTGCAGCCGCAGAAATAAACGGTGCCGGTTTTCTCGGCGGTGTAGGGCGTGGGCGAGAAGCCCGAGCCTTTGTGGCCGCCATCACAGAACGGTTGGTTTTTGCTCAAGCCGCACGAGCACCAGTAGTAAGTTTTTCCGGCTTCGACGGCGACGGGCAGGGGAGATTTTTGGGCAATGACGGGAAGATTCATGCGCCAAGTGTGGGCGGGGCCGTGGGCGGAGCGATGCCTTTTTAGGCGAAACTCCAGCGGGTTTCTCAGCCGGCGGCAAAGATCTCGCGCATCTCGCGAAGATAGCGGGGGACGGCGACGGCGGAGTCTTCCTTGGCTTCGTATTCGAGGGCGACCCAGCCCTGGTAGCCGCCGTCGCGGAGTAGTTGGCTGAAGCGTTTCAAGTCGGCGGGGCGGGCGGTGTCGGTGTTGCCCTTGAGCTCGACCTTGAACTGCACGTTGAGCGCGTAGGGCACGCAGGCGGCGAAGTCCGCGTAGGGATCCGCGGTGCGGAAGTTGCCCGAGTCGAGATTCACGCCGATCCACGGACTCTGCACGGCTTTCACCATGGGGAGCAACGTGGCGGCGCTGCCAATGGAGTCGTGATTTTCCAAGCCGAGAAAGACGCCGCGCTTGCCGGCGTAGTCACAGCATTCTTCGAGGGCGGTGATCACGAGTTTATCGGCCGCGTCGCGGGCGAGTTCCTTGGTGACGCCGGCAAACACCCGGATGTGCGGTGCGCCGAGCAGGGCGGCGCGGTCGATCCATTTTTTGGTCAACGCGATCTCTTGGTCACGCTTTGGGCCGACGGGGTGGGAGAAATTGTTGCCGATGGCGGTGCCGCTGATGGCCACGCCGCGCAGGAAAGCGTGGCGTCGCACCTTAAGCAGATACGCGTCGCTCTCTTCGGAGAAAAAATAGCTGGTCAGCTCCGCGCCGGCGCAACCTTGAGCCGCGCAATAGTCGATGAACTGAAACATGTCGGTCGCCCGGCCGGCGGGCACCTTGAGATTGGGCTGGCCCCGCGAGATCGGGAAATTTTCTCGGAATGAATAGGCGGCGAGACTGAGCAACAGGCGGGGGCGGCCGGTGCGCCCAAACGGATTGAGGGCAGGAGCCGCTGCAGCGGGAGCGGCGAAGGCCAACGAGGAGCCGGCGGCGGCGGCTAGGCTGGCAGCGGAGGTGACTTTGAGGAAATCGCGACGGGTGACGGGTTTCATGTTTTTTTGGGAGTAGCTCCAAGGAGAACAAAGCGGCCAAAAAAAGAAAGGGGTTTCGGCTCGCCCCGGCCGCTGGCGGAGCTAATTCGATTTCACCTCATGAAACTATCAACGCACCCGTTCTCGTTTTTCATCTTTTTGGCCGCGCTGGTTCTGACCGCCGAGGCCGCGGCGCCAAAACGGATTTTGCTGGATAACGACGGCAACGGCACGTTGGGCACGTTGTCGACCGACTTCCGGCGGGACATCGACGAAGTGGTCGCGGCGTGTCCGCCCAACGTGACCACGTATCTGCTCTGCCCCGGCGCCGGCCGTTATTATTATCCGACAAAAGTCGGCGAGACCGATCCCCGGCATAAACAACTGGCTTTGGAACACGCGGCGGGCCGGGACCCGTTTGGCTACTTTCTCGAGAAACTCCGCGCCTCGGGCAAAGAGACCTTCGTGACCGTGCGCATGAACGACGTGCATAATCCGACGGCGGCGGACGAGTGGAATCTCCCGAAAGTCCGGCGGGAGCATCCCGATGTGATCGTGGACGCGGCGGCGGTGGCCCGGGGCGACACCGACTGGCGCAACTGGGCGCTCGATTACAGCCGGCCCGAGGTGCGGGCGTTTATGCTGGCGATCATCACCGAGCTGCTGGAGCGCTACGAATTCGACGGGATGCAGCTCGATTGGATGCGTTTCCCGCGGCACCTCTCGGGCAACCGTGACGAAGTCTGGGCGAAGCGCGATTCGATCACGGGCTTTGTGGCCGATGTGCGCGCTCTCTGCCGGGCCAAGGGCCGCTCGTTGATCGTGCGCGTGCCGACGTCGGTCGCGGGCTGTGCGATTTTGGGGCTCGATGTCGTGACGTGGGCGCAACGCGGACTCGTGGATGCGATCTCGACGGCGCATTTTTTGAACACGGATTTCTTTCAACCCATCGCGGAGTTGCGAACGGCGCTGGGTGCCCATGCCGTGCCGATCTACGGTGGCTTCGACATCGAACACGGGGCCCAGCGCCACAGTGCGCAATCGATGCGGGCGGCCGTCACGGGGCTCTACGCGTCGGGCGCCGACGGGATCAATATCTTCAATTTCCCCTGCTGGATCGAAAAAATCGGGGCGGTGCCTTACGACTGGTTGCTCGGCTTGGAATCGCCCGAGACGGCTGCGCGCAAGCCCTTGCTCTTCTCGGTGCCGACGACGCGTTTTCGCCGGGCCTACGAGCTGCCGGGCCTGCTGCCCGCGAAGTTGCCGGCCGGCGGCCTGGTGCAACTGCCCTTGCCGGTGCCGCCGGCGGCCTTGCCGGCAAGCCGGGCGCGGATTTTGGTGACGGGTGTGCCGCACGAGGCGAGCGACTTTGAGGTGAAGCTTAACGGCCGGCCGCTCGAATGGTTGCCGCACCAAAAAAGTCCGGAGCTCTTCGTCGAATTTATCGGCCCCGGTGATCTGCCGGGTCGCCGAGCAGCACCGGAAGCGAGCCGCACGTATCGCTTCGACCCGGCCCTGCTGCGCGCCGGAGAAAACACCTTGGAACTCGTCAACGGCGCGGGAGCGGAAATGGACGTGCTCACGGTAAATCTCGGTCTTTGGTAGGCAGGTGACCGTGGAGGCTTGCCTCGAAATTCGCCGCGGGTTCGACTGCGACCTGATGATCTCAAAAACCGCTCTCGTCACCGGTGCCTCCCGCGGCATCGGCCGTGGTATCGCCATCGAACTCGCCCGCACCGGTGCCCGGGTGGCGATCAATTACGCCGGCAACGCCGAAGCCGCCGCCGAGGCGCTCTCCCTGGTCAAAGCCGCGGGTGGCGACGGCTTTATCGTGCAAGGCGACGTCGCCGTAGCGGCCGATCGCGAACGGCTGGTGGCGGAGACCATGGAGAAATTTGGCCGCATCGATCTGCTCGTGAACAACGCCGGCGTGGCGCCCAAAGTCCGTGCCGATCTGCTCGATTGCGGCGAGGAAAGCTTCGACCGCCTCTACGAGATCAACCTCAAGGGCCCGTTTTTCCTCACCCAACTCGTCGCCAAGCAGATGCTCAAACAGGCCCCCGACGCCGAGGGTTTCCGTGGTCGCATCGTCAACATCACGTCGATCTCCGTCTACACGGCGTCGATCAACCGCGGCGACTACTGCATGGTGAAGGCCGGGCTCGCGATGATGACCAAGCTCTTCGCCGAACGGCTCGCGAACGACGGGATCAACGTCTACGAAATTCGCCCGGGCGTGATCGCCACCGACATGACCGGCGGCGTGAAGGAGAAATACGACAAGCTGATCATCACCGCCGAGCGCGGCATCACGCCGATCCGGCGTTGGGGTAAGCCGGAGGACATCGGCCGCGCCGTACGGGCGATCGCCGAAGACCGGTTCCCGTTTTCGACCGGGGCGTGCTTCGATGTGGATGGCGGGTTTCATCTGCATCGGCTCTGATCTCCGCTACGGAGAGGTCTCAGCGGGGCAGGGACGACTTTCGGAGTCGTCCGTAGTTCTGGCTCCTCGGCGTGGGTGCTTCAGACGGCGGCGGAGAGCCGTCTCTAACCTTGATTGCGCGTTTGAGTTTACTCCGCGGCTTGCCGCGGCCCGTTTTCTCGCCAGCTTCGGGGAGTCATGAAAAAACTCATTACCCTCCTGAGTATGCTTAGTATCGCGGTGTCCGCGTTCGCCGGTCCCGCTAAAATCGCCGACATCACCCACGCTGAACTCCAAGCCGCCGTCGCCGCCAAGGCGGTGGTTCTGCTCGATGTGAATGGTTCCGAATCTTTTGCCGAAGGTCGCATCCCCGGTGCGGTCGACTTCGCCGTCGCGAAGGCAAAGCTCGCGGATATTTTGCCCAAGGACAAATCCGCGCTGGTCGTCGCCTATTGCGGTAACGAACGGTGCAGCGCCTACCGCGCCGGTGCCAACGCTGCGCTCGCTCTTGGCTACACCAACGTGAAGCACTATGCGCCGGGTATCGCGGGCTGGAAAAAATCTGGAGCCAAAGTCGACAGGAGCTGAATTCGGCACCCTGCTATTAAAGAATCGCCCGGGCGTTTTGCCCGGGCTTTTTTTCGGCTCGCGGGCATGCCACGGCTGCCCGCACGGTGGGCGGCATGTTGCTGACCTGTCAGGCAGGATTCGAATCGGTGCTCGTGCGTGAACTCGCGGACGCGGGCGTGGTCGTGGGCGAACACGGACCCGGTTGGGCGCTCGCGGCCGACGGCGCAGACGTGCGCGGGCTGGCGTTTCCCCATGTCACGATGCGCGGCGCGGTCGAACTCAAGGGCGAGTCGGTCAACGCCCTCGCGGGTAAACTGATCGAGTTTTTCCTGACGAGTCTGCGCGGCGAACGCGTCGAGGCGGCTTGGCCGTGTGTCTTCGGCGGACCGGCGGAGCTGGTGGGACTCGGGCGGCGGATGAGCGGCGTCGAAAAAGAATTCCACGAGCAACTCAAGAAACGGCTCGCACGGGTGGCGAAGCTCGCGGTGGCCGATTTGCCGAGAGGGCGGGGCGAGGCGCGGGGGCTATTTGTGTGGTTCACGGATTTCGGCCGTGTGTTCGTGGCGCGCGAGGCGTTCATGCACGGACAGCGCCGGATGGCCGACGACGATGCGGCGCCGTCGCGGAGTTATTTGAAAGTGGAGGAGGCGTTCGTGGTGTTGGGCGCCGAGCCGCAGGCGGGCGAGACGGTGGCCGATCTGGGCGCGGCGCCGGGTGGCTGGAGTTACAGCGCGGCGAAGCGCGGCGCGGCGGTGGTGGCGGTCGACAACGGTCCGCTCAAAGGCGGCGCTTTGAACCACCCGTTGATCGAGCACTGCACCGATGATGCGTTTCATTTTAATTTCGAGGCGGGCAAGGCCTACGATTGGATGCTCTGCGACCTGTTGGAGGAGCCGCACCATGTGATGAAGAACCTGATCGAGCCGTGGCTGGCACGCGGTTGGTGCAAGCGCTTTGTTTTCAATTTGAAGTTCGGCCACGTGGATTCGGTGGCATTGCTGCGCGAGCTGCGCGCGCCGGATTCGCCGCTGTCGCGCTATGCGCCGGGTTTCATGATTCGGCACCTCTATCACGACCGCGAGGAGTTCACCGTGGTGGGTGAGGTGAGGGCGGCGGGCGAATCGGGCCGTTAAACTCCGTCGGGCAAATTGATTCTGAAGTTGCCCGAACCGTAGGCCCGGCCGCTGGTCGGGTTTTTCGCCACCGACAACCGACCGGCGGTCGGTTCCACAACCGGAACGCAACCGGCTGGCTAAGCGGCGGGCTAAATTTTCATTTTCTTTCACCTAGTCTTCCGGCCGGGGCGGGGTGTTGATGGCGGCGTCATGAAATTCACTTCGATGCGGGTGTTGGTGTTGATGTGCGTGCTGCCTTGGGCGGCTTGGGCGGCGAATCCGGCGCTGGCCGGTCATTGGCGGCTGGATCTCAAGCGCAGTGCTGCGCTCGACGGCTGGACGACTTGGGATCTGGTCGTCGCGCTCGACGGCACCCGGGTCGATCTGCGACACGATATGCAGTGGCGCGTGACGAAGCTCACCGCAACCAACCCGGTGGATACGGCCAAGCCGACGGAGGTGAAGGATTTTTTCCGGGTCGAGCAGCGGCATATGGCGCTCTATCCCGTGCGCGGCGCGTTGACTCCGGTGCGGGCCGAGTGGCTTGACGGCGGGCGGACCTTGCGGGTCGAGGCGACGCCGCAGATCGAGAGCTCGCAGGGAGTTTTCCCGATGCGGATTTACCAAGAGTTGCGCTTGGTCGAAGGCGATCGGGAGTTGGTCCTGATCGAACTGCACAGCACTCGGTCGAAGCCGCTCGTGTATCGTTTCACCAAAGTAATCGGGGAGAAATAAATCATGCGCCGTCTACTCTTCATTCTGGTCAGTTTTCTTTCATTCACCGCCGCCGGCTTTTCGGCGCAGCCGGTGGCCCGGGCCGCATGGGTCATGCGCTTTGACGGCGATTGGCTCGTCGCCAAAGGGATGCCGGAGAAGGCGATGCTCGTGAGCTTGCAGGGGCTTGCGAACCGTGCCGCCCCGCAACTCTACACCGTTCACCCAAAAGATTTCCAATGGGAGATTACCGAGCCGCTCTTCGAGTTTTATCAACGCAAGCACGGTGTCGTCTTCACCGAGGTGAAGACGGCGGATGAGGCGCTCGCGCTCTTTGCGAAGCACGCCAAGGGATACGTGATCTGGGAACCGGCGGTCTCGGCGACGATGAACGTGGCGTTCACGATCGCGGGGCTGGAAGACGCGCTGATCGTGACGGAGGCGCAAATCGCCCAAGTGGAGGCGCGGGGTCTCAAGCGGATCGACGACCTCCGCGGCCGTTACACCGGGCAAACCGACGCCCAGATCTACGCCGATGCTTACACGCGCTACTGGGCGCGTTGCACCCATGATGCGATCATGCTGATGGGCGGTCATGTGGGCGCGGTGCGGATGCCGGCGATGGCCGACTGGGGCGTGCGGCAGAAAATGTTCTTCCACGATCTCTCGGCGAATCCCGGCCGGCACCCCGAAGAAGTTGCCTTGGGGAAGAAGCTGTTTTCCGAGATGACGCCGCTCGGCACCGTGTTCGGCTGGCACTCCTACGCGAAAGACACCGAGGAGCAGCACACGACGTTGCTGTCGGGCTTCGGCCTCAAGATGGAAGGACTGCACAATCTGCCCAATCTCAGTTTTAACTGCCAGTTCACGTTCACGCCGGGCTTCAAGTTCACCAACAACCATCAGGTCGCCCTCGATGCGAAACTCACGGCGGAGCAGAAGGTGTATGTGTCCTTCGTGCAGTCCGACAGTATCGGCATCGGCGTCTGGACCAAGCCGGGGCGGGGCAAGCTGCCCTTCGGCTGGCAGGTGACGATGAACTGGTCGAAATTCTCCCCGGCGGCGCTGGAGTATTTCCACGAGAGCGCGACGAAGAACGATTACTTCATCGGCGGTCTCTCCGGTCCGGGGTACATGTATCCGAATCATATCCCCGCCGATAAATTCGGCCCGCTCATGGCCGAGGCCCGCGCGCTCATGGCGGTGCTCGACGAACATGTTTTGGAGATCATGGACAACTCCGCCGCCGACGGAAACGTCGGCAACGCCGACCTGACCAAGGAAACGGTGGACCGCTACTACGCCGCGTTTCCCGATGTGATCGGCTTCATCAACGGTTACGGCCCGGCGCGTACGCGCGACCTCCGCGACACCCGGGCGATGATTTCCTACGACTACTACATCGACCCGCGGCGCCCGCGGGACGAGGTGGCGGCCGATCTCAACGAGTTGATCGCGATCAACGCCAAGCGGCCGTATTTCCTGCTCGTGCACGTGCGCGAGTCCAACGACGTGAACAGCCTCGTCGAGATCACCAAGCAACTCGAAGGCCCGGTTGAGATCGTGCCCGTGGACGTTTTCCTGAAGCTGGCGGCGAGCAATAAAACCTATACCACCCGCTACCAGGACCCGGACGACCCGAAGCATTTTAAGGGATTCTGAGGCGTTCGGGCCGGATTGCACTGGCGCGCGATCCGAGTCGACCCGACCGAGCACTCACGCGGGGAAATCGCCCGCGAGCGTACTCCTGCGCCGCCCGACGCGAAGTTTTGTTTGGTTTTGCCCGGCGACGCGGGTCAAGCTGTCGGTATGGCCTATTCTCCCCGCGACGCGTTTTTCCGGAAGCCCTCGACTCAGGCGCGGCCGTTGGCGGACTTCGTCGGTCGGCCCGGCGCCGGCGTGAAGGCGGCGAAGACCGAGTCCGCCCGTGGGGAGCGCGAGGAACTCAAGCTCTGCGGACTCGCCGCGGTGAAGGCGCGGTTTGAAAGCGAACCGGATTCGATTTTGCGGGTGTTTTTTGACGAACCCACGAGTCGCAAGGTGGGCGCGATGAGCAAGGCGCTCGCGCTCGCCAAGAAAATCTACCGCTGCGTGCCGTCGGCGGAGTTGGAAAAAATCGCGGGCTCAATGCATCATGGCGGGATCGTGGCGGTCGTACACGCGACGGCCCTGCGGACGCCTACGGCGGACGATGTGCGCGGTTGGGCGCTGCGGCGGGAGTCGGTGCTGGTGCTCGACCGGATCGGCAATCCGCACAACCTCGGAGCGATCGCGCGCACGGCGGCGTTTTTTGGCGTAGTGCGGATAGTGATTTCAGCCGAGGCGACGGCGGCGCGGCCCAACGAGGCGGCGCACCGGGTGGCGGAGGGCGGGCTCGAGTTTTTGGAAGTATGGCAGGCGCGCGATCTCGCGGCGCTGGCGAAGATGATGGCGGCGTCGGGCTATGAGGTGATCGGAGCGGCGACGCGCGGCGGCCGGCCCGAGGCGGCGCGCCCGGGGCCAAAACCGGTGGTGATCGTGCTGGGTAACGAGGAGACAGGACTCGCTCCGGCGGTGGCGGCGGCGTGCACGCGGCTCGTCACGATTCCAGGCACCGGCAAGGTCGAGTCGTTAAATGTCTCGGTGGCGGCCGCAGTGCTGATGTGGGAACTTTGCGCGCGGCGGTAGGGGCGGGGCGCGATGGTCATCCGGAATGCCGGGGTCCTCGGGCTTCGGCGAGCGCCGCCCCTGCGACGCGCGGCGAAGCGGTCACTTCAATGCGCGATGAAGGATGAGTCTCACGGGGCTGGAGGTAGGAGCCCGCTCGCGGGCGATTCTGGGCGTCGCGCGGCGGTGCTGTGGCAAAGGATCGCCCGCGAGCGAGCGAGCGCCTGCCTCGATCTTTAGCTGTCCCAATTTGGATGCGAATTAGAATCAGTAGTCGTCCATCACGAACCACATGATCCAAATGAGCGCGGCGGTCATGAATCCTCCGCAGGCCAGACCGTAGAGCATGACGATGGGACTGCCCCCGCTTACGGCCGCGGTAAAGCCGACGCAGAACAGGTTGGCGAGACCGACGAGCATCCAGAAATCGCTTTTGCGCCGTGACCGACGGGGCTGGACGGTCTTGACGGTAAAGTCACCGGCGGCTTCGGCGCGGCGGCGATTGAGTTCGAGCAGACCGTGAACGTCGTTGGCGTGGTTGACCGGGCCGTTGACTCCGAGGACGGGTGCTTGACCGGCGGCGGCGCGATTTAAGCCCTGGACCGTAATCGGACCGGACGCAGCGGGCGCGATCCCGGGATCGGGTCGCGAATCAAGGGCGTCGGTGGGAGCGGTGCGGGGTGGTCCATTGATGGCGTCAAATTCCCTCGGTTTCAGGCTGTAGAATTTTCGAGGCGGATCGATGGGGTCTTCACTCATGGGGAGCACTTCATTCCTTGCTTCGGGACGACTCTGTCGCGGCAACTTTTTCTTGGCCACCACGAAACTTTCTTCGTTGTTTTGGAATTCGAACTTGTCGGAAACGCGCTCCGAGGTTTCTGATTGAACTGTCGTCAATACAGCTACTCGGTGCCGCTTTACCGGCAGTGCCGATCCCCCTAACCCCCCCCCATTATGACTCAGAAAAGTGCCCGATTCTGGCGTGAGCTATCGCCATTCGCATTCCTGCTTGGCTGGTTTTTTTCCGCCGCAGCCCTCGTGGCCCAATCGGGCGGCACGGGCTCCGTGCAAGGTAAGGTGTTTAACCCCGTGACGAATGAGTATGTGCGTAATGCCGAGGTGCGGCTCGAGGGCACGAACCAAGTGACGTACACGGAGGGTGACGGCTCGTTCCAGTTTCCAAATGTGGCGGCGGGTCCGGCGGCGATCGCCGTTTCGTTTTCCGGCTATGCCACGGTAAAGGATTCCTTCACCGTCACCGCGGGCAGCCCGGCGGTGCGGGAAATCAATATTCTCAGCACCGCCGCGCCGGCCCCGGTGACGCGCAAAGACGGGGTGGTCCAGCTGGCCGCCTTTACGGTGGATTCCGAGCGCGAGGGTAACGCGAAGGCCATTCAGGCCCAACGTCGCAATATGGACATCACCACGTCGGTTTCGTCGGACATTTTCGGCGATGTCACGGACGGCAACGTTGGCGAGTTCTTGAAATACTTGCCGGGTGTGGACCTGGACTACGTCGAATCTGAAGCCCGTGGTCCGCGGCTCGGCGGCATGGACAGCCAATATGTCGGGGTGTCGTTCGATGGCATTCGCTCGGCCAGCGCGGATGCCAACCGCGGCGGAGGCGAGGCGTCGCGGGCGACGAGTTTCGAGGGCTTTTCCATTACCTCGATCGAGTCGATCGAGATCAGCCGGACGACCAGCGCGGAGTCCGATGCCGATTCCCCGGCGGGCACGATCAACATGAAGACGCGCCGGGCCTTTGAGCGCAAAGGTCGCCGCGTCGGGGTTAACACTAGCATCAACTTCAACGATGAGGAGTTTACTTTAAGGAAAACGCAGGGCCCGAGTGATTTTCGTGAATACAAATGGGCGCCCAACTATGCCTTTGAATACTCGGAGTCGTTCCTTGACCGCCGCCTCGGTATTTTGTTGAGCGCCTCCCGCGCCAATTCCTATACCGAGCAATATGACGTAAACGTAGATTACAACCGGAATCCCAACGCCGCTCTCGGGGATACGCGGCCAATGGTCGCCCGGCAGGTGAACTTTAAAGACGGTCCGAAGTTTATCCTAAAGGACTCTTTGCTTTTGACGGCAGATTTCAAAGCCACACCGCGATTGGTGCTCTCGTTGAATGCGATCTACACCTACACGGAAGGTGAGTTTTGGAACCGCAACTTCACGTTCGTGGCGGCGAACAATAACGCTAACTCCAACAACGGGCGCAGTTTCGTCACGGGGGACGGCATCCTCACGGTCGGCACGGCTCGCTCGGCGACGAACACGGTGCCGACGCTCAACAACGGGGGTGGCTCCTCCTCCAAGCTCACCTACACCCGCACGTTTGCGCCGAAGTTTGAATACAAGATCAATGCCTTCACCTTCGACGGAGCGTTCACGTTCTCCAAGTCGGTCAATAACTACGAAGCCCTTGAGCGAGGATTTAGCGAATCCGAGGGCGGGGGCGTGCCGAGCGATTGGGTCGCGACGCGGCCCCACGCCGAATCTTGGGAATGGACCATCCGGCAGACGTCGGGTCCGGACTGGTATGACCTCCGCAGCTTCACCGACACGAATACCCGTAGCGGTGGCACCCGGGTCCAGAACTCCGGCCGCACTTGGTTTACCGAAATTTGGAACGGCCAACTGAACGGGCGCTGGGTGCTGCCCTTCCGCCGGTTCCCGACCGCCCTCAAAATGGGCGGAAAATGGAACGAGGAAACGCGCAAGAATTTCGACATCGGATCGCAGTCAATCTGGTCCTACGTGGGACCCGGAGGAAACACCACCACCGTGAACCCGACCACGGGCGCCAACCAAAACGCCACGTTCGGCAACTGGGCCAACTTGGGCTACATTTCCTCGCATCCTTTCGATACCGGCACGACCAATGCCTTGACGGTTTTCAACCTCGCCGGCGTACAGGGCATGCCGCCTCGGGCCGACCGCAATCAGATTGCCTATCTGTTCCGGACCAAACCCGAGCTTTTTGTCAACACGGCCGTCCCGGATAATTGGTATACGTCAAATGTCGGCACCCGCCGGAATTTCAAACAGACGGTGACCGCCGGTTTTCTGCAGGCTGACACCTCACTCTCACGTCGTTTGACGATGCGGGTGGGCGTGCGCGTTGAGAACACGTTGAATGAGTTTACCGAGTTCGATCCACGCCTCCGACGGGAAATCGTGGCGGCCGGCTTCCCGGTGAACGCGGCGGGCCGTGCGACCACGGTTCCGGGGCTGGAGTATCAGTTCCTCAGCCAACCTCGGGTCGTCCGCGAGTCCGAGTATTACAATGTATTTCCCTCTACGGTGTTTAAGTTTAAAATCACCCCGCAGCTTGAGTTTCAAATCGGCGCCAATAGGGCCATCTCGCGGCCGCCGGTGGATAATCTAACGGGCAACTTCAACGTGCTGGAGGACCTCCAGCGGGTGGACGCGCCAAATGCCGATCTGAAACCGGAATTCTCCAAGAACTATCAGACGCGCCTCTCGTACTACTTTGGAGCGCGAGCGCCGGGCCAGGTTTCGGTGGCGCTCTCACAAAATGAGATCCGAAATTTGCGTGAGACCTTTGATTTTACCGCCGAGGAGTTCGGCATCGATGACCCGGATTTCATCGTCTATACTTTCCGCTCGACGCGTAACAGTAACGAGGAGCGGAAATTTAGAAATATGGAGTTGGCTTACCAACAGACCCTCGGGTTTCTCCCGGTGATGTTCGCCGGGACAAATGTGAATATCGCCTACACCCGCTCTTACGCGAATCAGCGCCGGAACAATCTGTCGCCTCATCGCCTGACTTCGCGTTTGGGCTATTCTTACCGTCGCTTCAATGGCTCGCTGGGCATGGTTTGGCGTGATGATTCCCCCAACGGTATTTACGGCCGCTACAAAGCCGCCATCACCCAGTTCGACCTGTCGATGTCTTGGACGTTTTCCCAGCGCTACGCCATGTATCTGCAGGGACGCAACATTACCGGAGTTCCCGTGATTTGGTATGAGTCGCCTCCCGGATCGCCCGAGGGCGTGAACCCCGCGCTGCGCAATTTTCAGGAGTATGGCGCGAATTGGGTGCTCGGTTTTAAGGCTACGTTCTAAATTCTCCGTGCGCTTGCCTCAAACCCGGTGCCGAGTTTGGGCCGGGCGTAAGTTTCCTCCGGGATTTGGAGCGGGGACATTGACCCGGAGATGATCCATGCGTGGGAGTGGTGGAGCCATGAATGAGCCTACTTCGGAATCGCAGCGGTCCGGCCAAGGCCGCTGGCGAAACCTCGTCTTCGGTTTGGTTTTGGTCACTGCGGTGGTCCTTTGCTTCAGTCCTGCGCTGCCCGGGGACTTTCTGTGGGACGACGATCTGCACATCACGGCCAATCCCACGATCGTCGGCCCGCTTGGTCTGAAGGAGATTTGGACAACGGCGGCGGCGAATTATTTCCCCCTTGTTCTCACCAATTTCTGGGTGCAGCACGCGCTCTGGGGGCTCAATCCCTCTGGCTATCATGTCGTCACGCTGCTCTTTCATGCGCTGGCGGCGGTGCTGTTGTGGCGGGTGCTGGTGCGCCTGAACGCACGCGGTGCGTGGTTGGGCGCGGCGCTTTGGGCGTTGCATCCGGTGCAGGTGGAGTCGGTGGCGTGGATCTGTGAGCTCAAGAATACGCAGTCTGCGGTGTTCTTCCTTGGTGCTATTCTGGGCTGGCTGCGTTGGCTGGAAGTTGGGCGGGTCTCTGATCCGCCACCGACGTCGCCAACGAGAAGTCAGGACGGGGCATCGCCCCGCCTTACTTTGAGCCATCCCGCTTATGTGGGAGCGCTGGTCTGCGCCGTGCTGGCCATCTTGAGCAAGCCCTCGACGGTGCCTTTGCCGGTGGTGTTGGCGCTCTGCGTCTGGTGGCGACGCGGTCGGTTCGCGTGGCGTGACCTAATACCGCTCGTGCCGTTCTTCCTCTTGTCGTTCGGTGCCGCCGGCTGGACGATTTGGGAGCAGCGGGTCAATTCGGGGGCCCAAGGGGTGGCTTGGGCCCAGACTTGGCCCGAGCGCTTCGTCATCGCGGGCCGCGCGGTTTGGTTTTACATCGGAAAACTGGCGTGGCCGGCCGATCTCATCTTCATCTATCCCCGCTGGGAGATTGCGGCTACGCCGCTGGCGTTTTTGCCGTTTGCCGGGGTGATGCTGGTGGTAGCCGGACTTTGGCGGGGCAGGGCGGGGGCGCTGCGACCCGTGTTTTTTGCCGCGATTTTTTTCGGCGCGCTGCTGTTTCCCGTGCTGGGATTTTTCAGCATTTATTTTTTCCGGTATTCGTTTGTCGGAGATCATTTTCAATACCTCGCCAGCATGGGACCGCTCGCGCTTGCGGGCGCGGCGATCACGGTGGCACTGGACCGTTGGCCGGCTGTACTCGGTCGGGCGCGGCCCGTTTTTTCCGCCCTGCTTATCGGGGGCTTGGGCTTCCTGACTTGGCGGGAAAGCGCCGTGTATCTCAGCAGTGAAACGCTCTGGCGCGCCACGCTGGCGCGAAATCCGGCGGCGTCGATGGCGTGGTTTAATCTCGGCAGCACGCTGCTAAAAGAAGGGCGTCACGAGGAGGCCATCGCGTGCTTGCGGGAGGGCCTGCGGCTGCGGCCCGATGATGCCCCGGGCTACAACGATCTTGGGTGCGAACTTGTCGTGGTTGGCCGGGCGGAGGAGGCGTTGCCGATTTTCGCCCGGGCGCTGGAACTGCGACCCGGCTACGCCGAGGTGCACAATAACTTGGGCAATGCGCTGCGGAGCCTTGGCCGCGTGGACGAAGCCGTGGCGTGCTACGAACGGGCGTTGCAACTCAAGCCCGCCTACGCCGAGGCCCATAACAATTTCGGTTGCGAGTTGGCCGCCAAGGGTCGCACGACCGAAGCGATTTATCACCTCGAGCAAGCGGTGCGGTTGAATCCGGGGAACTCGACCAACCACAACAATCTCGGCAATGCGCAGCGCGACGCCGGGCGGACCGCCGCGGCGATCGCAAGCTACGGGCGTGCGTTGGAGCTCACCCCGGATTTCGCCGAGGCGCATGCCAACCTCGGGCGTGCGCTGATGGCTGCCGGTCGGGTGCCTGAGGCGCTGGAGCGGTTTGCATTGGCTGCGCGCTGGGCCCCTGAGTCGGCGAAAATTCGCCGCGACTGGGGCACCGCGTTGATGCAGCAGTCGCGCTGGTCGGAGGCGATCGTCCAATTCGAAGCGTTGGTGCAATTGGAACCCGCTGCTTCCGCCGCTCACGCCACGCTGGGCAACGCTCTGGCCCAAGCCGGACGTTGGCCCGAAGCGGCGGCGCGGTTTCGAGCTGGCCTGGTGGTGGCGCCCGGTGATCCGGACTTGCATGGCAATTTGGCGGTCGCGCTCGCGAGCATGGGCGATCTGGCGGCGGCGGTCGGCGAATTCCGCCGGGCGATTCAGTTGCGGCCCTCGTTCATCGACGCCCACCGAAACCTCGCCCACGTGCTGCGGCAACAGGGCAAACTTCTCGAAGCCGCCGATCATTTCGACGAAGCGGAACGCCTCGGCGCTCAAGCAACCCCGGCGCGCTGATCCCCGTGATTCCTGTAGCAGGGCGGGGCAACCACTCCCTTTTTTTCACGGGTGTTCCGGGAAGCGACGTCGGTGATTCGGAGTGCGTGGGCGTCCCGACCATGGGGTCGGCGGCGCCCGGGCACGATGCGCGGGCTGGAGCTGGCCCGAGCGTTTCGCGGTGAAATGGAGTTGCCCGCCGGGGTGGGTATCGGCGTATCTTTACGGGGTATCCTTCCTCTACCTTTCTCCCAATTATGAAAAACCGTCTCCTCATCGCCACTGCTGTTCTTGCCCTCGTCTGCTCTCCCCTGGTGGGCGCCGAAGCCGCCAAACCGGCCGCCGCCAAAGGTGAAGAAAAACATTCCGAGCTCGGTGATCGCATGGAAAAGCTCAACGGTGCTTGGCGCCGACTGAAGCGCCAAGCCGCCGATGCCACCAAGAACGAGGGCTCCCTCGCGCTTGTGGCCACGATCAAAAAAGAGGCCGAGGCATCTTTGGCTTTTAAGCCCGAATACACCGCCGACCAGCCGGCCGCAAACCAGGCCAAGTTCGTCGAGGCCTACAAGACCGAGATGAAGAAGATGATCGAGCTCGTCGGTAAACTTGAGGCCGCGTTCAAGGCCGGGAAAAATGACGAAGCCGCCAAGGTGATCGCTGAATTGGACGCGCAGCAAAAATCTTCGCACAAGGAATTCCGCAAGCCGAAGCCAAAGCAATAATTGGCCGGCGGAAAGCTCCGTCGTTTCTTCAGTTTAGCCGGGCGCAAAATCGCCCGGCTTTTTTGTATTCGGGTGTTTCGGCGGGCGCCGTGGAAATTCAAAAAGCGGCGCGGGTGTCCCGCCCTCGGGACTGGAACATGGGCGGGGACGCCCATGCTACGACGGCGCCCCTCTGTTATTGCGAGAGGCTGATCCTTATTGAGAGTTGCGCCAAGAAGTGACGCGATTCGGGAGAAGGGCGGGGTCTGTGACCCGCCTTCGAGGCGTGGATGGGCGGGTCATAGACCCCGCCCTACTTTCAACCAGGGCCGTCTCATTTTTCGGTAATCATCAATGAGTGCCGTCGGCGTGAAAACCGTGGCTGCGGCCAAGGTCGAGGCAGGCGACGGCCGATTCCACGGAGTCGGAGCAAGTCGGGCTGCGGAGCGAAGCCGCGGCGGCGCAGACGCCAAGTTCGAGGGCGCGTGGCATCGGCCACGCTTCATGCAGGCCGAACAAGATGCCGGAGGCGAGGGCGTCGCCTGCGCCGGCCGTGCCGGCGATCGCGGCAACCGGGACACGCACCGAGGGTTGCCAGCAGATTTCTCCTGTGCCCGAGCAGGCGCAGACGCCCTCGGGAAAATGCACGACCGCCCATGCGCGTACGCCCAGCGCGATCAGGGCGCGGGCGGCTTGTTCGACGGCGGCGCGATCTAGAGTCGGACCACGGCCGAGCGTCAGGCCGGTGAGTTGCTCGGCTTCGTAGTCGTTGGCGAAGAGCACATCGACCTCGGGCAGGACGGGCGTGACATGGGTGCGGAAACGCGGACCGGCTTCGCTCACGCAATCGACGGAGGTGATGAGACCGGCGGTGCGGGCGCGGGCAAGCACGGCGGCGGCGGCGGGACGTCCGTCCGGGCCCGGGGTGTCGAGGGCGTCGAGCAGCAGGAGATAGCCGAGGTGAAAAATCTTCGCGTGGGTGGCGGCAAAATCAAAGTGCGCGGGGGCGAGCAGGGCGTTGGCGCCGCGTTGGTGGAAAAACGTGCGGCGCGCGGTGTCGCGTACCGTCATCACATCGGTGTAGCTGGTGGCGGCTTCACGGGTGGTGCGCAGTTGCGCGGTCGTGATGCGGTGGGCGGCGCAGTCGGCGAAAATGGCTCGACCATCGGCGTCGTCGCCGATGAGGCCCACCGCTTCAAGGGGAAACGCGGCGCCGAGGCGCGAGAGATTCTTGAGCAGGTTGTAGGCGGAGCCGCCGTTGCCGTCGGACTGCGAGAGGATGGAGGCGAGGGCGTCTTGGGGTGGCCACGTGTTGATGAGTTTGACGTGGTCGACGATCCAGTTGCCGCCGGCGAGGATTCCGTTGCGTGACATGGGAGGGGCTTAGGTGAGGTGGGCGATTTTCTGTTCGTGGTGGCTGGCGAGGGCGGCGGTCCAGATTTCGTGGTGGGCCACGGCCTCGTCGGGCGTGGCGCAACCGAAGCGATCGCCGAGCAGGCCGGCGCGTTCGGCGAGGAACGCGGCCCACATTTGTTGGAGGATGTCGGGAAAGCCGGGTTCGAAAATGTGGCCGGTGATGGTTTTGAAAGGCGTGCCGAATCCCAGATCGGTTTTGGACCACGTCTGTTCGGGGGTGCGCGTGTAGCGCCAGAGGGTTTTGGGCTCCTTGGTGGAGAAACGCACCCCGTGGTCGGTGCCGAGGACTTCGAAGATCCACGTGTTGGTCTCGGTGGGGGCGAGGCGTTTCATCTCCAGCGTAAGTGGGACGGGATGGCCGCCGATCGACGCGGTCGTGTGAAGGGTGGCGTTGTCCCAGGTATCGCAAGGGGCGGTGCCGCCCTTGCCGTCGGGGCGGGTCGGATAGATTTTTTGGAGCTGCGCGTAGACCGTGGTGGGTTTCC
Organism: Opitutia bacterium Tous-C4FEB; assembly: GCA_002304445.1. Lineage (GTDB taxonomy): Bacteria > Verrucomicrobiota > Verrucomicrobiia > Opitutales > Opitutaceae > Tous-C4FEB. The sequence goes on along the minus strand of NEVA01000013.1, from coordinate 14,183 downwards.
AGCCGAGGCGAAGGGGGAGGTGGGCGACGTGGAGGCCAAGGTCGTTCATTACGCCGGCCTCGCCGCAGAATTTGTTTTGGCGCTTCCAGTTGATCGGCTTGGTCGGATCGAGATCGCTGGAGTGGAGGAACGCACACCGCACTTCGAGGAGGCGGCCGAGGGCGCCGCTGCGGGCCAGTTGAAACGCGCGTTGGGCGCCGGGGAGAAAAGGGAACTCCGACGAGACGCGGACGAAGCGGCCGAGCTTGGCGGCTTCGTCGCGGATGCGGCGGGCGGCCGCGAGGTCGATGCCGAAAGGCTTCTCGGCGAAGAGGTCTTTGCCGGCGCGGAGCACGTCGAGGTAGAGCGATTCGTGGACATGGTGCGGCACGGCGACGTAAACGGCGTCGATGTCGGGCCGGGCGAGGAGCACGCGGGGATCGGTGTCGAAATGGCGGACCGTCGGGACCTGGCGGAACCAGTCGAGGGCGGCGGCGTTGACGTCACAGACCGCGACGAGCTCGGGGCGCACGGGACAATCAAGGAGGGCGAACCAACGCCCAAAGGCGGAGGCGACCTCGCGGCCCATGAGGCCGGCGCCGATGACGGCGATGCGGACAGGGGCGGCGGATGGCGGGGCGGAGGCGGCGGCAGGGGTGCTCATGCGAGGAATTTCAGGGCGTCGGCGGGTGTGGCGCCGTCGTGGACGACGGCCATGAGGGCGCGGGTGATCGCGGCCGGTTTTGGGTGCTGGATGATATTGCGCCCATAGACGATGCCGGCGGCGCCTTGGGCGATGAGCGCGGCGGTGCGGGCGAGGATTTCGGCTTCAGGGGCTTTGCTGCCTCCGCGCACGAGCACCGGGATGCCGCCGGCGGTCTCGATGACTTTGTGATAGATGGAAACGTCGTCGGTCGGATCGGCCTTGATGATGTCGGCCCCGAGTTCGACGGCTTGGCGGACGAGCGGGATGATTTTGGTCGGATCGCCGTCCACCATATAGCCGCCGGCCTTGGCGTTGGGCTGGAAGACGAGAGGCTCGATCATGAGCGGCATGCCGTAGTGATCGCAGAGAGGTTTGAGCACACAGATGTTCTGGATGCACTGGTCGGTGACCTCGGGTTGCTCGGGGATGCGAAAGAGATTCACGACGACGCAGGCGGCATCGAGGCGCACGCCTTGGAGAACGGCATCCGCGATCAGGCGGGAGAAGAGGGTGCGCGGGAGTTGGGTGCCGTAGACGTTGGCGACATCGGTGCGAAGCACGAGGGCGGGCTTGCCGCGGACGGGGAGCTTTTGGAGATGCGGGGCTTGGCCGACGGTAAGCTGGATCGCGTCGGGCGCTGCGGCGGCAACGGTGGCGATGGCGGCCGGCAGATTTTCAATGCCGGCCAGAAACGACGGCTCGTTGAAAAAGCCGTGGTCGAGGGCGACGTCGAAACAACGACCGGTCGCGGGATTGAAAAGACGATTGAGGCGGGCGGTTTTCATAAAAAATGGATCGGAAAAAGTGTCGCCGATCAGGCAACGTGGGTTTTCGAGCGTCCGGGTGGATGGTGGAGAGTAACGCCGTGGGCGGCGAGGCGGGTGGACTCGGGGCGGGTGGGGCGGTGGTCGGTCACCCAGTCGTCGAAGTCGGTCCACGGAGCGAAGCGGATCGCGGCGGGGCGCGCCCACTTGGTGGCGTCGGCGATCAGGATCGTGCGGGTGGCGCGCGCGAGGGCGGCTTGCTTAACCGAGGCTTCGAGCAGTTCGGTGGTGCTCGCGCCGTCGGCCAGGTCGAGGCCGGAGGCGCCGACCACCGCAAAGTCGAAACGAAGCTGGGCAAGCCAGTCCGTGGCGAGGCCGCCGACGAGGGCGCGGCTGATCGGGCGGACTTCGCCGCCCAACGCAACGAGACGCGCCCCGCCGATGTCGCCGGAGGCGAGGAGAGGGAGCGAGTTGGTGAAGACGGTGAGGCCGGTGCGGGCAAGGAGCAGACGCCCCGCGGCGAGCGTGGTGGACCCGGCGTCGATGAAGACCGTGGCGCCGTCGAGAATCAGCGCGGCGGCGGTGGCGGCGAGGGCGGCCTTGACGGCGGGGACCGTGCGGACCTTGCGGGCGAAGGCGGGTTCACCGGACACGGCCTCCGGGTGAAGCACGCCCCCGTGAGCGCGGACGATGCGGCCGGTCTGAGCGAGGAAGGTGAGGTCGCGGCGGAGGGTGGCGGCCGAGACTCCGAGTTGGCTTTGGAGCGCGGCGACGGAGATGCGGCGGTGGCGCTCGACGGCCTTGGTGATCTGTTGCTGGCGGGTCTGAGCGAACATGACGTTTTGCATCGAAACGCTCAAAAACGAGCAACCGCGTGTCAAGGGAGTGTTGCGGCGCGGGAATGGGGATCGTGGGTGCGGCGCGCGCTGATGGGTTGGGCCATGGGACGCAAAAAAGCCCGATGGGATAATCGGGCTGCACTGCGCGCGAGGGGCGCTTGGGCGTGGGAGGGCGAGTCGGAGACTCTGCCCCACTCCAGGAGCGGGCTACTTGAGCTCGCGGATTTTCAGGTTCCGATACCAGCAGTCGTCCCGATGGTAGGTGAGCATGAGGTGGCCGGTGATCTTGTCGCCGAAGCCGGCGTCTTTCGCGAATTTGCTCTTGGCGAGGCCGGCTTTCACGACGTCGCTGCCGAGTTCGTAGGTGAGGACATTTTTGCCGTTGAGCCAGTGCTCGACGCGGTTGCCCTGCACGACGAGGCGGGAGGAGTTCCATTCGCCGGGCGTGCGCGAGGGTTTGTCGGCGGCGGGCGGGAGGACATCGTAGAATGCGCCCGTCTGGCGGTGAGGGCCGATCTTGCCGTCGGGGTGACCGTTGTCGTCGAGCATCTGGTATTCGTGGCCGGGCGATTTGGTGCGCGCTTCGGTGACGAAATACTTCACGCCGTTATTGCCGGCGATCGGGAGTTTCCACTCCCAGGAGAACTCGAAGTCGGTGTATTTTTTCTCGGTGATGAGTTCCACGCCTTTGACATTGGCGATGGCGTGAAGGGTGCCGTCTTTGACTTCCCAACCCCCGACGGGTTTGCCGGCGTAGGGGCGCCAGCCGTTGAGAGTCTGACCGTCGAAGAGAAGGGTCCAGCCGGAGGCTTTTTCGGCGGGGGTGAGTTGATTTTCGGCGGCGGACGAGGGCAGGGCGCAAGCGGCGAGGGCCACGAAAGCGATCAAGTTACGAGGGGTGAGCATGGTTTTAGAAACAACAGACGGGACGGGCAGGCCAAGGAGAAATTGCGTTCGGACGCCGTGGGAGCAGGGCACGGGGTCGGCCCGGCGGAAAACGACCTAAGCGAGGATGTCCTTGATGACGTGGCCGTGGACGTCGGTGAGGCGGAATTGGCGGCCTTGGAAGCGGTAGGTGAGCTTCTCGTGGTTGATGCCGAGTTGGTTCAAAACCGTCGCTTGGAAATCGTGGACATGGACCCGTTTGTCCACGGCGTTGAATCCGAACTCGTCGGTGGCGCCGTAGCTGATGCCGGGCTTCACGCCGCCGCCGGCCATGAACTTCGTAAACGCATAGGGGTGATGATCGCGACCCCAGCCTTTGACCTCTTCGATCTTGCCCTGGAGAAACGGCGTGCGGCCGAATTCCCCGCCCCAGATCACGAGCGTGTCGTCGAGGAGGCCGCGTTGTTTGAGATCGCGGATGAGCGCGGCGGAGGGCGCGTCGGTGTCCTGACACTGGATCTTGAGCTGGGTGTTGATATTGCGGTGCTGGTCCCAGCCGGCGTGCATGACTTGGATGAAGCGCACGCCGCGCTCGGCGAGGCGGCGGGCCATGAGGCAGTTGTAGGCGTAGCTGCCTTGGCGGCGAACCTCGGCGCCATACATCGCGAGCGTGGCTTCGGACTCTTGGGAGAAATCGGTGAGTTCGGGGACGCTGGCCTGCATCTTGTAGGCCATTTCGTACTGGGCGATGCGCGTGGTGATCTCGGGGTCGCCGAAGTCGTCGCGCTTGATTTCGTTGAGGTGCGCGAGGTCATCCAACATGTCGCGGCGGACTTTGCGGCTGAGACCGGCGGGGTTCGACAAGTAGAGAACGGGATCGCCGGCGCCGCGGAAGGCGACGCCCTGATACTTCGTGGGGAGAAACCCGCTGCCCCAGTAGAAATCATAGAAGATTTGGCCGCAGCTGGCCTCTTTGTCGCGGGAGGTCATGACGACGTAGGCGGGCAACTCCTCGGTCTCGCTGCCGAGGCCGTAGCTGAGCCACGCGCCCATCGAAGGGCGGCCGGCTTGCTCGGAGCCGGTGAGAAAGTAGGTGATGCCGGGAGCGTGGTTCACGGATTCCGTATGCAACGACTTCACGTAGCAGAGGTCGTCGGAGATCGAGGCGATCTGCGGAAGAAAATCGGAGACCCACGCGCCGGATTTGCCGTGTTGGGCGAAGTTGGTGATCTCGCCGAGGACCGGGCGGGCGGTCTGGTTGCCCGTCATGGTCGAGAAGCGTTTGCCGCCGGCGAGCTCGTCGGGGATCTGCTTACCGTGCCACTCGCGCAGCTTTGGTTTGTAGTCGAAGAGATCGACGTGGGATGGAGCGCCGTTTTGGAAAAGGTAGATGACGCGTTTGGCCTTGGGGGCGAAGTGCGGGAGCTCCGGGAGGCCGGGCACGGCGCGGCGCGAGGAGACGGGTGGCGGCGCGGCAAAGCCGTCGCGGCCGAGGAGCCCGCCGAGCGCGGCGGTGCCGAGACCGAGGGCGCTGCGGCCGAAGAATTGACGGCGGGTGTGGAGGGCGTGGCTTTCGCGGAAGGGGTTCATGGTTTGGAAGAGGCGAGGGTGGGTGGGGCGGGGTCTTTGCCGCGCCCGTGGTGGCGAATGGTGTGCCGAGGGCGGGTCAAAGACCCTGGCCTACTTCATTCTTTGGAGAGGGTTTCGTCGAGGTTGAGGACAATGAGGCAGAGGGTGGTCCACGCCGCGTGCTCGGGCGTCGGGAGATCGGCGGCGCGTTGGAATTCGCCGGAGGCGGCGAGGGCTTGGGCGGCGGCGGGATCGGCGGCGAAATTGGCCCGGAGTTTGCCGAGGCGACGGGTAAGGGTGGTGCGCTCGGCGGGGGCGGCGGGTCGGGCCGTGGCGAGTCGGAAAGCGTGGTCGAGGCGCGCGTCGTCGTCGGCGGCGGGAGCAGCGAGAATGCGCTGCGCCATCACGCGGGCGGCTTCGACGTAAGCGGGATCGTTGAGGGTGACGAGGGCGTGAAGCGGGGTGTTGGTACGGCTATTCTTAACGCTGCAAACTTGGCGGGGGCTGACGTCGAAGAACGTGGTGGGGCCGACAATGCGGCGCCAAAACACATAGAGGCTGCGGCGGTAGAGAGCATCCCCCGTGTCTTGCAGATAGCTCTTTTTGCCGAACGTGGCTTCTTCCCAGATGCCGGGGGGCTGGTAGGGTTTGACGCCGGGGCCGCCCATTTTTTCGACGAGCAGACCGGCGGCGGCGAGGGCTTGGTCGCGGAGCATCCACGAGGGGAGGCGATGGCGCGGGCCGCGGGCGAGCAGGCGGTTCTCGGGGTCGCGCTCGTGAGCGGCGGCGGTGGCGCGGGAGGATTGGCGGTAGGTGGCGCTGGTGACGATGAGGCGGTGCATGGCCTTCATGTCCCAACCGCGGGCGACAAACTCGGTGGCGAGCCAATCGAGTAGCTCCGGGTGCGAGGGATGCTCGGCTTGGACCCCGAAATCTTCGGCGGTTTTCACGAGGCCGGTGCCGAAATAGGCCTGCCACATGCGGTTCATTTCGGTCCGCGCGGCCAGGGGATTGCCGGGGGAGACGAGCCAGTGCGCGAGATCGAGGCGGTTCATGCGACGGGGCGGTCCGTCGGTGGCCGAGCGGAAAATCTCGGGGATATGGCCTTCGACGCGGACGTCGGTCTTGGCCTCGTAGTTGCCGCGGGCAAGGACGACCGTGTCACGGAGCTTCTCGATTTGGTCCATGATCATGACCTTTGTGATCGAGGATTGGGCGGCGTCGCGGGCGCGGACGGCCGCGATGTGACGTTCGAGCAAGGTCACGTAGGCGGGGTCGGGCGCGGTGTCGCGGAAATACGGGAGCGCCTCGAGGAGGCCGTTGAGATCGCGGCGACCGGGTGCAACCTTGGCGTAGGTGCCGAAGAGGTTGCCGGGAAACTTAAGGGCCTCCGGGGATTCGGAGAGAAGTTTCCCCTCGGGGCGCGGGTATTTCTTCTTCTCGTAGGCGTCGATTTCGTTGGTGACGGCGAGGATTTTATCGGTCGCGGCGGAGACGGCTTGGCGCTCGGCTTCGCTGGTGAGATCGAGGGTGGGCGGGAGCTTGCCGCCGCCGCCGCCGGCGCCGGTTTCGGACATCTGGTTGAAGATATCGTAAAGAGCAAAGTAGTCGGTCTGCTTGAGCGGGTCGAATTTATGGTCGTGGCAACGGGTGCAATTGAAGGTGAGGCCGAGCCAGACGGTCGCCGTAGTCTCGACGCGGTCGAAGACGTTTTCGACGCGCGTTTCCTCGGCGATGCGACCGCCCTCGCCGTTGAACATGTTGTTGCGGTTGAAACCGCTCGCGATTTTTTGGGCTTGGGTGGCGCCGGGCAGGAGGTCACCGGCGAGTTGTTCGATGGTGAACTGGTCGTAAGGCATGTTCGTGTTGAGGGCGTTCACGACCCAATCGCGCCACGGCCACATCGTGCGCTCGGGGTCGCCCTGGAAGCCGTTGGTGTCGGAGTAGCGGGCGAGGTCGAGCCATTCCCAGGCCCAGCGCTCGCCGAAGCGCGGGGAGGCGAGCAGGCGGTCCACCAGATTTTCGAATGCGGCTTCTCGATTTTCGATTGAGGCGGCGACGAAGGCCTCGACCTCGGCGGGAGTGGGGGGGATGCCGGTAAGATCGAGGGAGACGCGGCGGATGAGGGCGGCGGGCGGAGCCTCGGGTGAAGGCGAGATCGGGGTTTTCTCGCGGGCGAGCCGGGCGCGGATGAAGGCGTCGATAGGATGGGCCGAAAGCTGATAGCTGACAGTTGAGAGTTGAGAGGTCGGAGCCGGAGTTTTCGGAATCTCGGGACGGGTGGGTTTGACGAAGGCCCAGTGCTCGCCCCATTTGGCGCCTTCGGCGACCCAGCGTTTCAAAAGATCTTTTTGGTCGACGGTGAGTTTGCGGTTTGAGTCGTGCGAGGGCATGACCTCGTCGGGGTCGGTGGAGAAAATGCGGGCGATGAGTTCGCTCTCTTCGGGATTGCCGGGGACGATCGAAGCGTAGCCGGAACCGGCGGGGGCGAGGGCGGCGTCGCGGACGTCGAGGCGGAGTTTGCCTTTTCGGGCGGGGGCGTCGGGGCCGTGGCAGTGGTAGCAGTTTTCCGCGAGGATGGGCTGGATGTCGCGGCTGAAGTCGATTTCAGCGGCCGGGAGACCGGGGGCGGCGAGAAGCGCGGCGAGGGCGAGCAGACGCGTGAATCGAAGCGGGACGGGGGGCATTGAAAAACGCTAGCAAGCCGGTGCGCATTTCGCAATCACGCGAACGCGCCGGGTGGCGGAAAAGTTTCGCTACAGGTGATCAAGGACCGAACGGAATGACCCTGTAGAAATTTCACTCAAAGCAACTTAAAGAGTCGCGGCAGCCAGAGGGTGAGCGCAGGGATGAACGTCACGAGCAGCAAGACGAAAACCATCATCGCAAAGAAGGGCAGGAGCGGGCGGATGACGGCGCCGATGCTCGTCTTGGCCACGCCGCAGCCGATGAAGAGCACGGTGCCGACGGGCGGGGTGCAGAGGCCGATGCACAGGTTGAAAATCATCAACAGCCCGAAGTGGACGGGATCGACGCCAAACTGGGCCACGACCGGCAAAAAGATCGGGGTGAAGATCAGCACGGCGGGCGTCATGTCCATGAACGTGCCGACCACGAGTATGATCAGGTTGATGACGAGCAGCAGCACGATCTTGTCCGAGGTGAGCGCGAGGAGCGCGGCGGAGATCTTTTGCGGAATATCGGCGGAGGACATGACCCACGACATCGCCATCGAGGCGCCGATGAGGACAAGCACGACGGCGGTGGTCGCGGCGGCGTCGGTGAAGACCTTGGGCAGTTCGCTCCACTTGATTTCGCGGTAGATCACGACGGACAAAAGAAACGTGTAGAGCACGGCGACGGCGCTGGCCTCGGTGGGCGTGAACCAGCCGCCGATGATGCCGCCCATGATGATGACGATGAGGGCGAGGCTGGGGAGGGCGGCCCAGAAAATGCGGCCGGCTTCGCCGAGGGGGATTTTCTCGCCGACGGGGTGGCGATTTTTCTTCGCGATGAGACCGGCGACGAGCATGAGACCGAGGCCAAGCATGAGGCCGGGGATGTAGCCGGCGACGAAGAGGGCGGCGATGGAGACGCCGCCGCTGGCGAGGGAGTAGACGACCATGACGTTGCTCGGCGGGATGAGCAGGCCGGTGGTGGCGGAGGAGATGTTGACGGCGGCGGAGAAGTTTTTGTCGAAGCCCTCTTTTTTCATGAGCGGAGCCATGAAACCGCCGTTGGCGGCGGCGGCGGCGGCGGCGGAACCGGAGATCGCGCCGAAGAGCATGTTCGCGAGGATATTCACGTAGGCGAGGCCGCCGGGGAGCCGGCCGACGACGACCTTGGCGAGGGCGATGAGCCGGTGGGCGATGCCGCCGCGGTTCATGAAATTACCCGCGAGGATGAAGAACGGAATCGCGAGCAGGGCAAAGCTGTCGAGGCCGGTGGCGAGGCGCTGGGCGATGACGGTGGCGGCGGCGGCGGGATCAAGGCTAACGACGAGGGCGCAGAGCGAGGCGAGCCCGATGGTGAAGACGATCGGGACGCCGGCCAGCAACAGGACGACGAAGACGAGGGCGAGGACGAGGGCTTCGTTCATATCAATTGAGAGCGCCGGATTGGGTGGCCGAGGCGGATTGGCCGGAGCGGGCTTCGAGCAGCCAACCGACGGCATAGAAGACGACGCAGACGCCGGAGACCGGCACGACGAGATAAACGTAGCCGAGCGGAATTTGCAGGGCACCGGAGGTCTGGCCGAGGGCAAACGAGATCCAGACGAGGCGGATGCCACCGCCGAGCAGGACGGCGAGCGCGAAGATCAGCACGGTGAGGGCGATGAAGATCGCGACGATTCTTTGGCGGGCGCCGGTGAGGCGGGTCGAAATGAGGTCGAGGGCGAGGTGGGATTTTTGGCCGACGCCGTAGGCTCCGCCGAGCAGGCCGATCCAGATCATCATGTAGCGGGCGAGCTCCTCGGTGTAGGAGCTGGGTGTGGCGAGGATGAAGCGGGTGAGGACCTGCCAGAGGACGTTGACGACCATCGCGGCCATGAGGAGGCAGATGGTGGCGGCGAGGGTGCGGTCGAGGATGAGTTTGACGCGGCTCATGGGCGGACCTCCTCGATGCGGCGGGCGAGAGCGCCGATTTTGGGTTGCTCGCGGGCGACATCGGCCTGCATGGCGGCGACGCGTTCGCGGAAAGGGGCTTTGTCGGGCGCGATGATTTCGACGCCGGCCTTGCGCACGGCGGCGAGGGCCGCCTCGGTGGCACCGCCCCAGATTTCGCGTTGCCTGACGGCGGATTCGTCGGCGGCCTCCTGGACCCAGATTTTCTGCTGCGGGGTGAAGTTGTTCCAAAGGTGCGTGCTGATCAGGAGGACGTCGGGGACGGCGGTGTGCTCGTCGAGGATGTAGTATTTGCAGAGCTCGTAGTGGCGGGAGAGGTGAAAGCTGGGCGGGTTGTTTTCGGCGCCGTCGACGACGCCCTGTTGCAGGGCGGTGTAGAGTTCGGCGAAGGCGATCGGGGTGGCGGCGGCGCCGAGCGCGCGGACCATGCGGAGGGCGATCTGGCTTTCTTGGATGCGGATTTTCAGGCCGGCGAGGTCGGCGGGCTTTTCGACGCGGCGGTTGACGGTGTAAAAATTGCGGGTGCCGGCGTCGTAGTAGCAAAGGCCGCGGAGAAAACGTTTCTCGGCGGAGAGCAGGACCTCTTGGCCGACGGGACCGTTGAGCGAGGCCCAGCGGTGGGCATCATCGCGAAACAGGTAAGGCAGGCCGAACACGCGGAACTCCGGGGCAAACCCTTCGAGGCCCGAGGAGGAAACCTTGGTCATGCCGAGACCGCCGAGCTGGAGGAGCTCGACGCACTCGCGTTCGGAGCCGAGCTGGGCGCCGGAGTAAAGATCGACGCGCATGGTGCCGCCGCTTTTGGCGGCGAGACGTTCGCCGAAGTAGGCCATCGCGAGATGGACCGGGTGGGACTGGTCGAGACCGTGCGCGAGCTTGATGACGGTGACGGAACGCTGACCGGAGCAGCCGGCGAAACCGAGGGCAAGGGTGGCGGCGAGCAGGGTAAGCAGGCAGGGGAAACGCATGGGGATTCGGCAAAGAAAACGAACTGAGCGGCGCAGACCAGAGCCAAATTAATCCGAAGCCGAGAAACGTGTCGGACGGCGTCGCGAGGGAAACTTCAGGCGAGGCTGCGGGAGAGGCCGAGTTGGAGGCCGCGAAGTTCGGCGAGGCCGCGGAGGCGACCGATCAGCGAGTAACCGGGGCACGCGGGCGGCGGTTTCGCGAGATCGTCGAGCATCGTGTGGCCGTGGTCGGGGCGGAGCGTGACTTGCCAATCGGGGCGGGCGGCGGCGCGGCGCGCGGCTTGTTCTTCGAGGAGCGCGCGGACAACCGCGGGCATGTCCATCGAGCCTTCGAGGTGGTTGGCCTCGTAGAAGACGCCGTCGGCGGTGTGCTGGACGCTCCGGAGGTGGACGGCGTGGATGCGCGGACCGAGGCGGCGGGCGATGCCGGGGAGGTCGTTGTCGAGGCGGGCGCCGAGGGAGCCGGTGCAGTAGCAGAGGCCATTGGCGGGGGTGTCGACGAGCGCGAGGATCGCACGCAGGTCGGCTTCGGTGGAGACGATGCGCGGAAGGCCGAGGACGGGGAACGGGGGATCGTCGGGGTGGATCGCGAGGCGGACGCCGGCGACGGTGGCGGTGGGGGTGACGGCGGCGAGGAAGAGCCGGAGGTGCTCGCGGAGCTTGGCGGCGTCGATGGCGGCGTAGCGGGCGAGCAGCGCGCGGAGGCCATCGAGGGTGAGGCCGAGACGCACGCCGGGGAAGAGGTCGAGCGTTTGCTGGACGAGGGCGTCGCGGCCCGTGGGGTCGAGGGCTTCCCAGTAATTTTTTGCGGCGGCGCGGACGGCGGGCGGGTGGTCGGCCGCGGCGCCGGGGCGGGCGAGGGCGAACAGATCGAACGCGGCGAACTTCGCTGGGTCGTAGAGCAGGGCCTCGGTGCCGTCGGGCAGGATGTGGCGGAGATCGGTGCGCACCCAGTCGAGCACGGGCATGAAGTTATAAACGACGACGGGGATGCCGGCGGCGCCGAGACGTTCGAGGGTGACGCGGTAGTTTTCGAGGTGGCGCTCGAAGTCGCCGGTGCGGGTTTTGATCGCTTCGGAAACGGGGACACTCTCGACCACGCGCCACGTGAGGCCGGCGGCGGCGATCTCGTCGCGGCGCGAGGCGATTAACTCGGCGGGCCAGGCTTCGCCGTAGGGGATTTCGTGGAGGGACGTGAAGACCTCGGTGGCGCCGGTCTGGCGGATGGCGGCGAGGGTGACGCTGTCACCGGGGCCGAACCAGCGCATGGCCTCGGCCATGAGGTTGGGGGAGGACGGAGGCATGGGAACGGCGGAGCGCGGAGTGGCGGACGATGTTACACGCCCGAGAAGCAGGAGAAGCCGCCGTCAACGGCGAGGACGGTGCCGGTGACGAAGGCGGAGGCGTCGGCGAGGAGGAAGTGGAGTGCGCCGTGGAGCTCGGCGGCGGCGCCGAAGCGGCGGAAGGGCGTTTGGTTGAGCACGGCTTGCCCGCGGGCGGTGGGGGTGCCGTCGGGGTTGAGGAGCAGGCGGCGGTTTTGATCGGCGATGAAGAAGCCGGGGGCGATGGCGTTCACGCGCAGGCCGTCGCCATATTTGGCCGCGAACTCGACCGCGAGCCAGCGGGTGAAGTTGTCCACGGCGGCTTTGGCGTTGGAGTAGCCGACGACGCGGGAGATGGCGCGCTCGGCGGCCATGGAGGAAAAGTTGATGATGTTGCCCCGCTTCTGCGCGGCGAAGGTCTGCGCGAAAACTTGGGACGGGAGGACCGTGCCCTCGAGGTTGAGGGCGAGGACCTGACGGTAGGCCGCGAGGTCGAGATCGAAGAACGTTTTGTCGGGCGGGATGGTGGCGCCGGGTTGGTTGCCGCCGGCGGCGTTGATGAGGGCGTCGATGCGGCCGAAACGGGCGACGACTTCGGCGCGGACCTTTTCGAGGCCGGTGCGATCCAGGACATCGACGGAGAAGGCGGCGGCTTCACCGGGCAGGCCGATGCAATCGGCGCGGGCGGCGTCGAGCTTGGTTTGGTCGCGGCCGAGGAAGACGACGCGGGCACCTTGGGCGACGAGGTAGCGTGCGGCCGAGCCGGCGAGAACGCCGGTGGCGCCCGTCACGATGATGACGCGGCCGGTGAGATCGAAGAGGGGCGAAGGAGCAGGAGTGGGCATGACGTGGAAGGGGCGGTGAAATTCAAAACGGAGCCGCTAAAGTTTGGCGAGAGCCGGATGTTTAGGGCGGTAAGGGTGGGGTCTGTTTTTTTGCAATTTTGACGCAGAGAGGCGTGCGCTTGAGTGAGCCGCTGGGGCGATACTTCAGGAAAAAATCAACGGACCCTCACAACGACCGCGCGAGCGAGGCGCGACCTCTTTTTTTGCTCTTGAATCGTCTTACCGCGGACGAGGATTCTCCGCCTTCCGACGCGTAATGAGAAATGGTACGCCAACGATGAAGGCGACCGTCAGGCCTAGCACACCGCCGGTCACGAGTGCTACGAGAAAGAACGCGTCTAGGCGGCCGAGATGAATAAACCCTACGACCTGGAACGCGATCGTCGCTACAAGCGCCGCTCCACATGAAGCGCGCATGTAATTTCTAATGCGCCAATGGAAAATCATCGCTGCCAGAACACATAAGGTTAGCAAAACGAGAAAACCAATCGCGCCTGCGTTCATTGGACTTTGCCGAACGACTGAGCTCAGATACGAGGAACTTTGTCCCGGGTTGGCTGTGGCGTTTGGTTCGGCTGCATTGCTTCCTTCCGGGAGTAAGGTGAATTCAGGAATTTCAGCGGGATTTTGATCGGGCGGTCAAATTGAGTCCGATTGTGGGGAATGCGAATGATTGCTTCGAGCCGATCCCCGGAGTCGAAGATGCAATTTGTGCATCGATGCACCGATGCGATTTCTAGTTGGGTGCCCTTGGGGAGGGTATCACGCGTAACCAGCTCCGGGCCGCTCCAGCTCGGGGAAGTCGGATTTATAACGTAGTAGTCGACGCTCTTTCCGTAGCCGGGCGGCGCATGCACTCCCGAGAGGTGCATGGGAACTTCCAGTGCATAAATGGCCCCGCTGTAGGCGCGATATGGCACCTCAAAACTCACCTCTTCAAATGTGGCGGGCGTATTGCAGCCGGACAAAATCCCGGCGCTCGGGAGCAACAGCGACCAAATGAGTAACCGAAAGTTTTTCATTTCGCCCAACGTTTAAGCTCAGCGATGACCTGCGTTGGAGCAGAGTGTGCTGCTCTGAGCACAATCCGTGAAAATGCGGTTCATCGCTGTAGGGCCTGGTTCGGCTCAGGATTTTTTCTTTTCGATGTATTGAACTCCGGGCTTCTGGGCAAAGTGTCCGTCTTGTGTCCAGAGCGTCGCATTATATTTCTGCGTGATCGTATAAATAATTGAATCAGCGAATGCCAATTTCTCATCATTTCCAACGGCAGCGGCCTCAATAGCGAGATCCGCATCTAAATCTACGACCTTACCCTGCTGCATTGCTGCGATTGCCGGAAAAGCATCATCTTCACCCTTTTCTTGGACAATAACTTTAAACACTTCGTAAACACAAACAGAAGGAACGATCAATAATTCCGCATCTTCGATTGCCTGAGAGAAAAAGTCAGCAGTCGGCTCGTCGGCGAAATAGGCGAGCCATGCAGACGAATCTGCAACATTCATACGCGGTCGCCGTCGCGAACGAATGAAGTATCGATTCCCTTTAAATAACCGCGCAGTGATTTGATATCCCGAACCACTAGTGTCCGGAATTAAAGTGCTTTAGAACAGTGAGTTAGAATCATCGAAGGTAATTTCTGTGGTGAGCGAGTCCCGCTCAAACCGCGCAAATAGCT
>NEVA01000012.1 GCA_002304445.1 Opitutia bacterium Tous-C4FEB | reverse complement strand
GTACCGGCCACGCTGCCCGTCGCGTTGAGCTGCGTCGCGGAGAGCGCGGTGCCGTAGGTGATCGCACTCGGCGTCGCCCACGTGATCGTCGGCGTCGCTTTGTTTACGGTGAGGGAAACCGTGCCGGTCGCGGGGTTGTAGTTGGCGGTATCCGTCGGGGTGAACGTTGCCGTCAATGCCTGCGTGCCGGCGCTCGGGGTCGTGCCGCTGGCCGGACTATACGCGATCGTACCTGCCACGCTGCCCGTCGCGTTGAGCTGCGTCGCGGAGAGCGCGGTGCCGTAGGTGATCGCGCTCGGCGTCGCCCACGCGATCGTCGGCGTCGCTTTGTTCACGGTGAGAGAAACCGTGCCGGTCGCGGGGTCGTAGTTGGCGGTATCCGTCGGCGTGAACGTTGCGGTCAACGTCTGCGTGCCTGTGCTCGGCGTCGTGCCGCTGGCGGGGCTGTAGGCGATGGTACCGGCCACGCTACCCGTCGCGTTGAGCTGCGTTGCGGAGAGCGACGTGCCGAAGGTAATCGCACTCGGCGTCGCCCACGTGATCGTCGGCGTCGCTTTGTTAACGGTGAGGGAAACCGTGCCGGTCGCGGGGTTGTAGTTGGCGGTATCCGTCGGCGTGAACGTCGCCGTCAGCGTCTGCGTGCCTACGCTCGGGGTCGTGCCACTGGTGGGGCTGTAGGCGATGGTACCGGCCACACTGCCCGTCGCATTGAGCTGCGTCGCGGAGAGAGCGGTGCCGAAGGTGATCGCACTCGGCGTCGCCCAGGTGATCGTCGGCGTGGCCTTACCCACGACGAGCGAGACCGTGCGGGTGGCGGTATTATAATTCGCCGTATCCGTCGGGGTGAACGTCGCGGTCAACGTCTGCGTGCCGGCGCTTGGCGTCGTGCCGCTGGCGGGGCTGTAGGCAATCGTACCGGCCACGCTGCCCGTCGCGTTGAGCTGCGTCGCGGAGAGCGCGGTGCCGAAGGTAATCGCACTCGGCGTCGCCCAGGTGATCGTCGGCGTGGCTTTGGCCACGGTCACGTTTACGGTGGTCGTCGTGGTGTTGAAGAGCGCGGTGCTCGTCGGGGTAAAGGTCACCCCTTGCGCGGCCGTGCCGGCGTTGGGCGCGGTGCTCACGGTCGTGAAGGTAAACGTACCCGCCGTGCTCGCGGTACCCCCACTGAGCGTGGAAGAGGCCAGGGTCTGACCATAGGTGATACCGCTGGCCGTCGGGGCGACGGTGATCGTCGGCGTGGCTTTAACGACGATCACATTTACCGTCGTGGTCGCACTGGTATAGTTCGTCGCGTCCGTCGGGGTAAAGGTCACCCCTTGCGCGGCCGTGCCGACACCGGGTGCGGTGCTGGGCGTGGTGAACACAAACGTACCGGGGACACTGGCCGTGCCGCCACTCAGCGTGGAGGAGGCCAAGGTCTGACCATAGATGAGGCTGCTGGCCGATGGCGCGGCACTGATCGTGGGCGTGCCGATCGTCACCGTGAGCGTGTAGCTGGTGGTCGTCGTCGCGTTGAAGCCGGCGGCGGCGGCTTGGGTGGCCGTGATCGTGGTGGAACCGACGGCGACGCCGGTGACCACACCGGTCGTGGCATTGACCGTGGCTTTACCAGTATCGCTGCTGGTGTAGCTGACCGCACCGTAGCTGCCGCCGGAGAGGGTCGAGGTGACGGCGTTGGTCCGCGTGGCGCCGACAGCGACCGAGGCGGTGCTGGGCGTAGTAAAGGTCAACGTCGGGGTCGGGACCGTGGTCGTAAAGGTCCCCACGCTCGTGTAGGTGGTGCCGACACTATTGGTCGCATAAGCCGCGTAGCTATAGGCCGTGCCAGCGGTGAGGCCGGTGGCGTTGACCGTGAAAACACCCGTCGCGGCCGTGCCGGCGAGGTTGGTCACACCGGTGCCACTGAGCTGGGGATTACTGTTGGCCGAAGTGGCCGCGTACACGACGCCGACGGCGGTGAGGCTCGCGCCGCCGGTCGCGGTCACGTTGCCTCCGAGGGTCGCAGTCGTGGAGCCGATACTCGCGCTCGTGGGCGTGGTGATCGTAGGGGTGCCCACAGGCGTCACCGCCGAGGAGGCGCTGGAGGCGCTGCCGGTGCCAACGCTGTTCGTTGCTGTCACGGTGAAGGTGTAGCTCGTGCCGTTGGTCAGGCCCGTGATCACATGGCTCAAGCTCGTGCTGCCGGCGTTACTATCGGTGCCGCCCGCGGGGTTCGAGGTCACGGTGTAGCCGGTGATGGCCGCGCTACCGGTACTTGCCGGTGCGGTGAAGCTCACCGTGGCCTGCGCATTACCACTCACGGCCGAAATCCCCGTCGGCGCCCCGGGCACCGCGGGTTCGGGCAAATACGCCGCGATGAGGAGCGTACTGAATGATGTCGATAACGTCAGCGCCGGGGTCGTCAGATTGGCCGACTGGAAATATCCCCCCAAAAAGACATTACCGGAACGATCAGCCGCGATGCTGCCGAGTTTGGCATAGGCCCCACTGCCGCCGTAGTTCTTGGCCCACGTCGTCGTGCCACTACTATCCAGCTTGAGCGCAAAGCCGTCGGAGTTACCGATTAGCGACAGCGCTGGGGTGGTTAGGCTGGCCTGTTCAAAATAGCCCCCAAGGTAGATATTACCGGAACCATCGACCGCGATGCCTTTGCCAAAAGCGCTGGCCCCACTCCCACCGTAGTTCTTAGCCCAGGTCGTCGTGCCACTGCTGTCCAGCTTCAGCGCAAAGGCGTCTCGAGTGCCGAGCTTCGTCAGCGCCGGGGTCGTCAGATTGGCGAGTCGGAACTCTCCTCCTAAGTAAACATTGCCGGAACCATCAACCGCGATGCCGGAGCCAGTGACAGAGGCCCCACTGCCGCCATAGTTCCTGGCCCAGGTCGTGGTACCAATGCTGTCCAGCTTAAGCGCAAAGGCGTCTCGCGTGCCGAGCTTCGTCAGCGCCGGGGTCCCCAAATTGGCCGAACTGAAATATCCTCCTAAGTAAACATTACCGGAACCATCGACCGCGATGCCGGAGCCAGTGACAGAGGCCCCACCGCCGCCATAGTTCCTGGCCCAGGTCCTGGTGCCACTGCTGTCCAGCTTGATCGCAAAGGCGTCTACAGTGCCGAGCTTCGTCAGCAGCGGGGTCGTCAAGGATTGGTCAAAAAAAGATCCCACTAGGTAAACGTTACCGATAGTATCGACCGCAATGCCGGAGGGAGTGACATAGGCTCCGCTACCGCCAAAATTCTTGGCCCAGATCGTGGTGCCGCTGCTATCCAGCTTGAGCGCAAAGGCGTCGTACTCTCCGATCTTCGTCAGCGCCGGGGTCGTGAGATTGGCGCTTTCAAACCTTCCCCCTAGGTAGACGTTACCGGCCGTATCGACCGCAATGCCGGAGCCACTGACATAGGCTCCGCTGCCGCCAAAATTCTTGGCCCAGACCACCGTACGGGTCGAGTCCAGCTTCGCCACCCAGGCGTCTTGGAGTCCAATTTTGGGCAAGGTGACCCCGCCGATGGAAAAGCTCGTGGCATCACCGTAATTAAAATATCCCGCCAGATAGATATTACCCGCGGCATCTACCGCCGTGGCTTTCACTTCCGCGCTGCTACTACCGTCGTTGCTGAAAGTCACCCCAGCTAGGCTGCCTGCCGTCGGCGCGATCGCACTCGAAGCACTGGAAGCGCTGCCGGCGCCGACGCTGTTGGTCGCGGTTACCGTGAAGGTGTAGCTCGTGCCGTTGGTCAGGCCCGTGATCGTGATCGGCGAGGACGTACCCGTCGCCGTTAGTGCCGTTAGTCCACTGGGGCTCGCCGTCACGGTGTAGCTCGTGATCGCTGCCCCGCCGTTGCTCAGCGGAGCCGTAAAACTCACCACCGCTTCGCCCGCACCGCGCACGGCGGCTACCCCCGTCGGCGCCCCGGGCACTGCGAGGGGCGGGGTCGTGAAGGTTCCCACGCTCGTGTAGGCGGTGCCCGCGAGGTTGGTGGCATAGGCGGCGTAGGAGTAAGCCGTCCCCGCCGTGAGGCCGGTCACATTCACTGTGAACTCCCCGGTCGTGCCGGTGCCGGCGACGTTGATCACGCCGGTGCCGTCGAGCCGCGGGGTCGCGTTGGTCGCCGTGACGGCATAGACCACGCCGCGGGCGGTCACACCATAACCAGTATCGGAGATCACGTTACCGCCGAGCGTAGCGGTCGTCGCCGCGAGGTTTGCGCTGGTGGGCGTCGTGACGAAGGGCTGCAAGCTGCTTTTGCGAATCGTGTGGTTAGATTGATCCGCGACGTAGAGGTTGCCCGCTGCGTCCACGGCCACGCCGGCAGGCGAATCAAACTGCGCCGCGCTGCCGATGCCATCCGTGGAGCCTGTGCTGCCGGCCGTACCGCCCAAGGTCGTCACCACGCCGCCGGACGTGATCTTTCGGATCGTGTGGTTACTTCCATCCGTGACGTAGACATTATCCGCGGCGTCCACGGCTACGCCGAGGGGCCGATTAAACCGCGCCGCGCTGCCGGTGCCATCCGTCGAGCCTGAGCTGCCGGCCGTGCCGGCCAGCGTCGTCACCACCCCGTCGAATGTAATCTTTCGGATCGTGTGATTAAGCCAATCCGCGACGTAGACGTTGCCCGCGACGTCCACCGCCACGCCTCGGGGCTGATAAAACCGCGCCGCGCTGCCGGTGCCATCGGTCGAGCCCAAGCTGCCGGCCGAGCCTGCCAACGTCGTCACCACCCCGCCGGGCGTAATCTTTCGGATCGTGTGATTTGCAGTATCCGCGACGTAGACGGTGCCTTGCTCGACGTCCACGGCCACGCTTCGGGGCGACCAAAACCGCGCATCGCTGCCGGTGCCATCCGACGAGCCCGTGTCGCCGGCCGACGAGCCGGCCAGCGTCGTCACCACCCCGCCGGACGTAATCTTTCGGATCGAATGATTTGCCCGATCCGCAACGTAGACGTTGCCCTCGACATCCGCGGCCACGCCGGCGGGGCTAGCAAACCGCGCCGCGCTGCCGGTGCCATCCGTCGAGCCCGAGCTGCCGGCCGTACCGGCCAGCGTGGTCACCACCCCGCCGGACGTGATCTTTCGGATCGTGTGGTTACTTTCATCCGCGATGTAGACGTTGCCCGTGGCGTCCACGGCCACGCCGTTGGGGTAGTTGAACAACGCCGCGCTGCCGGTGCCATCCGCCGAGCCTTGGGAGCCGGCCGTGCCTGCCAGCGTCGTAAACGTGGTGTCAACGCTGGTGGTCGCAAAGGTTACTTTTCTGATTACATTATTATAGGTGTCTGCGATATAAAGATTTCCTGCACTGTCGCAAACGACGGCATGCGGCAACCCAAGTTTTGCAATGGTAGCCTCACCTCCATCACCACTATATCCAACGTAACCGCCACCCGCTACGGTGGTGATGATCCCATTCGTGTCCACCTTCCTGATTCTATTATTTCCCGTGTCGGCTATATAAAGGTTACCGGCAGAATCTACAGCCACGCTCCTTGGACTATCAAGCTGCGCACTGGTGGCAGCCCCTCCATCGCCTCTGAAGCCCTGAGGATTCTGATCGAAGTTGCCAGCATCACCGGTGCCATTAATAGATCCAACAACGGTCGTAATCACCCCTAGTGAATCCACCTTTCTGATTCTATGATTATATGTGTCCGCAATGTAGATCACATTACGCACACTATCAACTGCCACCCCAAAGGGATACTGTAAGTCGGCGTCTATCGCCTGACCTCCATCACCACTAAACTCCGCACTGCGGCCCGCTAGAGTACCAGCCCGACCCGCCGTGGTGGAAATGAAACTTGAGCTAAGCTGAAGTTTCCTGATCGAAGAATTGCCCTTGTCCGCAATGTAGAGATTGCCAGATTGATCCAGCGACATCCCCATGGGTCTCACCAAACTGACTCCCGCCGCTGCAATTGGCCCTAAATATTGATTGTTACCCGTTCCGCCGTCTCCAGCGATGGTGGTGAAAACACCAATCGAGTCGCGCTTTTTGATCAGACCGTTGTTATAATCAGCAATGTAGAGATTGCCCGAGGCATCAGCCGCCATCCCGACGGCCGAATTGCCCAAGGAAAACGAACCGCCCAGGTCAGTCAAATTACCATTGGGGTCGAGTTTCTTTATTTTATTATTTAGAGTATCGGCGATGTACACATTACCCTGATTATCCACCGCGAGGCCCGTCGGAGCCGTTAAGCTTCTAGTAATGGCTTTCGATGTAGCGATCGTTTGAGCCGAGGTCGTATCTGTAACGGTATCACCTGCCGTTCCATTACCTGCTACCGTTGTTATGATCGCACCGGCGTTCAGCTTTAACGCGATAAAGCTGAAGGCGAATAAAACGGTGAATGATTTTGAGATTTTATACATGTTACAAGAGGCCGTTGCTTGGGTTGATCAGTTGCTCGCAGCAGGATCGGCAATGTGCGCCGTGATTAAGAAGCCATCTGCTATTCCTACTCTGGTGAGCGCTGGCGCGATCACGTCCCCACGCCTAAATGCTCCGCCGAGGTAAACATTACCTTCGGCGTCGCAGGCTATCGAGTTGCCGGTGGTGTCGGTCCCCGTGCCACCGAAGTTCTTGGCCCAGGTGACCGCACCCGCAGCATCAAGCTTGAGCGCAAACATATCTTGATTGCCGATTTTACCCAGTTTTGGCCGGGCCAGATCGGCTATTTTATAAATACCGCCCAGATATACCTGACTAAAGCGGTCGACCGCGATGCTGTTAAATTGGGCCTGCCCTGCCGGACCGCCGTAATTTTGGGCCCAAACGACCTCACCTTGAGGGTCCACTTTAAGCACATAGGCATCTTTATAAGCATGACCGCCCCGGGTATGCTTCAGCCGGGGTGAAGTCATGCTGCCATTCATAAAGGCGCCGCATATATAAACAAAACCGGCTTGGTCCATCGTCATGGCATAGTTAAACGTATTGGCCCCTTTACCTCCGAAATTCTTGCTCCAAGCCATCTGGCCGTTGAGGTCTAATTTAATCAAAAACACGTCGTGGCCGCCAAGATCCTGGCTTAATCTTTTCAGCGCAGGCCGGGTCATTTTGCCCAAATTAGATTGGCCGGCGAAATAGACGTTTTCCGAGGCATCAACGGCAATAGACTGCACTTTGGTGGACGCTATCGCACCTCCATACCTCTTCGCCCACCGGGTCTCGCCGGCACCCGACAGCTTTATCACAAAACCGTCCCAATCAGCACTTCGGCTGATTTTACCGACCGCGGGAACCGTCAAATCCCCGCCATCAAAATATCCGCCCAAATACACATTGGCGTTAACATCGACGGCGAGGCAGCTACCGGTCGTGGCCGCGGAGGCACCGCCGAAGTTTTTGGCCCAGAGCGTCGTGCCGTTGTTATCCAATTTGAGCACAAAGGCATCGGGCTTATCCGCGGACGTACTCACCTTGGCCAAGGCGGGAGTAGATAAGCCAGAGCCGCTGAAATAGCCTCCGATGTGGATCGCGCCCGCGCCATCCACTACCAGGCCGGTGGGCAACACCTTGGCCCCGTTACTGCCGCCAAAATTCTTAATCCAGACCAAGGTCCGGTCGGGATTTAGTTTGGCCACCCAAAGGTCTTGGGCGCCGATTTTATTCAAGGTGACCCCGCTAAAGAGCAGGGTGCTACTGTCAAAGTTACCGGCTAGGTAGATATTTCCGGCGGAATCGATGACCGTGCTGTTTATCCGGACGAGCGCACCGCTCATGCCGACACTCAGTCCCACCAGGCTGTCCGCCGAGGGGACGATCGGGGCGGAAGGAGCGGAGGCGGCACTGGGGCCAGCATCATTCGTCGCGGTTACGGTGAAGGTGTAAGCGGTACCGTTGGCCAGGCCGGTGACCGTGAGGGGCGAAGATCGGCCCCGCTCCGTGCGACCGCCCGGGCTGGCCGTGACGGTATAGTTTTTAATCTTAGAATCAGAATCCGGCGGGGTGGCAAAGCTCACCACGGCTTCCCGATCTCCGCGCACGGCCACCACCGCGGTCGGTGAGCCGGGGATGACCGGAGCCGTCGTTCCAGCAGTGGCTCCAACCAGAGGGTTCGCCGAGGGCACGACCGGGGCCGAAGGAGCGGAGGCGGCACTGGTGCCATCCGCATTCGTCGCGGTTACGGTGAACGTGTAGCTGGTACCGTTGGTGAGTTTGGTGACCGTGAGGGGGGAAGATTTTCCGCGCTCCGTGCGACCACCCGGGCTGGCCGTGACGGTGTAATTCTTGATATCAGGACTGGAATTCAGAGGCGGGGCAAAGCTCACCACGGCTTCCCGATCTCCGCCCACGGCCACCACCGCGGTGGGCGCGCCCGGGAGAGCGGCCGACAGTTCAATCAATGAGAGGGCCAGCGCCGCAACGAACCCGAACAGATGCTTGGGCGACAACCGGCCGCGGCTCAGCGTGCCCTCCGGCCGAAGCCCAGAGGGGCGCCGAGCAAACCCGGCTGCAAGAACTGCGATAAAAGCGAGGCACGACCCAGAGCGAAGCTGGGCACGATGAGGCGACAGGTAAGAGTGGAGCATAGGTGATGAATCCGACGAGCGCGCTGGCTCACGGTAAACCTCTCCATCCTACCAAGGTTAGGCCACAGCGTGAACGACCTTGTTGCTCTCACAGTGATAGCTTTAAA
Source organism: Opitutia bacterium Tous-C4FEB (assembly GCA_002304445.1). Lineage (GTDB taxonomy): Bacteria > Verrucomicrobiota > Verrucomicrobiia > Opitutales > Opitutaceae > Tous-C4FEB. The sequence continues at coordinate 113,376 of NEVA01000012.1, read as the reverse complement.
CTAACAGTGCGCGTCGGGCCCCACCCCACCGCCGCCTCCTTTTTTGAGCACGGCGGAGTAAAATCGTGAACGCAGGGCATCGAAAACTTGCAGAATCAGGCCGCGTTTGTACGGTCCAGGCCCTCCGTCCGACACCCACAACTTCCATGGAACTCAGGCATCTCAGATACTTTGTAGTCCTCGCGAAGGAATTGAATTTCCGCCGGGCGGCGGAGATTCTGCGCGTTGCAAGTCCCTCTCTGAGCAGTCAGATAAAGGATTTGGAGCACGAACTGGAGGCGCGTCTCTTTGATCGGAATACCAAGAAGGTTAAACTCACGAGCGCCGGGGTGGTTTTTCTGGAGCAGGCCGAGGCGGTGCTGGCCAAGGCCAACGAGGCGGTCGCAGCGGTCCGCGCAGCCGTCGGCGGCCATTCGGGCAAGTTGGCGCTCGGTGTGTTAGGGCCGATGAGTGGCGAGTTTTTACCCGCCACGCTCGCGCGCTTTGCGCAAACGTATCCGCACGTGGATGTTTCCCTGAAGGAGATTAGTCCCGATGCGCAGATCGCTCAGCTCGAAAACAAGCAAATCCAGATTGCGTTTACCCTCAACCAAGCCGGGGAACCAAAGATTCCCCATCTGGAACACCACGTTATCTTCGAGCGGGATCCGATCGTACTCCTTTCTAGGTTTCATCCCCTCGCGGAGAAAAAGAGCATAAAGATCTCTGAGCTGGCCCAGGATACTATGCTGTGTCTGTCGGATAGTGTGACCCATGGGCGCCATACGGCATTAGTGATAGACATCTTTCGAAAGCACGACCTTAAGCCAGCCAAACTAAAGCAGATAAACAGCTTCGAGAGCATGTATGCACTCATGATCTGCAATCAGGGTGTGACAACGGGGCCGAAATTGTACCGGGTGCCGCCCCCACCGGGAATCGTGGCACGCCCCATTGAGGTGAAAAAAAGCGACCCCAAATATCAGATCAGGGCGGTGTGGTTGAAAAATGACACCTCCGCTCCCGTGAAAAACTTCATCGATGCGCTCAAGCTGGAGACTGAGCTGCTCGTGGGCCCAACCTGACGATCGGCAACGATGTGCGGTAAATAGACCGCTACGTTGAGGTTAGCGCGCTCTGGGGTGCTCTCACGCGGGTGATGCCGACCACTACATCCGGTTAAGCCGTGCCGTAAATCCGACGAGGAAGCCACCGCATCGTCGTGGCCCAAAAAAAAGTTGGCCGGCCACATACCCCTATGTGGCCGGCCTTTGCTTTCTTACTTACCCCAATCTCCCCCGCTAAGCGGAGGAGAAATTGATGTTACGCCCGTAAAGATAGCACTGCAGAGACTTTGTTCCACTGATCGGCATTTATTCGTTTGAAGAAATTTTTTTCAATTTCCGGGCGTAGTCGCCCACCGGGCCGAATCTTTTTCGTGCCTTTGCCCCAAATCGCGCGCAATCATCGGCCATGAAGACTCGCCGCGAGATCGTCGCCAACTGGCTCCCCCGCTACACCGGCGTTCCGCTCAACAAATTCGGTGGCTATGTTTTGCTCACCAATTTCGACCGCTACGTCCAACTTTTCGCCCAGTGGCACCGCGTTCCTGTCATGGGCAAAGACAAGCCCATGACCTCCGCCACCGCCGGCGACATCACCATCATCAATTTCGGGATGGGCAGTGCCACCGCCGCCACCGTGATGGATCTCCTCAGCGCCATAAAACCCAAGGCCGTGCTCTTCCTCGGCAAATGCGGGGGCGTTAAACACCGCGCCGAGATCGGCGACCTCATTTTGCCCATCGCGGCCGTCCGCGGCGAGGGCACGAGCAACGATTATTTCCCACCCGAGGTGCCCGCCCTGCCGTCGTTCGCCTTACAAAAAGCCATCTCGACCACCATCCGCGACTTCGCCCGCGATTATTGGACCGGTACGATTTACACCACCAACCGCCGCGTCTGGGAACACGACGAGGCGTTCAAGAAATACCTCAAAAAAATCCGCGTCCTGGCCGTCGATATGGAGACCGCCACGATTTTCATGACCGGGTTTTTCAACGAAATCCCCACCGGCGCCCTCCTCCTCGTCTCCGACCAGCCCATGGTTCCAGAGGGCGTGAAAACCGCCGAGAGCGACAAGCAGGTGGACGAGAAATTCGTCAACGACCACCTCAAGATCGGTATCGCCGCCCTCAAACAGCTTCTCAACAAGGGCCTCACCGTAAAACACCTCCGGTTTTGAGCCGCCGCCCTGCATGCGAATCCACCCGCACTTGCTCGTAGCCTGGGCCGCCTTCGCCGCCGCGCCCGCATTTGCCGTTACCAATTCCGCCAGCCTCACCCTCGCCTTTGACCCGCCGCACAGTCCGCCCGCCGTGGTAATCCGGCGACCCGCCGACTACCTCTGCGCCACGGTCACGATCCGCAGCACCGCCAAGGACACCGATCGCCAGGCCGTCGCGGTCCAAGAAACCGTCCGGCGGCTCACCACCGCCGTGCAACGCTCCAACACGTTTCAGCTCCATCAAGGCCCCGTGCGCGTCTTCGGTGCCGGCTCGGGGAGCAGTTTTCTCTCGGGCAAAACCAATTACGCCCCCGGCTCGCTTCAGACCGGCCTTCGTATCCTGAGCCCGCTCACACCCGACGCCGAGGTTTTCGAAATTATTCGCCAAATCAGTCTGTTTGTCGCCCGCATCGAAGTGCCCAACGACGCCGAAGTCCGCGTCGTCTCCACGACGATGGCGGTCGCCGATGCCGAGCAACAACGCGACCGGCTCATGCAGCTCATCCGCGAACAGATCGCCAAGACTCGCGAGCAACTCGGCGCCAACGTCCTCACCGTCACCGGCCTCGACGGCCCCGTGCTCGTCCGCCAACTCGACGCGCTCTCCGTAGAGCTCTACCTCGACTACCAACTCAGCGCCACCCTCGAGAAACTGCCCGATAGCCAAGGCCGCTGATTCCCTTTGGTTTTGCTCCTCGCGCACGCCTACGACGTGAAACTTGAGGCCGCGTTCCTGACGACGATGCGCACCCCGGAGCAAAAACTCACGCCGCCACGTCGAACCAAAACGGCACGAATTTCTCGCGCCCGTTGATCTTGAGTTGGGCCCAGATAACGTAACGTCCCGCCGCGGGGATTGTGATCTTGAACGAAAGCGTGGGCTTGATGGAGTCCGGCGCCACGCCCAGATCCGCATCCATCGGGTGCAGGTGCGCGAATCCGCTCCGCGCCGTGTCGAAAGCGACCAAGTGCGCATACGCATCCATCACCGGCTCAAGACCGACCGCGCCCCCGCCCGTGTTCGTCACCGAAAACTTCAAATCCGTCGCTTGCCCCGCGCGGATCTGCCGGGTCCCCGGGACTAGCTCGAGGCGGTAGGCATCCCGTTGCCCAATCCAACTGGGCGTCATTGCCGCCGCCAATTCCGGAGTCGAGAGCTGCTCGCCCGCCACGACCAGATCAACGTTGGCGTAGAGACTGCGATTCGTCGCCGCTGGGGTGAAATCCGCGAAGATCCGGTAAATGCCGCCGAGCTTGGGCGTGAAGGTAAAGCTCCACTCGCCAGGGACTCGGGTCGGCTCAGGGTGCAGGTGCTGGTAGTCTGTCAGCGAGGGATCAGCGATCAACAAGTGCAGCTTGCGGGTGTGCATCACGACCAAGTCCTCCGGTGCGATCGGCTTATTGTTCGCCGTGGTCATGCGCACCGTCACTTGCACTTCGCGACCCGCCGTGGGAGCCGCGGCCGTTTTCACCGTCAGAGCCACGGGTGAAGTCGCCGCGATCACCGAGATAAACTGAGGGTTCGACGGGTCGCACATCTCGATCGCGTTCTTTCCTGTCGCTCGGAAATCCATGTGATTCAGGTCCGTCCCCGTGGGCAGGAACCGAAATAAAACGTAGAGCGAAACCGCCGCGAGCGTGATCCAAACGAACTGTCGCCATTGGGCGGAACTGAGCGCCGAATTTGGCGTGCCGGGTGTGGTCGTGGTCATGGTTGTTTCATTTTCGCGACAAAATCCTTGGGCTCCCACACGCTGCCGTCGGTCCGGTGCATGATCTTGCCCCGTTCGTCGATCAGGAGCGTCGTGAGCGTGTGCTTGAGAAAATCGCCTTCGAGTTCGGCGATGACGCCGAACTGGGTGAGCAGATCACGGATCGCGCTGTCCGGCCCGGTGAGGAACGAGAAATTCGTGGTGTCGATGCCCCGCACCGACGCGTATTCCTTGAGCACTCCCGGCGTGTCGAAAACGGGATCGAGCGTGATCGATACAAACTCGATATTCGGCACCGCCGCGTCCTTGGCGAGTTTCTGCGTCGCCATCATTTTTGCCGTCGCCGCCGGGCACATCGTCGCCACGGGACAGCGGGAAAAGATAAAGTTCATCATCACTTTCTTTCCGCGAAAGTGCCCGCCGGGAATCACCCTTCCCTCCTGATCGAAGAGGGTAAAGCTCGGCACAGTCTCCCCCACCTCGCGGTAAGCATTCTTACCGCGCGTCTTGGTGTCCTCGCGCAGCCCCCGCGCGGCGTCAGCGACGGCCGCCGTCGCCAACTTTTCGTCCGGCCAAATTTTCTCCAGGCGGAAATCGCCGGTCTCACTCGGGATCAGATCGGCACGAATGCGTTGACCCACTTTGGCCACCGCCAAATCGCCCGGGCTCACGATAAACTCCATCGTCATGGCCGGCATGTAGTCTTTGATTTCGTCGTGGTAAACGATGAGCACCTTACGGGCCGCATCGATCCCCGTGATTTCACCGGTCAAAGGATAACGCTCGGCCACCTCTTTCTTGGCCGGGGCCGCGGGTTTTGACGCTACCGCCGCGGGTTCGACCGACGTCGCCGCCGCCTGAGTGCCGGACTTCGGCGCGGCGGGCCGGCCACAACCACCCAAAGCCAGCACAAGGACTGCTCCCAGGGCCGGCTGCCAGACCCGTGCATTAGATTTCATCACGCAACGGATTCGCCGGAGGATAACTTTGTCAAAGGGTTTGCCGGTAATTGAAGTGTGCCTTCTGTTCGCCGCTCTTCCTCTTATGCCTGCTTCGACGACCACGCTTCGCAACTCCGCTTACCAAGGCGGGCTCTCGATATTCGCCACGGCCGCCGCCGTGTGGGTGTTCGTCTTGGTGACGCTCGGAGCGTTTACCACCACGATCGGCGCCGGGATGGCGTTCCTCGATTGGCCGCTTTCCAACGGCTCGGTCAACCCCGAGGGCTGGCTCGCTGATATGGCGATGTTCGCCGAGCATTCGCACCGCCTGACCGGCACCGTGATGGGAGTTTTTGCGATCGGACTGGCCGTCTGGCTCCACCGCACCGTTGCCCGCCGTTGGCTGCGGCAGCTCGGGTGGTGGGCGCTCGGCATCGTCATCATCCAAGGTCTGATCGGTGGCAAACGCGTGCTGCTCGATGCGACCCAGGTGCCCGGTTTCGAAATGTCATTGGGGCAAATGTTGCGCGTGCCCCACGGCGTTCTCGCCCAGATTTACGTCTGCATATTGGTCGCCATCGCCCTTGGGTGTTCCCGCCGGTGGATCGAGGGCGTTGCTCCGGTGGGGCCCCGAGTCCGCTCGGCCGCCGTGGCCTGCGTCGCGCTGCTGCTCGTCCAACTCACGGTTGCGGTGTTCATGCGTCACAACCACGCCGGCATGGCCATCCCGACATTTCCCTTTTCTTCCGCCGACCACGCGATTTTGCCGCCGCACTGGGACTATCGCGTCGCCCTTCAGTTCGCCCACCGCGTGATCGCCGTCGTTCTCACCGTCGCGATTTTGATCTTATGGTTGCGCGTGCGCCGCGATTCGGCGGCGTCGACGCTCCTGAGGAATCTGGCGCACGGACTGCTCGCCCTGCTCGTGGTTCAAGTTTTGCTCGGGGCCTCAATCATTTGGAGCCAACGCCGGGCCGACATCACGACGGCCCACGTCATCGTCGGGGCGGCCACGCTCGCGACCTCCTTTGCTCTCGCTTGCCTCGCCCACCGCAACGCCATCGAATCTTCCGAGACCAACGCCTCCCGCCCATGACCGCCAATCCCACCCTCGCGGCACCTTCCGCCAAATTCTCCGACTATCTCGAACTCACCAAGCCCCGGTTGAGCCTGTTATCGGTGCTGACCGCGCTCGCGGCCTACGCCGCGGCCCGCCCGGTATTCAGCTCCGCACAGCTCATTTTCGTGGCGCTCGGCACTTCGCTCGCGGCCGGTGGCGTGGCGGTGCTCAATCAATGGCTCGAATCCGACACCGACTCGCAGATGAAGCGCACCGCCGACCGGCCAATTCCCACCGGGAAAGTCGCCACCGGCTCGGCCTTTGTGTTGGGCGGGCTCATGAGCGTCGGGGCGCTTTTCATTTTGTTCTCCCGCGTGAACTACCTCTGCGCCGGCGTCGCGTTACTCACGATGATCGCCTACCTAGGATGGTATACGCCGGCGAAACGTTGGTCGCGTTGGAGCACCGAAATCGGCGCGATTGCGGGAGCGTTGCCGCCGCTCATCGGCTGGACCGCCGCCGAGGGCCGTGTGTCCGAACTCGGCTGGATTTTCTTCGGCATCCTTTTCTTTTGGCAAATCCCCCACTTCATGGCGATCGCCTGGACCCACCGACGGGACTACTCGGCGGTCCATTTCCCGATGCTTCCCGTGCGCAATGAAAAAGGCGGTTTTGTAGCCGCATGGTCCCTCGCCAACAGCCTGGGTCTGCTCGTGGTGAGCTTACTCCCTTGGGCACTCGGCTTCGCCACTGCGTGGTCCGGGGCGGTCGCCTTGGTCGGCGGCGTCGGGTTTGTCGCCTGCGCGGTGCTGTTTCTTCGCGCCGAGGGTCGTGATGTCGCCGCCCGCCGGCTTTTCCACTGCTCAATCGCTTACTTGCCGCTCGTCCTCGGAGCGCTCGTGGCGGATCGCATCATTAATTTCTAAGTCCGCCGCACCATGACAATCAACGACATCCCAGCGATCAACGCCTCGCTCAACGCTCTCGCCACCCTCCTCATCTCGGTCGGCTTCATCCTGATCAAAACCGGCCGCAAGACGGCTCATCGCTTCGCAATGATCAGCGCCGGCGTCGTCTCGGCCGTTTTCCTGGTCGGCTACGTGGGCCACAAAATTCTCAAAGGTATGGCGGCCGGCGCGGGCGAAGCGGTGCATACCCAATTCGGCGGGGAGGGCGCGATCCGCACCGTGTATTATGTGATGCTCATCACCCATGTGATTCTGGCGATCGCCATCGCTTACCTTGTTCCACGCACCTTCGCGCTGGCGTTCAAGGGTGAGTTCGAGCGCCACAAAAAGTGGGCGCGGATCGTGTTTCCAATCTGGCTCTACGTTTCCGTCACCGGCGTGCTCGTCTACTTCTTCCTCTACCAATGGTGGCCTTCCGCAAGCTAGAGGCGCGCATCGCGCTCGGTCTCTGACCACCAAAATAAAAAGGCCGCGCATTGATGCGCGGCCTTTAACTTTTTTGAGCTGGAATTATTTTACCGTAATCACGCCCTTCATGCCGACCATATAGTGGGCCGGGAAAGAGCAGATGTAAGGATAGTCACCGGTTTCGGCCGGGACCTTGAAGAGGAACTCTGAAGATTTACGCGGCCCGATCATTTCAGAGTGCGCCAGAACTTGGTCTTGGAGAGCCGGGGGCAAATACTCCGAGGCTTTTGCCGTCGTGGCGGCCGCGGCATAAGCGGCCGTGTCGGCGCCTTTTTTGAGGATGACGATGTTGTGGCCCATCGCCTCTTTCGGCATCTGGCCGATGTTCGTGAGGATGATTTTCAACGTCTCACCGGGCTTCGCCTCGATTGAGGTGATGTTGAATTTCATGTTATCACCAGCGGTGATTTCAATGACCCTCGGGCCGGCGGTCGCCGGAGCCGGGGCGGCCGATGCGGCGGCCGGAGCCGAGGCCGGAGCGGAGGCAGACTCTTTTTGGCCGCAGCCGGAGAGAACCAGGGCTGAAACAGATGTTGCTAGAATGAGATAATTTTTCATACCCAGCGACCCTCAACGCCTGTTTCGGCGCTGGCAAACGCGAATCATCAAAAGTAGCGGAGCCACTTGGGACCGTGAGCTGGCATCATGATTTCGCGGCGATCGCGAACGTGTCTAACTTATGAACAACGAAGACCGATTAATACGTAACGAAACCATCACGCACCGCATTGCAGTCCCTGCTACCCCACCCACGTTCGACGTCTTGCAGAATTATGACTTGAATCGACGGTGGGTTGACGAACTCTAGAAAGAGTTTGTCGCCAACTCGGGACTTTTCGAAAATCGTTCACTCTTTCTATGCGCCTTGCCACAATCCTCTCATCCGCCGCCCACTGGAGCCGGGCGGTTCTTGCTGTCGGAGCGGTTTCATTGCTTTCCGCTTGTGACTATAATTTTTGGCGGATGGACGGCCACCAATCGACCATCAAGGTCGAAGGGCCGGTCGCGAAGTCTCAGTTGGACGTTTTCTACGTCACCTGCTGGGTGACGCTCGTGATTTTTATCTTGGTCGGCGCGGTGCTCGCCTACGCTTCGATCAAATTTAAAGCGCGCACTCCCGAAGAAGAAAAAGCCATTCCGCCCGAGCAAGGCCATGGCAACCCGCTGATTGAGATCGGCCTCATTGGCGCCTCAGTGTTGGCACTCGTGATCATCGCAATCCCGACGTTGAAGGGCATTTGGTATACCTACGACGTGCCCGAGGACCGCAAGGCCGACACCTACGAAGTTACCGCTACTGGGTATCAATGGTGGTTCAAATTCGATTATCCGAGTGAACAGATCGCCGGAGCCGGTGCCCTCACCACTGCCAACGAACTCGTGATTCCCGCCGGGCGTCCTGTTCGCGTGAATCTCCGTACGATCGATGTGATTCACAGTTTTTGGATTCCGAAACTCGCCGGTAAAGTGGATATGATTCCAAATCGCGCCAACCACCTCTGGTTCCAAGCCGACCAGCCTGGCTACTACTGGGGCCAATGCGCAGAGTTCTGCGGCGACTCCCATGCCGTCATGCGTTTCCGTGTAATCGCCCTCGGGCCGAAAGATTTCAACGACTGGCTAAGCCAACAAACCTCCCCTGCCCGCGACGTGGCTCCGCCTCGGATCGCGGCCAACAACGCTCCGAAAGCCCAATTCGCCTCGCTCCGCACCTTCAAACCAAACGAGACCGGCCACACCGCAAAATACGATACATCTCCCCTAGATGCATGGAAGGCCCATCAATTTCCCGAAAAGGGCGAGAACCAGGCGCTGATCGCTCAGGGCAAGGCTCTGTTTAAGGAAAAAGCCTGCCTCAGCTGCCACGAAGTGCAGGGCCATGGTTATGCTGGAATCAGCGGTCCCACCCTCACCCATTTTGGTTCCCGCTCAACTCTCGCCGGCGCGCTGCTGGAAAACAACACCGAGCAACTCCACCGCTGGATTCACAACCCCGAATCGGTCAAGCCCGGCAACAAAATGGCCAAGGGTTACATCGATAATAATATCAAACTCACCAACGAGGACGAAGTCGCCCTCGTCGCCTATCTTCAGAGCCTCAAGTAATCTTCTTCCATGGACGCCATCCTCAAATCAGATCTCCAAGTCAAAGACGTCGCGACAGAGACCAAGTCAGCCGTCTTCTGGCGACCCACCGCCCAAACCGGCTTAATCAGCTGGTTAACCACCGTCGACCACAAGAAAATCGGATTTCTCTACGGGATCTTCGCGCTGTTCTTTTTCTTGGTCGGAGGCTTTGAGGCTCTTCTCATCCGCCTGCAGTTGATGACGCCCAACGGCACCGTGCTGACCGCGCAGCAATACAACACGATGTTCACGATGCATGGGACGACGATGATCTTCCTTGCAGTCATGCCGCTCTCCGCCGCGTTTTTTAATTTCATCATGCCGCTCCAGATTGGCGCCCGCGACGTGGCTTTCCCCCGCCTCAACGCCTTCTCACTTTGGACTTTTGTAGCCGGAGCCATCATCCTAAACCTCGGTTGGTTTATGTCGGCGGGTGCTCCTGACGCAGGCTGGACGGGCTATGCTCCGTTAACTTCGAAAACCTACACGCCGGACCACTCGGTCGACATGTGGATTATGGGGCTCCAGTTACTCGGTGTCGCCTCGATCGCCGCTTCGTTGAATTTCATCGTCACGATTATTAATATGAGGGCTCCCGGCATGACCATGATGCGCCTCCCGGTCTTCACTTGGATGACCCTGATTACGGCTTTCCTCATCGTGCTATCGTTCCCATTCATCACCGTCGCCTTGGTTGAGATCATGATGGACCGCCTCTTCGGCACGAGTTTCTTTGAAGTTTCAGGCGGCGGTATGCCGATCCTCTGGCAACATCTCTTCTGGGTATTCGGCCACCCCGAGGTCTACATTTTGATTCTCCCGGCGATGGGCATCATCTCCGAAATCCTTCCGACTTTCTCCCGCAAACCGCTCTTCGGATATCCGATCGTCGTGTTTTCTGGCGCTTCCATCGGTTTCCTCGGTTTCTCGGTATGGAGCCACCATATGTTCACGACCGGCATGGGTACCGTCGCCACAGCGGCATTCTCCCTCGCTACCATGGCCATCGCCGTTCCGACCGGAGTTAAAATATTCAACTGGATCGGCACTCTTTGGGGTGGGCATATCTCTATGCGTACACCAATGATGTTCGCTCTCGGTTTCGTCTGGATGTTCATGGTTGGCGGTTTCTCCGGCGTAATGCACTCGGCCGCCCCCGCCGACGCTCAACAGCAAGACAGTTACTTTGTCATCGCTCATTTCCATTACGTGCTGATCGGCGGATCGATGTTCGCGCTACTCGCCGGCATCCACTTTTGGTTCCCTCTGATGTTCGGCCGCAAGATCGGCGAATTCTGGGGTAAACTCTCGTTCTGGGTTATCTTCGCCGGATTCAATATCACGTTCTTCCCGATGCATTTCCTCGGTCTGAACGGTATGCCTCGCCGCACGTTCACCTACGACGGCAACCTCGGCTGGAACTCTGCCAACTACATCGCCACCGTCGGTGCGCTGATCCTCGGTGTCGGTATCTTTATCTACTTTGCCGTGATGGTTTACACCTACTTCAAAGGCGAGAAAGTCGGCAAAGATGTTTGGGACGCACGCACCCTTGAGTGGAGCCTACCCAATCCCCCGCCCGAGTATAACTACCGCGTGATCCCAACGGTCCATGCGCGCGATGCCTTCTGGTACATGAAGCAGAACAAGGAACAAATCGCCAAAGAAGATGCCGCACACGCCAAAGAGGAAGCTGCTCACGGCGGTATCCACATGCCGCATCAATCCATCTATCCGTTTGTCGCTAGCCTCGGGATGTTGATCGCCGGTATCGGCATCTCGGTCATCGACAACGACCCGACGCCTGGATTCTGGGGCAAGAAGATCGGTGTCACCATGATCGGCGGCGTAGTCATGCTCGCCGGCATCTATTTCTGGGCTCTCGAAGGCAACGGCGGCTATCATCTTCACCCGGAAAATGAAGGAGATGAGTCCAACGGCAAAAAACCGGCCAAACACTAAATTCGCACCCGCTCTTCTCCCTTCCCCCTTATCGCCCTCCCACTTATGAGCAGTCACGCCGCCGCTGGCACTATCGACCACCACCACGATCCGAGCACATCAACCGGCATTCCTAACAAGAAGCTGATGATGTGGACGTTTCTCGCCTCGGATTGCATGTTTTTCGGCGCGCTCATTTCGACGCACCTGATCTACCGCCTGCATCCGGCGCCCGGCTCGCCTTCACCCAAGCAGATCTTCAGTCTCGAGCTGACCTCGTTCTCGACTTTCATTCTGTTGATGTCGTCGCTGATGATGGCCCTCGCGGTCACAGCGATCCAAAAGGGTAACGTCAAGAGCATGCGCTGGTCGCTGCTGACCACGATTTTCTTCGGGGCGATTTTCCTCGGCTGCCAAGTCTACGAGTTCGAGGAATTCGTGAAGCTCAAGAATGTGACGCTGACGAACAGCATGTTCGGCACGACCTTCTACACCCTCACCGGGACCCACGGCATCCACGTCGCAGTCGGCGTTTTCTGGCTGATTTTGATGTATGTTCGCTCCTTCCAGCCGCATGAGGCCGGCCGAACCTTCGGCTGGTTGTTCAAGAACTGCCTCCATATCGCCGCAATCGTCGGGGCCGTGCTGCTTTCGATGTTCGCCGTGCTGGGCGTCGTCCACACGCTGCAGACCGGCGGCACCGCCGGGGCGTATCTCGCCAGCCACCTCTGGATGATCGCCGGTTTTATCGGCTGCATCGCCGTATGCATTGGCTTTGCTCAACCCAAGGCGTTGAGCAACTTCGGCGAAGCCAACGCCATCGACGTCGAATCCATGGGCCTTTACTGGCACTTCGTTGATATTGTTTGGATCGTGATCTTTACCGCGGTCTACCTGATCGAATACCTCTGATTTTTACCTATGAGCGCCCCCGTATCCACCTCTCCGGACCATGCCCATGGCCACGAAGAAGAGAGCAAATTCCAGATCTACGTGAACGTGGCCATGCTTTTGGCCGTCATCACCGGCGTCGAAATCGTCGGCATTTATTTGCCCTTCGCAAAATGGATCATCGTGACCGGTTTGGTCATACTCTCGGTCGTGAAGTTCTTGTATGTGATCTTCTATTTTATGCATCTGCGGTGGGATAAGCCGTTTTGCACCATCCTGTTTTTCATCGGCCTTGTTCTTTCCGCCGGCACGGTGTGGGCGCTGCTAGCGATCTTCTCAGTCAAAGACAGCCTGCCGCTGCCGACCTGACGTCCCCCTCCGTTTAGGATCCTGATCCATACTCTCGGCGGCCTCTTGGCCGCCTTTTTTTTACCATGATCGACTGGCGCCATTGGCACAACGAACCTTACCTCGTCGGAGGTCTGGTGTTCCTTGGCTGGCTCTACGCCGTGCTTGCCGGTCCACTGCGCCCACGCTTGGCCCCGGGCGCCTCCTTCCCCCGCACCCACGCGACCCAATTTTACTCCTCATTGGTGATCTTCTACCTGGCGGTCGGTTCTCCGCTCGACCAAATCGGCGAACGTTTTCTCTTCGTCGTCCACATGCTCCAGCACCAGCTGCTGATTTACCCTGCGGCGATCCTGTTTTTGCGCGGTCTGCCCGAGTGGATGGTCGAACCCGTGCTAGCCCGGCCCGCGCTGCGCCTGCCGATCAGGCTCATCACCCAGCCGGTGATCGCGGGACTGCTCTATACACTTATCATCAGCCTCTGGCACGTTCCTTGGGCCTATGATTGGGCCCTGCAGAACAAAACTGTGCACATCATCGAGCATGTCATGTTCTTTGGCGCCGGTCTTCTCTATTGGTGGCCGCTTCTAAGCCCATCTCGTACCTTTCCGCCGATCCCTTACGGCAGCCGAATGATCTATCTCTTCAGCGTGCTCATCGCGATGACGCCGGTCTTCGCCTACATCACGTTTTCTCCCGAAGTCCTCTATCCCACGTACGAATATGCGCCGCGCCTGTTCCCCGATTTCACCGCCGGCGAAGACCAACTTGCTGCTGGCGTGAGCATGAAACTCGTCGGCTTAGCGGTCGCGCTTGCCGCCTTTGGCGTGTGTTTTTTTCGCTGGTCGAAATCAGACGCGCAGGGCAAAGCGCCCATCCGTCTCCGGCCTCAAGGTTCGCGCCCTACTTCGAGTCTGACTTAAAAAAACCGCTTCACCGCGGCTTAGGCCCGGGCTTTTTCCCCGGGAAAACAAATCGTGATCTGCAACCACGTCACATAGGGCGCAAACGTCCGGCCGACCAAGACGCCCTCGGTCGCCAACGCCTTCGCCGCCTGCGGTCGGCCTGCGTCGAAGAAGACAAAATTCGCCTGCGATTCAGTGCGCGGGGGGTTTAGCAAATCGACCACCGCCTTCCACTTCACCCGCTCGGTCGTCACCGCCATGTTTACGCGCACCATGTCGAACCGGTTGCTCGCGCCAATCGAAACCGTGAAGCGGTCTTTGATCCGATAGCCGATATCCAGATCGGCAATAGTCTTCGCCGAGAATGCGCCGATCACGTCAACGTTAGCGGCGGAACGCCACCGCGTCGGTCGGCAGGGCGCGGAGCTTTGAGTTGGCCGGAGAGGGCGCGACCTGCGCCGGAGCGAGATTGGTCAACGCAGCGGCCTCGTAGTCGCCGCAGCGCACCGCCCGGCAAGGATGGACCTTTGGCCGAGGCCCCACGTTGCGGAGGCTTGAAGGTTGTTCCGCGGTTGGCCGCGAGTCGCCCGAATCCTTTTGGCCAAGTCGAAAAGCGGTGGGGGTACCCTGCGAGATTCGTGCGGCGAAGAATCAGGAAACGTGGGCGGCGGGCATGACGGTTTAAATAGTCGGCTAGACTCGACGGAAACTACCTTTCGCGCCGAACGGCAGCATAAGCCTAAAGCCAAGGCGGGCTGACAGCCCGCCTCGCTTTCGGTTGAATCATTTGGCGGCGACGAAGAGATCCTCGACGGAATCGCTCTCGACGTTGATGTCGGCGAATAGCCAAGACGAAAGGTAGCGCTCAGCCGCCGACGCAACGATGGCGACGATCATCTTCCCTTTGTTCTCGGGCCGTTTCGCGAGCTGGATCGCGGTCCAGATCGCCGCACCGGACGAAATACCGACCGGGATGCCATCAAGCTGGCTGACCTGCTTTGAAATCGGGCCGGAGTCGGCCTCCTTCACGCGCACCACTTCATCGTAAATCTTGGTATTGAGCACGCCGGGCACGAAGCCCGCCCCGATGCCTTGAAGCTTATGCGGACCGGGAGTACCGCCCGAAAGCACCGGCGATGCATCGGGCTCGACGGCCACGATCTTGACGGCGGGATTCTTCGCTTTGAGCACCTCGGCGACGCCGGTGATTGTGCCGCCCGTGCCGACGCCGGCGACGAGGAAGTCGATCTTCCCGTCGGTATCGCGCCAGATTTCCTCGGCCGTCGAACGGCGGTGAATCGCCGGGTTTGCGGGGTTATTGAACTGCTGGAGAATCAGCGCGCCAGGAATTTTGGCGGCGAGCTCCTCGGCCTTGGCAATCGCGCCCTTCATGCCTTTGGCACCTTCGGTGAGCACAAGCCGGGCACCGAGAATCTTGAGCAATTTACGCCGCTCGACCGACATGGTCTCGGGCATCGTGAGGATCAACTTGATGCCCTTCGCGGCGGCGACGAAAGCGAGCGAGACCCCGGTGTTGCCCGAAGTAGGCTCGATTAGAACGGTGTCCTTGGTGATTTTTCCGCTCTTGATCGCATCGTCGATCATGGCGAAGCCGATGCGGTCCTTCACGCTCGAGAGCGGGTTGAAGAACTCGAGTTTCAGGAGAATTTCAGCCTGCGCCCCGTGGGCGGCGGCCGTGCGGTTGAGCCGCACGAGCGGGGTGTTGCCGATCGTTTCGGTGATGTCGTTGTATATTTTAGCCATAATGAATGAAGGGAGTGAAGGGTTCGTTATCGGGTAAAAATTATTTGGCGGTTCCCCAACGGTGATGCAGGAAGCGCTCCCAAGGTGAGAAAAATATTTTGTCCGCGAGCAGGCCGATGAGCAAGAGCACGAGCATGATTCCAATCACCTGCTCCATGGCGTTCAACTCGCGCCCGTAGTGCAGCAGGTGACCCAGACCAAAGCCGCTCAGGATCGTGACATAAATCTCCGCCGCCATCAGCGAGCGCCAGGCAAACGCCCACCCTTGCTTCATCCCGCCCACAATGAACGGCAACGCCGCGGGAAAGATCACGTAAAGCCACGTGTGCAGCCCGCTGGAACCCATCGTGCGCGCGGCCCGGGCGTAGATCGGCGGCACGTTTCGCACACCGTTATCGGTCGCAATGATGACCGACCACAGCGTGCCCATCACGACGACAAAGAACATGGCGGCCTCCGTCTGACCAAACCACAACAGCGCCAACGGCACCCAGCAGACGCTGGGCAACGCCTGGAGGCCCAACGCCATAAGTCCGAGCGTATCCGCGAGCACCCGAAACCGGGCCGTCAGCAGACCGAGCGGCAAGCCCAACAGCAGGCCAAACACATAGCCGAGAAACAGGCGTTTGACCGTAACCAGAGTCGCACTCAGGAGACTGCCATCAACCGTCGCCTCCCACAAATACCGGCCCACGACCAGCGGCGAAGGCAGCAGCACGGGCGACCAAAACCCGGATCGGTAAAGCAGTTCCCAGCCGACAAATAACGCGGCGAAGAAAAGAGCGGCGAGGCCAACGCGTTTCATTCGGCGACCTCCGCTTCCGGCCGCACATGATTCTTCAACGCCGCGGTGATCGCCGTCGTGTGACGGGCGAGCTCGACACTGTTGATATCGCGGGGCCGCGGCAGATCGATTTTGAACTGCTCTCGAATTCGTCCCGGATGGGGCGAGAACAGCACCACACGGTCACCCAAACACGCGGCTTCGCGCACATTGTGGGTCACAAAAACAATGGTCTTTTTTCGCTGCTGCCAGATCCGCTGAATATCGCCGTAAAGTTGTTCACGCGTCAGGGCGTCGAGCGCGCCGAAGGGTTCGTCCATGAGCAGCACGCGCGGGTTCGGGGCGAGCGCGCGGGCCAAGGCTACCCGCTGTTTCATCCCGCCCGAAAGTTCATGGACAAACGCGCGGTGAAATTTTTCCAAGCCCACGAGCCGCAGGTAGAATTCGGCGACCTTACACCGCTCGGCGTCGGTGAGGCCGGGTTTACGGCGGAGTCCAAACATCACATTGCCCAAAACATCGAGCCACGGAAACAGCGCGGCCTCCTGAAACATCACCATCCGATCACGACCCGGAGCATTGATCGGGATGCCGTCGGCGGAGATCTGGCCCGAATCCGCCAGATCCAATCCGGCCACGAGATTGAGCAACGTCGATTTCCCGCAGCCACTGGGACCGACCAGGCACACGAACTCCCCTTCGCCGACATCGAGCGAAACATCATCGAGCGCATGCACCGAGCGCTTGCCGGAAACGAAGCGTTTGCTCACGCCCTTGATCGACAGTTTGGCCGCCGGGGCCTCGACTGAAACTTCATCTGAGAGGCTCATGGTTTACCTCCAAACATCCGGTCCAGCGGGATCGCTTGACGGAGAAATCCCACCGACTGGGCATCCCCGACCAGCGCCGTAAATTGATCTTGGTCGACCCGGTCCGTGAAGCGGAGCCGACCCCACGCCCGCTCCATCAGAGCAGCCGGAACCTCGCGCCGAGTCTCGGCGGTGAGACCCGCTTGGACGAGAGATCGCGCCTCGGTCGAGTGCGTGCCCAGCCACGCGGTGAGTTCAACGTGGGCGGCCAAAAACCGCGAGGCCAGTTCCGGGCGGGCCTTAAGGAACTTGACCGCTGAGACCAAGACGGTGGTGACGGCATCGCTCTGCTCGATGAAGACTTTACCGCCGGCATCGATTTCGAGCCGGGAAACCCAAGGTTCCACGGTCCACGCTGCTTCGATTTTTCCCGCTTGGAACAACTGGAATAACTCGGAGTTCGCTGCCGGCAGGACCGCGACATCACCCCCGGTGAGAGTGACCTTAAAACCCTGTTTCTTCAGCCACGCCCGGGCGGCGACGTCCTGAGTGTTGCCGAGCTGGGGCGTGGCAACACGACGCCCCCTGAAGTCTGCAGGTTGTTTCAAAACACCATTGGAATGCACGACCAACGCAGCCCCGCCCTCGGCGGCGCCGGCGAGCACCCGGATCTCGTCGCCCCGGGAGCGGATGTAGGCGTTGAGCGCCGGGTTGGGGCCGATATAGGTCAGGTCGATCGAGCCGGCGAAGATCGCTTCCATCGCACTGGGTCCCGCGTTGAACGGAAACCATTGGATCACGACGTCGGGGCCGAGCCGTTGCTCAAACCAGCCTTTTTTTTCACGCGTCGTATGCGCGCCGATCACACCCTGCGCGTGTGTGATATTCGGTAAGTAGCCCACGCGAAGTGTGACCCGCTCAGCTCGCATCTCCGCACTCGCCAGCGAGAGGCAGAAAATGAGCGGCAAAGACTTCACCCAAAGCGCAGTCATATGCTGTATTCGCCGAGCAACTGGTGGAGCACGCCTTCGGTTTCATCGAGGCGGGAGCTGCCGGCGCGGCGGGCGAGTTTACGGGCGTGGCGGGCGGGCAAACGCGCAGACGACGCGGCGGCCTCGGCCTCGGCGGAGAACGGGAGCGGGACATCGTCACGGCGGAGCTTGCGGAGCGTAATCTCCACGACATCGGCGAGCGTGTAGCGGTCGAGGATGCCGGCGATCGCGTTGCGCACATCGAGCATCAACATCCGCAAGCCGCAGTGGACCTCATCGGGGCAAGTGCATTTCTCATAGGCCGACTGGCTCACGCAACCGATGGGGGCGAGCGGGCCATCGATGAGGCGGACGACTTGGCCGATGGTGATCTCACGGGCAGGCTTTGCGAGGCGGTAACCGCCGAACTTGCCGCGCATACTGGAAACGAGACCGGCGTCCTTAAGCGCCTGCATGATCTGCTCCAGAAACTTGACGGGAAGTTGCTCGCTCTCAGCTAGCTCCGACACCTGCACCAAGTCGCGCTTCACCTCGGCGGCGATGCCGAGGTTGATCAGCGAGCGGAGGGCGTATTCGCCTTTCTTGGAGAGTTTCATTTAAAGACTATTTTAAACTACATTAAGTTAGTATAAATTAAATCAAGCGCGAATTTCCGGATTTTTTGGCTCGGGCAGGCTAGGCGCCGGCGACGGAGAGCGCCGCGCTTGTCATCGCTCTCAAAGCACGATCCGAAGCCCGTCGTGCGCCGGCTCAATGCCGGCGGGCAGCTCAGACGCCAATGTCGCGTGATCGCTCAGGTGAGTCAGGTGGGTGAACAAGGTGCGCGGTGCCGCGATCTCTTGGGCGACCGCGATCGCTTCCGGGATACTCATATGTGAGGAGTGCGGCAGCGGACGAAGGCCATCGAGCACGACCAAATCGGCGCCGCGCGCGAGTTCCACCGCCTCACGCGGCACCCGTTTGCAATCGGTGTAATAGACCAACTTTTTTCCGCTGCTGCGCTCGGTAAATGCGAGGCCGAGAGTGTTGACCCCGCCGTGCGGGAGCAGAGTGGATTGGATCGTACCTTGCGGGAGTTCGAGCAATGGCGGCAGCTCTTGGAGCTTAAACGCCGGGTAACCCTTCACCACCGGCCGCTCCATGATAGCGTAGGGATACATCGCTATCACCCGGCTGATCCCCTCGTCGGTAGAATAAACCGTGAGCCCTAAACCGCCGAGCAGATCACAGAACCGGCGCAGGTCATCCATCCCCGTGATGTGGTCGGTGTGTCCGTGGGTGAGGATGAAAAGATCTAGTTGGCGGATGTTTTCGCGCAAGCACTGGAGACGGAACTCTTGCGCGGCATCCACCTGGATGTGCAGGCCGTCCATCACGACATGGATCGACGCGCGCGTGCGCTTATTGCGCGAGTCAGCCGACGTGCACACGGCACAGTCGCAAGCGATCATGGGAACGCCCTGGGAGGTGCCGGTGCCGAGAAAGATTAGCTCCATGGAAAGTCCGTAGAAAAACGAAATGCCGACCAAGCTGCCAGCCCACAGAGGCTAGGCCGGCGGCCGATTCAATTCCCCAATAGAAGCCGGAGAAGGCCCGCCTCGTCGATTACCGTGACGCCGAGTACGCGGGCCGTTTCCAGCTTCGCCCCGCTCCCCTCGCCTGCCAGCACATAGTCGGTCTTACGGCTCACGCTACCCGCGACTTTGCCGCCGGCCGCCGTGATCTTTTCCTCGGCTTGCGCCCGCGTGAGGTGCGGCAACGTGCCGGTGAGCACGAAGGTTTTCCCGGCGAGAATCGCGCTCGCGGCGGCGGGCAGCGCCGGTTGCACGCCGAGAGCGATGAAGTCGGCGACGACCGTGCGGTTGGCGGAGATTTTGAAATGCTCGGAGACCGCAGCGGCCGCCGATACGCCAAGGACGGTAGTGAAATCAGCGGCGCTTGCAGTCGCGAGGGCGTCGAGCGAGCGGAATTTCCGGGCAAGGTCCTTGGCCGAGACGGAACCGACTTGCGGCAAGCCGAGCCCGTAAATGACGCGCCACAGCTCGGCGCGCCGGGACTGAGCGATGGCGGCGATGAGAGCACCGGCGGTTTTGTCGCCGACGCCCTTGAGCGCGCGAAGGTCCTCGCGGCGCAGACGGTAGAGGTCGGGCAGGTTTTTGATCCGGCCGCTCTCGACCAGAGCGTCGATGAGCGTGGGTCCAAGCCCCTCGATCCCGAGGCACGAAGTCGAAGCGAAGTGCTGGACGTGGCGCTTGAGTTGCGCGGAGCAAGCGGAATTCGGGCACCGCAAGGCAACTTCGCCGGGCACCGCGGCCACGGCCGTCCGACAGGCGGGGCAATTGGTCGGAAACACGAACGGGGCGCTCGCCGGGTTGCGGCGCGCGGTGTTCACCCCGACGATGGCTGGGATAATTTCGCCGGCTTTCTCGACGTAGACGTAGTCACCCACGCGAAGATCGCTGCGGGTGATCTCTTCGCGGTTGTGCAGGGTGGCGCGGGCAATCGTCGAGCCCGCGAGTCGCACCGGGGCGAGTTCGGCGACAGGCGTGAGCACACCGGTGCGGCCGACTTGCACGGTGATCGCTAGCAACTGCGTCTCGGCGCGATCGGGGGCAAATTTGTAGGCGGTCGCCCAGCGCGGCGCATGGTCAGTGGCGCCGACCTCGTCGCGCAGCGCGACGGCGTCGAGCTTCACGACCGCGCCATCAACGGGAAAAGCGAGTTGGGCGCGGGTTTGATCAAAGGCCCGCACGGCGGCCCACACTTCGTCGGCCGAGCGGGCGAGGGTGAACGTGTCCAAGCCGGGCAAACCCCACGCACGCACTTGCGCGTGAAACTCCCGCTGGGAGGTCGGCCCCGTAACCACAGGCTGCCACGCGCCCCAGCCGTAGAAAACAACCGCGAGCCGGCGTTGCGCGACCTCGCGCGGATCAAGTTGCTTCAACGTGCCGGCGGCCAAATTGCGCGGATGGGAATACGGCGCTTCTCCGGCCGCTTCGCGCTCTCCGTTGATCCGCCGGAACTCCGTCCACGACAGAAAGATTTCCCCGCGCAGTTCGATCGCTTCGGGCACGGGGTTCGGCGCGCCGTCAGAATTGTTTGCGCGCAGCTCGCGCGGCAGGCCAGCGATCGTGAGCGCGTTGGCGGTGACGTCGTCGCCCTCGACGCCGTTGCCGCGAGTGACCGCGCGGACGAGACGACCCTTCTCGTAAGTTACGCTGACCGCCAGACCGTCGAACTTGGGCTCGATCACATAAACGAGATCATTTCGTCCCAGTTGTTGCGCAAGACGGGCATGGAAGCCGCGCAGTTCGGATTCGGCGTAACTCTTGGCGAGACTCTGCATCCGCTCGCGGTGGCGATAGAGCGGAAACGCACCGCTACGATCGTCACCGATCGACTCGGCATGGGGCATTCCGACCGCCAACCCGGGGAACTTCTGTTCCAGCGCCGAGAGTTCACGCTTCAGCGAATCGTAAGCTGCGTCGCTGATCTCGGGCGCGGATTTCTTGTAGTACAGTTCGTCGTGGTGGGCGACTTCGAGGCGCAAGGCCACGATCCGTTCACGCGCTTCCTCGGGTTTGAGCGACGCCGGATCGGCACCGAGCGTTGCGACGGCGAAAAAGAGCACCGCCATCCACGCCCTTCCGAATCGAAAACTCCGCGCATGGTGTCCCGGACAAAACTTGGAGCAGATAGTCATAATGGGGGTAGCGGCGGACGGCGAACGCCAACGGGGCCCGGCAGAGCTATCCGTCAAAGAGGCGGGAGGGGAGCACAAAAAAAAGGCGCCCCGCGGTGAGCGGAGCGCCTTGAAGTATTTTTCAGACGAGATCGTGAGATCGGCGCCGACTTAGTAGTCCATGCCGCCGCCGGGACCGTGGCTATGGCCACCGCCGCCAGCCGCTTCCTTCTTCTCCGGGATCTCGGTGATCATGCACTCGGTGGTAAGGAGGAGACCGGCGATCGAGGCCGCGTTCTGGAGCGCGGTGCGGGTGACCTTAGTTGGGTCAACTACGCCGGCCTTAACGAGGTCTTCGAACTTATCGGTGGCGACGTTGTAACCAACGTTACCCTTGGAGCTGAGGACTTCCTTCACGACGACGCCGCCATCGACGCCTGCGTTGGAGCAGAGCGCACGGATCGGGTGCTCGATCGCGCGACGCACGATCTGGGCACCGGCCGCCTCGTCGCCTTCGAGCTTGAGGGCTTCGATGGCTTTGATGGTGCGGAGGAGAGCGACGCCGCCGCCGGCAACGATACCCTCTTCAACGGCCGCGCGGGTCGCATGGAGAGCGTCTTCGACGCGGGCCTTCTTTTCCTTCATCTCGGCTTCCGTGGCGGCGCCGACGTTGATGACGGCGATACCGCCGGCCAACTTGGCGAGACGCTCTTGGAGCTTCTCACGATCGTAGTCGGAGGTGGTCTCGTCGATCTGACGGCGGAGCTGCTTGACGCGGCCTTGGATGTCGGACGATTTGCCGGCGCCTTCGACGATGGTGGTGTTCTCCTTGTCGACGACGATGCGCTTGGCCTTGCCGAGGTCGGCGAGGGTGAGGTTCTCGAGCTTGAGGCCGAGGTCCTCGGTGATGCATTTACCGCCGGTGAGGACGGCGATGTCTTCGAGCATGGCCTTGCGGCGGTCGCCGAAGCCGGGGGCTTTGACGGCGCACACATTGAGGGTGCCGCGGATCTTGTTCACCACGAGAGCGGCGAGGGCTTCACCCTCGACTTCTTCGGCGATGATCAGGAGGGGCTTGCCGCTCTTGGCGACGGTCTGGAGCAGCGGGAGCATCTCCTGGAGATTCGAGATCTTCTTCTCGTGGATCAGCACGTAAGCGTCCTCGAGGGCGACCTCTTGGCTCTCGGCGTTGGTGACAAAGTAGGGCGAGAGGTAGCCCTTGTCGAACTGCATGCCCTCGACGACGTCGAGGGTGGTCTCGATGGACTTGGCTTCTTCGACGGTGATGGTGCCGTCTTTGCCGACCTTATCCATGGCGTCGGCGATGATATCGCCGATCGTCTCGTCCCAGTTGGCGGAGACGGTCGCGACCTGACGGATTTCCTCGCGGTCGGAGACCTTCTTGGAAACGCGTGCGAGCTCGGAGACTGCGGCCTCGACGGCCTTGTCGATACCGCGCTTCAAGTAGACCGGATTGGCACCGGCGGTGACGTTTTTGAGACCCTCGCGGTAGATGCCCTCGGCGAGCACGGTGGCGGTGGTGGTGCCGTCGCCGGCGCTATCGGAGGTCTTGGAAGCGACTTCCTTCACCATCTGTGCGCCCATGTTCTCGTAGGGATCCGGAAGTTCGACTTCCTTGGCGACGGTGACGCCGTCCTTAGTGACCGTGGGAGAGCCAAATTTCTTGTCGATGACGACGTTGCGGCCCTTGGGCCCGAGGGTCACTTTGACCGCGCGGGAGAGCAGCTCGACGCCGCGGAGGATTTTCTGACGAGCTGCCTCGTCGAAGAGGAGTTGTTTAGCAGGCATATGTTTTTAAGTAAATTTTCTGAAAGTTGATTTTGCTGATAGAAATCGGGCTCAGACGAGCACGCCAAGAATGTCGTCCTCACGGACGAGCGTGTATTTGACTTCGTCAATTTTGACTTCGGTGCCGCCGTATTTGCTGATGAGGACTTTGTCGCCGACCTTCACTTCGAAGGTGGAGAGCTTGCCATTTTCATCTTTCTTGCCGGTGCCGAGTGCGATCACTTCGGCCTCCTGTGGCTTTTCCTTGGCGCTATCCGGAATGATGATCCCGCCGCGCACCTGCTCTTTTTCTTCGAGGTGTTTCACGAGAACGCGATCACCGATGGGTTTGATTTTTACTTTGGCCATATTGGTTTTATTTTTGGACTGAAGGTTAATTTTGGGTTGTGGGTTTCAACACAACGCACCGTCCGCAATTTAGCGCAACGCTGCACTGTGGGTTGAAAATTATTTCTTGTTCTTGTCTTCGTCGACGACCTCGAAGTCCGCGTCGACCACGTCGGCTTTCTTCTCGGCCTTTTTGGCCGAACCGCCCGCGGGCGGCGGCGCGTCGGCGCCGGGAGCCTCCGTCGCACCGGCAGCACCGGCGGCTTGGGCCGCGGCGGCGACGCCGGCGTAGAGCTCAGCTCCCACTTTGGAGAGCTTTTCCATCGCGGCCTTCATGCGGTCGCCATCGTTGCTCTCGAGGTCTTTCTTCGCGTCCGCCACGGCTGCTTCAATCGTGGATTTCTTATCGGCCGGAAGTTTGTCGCCGGAGTCTTTGAGGGTCTTCTCGAGCTGATAGATCGTGCTGTCGAGCTGGTTCTTCGTCTCGACGGCCTCGCGACGCTTCTTGTCTTCGGCGGCGTTGAGCTCGGCTTCTTTCGTCATCTTCTCGACTTCGTCTTTGGAGAGGCCGGAGGAACCTTGAATCGTGATTTTCTGCTCTTTGCCGGTACCGAGGTCTTTGGCGGAGACGTGCAGAATGCCATTCGCATCGATGTCGAAAGTGACTTCGATCTGCGGAGTTCCGCGCGGCGCGGGGGGGATGCCGTCGAGCTTGAAGGTGCCGAGGTTCTTGTTGTCCTTGGCCATCGAGCGCTCGCCCTGGAGGACGACGATTTCGACCCCCGGCTGATTGTCGCTGTAAGTCGAAAAAGTCTGGGTCTTTTTGGACGGGATCGTGGTGTTGCGCGAGATCATCGGGGTCGACACATCGCCCGCCGTCATGATGCCGAGAGTCAATGGAGTGACATCGAGCAGGAGCACATCGCGGACTTCGCCCTTGAGGACACCGCCCTGAATCGCAGCGCCAATCGCGACGACTTCGTCGGGATTCACGCCTTGATGCGGAGCCTTCCCGCCAAGAGTTTTCGCAATCTCGACGACCTTGGGCATGCGGGTCATCCCGCCGACGAGCACGAGTTCATCGATTTTGTCGGAGGTAAGTCCGGCGTCCTTCAAGCAGTTCTTGAACGGCTGCATGCAGCGCTCAAAAAGGCTCTCGCAGATTTGCTCCATTTTGGCGCGGCTGAGCTGCACATTAAGGTGCTTTGGGCCCGAAGCGTCGGCCGTGATGAAAGGGAGGTTGATATCCACGGATTGCGCGGAGGAGAGGGCGATCTTGGCCTTCTCCGCCTCTTCCTTGAGACGTTGGAGGGCCATGGGGTCTTTGCGCAGATCGATCCCGTTCTCTTTTTTGAACGTATCAACCAACCAACTGATGAGCGCTTCGTCCCAATTATCTCCACCGAGATGAGTGTCACCGTTGGTGGACTTCACCTCGAAAACGCCGTCTCCGATCTCGAGCACCGAAACGTCAAACGTACCGCCACCTAGATCGAACACGGAAATTTTCTCGTCCTTCTTTTTGTCGAGACCATAGGCAAGGGAGGCGGCGGTCGGTTCATTGATGATCCGAAGCACGTCGAGGCCGGCGATCTTCCCGGCATCTTTGGTGGCTTGGCGCTGGGAGTCGTTGAAATAGGCTGGAACGGTGATCACCGCTTGGGTGATTTTGTCGCCCAGATACGCTTCGGCGTCGGCTTTCAGCTTCCCGAGGACAAAGGCCGCGATCTGCTGCGGCGCGAATTGCTCGGTCTTGTCGCCCGACTGCACCTCAATGTAGGCGTCGCCGTTTTTCCCGGCTACGACCTTATACGGCATGTTCTTCGATTCTTCACTCACCTCGGTGAGCTTCCGACCGATGAACCTTTTGGCCGAGAAAACCGTATTTCGAGGATTGGTGATGGCCTGCCGCTTGGCGGCTTGACCGACCAGTCGCTCCCCGGATTTTGTGAAAGCAACCACCGACGGGGTGGTGCGCGCGCCCTCAGCGTTCGGAATCACGACGGGTTCTCCGCCCTCCATGACCGCCATACACGAATTGGTGGTGCCAAGATCAATGCCAAGAATTCTGCTCATGCTTTCCACAAAGCAACGAACGTGCCCGGAGCTGTAAGGATGTTTTAAACTGCTGTTTTTCAATTTTTAACAAAATACTGTCCACGATAAACTGCGGCCAGCGCATCGAAATATGCGCCAGTTCGTCTCATCCGCATAAATAACTGACACACCCGAGGCACAATCTGCGTCTCAGTTGTATTTACCCTTACTCGTGCTAGTTTCCTTTTATGGAAATGGAAATCACAGTGCCTGACGAAGTGCCGGTCATGACTTTGCCCAACGTCGCGTTTTTCCCCCAAGCCCTGCTTCCGCTTCATATTTTCGAGCCTCGTTACCGGCGCATGCTTCGCGATGTATTGGCGAGTAACCGCATCTTCGCCATCGCCGGTTTGGATCAACGTCAGCTCGGCCAGCCCGGCAAAATCGAGCCCCAGCATCGCGTGGTGGGTATCGGAATCGTGCGCGCCTGCCAGAAGAACGACAATGGCACCTCCAATCTTCTCCTGCAGGGTCTCTGCCGGGCCGAAATCGACGAGGTAATCACCGAAGACCCTTATCGCCGCATCCGGATTCGCGCCTTGGTCAGCGAATCCGGAGCAACCATCGAAGAAAACGAACGGCTGCGCAGAGAACTCACCCGACTGATCGGTCTCAAACTCAAGCTCGCCGAAACCGAAGCGGCGGAACTCACCGCCTTCCTCAAGAGCGTCTCGGACCCCGAAACCTTCGTCGACCTTGCGGCGTTTAATCTCTGCGAGAATCCGGCCCTAAAGCAGACATTGCTTGAAACACTCAGCGTCAGCCGGCGATTCGAACTCTTCAATCGTTCGCTGCGCCACGATATCGAGCAGATAAAGCTCCGCCGAAAGCTACAGGGCGGCCTCGCCGACGATCGCATCGCGGACAACTAAACCGTCACGTCCGCAATCTCCGGAGAGCTGGAGCCGACAATCGGACTTGAACCGATGACCTGCTCATTACGAATGAGCTGCTCTACCAACTGAGCTATGTCGGCGGACAGGCTCGCGAAGAGCGGAAGAAACTCGCCACCCTTGCAAGGGCAAGCCTCATTTTCCCCTTAGTGCCGCCGCTCTCCACCGATCTTTTCGACTACCACTTGCCCGCTCATCTGATCGCGCAAACTCCCGCCGCTCGCCGCGACGGATCGCGCCTGATGGTCATCGACCGCGCTACCCGCACACTTTCGCACCATACATTTGCCGAACTCCCGCGGTTCCTGCGCGCCGGCGACACCCTCTTTCGGAACAACGCTTCCGTGCTTCCAGCCCGACTCCACGCACGCCGGCCTACGGGCGGACAGGTCGAGTGTTTCCTGTTGCGCCCCAAGGAGGGTCACGCCGCCACCACGTGGCAGTGCCTGATCAAACCCGGAAAAAAATTGGCCGTCGGCGCGACGTTTGCAGACGTCGCCGGGACCTTCCAAGCGGAGATCGTGTCGCGCGAGACCGACGGCTCGGCTTTCGTCCGGTTCACCACCCTCAACGGCGAATCGGTCACAGCTTTGGCCAATCGCATCGGCGAAGTTCCGCTCCCGCCCTACATCGAGCGAAGCCCCGCTCCCACTTTTGCCTCGACCACCTCCTCCCTCGATCGCGACCGCTATCAAACGGTCTACGCCAATCCGGAGCGCCAAGTCGCAGTAGCCGCGCCCACCGCCGGGCTGCATTTTACACCGGAAATTCTGGCCGCACTTCGAGCCCAAGGAGTGCTCACGGCCGACCTCACTCTGCACGTGGGTCTGGGCACCTTCAAACCTATCACCGCCAAAATGGTCGAAGACCATGCCATCCATCGGGAGCTCTACGAAATCCCGGTGATAACCCAACGGGCGCTGTTTCCTCCTTTGCCCGGGCGCCGGATCGCGGTGGGCACGACCTCCGTGAGATCGATCGAGGATTTTCTGGCCCACAATCCAGCCGCTCGGGAAACACCGCAGATCGCCGAAGCCTCCATTTACATCTACCCGCCGCGGACTTTTGCGGGAATCGATGCGTTGATCACAAACTTTCACCAACCCCGATCCACCCTACTCTGCCTAGTTTCGGCGTTTCTCACACCCGGCTCGACCGACGGCGTGGATTGGCTACATTCGATTTACGCCGAAGCCGTTGCCCGCGAATACCGCTTTTTCAGTTATGGCGACGCCATGCTGATTCTTTAAACCCCCATAGATTCGGGATTTCGCAACGCCCGCTTGCAATCCAATCGATTCCTTTTTGCCTTGCTGGTATCGTTTGATATCGAAGCACCTGCCTCTCCTTGAAAAGAGTTCTCCAAACCATCGCGCTCGGACTGTTCGTTACGACCATTGGTTTTTGGGCGTTCAAGGGAGCTCACACCGGTTGGAGCCAAAATCGCGTCCCCATGTCAAAAACCGATGAGGTCACCGGCATCGTCTACACGGTCTACGAGAACCGATACGTTCCCGGCATTGATCTGCTGGCGGGCGGAGTCGGACTCGCCAGCGCCCTTTTTGCAGTTTCATTTCTCCTCCGTCCTAAAAACAAAACTGATCAACCTACATGAAGAAGCTCGTCATCACATCCGTCATCACCCTCGCCCTCGCCGCCTCGCTCCATGCGGCTCCCGTTTCGTTTGATTTCAAAGATCCCAAAGGCGTCAACGCCCTCCAATTTTCGCTCGATTCCGTGCTCGAGCCCATCGCCGGAACTGCCGGTGGTGTCTCCGGAACGGTTTCGTTCGACCCCGCCAACCCGGCGGCAACCAGCGGCAAGATCGTCGTCGCCACGAAATCTCTCGTCGTCCCGAACGCCACGATGACCGAGCACATGCTCGGCAACAACTGGCTCGATGCCGCCGCCAATCCGGAGATCGTCTTCCAGCTCTCGAAGCTCGAGGGCGTCAGCACCGCCGGCAACGTCACTTCGGCGACAGCGACCGGGAAATTTACGCTCAAAGGCGTGACCAAAGAAATTAAGGTCCCCGTCAAACTGACCCATCTCGCCGACGCCTTCGGCAAGCGCATCAACAAACCCGAAGTTAAAGGCGACCTTCTCGTCCTCCGCGGCGAATTCATGATCCAACGCGGTGACTTCGGAATCCAACCCGGCAAAAACGACGACAAGGTAAACCCTGAGATCAAGATCTCCATCGCCATCGTCGGCAGCGCACCCAAGGCCTGAACGAGTCGCTAGCCTTCAGTTCCCTTTCCCCAGGACGGCCGCAAGGCCGTCCTTTCTTTTTTTCGGCCTTGGCTTCAGGCTATACGGGAATGACTGAAGACGAACTCCAAAACCTCATCGAAGACGCCACCGCCGATTATGCCTTGGGTGAGACCGACGCCGCGCTCGCAAAACTCACCCGCGCTTCCTCCACTGCGCCACAGTCCTTCGAAGCGTGGCATGCTCTTGCCGAAGTGAATTTCTCCATTCGCCAACTCGACGCGGCTCTCGCTGCGGGCGACCGCGCCCACGCCCTCCGCCCAACCGATCTGTTTATCAACACCACGCTCTCGCGCATCTGGATGGAACGAGGCGACAAAGCCCGCGCCGAGCACTACGGCGCCCAAGCCAAAATCCAAAGCTGGAAAGAACAGCTTCGAACCCCACCGGAGCCAGATGCCCAAGGATCCATCTGACCGCCCGTTGACACCCGACCACCGCAATCGGTAATTTCTCATAAATATGGAAGCTTCGGCCTACGTCTTGGAATTCGAAAAGCCACTGCGCGAACTCAGCAAGCAACTCGACGAGTTGCGCCTACAGTCGATCGAGACAAACGTCGACCTCGCCCGCGAAATTCACGGGATCGAGAAGAAAATCGATGCGACCCAACGTGAAATCTACTCCGCCCTCACTCCTTGGCAGAAAGTTCAGGTCGCACGGCACCCCAAGCGTCCTTACGCCCTAGATTACGTGGGGCTCATTTGCACCGATTTCCAAGAACTCCACGGTGATCGCCAATACAACGATGACCGCGCCCTCATCGGCGGCACCGCTTTCTTCAACGGCGCACCCGTGATGATCGTCGCCCAGCAAAAAGGCCGCGACACCAAGGATAAGATCGCACGCAACTTCGGCATGCCCCAGCCCGAAGGCTATCGCAAAGCCCTCCGCCTGATGAAGCTCGCCGAGAAATTCAGTCTGCCCGTCCTGACATTCATCGACACTCCCGGCGCCTTTCCCGGTATCGAATCAGAAGCCCGCCACGTTTCCGAGGCCATCGCGGTCAACCTTCGTGAAATGGCGATGCTCAAAACTCCCACCATCTCGGTGATCGTCGGGGAAGGCGGCTCCGGCGGAGCTCTCGGGATCGGGGTCACCGATCGCGTGCTCATTTTCGAGAACAGCTATTACTCGGTGATTTCCCCGGAGGGCTGTGCCGCCATTCTTTGGAAAGATGCCGCCGCCGCTCCCAAAGCCGCTGCTGCACTCAAGCTCAGCGCCGATCACTTGGAAAAGATGGGCATCGTGGATGAGGTTATTCCCGAACCGCTGGGCGGTGCCCACAATGATGCGGCTCAAGCGGCCGATGCGCTCAAATACGCCCTTCAAAAGCACCTCAACGATCTTCGATCTTTGGATACCGCCAAACTCTTGGATACCCGTTACGAGCGCTACCGCCATCTCGGGGTCTACATGGAGGCCGGCGCTTCACGCAGCTGAGGCTAGCCTAGGCGAGGCGCCCTCCGGGCGGGCGCCTCGGGCCCGTCCGTCGAACTATTTTCGCACCACGAGCAGCTCGATTTTCTCCGCCCGTGCCATTGAGGGACTGATCGTCACCACCGCCCCCGAAAGTCGCACATCGCCCTCCGCGACTTCGAAACGCCGCGGCATCCCGTCGATGAATTTTGCCACCACCGGGGCCACCTCGCGCCCGAGCACGCCCAAGTAAGGGCCGGTCATACCCACATCGCAGATAAACGCCGTGCCTTTCGGCAACACGCAGGCGTCCGCCGTCGGCACATGGGTATGCGTGCCAAGCACCGCCGTGACCCTGCCATCCAAGTGCCAGCCCATCGCTATCTTTTCGCTCGTGGCCTCGGCGTGCATCTCAACCACGATGGCATCTGCCTGCCCCCGCAGTTGCTCGATCATCCGATCTGCGCACAAAAACGGGCAATCCGACTTTATATTGAGGTAAGTCCGCCCGAGCAGAGTGAAAACCGCCACGCGAAACCCGCGTTTTTCAATAATCAGATGATCCCACCCGGGATTTGATTTGGGTAAATTCGCGGGTCGGCACACCCGCTCCATTTCAACAATTTCCGTCTCCCAGCCACGCTGATCCCAGACGTGATCGCCCAGCGTAATCGCATCCACCCCGCTCTCCAAAATCGATTTCGCCAGCTTTCCCGTGATTCCCGCCCCGGCGGCCACGTTCTCCGCGTTGGCGATCACGAAGTCCAAGCTCAACTCCGCGCGCAATCGCGGCACCCGTTCCATCACTATTTCGCGACCGGGGCGGCCCACGATGTCGCCGATAAACAAAAGCTTCAACATTGCCACACCGTGCTTAACCGCTCCCTGCACGCCAACCTTTAACTCTGAGATTTGAACGCGCCGCCGACGCACGGATTTCTCATGGCGCAGCCGCCCATTTCCAAGATTGCTTCCTTCCCTCCTGCTGCCTTTTCCTCTGTGTCCCTCTGCCCAAGCCAGCCACTATGAAAACATCCTCCACTCCCGCAACGTTTCCCCAAGCCGAGATCGGCCGCGAAATGAAGGGCTCCGACGCCGTCGTCGAGTGCCTGATCCGAGAAGGCGTGGATGTCATCTTTGCCTACCCCGGCGGCGCTTCCCAGGAGCTCCATCAATCCCTCGCCCGCACCGACAAGATCCGCACGATCCTGCCCCGCCACGAGCAAGGCGGTTCCTTCGCGGCCGAGTCCTACTCCAGAGTCACGGGCAAAGTCGGTGTGTGCATGGCCACGTCCGGCCCCGGCGCCACCAATCTCGTTTCCGCCATCGCCGACGCCTTCATGGATTCGGTCCCCATGATCGCGATCACCGGCCAGGTGTTTTCAAAATATATCGGCAAGATGGCGTTCCAGGAGACGGACTTCTACGGCATGACGCTGCCGGTCGTGAAACACTCCTATCTCGTGATGAACGTGCACGACCTGCCCCGCATCTTCAAAGAGGCCTTCCACCTGGCCCGCAGCGGTCGCCCCGGCCCGGTCGTCATTGATATTCCGAAGGATGTTCAACAAGCGAAGTTCCAGCCCGTTTTCCCCGCCTCGGTCGAGTTTCGCAATCCGACGCTCAGTCACGTCCCGCGCGCAAGCGACGAGCAACTCAAGGAAATCCTCGCCCTGATCGCGGCCGCGAAAAAACCCGTGCTCTACGTCGGCGGCGGTGTCGTTTCGGCCGAGGCCAGCGCCGAACTCAAAGCCTTCGCCGAGAAAGTAAATGTCCCGGTCGCCACCACCCTCATGGGCGTCGGCACTTTTCCCGAAACCCATCCGCTTTCCATGCACTGGTTCGGCATGCATGGCGCCGCCTACGGCAACTGGGCCGTAGATCAGTGCGACCTGCTCCTCTGCTTCGCCGCACGCTTCGACGACCGCATCACCGGCAACACCGATAAATTCGCCGTTTCCGCCAAGATCGTCCACATCGACATCGACGCTTCCGAGCACAACAAAAACAAGCGCGTCCAACTCGCGATCACGAGCGACATCAAATACGCCCTCACCCGCCTCAACGAACTCGCCGCGAAGTTCACTCCGCCCGACAACCAACCGTGGCACGCCCAGATCGCGACGTGGATGAAGGATCACCCTTTCGGTTACGAGGAGAGTAAGCACATCGTTCCCCAAGAGGCGGTAAAGGTTCTCTACGAACTCACCAAGGGTGACGCGATTATCACGACCGGTGTCGGCCAACACCAAATGTGGGCCGCACAGTTCTATCGTTTCAACGAGCCCCGGCGCTACATCAGCTCTCTCGGCCTCGGCGCGATGGGCTTTGGCTATCCCGCCGCACTCGGCGCGAAGGTGGCCCGCCCCGACAAACAGGTCATCGACATCGATGGCGACGGCTCATGGGTGATGAACATCCAGGAACTCGCCACGGCCCACATTGAGAAGATCGCGGCGAAAGCGATGATTCTAAACAACCAGCACCTCGGCATGGTCGTGCAATGGGAAGACCGCTTCTACGGCAGCGTCCGCGGCAACACGATCCTCGGCGATGAATCAAACGTCGGCAGCCCCGACAACCTTGCCGGCATTTACCCCGACTTCGTGACCATCGCCCAAGGCTTCGGCGTGAAAGCACGCCGCGTCCACAAAAAGAGCGAACTGCGCGAAGCGATCCAAGAGATGCTCGATCACGACGGTCCTTATGTACTCGATGTGATCGTTCCTTACACCGAACACGTGCTCCCCATGATCCCAGCCGGCAAAACCGTGAAGGACATGCTGCTTAAATAAGCGGAGCCGCTTCCGACCAAGCACTCGGTTCGCCGTCGCGGCGCCCCGTTTCTGACTTCACAAAGCCCGCACGAAAACGTGCGGGCTTTTTTTTACCAATCGGTCGGCACCGGACCCTGCCTCATCTCTCCTTCATCAGGTAAACTCCGCCCAAGTCCTCCGGCGGCGCCTCCTACTTCGCTTGCTGGGCGATTCCCAGAGGCAAACTCCACCTCGGTCGGGGCAAACCGACGACATCAAGCACGAGCCAAAACGTTACCACCCGTTGCGCCCAGCCCAGCCAGTCCCACCACCCCAGCCAGCCCACGCGTGATACCACGGCCACGTTGACCGCTGCGTAACCCAAAAACGGCACCAGCCACCAACCCGCCGGGTGCCAACAGGCTCCCACCGGTGCCACACCTCCGAGCGCTCCACGCGCAAACTCCAGCACTAGAATCGCGCCGGTGCCCGTAACCGACCATACGATCGTTTCCCGCAGAGAAGCCCACCACCGGTGGCTCAGGATCGGACGCACTGAGCCGCTATCTCTCTGATGTTGGAAAACAAAAAACCGAGTAAATAACTACTCGGTTTTCGAACCGCCGCTCACAGCTCGGAAAAGAGCCGCAAGCGACGGTGGCAGTTAAAAATTAACTGTTATACGAATCTCACTTCGTCGGGACGGACTGGATCGTCTTGAGAATACGGCCGGCCACGAGATACGGGTCGGCGGCCGAGTTTGGCCGACGGTCCTCGAGGTAGCCCTTGTAGCCGTTGTTAACGAAGCTATGCGGTACGCGAACGGAGGCTCCGCGATCAGCGATCCCGTAGCTGAATTTGTCGATCGACTGCGTCTCGTGCAGACCGGTGAGACGGAGATGATTCTCGGGGCCATAGACGGCGATGTGCTCGTCACAGTTCTTGGAAAACGCCGCCATGAGTTTTTCGAAGTAAGCTTTACCGCCCTTTTCGCGCATGAACTTGGTCGAGAAGTTAGCATGCATGCCGGAACCGTTCCAATCGAGCGCCTGTTGGAAGGGCCCAAGGATCGGCTTGCAGCGCCACTCGATGTCGAGGGCGTAGGTCTCAGCGAGACGTGAGAGCAAGTAACGGGCGACCCACATCTGGTCGGCGGCGCTTTTGGAGCCTTTGCCGAAGATCTGGAACTCCCACTGACCCTTGGCGACCTCGGCGTTGATGCCCTCGAGGTTGATACCGGCATCGAGACAGATATCGATGTGCTTCTCGACGACCTCGCGGGCGATGTCGCCCACGTTCTTATAGCCCACCCCGGTGTAATATGGGCCCTGCGGCGCCGGATAACCGTCAACCGGGAAACCGAGCGGACGACCGTCTTGGTAGAAAAAATACTCCTGTTCGAAGCCATACCAGGTATCCGGATCATCCGGAATGGTGGCGCGGGAGTTGGATACGTGGGGCGTCACGCCGTCCGGCATCATGACTTCGGCCATCACGAGGACACCATTTTTGCGCGTGCTGTCCGGGAAAACGGCCACTGGCTTCAACACGCAATCCGAGCTGCGGCCCTCGGCCTGCTGCGTCGAGCTGCCATCGAAGCCCCAGTTCGGCAGCTCGCCAAGCTTCGGGAAGCTCTTGAACTCCTTGATCTGGGTCTTGCTGCGGAGGCTGGCCAACGGCTTGTAGCCATCCAACCAGATGTATTCTAATTTGTATTTTGCCATGATGATACGGTTTTGTTGTGAGGGGTTTGATGGATCCACCGGCGAACAACTACGCCGGCGAGCCCAAGGCTAAACCTGAACGTATTCAGCACCTCACATGCCA
Source organism: Opitutia bacterium Tous-C4FEB (assembly GCA_002304445.1). GTDB lineage: Bacteria > Verrucomicrobiota > Verrucomicrobiia > Opitutales > Opitutaceae > Tous-C4FEB. The sequence goes on along the minus strand of NEVA01000012.1, from coordinate 78,320 downwards.
GCGGCAACCAGAATTTCGCTTCATGGCTCAAGTTTTCCTGTCACTCCCGGCCCCTCACATCATGCTTGCCCCTTGCCTACCGGCCCGTGGCCTTAACCCTCCCCGTCCAGCCCCCATGCATGAGGTCAAAGACACCCAACGCGCCATCGTCCGCATCGGTTTTGATGGCCGGGTCCACAAAACTTTCCGCGGACACCAAGCCGCCGAACGTTTCGCCAACGAAGTCCATGTTCTTCAATATCTTGAAACTCGCGGCTGCGACTTCGTACCCCGCCTCTTGGAATCGGACCCAGCCGCACTCAAAATCGTCACCACCAACTGCGGCTCGATCGTCGACCAACTCAATCCTGCGCGCATGAAAGAGCTTTTCGCCGAGCTCGAAACCTACGGCGTCCGCCACGACGACGCCTTCCTGCGCAACGTCACCTACCGCGCAACCGATGGACGCTTCTGTCTGATCGACTTCGAATTCGCGACCATCCTCGGCCCCACGCCGCCTTCGCCCGCTCCGACCAAAAAATGATGAAGCCCCCCGCCCCTCCCGCACCCCGGCCCGACCTCCGCTGGTCCGGCCTATCCCACCGCGGCAAAGTGCGCCCCAACAACGAAGACTCGTTCATCGCCCTCGCCTTCGACGGCCGTGAGGTTCGCCGGCTCGGCAAGATCGGCGAAGCCTCGGCCTCGGCCAGCGATTACGTGTTCGCCGTCAGCGATGGCATGGGCGGCGCCAAGTCCGGGGAATTCGCCAGCCGTATCACCGTCGAAAAGATCACCCAGCTCCTCCCCAAGAGCTTCAAACTTTCCGCCAGCGGCATGAGCAGCGGTTTCACCGACATCCTGCTCGAAGTGTTCGAATCCATTCACCACGAGTTGCTCAAACTCGGCGCCAGCTACGAAGAGTGCCGTGGCATGGGAACCACCCTCACCATCGGTTGGCTCACGCCCGGCTGGCTCTACTTCGGTCACCTCGGCGACAGCCGGCTTTACTACCTGCCGCATTCCGGCGGCATGACTCAGCTCACCCACGATCACTCCCACGTGGGTTGGCTCCGCCGCAAAGGCGAACTCAACGAGCGCCAAGCCCGCTCTCACCCGCTCCGCAACGCCCTTCACCAAGCCCTCGGCGCGGGCCACCAATTCATTGATCCCCAGTTTGGCGCCGTCGCCCTTTCGCCCGGCGATCGTTTTGTCCTCTGCTCCGACGGCCTCACCGAAGGTCTGTGGGATCGCCAGATCGCCGAGCTCATCCGCACGCCCACGCCGGCTGAAGCCCAACTCTCTCCCGCCGAACGTCTCGTCGCCGCATCCCTCGAAAGCTCCGGCCGCGACAACACGACCGCGCTCGAACTCGAACTCATCGCACCCGCCGCACCTGCTCGCCCGAAACGCACCCGCGCCAAGCCGCGATGACCACGCTTTTCGTCTACGGCACCCTTAAACGCGGCGGCTCCAACCACGCCCACCTCGCCGGCCAAAAGTTCCTCGGCCCAGCCCGCACCGCCGCCGGCTACACCTTGATCTCACTTGGCGATTACCCCGGTCTCGTCCGTTCGGACGACGACCGTGAGGGCGTGACCGGCGAACTTTGGTCCGTCGACGATCCGTGCCTCGCTCACCTCGACGAGTTTGAGGGCATCACCGAAAATCTGTACCGCCGCGCCGAGATTCCCCTCGCCACTCCGTGCTCCCTCGGCTCCGCCGCACCGGTCGAGACCTATTTCTACGCCCGCCCGGTCGCCGGCCGACCCCACCTCGGCCCGACGTGGTCCGTTTGAACGCTGACCGGTCGTTACGATTTCAAGTCCTTCGCCGGCACGCGCCGCACCGCCGTGAATTTCGCCCGGTAAAGCTCTTCCAACACCTCCAGCACGGCCGTCGGGATTCGTTGTATCATCTCATCCAGTGGCGGTAGCGGACCCTTCAATTCCTCGACTTCTTCTGCCCGCGTTGCCGCAACGGGCAACCCGACCACCGCCTCCCCTCGCTCGCGTGCCTCCGCCAAAAACGCGCCCTCGCTCGCCGCATCCGTCGGCCAAGGCGCCTCGTCGCCAAACAGCCCGTCGGCGCTCGGCGCTTCCGCCACTATTGCCTGCAACATCGCCACGCCTTCGCTGGCCTCATCCGGCAGCGCACCGTCGGCGGCCATCCGTTTCGAGACCGTCGGCGGTGCCCCGGCCGCCAAGGCCGCGCTCAACCGCCGCTCCAATCGCTCACTCAGTCCTTTTTTTTTTCGCTGTCGTCGCTCGGGGAACTCGCCGCCGCCGGAACTTCCTCCGCGAGTGATGCCAGTTCCTTGATCAGGGTGTCGATCGCCCGCGCGCGGCTCGCCTCGATCGCCTTTAACAACGTCACTTCGAAATTTATCTTCTCCGCCAGACCTAGCTTCACACTGCCTTCGCCTTCGCGCAGCCCGTCGAGCAACCGCGTGATTTGCTCCGTCGTCATCGGCAGACCACCGAGCCGATCGCTCCGGCCGCCCTTCGCAATCGCATCAAGCAACGCCCCGCGCACCAGTTCCTGCAAATCCGTCAGCAATCGCACCAAGTCGCGCCCCGCCGCGTCGCACTCGTCCACGATCGCCACCAGCTTTGCATGATCGCCCGCGGCCAGGGTCGAGGCCAACTCGGCGATCTTCTCCGCTCCCACCAGCCCGTAAACGTCAAGCACGTCGGGCTCGGCGATCTCCGCCCCGCAAAACGAAATCATCTGGTCAAAAATCGATTGCGCGTCGCGCATCCCGCCGTCCGCCATGCGCGCGATGCAAGCGAGCGCCGCTTCGGTCACCGTTATCTTTTCTTCCACCGCAATCTTCTTGAGGCGCTCAATAATCAGAGGCGCCGGAATCGGCTTCAGATCGAACCGCTGACACCGGGAAAGAATCGTTGGCAGCACTTTCTGCACTTCCGTCGTCGCAAAGACGAACTTCACGTGCGGCGGCGGCTCCTCGAGCGTTTTTAGCAACGCGTTGAACGCCGCCGTCGAGAGCATGTGGACCTCGTCGATGATGTAGACCTTGAACTTGCCCTGCGCCGGCGAGTAACGCGCTGTCTCGCGGAGATCGCGCACCTGTTCGACGCCGTTGTTCGAGGCCCCGTCGATCTCGATCACATCGAGGTGGGTGCCGTCCGCGATCGACAAGACCGCCGGATCGTTCGGATCGAAATCCGCGTTCGGCCCGTCCGTGCAGTTCAGAGCCTTGGCAAAGATCCGAGCAGTCGAAGTCTTGCCCGTGCCGCGTGGCCCGACGAAGAGGTAGGCGTGCGCGATCCGGTTCCGGGCAATCGCGTTTTTCAACGTCCTGACCACATGGTCCTGCCCCACGACATCCGCGAAAATCTGCGGACGCCATTTGCGGGCGATGACTTGATAACCGGTGGTGGACATCTCGGAAGTAGGAGCCAGCTGGGGGGCGATGGCAGGCCCAGCGCAACCCCCGGAGCGCTTGCAAGCAAGCTCCTACATCGGCCCGCGAAAAAAAGTGGCCAGGCACTCCACGGCACTGGGAGGACGTCGTTACCGTTGCTGCCTTCCGGCCCTGGCGGGGTTCACGCGCCTGCCCATGCATGGCACCTGGCCGAGGCGGACCATGCTGGGGTCGAAACGCCGCGCAACTCTAATTTCCCGCCCCAACCCGGTCCGGACCTCAGTCCTTCTTCGGCTCGGGCGGCGGGCCTTCCCGCTTGCCGCCCATCCGCTCGCGCAGGAACTGCATTCCAGGGCGGTCTTCGCGCATCCGTTCGCGCTGCTTTTCCTGCAATTTGTCCAATTTCTTGCGCTGCTCCGGCGTCAATTCCGCCGCAAACTCCTGCTGCAAACGGCGGAGCATGGCCCCCGTTTCCTTTAGGGCGTCTTGTCGGCGCTTTCTCATTTCTTCTTCGGCCTTCTCCACCATCGGCCGGATTTTCTCTTTCTGCGCCGCCGTCAGGTCGAGTTGTTCGGAGAAATGCCTCAACACCATCGGAGGATTCAGCGGCGGCAACTGCGCCCGACGCTTCTCCACCATCCGCTGGCCGACGCGCATCATCAACAACCCGCCGAAAATTGAGCCCGCCGCAAAGACGGCGGCGAAGGCGAGAACCACTTTCCAAGGTTTGTTCATCGGCTTATTCTCCACCCTCCAGCAGCGTCGCCACCGGGTCCTCCAGCGCGATCAACTCGTCGTCAGCAGGGTGCGCGGTGAGCACAGGATAGTTCACGACGACGCTTGCCACCGCCAGCAGGCTGGCGACGCCCACCGCCCGCAGCGAAAACCGTTCCAGCAGCGAGCGCATCGGCCGCTCGGCGGCGAACGCCAGCGACGCCACCCGCGTCGAAAAGCCAAAGGGCGCGGCGGCAGCTGCCCCGCGCGGGGCACGCCGGGCGCCGGCCGTGAGCCGGGCCCAGGATTGATCGTGATCGGTCGGTTTCATGTTCGTTCCTTTTGTTGTAATTCCAAAAACATCGAGCGCAACTTTCGACGCGCCCGGAAGGCACGCACCTTGATGAGCGAGGTGTTCCAACCGGTGAGTTCACCGATCTCGGCGATGGTCTTCTGCTCCATGTCGAGCAACTGGAGCACCATCCGGTCGTCGGGCTTCAACTGATCGAGGAGCTTGTGGACCAATTCGTGCGACGCCATCGCGTCATTGGCCGCCACGTCCTTCTCGTTCGTCATCACCGCATCAAGCACCTCGGCTTCGTTCTCCGAAAGATCCGCCCAACGAAATTCCGGACGGCGTTTCTGCGCGCGCAGTTGGTCGATGCACGTCGTGACCGCGATCCTCGAGACCCAGTGCGGAAACGGCACCGCGCCCTGATATTGTTCGAGTCGGGTGAACATCTTCAAAAAAATATCCTGCGCCAAGTCTTCCTCGGCCACCCGCCGGGGCAGGTGCGAGCGAACGATACGGATAACCAGCGGATACAGGTGGTCGACCAATTCGCGCGCCGCGGCCTGGTCGCGGCGGCGCACGCGATCCAAGCAGCCGGCCACGTCGAACGGCGGTTCATCAGACATAGAGGGATAGAGTTAAAAACCTGCACGTCATGCAAGACGGGCCTCGAATCCACCGGGTTACACTCGACCGCACAAAGCCCTTTCTTGACTCTCGCTCCACCGCACGGGTAGCCGTCTGTGCGTTGCAATGACTCCCCTCTTCCAGGCCCTTCGACTTACGAACACGCGCGATCATTGATTGACCGCTTGTCGGTTGATCGCGCGTTGGCCCGATAGAAATTTCCCGTGTCCGCCGTGTCGCGGACTGACGGTTCGTCTGCTCGCTTCCCGCACCACGTCTCTCCAACCTCCCGTTTTCATTCTCCATTTTCCGCCATGCAATCCGCGCCTGTCTCCAAATACCGTCCGTTTCCGCCCGTCGCCCTGCCCAACCGCCAGTGGCCCAACCGCACGTTAACCCACGCCCCGATCTGGTGCAGCGTCGATCTCCGCGACGGCAATCAAGCCCTCGCCCAACCCATGAGCGTCGATGAGAAACTAGAGTATTTCGACCTGCTCGTGAAAGTCGGTTTCAAAGAAATCGAGATCGGTTTCCCCTCTGCCTCGCAGATCGAATTCGATTTCTGCCGCCGCCTGATCGAGGAGAAGCGCATCCCCGACGACGTCGCCATCCAGGTCCTTTGCCAATGCCGCGAAGACCTCATCGCGCGGAGCTGCGCGGCTCTCGCCGGCGCCAAGCACATCATCTTTCACCTCTACAACTCCACTTCGCCCGCCCAGCGCCAGCACGTCTTCAACGCTTCCCGAGCCGACGTGGTCGCCATCGCCACCCGCGGCACCGCTTGGGTGAAGCAACACACCGCCACCCTCGCCGCCGCCGGGACGCACGTGCGCTTCGAGTATTCACCCGAGAGCTTCACCAGCACCGAACTCGATTTCGCTCTCGAAATCTGCGAGGCCGTGACCGACGTCTGGCAACCGACGGTGGAGAACAAAATCATTCTCAACCTCCCCGCCACCGTCGAATACGCCACGCCCAACGTCCATGCCGATCAGATCGAGTGGATGTCCACGCACCTCACCCGCCGCGACCGCACGTTCATCTCGCTCCACACCCACAACGACCGCGGCACCGGCATCGCCGCCACCGAACTCGCCCTGCTCGCCGGCGCGGACCGCGTCGAGGGCACGCTCTTCGGCAACGGCGAGCGCACCGGCAACCTCGATCTCGTCACCGTCGCCCTGAATTTCTACACGCAAGGTATCCATCCCGGGCTTGATTTCTCCGATATCAACCACGTCCGCGACGTCTACGAGCGTTGCACCAAACTCGAAGTTCCTCCCCGCCAGCCCTACGCCGGCGAGCTCGTTTTCACCGCCTTTAGCGGCTCGCACCAAGACGCCATCAAGAAGTCGTGGGCCGTCCAAAAATCCGGCGCACCTTGGGACGTAATCTACATCCCGATCGACCCCGCCGACCTCGGTCGCAGCTACAAAGCCATCATCCGCATCAACAGCCAGTCCGGCAAAGGCGGCGTCGCTTACGTGCTCGAGAATGCCTTCGGCTTCCAATTGCCAAAACTCATGCACAAGGAAATCGGCAAGCTCATCAACGACCGCGCCGACGCCAAGGGTACCGAGCTCTCTGCCGACGAGATCAACGCCATCTTCCGCCGCGAATACCTCGAGCAGGCCGACGCGCCCGTCGTCCTCCAACACTTCAAGACCACCGAGCGCGATAGCGCCGTCATGTGCGAAGCCGCGATGACGTTTTCCGGCGTGGTCCACGCCCTCACGGGCACCGGCAACGGACCCATCGCCGCCTTCGTGCGCGCCCTCGCCGCAACGCAGTTGCCCAAGTTCGACGTGCTCCACTACAGCGAACACTCCCTCGGCAGCGGCGCCGAGGCGCGCGCCGTGAGCTACATCCAGATCAAGACCGAGCGCGGCCTCACCCTTTACGGCGCCGGCATCGACACCAATATCGAACTCGCCTCGATCAAAGCCATCGTCAGTGCCCTCAACCGCGCCCTCGCCAAATAAAAAGTAGGGCAGGGTCTCCGACCCGCCCTCTTCGGGAAAGCGGCCGTCCCTAGCCGCCCCTCTCCATTACCCCGTCTGTCATGTTGTCCGGCCGCCTCCTCCCCCTCGTTTTCGCCGCCGTCCTCCCGCTCGGCTTTCCGTCACTCATGGCCACCGATACCCGGGGCGAGTTCCTCAAACTCATCGACCGCCCGCGCGTGCCAACCGACGCCAAGTTCGAAATCTCCTCATCACCTTCGCCCTCCGGCTTCACCCGCCTCGACTTCACCTTCGCCGCCGACTCCACCAACCGCGTCCCCGGAATCCTCCTCAAGCAAACCTCCTCCGCCCCCGCCTCCGTCCGCCGCCCCGTCGTCATCGCCCTCCACGGCACCGGTGGAAACAAGGAGACCCAACTCGCCCTCCTCGAACAACTCGCCGCCGACGGCTTCATCGCCGTCGCCATCGACGCCCGCTATCACGGTGCCCGCGCTTCGCAGCCCAAAGGCACCGCCGACTATAACGCCGCCATCCTTCGCGCCTTCCAGACCGGCCAAGAACACCCGTTCTTCATCGACTCCGCGTGGGACATTTCCCGGCTGGTCGATTGCCTCGTCGCCCGCGACGACGTCGACCCCGCCCGCATTGCGCTCATCGGCTTTTCGAAAGGCGGCATCGAGGCCTATCTCACCGCCGCCGCCGATCCACGCATCGCCGCGACCGTCGCCTTCATTGGCGTGCAAAGCTTTGGCTGGGCCCTCGACCACAACGCGTGGCAATCCCGCATCGGCACCGTTCAGGCCGCCTTCGATGCCGCCGCCAAGGCTGCGGGCATAACCAAGCCCGACGCCGCTTTCGTGCGCCGTTTTTATGACCGCGTCGCCCCAGGGATCTACGACCGTTTCGACGGCCCGGCGATGCTCCCACTCATCGCCCCGCGTCCCTTCCTCGCCATTAACGGCGACTCGGACGACCGTACGCCGTTACCTGGACTCGAACTTTGCGCCGCCGCCGCCCGCGCCGCCTATAAAGCCGCTGGGGCCGAGGAGAACTTCACGCTCACGATCCAGCCCAACACCGGCCACAAAGCCAACCCCGAGTCCGTCGTCGCCGCCCGCGCCTGGCTCGTGCGCCACCTCAAGCCCTGATCCGGGCGCACCCGCCTTCGCTTTCGCGCCGCCACCGGCCCGCGCTCCGTGACGTAGCTTGCGCACCCGTCGGGGCACCCTAGGCTCGACCTCTCCATGAAATTCACTCCCGAGAAACCCGCCCTCTTCGGCGAAACCCTCGACTCGCTCACCGCGCACTTGCGCGAACTGGGCGAGCCGACCTTCCGCGCGAAACAGATTCTCGACTGGGTTTATAAAAAACGCGTCCGCACTTGGGACGCGATGACCAACCTCCCCAAGCCCCTCCGCACCAAGCTCGAGGCCACTTTCGATCTCACGCCCTCGACCCTCGTGCTCAACAAGCAATCGGGCGACGTCACCGACAAACTCCTGCTCGAACTCCGCGACGGCTCCCTCATCGAGTCCGTCATCATCCGCGCCCCGCAGTCGGATGTCGGCGAAGAGCTTTCCCGTAAGACCATCTGCATCTCCACCCAAGTCGGCTGCGCCATGGGCTGTGTCTTTTGCGCCAGCGGCCTCGCCGGTCTCAAACGCGACATGTCCGCCGGCGAGATCGTCTCCCAACTCCTCCAAGTTTGCTACCGTGAAGACGCGACCACACCGCGCGCCCGCCCCGAGCTGGCGTCGTTCGACAACATCGTCGTCATGGGCATGGGCGAACCGCTCGCCAACTACGACGCCCTCATCCGCGCCCTCACCATCCTCAACGCCGAGTGGGGCCTCGGCTTCGGCGCCCGCCGCATCACCGTTTCCACCAGTGGTCTGGTCCCGAAAATCCTAAAACTCGCCGAGGAGCCCATCGGATTCCGCCTCGCCGTTTCCCTCCACGGGTCAACCAATGAGGTCCGGGAAAAAATCATGCCGGTCAACAAGGCCTACCCATTGGAAAAACTGATCCCCGCCGTCCGCGAATTTTCCGAGAAACACGGCCGCATGGTCACCCTCGAGTTTATCCTCATCGAGGACGTCAACGACTCGGTCGAACAAGCCGGCGAACTCCGCGACATCGCCCGCGACCTCCACGCGCACGTAAACATCATTCCTTATAACACCGTCGAGGGTCTGCCCTGGAAACGCCCGAGCGTTATGGTGCAAGAAGGCTTCGCCGATGTCCTCCGTGCCGCCCGCGTGCCCGTGACGTTGCGCCGCGAAAAAGGCCACGATATCGCCGCCGCCTGCGGTCAGCTCCGTCTCAAGACCGAGAAGTCTCGCGAGCTGGCCCAAGCGTAAGGCCGGGTCTCCGACCCGCCCTCCACGCTCCCGCCAAGCGCCCCTTCAGCATGACCACCGCGTCTGCCGCCTCGTCGGTGGCCAAACCGTCTCCCGCCCTCGGGATTCTCTGCGCCCTCAGCGTGGGCCATCTGCTCAACGATACCGTCCAGTCGCTGCTCCCTGCGCTCTACCCGCTCCTCAAGGACTCCCTCAACCTCACCTTCACCCAGATCGGCCTCATCACCCTTGCATTTCAGCTCACCGCGTCGCTGCTCCAGCCGGTCGTCGGTCTGTTCACCGACCGCCATCCGCAGCCCTACTCGCTTGCTGCCGGCATGGTCCTGTCGCTCGTCGGTCTGCTGCTGCTCGCCTTTGCCACCACCTTCCCGGCCGTGCTCATCGCCGGCGGGCTCGTCGGTCTCGGCTCCTCCATTTTCCACCCCGAAGCCTCCCGCGTCGCCCGGCTCGCGTCCGGTGGCCGCCATGGCTTCGCCCAGTCTCTTTTTCAAGTCGGCGGCAACGCCGGCAGCGCCCTCGGTCCGCTGCTTGCCGCACTTTTCGTCGCCCAACACTCGCAGTCCCGGGTCGCTTGGTTCGCCGCCGTCCCTATCGTCGGATTCATTCTGCTCACCCGCGTCGGCCACTGGTATCGGGCCCAACTCCCCTTCACCCGCGCCTCGACTCACCGCGCCGCACTTCCGGCTCTGCTGCCGCGCCGTCGCATCATCGCCGCCATCGCGATCCTCGCCGTGCTCATCTTTTCCAAGTATTTCTACATGGCCTGCCTCGGCAGCTATTACACGTTCTACCTCATTGAGAAATTCCAGGTTTCGATTCAAACGTCCCAACTCCTGCTCTTTGTCTTTCTCGGCGCCGTCGCCGCGGGCACGATCATCGGCGGCCCCGTGGGCGACCGGATTGGCCGCAAAGCCGTGATCTGGGTTTCGATCCTCGGCGTCGTGCCGTTCACCTTGATTTTACCTTACGCCAATTTATTTTGGACCGCCGCGCTTACGGTCATGATCGGCGTCGTCCTCGCCTCGGCGTTCTCCGCGATCCTCGTCTATGCCCAAGAACTGATGCCACACCGTGTCGGTCTCGTTTCCGGCATCTTCTTCGGGTTTGCTTTTGGCATGGGCGGGCTCGGTTCCGCCGCCCTAGGAATCCTCGCCGACCATCAGGGGCTCGACTATGTCTTCAAGGTCTGCGCTTTTCTCCCTCTGCTCGGATTTTTGGCTTTTTTTCTACCGAAACCCAATCGGGAAAAATCGGCTTGAATCCTGCCCCGAACTTTTTTTTGCATCCCTTTCTTTCCCGCCCCCGCACTGTCGACTGACCAATTTTTCCCCATGATCGAAGTCAAAGGCCTCGTCAAAACCTACGGCAACAAACGCGCCGTGGACGGCATCACCTTCACCGTAAAACGCGGCGAAATCCTCGGCTTCCTCGGCCCCAACGGTGCCGGCAAGTCGACTACGATGAAGATGATCACCGGCTTCATCCGGCCCGATGCCGGCACCGCCATCGTGGGCGGGATCGACGTCGCCGTCGACCCCGTGGGCGTTAAACGCCAGCTCGGCTACCTGCCCGAAAGCGCTCCCGCCTACCCTGAAATGACCGTCGAGGAATTCCTGCGCTTCATCGCCGAAATTCGCGGCTTCCGCGCCACCGGCGAGAAACGCGCCCGCGTCGAGCACGTCCTCAGGCTCACCCATCTCACCTCCGTCCGCACACAGACGATCGAAACGCTTTCCAAGGGCTACAAACAGCGCGTCGGCTTCGCCCAAGCCCTGATTCACAACCCACCCGCCCTCGTCCTCGACGAACCCACCGACGGCCTCGATCCCAACCAGAAGAACGAAGTCCGCACCCTCATTCGGAGCATGGCCGCCGAAAAAGCCGTGATTCTATCCACGCACATTCTCGAAGAAGTGGAGGCCATCTGCACTCGGGTGATCATCATCGCGAGCGGGCGCATCGTCGCCGATGAAACTCCGTCCGCCCTTCGCGCCCGCCAACCCGGCGCCCGCCTCGACGAGATCTTCCGCACCCTCACCACCTGACCGCAGAAGCGCGGCTGACTCCAGCCGCTCCGAGTCTCTCAGCTTTCAACTCTCAGCTCCCAACGTCCCCGATCCATGTCCCAAATCCGCCCCCTCTTCAAACGCGAGTTTCTCGGCTACTTCCGCTCGCCCGTGGCCTACGTCTTCCTGATCGCCTTCCTCCTCATCTCGGTGTCGCTCGCTTTCTCCCGCTACGGCAATTTCTTCAAAGCCGGCACCGCAAGTCTCGAAACCTATTTCCTGTTTTTCCCGTGGCTGTTCATGTTCATCGTGCCCGCCGTCGGCATGAGGCTCTGGTCCGAGGAAAAACGATCCGGCACCGTTGAGCTCCTCTTCACGCTGCCCGTCACCACGCTGGAAGCTGTCCTAGGCAAGTTTCTCGCCGGCTGGGCGTTTCTCACTCTCGCGGTTTTACTCAGCTTCCCGATGGCCCTCACCGTCGCCTTCCTCGGCGATCCTGACTGGGGTATCATCGCTTCGACTTACCTCGGTGCGATTCTCATGGCCGGCGCCTACCTCGGCGTCTGCGCCCTCACTTCCGCTCTCACGAAGAACCAAGTCATCAGCTTCGTCCTGAGCCTCGCCGCCTGTGCGATGCTGGTGTTCCTCGGCCTCAGCAGTTTCACCACCACGCTCGAAAGCTTTTTGCCCGTCGGCATCGCCGATGTCGTTTCAAACTTCAGCTTCGTGACCCACTTCGACGCCTTCACCAAAGGCATCATCGACCCGAAGAACGTCGCCTTCTTCCTCTCGCTGATCGGCTTCACCCTCTTCCTCAACGTCGTCGCCCTCGAACGGTAGGCGCCCGCTCGCGGGCGATTCTGTTTCACGCTTCGAACCCTCATCTCTCCGCTCTCAACTCTCAGCTTTTCCTTTCTCCGCCCCATGAAACCCAGCGGCAAAATCCTCGCCATCGCCCTCCTCTTCATCGGCCTCGTGCTCGTCAACTTCCTGGCCTCGTCCCTCCCGGTGCGCTTCGATACGACCGCCGAGCGCATCTACACCCTGTCCCCCGGCACCAAAGCCCTGCTCGGCAAAATCGAAGAACCCGTCGTCCTCGATTTCTACTTCACGAAATCCGCCACCGGCCTGCCCATCGCCTACAAAAATTACGCCACCCGCGTCGAGGAGATGCTCCGCCAATACGCCCGCGCCTCCCGCGGCAAGCTGACCCTTAACATCATCGACCCGCGCCCCGACACGCCCGAAGAAGAAAAAGCCACCGCCGCCGGCATCCAACCCCAGCTCATTCCCACCACCGGCGAGCAGATCCAATTCGGCCTCGTTGCCATCCAAGCCGACCAACAAAAAACCCTCGCCGCGCTCAACCCTCAGCGCGAGCAGTTCCTCGAATACGATCTCTCGCAGCTCGTTTATAGCGTCCAGCAAATCGACAAACGGAAACTCGGCCTGCTCACCAGCCTCCCGCTCCAGGGCACCAGCGCCCAAGAAGCGCAAATGATGATGATGATGCGCCAGCAGCCCAAGCCCGGTCAGTTCGTCGCCACTGAGTGGGAAAAAACCTTCGAGATCATTCGCATCGAGCCCGGCGCCACCGAGCTCCCACCGGGCCTCGACGTCCTGGCCGTCATCCACCCGCAGGACGTTGCCCCAAAACTTCAGTTCGCCATCGACCAGTTTATCCTCGGCGGCAAACCCGTCTTTCTCGCCGTCGATCCCGCCTCGCAACACTTCAAGCGTCAGGTCAACCCGCAGCAACAGATGATGGGCGCACCCACGCCCAACGTCGCCAGCGATCTCCCCGCCCTGCTCACCGCTTACGGCGTCACCTACGATCCGCAGAAAATCGTCGGGGATTTGGAAAACGCCACCCAAGTCCAAACTCAGGGCGGCCAAATCGCCCGTTACCCCGTCTGGCTGAATCTCCGCCGCGTCAACTTCAGCTCCACTTCGGCCACCACCGGCCAACTCAACTCCACGATCTTCATCGAATCCGGCGCCTTCATCGCCACGGCCGGAGCGACCACCACGTTCACACCGCTCATCCAGTCCTCCGCGTCATCCGGCGAACTCGCCGCGATTACCCTGCAATTCGCCCAGCCCGACGCCATCGCCCGCCAGATTATCCCCTCCGGCAAGAAAACCGTCGCCGCCCTTGTCACCGGTAAATTCAAAACCGCCTTCCCCGCCGGCGCCCCCAAAGACGACAAACCCGCCGACCCCGCTGGAGCGGCGACACCCCCGTCGCCGACCACCGATTCCCTCACGGAATCGAAGACGAGTTCGACGCTCTTCATTATCGCCGACACCGACTGGCTCTTCGACGACTACAGCATCCGCAAAATGAATTTCTTCGGCCAGACCGCCGCCGAACCCATCAACGATAACCTCGCCCTCGCCGCCAACTCCCTCGAGTTCCTCTCCGGCTCGTCGGACCTCATTTCCATCCGCGGCAAGGGCAATTCCCTGCGCCCCTTCGAGGTCGTCCGCACGATGGAGATCAACGCCAACCAAAAGTATCAGGAAAAACTCTCCGAGCTCGAAACCCGCCTTCAATCCGTTCAGCAAAAACTCAGCGAACTTCAGGGCAAAAAAGGCGAAGCCAATCGCCTCGTTGCCTCGCCCGAAGTGACCAAGGCCATCGCCGACTTCCAGAAGCAACAGGCCGCGATGAGCGGCGAGCGCCGCCAGATCCGCCGCGCGCTCCGCGAGGACATCGACAAACTCGAAAACCGGTTGCTCTTCCTCAACCTCCTCGCCGCCCCCGGCCTGATCGGAATCTTCGGCCTCTGGTTCGCCCGCTCCCGTAAAAAGTAGGGCAGGGTCTTCGACCCGCCCTCCACGCCCACGCCACGTCCACGCCCCGCGCCCTTCCCGATTCCCGCCCAACGCCTTTCGCCTCGTCCCGATGAAACTCAAATCCCTCATTCTCATCGTCGCCGCTCTCGCCGCGCTTTCTGTCGTCGTCTTCTTTGTCCGCAAACCCGCCCCCGCCGTCACCGCCGACGCGCGCCTTAACCAACCGGTGCTCGACGCCGCCACTGCCGAAAAAGTCGCCGAACTCCGCCTCACCGAATCAGGCAAATCTCTGACGGTGAAACGCGACACCAACGGCGTTTGGCGCGTCCCGTCCTACCACGATTTTCCCGTCGATTTCTCCCGCGTCACCCGGCTCGTCGGCGATCTCACCGAGGCCAAACTCACCCGCCTCGTCACCACCAATCCCGATCGCATCGCCCGCCTCGAGTTCAAAGACACCACGATCACCTTGCTCGACTCCGCCGCCAAAGAGCTGTGGACCGTCACGCTGGGCAAAAACCCCGAAAGCGGCGCCGGTCGTTTCCTCCGCTACGGCAACGAGCCCAAAGCCTTCCTCGCTTCACTGAACACCTACCTCGACCTCGAATCAAAAAACTGGGCCAACGCCGAACTGCTCGCCCTCAAGCCCGACGACATCGCCAAGATCGAACTCCCTTTCACCGAGGGCGGACCCATCACGTTCACCCGCGCGAAAAAAGAAGACCCGTGGACTACCCCCGCCACTCCCGCCGGCCAAAAACCCAAGACCGACACCCTCGCCTCCGCGCTCAACACCCTCAGCTCGATCCGCTTCTCGGACACCTCCGATCCCGCCGACGCCAAAGTCGCCGAGGCAAAGCCCCACACCCGCGCCTACACCCTCACCGCCTTTGACGGCAAAACCGTCACCATCAGCCTCGCCCGCAAACCCGAGGAGAAAAAAATGAAGCCCCCCGTCGCCGACAAATCGCTCCTCGGCGCCGCGACGCCCCCGTCGCCAACGGCCGGGACGCCCGCCCCGGACCCAAAACTTTTGACCCCCGAATTCGAAACCATCCCCGCCGGTCCCTTGTTCGTCAGCATCGCCCACAGCGACGCCGCCGCCCCGGTCAACGCCCTCATGGCCAAGCGCGCCTTCCAAATCGCCGACTACACTTTCACGAGCCTCCCCCAAAAATCCGCCGACCTGTTCGAGCCCGCCCCGTCACCCGCGCCCGCCGCCGAGCCTCAAAAACCCTAAACGCAGGCGCCGCTCCCCGGCAGATACCGCGGTCTGCCAACTCCGATCTTTACACATATCATCACTTGCCCATGTGTTGATATGTTATGTCGTCCCCCTCTGTATCTACCTCGTCCGACTGCCCCATTTCCGACTTTTTCGCGCTAGGCCGTCCACTGCGCTCCCTTGAATTTTTTCCACCCAAGGACGACGCCGGCGTCGAGGCCCTCCGCGCCACCGCGACCGCCCTCCGCAGTATTTCGCCGGACTTTGTTTCTGTAACCTACGGGGCCGGCGGCACCACCCGAGAACGCACCGCGCAAGTCAGCGCGCTCCTCCGCCAAGAGCTCGGCTTCACCGTCATGCCGCACCTCACCTGCGTCGGCCACACCCGCGCCGAGCTGCATGACCTCGCCGATCGCATCCACGCCGGTGGTTTTCGCAACATTATGACCCTCCGGGGCGATCCGCCCAAGGGCGCAACCACGTTCACGGCCACGGCCGACGGCCTTCGCTACGCCAACGAGCTCGTCGCCTTGCTTAAGGCCCGCCACCCCGATTTCTGCCTCGGCGTCGGCGGTTATCCTGAAAAACACCCCGAGGCCACCACGCTCGCAGCCGACCTCGACGCCTTGAAACGCAAAGTCGACGCCGGTGCCGCCTTCGTCACCACGCAGCTCTTTTTCGACAACGCCGTTTATTACCGCTTCGTTGAAAAATGCCGCGCGGCTGGAATCAACGTCCCGATCGTGCCCGGCCTGATGCCCGTGCTGTCGTTGAAACAGGTCCAACGCTTCACCGCCATGTGCGGCGCCGCTTTGCCGCCCGCGCTGATCAAGCGCCTAGAAGTCGCCGCCGAAAACACCGAGGTCGTCGAGATCATCGGTCTCGATTGGGCGCTCACGCAGATCCGCGATCTCCTCGCCCACGACGCCCCCGGCTACCACCTCTACATCATGAACCGCGCGAAGAGCGCCCTCGCCCTCGCCGCCGGTCTCGCCGCCTGAGGCTTGGCTCACCCGCCGGCCATCACCGCCCGGAAGCCCGCCTCCGTCAAAATCCGTGCTACCGTCTCGCGCTGGTCGCCCTGAATCTCGATCACGCCGTCTTTCACCGTTCCGCCGCAGCCGCAGGCCCCGCGCATTTTTTTGCAGAGCTGCTCCTTTTCCGGCAGACCGATCCCGGTAAATCCGCTCACGGTTGTCACTGTCTTTCCGCCGCGGCCGCCCGTCTCCCGCCGCACCTCAAGTCGCCCGCGATTCTTCTCGGGCGCCATCGCCTTCGATCCGCTCCCCGCTTTCGCACTGGGCCCGACCGCCGGTCGAACCGGCGCGCTCGGCAACCCCGCCCCACTCAACGCCCCAAACGGATTCTGCCCCAGACCCTGGCCTCCATCCGTCGAAATTTTCCCGTGCGCGTTCATCGTCAAAAGGTCCTCACGTTCTCAAATTTCGCGTTCAGCTCCGTGCCCGCCCACCGCCGCACACCCCCACGGGAATATCCGTCTCGCCGCCAAGAAACATCAGCGCCTTCGCGTAGCTGCGATTCTCCAAAAAATGCACCAATTGCGGGTGCAACGTCATCCGCTCCTGCTCCAAGCAGCCGTCCAGCTCCGCCATCGCCTCCGCTACGATCTGCCCGTCACCGGACTTTATCGCCGCCAACATTCTGGTAATCGCCAACTTGATTTGAATTTCCATTTCGGGTTTCGCCGGGGTTTCGCCCGGAGTTGTTAAAAATTGCAGTGGTTCGCCCGCCGCCAAAATAGCTGCGTTGCTTATCCGTCAGCTACCCACGTTAAGCCCGATTGCAATCCCCGAGACCCACCGCCCCGGACTTGTCTCCGCCCCGTTCATCGTGCTCTACTCACCCTCAAACCTCTTGCTGGCGCTAGCACCGGGGGCGGCTCACGCTGTTCCTTGGTTCCCTCGCCGGATCTTCCGACCACATTTTCCATCCTTACGTTTAATTTCTTCATGAGTTCCACGACTGTCCCGACCCACGCCAACTCGGCCATTATCGAACAGATGTATGAGACTTGGCTCGATAATCCCGATTCGGTTGATCCGACTTGGCGTGCCTTCTTCCAAGGCTTCTCCCTCGGCAACTCCAACGGCTCCCTCGCCTCCGCTTTGGCCGGTTCCGCGGCAGCCGCCGCGCCCGCCGCCCCGATCATCGACAGTCTGAAGCAAGCCCGCGTCCACTACCTCATCAACGCCTACCGCGCCCTCGGCCACCTTCAGGCGCACCTCGATCCACTCAGCAGCCCGCCCGCCCCGGTCGCCAAACTCTCCCTCGAGCAATTCGACCTCTCGGCCGCCGACCTCGATACCTCCTTCGATACCGGCACCTACCTCGGCGGCGGTCAGAAGAAGCTCCGCGACATCGTCGCCACCCTTCAACAAACCTACTGCGGCCATGTCGGCGTAGAATACGCGCACATCCAGGACACCGATTGCCGCCACTGGCTGCGCGACCGCATCGAGTCCACCCGTCTTCAACCGACTTTCACCACGGCGCAGAAAGTCCGCATCCTGCGCCGCGTCCACAAGGCCGAGCTCTTCGAAAAATTTCTCCACACCAAATACGTCGGTCAGAAACGGTTCTCCCTCGAAGGCGGCGAGACCATCATCGCCGCGCTCGACGCGGTCATCGACCATAGCCCCGATGTCGGCGTCGAAGAGATCGTCATGGGCATGGCGCACCGCGGCCGCCTCAACGTCCTCTGCTCCGTCATGCGGAAATCGTTCGACCAGCTTTTCGAACAGTTCTCCGAAAACTACCTGCCCGACACCGTCGCCGGCGACGGCGACGTGAAATACCATCTCGGCTACGAGTCCATTCTCACCACCACCTCCGGCGCCCAGGTCGAGGTCCGGCTCACCGCCAATCCTTCCCACCTTGAGATCGTCAACCCCGTCGTCGAGGGCCGCGCCCGCGCCCGCCAACGTATCCGCGGCGACACCGAGAACCGCACCAAAGTCCTCCCCCTCCTGATCCACGGTGACGCTGCCGTCGCCGGTCAAGGCGTCGTCGCCGAGACCCTCAACTTCTCCCAACTCCCCGGCTACCGCACCGGCGGCACCCTCCACTTCGTGATCAACAACCAGATCGGCTTTACCACCGATCCGGTTGACGCTCGTTCCACGCGCTACTGCACCGACGTCGCCAAGATGATCGAGGCCCCCATTTTCCACGTGAACGGCGATGACCCCGAAGCGGTCTGCATGGTCGCCCAACTCGCCCTCGAATTCCGCGAGAAATTCCACCGCGACGTGTTCATCGACATGTATTGTTTCCGCCGTCGCGGGCACAACGAGACCGACGAGCCCGCCTTCACGCAGCCGATTCTCTACAAGAAAATCGCCGCCCACCCGCTCGTGTCCGCCGTCTACACCGACCGCCTCGTCGCCGCCTCCACCATCACTTCTGCCGAGGGTGAAGCCATCACCGCCGAGTATTCCGCCTCCCTCGAAGAAAATCTCACCAAAGCCAAAGCCCGCGAAGCCGCCAAGATCGCCAAACGCGCGAAAGCCAAACCCACCGACGCCTTCAAGGGCTCGACCGCCATCTTCCAACCGGGCTACCACCACACGCCCGTTGAGACCGGCGTGAGCCGCGACGTGCTCGACCGGGTCGTCCTAGGCCTCACCACCGTCCCGCCGACCTTCAAAACAAACCCGAAAATCCAGCGCTTTCTCGAAGCCCGCACCGCCGCTTACCGCGACGGCGGCCCGATCGACTGGGGCTTCGGCGAGGCGCTCGCTTTCGGCTCCCTGCTCGCCGAAAACACGCCGGTCCGTCTCAGCGGCCAAGACTGCGAGCGCGGCACGTTCACCCACCGGCACGCCGTCCTCAACGACGCCGAAACCGCCGCAAAATACACGCCGCTCAAAAACATTCCCGGCGCCACCGCCCGGTTCTGCGTTTACAACTCCCTGCTGTCTGAAGTCGCCGTGCTCGGCTTCGATTACGGCTACTCGCTCGACTACCCCGAGATGCTCTGCATCTGGGAAGCCCAATTCGGCGACTTCGCCAACGGCGCCCAGGTCATGATCGACCAGTTCGTCACCGCCGGTGAGTCGAAGTGGCAACGCACCAGCGGCATCGTGCTCCTCCTCCCCCACGGCTACGAAGGCCAGGGCCCGGAGCACTCTTCCGCCCGCCTCGAACGCTTCCTCCAATCCTGCGCCGAAGATAATTTCCAAGTGGCCAACATCACCACGCCGGCAAATTTCTTCCACGCCCTCCGCCGCCAAGTCCGCCGCGACTTCCGCAAGCCGCTCGTCGTGATGTCGCCGAAGTCCCTTCTGCGCCATCCCGCCGCCGTCTCCAAAATCGAGGACTTCACCTCCGGCGGCTTCCAGGAAATCATCGACGATCCGGCCGCGCCGGAAAAAGTGGAGCGCCTCATTCTCTGCTCCGGCAAAGTCTACTACGACCTCGTCGACCACCGCGCCAAACAGAACATCACCGACACCGCGATCGTTCGCATCGAGCAACTTTACCCGCTCCACAAAAACGCCCTCGCCAAACTCTCCGACACTTACGGCCACGCCTCGCGCCTCATTTGGGCGCAGGAAGAATCGCAGAACATGGGCGCGTGGTCCTACCTCGCCCCGCAACTCGAAGAAATCTTCGGTCGCAAGCCCACCTACGCCGGTCGCGATGCCTCCTCGTCGCCCGCCGTCGGCAATCTCGCCCTCCATCGCCTCGAACTCACCGCCTTCCTCAACGACGCTTTCACGCTCTGATCTCGCTTCGCCTCTTTCGCTCCTTTCACCCATCTCACCTCTATGAATTTCGAAGTAAAAATCCCGCCCATGGGCGAATCCATCAGCTCCGGCATCCTCGCCAAATGGCACGTCAAGGACGGCGATACGGTCAAAAAAGATCAGCCGCTCTTCGAGCTTGAGACCGACAAAATCACCTCCGAGGGCACCGCTGAATCTGCCGGAAGGATTTCCCTGAAAGTCGCCGCCGGCACCGAAGTCAAGATCGGCGAACTCGTCGCCACCATCAACTCCGAAGCCTCCGCCGGCGCAGCCGCGCCGACGGCTTCTCCGACCGCCCCCGCGGCTGCAGCCAAAGAGTCGAGCTCCTCCCCCGCCGTCCGTCGTATCGCCGAAGAAACCGGCATCAACCCCGCCGCCGTCGCCGGCACTGGCAAGGCCGGACGGGTCACCAAAGGCGATATGCTCGCCGCCGGTGAAAAACCCGCGGCTGCTCCCGCCGCTCCGGCCCCGGTCGCAGCACCCAAACCCACGGTTCCCACCGGCACGCGCCAGTCCCGCAAAAAGATGTCCCCCTTGCGCCAAAAAATCGCGCAACGTCTCGTCGCCGCCCAACACGAAGCCGCCATGCTCACGACTTTCAACGAAGTCGATATGTCCGCCGTCATGGCTCTCCGCGCCAAGTATCAGGACGACTTCGTCAAAAAGAACGGCTTCAAACTCGGCTTCATGTCCTTCTTCGCGAAGGCCGTCGTCAACGCCCTCAAGGAAGTACCCGGCATCAACGCTCAGATCGACGGCAACGAGATCATCGAAAATCATTACTACGACATCGGCGTCGCCGTCTCCACGGAGAAGGGCCTCATGGTCCCGGTCATCCGCGACTGCGATTCGCTCGGCATGGCCGGCATCGAGAAAGCCATCGGCGACGTCGCCAAGCGCGCGCGCGACGGCAAGATCACCCTCGCCGACCTCGAAGGCGGCGTCTTCACGATTACCAACGGCGGCACCTTCGGCTCGATGCTCTCGACCCCGATCATCAACGCACCGCAGAGCGCCATCCTCGGCCTCCACGCGATCAATGATCGCCCCGTCGCGGTCAACGGCCAGGTCGTCATCCGCCCGATGATGTATCTCGCCCTCAGCTACGACCACCGCCTCGTCGACGGCAAAGAAGCCGTCACTTTCCTCGTGAAGGTGAAGCAAGCCATCGAAGATCCTGCGCGGCTCCTGCTCGCGATCTAAAAATTGTCCGTGTAGGGGCGTGGCCCGTCCACGCCCACCTTGGGCTTCCTCCTCTCAGCTCCAGACCCTCAGCTCCCAGTCTTCATGTCTTCCCAATCCTTCGATCTGATCGTCATCGGCGCCGGCCCCGGCGGCTACGTCTGCGCCTTCCGCGCCGCCCAACTCGGCCTCAAGGTCGCGCTGGTCGAGAAACGCGCCACCCTCGGCGGCACTTGCCTCAACGTCGGCTGCATCCCGAGTAAAGCCCTGCTTCATTCCTCCGAGCAATTCGTCTTCGCCAAATCCCACGCCGCCGCCCACGGCATCAAGCTCTCCGGCGTCGAACTCGATCTCGCGACCCTTCTCAAAAAGAAGGACGACGTCGTCACCAAGCTCGTCGGCGGTGTCGCCCAACTCGCCAAGGCCCGCAAGATCACCGTCATCACGGGAGCTGCGGCGTTCACTTCCCCAACCACCCTCAGCGTCGGCGACCAGACGATCACCGCCAAAAACATCGTCATCGCCACCGGCTCCGCCCCCGTCGAGCTGCCGTTCATGAAGTTCGACTGCGAGACCGTCGTCTCCAGCGATCACGCCATCTCCTTCCCGACCGTTCCGAAGAAACTCGTGGTCGTCGGCGGCGGCGCCATCGGTCTCGAACTCGGCTCCGTCTGGGCCCGCCTCGGTGCCGACGTCACCGTCGTCGAATTTCTGCCCAAAATCATCGCTACTTACGACGACGACATCGTCCGCGCCTTCACCCGCATTCTCCAAAAACAAGGCCTCAAAATCGAGGTCGGCGCGAAAGTCACCGGCTACGCCAACGGCATCCTCACCGCCGAGCGCGGCACCGAGAAACTCTCCTTTCCCGCCGACAAGGTCCTCGTAGCCGTCGGCCGCCGCCCGTTCACCGATTCACTCAATCTCGCCGCCGCCGGCGTGCAGCTCGACGAAAAGAAGCGCGTCAAAGTCGACGCGCACCTCAAGACCAACGTCCCCGGCATCTGGGCCCTCGGTGACGTCGTCGCCGGCCCCATGCTCGCGCACAAAGCCGAGGAAGACGGCGTCGCCGTCGCCGAATGGATCGCGCAAAAAGCCGGCCACGTGAACTGGGATCTCATCCCCGCCATCGTCTACACCGATCCCGAAGTCGCCAGCATCGGCCTCGGCGAAGACGCCGCCAAAGCCGCCGGCCTCGCCATCAACGTCGGCAAATTCAACTTCGCCGCCAACGGCCGCGCCCTCGCCAACGACGCAACCGATGGCTTTGTGAAGATCATCGCCGACGCGAAGACCGACAAAATCCTCGGCGCCCAGATCGTGGGCAAAGGAGCCGGCGAACTCATCTCCGAGATCGTGACGCACATGGAATACGGCGGTAGCGCCGAAGACCTCGCGCGCACCGTGCACGCGCACCCGACGATGAGCGAAGCGGTCAAAGAAGCCGCCCTCGCCGTCGCCAAACGCGCCCTGCACGCGATGTGAAGTCGGTCGTCCCCGGCGTCACGGCCCGATCGCCGTCGCGCCTTTTCCCTTGAGCAGTTCGTCCCCCCGCGCACCACCGCCGTGGCGTGACGCTGGCGTTGGTCTCCGCCGCCAGTTTCACGGCCAACGTTCTCATTATCCGCGCGCTCGGCGACTACCATGCCGTGAACGTCTGGCTTATCTCCTGCGCGCGCTTCGTCGTCGGACTCGCCCTCATCTATGCGATCTACCCCCGTGAATTTGCCCCGCGCCACGTCTTCACCCGGCGCAAGCTGATCGAGCGCGGTCTTGTCGGCGGGTTTGGCGTCTACGGCACCTACTTGACCGTCGTCGAACTCGGCGCCGGTCGTGCCGTCCTGATCGGCAACACCTATGTCGTCTTCGCCGCGATCATGGCCGCCTTCTGGCTCGGCGAAAAGCTGCGCCCTTCCTTCGCGGTGGGCGCCGTCGTCACGTTCCTTGGCCTCGCCCTTTTGACCAACGTCTTCTCCACCCAAGCCCATCCCGGCTTCTACGATTTCGTTGCCCTGGTCGTCGCGTTGGCCTCGGCCTACGTCGTCGTCACCATCCGTCAGCTCCACGACACCGAACACACCTCGACGATCTTCGGCGCCCAATGCGTTTACGGCCTGCTGCTCTGCGCCATCCCCGCCGCCCTGCAACCCGAGTCCATTCCCGCCTTGGGCTGGTTGCTCCTGTTCATCGCCAGCCTCACCGCCGGTCTTGGCCAAATCACCATGACCCTCGCCTTCCGCCACCTTCCGGCCGGCGAGGGCTCGTTGTGGCAAATGCTGGTCCCCGTCGGCGTGGCCGTCGGCGGCTGGCTCTTCTTTCACGAGCGTTTTTCCGCAACCGAACTGGTCGGCGCCGCACTCATTCTCGCCGGCACCGCTTGGTCCGCCCAACGCCCGGCCTGGCTCTCGCCCAAAGCTGGCAAAGGACTTGCTGAGTAGATTGGAGCAACCCAAACCCTTTATCGTGTCGCTCATCAGTTCCACCTACGACGCCGGCGCATTCTTTGACGAAATGTTCGAGCCCGGCGGCCAAACCGTTCGCCCCCACTATCGCCGCCTCGCCGAGCGTCTTGCCACGCTGCCCGAGGCCGATTTCAACCACCGCCGGGCCGCCGTCGATCTCGCGTTCCTGCGCCGGGGCGTGACGTTCACAGTCTACAACGACTCCGAGGGCACCGAGCGCATTTTCCCTTTCGATCTCATCCCGCGGATCATCCCGGGCAAGGAATGGGCCAAGCTCGAAGCCGGCCTGATCCAGCGAATCACCGCACTGAATCTTTTCATCCACGATCTCTACCACGAGCAAAAGATCCTGAAGGACAAAATCGTCCCCGCCGCCCTCGTCCTCGGCGCCAAACACTTCCGGCGCGAGTTCATGAACTTCAATGTCCCGCGCGACATCTACGTCCATATTTGCGGTACGGATCTGATCCGCGACCACGCCGGCAACTATCTCGTGCTCGAAGACAACCTGCGTTGTCCTTCCGGTGCCTCTTACATGCTCGAAAACCGCGTCGCGATGCGCCGCGCCTTCCCCAATTTGTTCGCGAGCTACGGCGTTCGCCCGGTCGAGACCTACGGCGAATCCCTGCTTAAATCCCTCCTCCACCTCGCACCCGATCGCATCGAAAAACCCAACGTCGTTCTACTCACGCCCGGCGTCTACAACAGCGCCTATTTTGAGCACACGTTCCTCGCCCGTCAGATGGGCATTCCGATCGTCGAGGGCCGCGACCTCGTCGTTCAGGGCAAAAAAGTTTTCATGCGCACCACCGCCGGCCTCGTGCAGGTCGACGTGATCTACCGCCGGATCGACGACGACTTCCTCGACCCGACGGTCTTCCGCCCCGACTCCATGCTGGGCGTCCCCGGGCTCGTCGGCGCCTACCGCGCCGGCCACGTCGCCCTCGCCAACTCCATCGGCACCGGCGTCGCCGACGACAAGGTCATCTACGCCTTCGTCCCCAAAATCATCAAATACTACCTCGGCGAAGAACCGCTGCTCGCCAACGTCAACACCTACCTCGCCTCCGAACCGCTCGACCGGAAATTCATCCTCGAAAACATCGCCAAGCTCGTCGTGAAGTCCGCCAACGAAGCCGGCGGTTACGGCATGTTGATCGGCCCCGCCTCGACCAAGGCCGAATGCGAGAGCTTCCGCACTCAAGTCGCCGCCAACCCGCGCAACTTCATCGCGCAGGACCCGATCGCGCTCTCCCGATCGCCCACCTACTGTGACGGCGAACTGCAGGGCCGCCACATCGACCTTCGCCCCTACATTCTTTACGGGAAAAAAGTCACCGTCACCCCCGGCGGCCTCACTCGCGTCGCCCTCCGCAAGGGGTCGCTCGTCGTCAACTCTTCCCAAGGCGGCGGCTCGAAGGATACCTGGGTCCTACAGGGCGACGAGTAACACCCCGGATCACGGGCCGACCGTCCGCCCAATCCAACATCGAACACCCGAAATCCCAAATCTTCCGCGCCCCTCCTTTCCGTGCCCGCCACCAAGCTCCCGCCCTCCCGCCCACAGACCAACGTGATGCTCTCCCGCGTCGCGCACTCCCTCTATTGGATGAGCCGCTACATCGAGCGCGCCGAAAACATCGCCCGTCTGCTCGAGGTCAACCTCCAGCTTCTCCTCGACTTCCAAGGCCTCGACGAGGCCCACCGCAAGGAACACTGGGACTCCATCATCCTCAGCACCGGCGAGGAAAAACTCTTTGAGGAACACTACAAAGTCGCCGACAGCCGCAGCGTGACCGAATTCCTCGCGTTCGACCTGCGCAATCCCGGCTCGATCTTGGCCTGCGTTTACTCCGCCCGCGAAAACGCCCGCATGATTCGCGACCAAATCTCGGCCGAAATGTGGGAGACGCTCAACGAACTCTACCTCTACCTGAAGTCACAGAATACCGCCGACGTATGGGCCGCCGGACCCCACGAATTTTTCTCCCGGATCAAACAGGGCTCCCACCTCTTCCAAGGACTCACCGGCGCCACCTACAGCCGCAGCGAGGGCTGGGAATTTATCCAGTTCGGGAAATACCTCGAACGTGCCGATAAAACTACCCGGATCCTCGATGTTAAATACCACATCCTCCTCCCCAACGCGTCCGACGTCGGCGGCGCGATCGACACCGCCCAATGGCAGGCCGTGCTCCGCTCCGCCAGCGCGCTCGAGGCCTACCGCCGCGCCCACGTCAGCGCCATCCTCCCGTGGAAGGCCGCCGAGTTTCTCATCTTTTCCGATTCATTCCCCCGCTCGCTCCATTACTGCGCGGTTCAGATCGAAGAGTTTCTCCGCCGCATCCTCGGCGAGACCGCTACCCGTCCCAAGTCCGACGCCGCCCGCGCCGCCCGCCGTCTTCTCGCCGATCTGCAATCCCTGACGATTTCCAACGTCATCGACGCAGGCCTCCACGAATTTCTCCAGGAGATCCAGACCTCCCTCGATAAAATCGGCGAAGAAGTCGTCCAGACCACCATGTTCTACCCCGCGGAATCCAGCACCGAGGAACAACAGCAGCAACAGCAGCAACAGTAACGCCTCGCGACGAGCCCACCTCTTTCCGCCCGCACGGCCATGCAACTTCGCATCAACCACCGCACGACCTTCACCTACGCCGGCAACGCGCACGACAGCTTCAACGAAGTTCGACTCCGCCCCATCGACGATGCCTTTCAAAAATGCCTCTCGTTCGACCTTCGCCTTGATCCGGTAGCCGCCGCACAGGAGTACAGTGATTTTTACGGCAACACGATTCACTACTTCGACATCGCCGACGCTCATACCAAACTGGTCGTCGAAGCCCAGTCCCTCGTCCAGACCACCCCCAACGACGACCGCCCGCCCGTCCCGTCCGTCTCGTCGTCCGACCTCGAATGTTCCGCCGAACGTGAAATGTTCGCCGAGTTCTATACCAGTTCCCACTACGTCCCGCTTGAGGTCGAACTGTGGCGGGAAGCCCAAGACGCCCTCGTCGAGGGCCGTGCGGACGTCTGGAACGAGGTCTGCCGCCTCGGGCGCCACATTTACCGCACCTTCGCTTACAGGCCGAAGACCACCGGCGTGAATACCCGCGCCAACGACGCGCTCAAGCTGCGCATGGGCGTCTGCCAAGACTTTGCCCACGTCCATCTCGGCCTCTGCCGCAGCCTCGGCATTCCCGCCCGCTACGTGAGCGGATATTTTTTCAACACCACCCGGCGCCCCCGCGAAATCGAGGCCTCACATGCGTGGATCGAAGCCTACGTCCCCGGCTTCGGCTGGGCCGCCTTCGATGCCACGCACGATCGCCCCGCCGACGACCGCTACGTGAAGGTCGCCGTCGGTCGCGATTACGCCGACATCCGCCCGATTAACGGCACTTACCGCGGAGCTCCCACGCGCTCGCTGAAAGTCGACGTCAAGGTCCGCGAGACCAACGGCCGCCTCGTCCACGCCTGAGGCTCACGTCGTAGGCCCGGCCGCCGGTCAGGCTTTGCGCCCTTATCGTTTCTCCTGCTCGATCGACGAAACCTTGCCCGTCGCGTCGAAGTTGATCCGCAACTGTTCGCGCGTCCGCCGGGAAGAGTAATTCGTGTAGTAAGGATAGAACGGATCGCCCCAGACATAGTAACGGTGGTAAAGGCCCCGATAGAGCGGATAACCGTCGTCTCCGTCGTAGGTGACATAGCTCCAGACCTCCGTCGTGCCCTGCGCATCGGTGCGGGCGCGCACGCGGTCCGGCTCACCGAGCGCCAGCTTCACCATCTCTTGGTCGAAGCCCACGCCAGCCTGCCCTTTCTTGATCATTTCCTGCTGTGTCGGCGACAGCCGCGCGAACGCCGCCGGATTCTTTTCAATGCGCGCCTCGGGCGTTGCACAACCCGCCAGCCCCACCGCAAAAAGCAGGGCGCCCAATCCAAGGAGGAGTTTTGAGATTTTCATACTGGAGATACGCTAATCGTTCATTTCGGATTCGCAACCCGGTGACGCCCCGCCGCACGTTTTGTTTCACGTGAAAACTCTTCTGCTTTGGGACATCGACGGCACCCTCATCACCTCGGGCGGCGCCGGCACCCGCGCCCTGCGCCCGCCGTTGCTCGAGCTTTTTGGTGTCGCCGCCGACCTCACGGATATCGACTTCGCCGGCCGCACCGATCGCGTGATCTTCCGCCAAATCTTTGTCCGCCACGGCATTCCCGACACCGAAGAAAATTTCCTCCGCTATCTCGACGGCTACCTAGCGCGCCTCCCCGCCGAGCTCCATCATCCCGGCGCCGCGGTTCTCCCCGGCGTGCCGACCCTCCTGAAGACCGCCGCCGCCCGACCCGACATCACCCAAGCCCTCCTCACCGGCAACGTCCGGCGCGCCGCCCGCGTCAAACTCGCCCATCACGGTCTCTGGGAGTTCTTTCCTTTCGGGGCCTTCGCCGACGACAGCGAGCTCCGTAACGACCTCGGCCCGCACGCCCTTCGCCGCGCCCACGAACACACGGGGGTCACGTTTCCAGCCGATCGCGTCTGGATCATCGGCGATACCCCGCACGACATCGCCTGCGGCCGGGCCATCGGCGCCAACACCCTCGCCGTCGCCACCGGTGGCCATTCGGTCGCAGCGCTCTCCGCGCACCAGCCTACGGCGATCCTCTCCGATCTCGGGGACACGGATACGTTCTGGCGCCTCATCGACGGCCCAGCCTAGGCGCAGGCCGCGATTCCCAACGGCTTTCCCGGAAAATTCTTAGCTTTGAGGCCGGTAAGCCGGATTCTGTGCCTCCCGCTTTCGCGGGATTCGGCAGTCATTTATCTCAACGCCCTTGCGGGCGAGTCCCACGCCAGGCACTTGCCCAGCGATAGGATGCGACATACCCGCGGCTATTGGGCGGGCAACCCAGCCGCCTATTTTGCCTTGCACCGGAAGGGGTTTGTCCTGCCACCCGCCTCGCGGCGAGCGCGGTGGGCTTTTACCCCACCTTTTCACCCTTACCGCACGGTTGCCCGCGCGGCGGTATATTCTCTGTGACACTGTGCCGTCACCGCGCTTTGAGACGCGGCGCCTGCGCTTGAGGTTAATCTCACGCAGCATCCTGCCCTGTGGTGTCCGGACTTTCCTCTCCAACTATCAAAACTGGCGCGGCGATTAACCGCGCCTTGGGATCAAAGAACTTGGAGCGACTGCCAGGCCCCAAAGCTAAGACTCCCAGTAAACGACCCGTCCACAGCTGTCGCAAGTCGCGAGTTGCGCCGGTCCACCCGGACCTTTGCCGCGCGCGATCGTCTCCACCTCGCTCGACACTTTTAAATGGCAGCCACCGCACACTCCGCCGCGGATCGCCACCACCACGGGCTGCGTGCGCACCGCGATGCGGTCATAAACCCGCCGCGCCGGTTCGCTCACCGGCTCGCGCGCCGTCGCCAGCACCGCCTGCGCCTCGGTCAATTCCGCCGCCAAACTCAAACCCCGCTCGCGCAATGTTTTAATCCGCGCCTCGTGCCCCGCGATGTTGCCCTTCAAAACCGCCTCGGCCGCCACAAATTTCTTTTTCGCGTCGTCGAGCGCATACATCACTTCCAACTCTTGGCCTTCAAAATCGCTGATTTGCTTCTGCGTGGTCTCAATCTCGTGGCCGAGCGCTTGGAACTCCTCGTTTTTGCGCACTTGCGACTGCTGCGTCCGATATTTGGCCAGTTTTGACTCGGCCGACCCAATCTCGGTTTCGATCAGCTTCTTTTTGGTTTCGAGACCCATCACCTCGGCCTTCGCCGCATCGATCGCCCCTTTTTCCGCCGCGATCTTCTGTTCCACCGCCGCGATGTCCCGGGGGACCGCCTTGATCTGCGCCTCCAAACCAAGCCTTTTTGTGTCGCGATCCTGGAGAATGAGCAGCGTTTCAATCAAGGGGCTCGGCATGATTCGACGTTCTTGCCGGTGTCCCCACCCCGGTCAAACGAAAGCTTCGCTTTAAACGCAAAGGAACCCCCTTTTCCGGCCCTATTTTTATCAAAAAAACCCTCGCGTCTCCGCCCAGATTTCGAGACCATTTTCCTTTCATTTTTCCGACCGAAAAAACCCTTTCATGGCCGACCAAACCGACTCCGAACGCAACGTCATCAACCAAGCCGGCGCCGATGCCTACGACGCCTCCAAACTCGGCAAACTCGAGGGCCTCGAAGCCGTCCGCAAAAAGCCTGGTATGTATATTGGCGGCACCGACGAGCGCGCCCTCCATCACTGCGTTTCCGAAGTCCTCGACAACTCCGTCGACGAACATCTCGCCAACTTCTGCTCGCGCATCGAGGTCAACATCCACGTCGACGGTTCGATCAGCATTCGTGACAACGGCCGCGGCATCCCGGTCGACATTCACCCCACTTACAAGATTCCCGGCGTCGAGATGGTCCTCACCACTCTCCACTCCGGCGGCAAATACGGCCAGGGCGGCTACAAGTTTTCCGGTGGCACCCACGGCGTCGGCGCCAAATGCGTCAACGCCGTCTCAGAATGGTTCGAGGTCGAGGTCTCCCGCGGCGGCTCCGTTCACCACATGAAATTCGAGCGCGGCAAAACCGTGAAGAAGCTCGAGGTCATCGGCAAAGCCAGCGGCACCGGCACCTACATCAGTTTCAAGCCCGACGCCGAGATCTTCAAAGAAACCACCGTCTTCGTCTCCGCCCGCATCAGCCAACGCCTCCGCGAACTCGCCTTCCTCAACTCCGGCCTCGAGATCATCTTCACCGACGAGCGCCCCTCCGAGCCCAAGCCCGAACGTTATTTCTACAAAGACGGCGTCGAGGAGTTCGTGAAGCAGATCAACCAAGGCAAAACCCCGCTCCACCCCAAGCCCATCCGCTTCGTCAAGGAAACCAAGCTCCAGCTCGACGACAAACCCGCCGAGATTCACTGCGAGGTCGTGCTTCAATACAACGACACCTACAACGACCAGGTGATGTGTTACACCAACACGATTCACAACCCCGATGGCGGCACCCATCTCTCCGGTTTCCGCAGCGCCCTCACCCGCGCCATCAACCAATTCTCCAAGGCCAACAATCTACTCAAAGACAAAGACCCCCAGATCACCGGCGACGACGTCCGCGAAGGGCTCGCCGCCGTCATCTCGATCAAGCACAGCGACCCCAAGTTTGAATCCCAGACCAAGGTCAAACTCCTCTCCCCCGAGGTCGAGAGCGTCGTCGGCTCCGTCACCTACGAGGGCCTGATGCAATACTTCGAGACCAACCTTTCGATCGCCAAAAAGATCGTCGACAAAGCCCTCAACGGCGCCCGCGCCCGCGAAGCCGCCCGCAAAGCCCGCGAGACCGTCCGCAAGGGCGCCCTCCACGGCGGCGGCCTCCCCGGTAAACTCGCCGACTGCTCCGAACGCGATCCCGCGCTCACCGAGCTCTACATCGTCGAGGGCGATTCCGCCGGCGGCTCCGCCAAGCAGGGCCGCGACCGCCGCTTCCAGGCGATCCTCCCGCTCCGCGGCAAACTCATCAACACCGAGAAGGCCCGCCTCGACAAAGTTTTGGCCAACGAGGAAATCCGCACCCTCATCACCGCCTGCGGCACCGGCATCGGCGAGGGCGACGAAGCCGTCGGCGGCTTCAACGCCGCCAAGGCCCGCTACCACAAGATCATCATCATGACCGACGCCGATGTGGACGGCTCCCACATCCGCACGCTCCTCCTTACGTTCCTCTACCGTCAGATGAAGGGCCTGATCGAGCGCGGCTACATCTACATCGCCCAGCCGCCGCTCTACAAAATCAAACGCAAGAAGCGCGAGCAATACGTCGACAACGACGACCAGCTGAACCGCATCCTTCTCGAACTCGGCTCCGAGGACATCGTCCTCACGCGCCTCACCGACGGCCACATCTTCGCCCCCGCGCAGATCGAGCAGATTGTCGAAAACCTCGCCCTCCTCGAAAAACTTGGCGGCGGCGTCACCCGCTACGGCGCCTCACTCCCGGAGTATCTCGACACCCAAGACCCGACCACGCGCGCCCTGCCGCGTTACGTCGCCCGCATCCGCGAGGGAAATAAAGAGAGCCACGAATTCCTCCACGACGAACACGCGCGCGCCAAATTCCTCGACGCCCACAAACTCAACGCCGATCTCACCGACCAGATCGAGCCGCCCGCGCCCGGTGCCGATCCGCTCGCGCCCGCCGCTCCGGCGGAGAAAAAAACCTTCGCCACCCAAAAACGCGTTACCATCCACGAGATTTTCGAGAGCACCGAGATGACCAAGCTCCTCGTCGCCCTCGCCAAGACCGGCCTCGACATCACGACCCTCACGCCGACGGTCACGCCGCGCTACACGATCACCGAGAACGTCGGCCAGAAGTCGGAAAATAAAACCGAGCTCTTCGGCCCCCTCGACATCGTCACCACCATCCGCGCCAACGGCCGCAAAGGCCTCAGCATCCAACGCTACAAGGGTCTCGGCGAAATGAACCCGAAGCAGCTCTTCGAGACAACGATGGACCCCGACAAACGCCGTCTCCTGAAAGTCTCCATCGACGACGCCGCCAAAGCCGACGGCCTCTTCACCCTCCTCATGGGCGACGAAGTCCCGCCCCGCCGCCAGTTCATCGAAGACAACGCCCTCAACGTGCAATTCCTCGACGTTTAAGGTGCGCCCCGTTCCGGCTTAAAGCTCAGTCCTTACCACTCCCTCTTCCGTGTATACCGCCAACGAAAAACTCTCCTCGGCCAACATCACCGACATCATGCAGACGGCCTACATCGAGTATTCGATGTCCGTCATCATCTCGCGCGCCCTCCCCGACGCCCGCGACGGCCTGAAGCCCGTGCAACGCCGCGTCCTCTACGCCATGCTCCGCGAGGGCCTCGTCCACAACCGCGCCTTCGACAAGTGCGCCGGCGTCGTCGGCGAGGTGCTCAAGAACTACCATCCGCACGGCGACTCCTCCGTTTACGATACCCTCGTCCGTATGGCCCAACCCTGGGTCATGCGCTACCCGCTCATCGATCCTCAGGGTAACTTCGGCTCCGTGGACGGCGATCCACCCGCGGCCTACCGTTACACCGAGGCGCGCCTGAAGGACATCGCCGAGGATCTCCTCAAGGACATTGAAGAAGACACCGTCGACTTCGTGCCCAACTACAAGGAGTCCACGACCGAGCCCACCGTCCTCCCGTCCGCCCTGCCGAATCTGCTGATGAACGGCTCCACCGGTATCGCCGTCGGCATGACGACGAACATCCCGCCGCACAACCTCGACGAGATTATCGACGCCACCTACGCCATCATCGACAACCCGCGCATCTCCGTCGACGCCCTGTGCGACATCGTGCGCGGCCCCGACTACCCCACCGGCGGCATCATCTCCGGCCGCGATGGCATCCTCAGCTACCTGAAAACCGGCAAAGGCATCGTCCGCACCCGCGGCAAGGCCCACACCGAGGAACTCAAGGGCGGCATGGAGCAGATCGTCATCACCGAGATCCCCTACAACGTTAACCGCAACACCCTCGTCACCCGCATCGCCGAACTCGTCGGCGAGAAAGAAATCGACGGCATCCGCGACCTCCGCGACGAGTCCGACGAAAATACCCGCATCGTCATCGAGCTGAAACGCGGCGAACAGGCCAAGGTTGTCATCAACCAGCTCTTCCAGAAAACCGCCCTCGAATCCTCCTTCGGCGTCACGCTCCTGGCCCTCGACAAAAAGCGCCCGAAGCAGATGAACATCAAGGAGCTCATCGAGTGCTACATCGAGCACCGCCGCGATGTCGTCACGCGCCGCACGAAGTTCCGCCTCAAAGAGGCCGAAGATCGCGCCCACATTCTCGAAGGCTACATCATCGCCCTCGATAACCTCGACGACTTCGTCAAAATCATCCGCGCCTCCTCCAACCGCGAGGACGCCAAGCAGAAGTTGATGGCGAAATATCCGCTCTCCGAGCGCCAGACCGACGCCATCCTCGAGCTCCGCCTCTACCAGCTCACCGGGCTGGAACGCGGCAAGATCGAGGCCGAATACATCGAGCTCATGAAGCTCATCGAGGAACTCCGCGCCATCCTCGAATCCGAAACCGTTTTGATGGCCCTCATCAAAAAAGAACTCGGCGAGATGAAGGCGAAATACACCTCGCCCCGTCGCACCGAGATCATCGGCTCCGCCGGAGAATTCCGCATGGAAGACGTCATCCCCAACGAGGGCTGCGTCATCACCGTCTCCCACCTCGGCTTCATCAAGCGCACGCCCGTCGCCGACTACCGCTCGCAAAAACGCGGCGGCAAGGGCGTCATCGGCGCCGAGACCTACGACGAGGATTTTGTGGAGAATCTCTTCACCGCCTCGACCCACGATTACATCCTGTTCCTGACGAGCATCGGCCAGTGCCATGCGAAGAAGGTATACGATGTCCCCGAGGGCACCCGCGCGTCCAAGGGTAAATCCGTCGCCAGCTTCCTCCGCCTCGCCGAGGGCGAAAAAATCGCCGCGATGATCTGCGTGAAGGAGTTCGCCGAGGACCGCTACCTCGTCATGGCCACCAAGAGCGGCGTGATCAAGAAATCCTCCCTCGCCGATTACGCCAACTGCACCCGCGACGGCGGCCTCATCGGCATCAATCTTGCCGAGAAGGACACCGTCATCGGCACCGTGCTCACGACCGGCAACGACGAGCTCATCCTTGTTTCCCACCAAGGTCTCGCCGTCCGTTTCCGCGAACGCGATCCCGAGAGCGGCGAAGACAACTTCCGCCCCACCGGCCGCGCCACCGCCGGCGTCACCGGCATGAGGTTCAAGCTCGATAGCGACTACCTCGACGTCATCGAGGTCGTGGACCACACCGCCAAATTCCTCGTCGCCAGCGAAGCTGGCCTCGGCGTCCGCACGCGCTTCGAAGATTACCGTCTGATCAACCGCGGTGGCAGTGGGGTCTGGGCCATCGACCTCCCCGAGGACGGCTCGGTCAACCTCGCCGGCGCTCTCAGCATCAAGGACACCGATGAAATCATGCTCCTCACGGCCAAGGGCCAGAGCGTGCGTTGCCCGGTGAACACGATCCGCGAAGTGAACCGCGGCGGCAAAGGCGTAAAGCTTCTCACCCTCGCCCCCGGCGACAAGCTCCTGAGCATCGCCCGCGTCGTCGAAAGCGCCGAGGAGATCGAGGCCGCCGGCGACGAAGAAACCCCGGCCGGAGACAAACCTGCCGGTTAAACTCGCTCTGAATTCGCACCCAAAAGCCCCGGCTCAAAACCGGGGCTTTTTATTTCCCACTCCCGATAAACTTGATTTTCGGCCGATGCCTCACGCCCTCGATCTCGAGGAAAAAACTCCCCATCAACCCCGGCACGATCCGCACCTTGCGCGGCCCCGCCTCGGGCGACGTGATGTAGTTCCCGCTTTCGACCCGCCAGCGCTGTCCGTTCTCGAGGTTGAAGACCGTTCCGGTCTGCCACCCTTGAAACTCCCCCAACAATCTCGTTTGGACTGTCTCATACTCCACCTCGGTGCTAGGAGTGAGCAGGACCTTGGCCTTCG
Organism: Opitutia bacterium Tous-C4FEB; assembly: GCA_002304445.1. Taxonomy (GTDB): domain Bacteria; phylum Verrucomicrobiota; class Verrucomicrobiia; order Opitutales; family Opitutaceae; genus Tous-C4FEB. Next base: position 43,011 of record NEVA01000012.1, on the reverse strand, counting down.
CCAAAAAACTCTCCCCCGCCGGCTTCGGCTTGGCTGCCGCCGCGGCTTTTGTCGCGACCACCTCCGCCTCAGCCTTGGCCGCTTTCTGTTCCGCCGTCGCCCGGGCTGCGGCCGCCGTCGCGACCTCCGCGCGCGCCGCCGCCAGCGCGCCGCTTTTGTAAGCCTCCACCAGCGCATCAAGCCGCGCCCGCTCCTCCGGCGAAAGCTTGGTCAAACCCGCCGCCGCGAATTCCTCCGGCCGCACCGCCTGCGAAAATTTCTCCTGCGCGCGCGACGTCACAACCCACATTCCCGCTCCGATCAACCCCATCAAAAGCAATCGTTTCATCGTCGTAACGTGAAGCCGTGCGCCACGCGCCCGCAACGCCATTTCCGCCCTTGCCAACGCCTTCGCGCGGGCCTGACTTGCCCGTAAATTCACTCGAAACGCCCGATCGTATGGCCGGTAAAATCTCTTCGCTCCTCGACCCAACCCGCATCGCGCTCGACGTCAAGAGCACCCAGCGCACGGCCGCGCTCAATGAGATTTCCAAGCTCCTCACAACTCATCCGGCCGTGACAAATTTTGACGGTTTCTACCGAGAGCTGCTCGCCCGTGACCGACTCGAGACCACCTGCATCGGCCAAGGCGTCTCGTTGCCCCACGCCCGCACCGAACACGTCAAATCTATCGCCCTCGCCGTCGGCCGCAGTGCGTCCACCATCACCTGCGGCAACCACCCCGACGAACAGATCCGCCTCGTCTTCATGCTCGGCACCCCGAAGACCAATCCCGCCGACTACCTCGCCGTCGTGAGCTCCCTCTGCAAAATTCTGAAGCACGAGGTCAATCGCAACGCTTTCCTGAGCGCCGCGACCCCCGAAGAATTCATCGCCGCCGTCATCGCCGCCGAAGAACGCCTAGCCGCGCCGATCCCGGCCTAGTTCGAACTTTCCCATGATCCACTCGTTCGTCTTCAGCGAGGGCAAGCTCGTCAGCCGCGATCTCGAACTTGAGGCGCTTCGTCTCGTCCACGGCGACAAGGGCCTGATCCTTTGGGTCGATCTCGAAGCGCCCACCGACGAAGAGATCAACCTGATCCTCGAAGGTGTTTTCAACTTCCACCCCCTCGCCATCGAGGACTGCGTCACTCCGAGTTCCCTCCCCAAAATCGAGGACTACGACGACTACTTGTTCATGGTGACGCACGCGGTCGATTTCACCCGCACCGACAAATTTGCCACCACCGAACTCGACCTGTTTCTCGGCAAAGAATTTCTCGTCACCTTTCACCGCACCCCTCTCCGCTCCGTCGCCACCGCCCTCGAACGCGTTTCCAAGAGCACGGCGCGAGGTCCCGACCGCCTCGCCCACACCCTCCTCGACCATCTCGTCGATAACTACCAGCCGGTCATGGACGAACTCCAAGCCGAGCTCGAAGAGCTTGAGGAAAGCGTGCTCGCCCGCGACTCCTCCCACGAAAAACTTGTCACCGAGCTTTTGGCTGTGCGCGCCGACTTTTCCCGCCTTCGCACCATCGTCCGCCCCCAACGCGACGTGATCGACCGGCTCGCCCGCGGCGACAGCAAATTCATCCGGCCCATTCTTCTGCCTTACTTCCGGGACCTGCGCGACAATCTCGCTCGCCTCGACGACACCGCCATCAGTTACCACGAACGCCTTATGATGGCTTTCGATATCTATCTCAACAAAGCCGCATTTGAGGCCAACGAGGGCATTAAATTTCTCACCGCTATCACCGCCGTCACCATTCCGATCATGGTTATCGGCACTTGGTATGGCATGAATTTCGAAAGTATGCCGGAGCTCAAAAACGGGTATCCGCTCGCTCTCGGCGCCACCGCCGTCACCACGCTGCTGATGGTCATCTACCTGAAGCGGAAGCGCTGGTTCTAAAGGCGAAGCGCGCTGTCCCCTTCGGCCCTTTCCGCCTCCCCGCCGCTTAAGCCGGAGCCCCCGCTCCGATTCCAAGGCTCTCGCCCGATTCCGATTCACAGCGCACGCGCTCGGCAACCTGCTTCAAGGGCCAAATCTCCACGTCCACCGCCCGCGCCGCCGCCACGTGCTCCGGTGCCCGGCCATCCACGTCGAAGCCCGCCAGCGCCATGGTCTGGTCGGACCACGTCACCTGCGGGTCCGTGGTGATCTGATACGGCGTGTGATGCACGCGCCCTGAAAACAACCGCCCGCCCCGGCCGTCCCATGCAAACAGCCGGTAGCGCTCCACCAAAAAGAATTCCAAGCTCCCCCGCTTCGCCTCCTTCGCCTTGGTCTCGGCCGGCGTTTGATAGCTGAATCGGCTTTCGTCCTCCTCGCCCGCTCGCCGCGACCGGAAATCCACCTTGCACCCGTTTCCTGCCGCGCGCGGCGTCACAGATGCGCTCATTGTCGCATGTTCATACGGCAGGTAAAAGAGTGTCCGCGCCACTTTCACCGCGAGCCACTGGTTCGCATCCAGCGAATAGAACCACACGCCCGGCCGGCCCTGCGCGTCGTGCACGTAAGTCCGCACGTTCAATTCCAAAAAGTTCGAAATCCCCGGTACCGCCGGCAATCCCCGCGGCCTGACCCGCTCCATGAAAAACGGCACCACCCCCACCCACGCCCGCCCCTCGTGCAAATCCACCGTCAGCCCAGGCGGCAAGGTCGCTTGGATCGCCGCGGGTTCCCACGCCCAATGTAAAAACAGCAACCGCGCCCAACGCTGTCGCATCACCGGAGCCCCTTCGGGCCGCTCCCGCTCCGCGAGCCGTTGTGCCATCGTCGGAATCTTCATACCCCGATCCTAACCGCCACTCCACCCGCTGCAACCCCGCTCCGTTTGTCATCTAGTGGATGACAAACATTCCGGCCCGGTGGTTGCGCTTCGCCGACCGGCTCACCGCTGCAAAAATTGCTGCAGCCGCGCGCGCACCGCCGGCCGCTCCGCCGCCACGATGGAGAACATCACGGCATCCGTAGCCACCCGTCCGGCATCGTCCGGGCCAGCGGGTCGATGTGAGTCTCCGCCAACGGCTCCAACCGCACGTGTCTGCCCGCCAAAACCAACGGTTCCCGCGTCGCCTTCATCGCAGTCGATTCGCCGCTTGCGACCCACACCGCACGGCCAAAATCTCCGCTGATTCCGAATCCTCCACGCCGCCTCGCCCAGCCCGCTCCTTCGATCCCATGGCCAGATTCGCTTCCTCGCTCACACCCGCCCACCGCGACTTCATCGCCGCGCAGAAAATTTATTTCATCGCCTCCGCTCCCGCCGCCGGCCGGGTCAATCTTTCACCCAAGGGCATCGACACCTTCCGCGTCCTCTCCCCCGCCCGCGTCGGCTACCTCGATGTCACCGGCAGCGGCAACGAGACCGCCGCCCACCTGCTAGAGAACGGTCGCCTCACGGTGATGATGTGCTCCTTCGACGCGGCCCCGCTCATCTTCCGCATTTACGGGCGCGGCCGTTCCGTCCAGCCGGTCGAGATGGACTGGATCCAACTCCGTCCGCTCTTCGGCCCCACGCTCCCCGGCGAACGCCAGCTGATCATCGTCGAGATCGAAAGCATTCAGACGTCGTGCGGCTTCGGCGTGCCGTTTTTCACCTACACCGGCGAACGCGAAACCTTGCTCGACTACGCTGTAAAGAAAGGCCCTGAAGGCATGGCCGCCTACCGCGCCGAGAAAAACACCCGCAGTATCGACGGTCTGCCCACCGGCCTGCTCGAAAAGTAAACCGTTTCGTCTCCCCTCTCTTACCTTCACCGCTTCCGCCATCCGCCCACCTCATGCTCCGCGCCCTCATCTTCGACTTCGACGGTCTCATCCTCGACACCGAGTCTGCCCTCATCCGGTCCTACGCCGATGTTCACAACGCCCATGGCATGCCGTTCGACCATCCGCGCTTCCTCCGCGCCGTCGGCCACGCCGATTTCACCTTCGACCCATGGGCCGATTTCCCGGCCGACCACGACCGTGTCGCCTTGGAATCCGAGCGCCAGCACATCAAAAGAGGCCGCCTCGAACTCCTCACTCCGCTCCCCGGTGTGATCTCCCTCCTCGATGAGGCGCGCGCCTCCGACCTGCCCGTCGCGGTCGCTTCCAACTCCGAACACACGTGGGTCGAACCTCACCTCAACCGCCTCGGCCTGCTCGACCGCTTCGCCTTTATCGCCTGCCGCGAAGATGTGCGCGCACCGAAACCGGAGCCCGACCTCTACAAACTGGTCCTCGAAAACCTCGGCCTCCGCGGCCACGAAGCCATCGCCTTCGAAGACTCACACGCCGGCAGTCTCGCCGCCAAACGCGCCCACCTCTGGTGCGTCGCCGCCCCCGGCCCGTCGACCGCCCACCACGATTTCGCCCACACCGATCTCCGCGTCGCCTCGCTCGCCGAAGTTACGCTCCCTCCCTTGCGCCAGCGCTTCGAAAAATAGGGCGCGGGCGCCGGCGCGCCTTCCGCGACACGACCTCGCCACGCCCACGCCGGCCGCCGCTCTATCCGCCCAGTTCCTCCCAGCGCTTATATCCTTTCGCCAACTCCGCTTCAATCTCATGCAAACGCGCCGTCGCCTGCGTGACCTCAGTCGGCGGCTTCCGGAAAAAAAGCGGATCGGCAAGTTTGGCCGTCAGCAGCGTCTGCTCGGCTTCGAGTTTCTCGATCAGCTTCGGCAAAGCCTCCAGCTCCATCCGCTCCTTGTTCGAAAGCTTCGGCCCTTTCACCACCGGTGCCGCTCCGCCCGACGCCGACTTGGCCGCGCGCTTGGCCGACTCTTCAGCCGCCAGGGCAGCCGCGACTTTCCGCGCCGTCTCTTTCTGCCAGTCGTCATAGCCACCGATGTAGTCCGTGACTTTTCCGTCGCCCTCAAAAACCAACAGGCTCGTGCACACTTCGTTCAGGAACGCGCGATCGTGGCTCACGAGCAGCACCGTACCGCCGAACTCCACGACCAAGTCCTCCAGCAATTCAAGCGTCTCGGCGTCGAGGTCGTTGGTCGGCTCGTCGAGCACGAGCACGTTCGCCGGCTTCGTAAACAGCCGCGCGAGTAACAACCGATTCCGCTCGCCGCCCGAGAGCGCTTTGATCGGCGTGCGCGCCCGCGTCGGCTCAAACAGAAAGTCCTCCAGATACGAAATCACATGCCGCGTGCGGCCGTTGATCGTGATCATCGTGTTGCCGTCGGCTACCGCGTCCTGCACGCGCATCGTGTCGTCGAGCTGCGCCCGCAATTGGTCGAAATAGACAATCTCCAACTGGGTGCCCTGTTCGACGGTGCCGGCCTGCGGTTTGAGCTGACCAAGCAGCAACTTCAGTAACGTCGTCTTGCCCGCGCCGTTCGGCCCCACAATTCCGATCTTGTCACCCCGCTCGATCCGCGTCGTCACGTCGCGCACGATCCACGGCGAGTCCGGCCCATAGCGGAAGCCCGCGCCTTCGCACGTGATCACCTTAAAGCCGCTCCGGTCCGCCTCCTGCGCGGTCATCGTCGCCTTGCCGGTCCGGTCCCGTCGCGCCACCCGTTCGGCGCGCATCTTTTCGAGCGCATGAATGCGGTTGTTCGCCCGCGAGCGCTGGGCCTTCACGCCCCTGCGGATCCACACTTCCTCCTGGGCAAGCTTCTTGTCGAACTGCGCCCGCTCGACTTCCTCAGCCTCCAACACGGCCTGTTTGCGCACGAGGAACGTGTCGTAGTCGCAGGCCCAGCCGATGAGTTTGCCGCGGTCCACTTCCACGATGCGGGTCGCCAGCTTCCGGAGAAACGCCCGGTCGTGGGTCACGAACAGCAGCGCCCCGCCCCACTCCAACAAAAACGTTTCGAGCCACTCGATCGACGCGAGGTCCAGATGGTTCGTCGGCTCGTCGAGCAGCAACAACTGCGGCGCCTCGACCAAGCCGCGCGCGAGCAACACGCGGCGCTTTTGTCCCGCCGACAACGCCGCGAATTCCATGTCCACCGGCAGGCCCATCTGCTCGAGCAAACGCTCCACGCGATCGTGCCGTTCCCAGTCGTTGTGCTCCTCGTAAGCGCCGCCTTCGCCCTCAACCACCGTGCGCACCGTGCCCGCGAGGCCCGAGGGGACTTCCTGTTTCAACGTCGAAAAGACCGCCCCGGCTTGGCGGAAAACTTGCCCCACATCAGACTCCAACTCGCCCGAGATCACCTTCATCAACGTGGACTTGCCCGCACCGTTGCGCCCCACGAGACACACGCGTTCCCCACGGTCAATCTGGAGATTGACCTTATCGAGCAACGGCGCGCCACCGAAGCTCAGGCTGACATCGAGTAAACTGACAATGGCCATAAGAACCCGCCACCTTGCCGCCCGTCCCGCCCAGCGCAAGACCCGCCTTCCGACCATACCCGAGCCCACGAACCCGCCCAGCCGAACTTGCTCTTACACCTCGCGCGCGCGATCCGGCGCGTTTCCCCCGTGCTCTCCCCACCGTCTAAAAGAGTTCCCGCTGCGTGATCGCGTCGCGCTTCGCCCCATCGAGCGTACTCAGCGCTAGGAGCTGCATCACGCTCATCGCCGCCACCGCCGGCTCCCGCGCCAGCGACGCCAACAACACCGCACCCGCCAGCGCGTCATACAGCGCCGCATGGTAACGTCTCCGCTCCGGCGGACAAAACTTCTCCGCCAGCAAGTCCAGTTCGCCCTGAAGCCCGCATCTCGCAACCAACACCTCCAACTTACCCGACTCGAGCTGCGGATAAAGTTGCGCGTAGATCCGCGCTGAATCGATCCACGGCCCCCACTCGATCACCCGCTCTCCCGGACGCGCGAAATCCGGCGAACTCCGCGGGTAAGGCCACACGCCCTTAAGCAGCGCATTCTCCACCCCCGCATAGTGCGCCGCCAACGGCCCGCGCTCCCTCAACCCGGCAAATAGCTCCCACTCCTCCGCAAACGGCGCGCACTCCGCCAACGACGCCTCGCTCAACCCGTGCACCGCCACATCCTCCGCCCGCACCCGCCCCGTCGCCGAGCACCGCCGGGTCACCCCGTCGATCACTCGCCCGCCCAAGACCGTCGCCACGCCAAACTCCAAGATTCCCGATGCGCGGCTACCTTCAAAATCTACAAAAAAAATCGGCTGCTCGGTCCAAGACATAGGTTCACCCGCGAATCACGCGAATGCCCGCGAATGATTCAATCCGCTTCGCAGAAAATAATTCGTTTCATTCGTGTGATTCGCGGGCCACTCTCGCCGAGTGGATCTCACGCCCTACCGCACCTTCACGACCGAACTCGCCGAGCGCAGCGGCGACTTTATCCGCCCGCACTTCGCGAATCCCGCCCTCACCGTCGAAACCAAATCCGATGCCTCCCCGGTCACGGCCGCCGATCGCGGCGCCGAAGAACTCCTTCGCGGGCTCATTGCCACAAAATTCCCCTCCCACGGCATCATCGGCGAAGAATTTGGCTCCGAGAACGCCGACGCCGAGTTCGTCTGGGTGCTCGATCCCATCGACGGCACCAAGGCGTTCATCACCGGCGTCCCGCTTTGGGGCACACTCATCGCCCTCCTCCACCAAGGCCAACCCGTGCTCGGCTGCATTCACCAGCCCATTTTGCGCCAGCTCATGCTCGGCGACGGCACGACCACCACCCTCAACGGCCGCACCGTCCGCTGCCGGGCCACCACGCGCCTCGCCGATGCTACGTTGCTCACGAGCGACACGCTCAATCTCGCCAAATACCAAAACGGCCCCGCCTCCGACCGCCTGCTCGCCTCGGCCAAACTCGTCCGCACTTGGGGAGACTGCTACGGCTACCTGCTTGTCGCCAGCGGCTGGGCCGACCTTTCCCTCGATCCGATCATGAACCCCTGGGATATCGCCGCCCTCGTCCCCGTCATCCGCGGCGCCGGCGGCGTCATCACCGATTGGAACGGCGGCCCGGCCTACCCAACCACATCGACCGTCGCGGCCGCCACGCCCGAGTTGCACGCCGCCGCTCTCGCGATCCTCGCAACGCGCTGAGTAGGGGCGTCGCTTGCCGACGCCCGTTCCCACCCGCTTTCGGTCCTCACTCCGCTCAGCGCTTCTTCGCCTGCTTCGCCGACCACTCGCAAGTCACCAGCGAGCTGATGCCGCCGCGCCCTTTCCAATCGGCGATGATCGTGAGCGCCCGGGGCTTCAGCGCCGCGCCGATGTCGTCACAAATCTTGTTCGTCACCGCCTCGAAGAAAATGCCCTCGTTGCGAAAAGCGTGCAGATACAATTTCAGCGATTTCAACTCCACGCAGGTCTTGTCCGGCGTGAACTTCACCGTGATCACCGCAAAATCGGGATGCCCCGTGATCGGACACATCGAGGTAAATTCGTGCTGGGTATGCGCAATGACGTAGTCGCGGTGCGGCGCGGGATTGGGAAACAGTTCTAAAATCTTGGGGTCGGCCATGGTGAAAACGGTTTCGAGTTTTTGAGTTTCGAGTTTCGGGTTGTCGAGCAGCGAACACCAAACCCGCGGACACCGAACGCCGAACCCACGGATGCCCGACCCGAGCCCCAGACGTTTCACCGTCAGATCGCCGTCTCGGTAAACCGCGTCTCGCGAATCACCGTGATCTTGATCGTGCTCGGGTATTGCAGCTCCGCTTCAATCCGAGCTCGCAGTTGCTTGGCGATTTCCCGCGCGCGGTCGTCCGTCACATGGTGCGGCGAGACGAGGACCCGGATCTCGCGCCCCGCTTGGATCGCAAACGCCTGTTGCACGCCTTCAAGAGAGAGCGCGAGTTTCTCCAATCGCTCCAGCCGCTGCACGTAGCCCGCCATCGACTCGGCCCGCGCACCCGGCCGGGTCGCCGAAATCGTATCCGCCAAGATCACAATACCCGCGTAGATCGTCTCGGGTTTCACCTCTTCATGATGCGCCGCCACGGCGTTGGTCACGATCGGGGTTTCGCCATAGCGCTTGATGAACTCCGCGCCGATCAGCGCATGACTGCCCTCAAGTTCACCCGGCGCCGCTTTGCCGATATCGTGCAAGAGTCCCGCCCGCTTCGCCAGGTTCGGATCAAGCCCGACCTCGCTCGCGATCATCGACGCCAAGAACGCGGTCTCCACCGAATGATCGAGCGCGTTTTGGCTGTAGGAAAACCGATACTTCAACTTGCCGAGCAGCTTTATCACCTCGGGATGTAGTCCGTTGATGTTGAGCTTCGTCACGGCCTCTTCGCCCGCCTGCGTCGTGACCAGCTCGATATCTTCCCGCGCCCGTTGCACAAACTCCTCGATGCTCGCCGGGTGGATCCGGCCGTCTTTAACCAACGCATCCAACGCGGTCCGGGCGATCTCGCGCCGCACCGGGTCAAACGACGACAACAGCACCAGCTGGGGCGACTCGTCGATCATGAGCGTCACACCCGTCGCGGCTTCAAACGCTTTGATGTTACGCCCCTCGCGGCCGATGATCCGACCTTTCATTTCTTCGCTCGGCAGCGGCACCAGCGTCGCCGTCAGATCATTGTTCGGCTTGCTCGCGATGCGTTGCATCGAGGCGATGAGAATCCGCCGCGCATCGGTTTGCAGCTCCTGCTCCGACTTCTCCAAAATCTGCTGCCGCATCGCCCGCAGCTCATCCTGACACTCCAGCGTGACCTCCTCGCGCAAGGCTCGCCGGATGTCCTCGGCGTCCATTTGTGAAACACCCTCGAGCCGCTTGCGCACGCTCTTCGAAAGCGCCCGGATCGCATCGCGGGCTTGCTTGACCGCAACTGTCTCGCGGTTGATCCGCTCCTGCCGTTGTTCCATCTGATAGTCGAGTAACGCCAACGACTCCTCGTGCGCCCGGATCTCCCGCAGCCGCACATCCGATTCGATCTCCCGCCGGTCGAACTCGCGATTCAGTTCGGCCCGCTTTTCCTGCACTTCGACATCGGCTTTTTGTTTGATCTCCTCCGCCGCCACCGCCGCCTCGCGGCGCGACACTTCGATCAACTCCGTCGCCTGTTCCTGCGCCACTCGCCACGTATGGCGCCGCAACACCCATACGCCAAAAAAACCGAGGGTCACGCCCGCGAAAATTGCAAACGAGAGCGACCAGTCGTGCGAGTCACTCCCGGAGACCAAGAAAGCGAAGTCGGCGGCGCTTACTGATGTCAAAGTGCGCGCACGCTATGCGGCCCTTTGCACCGAGCTCAAGCCTTTCCCCGCGGCGTTTCCCTCACCACTCCGGCAACGGCTTTTGGAATGCCGGCAACGTCCCCGCCAGCACCGCCCGCATCCGGGTCCTCGCCGCCGCCTCGCCATCCATCGGCCCCGTCTGCACCGACACGTAAGCCCAACGGTCCGGGCGTCCCCGGGTCAGACGGTTCCAGGCGTCGCGCCAGATCCGCCCTTCATGAGTCGCCACCACCCGCTCACCGTCCACAAACCAATACGCCACCAGCTCCGGCACCGCCCTTCGCTCTTGCGCGGTCACCACTTCGCGCCGCCCCCGCAACAAAGTCGCCTCAAACTCCGCCCCGGAATTTACCAGATAAACAAATCATCAGCGCCTGTTTCGGCGTCGTGCTCGAGAAACCGATGGGCGCCGTGGTTTTCTGGATCGCCCTCGGCCTTGCCAACGGTGCCGCGCCGAGAGCAACCGACGCCGAAGGCTTAGAGGAAATCGCCGCGCAACCCTTCACAGTCTTGCCGCCGAAGCCGGAACCCGCAACGGTCCGATCTCTTCCCGTTTCCGGGACGATCTCACTCACAACACCTCCGCCGCGCCCATGAACCTCATCTCGCCGCTCGATTATCTCGGGGTCTTAAAGACCACGACGCGAGCGCGTTGGGATGCGGTAACGCCCTTCGCTTTGATCGGGCTCAGTCTGTTCGGTGTCGCCTTCATCTATTCGGCCCAACTTTCGGTCCGCGGTTCGGATTGGATCAAGCAGCTCGTTTTCCTGTTCGTCGGCGCGGGTCTCTACGTCGGCGTTTCCCTCATCGACTACCGATTTTGGCTCGGCATCGCGCACTGGATTTACGCCTTCGCGATGGTGCCGCTCCTGCTGGTGCTGATCCCCGGCGTCGGCAGCGAAGTGTTCGGCTCCCAGCGCTGGATCGACTTGGGCTTTTTCTCCTTCCAGCCCTCGGAAACCGCCAAAGTCGCCGTGCTTCTCATCACCGCCAGCACGTTGATTCGCAATGAGGTCGGCACGATTCGGCAGTCCCTAGGGGTGCTGGGCAAATTGGCCCTTGCGGTAGGATTCCCCATGCTCTTGGTCTTACTTCAGCCCGACCTCAAATCGGCAATCGTCCTGCCCCCGATGGTGTTTTCCATGCTTTACGTTTCGAAATTGTCCGCGCGTTTTTACGCAGCGGCGCTCGGCGCGTTCGTTTTGTTGATCGGCGTTATCGCATGGGACAGCTACCGTTACGTACGGTTCATGGATGCCAACGGCTACTCTTACGACGAGAAGCAAAATCGTGGCAAATACGAGGCCACGTCCTGGGTCCCGCTCCACGACTATCAGCGTAACCGCATTTTGGCCTTCGTCGCCCCCGAGACCGTCGATCCCAAGGGCACCGGCATCACCTACAATCTCAACCAGTCACTCATCACCGTCGGCTCCGGCGGGTTGACCGGCAAGGGCTGGCAACAGGGCACCCAAGCCCAGCTCGGCTACCTCCCGCGCTCCATCGCGCACAATGACTTTATCTTTTCTGTAATTTCCGAAGAACTCGGTTTCGTGGGAAGCATCACGGTTCTCGGCCTGTTTGGGCTCGTTCTGTTTAACGGCATTCGCATCGCCGGTCTCGCGAGAGATCGGTTCGGCACCTTGATCGCCCTCGGCGTCACCGTGCTGTTTATGGTGCATGTGTTTGTAAACGTCGCGATGACCATCGGGCTCGTGCCCATCACGGGCATACCGCTTCCCTTCATCAGCTACGGTGGCTCCTTTGTGCTCAGTTGCTGCTTGCTGCAAGGACTGGTCCAGAGCGTCTATCGCTTCCGAAAGGATTTCGCGTGAACTCCACGCGTCTTCCTTTCCGCGATATCGACCGCTCTGCCGGAATTTCCTGCGCCGCGACCTCCCCACATCGGTGCCCCGGGCAAAACCCGCATAGCACCCACCATGAGCGATCAATCGCAATTCCCAAAACCCGATGTCCCTTCCACGGACATCGCCCAAAAGTATGACGCCGAACTGGCCAATCCGCCTCCCGTCGAGGAAGTCACCGGCGTAAGTCCCAACGACCTCAAAGCCGGCGCCGTCGAACGCGCCAAGGACCGCCCGCTCCTCCAAAAAATCCTCGCGGTTTTTCAGAAGGAAAAGAGCACCTACCGCGAGCTCATCATCAATTCCGAGCCGCTCGAAAAGCGCGTGGCCCTCCTCATCGACGGCCGCCTCGAGAAATTCGAAATCGAGCGCGAATCCGACGACCGCATGGTCGGCGGCATCTACAAGGGCCGCGTCAAGAACCTCGATCCCGGCCTCAAGGCCGCCTTCGTCGACATCGGCTACTCAAAGAACGCCTTCCTCCATTACTGGGACATGCTGCCCGCCACGACCGATTCCAACATCGAGGTCGTCCGCGTTAACAAAAAGAAAAACGCCGCCCCCCGCCCCGCCGAGCCCACCGTCAAGGACATCCCCGCGATGTATCCTCCCGGCAGTGAGATCGTGATCCAGGTCACCAAAGGCCCCATCGGCACCAAGGGTCCCCGTACCACCACCAACCTCTCCATCCCCGGCCGTTACCTCATCCTCACGCCGTTCTCCGACGGTTGCGGCATCTCCCGTAAAATCGAGGACCCCGCCGAGCGCAAACGCCTCAAGGCCCTGATCAACGAGCTCACCATTCCCGAGGGCGTGGGCCTCATCGTCCGCACCGCCGGCGAGGGCAAAAAATCCCGCTACTTCGTCCGCGATCTCCACCTGCTCCTCAAGACGTGGGAAGAGATCCAGCGCAAGATGCTCAACGACAAGGCACCTTGCTGCCTGTACCAAGAGCCGGACGTCGTCGAGCGCACCGTCCGCGATTTTCTCACCGAGGAAGTCGACCGCGTCCTCATCGACAGCAAGGAGGACCACGAACGCACCCAAAAGCTCGTGTCCCTCATTTCAAAACGCTCCGCCAGCAAGATCGCGCTCTACAAAGACAGCATCCCGATCTTTGAGCGCTTCAACATCGAGCGGCAAATCGAGCAGACCGGCCAACGCAAGGTTCCCCTCCCCTCCGGCGGCGAAATCATCATCGACGAGACCGAGGCCCTCATCGCCGTCGATGTGAACACCGGCTCCCACAAGAACCGTGGCGGTGACGAGAAAAACGTCATCTACGCCGTGAATCTTGAGGCCGCCGCCGAGATCGCCCGCCAGATCCGCCTCCGAAATCTCGGCGGGCTGATCATCATGGACTTCATCGACATGAAGGAACGGCGTCACCGGAACTCCGTTTACGAAAAGATGGTCGAGCTGATGTCCACCGACAAAGCCAAGAACCACATTCTGCCCATCTCACAGCTCGGCATCATGCAGATGACCCGCCAGCGCCAGCAGGAGTCGCTCTCGGCCAATCTCTACACCGACTGCCCGTATTGCCGTGGCCGCGGCATCGTGAAGAGCGCGACGACGATGTCCGTCGAGCTCCAACGCCGCCTCTCCTCCATCGCGCGCCGGCTCCAGCTGCGCAACGACGGCAAAGAGTATTCCCTCCGCGTCCTCGTCCACCCCAGCATCCTCGAACGTCTCCGCAGCGAAGACGCCGATCTGCTCGTGCGCGTCGAGAAACTCTACGGCGTCAAACTGGCCTTCCGCGCCGACCCCGGCTACCACCTCGAACACTTCAAGGTCATCAACGCCCTCAGCGGCGAAGAATACCGCTGAGACCGTGCCCAAGTCGGTGGAGCCCGATGTCACTATCGGGCTCTGTCACTTTTCTTCCAGGCCGCCCCAACTCCCGGGGCGGCCTTTTCATTTGTCGCTGCGTCGTCGCCGCCCCGGCTTCGGACGTCGACCCGCGGCGCACGTGATTTCGTACGACCCGCACTACCCGGGCCTCGAACGCCGGCACCATCGCCCATATCCGACCCCACAGCGCACCCGCAAACACTCCGCTCGGGATGCACCGCCGTCCGAACTCGCGCTTTTCCTAGCCAACCCACCCGCCACTTGCGCATCCTTTCCCGAATGCGTCGCCTCACCACCTTCCTCGCCACCCCCGCCGGTCGCGTCGCGCGCTATCTGATTTCCCTCGCGCTCCTCGTCGTTCTCGCCGCCCAAATCGACTGGGCCGAACTCACCGCCGCCCGCACCCAACTTTCCCTCCCGCTGCTCGTCGCGGCGCTCGTGCTCGTCGGTCTGACGTTTCCGATTCAGGCCGCACGCTGGTGGTTGCTGCTCCGCGCCCAACAAATCCCGCTCTCGTTTCACTGGTCCCACGTCGTCACTTGGATCGGTCAATTCTACAACGCCTTCCTCCTTGGCGGCATCGGCGGGGACGCCGCCCGCGTTTACTACCTGTTGCGCGACGCCGCCACGCAACGGGCCGCCGGCCTGACGACCCTCGTGATCGACCGCGCCACCGGTCTCCTCTTGCTGTTTGCCGTTCCCGCCGTCGCTCTCACCGCCCGCACCGGTGCCTTCGTCGCCGAGCCTGGCCTGCGCTGGCTTTTTATCACCGCCTCGATCCTCACCCTCGGTGGCATCGTTTTTGCGATCTGGTTGTTGCGCACCGATCCCGGCCGTTGGCCCGCACCGCTGCCGCGTATGCTCGGTCCCGACCGACTGGCCACCGCCGCCCGACTGCTCGCCTGCGTGAGAGCCACGCCCGGCACACACTCCGCCACCTTTTTGCTCGGCGCCGCCATCTGGTTGCTGGACTTCATCGCAGTGTGGCTGCTCGCCCTAGCGATCGGTCTGCCCCTGCCTTTTCTCGACACCTGCATTGCGATGAGCGTCGCCTACGCCGCCACCGTGCTCCCGATCAGCGTCGGCGGTCACGGCGTTCGAGAAGGTGCGTTTCTCGGCACGCTCGCCGCCCTCGGCCTGCTCGCGACGCCCGCCGCCCGCGACCTCGCCCCACTTCTCGCGCTGCTTGTCTGGGTCGCTACGGTCTTCTGGAGTCTCTTCGGCGGCCTCGTCGTCCTCGCCGCCCCGCGCCTGCTGCCACCTCGTGCCACTCCGTCCTGAATTCTACTTCGCCGTTTCCGCCGCCGGATCCAACAAGCGGATAGAGTTCCCGTGCACGGCGAACATCCGCAGCTGGCGGCGCTCCGTACTGAGCCGCACCGCCGGCTCGACTGAATCGAAATCGAAGTGATTCGGCCCGGGCAGCAGTCGCACCTTCAGCGGGAAGTCCCGCGCTTTATCGCTCAAATCCACATCCAACTGCTTCCGACCGTTTACCGACAACTGCACGGATCGCTTTGATCCCGCCCCGCTCAGCGCCAGCTTTATTTCAAACTCACGCGCTTCAGCGTAGGGGTTGAAAAATGACATCGTCGCTGGCTCAAAGGCCCAGCGCGGCTCCGTCGGCGATGCGCCGTGCGGCGGCCGGTGCCATCCCCGCCCAAAGGTCAGCTTTCTCGCGATCGGCGGCACGGGCTGCGCCGCCGGCTGGAGCCGCACCACGATCTGTTCTCGCCTCACCCCTTCGATCCGCTTGCTTCGACCCAAGGCCGCCAATTCCGCCAACAACGCCTCACCCCGATCGGCGAAGCCCCGCCGATTCAAATAGATCGCCGCAAATCCGTAGCTCTCCAACGCTTGGATTTGCTCCGCTGTGGTCAGCCGCGCCAGATCGCGTTGCCACTGTCCTCGGCTTCGCCCTTTCAAGGCGCCATAGCTAAACCGGAGTGTTTCCGTCGCCACAAAAGGCCGGAAGTGTTCGCTGTCGCCCAACTGATAGTACGGCGGCGCCTCCGGAAACGAAACCACCGGCAACTGAAAAACCATCGCCCCCGCCGGCAACGCCGCCTCCAGCCGCCGTCCGAACTCAACGTCGTTCCTCGCCATCCGCGCCATCGCTTCCCGACGTTCCGCCGCCATCGGGCGCGGCAACTGGTCCGCCAACCCAAAGACGACCAACCCCACCGCGCCCAAGCGGCGCCAACCCGCCGGCCACGCCCGCCCCCAACGCGAAAGCCGCGCCACGAGAAACAACAACACCGCCGCCGAGATAAAAACGCTAAACCGGTTGCTCGCCCGGAAGAGCGCCAGCCCCGTGAAAAACGCGAAGAAATTGGTCACCCCGCCCACCGAGGCGAAGGCCAGCACCCACCCCGTCGTCAACGCCGCACCCGGCACCCGCCGCCGCCGCCACATCGCCCAAGCCGCCGCGCCGCCCAACCACACGAGCCCCGCCAATCCCACCAATCCAAGATACGGCGCAAACGCCTCCGTGCTCCGCCAATCCGACCACCGCAGATACCGCTGGCCAAAAAAACCCATCGGTTCCCACCGGTGCGTCGCCGGCGGTACCGCCAACTCCAACGGCTTCAACGCATACATCTCCGTCCCCCCGTAATTGCGCTCCAAGGGCGAATCGGCCGCCGTATCCGTGGCATACAACCACGGATGCACCTGCACCAACGCCAACGCCGCTAGCGCCAACGCCAGCGCCGCCGCGCCCACCTGCACATTCTCCGCGCGCCAACGTCCGCCGGCCAAGTGGGCCAACAACGCCAGCCCCATCAGCTGCAGATACAAAAACAGCAGATAGGGATTGCTTACTCCGATCCCCAGCGCCGAGACCAGCACCACCGCCCCCCACTTGCTGCGCCACTGCACCCGCCGACTCGAGGCGACGAGCGCCACGCTCAGAATCGCCAACGGTACCGTCCATGAAAACGCAATCAACAGGTGCTGAAGGCCCCGGTTGAACGTCTGAAACGTAAACGCAAACAACAGCGCTCCCGCCATCGCCCATTCCCACTGCAATCGCAGCCACCGCGCGCACGCGTAGAAGGACCACGCGGCACTCAGCACCGCGAGCAACAACGCCAGATTGGCCGCCACCGCCACGCCCGTCACCCGCGCGACTTGGCCCAGCGTCCACACCAGCAGCATATCCGACGAGGGGTACGCGCTCCAATTCGCCCCAAACGGCGCACCAAGCCGCGACATCACTTGCGGCCGTAAAGGCGCGAGGTCGCCCTCCGAGGCCGCCTTTATGCGGGCCAAGATCTCCAACGATTCCCCGGTATACTCCGCCGGCACGCTCCACCGCGCCGGCGTCCACCAGCCGTAGTGCACACTACACACCAAGCCCGCGACTCCCGTCAGCAAGACGAGACGCCACCAAGTTTGGAAACGGGGGGGAAACATGCGGGGAAAAAATCTCACGCGGGCTGGAGACCGGAGGTAAGAAAAGGACTGTTTCTAAGAGGGTCCCCTTCCGCCCGGCAAGCGTGCGGTCCGCCCTTCGCCAATTTTCTCCGATTTCCCGGTCCCAGCCGATCGTCTTTCTCCGCATCGCCCAACGTTCGATTCGGCCACGTTCTTCGATTTTGCGCCCCCGCGACTCTGTCATTGCGTTCGCGGCTATCCGTCAAAGCCTCCCCGGCAATCTCGCTTACACCCAATGAGCCAACCTTTTCCGAAGCGCTCGGTCGCTCTTCCCTAAACCCATGGCGATGCGTCTCTGGCAGGTACGCCGACACTTGGATTCGTTTGCCCGCAAAGATCCTTTCTGGGCGGTGCTCACCACGGACGGAAAAGAAGCCAACCGGTGGAAGATCGAAGAATTTTTCGCGAGCGGACTGAACGAAGTCGA
Organism: Opitutia bacterium Tous-C4FEB; assembly: GCA_002304445.1. Classification (GTDB taxonomy): domain Bacteria; phylum Verrucomicrobiota; class Verrucomicrobiia; order Opitutales; family Opitutaceae; genus Tous-C4FEB. The sequence goes on along the minus strand of NEVA01000012.1, from coordinate 25,314 downwards.
TGCGGCGCTCGCCAAGGTTCGGGTCCGCCTACCGACGATGGACCGCCGCCACGCGCTCGATTTTGGCTGCGGCGTCGGCCGCATCAGCCAGGCGCTCGCCCGGCACTTCGACCACGTGACCGGCGTGGATATCTCTGCCGAGATGCTCGTCCAAGCCCGTCACCACAACCGCCACGGCGACCGAGTCGACTACCAGCACAACGCGGCCGAACACCTCGGCCGGTTCGCCGACGGCACCTTCGACCTGGTGTTCAGCGTGATCACGCTGCAACATCTGGCCCCCGAGTATTCCCGGCGCTACATCGCCGAGTTCCTGCGGATCTGCGCTCCGGGAGGCGCGGTTTATTTCCAACTCACGGCCGGCACCGTTCGCCCCGCTCGCCGCTCATGGTATCCTCCCACCGTCGCGAAAAACATTTGGCGGCGAATCAATGCCTACCTCGCCTTGTATCCGACCATGGAGATGAATTCGCTGCCCCGGGCCGAGGTCGAAGCGATCGTCCGCGCCGCGGGCGGCGAAATCGTTTGGGTTGATGACAGCCACGGTGCGGGTACCGCCTTCGAGAGTTGCGTCTATCTTGCCCGCCGGGCGTAGAACGACCCTGCGCCCGGGCCCGTTCCCCGTCGCCCGCAGCGCCACCCGTTCGCGTAAAGTTTTGCTATGCGGAGCCCAGCCCCTTCGCTCTTGCACCCACGACATGGCTTCAGAACACCGCACGCCCCCGGCCGGCGGCGCCTTCTCCCGGCGCTTCACGCACTACTCCGGCATTTTCTTCGACGATTTCGCGACCGACTCCGCCTGGCTCCGCGAAACCGGCCAGCTCCGCCTTCCGCCGCTCGACGGCATCACCGCCCTCACTCTCCGCGGCGAATTCCGCCCCCACCCCGCCGCCCGTAGCTTCGAGTCCGCGCCGCCCACCCTCTCCATCTTTCTCAACGGCACCTTCGTCGTCACGTTGCGCAACTTCGCGCCCGGCCCCTGGGAATTCCGTCTCCCGCTCCCCGCGCCCGCACCCGCCGCCGGCTTCACGCTCGCGCTGCGCCTCGGCGGCACCGGTTTCACCGACACCCTCGCTTGGCTCGGTCGCATCACCGGTCTCGCCCCGCTGAAACGCTTCCGCGCCCAAAACAAAAACCGCGCGCTCCGCCTCACCGCCCTCGCCGCCGATACCGGCGAACTCATCTACGATTTCTCCCGTCGCCACGCGCCGTTCCGTGCCGAGTTCGCCCGCCGCCACGCCCACCTCGGGCTCAACATCGTGGGCTTCCTCACCGCCGATCTCGGCCTCGGCGAATCCGCCCGTTGCATGGTGCGCGCCGCCGATGCCGCCCGCATCCCCGCCGCCCTCGTCCCGCTCAAACTCAACTGCAAAAACCGCCTCGGCGATCCCACCTACGCCGCCCGCCTCACCGACGCGAATCTCCACGACGTCAACGTCGTCCACCTCGACCCACCCGCCTCGCGTGACCTCGACCACCACCACGGGAGACATTTCCGCGCCGGCAAATACAACATCGCCTACTTCGCTTGGGAACTCCCCGAATTTCCCGACGACTGGGTCCCGTCCTTCGATTTCTACGACGAGATTTGGTGCCCGAGCGATTTCACCCGCGCCGCCATCGCCGAGAAATCTCCGGTCCCCGTTCTCACCTTTCCACACGCCATCAACGTCCCGGTTCCCGTCGAGCAAATCGCCGCGATCCGCGCCCGCCTCGGCCTGCCGGCCCACTCGTTCCTCTTCCTCACGCTCTTCGACCTCAACTCCTACGCCGCCCGCAAAAACCCACGCGCCGCCCTCGCCGCCTTCCGCGACTCCGGCCTCGCCGCGCCCGCCGCAACCCTCGTCGTCAAGGTCCAGAATCTCACCGGTAACGAAGCCGACTTCGCCCACCTCCAAGCCCTCGCCGCCAACATCCCCGGCATCCACTTCATCACCGACACGCTCTCCCGCGCCGACATCTACGCGCTGGAATTCGCCTGCGACGTCTTCGTCTCGCTGCACCGTTCCGAAGGCTTCGGCCTCGCGGTCGCCGAATGCATGGCCCTCGGCAAACCCGTGATCTCGACCGATTGGTCCGCCACCGCCGAGTTTGTCACGATTCACAACGGTTGCCCGGTGCGCGCCCCGCTCATCACCCTCACCGAAAACCACGGCCCCTACGCCAAAGGCCAGACCTGGGCCGACCCCGACATCGCCCACGCCGCCGCGCACATGCGCGCGCTCTTCGCCGACCGAGCGCTCTGCGTCCGGCTCGGCTCCGCCGCGATCGCGACCATCGCGGAAAAGTTCGCTCCCGCCGTCATCGGCGCCCGCTACCGCCGCCGCCTCGAAGCCATCGCCGGCTTCTGAAAAAGTAGGGCGAAGTCTCCGACCCGCCCTTTTCGCCACCTCGGAACTTACTTGGCGGTCCCCGTCTTCTCCGCCACCCCGCGCCCGGTGATCCTAATCTCCAGGTTGCGCACGCTGAAACTCACCTTACGCGGATCCCCGCTGCTTGGCTGCTCCGGGGACTGATCGGACTCAAACCGCCAAAGGATATCCCCCGGGGGCAACACCACCCCGCGAATCCGGACTTCTTGCAGCACCTTGACCGTCGCGCCGGTCCACAGAACCGCTCCGTCGGTCTTGCTCAGCACCGTCAGCTTCCGGTCATCGGCGCTCTTCACATCAAACACGACGTCCGCCACCACCGGAAACTCCTGCGGATTCCTAAACACCACCTCGGCATCTCCCCGGCTCCAGCGCCAATAATCAAACCGCGATCGCTCGGCCTGAAACCACTGCTCGTCCGGAAAAATTGCCTCCACCGTGCGCCCCGAGGCCTCGACGATCCGCAAGGCCCGCGCCCCTTCCAACTGGAAGCTCTCCTGCCCCGGCGGCTTCAATATATCGCTCGAGCACAGCACCGCCAGATTGCCCAGCACGAACCACGCCCGCCATTGCCGCCCTCGCGGCAACAGCACGTTGAACGCCAGCGTCATGGGCAACAGCACCCGCAGCGCAGCGCCCGGATAGCCTTCCCACACCGCGTCACCCAGCACGACGAGCAAGGCCGCGTAGGTCGCTCCCAACCGCCACCACGGGTCGCTCCAGCGCGGCCGCAACACGAACAGCAGCCACTGCGCGGTCACCGCCACGAGCATCAGGACGCTCCAAACTCCGATCGAGCCCGCATCGTCCGTCTTAAAAACCGCCGCAGTTTCAACCCACTTCCTCGCGTAGGCCGCAAACGGCCAATCAAAGTTCCGCACCCCCGGGTCGCTGCCGCTTCCAAGCCATAACCGCAAGGTCACCACCCACACCGCCAGCGGGGCCAAGACCAGCAAGCCCTGCCCCACCGCTCGCGCCCAGCCGCGCCCATCCCCCCAATTTCCCGGGACCAACACCGCCGCCGCGAGCAGATTGGTCTCCTTGCCGAGCCCCGCCACCCCCAGCACGCCCGCCGCCCACCACTTCTTTCCGCGCTCGTAGAGCATCATCCCCAGCGCGATCAGCAACAGGCTCGGCCCGTCCACGAGCGACCCCCGCACGCTGAAACACAGTCCAAACGAGAACAAAACTCCGCCCCAGCGAAAAAAATTCTCCCAACTCGTCGCCGGAAACCACCGCAGCAGCAACCCGGCGAGGAGAAACCAGCACACGATGTTCTGCACCGCATAGATGTGCAGCGCCCGCGCCGGGTCGCCGCCGCCGAGTCCATACGCCGTCCACGAGAACAAAATCCGCCGAGCCCGATAAGGCATCGAGTCCATCGCCTCGTTCAACGCGCGGTTGGTCAGCCACGGCCGCATCGCGATCTGCGCGTAGTATTGCGCGTCGTAGCCCTTTGAATCCGGCTCCGCGTAATAGTTCATCGCCTTGAGCGTCGGCACATACGGCGCACTCGGCGTCTCCCCGAATATAATCAGGTAGGTAAACCCCTTCCCCGGCAGATAAAATTGCGCGCAGATCCAAACGAACAGGCCCAGCGTTCCGACATACGCCAACTTCAGCGCCAGCGCCGCATTACGTTGGAAAAATGGAATCAGACTGGCCACGAAAACGTCAAAAACCAGAGTCTCCCCGCACTCGACGCAAGAATGGATTCATCCCTCGCTGCCACGCCCACGCCACCCGCCCGCCGCTCGGCTTGGGCGCTCGCCCTGCTCGGCGCCGCGCTTGTGGGCTATGCCGCTTTTCTCGCTTTTCAAGTCGGCGCCTACGCCGGCCAATCCGACTCCTCCGGCTACCTCAACAGCGCCCGCCTCCTCGCCCACGGCCAGACCGCCGTCGCACAACGCATCCCGGCCGGCATCAATCCCGCCGCCCTCGATTCCTACACCTTTATCCCGCTCGGTTTCCGCCCCGCCTCCGCCGTTGCGATGGCTCCCACTTATCCGATCGGCCTGCCGCTCGCGCTCGCCGCTTTGGGCCCCTTGATGACGTGGGCTCTCGCGCCGCACTTTCTGATGGTGGCCAGCGCACTCGCTGCAGCCGTCCTCATGTTTCCGCTGGGCCGCGCGGCCGGCTTGCCGCGGAGTTGGTCGGTTTTCGGCTCCCTGTTGTTCGCCGCAAGCCCGCTCACGACCTTTATGTCGCTGCAATTGATGAGCGACGTCCCCGCGACCGCCGCCGCGTCGGCCGCGATTCTTTGCGCCTGGCGCAGCCGCACCCACCGCGCCTACGCCCGCTCGTGACCCGAAGCCTCGCACTTGCCGCCACCTTGGTGGTGCTTGGCCGCTCGGTCGTTTGGCATCAGCGCTTGAACGCGACCCACATCGGCCATGGAGAATCCGTTTACCCGGAGGCATGCCAATGGGCCAAAACCCACCTCCCGCCCGACGCGCTCGTCGTCACCCAACAAACGAGCGGCACATTCTTTACTACACGGATTTTCCGCTCGTCCGTTGGGATACCCTCAAGCCCGAGCGCTTCGCCCGCCTCGCCGCCGCCGTGGGCCCGCGCCCTCTTTTCGCCGTCCTCTTCCCACACGAGGTGACCGACGCCATGAAAATTAATTCCACAGGCCTCTGGACCCAGATCGGCGCCGTCCGCCAAGTCACAATCTGGCGATGGGCGCCCACCGCGCCCTGACCGCCCGCCTCACTCTGCCACTTTCCGCAGCCAGATCTGCCCGCCACCGCCGCCCGCGCAGAGCGGCATCCGTTCCCGTAAAAACGCATTGTGCGTGTTGAAAATCCAGCCGGTAAACAGCTCGATCCGCCACGACCGGTTATACATCAAAAATGCCCGCAGCAAATACAGCTCGTTCCACGAACGCCCTTCGTCGAACCACTCCCGCGGATACTCCAAATTCCCCGTCACATCGTGAATGTGCACCCACACGCCCGGTTTCAGCACCGGCAACACGTCGAAAAAGAGCCGGTTCACATCGCTCCCGAGTTTGCTCACATGCGACGAGTCGATGAACAGCACGTCGCCCGCCTCCAGCTCGGCAAACGTCGCCAACGGCACTTCCTGCACCTTCTGCTCGATCAGCGTCACGCGCGCATGGTCATCCGGTTTCAACAACGGCCGCAGCCGCCCCATATCGGGATCGATGAACGTCAGCCGCATCCGCCCGCCAAAAACAAATTCGTTCAAGTCCAACATCGCCGCCGAGCTAAACCCCGAGCCCACCTCGATCACCCGTCGCGCCCCCGCCTCGCGCAGCATCAGATACAGCATGATCCCATCATACGACCCATACGAGGGGTTGTTCAAAAAATACCGCCGACCCGCCGTCGCCGTTTCCGGAAACGGCTGCTCCGCGTAGGCCTCGGCGAAGCGGTGCAACCGCGCCCCCTGCTCCGCCTCGTTCAGCTCCAGCCCAGCAAACGACGGACCTGCCTGCTCCCGCGCAAACACTTCCGCCACCTCCGCCCGTGAGGTCTGCGGCGAATAAAAATGACCCGGCGGGAACACGAACTCCCGCTCCGCCGCCTCCGCCTTCAGCCGTGCATTCGCCTGCTCCAAATCCGCCACATCGCGCCGCAAGTCGGCCTTGTCGCCTTCGAGTTCGCCCACGCGATTCTCCAGCCAACGCACCCGCTTGAACCGCCGCAGAAATTGATCGAACGCCTTCATCTCGGTTGAATTTCCCCCGCAGGCTTGGCCGCCGGCTCCGCCCGCGCAACTGCAATGTCCACATCGTAAACCGCGAACGCCAACATGCGCTCATCCCCGTTCGCAAACCGCACCCCCGGCGCGTCGGATGCGAACTCAACCGCCACGGCGGCGCCTGCCGGCACCAAGAATTCCTTCGTCGTAAACGCCGCGCGTTTCGCTCCGACCGCGCCCGACCACACCGCCACCCCACCGGCCCGGATCGCCACCATTCCCGCCTTCAACCCGGCGATCTCTCCGTCGATTTTCACCGCCACCGGCGCCAGCCCGCGGTTTACCAGCTTCAACTCCCCCCGTCCACTGCTCCAGCGCCATTGCCGCCAACCGTCTCCCTCGGCGACATACCAGCCCGCCTCGCGCTCCAATTTAACCTGCGCCCGCACCGCGCTCTCGCCGCTCACGACGAAACACTCGTGCGGCGGCGCGCTGAATTCGTTGACTCCGACGATTACGGAGAGGTTGCCCAGCACCAGCACGGCCAACCAACGCCGTCCCCGCGGCACCAGCAGATTGAACGCGAGCGTCATCGGCAATAGCACCCGCGTCGCCGCGCCCGGATAACCTTCCCACACCGGTTGTGCGACGAACACCATCAATCCCGCAAAACTCGCGCCCACCCGCCACCACGCCCGGCCCGGTTCGCGATGCAGGAAAAAAAACGCCGCCTGCGTTATCAGCGCGATCACGACGAGCGCGCTGCCGACGATTTCCGGCTGCGCCCCGCGCACCGCCAGCTCCGCCAACACCACCCCGCACTTCTCCGCCAGTCCCGCCAGCGGCCACGTAAAATTCCCCAACCCCGGGTCGTTGCCCGGACCCGCTTTCCAACGCACGTAACCGAGCCACACCACGAACGGCACCAGCGCCAACGCCCCCAGCCCGACCGCCCGCGCCCACGCGCCCGCGCCGCTCCCGCGCGCCGGGATCAACGCCGTGCCCGCGAGCAGGCTCGTTTCCTTCGTCAACATCGCCGCCCCGAGCGCCACCACCGCGCCGGGCTTTCGTCCGCGCTCCAGCGCCAGCACCGTCAGCGCCACCAGCAACAGCCCCGCCGCATCCGCGAGCGAGTTGCGCACACTCATGCACATCCCGTGGGAAAAGAGCACGCCCGCCCAGCGCAGCAGATTGCTCCAGCGGTCCGGCGGCAGCCACCGCAGCAACACCCAGCCAAGGAGGAGCCACACCCCGACATTCAAAACCGCAAACACGTGCACGATCCACGCGTCGCGTCCCAACCCGAGGCCCCACGCCACCCAACTCGGCAAAATCCGCCGCGCCCGATAAGACAGGTTATCGATCGCCGCTCCCAGTTCGGCCGGCTGATCCAACGTCGGATGCAACGCGAGCTGCACATAGTAAGTGCCGTCGTAGCCCCACGAATCCTCGATCGCATAGTGCGGTACCGCCCGCAGTTTCTCCACGGCCCGTTCGTCGAGCCGGGACCCGATCGACAACAAACTCGTGAACCCCGTCCCCGGCAGATAGAACTGGGCCACCAAGCTCAGGAACACCGCGACCATGGTCGCATACCCCAGCCGAAACCGCGCCCGCCAAACTGCCCGCCCCAGCCCGTTCATACGTGCGCCGGGTGCTGCGCCGCGCGCTTAAATGTTGTCCGGTTTGTAAACAATCTGTCGCATCACAAAACCACTCTCCGGCATGTCAAATCCGAACCCCGCCACCACTCCCGCACCGCGCTGGTTTGCCTGGTTCGCCGCCGTGGTGCTGTTGGGTTATGCGGTGTTCCTCGGCCTCAATTTTTCCCCCGTCGCCGGCGGTTCCGATTCCTCCGGCTACCTCAACGCCGCCCAACTGCTCGCCCGCGGCGAACTCACCGCGCCCCAACGCGACTTCGCCGGCCTTTCGGTGGGCACCGCGACGCAGCTCCAACCCCTCGGCTTCATCGCCGAACCGGCCCGCGCGCGCCTCGTGCCCACCTATCCGCTCGGCCTGCCCGCGCACCTCGCCCTCGCCAGCGTGCTCTTCGGCTGGACCTTGGGCCCGCTCCTCGTCGGCGTCGGCGCCACCCTCGTCGCGATGCTTCTCACCTACGCCATCGCGCGGGAATTTCGCCTCGCGTGGCCGCTGGCCGCCACCGCCGCTCTGCTTTTTGGCGTGTCCCCGGTCACGATCTTCATCGCGATCCAACCGCTCAGCGATGTCCTCGCGACCACCTGGGTGCTCGCCGCCGTTTACGCCGCCCTGCGCGCCCGCACCTCACTTGGCTGGGCCAGCGCCACCGGCGCCGCTCTCGCCGTCGCCGTCCTTGTTCGCCCCACCAACATCCTTCTGCTCCCCGCCCTCGTCGTGCTCCTCGCCACCGGGTGGCGCCCCCTTGCCGCTGCGGCTATAGGTAGCCTCCCTGGTGCGGTCCTCTTGCTCGCCACCAACGCCCACCTCTTCGGCTCCGCGTGGCAGATGGGCTACGGCTCCATCTTTGAAGCCTTTTCCGCCGCCTACTTTAACCCGACCGTGCTCCATTTCGGCAAGTGGCTGGGCACCCTGCTGCCGGGCCTTTGCCTCGCTCTCGCCGCGCTCTTTTTTTGCCTCCCGCGCCTCCCGCTGCGCGAACGTCTCGCCGTCGCACTCTGGTTTTTCGTGCCCGTCCTCTTCTACGCGTTCTACGAGGTTTCGGGGCAGACGTGGTGGTGCCTGCGCTTCATCCTCCCGGCGTTCCCCGCGCTGATCCTCGCCGCGATGGCGACGCTCAACTATTTCATCGGCTCGCATCGCCGTTGGTTGTTCGCGACGGCCGCCGCGTTTAGTGTCTGGTCGCTGGCCCTTTCGATCCTCTCGACCCGCGAGTTCCACACCCTCCTGACCAAAACCTACGAGCAAGCCTACGCCGACGTGGGCACGTGGGCACGCACCGAGCTCCCCGCCAACACCGTCATCCTGACCAACGCCGACAGCGGCTCCCTCCACTACTACACGCCCTTTCCGATTCTGCGCTGGGACCAGATGAGCGCCGCCGAATTCTCCGCCCAAGCTACCCACTTGGCCCGCGCCGGCCGCCCGCTGCATCTCGTCATCCGCGTCGCCGAGGAAGCCCACGTCCTCCACGAACGCGTGCCCGCCCACTGGGAAAAAGTCGCCGTCGTCGCCAAACGCAGCATCTGGCGCTACGTCGCCCCCGCACCATGACCGCCCCGCGCCCCGCCCGCCGCTGGCCGCTCCGCTGCGCGGCCGTCGCCGCCGTCGTCCTCTTTCTCGTTCTTGTCGCCCGCTTTTGGCACCCCGTTTACGGCCTCACGGCGCTCATCCAGCTCGACGCGCCCAATGACAATCTGAAGATCGCCGCCTTCCGCGAACATCCCGTCTACGTCCACCGCGATACCGGCGGCTACGACGGTCTTTACTACGCGCAAATCGCCTACGATCCGCTGCTCCGCTCCGTCGAACTCGCCCCCGCGATCGACAACCTCTCCTACCGCGCGCGCCGCATTTTGCCGCCCGCCGTCGCTTGGCTACTCGCCGCCGGTCAACCGGCGGCCATTGTCCACATTTACTCGTTCCTCAACGTCGCCGCGTGGCTCGCCCTCGCCGCTCTGCTCTGGCGCATCCTCGCCGTCGCCGATTTCCGCGGCGGGCTGGCGTGGGCCGGCGTCCTGTTTTCCTGCGGTGCCCTCAGCAGCGTGCGCCTCGCCCTCACCGATCTGCCGATGGCACTGCTCCTCGCCGCCGCGCTCTTCGCCGCCGAGCGCGCCCGCCCCAAATCCGCCGCCGCCCTCCTCGCCGCCGCCGCCTTGGCCCGCGAGACCGCCCTGCTCGGTGCCGCCGGTCTCGTCACGAGGCCTTGGATTTCCCTCCGCCACGTTCTCCTCGGCATCTTCGTCGCCGCGCCGCTCTTGGCGTGGCTCGCCTACATCCGCCGGCATCTCGGTCCCGCCGACGCCGGCTGGGCCAACCTCTCGTTACCCGTCTCGGGCCTCATCGAGAAAACGGCCACCGCGCTTACCGATCTAACGCTCCTCGAAGACTCGCTGCTCGCTTGGACCACCCTTGGCGCCGTCGTGGGTATCGCGGTGCAGGCCGCGTTCTTCGCTGCGCGGTGGCGACAATTCGCCGAATCTTGGTGGCGCGTCGGCGCCGCCTACGCCGCGCTCATGCTCACCCTGGGCACCGCCGTCTGGGAGGGCTACCCCGGGGCGTTCACCCGCGTGCTGCTCCCGCTCATCCTTGCCTTCAACGTCCTCGCCCACCGCACCCGCGCCGCGCTCGCGTGGCTCATTTTGGGCAACCTCGGCATCGCCGCCGGTTTCCTCGTCCTTCGCGATTTTCCCGTCAACACCCGCGAACTCTCCGCCGGTCGCAGCGGCGGGGTCGCCACCGTCGTCCATATCGGCGACGGCTGGTTCGGCGCCGAGCGCACTTCGAAACACTTATGGTCCTGGAGTTCCGGCCGTTCCCAACTGGTGATCGACACCTGGGCCAACGCCCCTGCCAACGTCCGCCTCGACTTCGCCCTTCGCACCCTGGCCCCGCGCACCGTCATTGTCCGTCAAGGCGACCGCGAACTCTGGCGCGGCCCCGTCGGCGAAAAGACCGCGCCGCACTCCATCTCCCTTCGCCTCGCACCCGGCCGCACCAACCTCGAATTTTACTCCGAAACCCCGCCAACGTCTGAAAGCCCCCACCCCGACGCCCGGGCCCTCGCCTTTGCGCTTTATGATCTCCGCCTGAGCGTCCTCACTCCGTAGCCGCTTACGATGCCCGCCACCATTCTGCTCGATCTCTCGCACACGAGCCACACTCGCGCCCGCACCGGCATCCAACGCGTGGCCCGCTCCCTCTGGCGCGAACTCGGTCCCGCCGCTGCGCCCGTCACCTTCGATCCGCACGAACGCACGTGGCGCCCCCTCGATCCTTGGGAACTCAAGAATCTATCCACCGATTCGTTCAGCCAAAAACGCGGCGCCAGCTGGCCCGTGACCGCCCAACTCCGTGGCCACACCCGCCGCCTCCTCGGCCACCAATCTCCCAACGCCCAGCTCTCGGCTCTCGGCCCTTCCGGTCTCCTCGTCCCCGAACTCTTCACCCCCGCCGTCGCCGCCGCGCTCCCCGCGCTCTTCGCCGCGACGAGCGGCCCGCGCGTCGCGGTTTTCCACGACGCCATTGCCCTCAAATTCCCCGAACTCACTCCCGCCAAAACCGTCGCCCGGTTTCCCTCCTATCTCCGCGAACTCCTCGCCTTCGACGGCATCGCCGCCAATTCCGAAGACTCCCGCGCAACGCTCCTCTCCTACTGGGACTGGCTCGGCATCCCCTCATCATCCCGCCCCGCCGTTACCGTCATCCCCCTCGGCATCGACCCCGTTTGTCATCTAATGGATGACAAACCCCTCGGGCTGGCTTCGGAGAAATCGAAAATCCAAAACCAAAAATCCGAAATCCCCACCGTCCTTTCCGTCGGCTCGCTCGAAGGCCGCAAAAACCACGTGGCCCTTCTCGACGCCTGTGAGTCGCTCTGGTCGGCCGGTGCAAATTTCGAACTCCATCTCGTCGGCTTGGCGCACCCGCAGACCGGTCGCGCCGCCCTCGCCCGGGTCCACGCCCTGCAAACCTCCGGTCGCCCACTCCGCCACTCCGGCCCCGTCACCGAGGCCGCACTGGCCGCCGCGTACACCGCCTGCGCATTCACCGTTTACCCATCACTCATCGAGGGCTTCGGCCTGCCTGTTTTGGAAAGCCTCGCTTACCGCAAACCCTGCATCTGCTCCGCGCACGGCGCGCTCGGTGAAGCCACCCGCGACGGCGGCTGCATCGCCCTCGACCGCGTCGACGCCCCTTCTATCGCCCACGCAATTTCCCGGCTGCTTTCGACCCCATCCGCTCTCGCCGCCCTCACCGACGCCGCCCGCGCCCGCCGTTTCCACACGTGGTCCGACTACGCCCGCGATCTCGCCACTTGGCTCACGACCCTCGATCGCCGCGTCTAAGCCGAGGTCGCCGACTAACGCGGCCGATACCGCGCGCAAAACTCCAACGACTCCATTCACCAGCCGTTCGAAATTCGCTGGTGCGAGTAGCTTGGATACAGCCCTGCTCATCACCCTTGAGCCCAGCGCTTACACGGCGGTCGTCATCGGCGCCGGCGCCATCACCGGTCTCTCCTCGGTGGAAGTTTGCAAAGCAAACAGAGAGCTCGCGCGGTAATCCAAGATGTCATCAGCGGCGGCACTCCGAACGTCTTTGCGTTTGCCAATCCCAACCCACTACGCAGCGTTTTAAGAACGACATGGCGCTATCATTCTTCAGCAAAAACAAAAAGGCCGTTCAAAACCGCTTTCGCGACGATTACGCGACAAAGATGCGGCTAAAGTACGACCCCTACTACCACGCCATGGAGTCCCAACACGGGACCAACGTGCGCCTCGACGGCCGGGATATGATCATGCTTTCGAGCAATGATTATCTCGGGCTATCGTTTCACCCCAAAGTCATCGAAGCCGGCCGGGCCGCCCTGCTCAAATGGGGCACCTCCACCACCGGAGCTCGCATCTCCAACGGTTCACGCGCTTTCCACATCGAACTCGAAGAAAAACTCGCCGACTTCCTCGGCCGCGAAGCCTGCCACGTGCATTCGGCCGGCTACCTTTCCTGCATCTCCAGCGTTGCCGGTTTCGCCCAAAAAGGGGACATCATTTTCGCCGACAAAAACATCCACTCGTGCCTTTGGGAAGGCATCCAACTCTCCCGGGCCACTGTGGAACGTTTCTCGCACAACAGCCCCGACGATTTCCGCGAAGTCGCGGCCGCCGCGGCCTCGAGCGATGCGCCAAAGATCCTCGTGATCGAGGGGGTTTACTCGATGGAGGGCCACATCGCCCGTCTGCCCGAACTCACAGAAATCGCCGAAGAACATAACTGCTTCACCGTCCTCGACGATGCCCACGGCTTCGGCGTGCTCGGCCGGCACGGGCGAGGCACCGTCGATCACTTCGGCCTCAACGACAAAGTCGACGTTATCTGCGGCAGCCTGTCGAAGTCGCTCGCCAGCACCGGAGGCTTCATCGCTGCGTCGCGGGATGCCATCGAGTTTCTACGCACCAGCGGCAAACAGACCGTGTTCAGTGCGGCCATCAGCCCCGCCGCCGCCGCGTGCGCCCAAGCCTCGCTGGAAATCATGCAGCAGGAGCGGGAACATCACGACCGCCTCTGGGCGAATACAAAAAAATATCGGGCCATTCTCAAAAACCTCGGCCTCGACACCTGGGGCAGCGAAACCCCCGCAACTCCGATTGTGCTCGGTTCGAAGGAACGAGTTTACCCTTTCTGGAAAGCCCTGCTCGAGAAAGGCGTCTTCACCGTCATGTCCATCGCGCCGGCGGTGCCCATCGGCAAGGACCTCATCCGCACCGCAATTTCCGCGATGCACACCGACGAACAGCTCGATAAGATCGCCGACGCGATGGCCTACGCGGTCAAGAAGCTCTGAGCCCTTCGGGCAGAGCGGCCCGAAGCTTCTCTGCGGCGGCCGCCCAAGTCGTTAGCTTTCGGCTCCTCGCCTCGTTTCGCACTCGGACCGCGAGTTCGTCGTCGGTCAGCACGCGGCGCAGCACCTCGGTCCACGCCGCCCGATCATTGGTCGTGACCGGCCAACAACCGCCGCCTTTCGCGTTCTCAAGCAACACCGGCAAATCGCTGCAGACGCACGGCACACCTTGCCAAAGCGACTCCAACAAGGGAAGTCCGCAGCCCTCCGCGATCGTCGGAAAAACACTCGCCCGGGCGTCGGCGTACAATCCCGCCACCACGGCATCACTCGCCGCCGCGTGGTGGCGCAGGCCCGGAAATTTTTTGGCCATCGCCTTCACTCGTTTCTCCAGCGGCCGACCGAAATGAGGATTCACCCGACCGACGAGATTCAATTCGAAATCCAAACCTTCGCGCCAAAGCGTCTCCGCCACATCCAGCAGAAGTGCCTGATTTTTTCTCGGCTCCAAAATTCCCACCGAGATCAATGACTTCGACCGTACCGCCTCTACCCGCCCGGTTACCCGCGGCGCACGATCGGCGTCCGCACCGAGCGCGAGCACATCCAACGGCGGCACCTGTTCAAGTCCTTGCCACCGCCAAAACCCCGCAAGCTCGGCGCAACTCGCGGCCGACACGGCCCACACGCGATCGAACTGCGCGAGCATTTTCATGTAACTCGGATGCCGCGCCACACTCTGCGGCCAAGTGATCTGCGGCCACTTGAGCGGGATGGCGTCATGGAACACCGCAGCGGCACGACCGGACCGGGCGGCCAAAAACGCCGAGAACCCGGGCCTCTCTTCCTCTGAAAAAAGCTCGGCGGTAAAGAACCAGTCTCCGGCCGACATGCTCCGATCCCAATTCGTCCAACTCACCTCGCGCACCGAATCGCCCAACTCGTCCGCCAACCGCGCGCTCACGCGTAACAAGCCGGAGCGATGTCCGGCTCCGCCCGATTTCGTGACATCGAAAAAAATCATGCCGATTTCTCCGCCACCACTTTCTCGAAGGCCTCGAGCAAACGCGCCGCATTGCAATGCGCGTCAAAATTTTCCTCCACCCAACGTCGCGCCTGATTCCGCACCTGCTCGGCGACCGCGTCGTCGTTTGATAGCCGGAGCAGGACCGCCACCCATTGCGCAGTCGCTTCCACCGGCACGACAAAACCACTGACCCCGTCGGTGATTGCTTCAGTCGTCCCGGCAGTCGGCGAGGTCACGACCACCACTCCGCACGACATCGCCTCAGGAATCACATTCGGCAAGCCGTCCCGGTCTCCGCTGGCCGCGATCACGCCCGTATGCAGCAACACATCGGCCCACTCGAATTGCTCCCACACGTGATGCTGGGCCAAGTGCCCGCAGAACGTCACCTCGGCCGCGATCCCCAAACCGCCGGCCAATTTTTCCAGCGCCGGCCGGAGCGGTCCATCGCCCACGATCCGCGCGTGAAACGGCATGCCTGCGGCCCGGAGTGCGGCGTAAATCCGCAATTGGTGATCCAGCCCTTTCTTTTCCACCAGCCGCGCCACACAGATCAAATGCAGCGGCTCCCTCGAGGCGCGCAATCGTTTCACGGTCGGCATCTGATCCAAACCTCTTCGGATGCGAACCACTCTCTCCGCCGGGATACCCAACTTGATCAACGCGGTCCGGCCCATTTCCGTCGAGGTGTGGACAAACGCGGCATGCTCCAGTTTGTCGCGCAGCCACCAGTCGCCTCCGTGCTCAAAAAGATCATACGCATGCGCGGCGGCGCTGAAACGGTGCCCGTCAAGTCGCCAAAGCAGCCATGCCGCCGTCGCCGGCGCCCCACCCCACGCCGCGTGCACCAGCGCGGGTGGATTCCGCCGAAAATCACCGGCGAAGAGGCAGGCAAATCCGGCGCCCAGCATGTTCTCCCAAAAATTAATCCACGACGGTGGACGTCGCGTGAAAAGACCATGCACCACCTGTCGTAACACCTCGGGACGTCGCCAGCCTTCATAGGGAATCATCCAAAAAAGAGTCAGCAAACGCCACTTGTTGAAACGGGCCACGGGCAGACCGCGAAACGAATCCAGCCCGCCCCACAAAGAGTAGAGCCGCACCTGCACGCCCTGCGCGCGCATCGCGATGATCTCTCGCTGCAAAAAGGTTTCCGTGCGCTTGGGAAAGGTCGTGAACAGATAGGCGATTACGGGTTTGGGTGCGGGCAAGATGGCGAAACGCTAGAGCCCCCGGCGCCCGCCGGCCAAGCGCATTGCGCGCGCGCACGCCCCGATCACTCGGCCGCTTGTATCGCAAGGCCGTTGCCGTTAACCGGCGGGAACACCCGGCGTTTCAATTTTGTCCGGGCCACGCTATTGGCCAGCTCCACGATCTCCTCGATCAGAAGCGTCGGGTCTTCATCGTAGCGCAGCTGCACGAAATTTTCCTTCACCTTCGCATAAGCCGCCGGGTCGCCGATCCAGGTGTCGATGATGCGGGCGAAATCACCGGCGCTCTCGATCTTCTCCGAGGCGGCACCGTTGCGGAAAAATTTCCAGGTCAGTTGCTCCTGCGGCATGATCCCTTGGAAAGCGTTGAAGATAATCGGGCACCGGAAATGAAGCGCTTTGGCGCACGTCGTGGTGCCGCCACGCGTCACGATCACATCGCTGGCCTGCATGAGCAGATGGACCACTTCCGAATAACCTTCGAGGTAGCAGTTAAATTCCGGATGGTTGGCGCGCCAGTGGACCAACTCGTTGTAGGACTCCTTGTTCTTTCCGCAGATCACGATGGCCTGCACCCGGTCGGCGTGCTTCACCAACGCCGGCAAAAGCTGAAGATGCTGGTTCGCTCCATTTCCACCCGTCGCGAGAAAGACCGTGAAGAGATCGGGCCGCAGGCCAAAACGTTTCACGCGCAAGGCGCCGCGTTCCTCCGGCGTGATCGTCTCGAGCACCGAACGCGGCAACATCAGATTGCCCCGCACCCGCGATTTCTCCGGTGCGATCCCGGATTTCACGGCAAAATCTCGCGCGGTCGGCGTACGGGAAAAATAAAGATCCACCGAGGGCTCGATCCAATTTCGCGAATAGCCCCAACCGCCGGAAAACTCCCCGCAATAAGTCACGCAGCGCACGCGATCCGCCCCGAGGGTAGCCCGGGCCAACTGAAAGTACCCCCGATTTAGACAATCATGGACACTGAAAATCAGGTGGGGTTGGTAATCGCGCAGAACCTCAAGAAAGTAACTGCGGCCAAAGGTCACATCTCGGCGGTTGATGTAACTCAAGAGTTCCACGAACGCGTAAAATCCGCTGTGCAGCCACGGAGCCACTTTTTGGATCTTGTTGTAGAACCCGACTCCCGCGCGGTTCAGCACGGAGGATTTCTCAAGCATCTGCTCGATCCGCACATCGACCTGGTGCCGGTAAAGCTGAAAACACCATTCGGCGAAAGCCTCCGCCCGTGCATCGTGACCGCCGCCGGTCGACGAGGTGAGGATGAGAATGCGAACCTTCGACATGGATCAGGATGAGTTGCCAGCCGAACAAACCCGCACCGCCGGGTCAATTCGTCCGAATTGCCGGCTGCCCCGGCATCGAATCAGCACTGGAGCACGGGCGTTCAACGAGCTTGTTTGAAAACAATGCTGACGTTGGCGCCGCCGAAGCCACTGACGTTGTTGAGGGCTACCTTGGGCTGGGCCGCCAAGGTTGATCGGATGATGTTCAAATCCGCACACTCCGGGTCGAGCTGGGTGATGTGAGCCGAACCCGGCATAAATCCGTCCCGCACGGCCAAGGCGCAAAAGCCGCTCTCCATCGCTCCGGCCAGCGAGAGCCCATGCCCCGTCAAAGCCTTGGTGCTGCTGATCGCCGGACGCATCCCGGACGGATTGAACACTGCCCGCAGCGCCTTCGCCTCCGACGCGTCACCGATCGGCGTGGAGGTCGCGTGAGCGTTCACATAGTCCACGTCCTCAGGCGCAGTGCCCGTCACCCGCAACGCATTAGCCATCGCCGCGCGCAACCCCAAGCCCTCCGGATGTGAAATTGCGACATTATGCCCGTCGGAAGCTTGGGCCCACCCTGCGACCTCGCAATAAGGTGTGACCCCACGACGGATGACTTCTTCCTCCGTCTCGAGCACCAGCACGACGCCGCCACCGGTACCCACAAATCCATCACGTCCCGTGTCGAAAGGCCGAGAGGCACTCGAAGGATCAGTCGACAAAGACAAGGCCCGCATTCCAGCAAACGGTAAGATCGCATCCATATTCCCGTCCTCCGCGCCCACGACAAACATCCGCTTTTGCCGACCGGTCACCAAGTCGTCATAGGCAAAACCGAGAGCATGAGAGGAAGAGGCACACGCCGACGCGAATCCACAGGATGATCCCTTGATTTTGAAATGGGCCACGAGGTTGAACTGCACCGCCCCGGAGATCGAAGCCACAATCCCGAGAGGCGAACACCGCATCACCCCCTGCTTGTGCATCCGCTCCAACATGTGTCCCATCAAAAATGGCGATCCCCCTGAAGCCGCGTAAAGACCCGTCGCTTCATTGGAAACCTCCGCATCACCAAGTTTCGCATCGGCGATCGCCTGCTGCATCGCGCACCACGCGTAAACCACATGCGGCGACATTCCGCGCAACACCTCGCGCTTGATCACGATGCCCGCCGGAAAAGTCCAATCCTCGACGTCGACCGAATCAGTGAAAAAACCCTTAACCGGAGCCGCTACTTTGACCGGAATCTCAGGGTTCTGAAACGGAGCATAAAGCTCAAATCCATGATGTAACTCGCGCAGGCTCTTTGTAACTGTAGCAGCGTCATTACCAATACTGGTGATAAAGCCGAGACCGGTAATGAATACTCTGGGCATGCGTGGTGCGAGGTAGGTTGCGATGAGCGCAGAGACCGGCAAAACGGGTTGGCGTTTGCGCGGACGTTAGAGACTGGCGAGAATTTTTGGGGGAATTCGACTGCGGTCAACGCGAGAGATGGCTGGTTTCCGAGGGTTCGTCGGACCATCGTTGCTCACTCCGGAAGACCCGCTGGAATACCCACAAAAATGGCGGCTCTAAAGCCGCCATTCCATAAACCAAACGGTCCAAATCAGGCGTTAACTGCCACCCGCAGCGGCGAGGTCGCCGCGACCGCGTCCGATTTGGGCGTCGTGTGGCCATTTATCTCCGCAACCGGGGGCGGCATTACCGCCTCGGCATAACCAAAGGTGAGCGTGATTTCTTCAGCGATTGCCGCTTTTTCCTGACCTACCCGAATCGCACCTTCAAACGTCGCCAAAGGCATTTTCATCCGCTTCGGCTTGATCGAAAGCGTGAGAATATCACCAGGCCGGCAAACCCGATGCGCCCTCACGCCCTCACAACCGGTGAAGTAAATCAGGGACGAGCTGATCACCTTGCCGGGTTCCGGTGCCGCGCCTTCCAAAAGATAGAGCACCGCCAACTGACCCAAGGCCTCAAGCATGATCGACGCCGGCATCACGGGGTTATTCTTAAAATGCCCTTGGAGGAAGAACTCCTGGCCGGTTATTTTATATTTACCGTTTGCCCCGCTGGAACTTACCGACGCCTCATTCAGGAACAGGAACGGGGGCTGGATCGGCATCACCGCAGCAATTTGCTCGATTGGGATAAACTTAGTCGGTTTCGGCAAAGCCAATCCCCGAATTTTGCAATCAATGAAGGTCTTCACGTCACCCACCGTGCGCAGATTCCTCAGTTCATCATTATTGATCGAAAGCTGAAGGACGTCTTCGACCAAAATCACGATTTCCATCATCGTGAGGGAATCAATCCCCAGGTCTTCAATCAGCCGGAGGTCATCATCCGCATCTTTTAACTTAATCCTCAGATCAGGCTCAACAAAGCGTTCGACGATTCCGATCACAACGGCCGGAACATGCTCGGGGTTTCCCGTCTTTCGGAACTGCACCGCAGATTCAAAGGCAGACGGTGAACAACGTTTAAGTGCCTCACGTAGAGCCGATTCGTCTTCGGGAGCGAAGGGCTTCGATGGCGCCACAAATGGCTTACTACTCCCGGGAATCGGTTGAACTGCGTCTGGCATTGTTCCTTGGTTCTAGATTCGGAGGCTCGAAAGTAAACTCCAATTTCTAATTCAGTCCGCCGGTGATTTCCGCCAAATCACGGCCCTATCGGACTTTTCGTCTGGGTTCATCGGCGCACTTGCCAGCGCAAGGCCAACGCCCAATAGGTTGGACTGCCCGGATGACTTCGGGCCGTCCTTTTGCAATTTCTGCGCATGAGCGTTCCTGCCTCCGTTCCCTCCGTTTTTCTGATTACCCATGAATTTTACCCCGTGCGTGGCGGTATCGCGACGTTCACCGAAGAGATTGCCCGGGCCTCGGCGAGTTTAGGTTACGAAACCGAGGTTTGGGCTCAATCCGCCGAGCCCGATCAAGAGAAAGTCTGGCCGTTCCGGCTGCGGCGTCTGCCTCTCAAGGGCACGCACGATCTGTGGTGCCAGGTTCAACTCGCCCGGGAATTCATCCGCGCACGGCGGCGGTTGCGTTACGCCACCGTCTACCTCCCCGAGCCGGGCCCGATGTTGACCATGATGCTGCTTCAATTCTTCCGGGCCTTCCGCCCAAAGCAATTGGTGCTCACCTTCCATGGTTCCGAAATCTTGAAATTCGCCAGCAGCCCCATCCGTCGCGCCCTCGCGGGTCGGTTAATCCGACATGCCACGCGCGTGAGCACTCTGACCAACTATACGCAGGAGCTTCTCCTCACCCATTTTCCAGAAGCCGCCAACAAGATCGTGCTGACGCCCGGCGCCCTTCGCTCGGATTTTGCCGTCGTTCCCCTCAAGTCCGACGCCCCCCGCGCCAAAATCGTCGTGCTCACGGTCGGCCGCATCCATCCCCGCAAGGGCCAACTGCTCACGCTCCAAGCCTTGCAACTGCTCCCCGCTTCCGACCGGGCTCGCCTCGAATACTGGATCGTGGGCGGCCAGAGCAAAGGCCGCTACGAGCAGGTGATTCGCCAAGCCGCTACCGCCACCCCCGATCTCACCGTTCGTTTTCTTGGAAACATCCCCGACGACGAACTCACCACCCTTTACGATCGCGCCGATATCTTTGCGATGACGAGCATCAATCACGCCCGCAGCATCGAGGGCTTTGGCCTCGTCTATCTCGAGGCGGCCGCTCACGGGTTGCCCGTGGTCGCGCACAACGTCGGCGGGGTGGCCGAAGCGGTGCAAGATGGGGTGACCGGTCTGCTCGTGCCGCCCCATCGCCCCGCGCAACTTGCCGCCGCCTTTGAGAAACTGATCCACGATCCGGCCCTGCGCCAACGTCTCGGCACCGCCGGTCGCAAATGGGCCGGGCGCAATTGTTGGATCGAGTCTGCCGAGGCCCTTTTCGGCGCCAACCCCGCCGTCGACGATCCGGCCGAATCAACCGCCTCTTTTCCCGCCGAACGCCCATGATTGTCTCCCGCTCCCAAGTCACCGTTCGCTACGCCGAGACCGACATGATGGGCATTGTCTACCACGCGAATTATCTCCCGTGGTTTGAGATCGGCCGCACCACTCTGCTTAAAGAACTCGGCCTTCCCTATCGTCAGCTCGAGGCCGAGGGCTACCGCCTGCCCGTGCTCGAAATTTCCGCCAAATATTCCCGCCCCGCCCTTTACGACGACGTTCTCACCATCATCACCTATTTGCGCGAGAAACCACTTCTTCGGATTCATTTGGATTACGAAGTTTTCCGGGGTGAAGAACTCCTCGCCACCGGTCAATCCGCCCATGCGTTCATCGATCTTCAGGGCCGGCCCGTGCGCCCGCCCGCCAACATCGTCGCCGTGATGACCGCTGCGTTTAAGGCCTAGCGTCGCCGTATTCCGCGACCACCGTCGCATCCGTTTCCGCCGCGCGCGCCGGCTTCAGCAGCGCACTCGCCCGAGACTCGCCGCCTAGCATCCGCACCGCCCACACCGCGTGCGCCCGCACCAAGGCCGACTCATGCCGCGCGAGCCTCACCAACGGTTTCAAGAGGCTCACGTCGCCCGAATTCCCCGCGACGATACACGCATTCCGCAACAGCCCCGCGAGCTTCACCCGCTTGATCGGGGTTTTGCGAAAAACTTCCGCAAACCGCGCTGGCGTCAGCGCCAAAATCTCCCGCACGCTCAGTCCCGCCAATTCCCGCCTCGCCACCAGCAATACCTCCCGCCCCGCCACCGCGAACCGGTTCCAGGGACACACCTCCAAGCACACGTCGCATCCATAGATCCGGTTCCCGATTCCCGCCCGCAGCTCCCGCGGAATAATCCCTTTGTTCTCGATCGTCTGATACGAAACGCACCGCCGCGCATCCACCACCCCCGGAGCCGCAAACGCCTCCGTCGGGCACGCGTCCAAACACCGTGTGCACTTTCCGCAGAGCAGTCCCACATCCGCGAAATCACTCGCCTGTTTCCGTACCGGCGCGTCGGGAAAAAATTCCTGCCGGGTCAAAATCGTCGCCAAAAACAACCAGTTCCCGTGCCGCCGCGAGATCAACATCGCGTTCTTCCCGATGAACCCGAGTCCCGCCTTCGCCGCCCACCCCCGTTCGAGCACCGGGCCGGTATCGACATACGCCCGCAGGTCTTCCCGCGTCGCGCCATACATCTCCCCGATCACTTTCCCGGCCTCGATCAGGCCCACTTTCATCGTGTCGTGATAATCCTCGTGCAACGCATACCGCGCCCACGTCGCCCGCTGTGGTGCAGCCTCACCTGCCTCTTGCCCTTCACCTTTCACCGCTCGAGCGGCATCCGCATAGCTGACACCCAACATAATCACCGAGCGCGCCTCGGCCAAAACCAGCTCCGGCTTCAACCGTTTCTCCGCCGTCCGTTCCATCCACTGCATGTCCGCATGGTGTCCCGCCTCAAACCATGCCTTCAACCGGTCTCCGCCCAGCTCCGCCAACGCCGCGAACCGCACCTCGTCGAATCCGAGCGCGACCAACCGTCGCCGCAACACTTCCTGCCGCTCTCGCGCCTCCGTCTCCCCGCTCTGGCCTTCGCTCACACTCACGCTCGCGGCACCCGTCTGTTTTCCCGTTGCGCAAAGTCTTCCGCGTCTCGCCGCCACACCCGCAACACGTGCAGGACGATGTCCCCGAGCGGTCGCCCATCCGTCAAAATCACACTGCCCGCCTTCCGGTAAATCGGTTCCCGCTCGGCGAACAACGTTCTGATCCGCACCTCCGGATCTTCCACATTGAGCAAGGGCCGGTTCTTCTGCCGCGCCGTCCGCGCGAGAATCGTCTCCACCGAGGCGTGCAAGCACACGACGACACCGCGCGCCTTGAGCGCCGCCAACATCCCCGGTTGCACCACCAGCCCGCCGCCGCACGCAATCACCATTCCCGTCGTTGGATGCCCGCCTTCGACAAACTCCCGCTCCATCAGCCGAAACGCCGGCTCCCCGTGCTCGGCAAAAATCGCCGGGATACCCTTCCCTTGCTTCCGCTCGATTTCGTGGTCGCTGTCCAAGCACGTGAAGCCCACCCGCTGCGCCACGGCCCGCCCCACGGTCGTTTTTCCCGTGCCCATGAATCCCACCAGATAGAGATTAACTTCCTCCGCTTTCATCGCGTTGCCCGCGCAAGCAATCGCCCACCCTCGCCGTTGCCAACGCCCAAAATGCTGTCGCCGTCCCGCCCGCCGCTCCCAAAACTTTCCCTATGTCCGCCCGCCCCGACTCCCTCTTTGCCAGCGACAACACCGCCGGCCTCTGCCCCGAGGCGCTCGCCGCCCTCATCGCCGTCAACTCCGGCTCCGCGCCGTCTTACGGCTCCGACCCCACGACCGCCCGCGCCCAAGATCTCTTCCGTCAGATTTTCGAGACCGACTGCGAAACTTTTTTTGTCTTCAACGGCACCGCCGCCAACGCCCTCGCGCTCTCCGCCCTCTGCCAACGCCACCACAGCGTCCTCTGTCACGAGGTCGCCCACATCGACACGGACGAGTGCGGCGCGCCGGAATTTTTCACCGGCGGGAGCAAACTCCTCCCCTTACCCGGCCCCGCCGCCAAGCTCACGCTCACCACCGTTGCCCCCGCCCTCACCCGCGGCCACGGCGTCCACTTCCCCAAACCCGGCGCCCTCTCCCTCACCCAGTCCACCGAGCACGGCACGCTCTACACCTCCGCCGAAATCCGCGCCCTCGCCGACCTCGCCCACGCCCACGGCCTTTCCGTTCACATGGATGGCGCCCGCTTCGCCAACGCCTGCGCCGCCTCCGCCCTCGCCGGCCACTCCCCTGCCGACCTCACCTGGCGCGCCGGCGTCGATGTCCTTTGTTTCGGCGGCACCAAGAACGGTCTGCTCTCCGCCGAGGCCGTCGTCTTTTTCAACCCCGCCCTCGCACGCGACTTCGCCTACCGCGTCAAACAAACCGGCCAACTCGCCTCCAAACAACGCTTCGCCAGCGCCCAATGGTGAGCCGTGCTCGAATCCGGCGCCTGGCTCCGCCACGCCGCCCACGCCAACACCCAAGCCCAGAAACTCGCCGCCGCCCTTCGCCTTCTCCCCGGCGTCACGCTGCTCGGCGAGCCGCAGGTCAACGCCGTCTTCGCCCAACTCCCACCCGCCGCCGCCTCCGCTCTCCACGCGCAGGGTTGGCACTTTTATCCCTTCATCGGCGAACACGGCTATCGCCTCATGTGTTCGTGGGCCACCACCGACGCCGATCTCACCCGTTTCCTCTCGGATTTAAATTCCGCCTTAAACGGCACTCTTTGAGCTACCGTCGTCCTCTTTCTCTTTCCTCTTAGTCCTTCTCCTACGCCCTCTCCGCTTTTCCTCCCGCTGCCTTCCTCCTCCGTGATTCGCGCACCTGAGCGCACCTGAGCGGCAAAAAATCCGTCCACCTCGCATCCCTCGCCCACCGCCTCGCTCATTTCTCCCGATTCATGTTCATCCGCGCCACGCACCTCACCCGCTACACCTATTCGCAGCCGGTGTCGTTTGCCCCTCACGCGCTCTACCTCCGCCCCCGCGAGACCGCCCGCCAACGTCTCCACCATTTCACCCTCACCCTCACCCCCGCCGCCAAGCTCATCTCCACCGGCGACGCCTCTGAGAACGCCCTCGACTGGGCCTACTACCCGCCCGCCACCCTCGCCACCGTCTACGACATCCACACCGCCTTCCTCGTCGAAACGCTCGACACCAATCCCTTCGATTTTTTCCTGGCCCCCACCGCCACCGCTTTCCCGTTCGACTACTCTCCGGCCGAGCGATTCGCCCTCGCCCCCGCCCTGACCCCACCGGCCGCCACCACCACCCCGCTCCTCGTTTCCTGGCTCGCCCGCCACCTGCCGACTCTGCCCCGCGAGACTCTGCCCCTGCTCACCGCACTCAACGGCGCCGTCAAAAACTCCCTCCGCTACAACCGCCGCGACGAACCCGGCATCCAGTCCGCCGCCGAAACCATCGCCCTCGGCTCCGGTTCCTGTCGCGACTACGCCGTCCTCTTCATCGAGCTCTGTCGCCACCTCGGCCTGGCCGCCCGCTTCGTCAGCGGCTATTTTTTCGAAACCCCGCCCGCCGATGGCTCTCCGCCCCTGCCCTTCGCCATGCACGCTTGGGCCGAAGTGTTTCTCCCCGGTGCCGGCTGGCGCGGACTCGACCCGACCCACGGCATCTTCTGCGACGATGCGTTTATCCCGGTGGCCCACGCCGCCCTCGCCGAAACCGTCAACCCC
>NEVA01000011.1 GCA_002304445.1 Opitutia bacterium Tous-C4FEB | reverse complement strand
AAACGCCCACCACATGATGGTGACCAAGCCCGTGATACCGAGACATTGGGCGAGCACGGAGAGGACGTTCTTCCGGCGGACAAGGCCGCCGTAGAAGAGAGCGAGACCGGGCAGCGTCATGAAGAGCACGAGCGCGGCGCTGGTCATCATCCAGGCGTTGTGGCCGGGGCCGGCGACTCCGACCAGCGGGCCTTTGACCGGGTCGACGTTGTTGACGTAGGCCTCGAGCGCGGCGAGGCGCTCTTCGGCGGTGGGCGGCGGCGGGGCCGCAGGAGTAGCAGCGGGCGTTTGAGCCCACACGGTACCGGTGACAAGTAGCGCAGCTACCAGACCCAGTCGGAATCGAAACATGTTTAGAAGGGATTTCATAGGCGATGCCGAACCCCTAAGCAGGCGCAATGCCATGAGCCTTTTTGATTAGGTCATGTATCAAAATTATTTTCCCAACCCCGTTTTACCCACCGACCGGCGGCGATCGTGCGGGGCCCGTTTCGGCCGCACCCGACCGCCCGGGCCCAGCTCGACGCCCCGCATTCTTTCACCGCCATTCAGCTTGCACGCCCCGGCACCCGCCGCACCGTTTTGGACTTATGCCCCGAATTCCGCTCGAAGATAATCTCAACGACGTCATCAACAAGGCCCAGCGCGGTTTGAAAATTTCCGACGCTGATCTCGCCCAGCGAGCCGAAATCAGCCTGCCCGAGCTCGCCGCCGTCAAGGGCGGCCAAGTCAACGAACTGGTCATCCGCCGTGTTGCGCGCCACCTGCGTCTGAGCGTCGATGCCTTGGTCGCCCTCGCCCACAAATCTTGGTATCCCGAAGCCCCGCTTTTTAAACGCGGCTTCGCGATGTTCAACACCGCCTTCGAGGATATGACGGTCAACAGCTACCTGATCTGGGACAGCGGCACCCGGGAAGCCGCCGTTTTCGACACCGGGGCCAACTGCGACGACATGATCAGCCTGATCGAAGCTGAAAAACTCCGCGTCTCCGCCATCTTTCTCACCCACACCCACGACGACCACATCGCCGACCTGCCCAAACTCGTCGCCGCGACGAAAGCTACGGTTTGGGCGAGCGAATTGGAGCCCTCCGATGCGCCCGGCGCGCAAACCTTCAAGGAAAACGCCCACTTCCATTTCGGCGAACTCGCCGTCAAGACCCTGTACACCTTTGGCCACTCCCCCGGCATGACTTCCTTCGTCGTCAGCGGCCTCAGCTGGCCGCTCGCCATCGTCGGCGATTCCATCTTCGCAAGTTCGATGGGCGGCAGCCCCACCCACTTTAAGGACCAGTTTGAGAACAACCGCACCAAACTCATGACGCTTTACCGTGACACCGTCTTCGCCTGCGGCCACGGCCCCCTCACCACGCTCACGCAGGAGCGCCAGCACAACCCGTTTTTCGCCCGCTAACTCAACATCCTCCCTTTATCATCATGTCGCAAAAAATCGCCTTCGTCGGAGTCGGTCGCATGGGGGCCAACATGGCCCGCCGCCTCAAAGATTGTAACTTCAGCGTGACCGCCGTCTACGACGCCCACGCCCCCTCCGCCGCCACCCTCGCCGCCGAGCTGGGCGCGCTCCACGCCCCTTCCCTCGCGGCGGTCACGGCCGCCGCCGACGTGATCATCACCGTCGTCACTGACGATGCCTCCCAGCTCGCCGTCTTCGGCGAGACCGGCGACTCCCTTCTCCTCGGCGCGAAAGGCAAGATCTTCATCAACTGCGCCACCCTCACGCCCAAGATCCACGTCGAAGTCGAGCGCCGCGCCCATGCCGTCGGCGCTTCCAGCCTCGAGGGCTGTATGGCTTCGTCGATTCCCCAAGCCCGCAACGGCACGCTTTACCTTATGTGCGCCGGAGAAAAAGCCGTCTTCGACCGCGTGCTCCCCATCCTCGAAAAACTCAGCACCGCCCTCCGCTACATCGGCGGCACCGGCCAAGCCGCGCAGGTGAAGGCCCTCGTCAACATGGTCATGAACATCAACACCGCCGGTCTCGCCGAAGGCCTCGGCCTCGGTGCTGCCCTCGGGCTCGACCTCACGATGCTCCGCGAGGTCTTCTCCCAGACCGGCGCCAACTCTCAGGTCCTCAAAACCGACGGCGAGGACATGCAAAACCGCGACCATTCCTGCTATTTCTCCGGCGCCCACGCCGCCAAAGACTCCACCATCGCTTGGGTCCTCGGTGCCGAAACCGGCCTGCCGATGCCTCTCGCCGCCGCCACCAAACTCCAATTCGACCGCATGAACGCCCTCGGCCTTGGCGCCCTCGACAAGAGCGGCGTCGCCGAGCTCACCTTCAAGGGCCGCCACGCCTGAGCGGAGTTTCGAATTTCGATTCGGGATTTTCGATTTCCAGAAAATCACCGCCGCCCCCTTCGAACCTCCTCCGAAATTCCGAAGTCGAAAATCGAATTTTAAAAATCAAAAATCCCATGCCCTCCATCGCCCACATTGCCAACCTCTGGTCCCTCGTCGGTCATCCTTCACCGGCAAAAGAGTGGTCGCTCGAAAAGAAGATCAAGGCCATCGCCGCCGCCGGCTTCGACGGCATCACCACCCGCGTCACCCCCGAACACCGTCGCCTCGCGGAGAAACACGGGCTCCGCCACATCCTCGGCTTCATCTCCACCGACGACCCCACCGAGTTTGCCGACCGCCTCCGCGAGCAAAAGGAAGCCGGTGCGGTCCACATCAACGTCCAACTCGACAATCACGACACCCCACCCGCCCTCGCCACCAAACACTGGCTCGCCCTCGACCGCGCCGCCGAGAAAATCGGCGGTATTTTTCCCGCTCTCGAGGTTCACCGCGATTGCTGCACCGAGACGCCCGAAAAGACCTACGAGATCGCCGAACGCTACCACCGCGCCACCGGCCGCCTCATCCGGATGAATTTCGATTTCTCCCACATCGCCAGCGTGAAGCACCTGCATCCCGGCAACTACATCGAGCGACTCCTCGATCACCCCGAACTCGTCCAACACAGCGAGCAAGCCCACTTCCGCCCTTTCAATGGCCACCACTGCCAAGTCCCCGTCACCTGTCGCGGCGCGCTCACGCCCGAAGTGAAAAGCTACTTGGTCTTCGTCGAGGCCTTCATGGCACTCTGGAAAAAGGCTCCCGCGAACAAGAATCGGACCCTCTTTGCCTGCCCCGAGATGGGACCGTATTTTGCCGGCGGCGGCGGTTACAACATCACGGGCCTGCCCCCCGCATGGCCCGACGCCGCCGTCCTCCGCGGCGAACTCCAGAAAGCCTGGAACCGCGCGAAATGAAGTAGGGCGAGGTCTCCGACCCGCCCTCCGCGCCGCGACAGGGGCGCCCCGCCCCTGTTTCGAAAGCAAAGGATTTCCCGTTTCCCCTTCTCCTTAAAATCCCGCGTCGCTTTCTCGCGCCTTCGCGTCGCCTACCGGGACGTGCTCAACCGCGATCCCGACCCCGATAGCCTTGGCTTCTACCGCGGTCGCCTGCTCGATGCCGGCTGGTCCGAGCACCCGCTCTGCGACGCCCTCCGCCGCAGCGAAGAACTTCGCCAACTGCCCAAGTAGATCGAGCTTCCACGGCCTGCGAGTTCCCCGCCGCCTCACTCGAAACCACCCGCCCTTGGGTTAGATTTGCTCCAAGGTCGCGTGAATCTCCCGCCGTTCCATCATTTTGCCCCGGCAACGGTAGCAACCGTCGCGAGCTCCGGGTCTTTTTTACCGTGGCCAACACCGGAATCGGCCTGCCGGCGGACGAGATCGCCGGTCTTTTTGCGCCCTTCAGTCAGATCGACACCTCGACGCCCCACCCCCGTGCTGGCACCGGACTCGGCCTGGTCATCTCCAAACGCCTCTGCGAACGGATGGGCGGCACGATTTCCTTCGAAAGTCGCCTCGCCGAAGGCATCACCTTCCCGTTCTCGGTGCTTTTGGAGAACCCCCGGGGCGACCTCGTCGAACCATTTACCCCGAAACCAAAAAAAGCCTGACGCTCCGTCGGCGGAAAGTTTGGAGGCGCGGGCCGGAATCGAACCGGCGCATAGAGCTTTTGCAGAGCTCGGCCTTACCACTTGGCAACCGCGCCAAACTTTCAAGAACGCGGAACCTGTAGGGATATTTCCCGTGCCGCAAGGCCGGAAATGAAATCGAGTATTCCCACGCTTGCCGCCCGCTTCCCTTCACCGCAAACCCAACCCCTCCCCATGCCCACCACCGTTTTCACCATCGCCAATCAAAAAGGCGGCGTCGGCAAGACCACGACCGCCGTCAACCTCGCCGCCGCTCTCGCCGAGCAAAAAGTCCACACGCTTTTGATCGATCTCGATCCCCAAGCCAACGCCACCAGTGCCATCGGCGTCGAAAAACAAGAGGGCCGCAGCCTCTACGGTCCGCTCCGCGGCGAGGGCAATGCCTTCGAAATGATCATGCCCACCTCCATCGATCATCTCGCTCTCATTCCCAGCGAGGAGGATCTCGCGGCCGCCGAGATCGAACTCGCTTCGACGGAAAACTACCTGCTCCGCCTCAAGGCCGTCCTCGCGCCGCTTCGCGCCAGCCAGGACTACCGCGCCATCATCATCGACTGCCCGCCCGCCCTCGGGATGCTCTCCATGAACAGCCTCGCCGCGGCGGATTACCTCCTGATCACCCTCCAGTGCGAATACCTCGCCCTCGAAGGCCTCGGTCAGATTCTGCGCAACGTCGACCGCCTCAAGGCCGCCCACATCAACGACGACCTCCAGCTCGGCGGCGTCGTCATGACCATGTTCGATCTGCGCACGAACCTCTCCCGCCAAGTCGTGGACGAGGTCAAAAAACATCTGCCGGATAAAATTTTCAAGAGCGTCATCCCCCGCACCGTCCGGCTGAGCGAAGCTCCCAGCTTCGGCAAAACCATCTTTGCCTACGACCGCTCGAGCCCCGGTGCCGCCGCCTACAAAAATCTCGGCGACGAGGTGATCGCGCGCTTCGGCTTGGCCCAAAAGTAGCGCCTCACCGCGCTCACGGAATTTTGCGCCGCGGCTTGCACCGATTCGCGACCCACTACCCATTCCACGACTTCTTTCCCCGTGTTTTCCGCTTCCGCCAAGTATTATCAATCCTTCCTGATCGGCCTTCAGAGCAATCTCGTCTACCGGCTCAACTTCGCCGTGCGGGGCTTTTTTTCGCTCTTTCACCTCGCGGTCGTGTTTATCCTCTGGGGCGCCGCCTACGCCGGCACGCTCCACATCGGCGGCTTCAGCTTCGAGCAAACGCTCACCTATTTTCTGGTGATGCTGGTCATGCAATTCTTCGTCGGGGCCTTTAACGAAGACTACCAGATCAGCGAAGAAATCCGCAGCGGCCTCATCAACCAGTTCATCTTAAAACCGATCAACTATTTCTCCTACCGCTTCAGCATTTTCGTCGCCGCCCGCCTCGTCAGCGGCGCGCTCATCCTGATCCCGCTCTGCGTCGCCCTGCCTTTTCTGCATTCATACCTGACGTTACCCACCGACCCTTGGCGCTACGGTCTAGTGATTCCCGCGATGCTGCTTTCGGCCTTTATCCAATTCAGCATCGCCTACTGTTTCGGCATGTTAACCTTCTGGTTTCTTGAGATTCAGGGCTTCGTGATTCTATCCATGGCCATCGAATCGCTCTTGGGCGGACAGATGTTTCCGCTCGATCTGCTGCCCGCCTGGATGCTCGAAATCGCAAAACTGCTCCCGTTCTACTACCAGACTTATTTCCCCACCGCGATCCTCACGGGCCGCATCGACCTCGCCGCGACGTATCAGGGCTTCGCTATTCAGCTTTTTTGGGCCGTCGCCCTGCTGGGTCTCAACACCGTTCTCTGGCGCCGCGGGCTCCGCCGTCACACCGCCGTCGGCGGCTGAAGCAGCCCACGCACCCCGATGCCCAAATATCTCAAAATCTGGCTCGCGAGCGCCCGCTACTCGATCACGCGGACGTTGATGTTCCGCTTCGATTTCTTCCTTTGGGCCACCGTAGAGCTCCTTTGGATGGCCGTGAATCTGTTGCTCATCGCCGTGATTTACGAGCACACCGACTCCATCGCCGGCTGGAAAAAATACGAAATGATGCTGCTCGTTGGCACCTCCCTGCTCGTGCAGCGATTTCTCATGGGCTTCTTTTGGAGCAGTCTGTTTGAAATGGGCCGCAACATTAAGAGCGGCGCCTTCGATTTCTTTTTGGCGCAGCCCGGCAACATCCTGTTCATGGCCTCGACGCGCAAACTCGACCTCGACGGCCTGCTCAACTCCTTCGTCGCGATGGGCGTCATCGCCTACTCCGCCAATCAACTCGGCCTCCAGCCGAGCGCCCTCGATCTGCTGCTTTACGCGGCGATGATCTTTTGCGGCCTTATCATCCACTACAGCATGCTCGTCATCACCATCTCGCTGGCGTTCTGGCTGACGAGCGCGCAGGGGATCGAAAGCAGTTACTTCACGCTCTCGGAGTTTTCCCGGCTGCCGCGCGCCGCGTTCAAGGGGGTGGCCAGTGTCGTCTTCGTCTGGCTGTTGCCCGTCGTGGTCGTAAGCAACGCGCCCGCCGAAGTGCTGCTCCGCGGCTTCCAACCCAACTGGGTGCTCGCCCTCCTTGCCGCCACCATCGCCTGGTTTGTGGCGGCGTTGATCATCTTTCACCGCGGCCTCCGCCGCTACGCCAGCGCCAGCTCCTGATGCACTCACCCCTGAATCAATTGCAGCAGCGCCTCGGCTACACGTTCCGCAATCCCGAACTGCTGCTCCGGGCCGTCACCCACCAGTCGTTTCTCCAAGGCAATCCGCACGTCACCGAAAGCAATCAGCGCCTTGAATTCCTCGGCGACGCCGTCCTCCAGTTGGTGCTCACCGAAACGCTCTTCGCCCAATATCCCCACGAGCGCGAAGGCGACCTCAGCCGCCGCCGCGCCGCCCTCGCAAAGGGTTCATTTCTCGCCCAGCTCGGGCGCGACCTCGGGCTCGACGTCTGCCTGCGCTTGGGCATCAGCGAGCAAAACACCGGGGGCCAGACCCGCGCATCTAGCCTCGCGGATGCGTGCGAAGCCCTGTTCGGCGCGGTCTATCTGGACAGCGATTGGCCCACCACCCGTCGCGTGATGCTGGCGATCATCGGCGATCTCAACACCCGTCTCGGCTCAGTCGGCGATCTGCACAACCCCAAGGGGCGTTTGCAGGAGTTGGTTCAACCCAAACACGGCAACAACGCAGTCCGCTACGAAGTCGTCCGTACCGAGGGCCATGACCACGAGCGCCGCTATGTCGTCGAGGTCTATTTCAAGGAGAAGCCTCTGGGCCAAGGTACCGGCAACTCGAAAAAACTCGCCGAAGAAGCCGCCGCCCGCATCGCGCTCGAAACCCTCAAGTCGCAGCCTCCCGTCTAGTTTACCCGTCTGGCCATCCGCGCTCCCGCCGCGGCTCGGCCCGCGCCCGCCATGTCCGCCCCTGCTCCTGCCTTTCCTCCCCAACGCCTCACCGGCATCTGCCCCGCGGCCCGCGGCGCCGTGTTGGCCGAGTTGGTCCGCGCCCATCCGTCCTCCGCTTGGCTCGTCATCGCCGACGAGCCCAAACTCACCGAGCAACTCGCGGAAGACATCGCGTTCTTCCACGCTGCCGCCGGCACGTCGACACCCCTCACCGTTCTCGTCTTCCCCGAGTCCCAGCCCGACACCCGCGATATGCGCGAGGCCTTCGCCGCCTCGAGCGACCGCCTCACCGTTCTGTCAAAACTTCGCGCTCTCCGCCCGCTCGCCGGCCATCAACCTTCGGCCGTCAGTGCTCAACTCCTCGTTCTTTCTACCCCCGCCGCGCTGCTCCAAAACGTCCCCGCCCTCGAGGCCTTCGCCGCCCGCGAACTCACGCTTACCCGCGGCACCACCCTTTCGTTCACCGGCCTGCTCGAACAGCTCAGCGCCCTCGACTACGATTCCGAAGCCGTCTGCGAATCTCCCGGCCACTACGCGATTCGCGGCGGCATCATCGACGTCTACCCCGTCACCGCGACGCAGCCCTACCGTCTCGATTTCTTCGGCGACGAACTTGAAGAGATCCGGGCCTTCGACCCCGTCACGCAACGTTCCGGCGAGTCCATCGCGCAAATCACCCTCTCCGCCTCCCCGCGCATCAAGCTCGCTCCTGCCCAAGCCGGCCTCGCCGACTACCTCCCGCCCACCGCCCACCTCGTCCTCATCGAGCCCGCCCTGCTCGAGACGTCGTTCAGCGCGTTCGCCCGCGAGGGCTTCGACGGCTTCACGCCGCTCGCCGCCCGTTGCACCGCCCACTTCGCCTTGAGCGATCTTGACGAGGCCGCCTCGTTGCTCGCCACGCCCGCAATTGAACTCACTTGGGATACCGAGAGCCTCGCCCATCACCGCACCTACCCCGACGACTCCCTCGTCGCGCAAGAGCGCCTGCAGGTCGAGGTCGACGCCCGCAGCCGCTTCCTCCGCCAGGTCGCCGCTTGGCGCAAGGCCCGCTACGCCGTCGCCGTCGTCGCCGCCAAGGAGGGCGAAGAGCAACGCATCCGCGAGATCATCGCCGAGGATCCGTCGCTCAAAATCCTCAAACCGATCTTTCTCCGCGGCGCGCTCAACGAGGGCTTCAAAGTCGCCTTCGGCCCCGCCCGCCCCGCGCTCCACTGGACCGAATTCGGTGCCAGCCCCGCCGGTCTCGTGCTCGTCACCGAGACCGAGATCTTCGGTCGGCAACGCGCCCGCCGCACCACCGGGATCGTTCGCGCCTCCGCCCAGCGCGCCCAAGTCGACCAACTGCTCGATTTCTCTGAACTCGTCGAAGGCGACTTCGTGGTCCACCTCCAGCACGGGATCGCCCTTTACCGCGGCCTCTCCAAACTCGACACCGCGCAGGGCATCCGGGAAGTCATCACCCTCGAGTTCGACGACCACGTCACGCTTCACGTTCCGCTCCAGGAATCCCATCTGATCAGCCGCTACGTGGGGCTCAGCAAGACCAAGCCCCAACTCGGCCGCATTGGTTCCGGACGCTGGGAGAAAGCCCGCCAAGCCGCCGAACGCTCGACCATCGATCTCGCCGCCGAGTTGCTCCGCATCCATGCCGAGCGCGAGGCCCAACCCGGTTTCGCCTGCCCGCCCGACACCGCTTGGCAACGAGAGTTCGAGGGTTCGTTCGCTTACACCGAGACGCGAGACCAGCTCAAAGCCATCGCCGACACCAAAGCCGACATGGAGAAAACCCGGCCCATGGATCGCCTCATCTGCGGCGACGTCGGCTTCGGGAAAACCGAGGTCGCCATCCGCGCCGCCTTCAAATCCGTTCAAAGCGGTCGCCAAGTCGCGTTGCTCATCCCGACCACCGTCCTCGCCCAGCAGCATCTCAACACCTTCCGCGAGCGCATGGCCGGCTACCCCATCGCCGTCGAGATGGTCAGCCGTTTCCGCACCCGGGCGGAGCAGAAAAAAATTCTGGAAGCCGCCGCCGCCGGCCAAGTTGATATCCTCATCGGCACGCACCGCCTCCTCCAAGCCGACGTCAAATTTCGCGAACTCGGGCTCGTCATCATCGACGAGGAGCAACGCTTCGGCGTGAAACACAAAGAAGCGTTCAAGCGCATGCGGGCCACCGTCGACGTGCTCGCCATGAGCGCGACGCCGATCCCCCGCACGCTGTACATGGCGCTCACCGGGGCCCGCGACCTCAGCGTCATCGAGACCGCGCCCACCAACCGCCACCCCATCCAGACCATTGTCAAAACCTACGACGAGCAACTGGTGGTCGACGCCATCCGCCACGAAGTGCGGCGCGGCGGCCAAGTTTTTTATCTGCACAACCGGATCATGACGATCGAGCTCGTCGCCGCGCGCCTCCGCCAACTGCTGCCCGAACTCACAATCGGCGTGGGCCACGGTCAGATGGAAGCCGATGAACTCGAACACATCATGACCGATTTCGTTGCCACCAAGTATCAGGTTCTCATCTGCACCACGATTATCGAGAGCGGCCTCGATATCCCCAACTGCAACACGATCATCATCGAGGGCGCCGACCGTTTCGGCCTCTCCCAACTTTATCAACTCCGGGGCCGCGTCGGCCGTTTCAAGCACCAGGCCTACGCTTACCTGCTCCTCCACCGTCACACCAAGCTCCTCGAGATCGCCCGCGAGCGCCTCGGCGCGATGCGCCAGCACAACCAGCTCGGCGCCGGCTTCCGCATCGCCATGCGCGACCTCGAACTCCGCGGCGCCGGCAACCTCCTCGGCTCAGAGCAAAGCGGCCACATCGTCGGCGTCGGCTTCGAACTTTACTGCCAATTGCTCCGTCAATCCGTCGCCCGGCTCAAAGGCGACAAGACCGCCGCCGCCATCCGCGCGAGCGTGAAGCTCGACTTCGTCTTCGTCGGCGACGGCACCCCCCGGGACGCCCAAAGCCGCGGCCGCCACGTCGATAGCTACACGGCGATTCGCGATGCCGAAGACGCCGCCAACGAGGGTCCCGCCGTCGAGCCGATCCAAGCCCGGATTCCGGCCGCCTATGTCAGCGAAACCCGTTTACGCATCGATTTTTACCGCAAACTCGCCCTCGCCGATACCCTCGTAACCCTGAAGCAGGTGGAAGCCGACCTCCGCGACCGTTTCGGCAAGTTTGGCGACGAGGTCAGGGCCTTGCTTCTGATCACCGAGATCCGAATTCGGGCGGAACAAAAAAGCATCCTTTCCGTCGAAACCGAATCGACGCGTCTGAAGTGTCGGCGTCAGAGCAGGCAGCGCGACGACTGGGTGATGCACGGCACCCGGTTTCCACGGTTGACCGCTCCGAAGCCACTTCTACGGTTGAAAGAAGTAATCATATTTTTGAACAACCTGCCGACCCCATGACCATCTCCCGAAGTCTCGCCTTCATCGGTTGCGCACTCGCTTCGCTCACCTCCGCCCTAGCCCAAGACGATGGCTTGAATATGCGTTTCGCCAACGGCATCGCCGCGATCGCCGAGCAAAAAGTCATCACCGTCGACGACATCCGCCGCGAGATCGCCCCGCTCATTCCCCAAATCCAGCGCGACGCCCGCAACGAGAGGGAATTCAACGAGAAACTCGAATCCCTCCAAGACCAAGTCATCCAAGATCTCATCGACAAGGTTCTGATCGTTAAAGAATTTCGGAAGGCCAAAGACGAAAAAGAAGTCCGCCGCATTCCCGAGAGCTACATCGACAATCGCATCGCCGACATCTTGACCGAGCAGTTCGACAACGATCGCTCCAAGTTCCTCGCCTACCTCCGCGGCAAAGGCGTCACCCTGCGGGAATACCGCTCGGAAATCGAAGAGGACATCATCTATCACTACATGCAGCAGCAGCAGCGGAAATCGCAAAGCGTGGTCAGCCCCGTGCGCATCGAGACGTTCTACCGCGAAAACAAAGACCGTTTCTTCCAAGAGGACAGCGTCCACCTCCGCCTCATCCAGCTCTCCCGGGTCGACGATGCGACCGACGCCAGCCTCCGGGCCAAGGCCGACGAGCTCATCGCCAAATTCCGCGCCGGCTCCAAATTTGAAGAGCTTGCCCGCGAATACAGCCAAGACTCCCGCCGCGCCAAGGGCGGCGATTGGGGCTGGCAAAAACGCTCGGACCTCAAGGAGGAATTTGCCAAGCCCCTCTTTGATCTGAAGGCCGGTGAAATCACAGCGCCCGTCATTCTTCCCGAGGGCTGCTTCATCCTCTTCGCCGAGGAGCGCAAGTTTGCCGGCAACCAAGCCATCGACGAGGTTCGCGACCAGATTGAGCGACTCCTCGTGTCCCAGATGGCCCGCACCAGCCAAGAGCGCTGGCTCGAGCGCCTCCGCCGCAACGGCTACGTGAAGCACTACTGAGTCCGACGCGCCCCCGCCTTCGCGCGGGCCAGCTACGCCGACCAGTTCCGCCTTTTCACGCCGGGAAGTTAACCACAACTTTCCGCCGTGCCGCCCTCCCGGTTCTCCCGCCTCTACCCGTTACGCGGCCTGCCGCGACAAGGTCAGCTCTGGTCCTGGATTTCCTTCGATGTCGCGAACCAGTCGTTCACGCTCATCATCAATACGCTGCTGTTCTCGATCTTCTTTCAAAAGGTCGTGGTCCGCGATCCGGCGAGAGATGACCTGATCTGGACGCTCACCTACGCCGCGAGCATGGTGCTCGTCGTCATCGTTTCGCCCTTTGCCGGCGCCCTTGCCGACGCCCGCGCTTGGAAAAAAGCCGGTCTGCTGATCACCGGTTTCACCTGCGCCGTCTTCACCTGCGCGCTCGCTCTGATCCAGCCCGGCCAGATCGCCCTGGCCATTGCCCTCTACATCCCTGCGAACTTCATGTTTTCCCTCGGCGAAAACTTCCTCGCCTCCTTCATGCCCGAGCTTTCCACGCGCGAGCACTTTGGCCGGGTCTCCGCGTTCTCCTGGGCCTGCGCCTACTCCGCCGCCTTGCTCCTGCTGGTCGTCACCGCCGGCCTCATGATCGGACTCAAATTGGAATCACCCGACCAGTGGCGCCCGATCTTCGTCTTCGCCGGCCTCTGGTTCTTTGCGCTGGCGATTCCCACGCTCCTTGGACTCCGGGAACGGCCCGCCCCCGCCGGCGCGCCCGCGCACCGGCTCTTCACCGACACCTTCCGCCAGCTCAAAACTACGATCAGCCAAGCCGCCAAATTCCGCGATCTCGCCGTGCTCCTCGGCGCATCTCTGCTCTACGGCACCGGCATGACGGTGATCGTGATGTTTGCCTCGATTCTCGCCGCCGAGTTCGGCTTCAACGATGTCCAACTCGTTCTCTTCGTCGCCGTCATCACCGCCTCCGGCGTGATCGGAACGCTCATCCCGGCGTTTTTCCAAGACCGTTTCGGCCACAAGCGCATGACGGTCGTGCTCCTCTCGGTTTGGATTTTCGCCGCTCTCGGCTTCGCCTTGTTTTCGTGGCTCCGCACGCAATCCGCCGATCCCGCCGCCTACCCCCGCTGGCCGCTTTGGGTCGTGGGCAACTTCATCGGCTTCGGCCTCGGCTCGCTCGGAGCCGCCAACCGGGCGTTTTTCTGCTACCTCACCCCGGCCAGCCGCTCCGCC
Source organism: Opitutia bacterium Tous-C4FEB (assembly GCA_002304445.1). GTDB lineage: Bacteria > Verrucomicrobiota > Verrucomicrobiia > Opitutales > Opitutaceae > Tous-C4FEB. Next base: position 112,921 of record NEVA01000011.1, on the reverse strand, counting down.
GAGTTTTTTGGACTCTGGGGTCTCGTCTTCAAATCTGCCGCCGTCCTCACCATCCCCTTCGGTTTGGCCAAGGACAGCCTCGGCACGACCGCCGCACTGCTCGTGCTGGCCGGCTTTCTCGTCGCCGGATTGATCGTCACCTGCTTCATCGACGAACGGCGCGGTCTCGCGGCCGCCCAAGCCGCCGACGCTCCCGCTCCCGTGCCCTAAGCGTCAGCCTTTCGGCGTGATTTTCTCCAGCGGATTCTTCGCATTCGGACAGCAATCAACCCAGCGCGTCGCGGGCGGTCGCGCCCACTCCACGGCGTTAGCCAGCACCCGCCGCACGTTCGCATCGAAATACGTCGGATACGTTTCGTGCCCCGGCCGGAAATAGAAAATCTTTCCGTTGCCCCGCGTGTAGCAGCACCCGCTGCGAAACACTTCGCCGCCCTCGAACCACGAGATGAAGACCTGCTCCTCCGGCGGCGGCACCCCAAACGGTTCGCCATACATTTCCTCCCGCGGCAGTTCAAAATACGGCCCGAGCCCCTGCGCGATGGGGTGCCCGGGATTACAGACCCAGAGACGCTCCTTCTCGTCCGCCTCGCGCCACGTCAACGAGCACGTCGTGCCCATCAGCCGCTTAAAGATTTTAGAAAAATGCCCCGAGTGCAGCACGATCAGGCCCATGCCCTCCAGCACGCGTTTCTGCACGCGCGCCACCACTTCGTCACTCACATCGCCATGCGCCTTGTGCCCCCACCACGTAAGTACATCTGTCTCCGCCAGCCGCGCCTCGGTCAGACCGTGCTCCGCTTCCTGCAACGTCGCCGTGCTCACTTCGGCCGTCGGCAGCAACTCCCGCAAACCGGCCGCGATTACCGTATGCATGCCTTGGGGATACACCGCCGCGACCTTGGCGTTGATGTGCTCGTGCACGTTCTCGCCCCAGACAACTACCCGCAATGTTGATGAAGCCATACCGAGAACGGGAATTGCTCACCTCCGCCCCATCAACCAGAAACTTGCCTCACCCGATGAGCGAACCTGCCCCGACCCCCTTCGCTGAGAATCGTCTGCAAGCGACGGCGCTCGGCGAACGCCCGCAGGAACGGCTCCAAAAATTCGGAGCCGCCGCTCTCGGTGATGCCGAACTCCTCGCGATGCTCCTGCGCAGCGGCACCCGCGGCCAAGATGTCCTCACCCTCGCCCAGCGCCTCGTCGCGGACGCGGGCTCGCTCGCCGGTCTCATCGGCTGGTCCGCCGCCGACTTCCGCAAATTCAAAGGCATCGGCCCGGTCAAAGCCCTGCAACTCGTCACCGTCATCGAAGTTGCCCGCCGGGTGTTGGGCCAACAGACCGGCGAAGCCCCGCTGCTCACCCGCGCCGATCTTATCGCCGCCTACATGCAGCCCATCGTCGCCGGCCTCGACGTGGAGAAGTTTTGGATTCTCAGCCTCAACCGCCGGAACCGGCTCATCCGTCGTGAGGAAATCACCTCCGGCACCGCCAACAGCACCCTCGCCCACCCGCGCGAAGTGTTTCGCGCCGCGATGCGCGAATCCGCCAGCGCCGTCATCTGCGTCCACAACCACCCCAGCGGCGACCCGTCCCCCAGCGCGCCCGATATCGCGATCACCCGCCAGATTCATGCCGCATCCAAAGCCGTGGATATCCCTCTCATCGACCACATCATCATGGGCCGCCCCGCCGCCGACCCGGTCGGCCTCGGCCACTACAGTTTCGCCAACGCCGGGCTCATTTGACGCAAATCAGGGCGCACAACCCAGAAGAACGTTTTCCGCGTGCGGTGCGCCGCTTGCCAGCACCCGCCTCAGCTTCGCCTAACGCACCCACTGCGACTCGCTGCCGGGAAAATAATGGTGGTAGGATCTGGATTCGAACCAGAGAAGGCGTAAGCCAGGAGATTTACAGTCTCCCCTCGTTGGCCACTTGAGTATCCTACCCCAAAGTGAGGGTGCAAAGTCTCGGCTCGCCCCGCGGAGTTCAAGATATTTTTCCGACCAATCTTGAACACCTCCCGGCGGAGGTTCCCGCCCCTCAACCGCGCGCCAGCTTGTATTCCACGGCATCGCGCAAGGCTTCCCAGCTGGCGTCGATGATATTGTCGCTCACGCCCACCGTCCCCCAGACGGCCTTGCCGTCGCCGCTCTCGATGAGCACCCGCGTGCGTGAATTCGTCCCGGCTCCACTCTCCAAAATGCGCACCTTGTAGTCCCGCAGCACCAACTCGCGCAGTTGCGGATACGTCTTCTCCAACGCCAGCCGCAGCGCCTTGTCCAGCGCCCCCACCGGCCCGGTGCACTCCGCCACCGTGTGCACCGACTGACCTCCGACTTTCACTTTCACGGTTGCCTCCGACCACAATTCCTCGCCGTGCCGCTCCATGATGACGCGGTAGGTCTCCACTTCGAAAAACGTCTTCCGCTCGCCCAACGCCGCCGAGATCAACAACCGGAACGACGCATCCGCCGCCTCGTATTCGTAGCCCCGAAACTCCCGCTCTTTCAGTTGTTCGATCAAAGCCTTCATCTCCGGCCGCTTCTCGTCGAGTTCGAGCCCAAGTTCCTTCGCCTTCAGCGCGAGACTGCTCCGTCCCGCCATGTCCGACACCAACACGCGCGTGCGATTGCCCACCAGCGCCGGGTCGATGTGCTCGTAACTCCGCGCCACTTTTTGCGCCGCGTTGGCGTGCAGCCCGCCTTTGTGAGCAAACGCCGACAATCCGACAAACGGCGCTTTCGGATCCGGCCGCAAATTCGCCAGCTCGTCGAAGAAAAGCGAAAGATCCCGCAGTTGCGCCAGATTCGCCGCGCATCGCGCCGTGCAGTCCATCTTGAGAAACAGATTGGCCAGCACCGTCGTGAGGTTGGCGTTACCCACGCGCTCGCCATAGCCGTTTGCCGTGCCTTGCACGAGCGTCGCGCCCGCGGTCACGCCCGCGAGCGTCAGCGCCACGCCGAGCCCGCTGTCGTTATGACAATGCACGCCGATCTTCTCCGCGCCGAACTCACGCACGGCATGACCCACGATCGTCTTGAACTCATCGAGGAGCGTCCCGCCGTTGGTATCACAAAGCGAAAGATTGCTCGCGCCGCCGCGCACCGCCGCCGCCAGCGTGCGGATCGCATACTCCGGATCGGCCTTGTAACCGTCGAAAAAATGCTCCGCATCGTAGATCACCTCGCGGCCTTGCGCGACGAGGTAGCGGGTCGAATCCTCGATCATCGCGAGGTTTTCTTCGAGCGTGGTCCGCAGGATTTCCGTGACGTGCAATGTCCACGTTTTCCCCACAATCGTCATGACCGGCATCCCACTGTCGAGCAGCGTGCGCAGTTGCGGATCTTCATCGGCCTTCGCACCCGCGCGCCGGGTCGAACCAAACGCCGCCAGCCGCGCGTGCTTTAACTTCAAGTGCTTCGCCTCGGCAAAAAACGTAATGTCTCGCGGATTGGAGCCCGGAAAACCGCCCTCGATGTAGTCCATCCCAAATTGGTCGAGCCGTTCGGCAATGCGCAACTTGTCGGCGACCGAAAAGCTGATGCCTTCACCCTGCGTGCCATCGCGCAGAGTGGTGTCGTAGATCTTGACGGCGGTGCTCATAAGAACCCGCCACGTTGCGAGTCGCGCCCACCCTGGCAAGGGAGCTTTTGCCGACTTGGGTGCGCCGGTAAATTCCCGCACCTCACCGCTCTCCGAACCGTGATGGATTCAGGCTTCTCTCGTCTCACTTTACCGTCGTAAGGTTTGGAACGTTGTTTCACCCCCTTATGACCATCCCAAAAATTTCCCTGCTCGTTGTCGCTGCCTTGGCGTTGTCCGCGTCGATCCACGCCGCCCCTCCGCTCGTCCAGGAAGTCGCTGCCGATACCGGTCAAAATCAACCCGCAAAACAACCTGAAGGCTCGGACAAGCCCGCCGCGAAGAAGGCCCCAGCCGACAAGCAACCGCCAAAAATCTACGACGCGCCCCACGCCTTTAAAGCCGAACCCGGCTCGGCCACCACCCGTCGCCCGCAAGTCGTCGCACCTCCGGAAAAAGGCGAACGGATCGTGCTCATCGGAAACGGGCTCGCCGAGCGCGATGTTTACTATCACCGCATCGAAACCGAACTCGCCCTCCGCTACCCTGAACATGCGTTGTTCTTCCGCAACATGGGTCACGTGGGCGACACCCCCGGGTTTCGGCCGCATCCATCAAGGGCTTCCCAGTGGGCGTTTCCCGGTGCCGAAAAATTCCACCCCGGACTCAAAATTCACCGGGGCGAGGGTTTCTTCCCGACCCCCGACCAATGGCTCACGCACCTCAAAACCGACACCCTTGTCGCCTTTTTCGGTTACAACGAATCGTTCGACGGGCCGGCCAAGGTCGCCAATTTCGAAGCCGAGTTGGAAGCCTGGGTGCAGCACACGTTGAGCAAAGCCTACAACGGCCAAACGGCACCCCGCGTCGTGCTCGTGTCGCCGATCGCCTACGAAAACCAATCCGCGAAGCGGGATCTGCCCGACGGGGTAAAGGAAAACCTCAACCTCGCGCTTTACACCAAAGCCATTCTCTCCGTCGCGCAAAAACACGGCCTCACCTTCATCGATCTCTTCAACCCGATGCTGGCGCTCTACAAGGACGCCCGCGAGCCCCTCACCACGGGCGGCTTCATCCCCAACGACGAAGGCTACAAACACGTCGCCAAGCTGCTTGCGACCGGCCTCTACGGCGAGCAACCGCGCGTCTCGAAAACCGATCCCGCGCTCGTGCATCGGGCGGTGACGCAGAAAGACTACTTCTGGAACAACGACTACAACCTCGTTAACGGCGTCCATGCCTATGGCCGGCGCTACGGCCCCTACGGCCCGCAGAATTATCCCGACGAGGTCAAAAAAAACCGCGAGATGACCGCGTTGCGCGACACGGCGATCCACGAGGTCGCCGCGGGTCGCAAGACCGATCTCGTCATCGACGACAGCACCACGCACGTCCTGCCGCCCGTGCCCACGAACTACGCGCCCAGCATCAAAAACGGCACCACCCAAATCCTCCCGGCCGACGAAAGCGTCGCCGGGCTCACCGTTCCTCCGGGTTACAAGGTCGAGCTTTTCGCGAGCGAAAAGGAATTCCCCAATCTCGCCAACCCGATGCAACTTTCGTTCGACAACCGGGGCCGTCTTTGGGTCGCAGCGATGCCGGCCTATCCCGCCTATCGCCCCGGCGACGCTTTGCCCAACGACAAGCTCCTGATTTACGAAGACACCGATGGCGACGGGAAGGCCGACAAAGAAACCGTCTTTGCCGACAATCTCTATCTGCCCATCGGTTTCGAATTCGCCCCCGAGGGAGTCTACCTCTCCCAAGAACCAAATCTCGTCCTCCTCCGCGATACCGACGGCGATGACAAAGCCGACCGCCAGGAGATCATCCTCGGCGGTTTCGATACGCATGACACGCACCACGCCATCAGCGCTTACACCGCCGACCCCAGCGGTGCGTTCATGCTCTGCGAGGGCGTATTTCTGCACAGCAATGTCGAGACACCTTACGGCCCCGTGCGCTGCGTCGACGGCGGCTTCTTCCGCTACAGCCCGCAGCGCGGGATGCTCGAGCGCACGATCCAGATGAACATCCCCAATCCTTGGGGCTACGTCTTCGACCGATGGGGGCAGGATTTCTTCCTCTTCACCTCGGGCACGCAGATGAACTGGGCCCTGCCCATGCAGGTGAAGCCCACGTTCGGGAGCAAGACGCCGGCGACCATCGACCTCATTCCTGCGGCCGAGAAAGTGCGTCCCACGTCTGGACTCGAAATCATCTCCTCCCGCCATTTCCCCGACGAGGTCCAAGGCGACATCATCCTCGGCAACGCGATCGGCTTCCTCGGCATCAAACAACACCAGATCGAGGATGACGGCACCGGTTGGAAGACCACGTTCCGTCACGACTTGCTCACCAGCACCGACCGCAATTTCCGGCCGGTCGACCTTGAATTCGCGCCCGACGGCTCCCTCTACGTGATCGACTGGCACAATATTCTCATCGGACACATGCAGCACAACGCGCGCGATCCCATGCGCGACAAGAACCACGGCCGCATCTACCGCATCACCTATCCCGGACGGCCCTTGGTGACGCCGGCGCAAATCGCCGGAGCCCCGCTGGCCACCTTGCTCGAGAATCTGAAAGAACCCGAGAGCCGCACCCGCTATCGCACTCGCCGCGAAATCCGCAATCACCCCGTTTCCGAAGTCCTACCCGCCGTGAAAAAGTGGGCCTCTGCCCAAACTGACATCCATGCAAAACTCGAAGCGCTCTGGGTTACTTGGGGCATGAACGCCGTAGACGAGCTTTTGCTGCGCGAGTTGCTGGCGTCGTCCGATTTCCGCGCCCGCGCGGCGGCCGTCCGCGTGTTGCGCTACAACACCCACCGCATCGCGGACCACGCCGCTTTGCTGGAGAAGGCCGCGGCCGATGAGCAGGGCCGTGTGCGTCTCGAGGCCGTGGTCGCGGCGTCTTGGTTACCAGATGTGCCTGCGGCGAAAAACATCGTGGCCATCAGTTCGGCCCAACCGCTCGACCGTTGGAGCAAAGAGGTCGTGAAGACTGCCTCCAACCGCCTCACCGGCATCACGGAAGCCGAGAAGCCCGAACACGCGCAACGCACCGCCCCGCTCTACCTCAACACCGCCGGTCAGGAGCAATACCTCGCCGGCCAACAGATCTACCTGCGCGAGGGCCACTGCGTCACTTGTCATCAGGCGGACGGCAAAGGCCTCGACCCCGCGTTCCCTCCATTAACTAAGAATCCTTGGGTCACCGAGGACTCCGAGCGACTGATCAAACTCACGCTTTACGGCTTGATGGGACCGCTCGAGGTTAACGGTAAAAAATACGACGGTCAGGTGCCGATGACGCCCTTCGGCGGCATGTTGAACGACGTGGAAGTCGCGGCCGTGCTCACCTTCGTGCGCAACAGTTTTGGCAACGAAGCCGCTCCTATCAAAGCCGAAGAGGTCGAAAAGGTCCGCGCTAAAAATCCCGGACGCATGATGCTCTACACCACGGAAGAATTGCTTAAAGAGCACCCGATGAACTAGCGGACGAGCGCCGCCCCGCGGGCCCAGCCAGTCGCAATCTCGGCCCGACAAAACAACGATCCGGTAGGCGTGCCGTGGCCGGAATGCAAACGCCCCGCCCTCGGGCAGCGCCTGCCTAATCCACTCCGATGCCTACCCGATTCCTCAATCGCATCCCCATCGTTGCCAGTCCCAAATTCCTCCTCGTCGACGTCTTCGGACCCAGCGAGGCCGCCGCCGCGAAACTCTCCTTGGCCAATCTCCGCGACCTCCTTCGCCAGCCTCGCGAGAGCTGGGCCTCGCTCGGCCGCAATCCACTATTTTCCACCCAATTTTTCCCCATGCCCCGCTCGACTCTCGTTCTCGCCGTCGCCGTTGTTCTTGCCTTCGCGACGTCCCTTCACGCCGCCAAAATCGTCCTCATCGCCGACGCCGAGAACAACCTCATCCGCCGCTACGTGCCCGCCACCGGGAAAATTCTCCGCGTCGCCGGCACCGGCAAAAAGGGCGCCGCCGGCCTTGATGGTCCGCCGGATCAAGCCGAACTCGCCCGCCCCCACGGCGTCACCGTCCACCGCGATGGCACACTTTACATCACCGACAGCTACAACGACCGCATTCTAAAGATCGGGCCTTGATCGCTCCTCACGGCGAGCGCCGGATCGAGTCGTGGCACGGTCACCCCGCCCGCACCGCTCTCGGCCCCCCACAAAAACCCCTTGGCGTCGCACCCGCTTCCCCCTCCCATCTCCGGTCTCCATCCCGAATGCCACTGCCCGAACTGTTACCTATCACACCGTTCACCCGGCCCGTCCGCGGTGAGGTCATCGTGCCCGGTTCAAAGAGCCTGACCAACCGCGCCCTCTTGCTCGCGGCCCTCGGCGCCACGCCCGTTACGCTCACCGGCGCGCTGTTTAGCGAGGACACCCGCCTCATGGCCGATGCGTTACGCAGACTCGGCTTCACCGTCACCGCCGACGAAGCCGCCCTCACCGTCCGCGTCGCCGACCAAGCTCGGGCCTTTCCGGCCGACGCCGCTCATGCCAATGCCGCCCCCGTCGAGCTCTTCGTCGGCCTCGCAGGCACCGCCGCCCGTTTTCTCACCGCGCTTTGCGCCGCCGCCCCCCGCGGAGTCTACCGCCTCGACGGCGTGCCTCAGATGCGCAAGCGCCCCATGCGCGCCCTGATCGAAGCGCTGCGCTCGCTCGGCGCCGACATCCGCTGCCTCGGCGACGAGGGCTATTTTCCCATCGAGATCCACGCCCAGGGTCTGCGCGGCGGCGCCGTGAGCATCGATGCCAGCGAGAGCAGCCAACTCCTCTCCGCCCTCCTCATGGTCGCGCCGCTCGCCGCCGGACCGGTCGCCATCGCGCTCACCGCCGAGGTGCGCCGGCCGTTCATCGCCATGACCACGCGCCTCATGGCGGAATTTGGCTACGAAGTCGGCCCGCAGGCCGAACCCGACACGTTCGTCCTCAACCCGGGCCGCTACCAACCGCCCGCCCGCTTCGCCATCGAGCCCGACGCCACCGCCGCCAGCTATTTTCTCGCGCTGCCGATCGTGACCGGAGGCAAACTTCACCTGCCCTTCCTCCGCGCTCCCGGAGTCGGCCTGCAGGGCGACACGCATTTCGCCGAGGTGCTCACCCGTGTCGGCGCGGCGATTCGCCCCGCATCGGGCGGCCTCGACTCGGCCTTCTCGCAAACGAACATGCAACGCGGCGTCACCCAGAATTTCTCCGAATTCTCCGACACGTTTCTCACCCTCGCCGCGATTTCGCCCCTGCTCGCCGGCCCCACAAACATTTCCGGTATCGCCCACACGCGGAAACAGGAAACCGACCGAGTCGCCGGCATGGCCCGCGAGCTCACCCGCCTCAGCCAGCATGTCGTCGAGAAACCCGACGCTCTCGAAATCCAGCCGCGCTACCTCCGCAGCGGCGAGACCATTGAGACCTACGGCGACCACCGCTTTGCCATGAGTTTCGCCATTCTCGGCTGCCTCGATCTCCGCGGCGACGGCCAGCCTTGGCTCACCATCAAAGACCCGGCCTGTTGTGCCAAAACCTTCCCGCACTTTTTCGAGTTGCTGGAAACCGTCCGGCAAAATTCGTTCGCTCCCTGATGCCCAGATCACCCTTCCTCATCGTCGCCATCGACGGCGGCGCCGCCTCGGGCAAATCCTCCACCTCGCGCACCCTCAGCGAACGGTTTCATTTTCTTCACGCCGACACCGGCTCCTACTACCGCGCGCTCACCGCCGAACTCCTCCGCCGCGGCGTCATGCCCACCGATCTGCCCGGCGTGAAGACCGCCTTGACCGCCGTCACCGTCACCACCCGGGTCACTGGCCGCAACGCCGAGATCGAACTCGCCGGCCACACGATCCCGGACGCCGAGATTCGCAGCGCCGAGGTCACCGCCCACGTGGCCTCCTTCGCCGCGATCCCCGAAGTGCGCTCGGCCCTGCTCGACTACCAGCGCAGTCAGGCCGACACCGCCCGACGCCACGACTTCAACGGCCTCGTGATGGAAGGCCGCGACATCGGTTCGAAGATTTTTCCCGACGCCGATTTTCGCTTCTTCCTCTTTGCCGATCCCGTGGAACGGGCCCGCCGCCGCGAACAACAAGGCCTCCACGATCAAGTCGCCCGCCGCGACACCCTCGACCGCCAGCGCCTCGAAGAAAGCCTGCAGGGAGCCACCGTGATCGACGGCACCCACCTCACCCTCGCCGAGGTCGTGGACAAAATCGCCACACCCATCGCCGCCCGCCTCGCCCCATGAGCCGCGCCTTCCCCCAAATCGGCATGGAACCCGTTTACGGTTTTTGCCACTACCTCGCCGCCGTGCTGCACGAGATCTCTTTTCGCGGGGACGTCGTCGGCGTGAACCTTCTGCCCAAGACCGGCGGCCACCTCGTCGCAGCCAATCACGCGAGCCACCTTGACCCGTTCATCCTCGGGTCGCAGATACCGCGGCAAGTCACCTTTTTCGCCCGCAAAACCCTCTGGAAACCCGGCTTCCCCGCGTGGTGGCTCAACCGCGTCGGCGTCATCCCCGTGGACCGCGACGGCGGTTCCGATGTCGGCGCGATCAAGCGCGTCCTCGCGGCGATCAAGCAGGAGCGCGTCATCATTATGTTCCCCGAGGGCACCCGCTCGCCCGACGGTCTGCTCCAAAAGCCCAAGCCCGGCGTCGGCCTATTCGCCTGCCGCACGCAGGTTCCCGTCGTGCCCGCTCGACTCTTCGGCTCCTTCGAAGCCTTCGACCGCCGCGGACGCCTGCGCTTCGGCGCACCGGTCACCGTCGTCTTCGGCCGCCCGATCCCGCCCGCCGTTTACGACGATCCCGCCGCCAGCAAGGAGCGCTACCAGATCGCCAGCGAACGCATCATGGCCGAGATCGCCAAACTCCAGCCGCCGCCGGTCACGGTGATCTGACGTTCAAGCGCGAGCGTGGTACCGCGCAGTGGCCACCGCGGCGTAGCTGCCGATCTCGTCGCCGAGTTCTGCCGGCCTGACTTCACACCCGCGCACACTTTCGGCCAAGGCCTCGCGCGCGAGCGCCACCTGCATCGCCGGAGCGATCCACCGCTCGCAGCGCGCATAAATGCTCCCGATCACAATCCGCTCGGGATTCAACACATCGACGATGAGAGCCAGGGCCTCGCCAAGTTTCGTGCCGACTTCATGCCACAGCGCCAACGCCAGCGCGTCCCCCGCCGCCGCCGCTTCGCCGACCACCCGCGCCGTGAGTTTCTCCGGCGCGATCGTTTTCAGCACGCTCGCGCCGCTGGATTCCGCCACCCGTTGCCGCGCGATTTGCGCGATTCCCCCGCCCGAGCAAAAGCCTTCAAACGATCCCGCCTTGCCAAACCCCACCGGCCCCTCCGCCGCGAGCCGCACGTGCCCGACCTCACCCGCGTTGCCGCAGGCGCCTTCATAGAGCCGCCCGTCGAGGATCAGGCCCGCGCCCATGCCGGTCCCCATCGTCAGAAACACCATGCTGCGGCAACCCCGCCCCGCGCCAAACTGCCACTCGGCCAGGGCGCACGCGTTCGCATCGTTCATCAAATACGCCCGCCCGCCAAACCGCGCCGTCAGCTCCGCGCAGATCGCGATCCGGTCCCAGCCCGGCAGATTCGGCGGCGACAAAATTACGCCGCGCGTCGCATCGAGCGGCCCGCCGCAAGACACGCCGAAAACCGTCTCCGCCGTCGGCCGCAGAGCGGCGACTTCCGCATAAATCCGCGCCAGCGTACCCTGCACATCCGACGTCGCCCACCGCGCCGCTTCCCGCACCCGTCCTTCGCCCTCGGGCACACACACCGCGCACTTGGTGCCGCCGATATCGACGCCGATTATATTCGTCATGAGTTGGATTGGGTTGGGGTTGTCGCCAGTGACGCCCCGTGCTTTGAAGGCCGGGTTCACGCTCGCAAGCCTCTTTCCTCTGCGCCCACCTTTTCTCATGCCGTCTCTCCGCCCCATCCTGCGCCGTCTCGCCCTGGTCGTGCTTGCCTTGCCGGTCGTCTTCGTTGGTTGCGCCAAGCGCGAGTCCAACGTCGTCGCCGGCAACCGCGACCAGATCCTCCACCTTGGCAATCTCTCCGAGCCCAACGATCTCGACCCGCATATCACCGATAGCCAACAGACGTTCAACCTCGTCATGGCCTTCTTCGAGGGCCTCGCTCAATACGACGCCAAGACTTGCGAGCCCGTCCCCGCCGTCGCCAAGCGCTGGGAGGTTTCCGCCGACAACCTCACCTGGACCTTTCACCTCCGCACCGACGCCAAGTGGTCCAACGGCGATCCCGTCACCGCGCACGATTTCGTCTTCGCCTACCGCCGGATGCTCAGCCCCAAGCTCGCCGCCGAATACGCTTCGTTCCTCTTCGCCCTCAAAAACGGCGAGGCCTTCAACACGGGTAAAATCACCGACCCCGCGCTCATCGGCGCCCGCGCGGACGACGACCGTACCCTCGTCCTTACGCTCGACCATCCCGTACCCTATCTGCCCGCCGTGGTCTGCCACTCCGCCTGGTATCCCGTGCACCGCGCCACGCTGGAGAAATTCGGCGGCGCCGACCGCCGCGGCGCCCTTTGGACGCGCCCCGGCAATCTCGTCGGCAACGGCTACTTTACCCTCGTCGATTGGAAGCCCAATCAGTTCATCCGCGGCGTGCGCAACGAACACTACTGGGACCGCGCCGCCGTGAAACTCCGCGAGGTCATCTTCTATCCCATCGAAAGCTCCGACTCCGAGGAACGTACCTTCCGCGCCGGCCAACTTCACGTCACCAGCTCGCTGCCCATCTCCAAAATCGCCGTTTACGAGGCCGAGAAATCTCCCGCCTACAACCCTACCCCGCTGCTCGCGACCTACATCTACCGTTTCAATGTCACCAAGCCTCCGCTCAACGATGTCCGCGTGCGCCGCGCCCTCGCGATGAGCATCGACCGCACGAGCATCGTGCGCGACGTCGCCAAAGGAAAGCAGACCCCCGCCGGAAACTTCTGCCCGCCCGGCATCGCCGGCTTCACCGCAACCTCCAGCGTGCCGCAGGACATCTCCGCCGCGCAAAAGCTGCTGGCCGAAGCCGGTTTCCCCGGCGGTGCAGGTTTCCCGAAACTCGAGATTCTCTTCAACACCAACGAGGGCCACCGCCAAATCGCCGAGGCCGTGCAGCAAATGTGGCGCAAAAATCTCGGCATCGAAATCGGGCTCTACAACCAGGAAGGCAAGGTCTGGAGCGACACTATGCGCGCCGGAAACTACGCGATCGCCCGCTTCGCGTGGGTCGGCGATTACCTCGACCCGAGCACGTTTCTCGACATCATGACGAGCGACAACGGCAACAACCAGACCGGCTGGAAAAACGCCGAGTATGACCGGCTGATCGCCGAGGCCCGCTCGACCGCCGACCAAGCCCGCCGTCACGCCCTCTACCAGCGCTGCGAGGAAATTCTCGCCGCCGAGTGCCCGCTCGCGCCCGTGTATTTTTATACCCGCAACAATCTCGTGCGCCCCGAGGTGAAGGGTTGGTATGGCAACCTGCTCGACCTGCACCCGCTGAAAGGCGTCTACCTCGCTCCCTAAAAATGCAGGGCAGGGCCGTTGACCCGCCCTGCTCGACTCCGCCAAGGAAGGGCGGGGCGAAGACCTTGCCCTGCTTTGAGGCGTCGCACGCGGAGGTCGCGACGCCACCCGCGCACCGCAAATCCGACTCGCAAACTACAGCTTCAGGGTGACTTGGAAATTGAAGCTGATCGGCTGCTTGAGCGCGAAGGAGATGGGCACGGTCTCCCGCGCAGGCGAACGGTAATCGCCGCCCACGGGGCGCAGCGCCGACGCCGTTTGCGCGATCGAGGAATACTGCGGCCCGCGGTCATTGAGCGCGTTGTTGATCACGAGATTTGCCTGCACCTCGCGGCGGTTCTTCAACCGCCAAGTATAGTTCATCGTCGTCGTCACGATGTAGTAATCCTCGGGCGTATAGACCGGGGTGTAGGCATCGACGTTGGGATTATCGATCGCCCGCAGGGGATTTGATGGATCGACGATCGTATCGGAGCCGCGCGACCCGATGATCTGCTTGTCCCGCCAGCGGATGCCAGCGCCGAGACGGAGCCCTTTGAGCTTCGTCGCCTGCAATGTGTAGTCGGCGAAAATGTTCATGACCGGCTGATCTTGGCTGGCCCGTTTGCCGTCCACGATGTTTTGGCGAAACGCGACAATGTTGTTATAAGCATTGGTGGCGTTGTTCGCATCGGGTGACCGCTGGTTAATCGGGATCGAAAGATCCACGCTAGCCACGTTGGTCGAGCTGATGAGCACGCCGGCATCGGTCGCGATTTGTCGAAACAGGCCCGCATTCTTGTCGATGTAAGCCTTCACGTCGGGGTTGCGATTCGACTCATAGACCTTCGGGAAACTGAGGCTGCCCGTGAGTCGAAACGCTTTCGACGGATTGTAGACCACTTCGAACTCCAGGCCGTCGCCCGAGCGGGTACGAATGTCTCGGTATTGCGCGGGCAAGAGGCCGGCGCCGCGAATGTTGCCGCCGACGGGGCTGAAGTCGCCGACCACGTTGGCATTGTAGAGCGCGTTAAAGAAATTCGGGCCGTCCTGCGGGATCGCGCCGTTGATTTCTTCCGTTTGGTAATAGGTGAAATTCAGATTCAACCGGTTTTGGAAAAGCTCCATGCGGAAACCATAATCCGTGCCTTTCGAGACGGTGGGCTCAAGTTGGCGGCCATCGATACGCACGATGTTGCCGGGCGGATTGAAGGTTTCGGCGAAATTAATGGAGGGGTTGAACCAGTTCGCGATGTGGACGACCGAGCCGACCGAGCGCGTGATCTGGCTGCCCTTGATTGGCGGCGGGTTGAAGTCGTTCTTGAAGCGGTCGTTCGCGTAGCGTGGATCGCGGTCACCGTTGGGCGCGATGCGGGGGCGAATGTCGGCCTCTTGAGCGGGGCCGACCGGGTTACCGGCGGCGTCGCGTTGGCGATAGGTGAGACCGGCATAGTCGGCGGGTGCCGCCGGCCGGAGAATGCGATAATCGCCATTCCAGTTGAGGGGATAATCACCCTTGTCGATCTGCTGGCGGGTGCTGAAATCAAAGGAATCGAAACGCACCGCCCCAAGCACGATGAGGCGGTTCTTGAAGAACTTCGCGTTCACCGAACCCAAGATGTATTTGAAGTTGGAGGTATTGATCGCCTCGGTGTCGCGCCGCGAGATGTCGATTACCCACTTGGGCTGGATGGTCGTGTTGGTCCCGGTGTTGGGGTCGATGTAACCTATCGTGCCAAGGGCGAGATCGGGAATCGGCCGGCTGCTCTGGTTAAAGTAACGGCGGATCCGCACGTTCTGCGTCGCTGGGGACGAGAGAAAACCCCAGACGCGCTGGTCGGCGCCTTGGGCCACGCTGAGGTAACGAAAGGTGCTGATGCTGGTATTCTCGTTGATGCCTCCCAGGGTGTTGAACGCAAAGTTACCCCACTTGGTGTCGAGCACGTAAGCGGCGGCGCCACGCAGATTTTTAAAATCCACCGTGCGAAAACTACGTGCGAACTGACCGTCCGTGTAGGGTTGAAGGAAGTTTGGATTGGCACGTCCGTCGGGTGTGACGCGGTTGATGTCGATGTAGGTGTTATTACTGCCGCGGTTTTGCTCACCGTTGACGAACGAGTTTCCGCGATTCACATCGCCGGCGACCTCGAAGTAGAAATTGCCGAGCCGCTGGTTGAGCGTGAATTGGATATCCTTGAAACGCTGCTGGAGAATCGGCGCATCGGGCGAGATCGTGAATTCCTCTGAAGGCGGCCGAAAAAACGAATTGGCGATGGCGATGTCAAAGCGGTTGCTCGGGATATTGACCGCGTGCAACAACGTCGCGCCTGCGCTGTTGAAGGCCGGTAACGATCCCTGCACAAAGCCGCCGATCGGCGTGGTTGTGCTGTTGCCGCCCGGCAGGGTGATGGGGTCATTTTGGTAGTTGATAATCGCCTTCGACGCACCGAAGTGGTCGTAAACGAAATAGTTGGCCCCACGGCGGCCGATGCCGAGGGCATTGGCGCCGGTCGGCAACACGGTGGCGGCGGCGGGCGCGTTGAACACCGTCCGCCCGTCCCAGCCGGAAAAACGATCGTCGAGCGTCGTGAAGCCCGATTGACGTGAATTGACGCCATACTCACCCTCGATCCGAATTTCGGTGCCGGAGAACGGCTTGAGCGTCGTGGTCAGAAACGCGGCTTTGCGCCGGTCAAAATCCTTGAGCCGCCAGCCGTCGCTGTCGCCCCAGACGCCGGCGGCGCGGACGGCGAACTTCGGATTCAGGCGGCGGTTCACATCAAACGTAGCGCGGTAGTTTTGCCACGAGCCAACACTCAGCTGCACGGTTTCGAAATCGCGGTTCGTCTGCGCGCGCTTGGTGGTCGAGGAGCTGATACCGCCGAGCGAGCCGTTGCCGAAGAGGATCGAATTTGGCCCACGACCGAAGTCGTAGCGCTCAAGGTTGAAACTGTCGCCGTTGTTGGTTTGCGGGAAAAAATTCCTCTGCCCGCGGCCCGAACTCACACCGCGGATCGTAAAATTGACCGGCGAGTTAAAAAAATTCTGCTGTCCGTTGTCGACGTTGAGCGTGCTGCTCGTGGCCCATTCGGCGGCGGACTGCAAATCGGTGATTCCGAGCGCGTCAATGAACTCGCGCGTGATGACCGAGTAGGCAACCGGCGTATCGCGCAGTTCGCTGGCGAGGCGCCCGCCGGCCAATGAGCCGGAGGCGGCGAAACCGTTGTCTTTCTCGGTACTCACCTCGAACGGTGAAAGCACGACGGCCTCGGCCGGGACGGATTTTTCCTCCGCGACTTTGGGCGGCACCGGCACGGGCGCGACGACCGGTTGGGCAAAAATCGGAGCGGAAACAGCGATCACACTCAACCAGTACAAGGCGCGAACAGACACGGTCGGCAGGGGCATGGTAATTTTCACGAAACGAATTTACGGGCGGGGTTAATCGACGCGAAATCAACCGCGTCTGAGGAGGCGAGAAGAAGGCACGGCGCGCTGCCGGAGACGAGAATTATTCCTCAACGCGCGGATGATTTCAAAGACTCAAAAACCACCGTTCCATCGGTCGCGTGCAGCCGCAACGCGAGCGTCGCGCCCGCCGCCGACGGCTTTACCTCGCCCGAAAAAAAGCCGCCGTGGCCGGTGCGGAGAAAACGATGCTCGGGGCGCGGGGTCTTTTCGCTCCAGCCACCCGCGTGCGCGTCCGTCGCGGCCCCGACGCTCCACTCTTCGATGCCCGTGGTCTTGTCCTGCGAAACATACTGCCAATGGCGGTCGCCGGTAACGACCGTAAGATTCGAAAACCGCGCGAGCAGCGCCCGAACTTTCGTGCCTTCGATGACGTAGCCCTTGTTGGCATAGTTATCGTCCTTGTTGTCCCGGTCCGGCCCCACGATCGGAGTCGGCGTAATGACAACGCGGAAGGTCGCATCGGAGGCGGCCAGCGTTGCTTCGAGCCAAGCCAATTGTTTCGCGCCCAAAATCCCCGGCGTCTGCGTGCGATCCTCCTCCGCGGTGCTGCGAAAATCCCGCCCTTCCAAGAACCACACCTGGAGATGCCGGCCCCAACGCTGCATGCGATACGGCGGCTCGGCCGGCGCCGTCTGCTCACGAAAAATTCGCAGCCCTTCCGTAAACGTGAGGTCGCCGGAGCGGTCGTCGGGATGCGAATCATTGGTCAACGTATCGTGATCGTCCTTCATGAAGAAGCTGCCGACCTGCCGGTGAAAATCCCGGAGCGTGGGGAAGCCATACATCCGCGCCCAGTGGTAACGGGCGAGGTCCGCGTTGACCGCGTGGACCGGGCCATGGTCGTAGTAAACCGCATCGCCGGTGTTCACGAAAAAATCGGGCCCGAGCGCGAGCATCGCGGGGTAAATCGCGAAACCGTCCGGCCGGTCCCGCTCACCGTACTCCTGACAAGACATCACCGTGAATCTGGCCGCAGCTTCGGTCTTTTCCGCGGGCGCGGTGACAAAACCGCCGTTGGTGGTGCTCAACACCGCCGCTTCGACGCGCTGGCGGGCCTCGACGACGACCTCGTAGCGGGTGGCCGCCGCAAGGCCGGTCAGCGAAAACCTCGCCGTGAAATCCCGCGACGGATCGACATCCCGCCAAGGCGTCGAAGCCCATGCGCTCTGGCCCGCCGCCCGATAGCGCACCCGCGTTTGCCCGCTTGCGCCGAGGGCGGCACCGCGAATCGAACCAATATCAGCCCCCGGCGGAAACGTGATTTCGGCGCGGGCGTTTGTATAGGTGTTATTGTCCTTAAACGGGATTTCTTTCCCGCTGGTGCGATCAAAGAGCTTCGTCGAAGGCAAGGGGCCCTCATCGGAGGCGCGCTGCGCGTCGCGTGTGATGCGCGTCCACACCGTGATAGAGTCGGCGGTCGGCTCGGTGAGTTTGATGCCCGTTGCCTGATGGGCGAAGGCCGGGGTCAGCAATGCAGCAAAAACACCGACGAGGGCGCGGATTGGGGTGAATCTCATGATTCCCATAGCAGATGCATCGCCCCGCCAAAGGCCAGCACAGGAAATTTCTCGGTTACCGACCGCGGGCGATACGCCCGGTTGCGACCATACTACCCCCACTGGTAGCGGGCGAGGTCACGAGGCAATCCGGACTGAAACACCTACCCCCGCCACGCAACGGATCCGACCCTTGAGCAGCCGACGCCGCCCCGTGGATCCAACGAAATGTCCGCCGACCAAACTGGAACAACGAATGCAGACAAATCGCAATTAGCGCCAAGAAACTCCGAGCCCGAAACAAAATTTAAGGAATCTGGAGCAATTCTTCAGCGGTCCATTCTTTACGACCACCCTCTTTCGTACGAATCGCCGCCACAAGCTCGGTGGACACAGCTGAACCGTTGTTGCCCCACTCCTGACGGATGTAGGTAAGAACAGCCGCAATCTTATCGTCGCTCCAGTTATAGCCGGAACCCGGGACTTTACCGAATACGGGCATGGCTCCGTTGTATTGGTTCCCTTTAACTGTTATCGGCCCCTTTAGGCCATGAATCACAATGCGTGCGAGGCGTTCCTCAGACCCTAGGACCCACTCGGCACCGGCCAACGGCGGGTTGACCCCAGCGATACCCTTTCCGTCGGGCAAATGACAGGCTACGCACGCCGAGAGATAAAGTTTTTTGCCGGCAACAATCGGGTCCACTTTAGCCACAACCTCTACGCCAGTCGACGGCGGGGCGGTCTCGTCGAACATCTTTGGATCGTAGTGGCCGGAGAACTTCGTGACGTAAACCGCAGCCCAGAAGATCAAGGCACTGGATCCGAAAATGAGACCAAGCGGAAGCAAACTGAAATTGCCTTTTTCGTCGGTCTGTTTGCCGGCGACTTTGGCGTGCGACTCGAGCAACTCAGCGTCGCCGTTGGCTGCAGAGTCGAAGCGGTGGTCGCCTTGCGGGGAAGGAGGTGTGCTCATTTGTGCGCTCCCTCCGCTTTGGCTGCCGTCTTCACCACAGGACGGGACTCCGGGTAATCATAGGCGGTCTTTAGGCTGAGGAGATACGCGACCAAGACCTGCGCCCGCTCGGTCGGGACCACGGCGTGACTAGGCGAGGGCGCATTCTTGCCGGTAAGCTTGAGCGCTGTCTTTGGAACCTGACCGGACACCTTCACGTCTTGGAAAAGGAACTTGTAGGCGGGCATCGCTCCCTGGCCGAGGTAGAGAAGCTTCATCAGGTCCTCGGCGTCGAGAGCACTGGGCTTACGGCCCGCGAGGTTCGTGAGATCTTGGCCGATGCGGGCCGCACCGAGTTGCGGATAGGGTTGATGAATATAATCGCGGGCGACGCTTTGGCGATCACCCCAGCCTTGGGCTTGATCGTTGCCAAAACTGGGCCGACGAACTTGCTGCGTGTGGCAAGCGATGCATCCGAGATCGCGGTAGACCATCTGGCCGCGGGCGGCAACACCTGGCAACCGCTCCGGGAAGGACTTACCCTCGCTGTCGTCGTAATAGGGCGCGAGGCCGCCGAGTTGGTAATTGGAAAACAACACCACACCGGCAAATGAAAATGTCAGCGAAGCGAAGAGACCGAAGAAAAAGAGTGGACCGTTTTTCATGACAGCACCGCCTTCAGCGCCGGACGGGAGACGGGATTGCCGGCGGCCCGGAAAGGCACGAGCGCGGCAACGGTTTGGGCAAAGTTAACCAACAGCATGAGATTTCCGAGTAAGAGTGCGACCTGCGCCGCCGTCGCCACGAGCAGCCAAGGGCGAGTTGCGGACGCCACATCGGCGAACTTGGCCGGTTGGGTTGCACCGAACATCGTTTGGCTTTGGGCAAAGCCGGCCGCAGTCAACGCCACGACCAACAGCACAACGCCCACGGTAACCAGCGACACATGACCGCCGGCCAAAAACGACGACGCCCAGCTTTTGCCGACGAGCCGGGGAACCGCAAAGTAGAGCGCGCCGAAAAACACCATGGAAACCGCTCCGTAGAGCGACAACTGCTGCGCCGCCTGCTCGACGAAGGTAAATTGGGCATGCAACGCGACCCCGCGCAGCGAGATCACTGCTTCGACCAAACCGGACAACAGGTAAGCCAAGAGGCCGAACGACGTGAAATAGAGCGCGGAACTTTTTGTGCCCAGAGCGGAGCGAAAGTTCAGGAAAACAACGAAGTAGTGAAACACCATCAACGAGCAGGCGGCGATCGCGACTGTCGCGATCCAAGCCGGTGCCGGGCCACCGATCAGATGGCGACCGCCCGTCCAGCAACCGACAACGATGAGGGTCCAGAAACCAAAGACCGCAAACTGGTAGGCCGGCAAGACACGGCCCGATATCTTCGGCAGCAGGTAGTAGGCACAGGCGAGCGCGAGCGGCGCCAGCCACAGGGAATAGATGCCTTGCGCAAACCAACCGGCGACGATGCCCTGAAGCACACCCCGGACCGGAAGCCACACCAAGGTCACCTGTGCGACCGAGAAGAGCCACGGGAACAGAAATAAGGCGGCAAAAACATACCACTGAGAGGCGAACCCGGTCTCATGGCGCCGGCCCGTCCAAGCGAGTACGCCGGCGACGCCGATGGCACCGTAAGCGATCAACAACAACGGCTGGGCGTAAGAGGGAATCTGGAAAAATGTGTGACCCGCAGCGTCGCCGGCGGCGATCCCGACCAACGAAAGACTCACGCCCAAGTTCCAAAACACGGCACCCACGACGACCCAATTGCCCGCACGCATTGCTTCGCCCCCGAGGCGGACCGCAATCCAAAGCCCGAGCGCAAGCCCTACGTTGGCCAACCATCCGTAAACGAACGCCGTCTCGCGCAGCGCCTGCGCGCGACCAAAAGTGAGCCATGCGCAATCGGCAAAAAATGTAGGCGTGTGCAACTGAATCGAGGCGATCAGGGCCAACACACCACTGATCACGAGCCAGAGTACGCCGGAGCCCAGCAAGAGCACCAAGGGCCCGCGAGAATGAATATCGATGGCGGTGGAGTCGTTCGAATCAGTGGACATCGCGGTCTGGAAAAAAGAGAGAGACAGGATTACTTGCGAGCGCTGTGTTCCTGCACGACGAGTTCCATCGCGCGGACAAGCGGCAGTTGGACGACGCCAGCTTTTTGATCAAGCCAACCATAAGCAACGGCGCGCTTTTGTTCGTTGGCGCGCAACTCGGCCAACACGGCGGCCTTTGAAGCGTGAGTAGCTTTCCAAGCGAGATCTTCGGGCAACTTCTCAGGCGCGACCGAGTGCGCCGCAGGCGTGTGCTTCTGCGCGTAGCCATAATAGGCGACGAGCAAGAACAACCCAAAGCAGCCCAGAATCGCAGCTACAGTGACCACCGAAACAGGTCGGGGCGCGGAGATTTGGGAATCACTCATGGTAGGTGAGGCATTCGCCGATGCGGGGATCGCGGATCGGCAGTAGCTTGGCGGTCGGGAAACTCTTCAGATAGGACCAGATGCAGATGCCTCCGACCCCGACGACCGACGTGAGAATCCAGAGCAGATTGAGGGACAGAAAAGGCAGCGGGTTGTGCTGCTCGTCCTTGAGGGCGGGAAGAATGTTGTAGCAGAGATCGACCAGGATAATCGCCAGAATCCAAATCGCGACCGGGCGAATCTTTGACGGCGTGACCTTGTGCTTATAGGAGAGGAGGTAAAGGAACGGCACAACGAAGTGGCCGAAGAGGATAAGCAACCCGACCCATTTCCACTGGCTGGGCGAACCGTCGGCGTTTACCTCGCGCAGATTATACCAGAAGGTTTCCTCGGGAACGTTGGCATTCCAGATCAGGAAGTATTGGGAGAACGTCACGTAAGCCCAGAAAACGGTGAACGCGAATGTGAGTAGGCCGATGCTGTAGAAATGGTTTTTGTTCACAACGCCCTGGTAATCGCCGCGGGCAATCAGCCAAAGCATGATAAGGATGCCGACCGCGAGAGCACCACGCACGCAGTTGGCGAAGAACCAAACGCCATACATCGTCGAGAACCAGTGATACTCGAGGCTCTTGATCCAGTAAATGGCGGCGAGACTGAGCGACACGGCCAACAACGGAATGCCAAAAGCGGCGGTCCGGCGGCTCATGTAGGTCCAGTTCAAATCGCCATCGGTGTCTTGGCTAAACGAAGCCTTTCTCAGGCGGGCCGAAAGCCACATCCAGATCAAGAAGAACGCAGCCGTCATGCCCGTGAACATAGTAATGTTCAGGAATGAGGACTTCTTGGTGTAGAGAATATCGTGACCGACGGTATGGCCGCTGTAGAGAACGTGCTCGAGATTCATCCAAGACCACACGAGATCGCGCTGATAAAACCAAGAGCCGAGGAGCAAAGGCAGGAACAAGATTGCCAGCCACTTGAACGAGGCCAAGCCGTGTTCGAATTGGCGGCGGATGAGGACCGACCACGAAGCGTCGAAAATGTGGTGGATCAAAATCAGCATCATCATGCCGATGGCGATGGCAGCCCAGAAGCTGAAGCCGACCAAGTAGGCGTAGGCGACTTTCTGGGCGCCGGAGACAGCGACGCCTACGGCGGTGAGCGCGAGACCGACGAGGCCGGCCGCGAGAAACTTGCCGGTGGCCGCAGGTGCAGCAGGCAGAGAGAGGTGGGCGACGGGCGTGCTCATTTTAAACCAAGCTCCGATTTATGGGCGGCGGGCACATCGGCCACGGTGCCAGATTGAGCGCGCTGGAGCGCGCGGACGTAGGCGATTACCGCCCAGCGATCTGCCGGCACTAGCTTATCCGCGTAGGACAACATGTTATTTTTGCCGTTGGTGATCGTCTGATATATCTCGCCCTCGGCGATCTGGCGCAGGCGGTCGTCGTGAAAGGACGGGGTAGCACCCATGCCGTATTTTTTGGTAATGCCATTGCCGTCGCCAAGCGCACCGTGACACGGCGCACAGTAGATCGTGAAACGATCCTTACCGCGTTCCATGAGCTTAAAATCAACCGGGAGTACCTCCGGGAAGCCGCGAGCGAATGCGCCCGTCGCAGTTTTGCCGTGGTCGAGGTGCTCGTCATCACGGAGCATACCGCGTTGCACGGTGCCGGCTACCGGCATACGGTCGGAACGTCCGTCAGCAAAGAAATCGCTAGATCCTTGGGCGTAGGGCTTGGGCTGATGCTTCATACCGGGGAATGCCCACTCGGGAAACACATCCATCGGTGCCGAAGTAAATTTGGTGCCGCGCAGTCCGAGAATGGAAACGCCGAGCACAACGACAAAGAAAGTGACAAGGTAGACGTGGCGCATGGCTCAGGCTTCCAGCTCCGTGATGGCTTTCCCGCCGGCCTGCTCGAGCAGGGCTTTGGTGTTGGCTAGATTGAACCGTGGGTCGCGTGCTTCGATGACGATAAAGAACGTGTCATCCATGCCGCGCTTGATGTGTTCGTATTTCAATACGGGGTGATAATGCATCGGCAGTCCATTAAGAAAGAACATGCCGCCGATCGTAGCGAACGCTGTGAAAAGAATCGTGAGCTCATAGCTTATCGGAAAAGCAAACATCGGGCTGAAGTAGGGTTTGCCGCCAACGATCAATTCGTAGTCCACCGCGCCAGTCCAATAAATCATGGTCATGCCGGTGATGAAACCGATTATCCCACCTACGAGGGAGATACGCGGAACCTGCGAACGACCAAGACCCATCGCGCCATCAAGCCCGTGAACAGGAAAGGGCGTGATGCAGTCCCAATTCTTGTAACCAGCATCGCGCACTCTCTGCGCTGCTTGGTAAATCTGGGGGGCGGTCTCAAAAGTGGCGATCAAGCCGTAAGAAGAAGTAGGCATGGTCGAGGTTGATTAGTGCTTCTCGCCGCCGTGGACATCGGCTTGCGGCGTGACAGCCTTAAGCTCGGCCATCGGCATGATGGGCAGGAAGCGAATGAACAATAAGAACAGCACTGAGAATACACCGAATGTGCCGAAGAACGTAAAGATCTCGACGATGCTCGGCGAATAGTAGCCCCAGCTCGACGGTAGAAAGTCGCGGGCGAGCGAGGTCACGATAATCACGAAGCGCTCAAACCACATCCCGACGTTGACGAAGATCGAAAGAATCCAGACGAGGCTGGTGTTGTGCCGAACCGATTTGAACCAAAAGAACTGCGGCGTGATGACGTTGCAGGAAATCATAATCCAATAGGCCCACGCGTAATGGCCGAAGGCGCGGTTCACGAATGCGAAACCTTCGTTTGGATTAGCGCCATACCACGCAATAAAGAATTCCATGCCATAGGCATAGCCAACGATCGTGCCAGTCGCCAAAGTGATTTTGCACATGCAGTCGATGTGATACTGCGTGATCAGATCTTGGAGACCGTAGACCGCCCGCAAGGGCAACATCAGGGTAAGCACCATGCCGAAGCCGGAGAAGATCGCGCCGGCTACGAAATAGGGAGGGAAAATCGTGGTATGCCAACCGGGCAACAATGAAACGGCGAAGTCGAACGAGACGATGGTGTGAACAGAAAGAACCAGCGGAGTGGAGATGCCGGCCAACACGAGATAAGCCATTTCGTAGTTGCTCCAGTGACGGTTCGAACCGCGCCAGCCCATCGCAAAAAATCCGTAGATAAAGGAGCGGGCACGTTGACCAGCGGCCTCGAAGCGATCACGCAAAATGGCGAGGTCGGGTAATAGGCCGACATACCAGAAGAGCACAGAGACCGTACCATAGGTCGAGACGGCGAATACGTCCCACTCGAGCGGCGAACGGAAATTTTGCCAGATCGCATTCGAATTCGGGATCGGGAAGAGATAGAAGGCATACCAGACGCGACCGACGTGAAAAACCGGGAAGATACCGGCGCACACGACGGCGAAAATCGTCATAGCCTCGGCCGCACGATTGATCGACGTACGCCATTTCTGACGCAGCAAACAGAGAATCGCGGAGATCAGGGTGCCGGCGTGACCAATACCAATCCAGAAGACGAAATTGACGATGTCCCACGCCCAGTTGACCGGATTGGCGTGGCCCCAAACGCCGACGCCCGTCGCAACGAGGTATGAAATGCCTGCGACCGTGAAGGATGCAACGAAACAAGCCAAAGCGAAGCAGACCCACCACCAAGTCGGTGTCTTACCCTCGATGATGCCGCAGATCTTTTCAGTGATCCACGAATAACTGCGGTTGTTTTCCACCAAGACCGCACGCGGAAACGGAGTCGGATTCACCTCGGCAAGGATCGCCGGAGCGGGGGACGAAGATTCGTGATTATGGCCCATTAGCTCTGCCCTCCGCTGCGGTTACCGGGGAGAACGGACGAGTGCCCGCCACTTTTCTTGGCTGGTTTCTCAGGTTTCTCGCCATGGCTGGAACCGTGATCGCCGGAATGGTTCTTGTTGTTATACTCTATGCGGCTGAGCGGGAGCGCGGCGTAGTCGGGCATCTTGGAGTTTGGATTACGCAGCTTGCCGAGGTAAGTCGTGCGCGGACGAATGTTGAGGTAGCCGAGCAGAGCGTAGTCCTGCTCGCGAGCCTTGGCGACAGAGACCTCGCTCTTCGGATCAAGAATGTTGCCGAAAACGATCGATTCGACCGGACAAACCTGTTGGCAGGCAGTCTTGATCACGCCATCGGGAACGACGACGTCAGACGGACGGCCAGCCTGCGCGGTTTTCACCTTGTGTTGGATCTTCCCGTTTTGAATGCGTTGAACACAATAAGTGCACTTCTCCATAACACCGCGCATCCGCACGGTGACTTCGGGATTCTTCACCATCTTCACCAGCTCAGGCATACCCTTCGGCGCCAGTTGGCCGAGATAGAGGCTGTCGAGCGGACGTAGGTTGTAATCAAAGAAATTAAAACGACGAACCTTATACGGACAATTGTTCGCGCAATAACGGGTGCCAATGCATCGATTGTAGGCCATCGTGTTCAGACCTTCGTCGTCATGAACAGTCGCGTTGACGGGGCACACGATCTCGCACGGGGCGAGCTCGCACTGGGCACAGGCGATTGGCTGGAGAGAAATCTGAGGGTCTTCCGGCAAGATGCTGTTGCCGCTGGGTTCGCCGCCAAACAGGTCGGCCATCGCACGTCCGTCGGCCTTGCCGTCGGAATAGTAGCGATCGAGGCGGATCCAATGCATCTCGCGGCCGCGCATTACCTGGTCCTTGCCGACGATTGGAATGTTGTTCTCGGCCTGACAGGCAACGACGCAGGCGTTGCACCCGATGCAAGTGTTGAGATCGATCGACATGCCCCACTGATGCACCCCATCAAACTTCGGCGTCTCATAGAGAGAACCGCCGCGCGGGATTTCAGTTGCACGCTGCGCGGGAGTCATGGCCTCCCCCACTTTGCCTAGATTCGAAGGCGCGTGGGACTCGATGCCCATTTCGCGCACGTAATCGGGATTCTCCTTATACTCTGAGTAGTTAGCTTCGCGGATCAGGTCTCGGCCTTCCATCGACCAATGCTCCTGCGTGTTCGCGAGCTTCATCCGGGTGCCGGTCGTGGCCAAGGTCGCGCCCGTGACAAACGCCGGAGCTTGGGCCGTGCGAAGCGCGTAGGCACTGAATCCGGCCCCAGTCCCGACATGCCCGGACTTAGTGCGGCCGTAGCCGAGAGCGACGACGACCGTATAGTTAGACAGACCGGGCTGGATATGAACCGGACCGCGAACCGTACGACCACCAACCGTTAACGTAAATACATGAGCGTTCTCCGCCCCTTGAGTAAAGTCAGCTTCTTCCTTGCGTGCGAC
Source organism: Opitutia bacterium Tous-C4FEB (assembly GCA_002304445.1). Classification (GTDB taxonomy): domain Bacteria; phylum Verrucomicrobiota; class Verrucomicrobiia; order Opitutales; family Opitutaceae; genus Tous-C4FEB. The sequence goes on along the minus strand of NEVA01000011.1, from coordinate 86,064 downwards.
TTGGATCAACGAACCCTTGGGCTCGATGCCGAGTTCCTTGCCGAGCCGAGGACTCACGAGAATGGCGTTGTCCCATGAAATCTTTGTAATTGGATCGGGGCATTCTTGGAGCCAACCATTGTTCGCGAAGCGACCGTCGTCCATCTTGTGATCGGTGACGAAACGCACCTCAAGGTTGGCCTTGGAAAGCGCGCCGACCGCTGGAGCCACGCCCCCGAGGACTTGGTCAAGGCCGCGAGCCGAGAGATTCACCGAAACGATCGGGTAGGCCGAGTTGGCCAACAGCCCGTCATGCAGAAAACGCCGGAAGGTCTTGGCCGAGTCGCCGCCACCAAGAGCGGTTACTGTGTCGTAGACCAGCGAGTAGCCGTCAGTCTTGGGCAGTCCCAAAATGCGGGCGAGCGTCTCGATTTCGGTAATCCCGCCGAAAAGCGGCAGAATCATCGGCTGCACAGGCACGACGACTCCGTCGGCGGTCCGCGCGTCGCCCCAAGATTCGAGATAATGCGCAGCCGCCAGATGGGTACCGGCAAGAGCAGAGGTCTCGTCCGAATAGTAACCAAAGCGGAGGACTTCGCCGACAGATTTTTGAAGCTCGGACCAATTCAGCTCGGCGGGCGCGTTATAAGCGGGATTACCTCCGAGAACGACAAGAGTCTTGACCGAATTTGCCGTGATTGCCTTGGCGAGGTCCGAGATGGAGACGGACGCATCTGAATCGACTTCGACGAAGTCGACCGTGCGGCCGATGTTTCCGAGCGACGCATTGATCGCGTAAGCAATCGCATGAACCCCTGCGGGTTGGTGCGCTCCGGCGACGACGAGACTGGTGCCCTTGTGCGCGGCGAGATCGGCTGCGCACTCGGCAATCCACTCAGGCTTGATATCGAGTCCCGCGGCAAAGCGCGCATAGACTGGGTCCCCGGTGATTTTACCGGCGAGGGCCGCCGCAAAAGAAAAAATGTGGCTGCTGGCGAGGCGGAGACGATGGTCGGCCATCGAGCCGGTGAGCGTTAGCGCACTCTCGGCCACGTAGAGTCGATTCATCGGGTCTTCTTTTTTCGTCACGCGACGCCCCTTGGCGAATTCGCGGGCGTAATAAAGGCTACCCGACTCGGCGCTTAAAAAATCGGCATCCAACGAAACAATCCGCTCCGCCTTCGCGAAACGATAGATTGGCTTCACTGCGGCTCCGAACACCGCCCGAGCTGCGCTAGCCGGGGGTTCATCGCTGACGGGCTCATACTCCGACCAAATCGCCTTGGGAAACTTGGCTCGAAGCTGGGCAACAAGTCGCGCACGGGTCGGCGACGACGATTGCTCGGCGAGAAACGCGAGTCCAGCACCTTGGACCGCAGCGTAGGTCTTGCCGATTCCAGCCAAAAGATCGTTGGCTGCGGCAGCCGAAAGGACATCGCCCTTGCTGGTACTTACCGTAGCCCGCTCAGGATCGTAAAGATCAAGCACAGAGGCTTGAGCGAGGAGAGAACTCGCGCCGCCGTGCGGTGCGTAAGTCGGATTTCCTTCAAGCTTCGTCGGCCGACCTTGATGCGTCTCGGCCAGCAACGGAATCGCGGACTTCCGGAGCGGCATCGCGGTCGCAAAGTATTGCGGCAGACCAGGAATGACGCCTTCAACGGATTTGCCGAAAGGGAGAATGTTCTTCTCGGGCCGGCGGCAACCGGCTAAACCAAGACCGCCCAAAGCGAACGAGGCCGCCATGAGCTTCATGAAATTTCGGCGATCTACCCCATCGAGAGTAGAGGCACCCTCGGGAAACTCGCGAGCTAGGTGCTGCTGAAAGCCCGGGGTGGCAGTAAGTTCGTCAAGACTGCGCCAATAACGGGGCCCAGTAAGCGCGCTTTCGGACGGGGCGGAATGGTCAAATTTGCGTTTCATCGGTGGCAGCCGGAACAGCTCTGTGGCGGCTTGATCTTCCAATCGTGGACGAACTTTACGCCGGCCTCGACTCCAGCCTTGGCCGCAATGGTTTGAGAATTTAGATCATAAACATCCTTCGGATCGCGGACCCGCGTCTCGGGATTGCGATGGCACTCAAGGCAGAATGCCATGCTGAGCGACTGGTTGTGAGCGACAACTTCCATTTCGTTGATCTTCCCGTGACACTCGACACAGCTGACCCCTCGGTTTACGTGGGCAGCGTGATTGAAGTAGGCGTAATCAGGAGTCTTATGAATCCAAACCCACGGCACCGAATCACCGCTGGCGTAGCTCTCACGAACCGGAGCCAACAGAGGACTGTCGGTCTTGATCTGATTGTGGCAATTCATGCAGGTCTGCGAAGTCGGGACATTTGAATGACCCGACTTATCGACGTTGCTATGGCAAAAACGGCAATCAATCCCGAGTTCGGAGACGTGCTTCTCATGACTAAACGGGACCGGCTGGACGGGAGCATACCCGATCCGCGTGTACTTCGGCGTCATGTAGTAGGTGACACCTGCGGTCGCAATCCCGGTCAAAACCACCAAGTAAATGATGATTTGAAGCGGAAGGCTATTGGCAGACTTCGGGAAAATTTTCGACATGGAACGTGAAATTTGACGGCTTAACCGCTAGCCAACCCCAAAAGCGCGCCGGGAAATATTTTTGATCTCAAGCTGAATCCTAGATTTCTAAGCGAAAGCACGAATCCAAAACCTTTACCGGATTCCGCCTTCGAACCAAAGCGGCGTGCACTAGATCCGAAACATGCGCAACCCGGGGTTGCGGCACGTTGTGGAGAATGCTCCGTGGAGGGTGTGGTTTTCGGTGTAATAGCCCTCAGAAAAAGAGAGGGCACTTTCCATTGTAAACTAAAAATTCCCGTTTGCTCCGTTTCTGTTTCTTAATAAGCGACGAACAAGAATCGTGGAAAAAAACTAATTTGCGCGCGTCCGAAGTGGCCCCAGAAATTTTGGCCGGGAGAACACACCGGTAAATCCCGCCAAAGGCCCGGACCGCTCGATCCCGAGCATCGCATCGACCCTTAACTGCAAGGCACCGTCACATCCCACCTGCAGCAGCGCCGTCGCGCCCCGCCTAGGTTGCCGGTGATCCTTACTCTTTATCCCGCCCCAGCCACCGTCGCCCAAAAAAACTTATCAATTTTGGACCAAAGTCATGCAAACTCGCGACCATGCAGCTGGCGAGCGCTACGTATCGGTTTATTGAATACCTCGCACCAGTTTGTTTACCAGACAGGAACCAAGGGTATTCTCCTAAACCGGAACCATGAGCAATTGCCGCCAATTAGCTTTAAACAAAAAGACCGTCGCGCATCGGCCGTGTAAAATCGCAACGTGCGGCTATTTCAGGATTATGAGTTACTAGGACAACAGCCTGTCCATTCTCTTTCGCAAGACGCGTCAACAGATCGAAAACCAAACCTGAGTTTTTCACATCAAGATTTCCCGTCGGTTCATCAGCCAAAATAATTGACGGCTGATTTGCGAGGGCCCGAGCGACAGCAACACGCTGTTGTTCACCACCCGACAACTGCGTGCCCAGTCGGTGAGTTTTCTCGCCCAATCCCACAGACGAAAGCAAATAATGGGCGCGTTCCACCATCTCTTGCTGGGATAAGCGACCGAGCTTGCGCATCGGCATCATGACGTTGTCGAGCGCTGAGAACTCCAACATTAAAAAGTGAAACTGAAAAACGAACCCGATATGTTCACATCGGGCGTCAGTCCTAGCGATGTCGTCGGACGTCGACATCATTTGTCCATTAATTTCAATCTCTCCGCCGTCCGGGCGATCCAATAGGCCAAGCAAGTAAAGCAACGTCGATTTACCGCAACCCGATGGACCAACTATCGCATAGACCTCGCCGCGGCGCGCTTCAAACGATACACCCTTCAAAACATGAACCCGAGCATCATCCTGTCCGAGATACCGGTGCAATCCGTCGCATCGAAGCGCTAGCTCATTTGTAAAAGCCATAGCAGAAAGAGCAATTATTGAGCAGTTCCACGAACGATGTCGCCGGGCTCTAACCTCGCAGCGCGCCGCGCAGGAATCAAACTAGCGATCATAACCATCAACGCTGCCGTCGTGATCGCCTCCACGTAGTGCCAACCGTTCCACGAAACCACGAATGTCTCCGTCTTGAATATGCCACTGATGGGCAGCGGCATATGGGAAACTCCGAGCGTAGACAAGGCCCCCACGATGCATCCTAGGATAGCTCCAATCGTCAACACGATGCCCGCCTGCCAGAGGAATATTTGCGTAATGTCACGACGCTCATAGCCCATCGATCGGAGGATTGCGATGTCTTTTGTCTTTTCGAGGACTATCATGGCCAAAGTATTAAACATCGCCAAACCAGCAATCAGTGTAAACACCGAGACAGTGATCGCGGACGAAATCCGCAGCGCACGAAAAGTTGAGAGCCATGATTTCTCACGTTCCTGCCAAGGCTTTGCGCTATGCTTGAGCACCTCTTGTATTTGCATGGCGTTTTGCGGGGCGCGATCTTTCTCAAACAAGTTCACTTGTACGAACGAGACTCCGCTGGGCTTCTTCAGCAGCGAACGCGCCTCGCTCATGTGGACATAGACGCGCATCTTATCTATATCAGCCACGCCCGTTTCGTAAATGGCGCTTACGCTGTAGCGCAGGCGCTGACCTTGCGCTTCGAGAATGAAGGAACTGCCCGTAGAAAGTTGTAAACGGTCGGCCAACACCCGGCCCATGAGTGCACCGGCGGGCTGTTCGCGAAACGTCGCGATGTCACCCTGCACGATCTGGCGCCCGAGATCTGAGACTTTTAGTTGATCCTCTAAGTGAATGCCAAATACCTGCGCCGATTCATTTTTGAAATCGGCGCGCACCAAGACCGATCCACGCAACACCGGCGCGGCGCCCGAAACATTGGAAAAATCTTTTAGCGCGTTAATGATAAGTTTCGGCTCCTCTATGCCTTCGATGTATTTTAGCCCTTGGCGTTGGCTGATTTGAAAATCCGAGCCACCACCGGCCGTCATCTGACGCAGCGTGTCTTGAATCTTATCCTCGACCCGCATCGCGCCGTCGGTTCCGAGGATTGTCTTGATAAAGAATTCCTCAAAACCACGCGTTGTGGCCTGCGTGAGCACAAACAGACCTACGCCGAGCACGGTGCAAGAGAGGCTCATGAGCATGGCGCGCTTCTTCGCTGTAAGGAAACGGAGGGCGATGCGAAGATTTGGCGACATCAAGACAGGAAACTGCAAAGCTACTAAGCCGGGGTTGATTATTTTACGACCTCGGTGTTCACGCGGTCGCCTTCGCGGTATTTGTCGATGTCTTCCACTATAACCAATTCACCGGCTTTTAGGCCTTTGATGACTTCCACGATGTTGAGGCTGACGTAACCAAGCTCCACTTTGCGACGTTTCACGCGACCGTCCTCGACGACGTAGATACCATTACCAAAAACCGCGCGGCGTGGCACAAGGGCTTCGGCATCGCGCTCGCCCACCACAATGCTGGCTTCACCGGTTAGACCGGGTACGAGCAGTTCGTTACGGCCCTTAACGTTCACATCAAGATGCACAATATAGCGTTGGGTGTCGGCTTCGGCGGTTGGCATAATCTTGACGATCTTGGCGTCGAAAATGTCCTCTTCGTGGCCAAGGAAACGCACGATAGCGTTTTGACCGAGCGCGATACCAGCGAAGTTTTCTTGGCTGATCTTCGCTTCAACGACGCGGTTGATGGTGATCAGAGTCGCCAAGGAGGTGTTCGCGTTGATCAAGGCACCAGGGTGTACAAAGACCGCAGAAACCACGCCGTCAAACTGCGCCGTGATTGTCATTTTCTCGACGATACGGCGTTTCACTTTAAGCTGATTAATGTAACTGCTTAACGAGGCCTGGCTGGATATCTTGTCGTTTTCGACCTTAATTTCCATGGCCTTGTAAGCGCGCCTTTGTTTAATGATATCGGCTTCAGAGACGCTCCCGAGTTTATACATGCGTTCATATTGGTCTAGGGCCTCACGAGCCGTTTGACGCTCGAGCTCAGTGAGCGAGCCGACTTCGATGCGGCGTTTCAAGGCGCTCTCTTCGCTTTCGATATTCTCGATTTCAATTTGGGTATCGGTTCTATCGATGCGGCATAATACATCGCCCTTTTTCACCTGCTTGCCGGGGTCGAGATTAAAGTCTTTCTCAATGACCCGGCCGGCGATTTCACTCACAAGCGGTTGCTCATATTCTGCCCTGATTACAAGAGTACCCGGCACGGAATTGACGGCTCGGCCTTTGGTCACAATAGCAACCTTAGCCGTCGCGCGCCCCGTTAGAACAAAATATCCGCCCAAACCAAGCGAAAGCAGAAGGAGCAGTCCAAGTTTAAGGCCTAAATTGGAACGATCAGTTTTAGTGGGCATACCGGGCGGGGAGTTGATTCAAGACTGGGTCGACACCGACGAGGGAAACAAGTTCGCACCAACGGTTCATAAGCTCCATCCGAGCCGAGACTACCGCCGCATCTTGCGTGTAAAGTTGCATGAGGCTGGTGGTAACTGCGTCTTCCGTCACGCTGCCCCGCTTAAAATCATCACGCACGCGGTCTACGTTCACCACATAACTGACGCGGATGGTTTCCGTCATTTCCAAAGTCTTCGCTGCAAAATCGATGAACTGGACTAGGGTTTCAAGCTGGTCGGCGATCTGAGCGGCGAGATTTTTTTGCTGCTGCTCAATCAAGCGCTTGCCCGCGAGTACGCCGCGCTTGGCGGCGCGAGTGGCGAAACCATCGAAAATCGTCCAAGAGCCGCCGATCGAGGCCGAGGTGGAAACCGCCGCCTGCTGCGTAATTGTCGTGGCCGTTACCGTCTGACTGTTGTACTTGGCTACATTGGCAGAAATTGCAAAGCGAGGGAGCAAACGCGTGCTGGTATTTTTATAATTCAAGTCAGCCTCCTTCAGGCGCAGGGCATTAACCTGGCCCTGAAACGTGATCTCAACCCCATCGCGCTTAAACAACGCCGCCAACGAAGCAGGAGCTTCGGGTGCTGCGGACCACTTCGGGACCTCCAGCGGGATAGCCGCCTCGTTGATCGTTCCAAGACCAGCGAGACGTGCGAGCCGACGTAATGAAGAAGCATAAAGCGCCTCGGAGCGCGCCATGGCCAAACGTGCAGTCGCATAGCCAGCACGCGGTTGAATCAATTCGGCCGGGGCCAAACTCCCCGTCCGTAAACGCTCCTCGTCGAGAGACAGCAAACGTGCCGTCTGATTTAGGCTAAAGCGCTGGTTGCGCAGACCGACTTTCTGGAAAATTAACCCTAAGTACTGCCCCCGGATCGTTTCGGCGAGCGCCGCGTAGGCCCCGGCGTAATTTTTCTCCGCGATCCTAACCCCAATATCCGCAATTTTGATCTGGTTCGTTACTTGATACCAAGTGAAAAGATTTTGGGAGAGCGAAACTCCGTAGTACGGACCGTAAGCAGTGTCTTCGTTGGTGGTGGGTTGCCCAGGGCGAAAACCACCGGCGGGGGTAGGAATTTCAGTCGTAATCCGGCTCAAAGCGAAGGAGGCGCTAGAGCTCACACTCGGCAAACGCTGCGCCGCCGTACTCGTCCGAGTATATTCCGCCTGCGCTACATAAATTTCGTTCGACAATGTTTGCGGCGATTGCCGCAAAGCTGAACTCAAAATCATTTTCAGATCCGGCAAGAAATCCTCCGGCAAAGTCCCTTCCACAAGTGGAACAACGGAATGAGCACGACAAAATCCGGCCACAAAAAAAGTGAGAATAATCGAAAATCGCCTTGGAACCATTTTAGCCAAAAAAGTCATTGGTATTCGTCGCAGAAAGCGTTTATTAGACGCTCAGAAGCGCTGTCTTTGGCAACTACGAAAAACCATTGTTCCAAATTTGTGATGCACTTGAGTCCGTGAAATTTTTCGTGGCTGCTGGGCCAACCCACGAAGGACCCAATCTGCGGTGCGGACGAGCTTGGCCGCGCCCACAAAAATTGACTCCAACTGCGATTCCGTCGGCGACTTCGACCTCCTCTTCGGCGCGGCCAAACTCAATTCAGGCTAACGTGGAACCGAAGCGGCTGACCGGCTCTAGCCCAGGCCGCAGCGCCCAAACGCCCACTCATCCGATCCGCTTCACGCCTTTCACATTCCACTTGGTGATCGTGAGGCCCTTCGCGCTGCGGCTGCTGACGGGCACCGGCGCGAGGTCGAAGTCGAGCTCGCGCACGCGCGCACCGCCGCGGCCGTCGAGCGAGATGTGCAGCTTCTGCGGCATCGCTTTCTCGGTCGGACTCACGTCGAGGTAGAGCACCTTCGAGCCTTCGCTCGGTACCAGCGGATAAAGTTTGTCGCGCGAAAGTCCGCCGATTTGGAAGCGCTTGGCGAACGCCTTCCCCGACGCACCATCCTGGTAGACCATCGTATAGAAATTCTTGTCCCCGTCAGCCGGGATGATCGCGCAATGGATGATGTTGCGGCCCATGAAAACCTTGTCGGCCACCTTGGTGACCTTGAGCGAGCCGTCGCCCATGAGGCAGAGCGCGCTGTCGAGCACCGAGCATTCCTGAACGAACTCGTGTTGCCGCCAGTTGAGCCCGATAAAGCCTTCCTCGCGGTTGACGTAGAGCCGCTGGTTCACGGAGACGACCTGCGCGGCGTTGATCTGCTCGATTTCGTCGTAGGTCGTGCGGCGCTTGTGGCCCTTGCCGTATTTTTCCTGGAGCGTCTCGAACCACTTCACGGCGTAATCGGTGAGGTGCTTGAGGTGGTGCTTAACCTCCTTCATTTCGGCCTCGGTCTTCTTCATGGCCTCGTCGGCCTGGAAGCGGTTGTAGGCGGAGATGCGCTTAATGCGGATCTCGGTGAGGCGCGCGATGTCGTCGTCGATCACGTCGCGGCGCAGTTGCTTCAGAAACGGCTCCAGCCCCTCGCGAATTTCGGAGATTACTTCTTCCCACGTCTTCGATTTCTCGATGCGGCGGTAAATGCGTTCCTCGATGAAAATCCGCTCCAATGAGTCCCAATGCCACTGCTGCTCGAGCTCGCCGAGGCGGATCTCCAGCTCGCGCTTCAGCAGCGCCTTGGTCTTGTCCACGCTGCGGCGCAGGATTTCTTTCACGCCGAGGAATTGCGGCTTGTCGTCCTCAATCACGCAGGCCGCCGGCGAGAGCGCCAACTGACAATTCGTGAACACGTAAAGCTGCTGGATGATCTTCTCCGCGTCGGCGCCGGCGGGCAGGTGCACGAGGATTTCCACGGCGTCGGCCGTGTTGTCGTCCACGTGCTTGATCTTGATTTTGCCCTTCGCGTTGGCGGCGAGGATCGACTCGATGAGCGACTCGGTCGTCGCGCCGTAGGGCAGTTCGGTGATCGCGAGCAGATACTTCGAACGCGCCTCGATCTTGGCGCGGACCTTTACCTTTCCGCCGCGCTCGCCGTCGTTGTAGTCGGCGAAGTCGGCGATGCCGCCCGTCGGGAAATCCGGGTAAATGCGGAATGTTTTTCCCTGCAGATGGTTGATCGCGGCGCGGCAGAGGTCGTTGAAATTGTGCGGGAGAATCTTCGTCGCGAGACCGACCGCAATGCCCTCGGCGCCCTCGAGCAGGACGATGGGAAACTTTGCGGGCAACGACACCGGCTCCTGCGCGCGGCCGTCGTAGCTGAGCTGCCATGTGGTGGTCTTGGGATTGAAGAGCACGTCCTTCGCAAAATTCGTAAGGCGCGCCTCGATGTAACGGGGCGCGGCCGCATCGTCGCCCGTGAGCGTATTGCCAAAATTACCCTGCGGCTCGATCAGGAACGCACGCTGCGCGATGCCCACAAGCGCGGCGCCGATGGAGGCGTCGCCGTGCGGGTGGAGCGACATCGCGCGGCCGACGACGTTGGCGACCTTGTGAAAACGCCCGTCGTCCATGTCCCAGAGCGTGTGGAGGATTCGGCGCTGCACGGGCTTCAACCCGTCGTCGATGTGCGGCACGGCGCGGTCGAGGATCACGTAGCTCGCGTAGTCGAGAAACCACGAACGGTAGTGCTTCACGAGCGGCGCATCGGGCGAGTTTTTCTCCGGCACCTTGGCGACTTCGAGTGCGGCGGGCGCAGGTTCCTCGCTCACGGCCAACGCTTCCGTCGGGACGGCAGGAACCGGCGTCGGTCCCGCGGCCGGTTCACTGGACAACGGCAACTCGGATTGATCGGAAGGCTTGGACGTTTTCTTCTTGGGCATTGCGGGAGAGAATCAGGTAGCGAGGACGAGACCGTGCGGCACGAAAAGCTGGAAATCGGCAACATTGCGCGTGGCGAATTCGGCGCCGGCGACGATCGCGCTGGCCGCGATCAGGCAATCGAACTTGAGCCGACGCGAGCGACCCGTGCGGTTGAACAAATCCGCGGCGCGGGCGGCATTAGCTTCCTCGAAATCGGCGCAACCGGCCGTGAGAAATTCGCGCGCTGTGGCGATCTGCGCGGGCAACACCGGACCGTTGAGAAACTCGCTCCAAGTGATGGTGGAACACGCAATCGACTCGCCGCGTTGCAGCCATTGCTCAATCGCCCGGGCCTCGCTGCTGGTCCCATTGACGCCGGCAATCAGAAAATTTGCATCTAGGTGAATCATGAGGCCGTCCGGTCACCGAAAGCCCGCTGATCCTCGCGCAATTCCTTCAGGTAAGCCTCGGAACGTTGCTCATAATCAGGAATCTGGCTGGTGATATCCCACGCCCGCCGTAAGGCCGCGAGCGCCTTTTCGTTGGCCGCTTTCGGTGCCGGCGGGATCAAGTCGGCCACTTTTTCACCCCGATAGGTGAGCTCCATGCGTTCACCCCGTCGGAGAGATTTCACGATGCCCTCCAAATCGTTGCGCAAATCGACGGCTGAAATGGTCCTCATGAGTTGAAGTTGATGTTCACCTCCAAGTTGAGGTCAAGGGCATCCTAAGCGGTCTCACGCCCCGCCCTCTCATAGCTTCCCCAACTCGGCCAACGCCGCCTCCAACTCCGGATCGCGGCCCGCCCGCCAATCGGCCAACGTCGCCGCGGGCACCGCGACATCAGGCTCGACGCCGCGCCCTTCGAGCCGTTCGCCGTCCACGCCGATGTAGTCCTGAATCGGAATCTGCAACCGCCCGCCGCCCGGCAGACCGTAAAACCGCGAAACGATCACCGCCCCCGCCGTGCGCCGGCCGATCACCGTCGCGCGTTTCTCATTCTTCATGACGTGCGCGAAAATCTCCGACGCACTGGCCGAACCCGGTCCGATCAACACCGCCACGCGGCCGGCATAGCGCGCCGAAAGCAGCGCGAAGCCACTCGATTCGCGCTCTTTGCCATCTCGTCGCACAAACCGTCCCATGGGCACGGGTTCACGTCGGTCGAAGAATTCCTGCACCGCCATCGAGTTCGCCGCCACCATTCCCCCAAGATTCTGCCGCAGGTCCACTACCACACCCGGCGCGGCGCGGTGGGCCTTCAACTCCGCGCTCAACCAACGCAGATTCGCGAGACTAAAACTGTCGAAACGCAGATAACGGAAACCCCCGGGCAGCTCCCGCGCGACCTGCCGGTCAAAATCGAGCAGCCGGGGCTCCAGCGTCATGGTCACGAGCCGGTCCTGCTGATCCAAAAACTCAAACGTCACCGGCTGACCAAGCCGACTGATGCGGCGCTCCTGGGGATTGATCGGCCGACCGTCACGCGAGCGCCCGATCCAGCCCACCTGCACGCCCGCAATCGCCGCCGCGCCGTCGGGCAACACATCGGTCACCACAAATTGTCCTTCAATCCGCGCCCAACGCAGACCCACCGCCGCTTGGTGATCGCTGCTCATTTCGTGGACGTCTCGCGGCGCCAACGGCGAGAGATGCGACTGCGGCAACTCGGCGCACAGTTTTTGCAGCACCCGGTACAATGCCGCGTCATCCGGCGCCGCCTGCGCCTCAGTCCGATACTTTCCGCGCATCGCCACCCAGTCCACCCCGAGAAACTTCCGGTCGAAATACTTTTCGTTCACCAGCTCCCACGCCCGATCATACACGCGCAGGTTGAGCGTCGCCCGCGCCTCTGCCGCCAGCGCCGCCGGTTCACGATACTCGGTCGGAATCGTCGCGCAGCCGGCCAGTCCAAAAACCGCCGCCGCAAGCGCCGCTATCTGCCTGAGCCGTGCGCGCTTCATCGGAAAATCTCCCGCATCCGCCCGACCTGCGTACCCGCCGCCCGCGCGATCGCCGCGAACTCCGCCGACACCCGCGGATCTCCGGCGACCCGCACCCAAAATTTCTCCGCCCACGCCGCCGCCTCCGTCCACCCCGCCAACTCGCCCGGCAACGGCGGCACCGGGGCAAACACCGGTGTCGGCGTCGCCTGCCCAGGCACAGGCGCCCATAGCGTGGGCAACATGTCGTAAGCCGGCGCGAGCCGCAGCGGCAGCGCATCGCTCACGAAAAACGCTAGGTTCCCGAAATGCATGTCCGCATTGCCGATCAACGTCCCGAACGCATGACGCAACCGCACCGAGCGCAGCGCCGCCGCGTCGATCAACCCCCGCGCGTGCAGGTGTGCGGCCGCGACCGGCCACGCCGTCGTGCCGGCGCCGCCAAACGCCTCATGCAACGCGCGCAACGACACAACGCCCCGCCGCCCCCGCGCGCCCACCCGGTCGTAGCGCGACGTTTCGAGAAAGCGACGACCTGCGGCATCCAGCAGACGCGGACTCGCGTGCGCCTCGCCGTGGGCGTGCAGGAACGCGAGCGCGTGCGACTCGGCCACGAGCAGATCGGCCCACCGGCGACCCGTCGGCGTGGAGACGACATCCGTGAACTTCACGATGACCGGCGTGACCGCGTCGCCGACCGCCAGCGTGACGAGGAACTTCGGTTGTTCACCCTCGACAGAGGAACCCAGCGCGCCCACCGCCGCGGTCGCGGCCGCGAGCAACGGATAATGCGCGGCCCGCTCCGCCTCCGGCAACGGCGACGGCGGCGCGAGCAGGCGGCTTTGCGCGCGACGCAGCGGTACATCGCCGATCACCAGATCGCCCGGCAAGTCGTCACCTTCCGCCTGAAGATAGACCAGCGTGTCGTCGTCGCTCCAACTCCGCGGATCGGCCGGCAAGTTGAGCGCCTGACTCAGCCCCCGCCCCAACCCCCGCCCGAGGTAGCCCTGCGGCCGAGCCTCTCCGAGGAAAAAGGGAAACCCGTCGGCAAAACCACCCAAGCCGAGCAGTTCACCGGCCCACTCCGGCGGATTATCCGAATCGGCCCAAACGATCTGCCAACCTCCATGCAAAGCGACGAGTTGCGCCCAGTCGCGCACTCGTCCCTCGGCATCGATGCGCCGCGCCGTAAACGTAGTGCCCAACCCGCGAATCGGGCGCCGCAGCGCATAAGTCGCGCCCCGGGTCGTGCCGAGCCGCACGACCTGCGGCACCAACGCCGGCAGCGCCAACGCCCGCGAGATCGACGAGCGATCCACCCGCAACGCCGTTGCCAACGCCTGCGCCGACTGCGGCCCGGCGACTTGGAAGCGCAGGGCCAGGGCGGCGGGTTCGACTTGGCGTGGGCGAGGCATTTCGCCGCTTATTACGCACAGTTAAATTAAGCCTACAACCACTATTTATCAGCAGCTAATTCAGCTGCTATTGAGTCACCAAAATTCTTTGTATTACTCGCCATTTTGCACAGATAAAATCAAGCTTCCACCAAATCTTTCTCCACCTTCAAATTCCCGATGATGAAGTCCTGCCGCTCGGGCGTGTTTTTGCCCATGTAGAACGAGAGCAACTCGTCGGTGTTGTGCAGGTGGTGCAGCGAGACCGGATCGAGGCGGATGCTTTCGCCGATGAAATCTTTGAACTCATGCGCCGAGATTTCGCCGAGACCTTTGAACCGCGTGATCTCGTGCGTGGCGCCGAGTTGCGCAATGGCGGCCTGTTTCTCTTTCTCGTCGTAGCAATAGATCGTCTTCTTCTTGTTCCGCACGCGAAACAGCGGGGTCTCAAGAATCGAGAGATGGCCGCGCGCGATCAGGTCGGGGAAAAATTGCAGGAAAAACGAGAGCAGGAGCAGGCGGATGTGCATGCCGTCCACGTCGGCATCGGTCGCGATAATGACTTTGCCATAGCGCAGGCCGTCGAGGCCGTCCTCGATGTTGAGCGCGGACTGGAGGAGGTGAAATTCCTCGTTCTCGTAGATGACCTTTTTGGAAAGCCCGTAGGTGTTGAGCGGTTTGCCCTTCAGCGCGAAGACGGCCTGCGTCTGCACATCGCGGCATGCGGTGAGGGAGCCCGCGGCGCTGTCGCCCTCGACGATGAAGAGGCTGGAACCCTCGGCCCGCTCGTTCTTATCACCGAGGTGGAGGCGGCAGTCGCGAAGTTTTTTGTTGTGCAGCGAAGCTTTCTTCGCGCGCTCGCGGGCAAGATTGCGGATGCCGGCGAGTTCCTTGCGCTCGTGTTCGCTGGCTTGGATTTTTCGCAGGATGGCCTCGGCGGCGACCGGGTTTTTGTGGAGATAGACGTCGAGCGTCTGCTGGACGAACTTGCCGATGAAATCCTTCACGCTCGGGCCGCCGGGACCCATGTCCGCCGAGCCGAGTTTCGTCTTGGTCTGCGACTCAAAGACCGGCTCCTGCACGCGCACGGCGATCGCCGCGACGATCGACTGGCGCACGTCGGCCGCCTCGAAGTCCTTCTTGAAAAAGTTACGCACGGTTTCTACGACCGCCTCACGGAACGCCTGCTGGTGCGTGCCGCCCATCGTGGTGTGCTGGCCGTTGACGAACGAGAAATACTCTTCGCCATAATGACTGCCGTGCGTCATCGCAAACTCGATGTCGTCACCTTCGAGGTGGATGATCGGATACAGCGTCTCGCCGGTCAGATTCTTTGCGAGCAGGTCCTCAAGACCTTTCTCGGATTTAAACGCCTTGCCGTTGAACGTGAGCGTCAGACCACGGTTCAGGAACGCGTAGTTCCAGAGCATGTCCTCGACGAATTCCGGGCGGAACTTGAAGTCCGCGCCGAAGAGCGCCGCGTCGGGGATGAACTCGATCAACGTGCCGTTACGCTCGGTGGACTTGATGACCTTGTGGTCCTTTTTGAGTTTGCCCTGAGCGAATTCGACGAGCTTCGACTCGCCGTCGCGCACGGCCATGGCGCGGTATTCGAGCGCGAGCGCGTTGACCGCCTTTTGGCCGACGCCGTTCAAACCGACGGCTTTTTGGAAGGTCTCGCTGTCGTATTTCGCGCCCGTGTTGATGATCGAGACGCAGTCGATGAGTTTGCCCAGCGGGATGCCGCGGCCGTAATCGCGCACCCGCACGGTGCGGTCATTGAGCTCGATTTCGATCTTTTTGCCCTGCCCCATCATGAACTCGTCGATGGAATTATCGATCGTCTCTTTGAGCAGAACATAAATGCCGTCCTCGGCGTGCATGCCGTTGCCGAGCCGGCCGATATACATGCCGGGACGCAGGCGGATATGCTCGAGCGAGGAGAGGGTCTTGATGCTGGCTTCGGTGTAGTTGGACGCCATGGGAGATTTTGGAAACGAGCGCCCAGCGTCCGGGCGACGGTGTGCGTGACAAGAGAAAAGCCACGGACAGACTCGCCACTCGTCCATGAACAAGAATTCACCTTCAGACCGGTACGGTCAGCGTCGGTCGAGCGCCGCCGCTTGAGCTCACCGAGCCCGGCACCATGGGAGGCGGCATCACCACGACCCGCTCACTGCGGCGGCCGCCAAAGTCGTCAGCGTCCTCAAGCGCCTCTTCAGCGGCGCAAAAAATAGCCCCGGCGGGAGCAGGATCGCTCACCATGCGGAGCAGGATACAGACCTCGGGCTCACCCGGCCGCGCCGCCGGAACCTACGGATCTACCACCACCGTAAGCCCCGCCCACGCCAGCGGCAGCAGCGTTTCTGCGTCCCAATTCGCCAAGCGGAAGCACCCGTGCGACTCCGTGCGGCCCACTTGCTCCGGCTTCGGCGTGCCGTGAATCCCGTAGCCCGGTCGGTCCAAACCGATCCACGCCACGCCCACCGGATTGTTCGGCCCGGGCGGCAAAATTAGTTTTCGGCCGAGGCCCTTCGCCTCCTCCGACTCCGGAAACATCGCCGGGTCGAATGTGTAATCGGGGTTTGCGATCGCGATGATCACGCGCAACTCGCCCACCGGCCGTTTCTCCACCTTCTTCGCAATGCTCACCGGGAAATGCGCGAGCAACTTGTCCCCGGCGTCCCGCACTTGGAGCACCCGCTCCGCCAGCCGCACGTGGATCTTCGCCGCTTCACCCTTGATCACGACCTTGCCGACCGCCGGGACCTTGATCACGGCGCCCGCCAACAACGGCTGCGTCCAGTCCACCGCCGGATTGAGCCGCTGAATCAGCTTGGGACTTGCGTGCGCCCGCTCGGCGATGAGCTCAAGCGCGGTCTCATAGTCCAGCGCCGTCTGTTCCGATTTGCCCACCCAAGTGTCGTGCAAAATCTGAAGCCGCGCCACATCGCCCGTGCTCAACGTCAACTCCCCCAGCGCAGGCCACGTCATCACCAACACTCCGCGCGTCGCCCGGTCGAGCGTCCCGCTAGGGGCGAGCCCGTGCTCCTCCTGAAACGCTTTCAACGCCGCCGCCGATTGCGCGCCGCCCACCCCGTCGATCGAGCCGCTGGAAAATCCCCGCCGCGCGAGCTCGACCTGCGCTTCCAACCAATTCGTCACCGGCTGCGCGTCGGCCAACGGTGCGGCCGCGGGCCCCTGAGATTCCGCGACCGATTCCGGTGCCGGTTCCTCGGCCACCGGCTCGGGGACGATCACCGGCGGAGGCGGCAAAACGAATCTCACCACCGGCTCGGCACTCACCGCGCTCGCCACCAACCACGTCCCCGCGATCGCCCGGAGAAACCGGAAAATGGAGCGCAGGCGATGTTGCATGATTCAAATCGTGCGCGTGCTCCCATCTCTTGCCAAGTCCGGCGCTGATACCGCCCCGCTCCCGCGGGCATTCCAGGGAAGATGCGTTCCGGCTGTAGCAACCAGGCCCGACCGTTGGTCGGGCGCTCTTTTCAGCACAACCGACCACCGGCTGGTTCTACCGCCGGACCGGAACACAGCGCCCCACACCGCCCGCCCTACTCGCCGCCGGCCGCCTTTGCCGCGGAATTACCCCGCGGCTTCGGCTTCAAACTCGCCAGATACGCCACCACATCGCGGATCTCCCGCGGCTGCAAAATCCCGAGCATGGGCGGCATGATCGAAATCGCCGGGGTCTGGCTGGCGATCTCCGACCGAGGAATCGTCTTTGTCGCGCCGTCAAACTGGCGCACGGCCACCGTCGATGGCGTCTCTCGGGCGAGCGTGCCGCCCACGGTCGAACCATCCTTCAGCGTCACACTCACCAGGCCGTAGCCCTGCGCGATACTCGCACCGGGCGTCAGCATCGATTCCAAGAGATACGCCGCATCGCGCTCGGCGCCGATCGCACTCAGATTTGGCCCGACTTCGCTCCCTAATTTCGCTTCGAGGCCGTGGCAGGCCAAGCAGTTTGCATTGAGGTGATTTTGGACCAAGTCGCGCCCCGCCATACTATCACCGCCGAAAAGCAGCGCACCCTGCTTCGCCGCTTCTGGCGTCGCCAAGTAGGTTTTTACTTTTGCCGCCAACGCCGCGTTTGCCGCGCTGCGGGCCTGCGCCGCTTCGAGCACATCTAGCTTCAAGCCATCGGCGACCGTGCCCGCGAGGAGCGCATCCGCCCACACGGACAGCGCCGCATCGGTCGTCGGGTGCGCCCCCTTGGCCAACAGGGCGAGCGCGTGCTGTTGCTCGGCCAAGCTGCGGCGCTCGAAGACCACCTTGGTTTCGCGCACCAGTCGCTCGGGCTGACCGGGCAACAACAGCGCCAACGCCGCCCGGTGCAGCGGCGCCGGCGAGTCGGCCGCCAGTGCCAGCGCGAGCGCCGATTGGGCCGCAGGATTTCCTTCCGCTCCGCCCGCCATCAGCCGCAGCGCTTGGGCGCGCAAGTCACCCGTCGCGCTCGTTTCTCCGACGATGGCCGCGATCAACTCCGGCGCGGCTTTCAGCGCATGGGCGATCATGATCTCGATCCCAAGGGTCTTCAACGTCGGGTCCTTCAGCGCGAGCAACGCCCCGAGTTTCGGCTCCAATCCGGCCGCGATCGGCTGGGGCTTAAATGTCCGCGCGTAGCCATCGACCCGATCGAGCGGGGCCGGCGCGAGCCAGACTTTGAGCGTTTCCAGCGCCTCGCGCCGCATTTCCAGCGAGGCGCCTTCGTCGAGCGCAAAAGCCGTGAGCAACGCCGCGCCGCCGAGCGTCCCGAGCCTCAGGTTGGCGTTGATCGCCCGCCGCGTGAGAATCTCGCTCGGCGAACGCTTCGCCACCATCGCCGCCAGCGCGGGCAGCGCCGCCGGCACACCGAGATCATCATGAATCGCGCGGGCCGCCTCTTCGACCACCCGCCCGTCGGCGTCTTCCAAAAACTCCGCCAACTGCGGCGCGGCCAACCGGCGCAACGCCACCACACTCACGAGCCGCACGTTGACCGAGGGGTCCGAGCGCTTCGCCACCAACTGCTCCGTCGTCGCGCATCCCACCAGACCCATCACCGCCGCATGGCGCAGCACGGGCACATCCGACTCCTTCGCCGCAAACGCGAACAGCGCCTCGACCGCCGAGGGTTCGCCCAATTTCCCCAGCGCGATCGCCGACTGGAGCCGCACCCGGGGCTCCGGATCGGTCAGCAGCGGAATCAGGCGCTTGGCCTCGGACTTCGCGCTCGCAACATCACCAAGGATTTTTACCGCCTGCGTGCGAATCTCCCCGTCCGCATCCGAGAGCAACAGCACGACGGCCGCGAGCGTTGCGGCCTTGCGCCGCAACAATTGACCCACGCCCCAGACCGCGTGCACGCGGGCGAGTCGCGGGGCCGAAGCATCCCGGGCGACGGCGAGCAACAATTCGCCCCGACCCCGCTTAGCGAGCTCGAGCTGCGCCCCTTGGCGCACGCGTTGATCGCGGTGGCCAAGCAGCGGCACGAGCGCGTCATCGGTCGTGGCGGCAAAGCCCGCGCGCAACAGACGATGCGTTTCGAGACGAACCGGGTCCGCGGCTCCGGCAGGCGCATCGACGCGCCAGATCGCCCCGAGGCCGTCGAGCGGATAACCTCCGATCCAATCCGCCAGGAACAGCGACCCGTCGGGATGCCAAGCGAGACCGATGCCCATCACGCCTTCGTGGACGATGCTCGCATCGACCATCTTAAACGTCGCCCCGTCGCGCTCGGCGCGAAAACCGCGCAGTTTCCCGGACGGAAATTCGTTGAGAAAAAACATCCCGCGCTGCGCCGCACCCAGCGCCGTGCCCGGGTCATAGCGGAAACCCGCCGGTCCGTCGGAATAATTCGAAATCGCCGGCAACAAATAAGCCGCCTGACCCGGAAAGAGCGGCTTCCACAAGCCCTCGCGCATCCACGGGCTCGCCTCGGCCATGTATTGGTAATTGCAGCGCCAACCGGTGTCGCTGCCCTCCACGATATAGGCGAAACGCTCGCGCTCGCCCTTCATGTCGGCGTCGTTGTCCACCACGATGAGATCGCCGAAATCATCGAACGCCGGCTCCTGCGGATTGCGCACCCCGCGGGCGTAGACTTCGAAGTTCGCGCCATCGGGTTCGACCCGGAAAATCGCGCCTTCGTTGGGATAATAAAAATTCTTTCCCTCCTTTGAGGTCACGTTGGAACCCTTGTCGCCGATGCTCCAATAAATCCGCCCGTCGGGCCCGACACTCAGGCCGTGCATGTCGTGTCCCGCGTAGGCGAGGTGAACGCCGAACCCGTGCGCGACGACTTCGCGGATGTCGGCGATGCCATCATCGTCGGTGTCCTTGAACCGCCAAAGATCGGGCGCGATAGTCGCGTAGACCCAGCCATCGTGATACATCACGCCGGCGGCGATGCCGGTGGCTTCGGTATCAAACCCCTCGGCGAAGACGGTCATTTTGTCCGCCGTGCCATCGCCGTCGGTGTCGCGGAGCTGATAAATGCGCTCGGAGAAAGAGGTGAGATCCTTCCAATCGATGGAGCCGTCGCCGTTGTGATCCTTGAGCCCACCGCGCGGTGCGCGCAGTTTTCCCGGCGCCAGTTCTTCGCGGAAAAACGCGGTTTTGTCCGCGACGCTCGTCAGGCCGACATCGCGCGCGATCCACATCCGGTGCTCCCGGATGTCGAGGTCGGCCACCTTGCGCCGCGTCGTCGCCGCCACGTAGACGCGGCCCTGCGGATCGACTCCGACCGCGACGGGATCGGGGACGTTCAGCGCACCCGACCATTTTTGAAGGATGAGAGCCGGTTTTTCAGCCGGGCTTTGGGCTGCGCAGAACAGGCTCAGGACCGATCCGAGAACCACCGCGACCATCGGCCGCAGGACGAACAGAGGGGGGAAACGCATGGGATAAGAGGAACACAAACTGCGAAACCGCCAGCCGGTGATGCGAGCTGATTCTCCTCCGCCCCCCGGCGAAATCTCACGCCTCGGTCCGCTTGGCCAACAGCCGGTCGATGTGATTCAGCACATCGCCGCGACCCGTCTTTTCGACGGACGAGCTGATATAGTAAGTCGGCGCCTCCTCGCGCCATTCGGTGAGTCGCGCCAAAAAGACCTTCACGTTCGCGGCGGTTTTGGTCGCCGACTGTTTGTCCGCCTTGGTGAAGATCAGGACAAACGGCGTGCGACACGTGCCCAGCCAGCGCAGGAAGTCCAAATCGATTTTTTGCGGCTCGAGCCGCGAGTCGATCAGCACAAACACCGTGCGCAAGGTCTCGCGGTGCTCGATGTAATCGGCCACCGCCACGTTGAACCCATGCCGGTCCAGCTTCGATGCGCTCGCGTAGCCGTAGCCCGGCAAATCCACGAGACACCACGACCCGTTCATGATGAAAAAATTGATCAGCTTCGTCTTGCCCGGCTTGTCCGAGACCATCGCCAGCCCCTTCTGCTCCGCGAGGAGGTTGATGAGCGAGGACTTGCCCACATTCGAACGGCCGATGAAGGCGAACTCGGGCCGGTTCCAATTGGGACACGACTTCAGATCGGGCGAGCTGACTTCAAAAACGGCGGATTTTATTTTCATGAATGCAAAGAGGCGGGCACCACCAGAACCACGCGTTCGCCCGAAAGCGAAACACTTCGACGGCCCGCTCAGATCGCTTCCGATTCCACAATCTGCAGTCCCGGCCGGGCTGAAATCGCGCTTGCGAGCAACCGCGCCGCGATCCGCTCCGCCGGTACGATGCGGTAGCGCCGCGGCAACACCGGCCCCAACGCCCTAAACAACCGCAAACCCAGCGCCTCGCCCCACCGCCGCTCGGCCCGCTCCCCGCCGATCAACGATGGCCGTACGACCGTGACCGACGGCAGCCCCACTGCCGCGAGATCGCGCTCCGTCTCGCCCTTGGTGCGCAGATAAAACGTCGGGGACTTCACGTTCGCGCCCATCGACGAGGTGAGCGCGTAAGCCTGCGCACCCGCCGCCCGCGCGAGCCGGGCCACCGCGAGCGGATGATCGTGATCCACCTGGCGAAAGGCCGCCTGCGAGCCCGCTTTTTTGATCGTCGTGCCCAGCGTGCAGACCACCGCGTCGACCCGCCACCACTCCGCGCCCACCGGCAACGCCTCGAAGTCCACCACCGGGTTAACCAATTTCTCGTGCCGTATCTCCAACGCCCGCCGCGTCGGCACCACCACGCGCACGATCGCCGGATTCGCCAGCGCAAGCCGCAGCACCGCACGCCCCACCAACCCCGTCGCCCCGGCGATCAATAGAGTCTTCATCGCCCCACACTAAAGCGGACCTCCACGCCCAAGCCAACACGGCGTTGAACTCGAGCCTAACACAACTGAGTTTGTTCCCGGTGAATTTTGCCAAGGTCGTCACCCAAGAGGTGGCAACACCCTCCGCCTCATTTCCGCCCGCCGCTCCCGACCCAATTCAAAAAAACTCTTCCTCCGCCACCTCGGCTAAAACCACCGCCGCCAACTTCAAAGCCCGCTTCGACGCCGGTCGTGACGTGCTCGACTACTTCGATCCTGCCCGTGCCGTCCTCACGCACGGCAGTATGCGCGTCGGCTCCGGCCGCAAAGCCCTCGGCAAGCTTCGCAAGACCGTAAAGCTTTCCCCCGGCGCCATCCGCCGCTTCCAAGCCTTCGCCAAGCGCAAACGCCTCCCCGATTTCTCCGCCGCCCTCGAAGCCGCCAGCCTGAAGCTGTAAAATCGCGTTCCCAGCTGAGCCTGATGGCTGATGGTAATTTTTTCGTCGACCGCGTGCAACCCCCATTCTCCCGGCACATTCCCCTTCGCCCTTGGTCTACGCTCCTCTCCCCTTCGCCGTATGAAATCACCCGCCGCTTTTTCTACCTCCGGTCTCGTCGCCACCCTCGCACTCACGCTCGCACTGACCATCGACGCACCCGCCGCCTCCGCCCTGCCCAAATCGTCTGTCGTCTATAACGCAGGCGATCCGGCCACCGCCACCAAGCTCACCGACGCCCAACTCGAAACCCTCCTCGGTCCCGTCGCCCTTTATCCCGACGCGTTGATCGCTCTCATCTTGCCGGCGTCCGCTTCGTCCTCCGACATCGTCCTCGCCGCCCGGTATCTCGCCGCCAACCAAGATCCGCAGCAGCTCGACGCCCAAGCTTGGGACGAGAGCGTGCGCAGCCTCGCTCGCTACCCCGATGTCATCAAGTGGCTCGATGAAAACCTCGCGTGGACCCAGCAGCTCGGCACCGCGTTTCTCGCCCAGCCCGCCGAGGTCATGCAGGCCGTGCAACGCCTCCGTGCCCGCGCCCGCGCCGCCGGCACTCTCATCGATACCCCGCAGCAAAAAGTCATCACCGAGGGCGAAGTTATTCTCATCGAGCCCGCGTCGCCGACCGTGATCTACGTGCCCCGCTACGATCCCGAAGTCGTCTACGTCAGCCGCCCCTACAGCTGGACGCAGCCTTCCCTCTTCTTCGGCCTCGGTTTCCGAGTCGGCTCGTGGCTTTCCTACGATTGCGACTGGCGCACGCGCACCATTGTCGTCGGCGATTGGCGCCGACGCCCGCAACCCGTCTGGGTCCGCCCCGCGTTTCCTTACCGCCCGCCCGCGCCCGGCGTCACCGTCGTCGTCGGTCGGCCGTGGCAACCGCCGGCTCACCGGCACCCGCGGTCGACCGTGATCGTCAACGATCCCCGCCGACCCGTCGTCATCGTGAATCCCCGCCCCTACCACGAACACCCACGCCGCCCCGGCTCCGATGATCACCGCCGCTCCGACAACGGCCCGCGCTCCCGCTCCGACCACCGCCCGCCGAACGTCATCGTCAACGCCCCGCCCACGCTCTCGCCTCCGCCCGTCGTGATGCCGCCCGCCCACACCATCGGCGGCCCGCCCCCCGGCGAACGTCGCCGCGAGCGCCCGACGAGCAACCTCCCGCCCGCCGGCGATCCCGAGCGCCCTCGTCCCCCCGGCCCCCGCGAGCCCCGATCAACACCCAATCCCGAGCGCCCTCGCCCCGAAGCCCCGCGCGAGCCCGAGCGCCCTCGCCCCGAAGCCCCGCGCGAGCCCCGCACCGACAACACCCCACGGCACGCCGGTGGCGATCGCACCTCGCGCCCCACCGCGCCCGAACGTCCCGCGCCGGAACGCCGCGGCCCCGAGCGCGCCGCTCCGCCCGCGCCTCCGCCCCCATCGTCCGCTATCGCGAATCGCGCGCCCGAGGGCCGCGTTGACGAACACACCCGCTAGGCGAGTTGTTCCGTTTTACCGACGTCCGCCGCTGCAGGCCCGATCGCCGGTCGGGTTGCTTGACGCGGGTCACCGCCAACCGGTCAGCGCTGCAATCGGACTCTTCACTGCCACGCGATCAAACTCGCGCAATTTCTCGTTGGTCTCCGCGCGACCCGCGCGCATCGTTGCCCCACGATGCTGCGCCACCAGATCAACCCCGGTCTCGAACTGCGCCTTCTGCAACCCGCCGATGCGCCCACGCTCTTCGCGCTCGTGGACGCCAACCGGAAAACCCTCCGCACTTGGCTGCCGTGGGTCGATGCCACCACAAAGCCCGCGCACTCGCAAAAATTCATCGCCGAGGCCCTGCGTGACCGCGAAAAAACCCGCGCCTTCGCCTGCGGCATCTGGGCTTCAGGCGAGCTCGTCGGTGTGATCTGGCACAACCGCATCGACTGGGCCGCCCGCGTCGCCTTCCCCGCCTACTGGCTCGTCCCCGCCGCCGAGGGCCGCGGCATCATGCGCGCCGCCTGCCAGGCCGTGATCGCCCACGCCTTCGCCCAACTCCGCGTCGACCGCGTTATCGTCGCCGTCGCCACCGAAAACCACCGCGCCGCCGCCTTCGTGCAACGCCTCGGCTTCACCCAAATCAGCACCCTCAAAAAAGCCGAGTGGCTTTACGATCACTTCCTCGATCATCACATCTATCAATTGCTCAACCCGTCCCCCACGCTCTCATCCCCACCATGATCTCCCACCGCTCCCTTCACCCTCGCCTGCTCGTTCTCGCGCTGTCGATTACCTGCTTCACCGCCGCCCGCGCCCAAGTCGGCGTCGGCGCCAAGCCCATCGAAGGCGCCGAGGTCCTCCTCGACGGCACCCGCGAAACCCTCGACGCCAAGTGGACCTACTGGACCGGCCCGCGCTTCGCCTCCGCTCTCCCCATCAAGTGGCCCATCGTCGCCGACCCCGTCGTCCCCGGCGCGAGCGCCCTGCAAACCGACGACCCCGCCGCCGTCGGTGGCGAATACGGTGCCGCCGATATCGTCACCAAGAAGGCCTACCGCGACTTCCGCCTACACATCGAGTTCCTCGTCATGAAAACCGGCGGCAACAGCGGCGTTTATTTGCAGAACCGCTACGAAATCCAAATCTGCGACAGCGATGCCACCAAGCACGGCATGGGCGCCGTCATCAACGAAACCGCCTCGCCCTACTTCGCCTACAAAGGTCTCGGCCAGTGGAACGCCTACGATCTCCAGTTCCGCGCCGCCCGTTTTAAGGACGGCGTCCTCACCGAGCCCGCGCGCGTTACGCTCTATTTCAACGGCATCAAGGTCCACGCCAACCAAGTCATCAATCAAGTCTGGGGCGGCGCCAACTCCGGCATCGACGGCGGCAACAACGGCGGCAAAGGCATCACGGACACACCCGGCGGCCTGAAACTCCAATGCGAAGGCCACGACGTGCGCTACCGCAATGCGTGGATCAAGGAGCTCAACCTCGAGAGGCCGAACACCGACTTCAAGCGCTGAGCGCGCCGATGGGCGCCGCTCGCGCCCAATCTTGCTTTCGTTCAGCCTTTGCCAGCCTCTTCGTTGCTGACCGCCTTGAAACTCGGGCGTCCGTAACGCGTGGTCGGCGGCACACCGATGGGATTTAGCTGAAATTCGTCCACCCCGCGGCAGAGGTAAGTTTTGAAATTTGGATTCACCGAAAGATCGTTTTTCACATCGGTGCCGGAGTAGCGGATTGTGAGACCGGCCCGGCGGCGATCGCTCGGATTCGCCGGCGACCCATGAATCGCCCGGTCATCGTGCAGCGAGCACTCGCCCGCCTTGAGGCGAAATTGGATCGCTTGGTCGGCGCTAAAATCCGAGCCGTCGGCCAGCTCCAGCGTGAGCACCGAGGCCGTACTCAGCGACTTCCGGTGCTTGATCACGCCGCCCCGGTGCGAGCCGGGCAGCAATTTCATCCCGCCGTTGACCTCGTCCACATCGTCAAACGCGAGCCACACCGTGACGGAATTATGCGGAGCCATCGGCCAATAATACGCGTCTTGGTGCCAGCCCACCATCGAACTCGTGCGCGGCTCCTTGATGAAAAAGCTGCTCGCCCACATCTAGAAATTCGCTCCGAGGATGCCTTCCACGAGATCGAGAATCTTCGGCTCCATCGCGAGCTCGAAGAGATACGTGCTCGCCTCGTGCCATTCGCGGATGTCCTTCGATGTCTCGCCCGGCTCGAGCAACGCGAGCACCTGCGGAAGCTCGGCGTTGATCCGGTTCATTTCCGCACGGGTGAAAATCGGCGGCAGGCCGGTTCCCATCTGATTATGCGGAAAGACGCCCGCACCATCGTCGTCCCCATGTATAAGCCGATCAAGCCGGGCACGCTGGCGGGCCTGATTGCGCAGGCAGGCGTGAGTGTCGAAGCGTTTTGCGCGGAGAATTAGGCCGGCGGACTTCATGCGGAGGCGGCGGGCTTGACGACCCAGCGCGGCATTTTGGAGAAGGCGGCTTTGGTCGCGGCTTCGGTGTGGCTGGCGAAATTTTTCCGGATGCGCTTACCGTCGAGCCACCCGGAAGCGTGGAAAATGACCTCCCCGGAGGGATTCGTGAATTCTGAAATGATGTATTCAGCGCCGTAATTCATGACTGATTTGCCACGTCAACTGGCACGCTCGACACCAACGCGGTCGAGAACGCCATCCGCCCGAGCAAGCAGTCTTGCCCGCGCATCGTGAAGCCGACCGCCTCCTAGACCGCGTAGTGGAGGGCCATGCCGGGGGTGCTTTTCAGCAGTTCGGCGGCATCGTTGTCGTGCAGTTCGCCAAACGCGTCGGGCATCGCAGCATCGTGGCCTAAAACTTTAGTCTGGCGGAGAGCTCGAAGGACCTCGGCGCTCCGATGCGCCAGAGTGCGACTTCTCCATCCGGGTTGGCCGCGACGGGGATGAAGTCGCCCGAGCCGGAAGCGACGTTGCGAACGCGCAGCTGGAGTTGCAAGGCCATATCCTTCAGAACCCTAGTGTTATAGGTAATCCATGTGTCGACATTGGTTTCCTTGGGCCCGAAGTATTGATTGTCGAAGTCTGGAATGGTCGCGCCATCGACCACCTTGAGGCCTTGCCCGATGGCAATCTTGTCCTGCCAGCGCACGGCCCCTCCGACGGAGAACTTGGACAGCCAGGTATCAGCCCAAGCCGACCCCTTGAAGCTGTAGTTGGTGATAAGATTCGACCGCCACTTCCGCACTTCCTGGAGCGGCCCCCCTTCTCTGGCCTTCCGCAGCGCGATGCCCGACAACAAGTTGTCGGTCCTCGACCTGAGCAGGTCGGTGTTGACATAAGTGCCGTCTGGTTGAAGGACAGGACTTGGATTGATGAATAACTGGCCGAATTTCGGGTCCTGGTACACTTTTGTGGCGACTCGGAGAAGTTCGGGCCCGGCGATGGGCATGATGTCGCTGGTAATGGCTTCAGCTCGGGTGAGATTGAAGGCAATTCTCCAATTACTCGACGGGGCATAGGACATTTCCACCTCCATTCCAGTTGAGGTGGTACTCTGGAAATAGTTGGTTCGTGTCCCGGCGATATTATCCGCCACCCAGTCCGTCTGATTGTTCGGTACATTGGGGTTGATCGGCCGGATACCAAGGGCCGTGACGGTGCCGGGTTGGATGACACTCCCGTTCGTGAGGTCCCAACCGGCGGCCGCCAGCGCTTGCGGTGTGTTGTTTTCCATGACCCGGGTGATGTCATCACCAATCTGGGGGATGACGCCCATGATTTTTTCCCAGTCCTGCGCCGAATCATAAAAATTGACCCGGGTGTAGAACTTGCCGTCGAAGGCAGTAATCGAAAACCCGTATTCTTTGGTCACTCCGCCCTGCAGAGGCGCAGGCCGGTTGAAAATATCGACGCCTGCGCTGCCGGCCGAAAAGTTCCGCGAGTCTACAAAGTGGGCGCTCAGTCCGAGACCGCGGGGCAACCACTTGTCCGGAACATGGCCGACGAGACCATAGCTCGACTGTTCCACGCTATCGTTGAATATGGGACTTCCCAAGGGAATTTCGGCGTCGGTATACAAACCGGTGGCAGGAGCCCTCTCCGCGTTGGCGACATACGTGGTGACATCGTCTTTGCGCCAGGAGAGGGTGGAGACGAGGTGGCCACCGAGGAACTTGCTCTGCATTACCGCTGAGAGCGATGAAATCTGATCTCGGTTTCGAGAATTGCCGAATATCCAGGTCTGATCGGGATTATCCCGGTTATTAAAGAAGACGACCGAACCTCTTTCGAAGCGGGAATTGAACGGGTTCCAAATCAGGGCATCATTGGTATTCTGGAAAAGTTGGGGAACCGTCACCCCCTGGATTTGCGCTCCACGGATGGAATTGGCGTTGGTTAAGGAAGGCCCCAGATATTGAACCAAAGGTGCACGCGTGTTGTTGTTCACCAACGGACTGGTGGCGGCGGCAATAGCCTGGCTCAACCCCGGTCCGCCTCTGGCTAGGCTCGGATTGTAGGCAGTACTGGCCCGTGCGTTCGTGCCATTCGGTCGCACTTCATCAAAATCCTGCTCCTGAAAAACAGCCGTCAGGATGTGGTCCCCGAAATGCTTCAGCCAACCGTCGTGCTTTTCGACGAAATCATATTTGGCAAAGCCGACGGCCTGAGTAGACTCACGTTCGCGGTTCCTGGGAAAGGAAAACCCACGACCCCCGACAAAGGGGCGCCCGTAATTCGGATTGGGAGAGCCATCGAGCAGCACCAGATTGATATCCACGGCGAGATTGGAACCGCTCGAGGCTGTCTGAGGCTCAGAATGATTGGCTCCATAATCCTGATGTTGGTAAGCCACCTCCAGCCCCAGCGAATTCTCCAGCCAGGTCTTTTCCGCGCGGATGTTGAAGACTTCGAACTCTTGGGCTTGCCAGGCGGAAGGCCCGGACAGGCTGTTTTTGCGTATGTTGAAAATACTAGTATCAGTCAATTGGACATCGTTGTAATAGACTGCCGCAGCGCTGGAAATCTCCGGGCGCCCGCCCACGATGTAAGTAGGATTCCGCAGGATCAAATCGGACGAGCCGTTGAATTGCCTCATGAAGATGGCTCCGCTCACCGGAAAGGTGGTGCTGGTTCTCCCCGCGGCATCGGCATTCAAGCCGGCCTGGATCACGGCATAACCGTTATTGCCGGGTATCCGGCTGTTCGGGTCATCGAAGATGATCGTGGGGTTGCCATTGGCGGTGAGCGTCGCGAACTGCTGTGTTGCGGCGTTCAGTTGGGCGATATGAGTGGTGTTGGTGACACGCGCCCCATTGATGAACCACTGCTGCGTCAGCGGATTGAAGCTTGGTTTTCCGTTGGCAAACCAAGGGCTGATCCGGTCGGTGGGCAGCCGGTTGGTCGGCCGGTTCCCGTAGCCATCGCCTTTTTCGTAATTCGCCCGGAGCGCAAAATTCTTCAGCGGACGCCAAGTGGCGGCGACAAAATAGCGGCGGTCCTCGTACTCCGCCTGCTTCTGTTCGAACCTTTGATCGCCCTTGAGAGCCGCGACGCGAACCGCGAGCTTATCCTTCAGAAGTACGTGATTATAGTTTAAAGATGCCCGGAATGATCCATAGTCGTCCACTCGTAGATTAATCTCGCCAGCGCGGCGGCCGGTGTCCGCCCGGTCGATGGCTGAATTGGAAATGCCACCGGGACTGCCCAGTCCGAAAAGCGAGGCATTGGGTCCGCGGTTGATGCTCACTTCCGAAGTAATGTAAGTATCAACATCCATATCGGTAAGGAAGTAATCACGAGTCAGGTCCACCTTGGCCAGACCGCGCACTCGGGTGGCGAATTGTGGTTCAAAGCGAACGAATTCATCCCGTTGGGTCTTCGAGTCCAGTTGCTGCAGGCTGGCATTGCCGGACATGCCTGCCACTTCGGTGGAGGTGGTGTAAATAAGCAGCTCGCCAAGATTAGTGGCCCCGGTGTCATCGAGGAACTCCTTGGTCACGACCTGGACCGAATTGGCAATGTCCTTGAGGGCCGAATTGATGCGCGTTCCGGCCAGGGAATTGTTGGCCAGATAGCCAATCTGGCCCTCGGTGGTGACCTCAAAGGGGGATAGTTTGATGATCTTTTCCTCTTTTGTGCTGTCCTGGGCGAAAGCGGACAGACCGGCGACTAGCAGAAGGCACGGTGGGATTATCCATGACTTGATCGGTCTTGCGAATATTGGGGTTGTTTTCATGGGATGCGCGGTTTCAA
Source organism: Opitutia bacterium Tous-C4FEB (assembly GCA_002304445.1). Taxonomy (GTDB): domain Bacteria; phylum Verrucomicrobiota; class Verrucomicrobiia; order Opitutales; family Opitutaceae; genus Tous-C4FEB. Next base: position 56,053 of record NEVA01000011.1, on the reverse strand, counting down.
GGAGCTATATTGATCTTCTGTTGCTTGCTGATAGAGTCGTTAGGGTATGAGGCCTGCTTCGCTCAGCGAACCGTCGGGCGTTGCTTTCGAGAGAAACGGCGGGTCCGCGAGCTGGGGGAGATTAAAGTGCCGCTGGCTGCGGTTCCACGCCTCGCGCAGGTCGAAGTGCCGGATGAAATCGTCGCCCGGAAGCAGGCGATCATGCGCGGCGATAAAGGCGTCGATGTGCCGCCCGAGCTCACGCTGGAGCGGAGCGAATTCGGGCCGGCCGATCCGATTTTCGAGCTGCCAGGGATCAGCGTCGTTGTCGAAGAGCAGCCAGTCGGCGCCGTTGCCCTTCCGGGCAAACGTGAACCGGGGAGTGCGCACGCCGCGCCAGGCTTCGCCGCCGCGATCGTAGGCCTGGTGCGCGGGGATGTAGTCGAACAGATAGCACGCCTCGCGGCCGGCAGCGCCGGGCTGGCAAAACACCCGGTGCAAATCGAGCCCGTCCCGCGGTGCGGGGAACGCCAGCCCGAGTAGGCCCATGAGGGAGACTGGAAGATCGACCAGGCCGATCAAGGCATCGCTGACATGCGCCGGGATTCGGCCTGGCCAGCGGACGAGGAGCGGGACGCGCACCGCCTCTTCGTAGGGCAGCTGCTTGTTGGTGAGCCCGTGGCTGCCCAGCATGTCGCCGTGGTCGCTAGTGTACACGACGACAGTGTTTTCGGCCTGGCCGGTCGCATCGAGCGCCGCCAGCAACCGGCCTAACTGCTCGTCGAGCGCACTAATATGAGCATAATATCCGCGTAGGTTCTGCAGCGCTTCCCCGCGCTGCAGAGTCCGGTCACGCCGATCGTGAATCAATTCGGGCACATTTCGCCGCACGCGCAGCGGAGGATTCCGATAGCGGGCAAGCTGGGGTTCCGGCGCCTCCCCGTAGGGATCGTGGGGCGGACCCCACGAAAGAACCAACCCCCATGGGACTGAACGATGCCGCCGGATGAAATCGATCGCGAGATCGGTCTGGGCGACCGGTTCATAGCCGGGGACGTCATGCCGGCGGTTTATCTCGTCGTGGTAATGAGTTTTAAAGTATGTGTGGCTGCAGTTGCGGACCTTCCATTCCTGAAACCCCAGGCGCCCGCGGCCGACGGGAACGACCTGTTCGCGCGGAACACCGGCCAGGTGCCACTTGCCGATGTACCCGGTGCGGTACCCGGCGGCGCCCAGCACATCCGCGATGCTGACCACGTCGCCCCGGATCGGCAGATCGTTGGACACGGCCCCGTGCCGAAGTGGATACTGGCCGGTAAGCAGCGTGCCGCGGGCCGGGACGCATAGCGGCGAGTTCGAGACGCATTGGCCGATTCGCGCACCCGCAGCGGCAAAGGCGTCGAAGTGCGGCGTGTGGACGTCGGCATTGCCATAGCAACCAAGGTCGCACCAGCGGTGCTGGTCGGAAAATACGAAGAGTATATTGGGAGCGCGCACGAGAGGCAGGGAGGGACGGCATCAAGTTTTTCCGGCGCATCCTCCGCAATCTTCTTGCGCCTCTCCCGCGTCACGAATCGAGCGGGGCGGGGGAGAGGCGGAAGGGGAACGACTGCGGCGGAATAAGACGGCCTTGATTGAAACCGCCCTAGGATCCGGGGAGAAGGCCAAACTGGGTCGTCATCCGGACCGAGTCGATTGCCGTGGAATCGGACACGTCCGAACTTGCCAGCTTGGCATTGCCCCGCCGGATTATCTCCACACGAATCTTTAAATGAGCTCCACCCCGACTCGCCGGCGCGCGTCCTCCTCCGGGAGGAAGCTTGGGACGGAGCGCGAGAGCGCGCGGGAAATCAATTCGGTTTCGGCGAGCGCCTTGGGAGTGCGGCCGGCAACGCTGAGCGTGCGCGCGATTGGCGCGCGGCTTGGGCTCTCGAAGTCGACCGTCGCGGCCGCGCTCCGCGGGGAGTCGCGCCATGCCGCCGCCACCATCGCCAGGGTGCGCGCGATGGCGGAAGCGCTCGATTATCGCCCCAATCCGCTTGTCATCGCTAACATGATGCTCACGCGCCAGGCGCGGAGCGGCCGCCCGCGGGGAACGACGCTCGGCTATCTTTCGGATGTTTCCCGACCGGCGTTGCTGGAGGCGGATTGCCCGGGCCGCGACGGCTACGTGGGGGCGCGCGAACGGGCGCACGAGCTGGGGTTCGGCCTCGACCTCATCGAGTATGCGCGGGCCGGCATGCCGTCTGCCCGGCTGCGCAATGTCATTCGCAATCGCGGGATTCGCGGTTTCGTGATCGCGCCGCACACGCTTCCCCAGATCGATCTCGACATGGGGTGGGAGGAGTTTGCCAGCGTCTGCATCGGCTTCAGCGTCGCCTCACCTCGATTCGACCGGGTCGGCTACGATCACCACGAGGCGATCGTCGAGGTTTGCCGGCGCATGTGGCATCACGGACGCCGGCGGATGGGCCTGGTAATGTCGGACGACTTCGATGCGCGCGTGCTCCATTTGACGCGCGCCGGTTTTCTGCGCTGGCAGTCCGATCACGGTGGCGAAGCACCGCCCATCCTCATTCTGGCGGGCAGCGACCCCGCTCCGTTGGCGGGCTGGTTCCGGCGCTATTCGCCGGATTGTATCATCGCCCCGGCAGTCGACGTGGTGCCGGCCCTGTCCGCCCTAGGGCGGCGCGTGCCGCAGGATGTGGTCGTGACCACGACGATGCGGATGCTTGGTCGGCCGGAGTTGGGTGGCTTCGACATCTCCCTGCGCACGTTGGCTCGCAGCGCGGTTGACCTCCTTGCCGCGAAGCTTTACCGGAACGAGCAGGGAATACCGTTGATTCGCCAGACGGTCCTAGTGCTGGGCCCCTATCATGAGCCTGCGGCGGCAGCCGCACCGGTCGCCGGTCCCGCGGTGGCGACAAAGGGAGCGCTGGTGTGAAAATGAATGCTGCAGAAGGCGCAACGACGGGAGTGATCCCGCCCGACGAAGCTGGCCGGGTCGCGGAGGCACGCGTGGGCTGGCGGCACAAGCTCGCCTTCGGAATCGGCGGCATTACCGACATGGTCGGTTTTCACGGCCCGGTCACGCTGGTGAACCCGATCTTCAATATCACGCTCGGGCTGAGCCCGACCCTGATCGGTCTGGCGAAGGCAATCTGCCGCGTTTGGGATGCCGTGACCGATCCGGCGATGGGCACGATCTCGGATCGAAGCACAAGTCGCCACGGCCGGCGGCGGCCATTTATTGTGATCGGCGCGCTGGCTATGGGCATCACGTTCTTCGCCTTGTTTGTCGTGCCGCGCGGCCTCGGCTCCGGCGCGCTCTTCGCGTATCTCACCGCGATGCTGCTGCTGTTTTATTCGGCGTTCACGGTGTTCACCGTGCCGTATCATGCGCTAGGATACGAGCTGGCGACAAGCTATGACGACCGCACGCGGGTCATGGCTTGGCGGCTGGCGTTCAACATGGTCGGAAACACCATCGTGAGCTGGCTGTTCACCGCTACCCAGCTTCCGATCTTCGACAACACGATGGAAGGTGTCTACTATGTCGGAGCGGCGACCGGCGTCCTGATTGTCGCCTGCGGCATCATTCCTGGATTGCTCGTGCCCGAGAAGCGTCCCCTGGCCCCGCGTCCACGGCCGCCCGTCAGGGTGGAGCTCAAGGCGGCGTTCGGCAACCGGCCGTTTCTCCGGCTGGTCGGCCTGGCCCTGCTGTTTCTCACCGCCGCCACCGCCTCGGGCATGCTCGCCGACTACGTAAATTTCTATTATGTCTACGAGGGCGATTTGCGTTCGGCGGCGGTGGTGTCGAGCAGCGGCGTGACTATCGGCTACGTGATGACACTGTTGTCGGTCTTTGCCTGGACGTGGCTGGGGGCCCGCTTCGACAAGAAAACGGTCTTGTTCTTCACCCTGCTCCTGAACGGCGTCTTCAGTGTCAGCACCTGGTGGCTGTTCACCCCCGCGCACCCGTACTGGCAGGTGGGCTACCGCGTGCTCACGCAGCCGCTATTGCTGGGATTTTGGCTGATGCTCCAATCGATGATCGCGGATACGTGCGAGTACGAGGAATTGACCACCGGCGGGCGGCGTGACGCGCTGCTGGGAGCGTTCGTTTCGTTCTCGCAGAAAGTGGGAGTGTCGGCGGCCTTCATATTTGCCGGGCTTCTGCTGGACCTGAGCGGATTTAGGGCCGATCGTGGCGGGGTGCAGGACGAACGCACGTTGCTGGCGCTTCGCGCCGCCCTCGTCGCCGTGCCCGTTGCCTGCATGATTCTGGCCGCCGTGCTCGTGCGCGGCTATCCGCTGAGCCGGGCGCGGATGGCGCAGATCAGCCGCGAGTTGGCCGAGCGGCGGCAGACGGCGGCAGTCGAGACTGGTGCGAAAAGCCGCCCGGTCGAATGACGCCGCGCATCCTCGCGACCGTGCCATCCTCCACATCGCACCGAGAGCAAAACTGAAAGCGTAGCCATCGCCCCCTAATTGTAGAAACCCCAGCCTGATGTCCCGCAGACCGACCGCGAACTAATCCCATCGACCATCGTGATCCCTCGCACCATTTACCCGCACCGACGGTGTGCTCGGCGTAGCAGCTGGGATCTCCGCTCACGTCGGGCTGTTCGCAACGACTGCGGCTTCCGGCGAAACCACCGCCGCGGGCGCCTGCATGGGGTCGGCGCCGAAGCAACAGTCGGTCTTTGAAGTCACCTGATTCGACCGCTTCAATTTTCAAAACGGAATATCGACCATGAAGAAATATCTCACTGCCCTGTTTCTTGCTCTTACAGCAGATTGCCTGGCTCTAGCGCCTAAAGCCGTGCTGGCCGGATTTGAACAGAGAGTCGACGCGATCTTCAAAGCCGAAGCAGGCAAGCCACTGCTGCGCGCAGCCAAGCAGCCACCTCTCAGCAAGGAACGCGGTCCCTATGTGCGCGGGTATTCGTTCTCGATCATGGCCTTTGCCGCGCGTTGCTTCTACTTGAATGAGCAGATCGACGAAGCGAATGCAGCACTGGTCGAAAACGCCCAGTACTATCTGGACAATCCACTGGCGATAACCGATCGGGACAGTTTCCACTGGCATGCGGAGATCGTATTGCGCCTGCTTGAAATGTATGGGCCGAACGGCGGTGTGAATCCGGGCAGGATCGGCAGGGAGACGGAAGCGAAGGTGCTGGAGCCGATGTGGCTGTATACGTCGAAATGCTCATGGCGCGAGAAGGCGGACCACAAGGCTTCCGGCACCTGGCACCTCTACAGTTCCGAGAACCACCATGCCATGGATTTTACGTGTCACTGGCATTTCTCCAAGTACGCGAAAGAACTGCCGCAGTATCGGAACCGCAGGTTTTCAGATGGGTCCACGTTATCTGAGTTATATGACGCATGGAATGAGTACATCGTGGTCTATTGCCGGGAACGCGCGAAGAAAGGCCTGTGCGTCGAAATGCGGAGCGACGGCTACAACGCGACGCTTATAAAGGGCTTTTTCAATTTCTACGACTACGGCAACGAACGCGTGAAGCAGGCAGTGGGGATGTTCATGGATTTGTACTTCGCCTACTGGGCCGAGGAGCAAATCATGGGGCACATGGGCGGCGGTCGATCAAGGATCCTGGGCAACAACGCCTACACACAGGCCCGCTCCGGTGGAAATGCGGTCTTGGCGTGGGTATATTTCGCAATTGGGAACCAACCGCGGCTCAGCGGGCATGATATTGGCGCACTGCTTAGTGCGTACCGCCCCCCGGCGGTGGTGGCCGACATTGCACGCGACCCGGAAGGCCGCGGCAGTTACGAAATCCGGCAGCGTGTCCAGGGCTTGGGCACCCAGGGATACTCGTTTCCACATATGGACCGGCCGGATCAACCGCCCAACAGGTTGCGGACCGACGGGGGAGGTATTCTGCGCTATAGCTACTGTGACCCGGCGTTCATACTCGGGACTCCAATGGTGGAAGCGAGGCCCGTTGACGATTGGGTCAGGATCAGCAGCCAGGCTCGCTGGCAAGGCGCGATTTTCAAGGGTGACGGCGACCCGCGAATCGTTCCCGTTCCGCGTCCCGCAAACAACCGCGTCGCCTTCAATCAGTTTTGGTCCGTGCAGAGCAAAGGCAGTCTGCTCACGCAGAAACTGGAGACGCATGAGGATGCCGCCGAGATGATGGTATGGATGTCGAAGACCGGATTGAGCAGGCCCGTGGTCGAGGATCGGATTGTCTTCGTCGAAGCTCCGGGAGCGTTTGCAGCGGTGCGCGTGGCACGTGGAGAATTCACGATTGCGGAGGGGGAATTCGGGGCGAAGAAAGAAACAGGCGAGTCCTTCTCTACGCCTCCGGCTCATATCATAGTCCCCACCGATGAATACGCGCCGGTGATCCTAGAGGTGATGGCCAAGCGTGATGTCGGCACCTTCGAGAACTTCAAGGCGAAGGTTCAGGCATGCAAACTCCGTTTCCTCGGATCGGTTCTCGAATACACCACGATCTATGGCGACAAACTCACTCTGGACACAAATTACAAAAGAACGCCCACCATAAACGGCGAAGCGGTGGACTATGCACCCAAAAGAGTTTTTGACAGTCCTTTCCTCACCGCCGATTACGACGGCGGTATCGTAAGGATCAGCAAAGGTTCCCGCAGTAAGGTGCTCGATTTTACGAACGGAGAATTAGTCCCAGCCTCTAGATAGGGATTGAGAGATGGTTGGAGTTGGCTATTATTCCAAGTCGCCCGAGTGAACAAAGGGAGGAAAACGAGGAGACCAGCCTACCTGCGGAGACGCCGCGCCGGGACCCGCATTCGTTCTTCCACGATGGCGACGCCGCTCGAGCGGCCCTTGCACCCCACGAGTCGATACACTGCCGGCGGACCAATGTCGGACGTGTCCGATTTCACGGCAGTGGACTGCGCGGGGCATGGAGGATCACACTCACTCCACTCGAACGCCGTGCGGTGCAATCTTCCGGGCACAACCCTCACGATGGGCGTAAACGGCCGGTGCTGAGTCAGCCTCCCAACAACCTCGCAATCCACCCCGCTCTCTTGAAATCCCGACGCCTCGTTACCGTCCTGTTCGCCCTGGCCTGCCTTGGGCTCGGCTATGCCCGCGCTGCAGTCCGTGCGCCCAACATCGTCCTGATCGTCTCGGACGACCAAGGCTACCCCGACCTCGGGATCATCGGAACGAAGCCGATCCTCACCCCGCATCTCGACCGCTTGGCGCGCGAAGGTGTCCGCGCGACCAATTTTTACGCGACTTGGCCAGCCTGCACCCCTTCCCGCGGCAGTATTCTCACCGGCCGCTATCCCCAGCGCAACGGACTCTATGACAACGTTCGCAACGATCTCGTGAGCTACAAACACCGGTATACGGCCGAAGAGTATGCCTTGTCGCCGGAAATGACGCTCGGCCTCGACCCGAAGGAAATCACCATCGGCAACGTGCTGCAGAGCGCCGGGTACCGCACGGGCGTCGTGGGCAAATGGGATATGGGCCAGGCCAAACGTTTCCTCCCGTTGCAACGCGGCTTCGATTTCTTCTACGGGCACGGCAACAACGGCATCGATTACTACACGCACGAGCGCTATGGCATTCACTCCATGTTCCGCGGCAACGTGCGCACGCAGGCCGACGTGGGCACATATGCGACCGAACTCTTCAAGCGCGAGGCCCTGCGCTTTGTGGACGACAATCGGCGGCAGCCCTTCTTCCTCTATCTGGCATTCAACGCCCCGCACTTCGCCTCCAATTTCGAAGGCGGCGTGCAGGCGCCGGAAGCGTTCGTCCGCCGCTATCCGGACATGGACCCCAAAGAGCGCCTGACCTCCTACTACGCGGCCGTCACGTGCATGGACGAGGCGATCGGGGAACTTCTGGCCCGCCTCGACCAGCACGGCTTGGCCCAGGACACACTTGTTCTGTTCCTTTCCGACAACGGCGGCAGCGGCAACGGCGGCAACCACCCCTTGCGCGGCGCCAAAATGACCATGTGGGAGGGCGGCCTCCGCGTACCCTTCCTCGCCCGCTGGCCGAACCGATTGCCGGCAGGCGTCGTCACCAACGAATTTCTCACCGCTCTGGAAATCTTCCCCTCCCTCGTGGCCGCTGCCGGCGCAACGCCGCCCGAGAACGTGGTGCTCGACGGCTTCGACCTGCTGCCGGTGCTCGGCGGTCGGAAAAAGTCACCGCGCACGGAGATGTTCTGGGAACGACGCGGCGAACGCGCCGCCCGCGTCGACAACTGGAAATGGATTTCTTCGCCGAAAGACAGCAGCCTCTTCGATCTCGCCAAAGACATCGGCGAGACCAGCGATCTGACGTCCTCCCACCCGGAGATCGCCGCCCGACTGGCGGACCGCTTTGCGGCATGGAAAAAGCTCATGGACGCCACCGAGCCTCGCGGTCCGTTCCGCGACTACTGACCGTGAACGCGCTTGTGCCTCGGGCCGACGACCATCCTTCCGAACCGGCAGACGAACTAATTTCCCGTCGTGCTCCCGGCTTTGCGGCCGAAAGCGCCCCGTCCCGACCAAGTCATTTTCCATTTATACCCTGCCTGCCTCCGGTCTTTTTTGTCCCGGTCGTGCGTCCCGCCCGCCTTGCCATGCCGCTTTCTCTTCGCTCCGCCCTTGCTTGTTTCGCGTTTTTGCTCGGCCTGCTGGCTGCCGCGTCGTCGTCGGCCGCCCAGCGCAACGCGGCGACCGGCCCGCCGCGCGCCGCGTGGGTGGAGCCGGATTTTCCTTTCTTCTCCTCCACACTCGATGCGCGCAAAGCCCAGGGCGTCGCTCTGCCCGACAATCTCGCACCGCGCGCGCTCGTGCTGAATCTCGGCCGCGGCTTTTGGGCGGCATTCGATCCCGATCTGCTGCGGGTGGTCGCGGTATGGCACGGTGCGGGCGTGACGCCGAAAGCGCTCGCGCCCGGTTCGTATCACGATGTCTCGCGCAAAACGCCCGACGGCCAGTCGTATCTGCCCGCCCCCGACGGCGAGCTATGGCTCGCCACCGGCACGTATCCGGGTTGGCAGACAGGCGAGACCGTTTCGCTCGCCGATCCGCGCGAGCCCGCCCCGAGCCCCGAGGAAATCGGCCGCGGCCCGCTCGACGAAAAAATCGGGCGCTTCGAGGCCGTGCGCTTTGTCGGCCGCGCCGTCGTGCTCGACTACACCGTCGCGGGTGCCGCCGTGAGCGAATGGTTAACCCTTGACGATGCCGGCGCTGCGGGCGGACCGGTGATCGGGCGCAACTTCGAAGTCGCACCGTCCACACTGCCGCTTCGACTCGTCGTCGGCACCGCGGCGCCGGGCGTCGCGCTCTCGCTTCGCCCCGGCAGCGACCGCGCGGGCAGCGCCGAGCTTGCGCAGGAAAACGGCGTGTGGACCGTGCGCGTGCCCGCGCGCGCGGCGCCGCTCACATTCGGCCTCGTGCTGGCGCGCGACGGCGCGAAACCCGCCGCCTCCCCCGCCGCACCGCGGCCGACCGCCGCAACCGTCGCGCGCTGGCCGCAGGAAGTCGTCACTGCCGTCAACGTTTCTCCGGCCACCGACGCCTACGTCGTCGATCATTTCGCGTTGCCCGAGCCGAATCCGTGGCGTCGTGGCGTGCGGACGGCCGACGTGCAGTTCCGCGCCGACGGCACGGGCGTGGTCGTCACGCTCGACGGCGACGTCTGGCTTGCGCACGGCCTCGCCGCTGCACGCAAAACCGGTGACACCGTGCGCTGGCGGCGTTTCACTTCGGGCCTGCACGAGCCGATGAACGTCGCGCTGCGCGACGGGGAGATTTTCGTCTTCGATAAAAATGGCGTCTGGCGCCTGCCCGATGCCGACAACAACGGCGAGGCCGACGCACACGTTCTGTTTTCCAATGCCTTCGCGCAGACGGCCGACCTGCGTGAGTTTCCCTCGAGCCTGCGCCTCGGGCCCGGCGGCGAATTCGTGATCGCCAAGGGCGGCCAGCAGGCCAAGACGCAGGGCAAGCACAACGGCAGCGTGCTGCGCCTCTCCGCCGACGGCCGCCACGCCACCGTGCTCGGCTACGGTTTCCGCCAGCCGAACATCGCCGTGCACCCGCGCACCGGCCTCGTCACGTCGAGCGACCAGGAAGGGCACTACATTCCCTCGACGCCGCTCCACATCGTGCGCGACCGGCAGTTCTACGGCTTCCTGCCGCCGTTCGCACCGAAGGAAGTATATCCCGCGCCGCCCGCCGAGCCGCTCACGTGGCTGCCGCACGCCGTCAACGGCTCCGCCGCCTCGCAGGTCTGGCTCGAGGGCTCGCGCCTGGGCCCGCTCGACGGCGGGCTTGTCCACATCGGCTACAACAAACCCGAACTCTTCCGCGTGCTTTTCAACGACCGCGGTCCGCGCCCGCAGGCCAGTGTCGTGAACGTCACGCGGGCGTTTCGGTTTCCGCCGCTGCACGGGTCCGTCAACCCCGCCGACGGCCAGCTCTACCTCGCCGGCTTCCAGATAGTCGGTTGGGGCAATGTTCTCGACGTCGCCGCCGGCCTCGGTCGCGTGCGCTACACCGGCGCGCCCGTCACGCTCCCGCGCGAGATCGTGCCGACGGACCGCGGCGTGCTGCTGCGTTTCGAGGTCGCGCTCGATCCGGCGAAAGCGCGCGACCCGGCGAGCTATTCGCTGCAGAGCTGGGGCTACAAACGCACCCACAAATACGGCTCACCCCAATACAAAGCCGACGGCATACCCGGGCAGGATTACCTTACGCCGAGCGCCGCGTATCTCTCGGCCGACGGCCGCGCGGTGTTTGTCGCGGTGCCCGGGATGACACCCGTGATGCAGTTGCGCGTCGGCTGGTCGCTCGCCACCGCCGCCGGCGCGGCCTTCGAGGAGAACGCCTACACGACGCCCTATGCACTCGTGCCCTTCGATCCGGCGGCCGAAGGATTCGGCAATATCGAGATCGATCTCACGCCGCGCGCCGCCGTCGCCGCGCAGGACACCGGTCCCGTGAGCGCCGACGAAGGCCGGCGCCTCGCGCAACTCCTCGCGTGCGTCGCGTGCCACGCCGACGAACCCAATCGCATCGCCGCCAGATTGGGCCCGCCGTGGCGCGGGCTCTACGGCCGCACCGACCGTCCGGTGTTCATCGGCGGCAAAGCCGCCAAAGTGAACGTCGACGATGCCTTCATCCGCGAAGCGATCCTCGACCCCACGGCCAAAGTCGCCGCCGGTTTCGAGGAGGGAGAATATGCGATGCCCAGCTACGCGGGCGTGCTCAGCGAGTCGCAGATCGAGTCGCTCGTGCTCTACCTGAAGGCCCTGAAGTAGGCAGTGCTCGCTGCGCCCCGCGATATGTCACTTATTGAGAATAGGAAAAGGGCTCAGGTTTTGGCGGTTGGGTTGACGCCTTGTTGGACACGGGAAAATGCGGCAACATACTGCGCACGTTGCGTCTCGCCGCGGAAGGCGGGATCCATCACCTCATCAATCGCGGAGATTACCGGCGCGCGGTGTATGCCGAGGAGACGACGAAGGCGGGATTTTTGCGCTGCCCGGGCGAGACAGGCGAGCGGACAGGCTGGCACGAGCATGCTTGGTGCATCAGGTCGAACCATTATCACTTGGCGGTGGAGATGCCGCGGGCAAACCTCGTCGACGATATGCGCTGATTGCGGGCACGATTGCTATCCGGTTCAACCGCGAGCGCGACGGGCGTGGTCATCACTTTCGATCAGGAGCCGTCCGACCATCCCGACTTCGTTCCCCTTCCAATAAAGAAGAGGATACTCACGTTCTGAAACCACTCGAAAAAGCCACCCATGAAATCATATTCCATCAAATTACTCGCGCTCTTCTGCTCGCTGAGCGTCGCTGCAATAACGGCGCGGAGCAGTGAACTGCGCCTGACTGAGACCGACGATACCATACGCATCAGCCAGCGCGAAAAAACGGTTCTCGAATACGTCAAGACCGCGAGACCTGTTCCCGTAGGAATTGAGAAGCACTTCAGCCGCAGCGGCTATATTCATCCCATCTACACCCCGACCGGGCAGGAACTCACGGGCGACTACCCCGAGGATCATGCCCATCAACACGCGCTGTTCTTTGCCTGGACGAAAGCCAGCTACAACGGTCAGGACGTAGATTTTTGGAACCAGGCGACGGACCTCGGAAGAATCGAATTTCGCGAGGTGGTGGGCCTGAAGAGGGAGGAGCAGAGGGTCTCCTTCAGCGTCAAACACGCATTCATGGCGAAGGTCGGCGACAAGTGGGTCGACGTTCTCCATGAGATCTGGACGGTCACCGTTCATCAGACCCCGGCGGACCACTTTCTCTTCGATATCGTCAGCGTTCAGCGGTGCGTCACAGACAAGCCCCTCAGCCTGGACAAATATCACTACGGCGGCATGTCGATCCGCGGCAACTACCAGTGGCTGAAGCAAGTGAAAGATCACAGCATCAAGCCGGGCGACCTGCAGTTCCTGACCAGCGACGGCAAGGACCGCTGGGAAGGTAATCACACCCGCCCCAACTGGGTCGCCCTCTCCGGCCGGATTGACGGCCGGGACGTGTCTGCCGCCGTCTTCTGCAGTCCGAAAAACTTCCGTGCGCCCCAATCCGTGCGGATTCATCCAAACAAACCTTATTTCTGCTTTTCTCCCATGGTCGAAGGTCCGTTCAAGATCGCACCTGACGGGGAGTACGTTTCACGTTACCGCTATCTGGTGACATCGAAAGCGGCCGACGTGGCCATGATCCGGAAACACTGGGACGAATACGCGAAGACGGAGAAGTAGGCGGTCGGTTCTTCTGATAGTTTCGATGACCTGAACACTTGGCTGTTGGGCGATGCCGATCGCGACGCGGGCGACCCCCTCCTGATCCAACCCCCGCAAAATCCAGTTTCCTATTGGTTATCGGTCGGATGAGAATGGGCACTGCCTCGCCGCCGTGATCGGATTGCCAGCGCAGAAAGCCGGCACGCGTCACGTGAAGCACGCGCGCCGAAGTCGTCCGACAGGACGGACCCCAATTGCGACGGTGGTCGCGACTGCAAGACCGGATATTCGGACGAGTCCGATACGCCGACCATGGACAATGCCACCGTCTCGGATCACGGAGTTCCTGCGCGCCCGCCCGGAGGGTGTCCCGCCCCAAACCCTGGATTTCTCCCTTTCGTGCGTCCGCCAAATCTCCTTCTCGTTTTCTCGGATCAACACCGTTGGTGCGATCTCGGGTGCTACGGCAATCTCAGCCAGCAGCACTTCAATCTTCCTCAACTCCATGCCGCGCGACCCGGCGGATGACAGGGCGAACAATTCAGAGTCGACCATCGGAGCCCCAAAAATATGAAACCACACTCCCACCTCCTCGTCCGTGTTCCGCTTCAACTGGCCCTAGCCGCTGCGCTGACCGGGCAGCCTCTTTTCGCGCAGCGCCCGGCCGGCACCCCCGCATCTTCCCCGCCTCCGGCCGAGTCACCGACCGTGCTCTCCCCGTTCCAGGTCGATGCCAGCAGTGAAAAGGGATACCTCGCCACCCAGACGCTCAGCGGAACCCGCCTGAAAACTGACCTGCGCGACGTCGGTGCCGCCCTGACCATCTTTACCGAGCAGATGCTGGACGACCTCGGGGCCACGAACATCAACGATATCCTCGCCTTCGCGCCCAACACCGACGCCTTTGTCGTGAGCGGCGCCGACAACGGCGGCAACGACTTCATCAACATCCCGACGCAATATGTGACCCGCGGCGGCACGACCACGGTCGTCGGCCAGGATTTGTTCAGCAACAACGTGCCACAGGATCGCTATAACTCCGAGTCGCTCACGTTCACCCGCGGCCCCAACGCCATCCTCTTCGGCCTCGGCAACGCCGCCGGCGCGTTTGTCTCCTCCACCAAGCGCGCCAAGAACCGCACCGCGACCACGGTCGAACTGCGGACCGACAACAACGAAAGCTTCCGCGCGATGGTGGATCACAATCAGGTGATCAAAAAGAATCTCCTCTCCCTGCGTTACGCCGGACTCTACGAGAAATCCTACGGCTTCCGCATCCCCAGCGAAAAATATCAGCGCCGGCACTTTGTCACCGCCCAACTCACACCGTTCAAAAAGACGTCGATCCGCCTCAACTACGAGCAGGGCCTGCTCGAACTTCCCGCCGATCGGCCGTGGCCGTCCTACGACGCGGTTTCCCCTTGGCTGGCCGCTGGCTCGCCGATGATCGCGACCGTCGGGGCGTCCCGGCCCCCGGGCACGGTTGTCTACAATGTCCAAGGTCTGATCTCGACGGAGTTTTCGCCGGCCGGCTCCAAGATTCCCGTCCTGACGTGGCGGACACTCCAGGCCACAACCCCCTTGGCCGACTACGGCAACGGTTTTCCCGCCTTTAATCCCGCCAAGCGCTCGTTCATCAACCCGGCTCTCTACCCCACGTTCGCCAGCTCACTCGCGGGATCCTACCGGCTGACCGACTTCAAATCCTACTCGGTCTTTTTCGAGCAGCAGATCACCGAGAACCTCTTCATCGAGGGCGCCGTCAACCGCACGGTCAGCGACATCTTTGCGGTCAACGCCTTTGTGGGCGTCAACGACACCATCTACGTCGACGTGAACCGGCAGCTGCCCGACCGCACGCCCAATCCGAACGCCGGCCGACTCTATACGGAATCCCGCTCCACGGTGATTGTCACGCCGGAGGACAGCCTGGGCAAACGCCTGATGGCTTCCTACGATCTGAATCTGTCCCGCCGAAGTTCCAGCTGGCTCCGGCACCTCGGTCGTCATCGGGCCGCCGTGTTCGCCGAGGAGAGCGACCGGAGCAAATATAGCAGCAATATGCAGATCCAGAATATCACCTCCCTGATCACGACGGGCGTTCCCGCTTTGGTCTCGAACGGGGCGAACACGATTATTTATCGTTACTATTACGATCCCGCCGCCGGCCAAGTCGGGAACCCCAAGGGCCAGTTTGGACGTTATCCCTTGATCTATAGTGACACGCCGTTGCCCCCGGCCGATCCCAGCGGCATTACGTCTGCGTACGTGAACAATCTGGGTCCCGGCGGCACCGACTTAGATATCAAGACGTACGCTGCTGCGCTGCAAAGCTCGTTTTGGGGTGGTCGTCTCATGCTCACCAATGGATGGCGCACCGATACCCAGCAAGCCTGGTACGCCGTAGCGGCCGACTTCGCGCCCCTCAGGGAGCGCACTCTCTACCCCGATCCGACCCGGTACGATCTGCGAAAGTTTGTCCCCCAAAGCCGACGCGAACGTAGCGGCCGAACCTTTACGCGCGGCGCCGTGTTTCATGCCCTGCCGTGGTTGGGTCTCACCTACAATCGATCCGATAACTTCCAACCAAACGACTCGCAGCGCAACATCTATGGCGATCTCCTGCCAAACCCCAAGGGCCGGGGAAGCGACTACGGCGTGAAGCTCGCCCTGCTGAACCAACGACTGTTTATCGATCTCACGCACTATGAGAATGCGACGGTCGACAAGATCGACACCGTCTGGAACACGTCGGCCGGAAATTTCGGCAGCACCGACATAATCTGGCAGGCGATCGCCGATTACACGGGCGATTCCAAATACCTGAGGTTTCCGTACGCCTATATCAACGCCGGCGACCATTGGGAAGATAGCGCGACCACCAAGTCGACCGGCTGGGAATTCTCGGCCACCGCCAATCTCACGCCCCAGTGGCGCTTCACGGTCAACGGCAGCAAACGCAGCGCCAGCACCACGAGCGGCCGCGGCCTCGATCTCCAGCGCTATCTCGCCGAGTATATTCCCATCTGGAAAGCGAATGCCGAATGGATGGCGCTCACCACCGTCAACAATTTCACCGTCGCCCAACGCGTGGACATGGTTGAGTCCACGCTGCGGAACTTCAAAGCCCTCCAAAGCCAGCCTGAGGACTTCATGACCGCCCGTTGGACGTTCAATATGATTCAGACTTACTCCTTCGCTTCGGACTCCCGTCTCGCCGGCTTCTCGATCGGAGGCAGCGTCAATGCCCGCGGCCGTATCATGACCGGCTTCGCGGAAGGTGCCGGCAATGTCGTTGACCCCAACCGGCCCTATTACTCGCCCGCCACCGAGTTCTTCGGCGCGTGGCTGACCTACCAGCGCAAGCTCTTCAACAACCGGATCTCCTGGCGGCTCCAGCTCAATGTGCGCAATCTCTTCGATGCCTATACGGTGTATCCGCTGCGCACGGTCGACCGCCGGGACGGAACGGGCACCGGCACGACCGCCGTCTACCGTCTCAACGAGCCCCGGGCGTATACCTTGACCAGTTCGTTCAAGTTCTGACGCCGACCGCCGAATGGAGGCCGCGGCCACGCTTTCGATCGCTCCCCGCGGGATCGCGGAGCCCAAAATCCGCCGTGCTCGCACTCCGATCCGGCGAGCCTGCCTCTATGCTGTTTTCCCGGGGCCCGGTATTGTTCGGGCACCGACCTTCATCTGCCGTCAGCATGGCAAGAAGCGTCACGCCACTGAAAACATGACCTTCAGAGCGCCCCCTATCAGTTGCCGAATCTCGCCGATAGACCCGGCCACACCTCCGCCCTCTCCGCGATGGCAAGCTTGCTCAAAGAATCCCGGGCGACTTTCGAACCGAACGAAAAATGAATATGAAGACCTGCATCCGACTCCTTACCCTCCTGCTCATCTTCGCCGAAACGTCATACCCCCAGACGAAGGCTGAGAAAAGGGGTGACATCGGCGCCGACGCGCCCCCGGGCAAGCCTTACATCTACAAACAGAGCGCGGGGAAGCCGCGCCAGATGGAGATTTATTTCCCGCCCAACCACAACCCCGCGAAGTCGAAAGTGCCCGGAATGATTCTTTTCCACGGCGGCAGTTGGGGCGGAGGCAGTCTCTCGCAGTTCCGCATCGCCTGCGCCTACTTCGCCAGCCGCGGGCTCGTCTGCGCCACGGCGGAGTACCGGAAACTCAGTGCGGCGGAAGCGGAGCAACTGCCGCCGGGCGTGACGAAGAAGCGTGCTTGCGTCACCGATGCCAAAAGCGCGATCCGCTGGTTCAAGCAAAACGCGGCCGAACTCGGCATCGACCCGCGGCGCGTCATCGCCGGCGGCGGCTCGGCCGGCGGTCACATCAGCGCTCTTGCCACGATGAACTCCGGCCTCAACGACCCCGCCGATCCGCAGGAATTCGACACGGGCGTCGTCGCCTACCTGTGGTTCAATCCCGCCTTCTCCGCCGGAGATAAGGAAGACCCCGAGATCGACATCCTGCGCCACCTGAAAGCGGATCTCCCGCCCGCCATCGTTTTCTTCGGCGATAAGGACGGCTGGAAGAAAGGCTGGGACGTCGCCCATGCGAAATGGAAGTCCCTCGGCACGGAAACGATCGATCTCCAGATCGCCCCCGGCCAATCGCACAGTTTCTTCAACTCCGATCCCTGGCAGACCGTCACGCTTATCGCCGCCGATCGTTTCCTCGCGAAACACGGCCTGCTCAAAGGCGAGCCGACCAAGGCCCGGCTCGCCAGCGGCGAGAGGCTCGTGCCGCCCGTGCCCTGACAATTCGTTTCCCCAGGCAGGACGTTGTCGCACCATTCATCGAACCTTGCGACTTCAAGCTCCCGTTCTCCCGCTCGCTCCTGCCTTCGCGCTGGCACATGAATCCAATTTGGCCAACCGAGCGACTCCGCCGTCCCGGGTCAAGGCCAACCGGCTTCTAGGTCGAATCGCTCGGTTCCGTGCGGTCAAGCTAAACTCTATTTATCAAACATAAGATTAATTTCGCGTATAAATATCTGATTGAAAATAGCTTATAATTTCGCTTAATGCACTGTCACGGCGGGCGTCGGGCAATTTGCGGAATGGCGCCCGTCGCGTTTCACCTGCCGGGTCAAATCGGAGGCAGCAGATCTTCGATCTCTGCCTTTGTCATCGATGGTCAACGCCCACCGCTGGTGGATCACCGGCGCCGACCGCAACCGCGGCTGAACCGCCGCCGACGTCACCGGCCCGAACCTCGAAAGCACCGCCGCCGTGCCCGCCATCAGCACGGCGGCCGGGCCTTCGCTCCTCAGCTTCGTGCACGCGCGCCAGTTCCTCAAACCCGGCGGCGCCCTCGCCGCCGTCTTTCTGAATTCCACCAGCCGCATCTCCGCGCTGCAGCCCTTTTGCCAAACCTGGGTCGAACTCCCCCGCTCCACCTTCGCGGCCGAAGGCACCCACTTTTCAACCGCCCTCCTCACGATGACGGGCTGAACCCTTCTTGCGCCTACGCCTCCGGGCGTGACGCTTTGCGCCGTCGAATCACTAAAAATTCGGGTTCCAAACCGGGACCTCGAGCGAGAATTCGAACACCATCGATCCCCCGGCGCTGCGCCGGCGCCCGAGACGGCCGTTCCTAAATCGATCCGCGCCGACTCACCGGCCCTGCGCAACGGGTGGCGCGAGCAAGAAATCCCGCAGCCCGGAGAGGTGGTCGGTGCCGATCAGGTCCACGCCCTCAGCGCGCAACACCTGCCAGACCTCGGGCTTGTCGGGCGTAGCCCAAAATCGCAGCTTCCGCCCCTGCGCGTGCGCCTGTGCGACCAAGTCGCGGATTTTTTGACGTTCGGCGTCGGGGATCGGTCCCGTCCACTTCCAAGCCGAGACTTTTTGCCAATTGTCGCTGATCCACGGCACGAGCGCCGCGGAGGGATTGGCCGCGAGATCTTCAAGGCGGCCGTCGAGCGCGGCAAAACGCAGCGACTGCCCGGTGAGTACGGTCCGGGCGCGATTGCCGGAAAGAATCACCGACACTGCACCGGGGCTCGCGACGCCATCGCGATAAACGGTGAGCATCTCAGCATAGCGGCCCAGCATCTCGTGGAGCACGGCGTAGGTCGCGACCGCTTCGCTTTTCACGTCCACCAACAGCGTGATCGTCGGTCCGTCCCGGTAGACCCGACCACCGTTTTCCCGGACGCGGGCGCGCAACGGATCCAGATAAAGCGCCTCCAAGGTGCGTTCGGGTTTTACGGACTTGCGATCGTGGGCGACGAGCAGCCGGCCATCCACGAGGTGGATGTCGGCCTCGATGCTGGCGAAACCACAGGCCAACGCGTCGAACAGCGGGCGCGGATGTTCATAGTCGTTGTGCGCGTGGGCGGCGAGGAGCGGTCGCGGGCCGTGGTCCGCCGCGATCGCACCGACCGATGCGCACGAAACGAGCAGGAGGGATAAGAGGAAGCGCATGGGGACCGCCGACCCTACTTTTTCCCACTTCTGCTCAGGCGAAGCTGCCGCCTTGGCCGAGACCGAGGGCCTTGCGGCGGGCGCGGCGGTCGGCAGCGGCGGTCTTTTCGTAGCCGCTGCGGCGGTGTGCGGCGAGCGGGTCGGCGGGGAGTTTCTGCGCCTTCCGCCACGCGGCGAGGGCCGGCGCGACATCGGTGAAGAACGCCTGCTTCAGGAGCAGCTCGGCATCGACGACGTTGTTTTTCGCCTGCGCGCGGCGCAGGGCGTCGTGGTCGACGAGCGCGGCCTTGGCGAAAAGTTCCTGCGCCATGACGACCGTCTGGATCATCGCCTCGATCTTGGGTTTCTCGTTGTGGCACTGGTCCACCATGTAGGCGATCTTCGGAGCCTTCCCGCGATCGGCGGCGAAGGCGTGGATCTCGTGGAAAATGCGGAACACCTGATACGGATCGATCGAGCCGAGCGTGAGGTCGTCGTCGGCGTAGCGTCGGTCGTTGAAATGAAAACCGCCGAGCATGTCCTCATCGAGCAGCCAGGCGACGATCTGCTCGATGTTTTGCGCGACGTAATGGTGGCCGGTATCGACGAGCACTTTGGCGCGCGGGCCGGTTTTTTTGGCGAGCAGGTAAGCCATACCCCAGTCGGCAATGTCGGTCGCGTAGAAGGCGGGCTCAAAGGGTTTGTATTCCACGAGCATGGTCTGCTTCGGGCCAAGTTTCGCGTGGAGCGCGCGGAGCGAATCCTCGAAGAATTTCTTGCGGTCGCGGATGCTACCCTGACCGGGATAGTTGGTGCCGTCGGCGAACCAGAGGGAGAGATACTCGCTGCCGGTGCCGCTCATGAGGGCGACGGAATCGGTGCAATGCTTGAGCGCGCGGGCGCGGACGGCCGGGTCGTTGTGGCCGAAAGAACCCCACTTGTAGTCCTGATCTTGAAACAGATTCGGATTGATGGCGCCGATCTTCACGCCGTGTTGCCGCGCGAGTTTCGCAACGGCCTTCGGATCCTGACCGGGCTGAAAATCCCAGAGGACGTGGACGGCGACGGTCGGGCAGCAACCGGTGAGGGCGTGGACCTGGCCGGCGTCGGCGAGCTTGTCGTTGAGATCGATGGCGGCGGCGTCCTGGAAAAACTTCCCGAAACGGGTGCCGGTGTCGGCAAAGCCCCAGGAGGGCGTCTCGATCTTGAAGATAGTGAGCGCCTCGACGGCGCGGCGAAGAAGTTTGGGAGACATCGGAAAAGGTTTTGGGCCGAGTGCGGGAATGTCAGGCGAAAAGCCGTTGAATTTTGGGGCCTCAACGTCCACGCCGTGCCGCATCTCGGGCCAGCGCTAGGTTCTCCAACAAGCGGGCGTCGGAAGGACGGAGGCGCAGGGCCGCTTCGTAGGCGGCGATCGCCTCGGCCGCACGGCCGGCGGCGAGGAGGGCATTACCGAGGTTGGCCCGGGCGGCGAAGTGGGCGGGATCGAGGGTGGCCGTGCGGGTGTAGGCGGTGGCGGCTTCGGGAAATTTACCTTCGCGCGCGTAGGCGTTGCCCAGTTCGAAATACTCGGCGGCCTCGCCGGGCTCGCGGGCGGGGAGCGCGGTAAATATCACGGCCGCTTCGTCAGCACGGCCCAGGGCGAGCAACGCGAGGGCTCGGTTACGTTGCGCGGAGTAGTCGGCGGGATTGAGCGCGAGCGCGCGGTCAAGCGGCATGAGCGCTTCGGCCGGCCGGCCGGCCGCCACGTAAGCGGACCCGAGATTGGTGAACGCTCGCGAATGGGGCGGCGCGTGCGCGACGGTGTAGGACCAGATCGCAATGGCATCGCGGTAATCACGGTTGCGCACGGCGGTGACGACGGCCGACGCTGCCACCACCGCCACGAGGACCAGCCACCGGAGGGCGCCCGAAAAACGGAACAGCGCAAGGGTCGCGACCGTGAGGACAGCGGCCAGCGGCAGATACATCCGGTGCTCGGCCATCGTCTGTGCGACCAGCGGGACGAAACTCGAGCTGGGTGCGAGAATGAGGAAAAACCATGCGCCGACGAAACCGAGCATCGGACGGCGCACCAACGCCCAGACCGTCGCCGCCAGCAGCATCAGGACGACTACGCCCTGCCACCAGACCTCGGCCAACGCGCCCGCCACGCCGGTGCCGTAGTCGAGCACGAGCCGGTGCGGCCACAACGTGAGACCGAGGTAGCGCACGAGCGCGTCCGCTTAGGTGAGCAGATAAGTCCACGGCGTGACCCCGAGGCCAAAACCGGCCGATGCGCCGCGCGCGCCGCTATTTTGCAGCACGAGAAACGCGAGCAGCAGCCACGTGCCGGCGAGGGCGGCGTAGTAACCGCGGCGCAAGCGCAGCGCTCCGGCAAACGTGCCGGCGGCAAACGTGCGGTCGTAGAGCAACACCACGAGCGGCGCGGTGACCATCACCTCTTTGGCAGCCATACCGAGAAGACAGGAGCCGACCGAAAGGACCTGCCACCACCGAGCCCGGGGAGTGGGTTCTGCTGACCGGGCGAAGGCATAAAGCGTGAAAAGAAAAAATAGGCCGCAGAGCGTCTCGGTGCGTTGGGCAATGCAGACGACGGACTCGGTTTGGAGCGGATGCAGCGCCCAGAGTGCGGCGGCGGCGAGCGCTGCCGCGTCGCAGTTGAAGAGGGGAAATTTATGTCGAAGGGAAAGAAACATGCGGCGGAGCAGGCCGAACAGGGCCAGCGCAGCGAGCGCGTGAATCGCCACATTGACGACTCGGTAGCCCACGACGTGCTCGCCACCGAACGCGTAGTTGAGCGCATAGGAAAAATTCACGACCGGGCGGCCGGTCGTGGTGCTGCCGTCGGCGGGCGGGCTGAGCACGGCCAGCGACGTGAGATCGCGGATCGTGGGATTGCCGAGCACGGCGCCGGCATCGTCGAAGAGAAAGGGCGCGGAAAGACTGTTCGCGTAAACGAGGGCCACGGCGAGCGTCAGCGCGAGCGGAGCGAGCCACGCCGGAAAGCGGGCGCGGGGGAAAGAAGATGACTGAGCCGAAGACATCGGAAATGTGAAACGATGCTCGCCGGCCAGCGTTGCTTACAGTCTGAAAATCGGTGCGGCCACAGCGAGGCGCACAAAAAAGCTCCCCCGGCTACGGGGGAGCAGAAACTGTCGCACGCTCAGGCCAACTCAGAACGTGAACGTCGACGTAAGGACGAATTGCCGCGAGTCGATGATGCGGAAGGCCCACGGGGTGCCGTCGAAGTTGACTTGGGTCGGCATGAGGCGCCCGTCCTCCGTGGCGTTGTTCACGTTGAGCTGAATCTTCCAACCGATCTTGTTGTTGAGAATTTTTCGCGAATAAGAAATCCACAGATCGGTAAAGTAATTGCCGTCATCGAAAACGGGGCGGGTAACGTCGTTAAGATTGATGACGGTGGGCGAGTTGATGGGGTCACCGACTTTGCCAAAGAAGCCGATGGCCGCGCGAGACTCCCAACGTTGGCTACCGCCGACCGACACGCCCTTCAGCTTGCCGCCCAGAAAGGAATAGTTGGTAAGAAAGGAGGCGCGGTATTGGCGCTCAAGCGGCGAACGCCCGCCCTCGAGGGCTTTGGCAAGGGCAACCTGGGAAGCGACCACGTTGTTGAAGTAGGCTTGGGCGCTGGTGTTCCCATCGGTGTTTTCGATTAGAGCAACACCGTTGTAACCGTGCCCGGTCCAGAACTTGCCGAGAGAGTATCGACGGCTCGTGTTAGGATCGACGAAATCGGGGATTTCAGGCGCTGCATTAGTCGTCCACTTGGGCAGGCGCTCGGCGAGCCAAGCATCATACTGGGGCGCGATGTTGGTATAGGTGCTCTGCTGCTTGCTGCCGGTGATTTTCATCGTCCAGTTCGGAAGCGGGTTGTAGGTGACCTGCAATTCGGTGCCCTTGGCCTTGCTCTCCTGAGTGGCGCCGGAGCTTAGGCCGCTGTAATAATTCAACGGAAGCTTGATGAGGTCGTAGATCTTTTGCTGGTTAATCGGATCGTTGACGGGATTCACGTTGTCGGAATTCCAATTGTTGACCGCGATGATCTCATTGAGAGTGCGACCGGCTGAAATGCCGTTCCGAATGCGTTGAACCGCGCTGGCCCAAGCCAAGCCGGTCGTCGTGTCGCTGTAGGCGAGGCGAGTCAGCAGTGTGCCGGCAGCACCGGTGCGCTCATTTTCGCTTTGATTCTCATACCAATTGACCCGAACGACGAGTTTGTTGCGGAAAAGATTGAAGCCGATCCCGACATCTTGGCCGTTGCCGGTGGGCTTGGGGAGCGGCTTAAAGAAGTAATCCGTCTGGTAGGTAGCGGGAGGATTAAAGTTATCGGACTTGTTGTAGTAGAAGGTAAGGCCTTGCAGAAATTCGGAGGCAACGGTGTCCCCGCCGAACATGCTGCGAATGAAATCTTGGTTTTTGAGGGGGCGGAAGGCGGCGCCGAGAGTCTTGGTGTCGCCTTCGAGAGCGTCCCAGCGAGCCCAGCGGCTCATCACGCGCTCGCGGTTGATGAGGCCGGAGACGCCGTTGCTGAAGAGTTGGGCGTTGGGCAGCGCGACCTCCGTGACCTTACCCGTGATGTCGGTCAGGGCGCCGGGCGTGGTGATGCGGGCGCGGTAGTCGTCACGACGAAAACCGAGGGTGGTGACGAGTCGATCTTCCCAAAGGTAGCTCTGCGCGGCGAGGGTCCAACTCTTCAATTCACGACGGGTGCGGAAGCTGCCCGCGCTGGAGAACAGGGATTGTTCGGTCACGCTGTTGTTTTGGAATTGGCCGGTGGTGTGGTTGTAGACCTGAATCTGCGAAGTAACGGGGCGGTCCCATCCTTGATTGCCCCAGAAGCCTGCCGAGTGAGTCGAAACGCCTTGAGCGCCGCCGGGGCTCGACAGGTAGTATTTACGATGGAGCGCCGTTGACAGGGCTTGCTGGGTGCCGGGGATGGAAAGGTTGGAAACATAGCGGAGCTTCGAGTCGGCGTCGCCGTCCACGAAGTTGTTCCGCCAACGCTCAATTGCCCGGTCGACGTCTTGCCGGGACCACAGGCCGAGCAGGCGATGACGGCCGAGCCAACGAACGAGGCCAGTTTGCTTGGTTAGATCCAAATCATAGGCGAGCAACGCGCGATAGTTGTCGTCGGTCTGAGGGGCATAGAAGGTATCGATACCGCCGCCCACGCCCTCGGAAACAAACGGCAGGCCGAGGTAGGGATTTGGCGTGCCGTCGATGCGCCGCACGTTGGTGTCGATCTGAATCGTGGCACCGGTGAGCTGGTTCATCGTGTAATTTTCGACGCTATCGACGTCCTGCCGCAACCAACCAGCACTGAAGAAGAGGTCCGGCAGGATCTGCTGTTCGAGTTCCAGATTGTAGTTGGAGGCGCGGACTCGGGCGAAGTTGGTCTGGAGATGATTATATTTGGTCCAGTCGTAGATCGACTGGTTCGTGACGCCGGGGAACTGGTAACTGCCATAGGTGAAGATCCTGCCCCCGATCGTGGCGGTGGGAATCGGCAGACTGAGCGAAGAAGACCACTGGCGGTCGAGCAAGAGGTAGCGGGGATCATTGGGAGTCCAGCCAAGCGAAGCGGGCGTGGGGGTGGCCGTCGCAGGATTCGTCTGCGCAGGTGCATAAAGCACCGGATTTCTTTGGAAAAACGCGATGGACTGGCCGTTGTCGATCAGCCGCAACGGGCGGGACGTATCTTCAAATTGGATGCCGGGGACAAATTGGGGGCGGTTGATCGTGCTGGGGGCACCGGCGCCGAGGATGGCGTTGACCGATGCGTTGTAGCCCGGGGAGTTGACGTTTGAGACAAAGGGCCCGACGACGCGGTTTGTATCGAGCACGGTAATTGAACGCGTGATCGGGTCGTAGACCGGCCGGCCGGCTTGGAACCACGGGGTGACGAAATCGCGGGGGGTAAGCGAATTGGGCCGATTGGCGCTGTTAAGATAATTTTCGGCAAAACCTCGCAGAATCGTTTTGCCAAATGGCTTGTAAGTGATCGCTCCGTATTGGCGGCGGGTCAGATCGCGGGATGGCTTCCGTTCAAACTGCTGATTGTTGTAGAGAAACGCTCCGTAGACGGCCAACTTGTCCTTGATGAGCGAGCGATTCATCGTGAGCGACGTGCGGAACGAACCGTAATGATCGGTGCGCATCACGACCTGATTATTGTCGCGATTGAGGATGGCCTGCGTCGCGGTTTGGTTAACGATGCCGGCAGGCGTGCCGAGACCGAAAAGCAGGGAGTTGGGACCGCGTGTGATTTCGACCGACTGGGTGTTATAGGAATCGAAAGGAATCCGGTTATTGGTCGGGAAGTTATTGATCGCGGCATCAGGGGCGGCGAGGCCCCGGACGCGGTTGGCCTGAGCATTGGTGGAGGAGTCGCCGTTGTTTCCGAAACTATAACCGGCGATCGAATCTTTCGCAGTTCCACGGTCGGTGATCGACGGAGTATAGGAACTGGAGCCCTCCGTGCTCGCTTCGTATTTGAAGACGTCGTTGATGTCCAAAGACGCCGTGTCATCCATCTGCTGTTTTGTGACGACAGTGATCGACGCCGCGAGGTCGGCGAGGTTCGTGTTGAGGCGGGAACCCGCAAGCGTGTTCTCGGCAAAGTAGCCCTTATCCTTGGACGTATTGACGGTGAACGGGGTGAGGACGATCGCGGCCTCTTTGGCGGTATCGGGTTTCTTCTCCGGTTCAGGCACAGACTGGGCCGAGGCCGGGGTGAATCCGAGCGCGGCACACGCGGCAAGCAGGGCAACGAACGGGCGGGAGCGGGTGTCCATGGGAGTGGGATGCATTGTTTAGGCGTGGCTCAGGCTGTCGCGGGTTAAGGGGTGCGACCCAGCCACACCGCAAGAGCGCGGCATTCGCGAAACTGAGGCAAAGCGCCCTGACGCGGACAGTCCGAAACTCAGCCCTCCGTCTCGGGAGCACGGAGGGGCAACCGCAACAAAGCCCAAGCCCCCACCGCCAGCCCGAGACTCAGCAAAATAAACCAATCGCCGTGATCCGTGTAAAAGCTCGTGCGCCCGATCCAGCGGGAATCGCGCATCACCGACGTCACTTCGGCGCCGCGAAAGTAGATGCGCTCGTTCGCATCGCGCATCGTGAAGCGGGCATTGCCAAACTCGTCGAACCAACCGCTCCAACCGCCGTTGCCGCAGCGCAACAACGGCCGGCGATTTTCGATCGCGCGCAGCACCGAGTGCGCGGCGTGCTGGTAGGCGGCGCCGCCCTCGCCGAACCAGCCGTTGTTGGTCGCCACGACCAGCACATCGGCCCCGGAGCGCACACTTTGCCGCGCCAGTTGCGGGAAAATATCTTCGTAGCAAATCAGCGGACCAAACACGGTCGCTTCACCCCGGATCGACACCAACAGCGGTGCCGCATCCGTGCCGCGTTCGAAGTCTTCACCGATGGGCACAAACTTTTTTAGCCAGCCCAAGACGGGGCGGAACGGCACAAATTCGCCGAAGGGCACGAGCTTTCGTTTCGCGTAGTAAGCGTCTTGCAGCCCTTGGTCGGGCCTGACGAGGAAGGCACCGTTAAACCAGCGCTCAGTCGGCGCGCCCCGGTCTTCGATTGCGATCGAGCCCAGCAGCAGCGGTGTCTTGGCGCGCTGTGCGAGCGACTCGACGAAGCCGCGCACGTTGGCATCACCGCGCACCGCCCACGGCGTGACGGCCTCGGGCCACAGGATGAGATCGGGCCGGGTAATCGCGGCGGTGAGGGTCGTCTTTTCCAGCGCCTCGAGAATCCCCGGAGCCTTGGCCGGATCCCATTTCACGTCTTGGGCAATGTAGGGCTGCACAAAGGCGAACCGGCCGAGCAACGTCTGGAACAGTGCGCGGTTAAACGTCTCCTGCACGTGCGTGCTGAGGGCCACAAAAAGCAAAAACACCGCGAGGAAAAACTCTTGGCTGCGTTTGTTGAGGCCGGTCACGCCCTCGCGAAACAGCCGGTGCGCGTAGGCGGCAAACCCGATGTTCATGCCGACCAGCACGAAGGCTGGTCCGGCCTGCCCGGTGTAGGCGGCGAGTTGCAACACGCTCACCCTTTCCCACTGGCTGGCCGCCAGCGGCAACCAGGGAAAGCCGCTGAGCACGAAGGTGCGCAGCCATTCGTTGATGCACCATAGGCCCGCCAGACCGAGCAACACCGCGAGCCGCACCATCGTCGGCCGGCCGATCATGCGGGGCATCGCCCACCACACCGCGAGAAACCATAGGCCGACCCACACACCGATAAACGGTCCGAGCAGCAGCAGTCCCGCCCACGTGACGTTGTGCAGCCAACCGAAGAGAACAGTCCACGCCACGGCCTGCGCGCCGAGCATCGTCGCCGCGTAAAGCCGGAAGGTCGGACGCCGATAGGCCCAGTAAATCCCGGGCACCAGACAGGCATAGGCGAGCTCCGGCGTGTTGAACGGCGGGAACGCCAACACCGTCAGCCCGACCGTGAAAACGAAGACGACCGCCGCCGCGACGTAATTGACGTGAGTCTGCCAAAACGACGGCTTGGGATCGTAAGGATCCGCCTCGGGCGCTGTCTCCTCCGGGGTCACGCGCCGTGGCAGTTCTTGAATTTTTTGCCGCTGCCACACGGGCACGGATCGTTGCGACCGACTTTCGGCGTATCGCGGCGAATCGTGATCTTGGGCAACTGAACTTCCGGCTCGGGTGCAGCCTCGGGGGCCGCGGCGGTGCCGCCGCCCGTCACGGTCGTGCTGGTCTGCAAACGCGGCGCCGCCGGAGCGTCGGTCGGGCCGACGGCGCGGGCCGTGCGGCTGAGCAGGGAGAGCATGTTTTCAAAGCTCTCGATGTTGGACGCGCTGCGGAAAAGACCCGTGCAGATCTGGAGCCGCACGTTATTCATCAGCTCCTCAAAATACTTGTAGGCCTCGCTCTTGTATTCCACGAGCGGGTCCTTCTGGCCGTAGCTGCGCAAGCCGACAGACTGGCGGAGATTCTCCATCTCCGTGAGATGCTCCTGCCAGTGGTGGTCGATGGCGTTGATCACGACATAGCGTTCGAGCGAGCCGAGCGCCTCGGGAATCTCGACCGACTCCTTTACACCGTAGGCCTGCTTGACGCGGTCCACGAGTTTGGCGGTGAGCGCCGCGACGTCGTTGCCGGTGAGTTCCGCCGCCGTGATGGCGATCGGGAAATGGGTGTTGAGCCAGCCGACGAGGCTCTCCGTGCCGCCGGCAGTGGCACCGACTTTTTCGCCAAAGCCCGCGACGGCGAGGCGGGTTTCGATTTCTTCGGTCACCTGTTCAAAAATGATCTCCTTCGGCCGATCGGCGTGGATCGCGGCGTTGCGGATGCCGTAGATGACTTCGCGCTGCTGGTTGAGCACGTCGTCGTATTGCAGCAGGCGTTTGCGGACGGAGAAGTTTTGCTGCTCCACCTTCTTCTGCGCGCTTTCGATGGAGCGGTTGAGCCACGGATGCTCGAGCTCCTCGCCTTCCTGCATGGAGCCTTCCATGAGGCGCGAGGCGAGATTGCCCTGCAAAAAGAGCCGCATCAGCTCGTCTTCGAGCGACAGGAAAAACTTCGTGCGGCCCGGATCGCCCTGACGGGAGCAACGGCCGCGGAGCTGACGGTCAACGCGCCGGCTCTGGTGACGCTCGGTGCCGATGACCATGAGGCCGCCGAGATCGCGGACGCCCTCGCCGAGTTTGATGTCGGTGCCGCGGCCGGCCATGTTGGTGGCGATGGTGACGGCACCGCGTTGGCCGGCACGGGAGACGATTTCGGCCTCCTGTTGGTGGAATTTGGCGTTGAGGACGGCGTGGATCACACCGGTGCGCTTCAACATGCGCGAGAGCACTTCGGAAGACTCGACGCTCACGGTGCCGACCAGCACGGGTTGGCCGCGCTTGTTGGCTTCCTCGATTTCTTTGACGACCGCGGTGAACTTATCGCGGCGGGTCTTGAAGATGGAGTCGTTGCGATCGACCCGGATGCAAGGCTGGTTGGTCGGGATGACCTGCACGGCGAGGCGGTAGATGTCCTGAAACTCAGTGGCCTCGGTCTCGGCGGTGCCGGTCATGCCCGCGAGTTTCTCATACATGCGGAAGTAGTTTTGAATCGTGATCGTCGCGTAGGTGCGGGTCTCGCGCTCGATCATGACGTTTTCCTTGGCCTCGACGGCCTGATGCAGTCCATCGGACCAACGGCGGCCGGGCATAACGCGGCCGGTGTTCTCGTCGACGATCATGACCTTGCCCTCTTGAACGACGTATTCGACGTCTTTCTCGTAGAGCGAATAGGCGCGCAGGAGCTGGGAAATGGCGTGGATCTCCTCGGAAACCTCGGCGTAACGGGTCTGGGCGGCGAGCTTCTTGGCTTCGCGTTGCTCAGGGGTGATCGCTTCTTTTTCGAGATCGGAGAACTCGGTGGCGAGGTCGGGGAGGACAAACGCGTCGGCGTTGTCGGGGCGGAGCTGTTTGCGACCGATCTCGGTCAAGTCGGCCTGATGCTGGCGCTCGTCGACGACGTAGAGCAGGTCTTCTTTGACGCGGTAAAGTTCGGCCTTGTTGAGATCGGAGTTGAGGTCGGTCTCAACTTTGTCGAGGAGCTTGCGGTAGTCGGGCGTCTCGAGGAGGCGGAGGAGTTGCTTGTTGTTGGGTCCGCCCATTTTCACCTGAAGCATCTTGCGCGCGGCTTGGTCGCGGTCTTCGGCGGTCGGCGTGGGCTTTTCGAGCAGCGCGATCGCCTCGGAAACGAGCCGGTTGCAGAGGCGGGTCTGGTCGTTGACCAGTTTTTCGATGGGCGGCTTGATGCGCGTAAAGGGCTGCTCGCGCTCGATCGGCGCGGGGCCGGAAATGATCAACGGCGTGCGGGCCTCGTCGACGAGGATGGAGTCGATTTCGTCCACGATACAGAACCAGTGGTCGCGCTGAACTTGGTCTTCCTTGCGCGTGGCCATGCCGTTGTCGCGGAGGTAATCGAAGCCAAACTCGCTGGCGGTGCCGTAGGTGATGTCGCGGCCATACATCTCGCGGCGGACATCGGGCGACATCTGCTGCTGGATACAGCCGACGGTGACCCCGAGGAAACTGTAGAGGTGCCCCATCCACTCGGAGTCGCGGCGGGCGAGGTAGTCGTTGACCGTGACGAGCTGGGTGTTGCGACCGCAGAGCGTGTTCAGGTAAAGCGGCAACGTGGAGACGAGGGTCTTGCCTTCGCCGGTCGCCATCTCGGCGATTTTGCCCTCATGGATCGCCATGCCGCCGATCAGCTGGACGTCGAAGTGCACCATGTCCCAGGTGAGCTCGTGTTCGCAGACGACGACTTTTCGACCCTTCATGCGGCGAGCCGCGTTCTTGACGGTGGCGAAAGCCTCGGGAAGCAACGCCGCAAGGGCGGCTTTCTTGTCGGTGGCGGCGGCGATGCGCGCGCGGAACTCGTCGGTCTTGGCGCGGAGCTGCTCGTCGGTGAGAGCCTGGTAGGTCAGCTCGATTTCGTTGATGCGCGCGACGATCGGGCGGCACTTTTCGAGGAATTTGCGGTAGTGGCGGCCAGAAAACTTTTTGAAGAGAAACGAGAGCATGAGAAGGCCGAGAACCTAGGTGCGGCTCGGACCTTGGCAAATGGCAAATCGACCCGCGCCCGCCCGCGCCGAAGTGGTCAGGGACGCGGAGTTTGCCCTTCAAATTTGGCCCAATCCTTAACCAACGCCTGCACGACCGGCGAACCGACCCGATGGGCGGCTTCGAGGGCCGGAATCATCCCCTGATATTCGGCCACCATGCTGGCGGCGGCGCTTTGGCCGGTCGGAGGCATCGAGAAATTACTGCCTGTCCGCAAGATGAGGACACGCTGGAAATCGACCCGCCCCATTCCGGCAAGGCGGGTCAGGGCGTTGGCGATGCCGTGGTCCTCCATGTTGGTCATAGCGGCGCTGCCCGCGCCTTTGGTATAAAGCGCCGTCCAGTTGTCCGCCCACGTTTGCATGACCGCCCCGTGCCAATAACGACAGGATGCAAAACTATCACCGAGCAAGACTTGGGGCGGACGCGAGCCGGCCGGGAAATCACGGTAGAGCGCGCGATGCTTCTGCGCTTCCGGCGAGTCGAGGAGCGGGACGTCCTTGGTCAGCGCGAAGGCCCAGGCGACGAGCGCGGGGCTAAGGGTCCAGGCCATCGGCTTCGGAGCCCAGTCGGGGATCACCGGCTTGTCTTTGAGGCTCTTGTTACCGAGCGCCATGATGCCGTAGGGCCAGTCGGCCGGAGCCTCGCGCGAGTCGATCTCGTACGCGATGTCACCGTCGATCACGTGCCGCGCCCACGCGGCGCTGCCCTCGGAGGCGAGGTGCGGATTCACTCCGGCGATGCCGTTGATGAGCCAATACGTTTTCGAGAGATCGAATCGCGGATCGAGACACAGAGCCATGATCTGCACGCCCGCGCGCACCGTGGTGCCCGAGACGACGCCGTAGACGCCCTGGTCGTTGAATCGCACGGGACGATCGAGCCCGGGCACGGTGAGCGTCTGCGTGAGTTTCTCACGCTCGACCCAGAATTGGAACTCGCCGGGCTTGTCCCCGGTGTCGGCGCCGATCTCAAACGTGGCCATCACGATCACTTTTGGCCGGATCAGGTCGGCCGCCCGCGCCGTGGGCGTCGCGAAAGCGACGAGGGCGAGAGCGACCAACAGCGGGGAAAACACGAGGCGATTCATCATAGGGATCAGTTGCAGCTAACGTGCCAAAGCGGGTGGTCGGACGGCACGCTTAATTCTCACGCCCCTTCGCGCCGAGACCTAAGTTTTCAGGCGGGAGCCCGCTTGCGGGCGATAGGAAGCCTCGCTCTTCAACGCACAATGAATCGCCCGCGAGCGGGCTCCTACCCACTACGTCGTCGACACCGATCCCAAATCACACCCGCGGCTTAAAATACGCGATCGTGCGCGCGAGACCTTCCTCAAGCGGCACCTTCGGCGTCCAACCGCCGAGGACTTTCTGCGCCAAGGTGATGTCGGGGCGGCGCTGCTTTGGGTCATCGGCCGGGAGCGGGCGGTGGACGATTTTCGACGTTCCGCCGACGAGTTTGAGCGTGAGTTCGGCAAGCTGGAGCATCGTGAACTCCCCGGGGTTGCCGAGGTTCACCGGACCGACCGTCTCAGTCTGCGCCATGAGGCGGAGCCAGCCCTCGATCAGGTCGTCGACATAGCAAAACGAACGCGTCTGCGAGCCGTCGCCGTAGATCGTGATGTCCTGCCCGCGCAGGGCCTGGACGATGAAGTTGGAGACGACGCGACCATCGGCCTCGTGCATGCGCGGGCCGTAGGTGTTAAAAATCCGGACGACGCGGATATCGACGCCGTTCTCGCGGTGGTAGTCGAAGAAGAGCGTCTCGGCGCAGCGCTTGCCCTCGTCGTAGCAGGAACGTTTGCCGATGGGATTCACGTTGCCCCAATAGCTCTCCGGCTGCGGATGCACGGCCGGATCGCCGTAGACCTCGCTCGTGCTGGCCTGAAAGACCCGGGCCTTCACGCGCTTGGCGAGGCCGAGGCAATTGATCGCGCCCATGACGGAGGTCTTGGTCGTCTTGATCGGGTTGAACTGGTAGTGCGGCGGCGAAGCGGGGCAGGCGAGATTGTAGATCTGATCCACCTCGAACTTAAACGGATCGATCACATCGTGCCGCACAAACTCGAAGCGCGGGTGCTGCAAGAGGTGCGCAATATTCTGCTTTCGGCCGGTGAACAGGTTGTCGATGACGGTGACATCATGACCGTCCGCGATGAGACGGTCACAAAGATGTGAGCCGAGAAAACCGGCGCCGCCGGTGACGAGGATGCGCATGGGAAACCGGATTTCTGACTACGGACCGCAGAGTGCCAAGCTAGATTTCCGATCCAGACCCGCGCTCATCCGCCCACCCGCGCCCGCGCTCCGGTTTCGTAGCGCTCGACCCACGCGCGGTGCCACACGCCGTAGTCGCCGGCCTCGATGTGCGCCCGCGCCTGCGCCATCAGATCGAGGTAGAAATGCAGATTGTGCAGCGTGCAGAGCGTCGCCGCCAACATCTCGCCCGCCATCAGCAGGTGCCGCAGATACGCGCGCGAAAAATTGCGGCACGTGTAGTTGTCGAGCCCTTCGACAATCGGATTCGGGTCGGCGCGGTGCTTCTCGTTCTTCAGGTTGATCGGCCCGTCCGGCGTAAAGACGAGGCCGTTGCGCGCGACCCGGCTCGGCAACACGCAGTCAAACATGTCCACCCCGAGCGCCACCATCTTCAAGAGCTGCGGCGGCGTGCCCAGCCCCATCGTGTAGCGCGGTTTGTCCGCCGGCATAAAGGGCGTGCTCGCTCCCACCTGTTTCAACATCTCCGGCTCCGGCTCGCCCACGCTCACGCCGCCCACCGCATAACCCGGAAAATCCAGCGCCGCCAACGACTCGGCTGCCTCACGCCGCAGATCGTCAAACGTCGAGCCTTGGACGATCGCAAAGACGTGGTGCCCCGCGCCGAGAAACCCGTTGTCGGTGGCGATCTGCTTGCATTGCTGCGCCCAGCGGTAGCTGCGCCCCACCGCCGCCGCACACGCGTCGCGCTCGCAGGGCCACGGTGGGCACTCGTCGATCACCATCGCGATATCGCTGCCGAGATTTTGCTGGATCGACATGACTTCCTTCGGCCCGAGAAACAGCTTCTTGCCGTCGAGGTGGGACTGAAACGCCACCCCGTCCTCCCGGATGTCGCGCAGCTTCGCCAACGAAAACACCTGAAACCCGCCGCTGTCCGTGAGGATCGGGCCGTCCCAGCCCATGAACTTATGCAACCCGCCTAAATCCCGGATCACCTCCGAAGTCGGCCGCAAATTGAGGTGATAGGTGTTCCCCAAAATGATTTGCGAGCCGATATCCTTCAAATGCTGCGGCGTGAGCGACTTCACCGTGCCCTGCGTGCCTACCGGCATGAAGATCGGGGTCTCGATCATCCCGTGCCGAGTCCGCAAACGCCCGCGGCGCGCGGCCGTAATTGTGTCGGTCTTGAGCAATTGAAAGTGTTCGGGCATTGGAAACCCACCCTGCCCCGCGCCGGTCCCGTGCGTCAATCTCACCCCGTAGCCACCATTGACTCACTCGCGTTCGCATCCAGAATCAGGTCGATGAATGTCGAGCTTCCCGATGCACCTTCCGCTGCCGCCGGTTTAACTCCGGACGAAGCCCGGTTACGGGTGGCGTTTTCACTTTATCGCGAAGGCCGTCTTTCGACCCCCCAATGTGCCGAACTGGCCGGCCTCTCCCGCCATGCTTTTTTGGATGAATTGGCGCGGCACCGCATCGAAGTCCCTTATGATTTGGCGGACTTAGAAACGGACGCCGCCACGTTAAAAGCCCTCGAACGCCCGTGATCGTCGTCGGCGACGCGTCCGTCTTTATCGCGTTGCAGAGAATCGACGCATTGCCCCTTCTTCCGCAGCTTTTCGGTCAGGTCCATATCCCCGACGCAGTATGGCGAGAAGTCTTCCAACCTCGACCGCCGGTCAACGCACCCGAAATTCCAGATTGGATTGAGCGACATTCCGTCGCGCCCTCGCTTCATTCCGACCGTCAGCTCACGTCGCTCGATCCCGGCGAAGCCGAGGCGATTCAGCTCGCCCAACTTCTGCGAGCGGAGTTGTTACTGATCGACGAAGCGGCGGGCCGCCGTATCGCAATACGTCTCGGCCTGAAAGTCACCGGCGTGGTGGGCGTGCTGATCGAGGCCCGCCGCCGATGCGAAATCCCGGAGTTAAGGCCCTATCTGGAGCGTTTGCGCTCAGCAGGTTTTTGGCTGGGCGAACCGCTGATCACTGCGGCTCTTCGGCTCGCCGAGGAACCACCGCAATCGTAGTCGCCCTTCTAAAGCCCTGCGGACGGATTGCTTCATCACCGCGCTCTTCGTAACGCCATTTCGAGCCCCCGCACGCTTGACCCCGCTGTCAATCCGCGAGGTAATATCCTTTCAAACCGTGCTGCTCGTCATCGACAACTACGACTCCTTCACGTTCAACCTCGTCCAATATTTTGGGCAGTTGGGCGTGGCCCAACGCGTCTTCCGCAACGACCAGATCATGCCCGCCGAAGCCCTCGCGCTCAACCCCGACCGCATCCTCATTTCCCCCGGCCCCTGCTCGCCTGCCGAGGCCGGCGTTTCCCTCGAAATGATCGGTGCCTTCGCGGGTAAAAAGCCCATCCTCGGCGTCTGCCTCGGCCATCAGTCCATCGGTCATTACTACGGCGGAAACGTCGTCCGTGCCGGCCGCCTGATGCACGGCAAGACGTCCCCGATCCTGCACAAAGACACCGATGTTTTCCGCGGGATGCCCCAGGGCTTCGCCGCCACCCGCTATCACTCGCTGCTCGTGGACCGCGCGACCTTCCCCGCCGCACTTGAGATCACGGCCGAGACCGCCGAGGGCGAGGTCATGGGCCTCCGCCACCGCACGTTGCCCATCTGGGGCGTGCAATTCCACCCCGAGTCCATCGCGACCGAGGGCGGTATGACGATTTTGAAGAATTTCCTTTCGCTCAACTGACCATGCGCTGCCCAAAATGCACCTCCATCGAGGACAAGGTCACCGATTCCCGCATCGCCAAAGAGGGTAACACCATCCGCCGCCGCCGGGAGTGCCTCGAGTGCGGTCACCGGTTTTCCACGACCGAAACTCTCGTCCGCGATGGCATCATCGTCATCAAGCGCGACGGCCGCCGCGAAGAATTCGACCGCGAGAAACTCGTCCGCGCCGTCCGCGCCGCCTGCCACAAACGCCCGGTCGATCTCGAGCAGATCACGATGCTCATCGAGGACGTCGTGGACTCCGTCGAAGCGGAGTTCGACAGCGAGATCCCGTCCCGCGCCCTCGGCCATGGCGTCATGCAGCGCCTCCGCAACATCGACCAAGTTGCCTACGTGCGCTTCGCCAGCGTCTACAAAGAATTCCGCGACGTGGCCGAGTTTGTCGATGAGGTCAGCAGCCTCGGCAAACCGCCGAAATGAAGCGCACCCGCGACGACCTGCGTCGCCTGCACTTCATCAACGAGCTCTTCGCGTCCGTCACCGGCCGCGACCTCTACCTCGCTGAGCAGATCAAGACCGCGATCACCTTCAGCCTCGGCGAACTCGAAGCGCAGACCGCCGAGCATCCTGAATTCGCCGCGACCTTCGATACGGCCTTCAACACCGCCGCCGCCCGGTTGCTCGCGAAACTCTTCGGTGAACTTCCGAAACATGGCTTTTTCCATTGGGACGCCGCCGCCACGCCCCACGCCGCGACGCCGCTCTTTACCCGCGCCGGCATCATGACCGGCCTGAAGCAGCTCGCGCCCTACCGCGAATCGACGTTGCTCGTGACCAACCTCCGCCCCGCTCTGCTCCCGCCGGCCAAACGCGCCACCCCGCGCCGCGAGCGCGACTACACCGAAGCCCTCGCCTTCATCCGCGAGCTCACCGCCGCCCGCACCGCCCGCACGGCCAATTTACAGCTGCTGTTTATCTAGTGCTTACTTGCAATGATAAATGATATATGCCAGACAGGAGGCATGTCGCGAATCCCCGCCCGGATCACCTGCAATGAGGAAGAGCGTCGAAACCTGGAGGTGCGGGCAGCAAGCCGAACCGAGGCGAAGCAAACGGTGGAGCGGGCGCGCATGATTCTGGGCTGCTTGGCCGGGGATGCGGTGACGGCGATAGCCGAGCGGTATCAAACTCGGCCGAATACGGTGATCAAATGGCGACAGCGGTTTGCGGAGAACGGACTGAAGGGGCTCGCGGATGCGCCGCGCCCGGGGGCGAAGCCAGTCTACGACCAAGCGTTTCGCAACCGAGTGCTGGCGACCTTGGAGCAACCGCCGCCATCCGGCCAGGCGGGGTGGGACGGTCCAGCGGTGGCGAAGAGGGTCAACGGCTCGGTTCATGCGGTGTGGCGGGTGCTGCGCAAGGAAGGCGTTTGTTTGCAGCGCCAACGCTCGTGGTGCGTGAGCACCGACAAACAGTTCGCGGCGAAGGCGGCCGATATTATCGCGCTGTATCTGAATCCGCCGGAAAAGGCACTGGTGATCAGTGTCGATGAGAAGCCGAGCATTCAAGCGCTGGAGCGGGCCACGGGCTATGTGGAGACCGACAACGGCAAGATCGTGCGGGGCTGCAAGAGCACCTACAAACGTCATGGCACCCTCAACCTGTTCGCAGCGCTGCAGGTTGCGACCGGCGCGATCACCACGAGCCAGACGACGCTCAAGCGGCGCGCCGAGTTCCTGCAGTTTATGGATCAGATCGTGGCAGACGCTCCGCCGGAACGCGAACTGCACGTGATCCTCGACAACTACTGCACCCACAAAAAATGCGACGACTGGCTCGCGCAACATCCCAACGTGCACTTCCACTTCACCCCGACTTCGGCGAGCTGGCTCAATCAAGTCGAAATCTGGTTTGGGATCATGTCCAGAAAGGCCCTCCGCGGTGCCAGCTTCCGCAGCGTCGCCGAATTGAGTCAGGCGATCAACGCGTTCATCGACGCCTACAACCCTACCGCGAAGCCCTTCAAATGGCGCAAGCGCGAGGTCAAAGGGGCTCAATTGAGAAATACTATCGTTAATTTACGCAATTAAGCACTAGTTTTCTACCAGACCGCGATCGCTCGATTGGACGATGCGCTCAAAGTCGCAGCCGCGCGAACTGCTTAATCTCAGCTTCAGGATGCGGCTCGCAGAACGTTCAAAGCAAACTCCCGCAATCGTTCGGCCGACGTTTGCACTGGCTCCAAACCGGTGTGAAGCACACACTCACACCGCCCGGGCCGTTCAAACGCAGAGCCGAAGCCAGTCATCAGAGGTATGGTTCCAGCGGCAGCTTGAGCATAAAGCCCCTTCACATCGCGCTGCTGGCAGACCGCCAAAGTCGCGTCGGCATGAATCCATGAGATTCGATCCGGACCGATGAGTCTTTCCGCCGCGCGGCGCTGCACCTCCAAAGGCGCAATAAAGGCGGCGATCACCACCAAGCCGCTTTCCACCCCCAGCCGGGCGACCTCGGCGGCCCGGCGTAAATTCTCCGTCCGATCTTCGACTCCGAATCCCAGTCCCTGACAGAGGCCGCCGCGTAATCGATCCCCGTCGAGCAACAGGCTCAGATGTCCCTTTGCGGCCAAATCACGCTTCAACCCGGCCGCCAACGTGCTTTTCCCGGCGCCCGAGAGACCGAAGAGCCAGAAAACATGTCCCGCCCGGATTTGGGGCGGCACCGCTCTGCCGTCCAAACCGTGATTCTTGGCCGACGCGGTTGGGCTTAGTGCTGAAGATTGAGGCGACACCCCGCCGATGACGCCGCCTTTAACGGCCGATTACAAATCGCAAAGTGATGCACAATTGAATATATGGAATTGGAGAAATCCTGCGCTACCACTTTGGCCTCAAGCCGGTTTTCATTCACCGGCACGCCCGCGAAACCGCCGCTTGATCAGGTCTCCTGCACTTAACCGAGAGAATTATTCCGTGTCTTCCACGCTTTCCAACCGCAACCTCCTCCCATGCCAAAAACCATCTTCCAACGCATCATCGACCGCGAAATTCCCGCCAAGATCGAGCACGAGGACGACCTCTGCATCGTTCTGCATGACATCCAGCCGCAAGCACCGGTCCATCTGCTGATCGTTCCAAAAAAACTCGTTCCCCGCGTGGGTGAAGCCACCGCCGCCGACCAGGCGCTTCTCGGCCACCTCCTTCTCACCGCCGGCGTTCTCGCCCAGAAACTCAACCTCGCCCGCGGCTTTCGCCTCGTGATCAACCACGGCCCCGACGGCGGCGAATCCGTCCCTCATCTCCATGTTCACCTCCTCGCGCAGCGCCCCCTGAGCTGGCCGCCCGGTTGAGCAAGATCGCGGATTTCGAAACGTTGGGCGAGGTCTTCGCCCTACCCTTCCGCTGGGCCGGCGACGCCCCGGTCGCCTAGCCCTCGTCGTTCTTACCACCCGTCCGCCACTTTGCGCTGGTGCGCGAAGCGCGCGAGACGTTGCCGCTCCCAAGCGGCATATTCCTTCCAGCCCAATTTATCATAGAGCGCCGCGCGATCCGTGCGCATTTTCCGGTCGGAGGGCTCGTCCTTCAGCCGGGCATTGAGCGCGTCCAGCGCGAGGCCAAACAACTTGGCCTGTTCCAACGTCGCCGCCTCGATCGCCCGCGTTTGTTTGTCGCCGGGCTCGGGCTCCCAGCGCCGCGCTTCCGCCAACGCTTTCCAAGCCGCGTCCCAGGCTCCGGCCGCGCGCTGGACGTCCGCCCGCAACCGTTCCGTGCGCGCCAAAATCTCCCGCTGCGCCGTGAAGCGTTTCTTCTCCCGCTCGAGCGCCGGCCGAGCTTCCTGATCGTCGGAGGAGGCCGCCGGCGGCGCGCCGAAATACTGCGCCACCGCCTCGGGTCCGGCCAACTTCACCGCCTCGTCGAGCAACGCCATCACCGCCGGCACCGCGTCGAGCGACGGACCGGCCGGTTTCGCCTTTTCCCCCGCAACCGTCGTCGCGGCGGGTTTGGCCTCGGCGGCACCATCGGACTTCGGCTTGTCCTCATCCTCGGCCTTTGCGTCAGCGGTCGCGGTCGACCCGGGCTTCGCTTTATCCCCGCCCGCGGCCGGCGTCGATTTTGCTTTCGGCCACGAATCACCCGCCAGGCCCGCCGCGAGCGCCGCGTCGAGCGCCTGCTCAAACACCGGCGCCGCGTCCGCCGGCCGCTCCGTGCGCAGGCCCGCGAGCACTTCGACGCGCCGCGCGCGCAACGCCGCATCCGTCGTGCCGCGCTGCTCGCGCACAAATGCGAGGCGCCCATCGTAAAGCGTATCCGCGAGTTTCTCGATTTCGCTCCGGTCGTCCTTCACCGGCTTCGCCTTCGGGGCGACGTTGGTCTCTTTGGCCGGCGAAGCGCCCACGAGGTAGAGCAGCGGTTGCTTCGCGATTTCGCGGTTCTCGTTGTCTTTAAAAACCGTATCGCCCGCGAAATACGCCGGCTTGGGTTCGTGCTTCGCCAAGTCGTCCGTCGCTTTGTCCTGCAAAAACAGCATCTCTTCGCGGCCACCCTTGAGCTTGAGTTCGGTCACATCTTTGCCCGCCAACCGGTCGCGCAAATTCGACCGCATGCCGAGCGCCCGCGCCGTTTTTAGCGGTTCCGAGAGTCGCAGCGGGAGCGACGCCGCCGCGCCCAACGCGTCCGCATCCAGCCCGGTGTAGTCCCGCGTCGCCGTGATCTTGCCCTTGGGCAGCCGGGTCGGCGTCCGCGTCGAGGCGGTCGAGTTACTCGCCGTCGAATCGTAAAGCACCTCGCCCGAGGTGTGGACAAAAGTAATCCGTCCGCCGCCGACGTTGTCCGTCAAATCGACGGTGTCGCCGCCCAGCACATGCACCGTCATCGGCTCTTTCAGGTCGAGAGTGAAACGTTGCCGCAGCAGCGGCAGACGCTCGGCGGCGGGCGTCAACGGCGACGCCGGCAACTCCGCCCGCGCATCGAGCATCAGCATCGTCGTGCTCTCCGGCAGAAAGATATGGACGGCCCGATCCAGCTTTGCCTCGACCTTCACGTCGCGGTCCACGAGCGGGTTGAGCTCCAAAGCTGCCCAGCCCCCGTTCGTCGGCACCACCGTCGGCTCCTCACCCGCGCCCACGCCGATCCACTCCAAACTCGTCTCGAGGGTGGCGTCGCCCACGGCGCTGAACGCCAGCGAACACGCGACCTCGGCGACCGTGCCCGGCTTCAGCCGCAGATCGAACGTGCGCTCCTCGCCGGGCAAGAGCGCGGGGGTGATCTCCGCCTCCATGGCCGCCACGTGAGTTTGCGCCGCGAAAGCGATCGCCTGAATGTTAAACGTCCGCACGAGATCATCCTTCGCGCGGTGCTTTACCGTGATCCGCAGCCGCGTCGCGTCCGCCGGCGCTTCGACAAACAGCCGCTTGGTCTGCGCCGGACTGAGCGCCACCGCCGTCTCCAATTTTCCGTCCGTAAACGCCGAGGCCGGCGCCGGCTGCACCAGCGTCACCGGAATTGAAAACACCGGACCGAGCTCCGGCTTAGCCGCGAGCAGCGCATCGACGCGCGCCACCTGCACCGAGCCCAGCGCCCCCGCCGGCACCGGCGGCGCATCGACGAGCAGGCTCACCGTGCGTGCGCCGTTGGTCAGGTGCACGAAATCCGGCGCCGTGATCCACGGCACGCTGGGCTTCAGCACCACGTCGCTTTCAAACGCGAAGCGCGTCGCCGGCCCGACCGACTCCGCCCACGCCGGCGTGATTTTGACCGCCACCCGTTGCCGGGCTTCGGTGATCGCCTCGCGCAACAGCAGCCCCCGGCCCTTGCTCGTGAACGTGCCCCGGTTGACTTCGAGATCGTAAAAACCGCCAAACGCCGCGACCCCCTGCAAGGCCTGCAATTTCGCCCAACCGCCCGCCGCGTTGATCAATCCCGAACCGCTCGTGACCAACTCCTCCGCCGGCAACGGCTGCGAACCCCGCATCAACGCCGCGCGCAGGCGGGCCGGACTCGCGTCGAGTTTCTGGGCCTTCGCCGCGCTCAGTACGAGCGCCGCCACGCCGCTCGCCGAGGGCGCCGCCATCGACGTGC
Organism: Opitutia bacterium Tous-C4FEB; assembly: GCA_002304445.1. GTDB lineage: Bacteria > Verrucomicrobiota > Verrucomicrobiia > Opitutales > Opitutaceae > Tous-C4FEB. The sequence continues at coordinate 14,263 of NEVA01000011.1, read as the reverse complement.
CGTTATACATGTCGGCCCCGCGGATCACCTCCGCCGAGATCGCCGCAAACGCCGCGCCGGGCGCCATGATGTCCACGCCGAAATCGCCGTCCTTCGTCGGCCCGCGACTGGTGAACAACTGCGCCGCCTCCACACTCGGTTTTAGCGTGTTATAGAGCACGCGGCCCATCTCGGGCGACATGTAGGCACCCACGCCGAGCAGGCGCGAGGCCTCGGCCCCGGCACTGCCGGCCGTGCCCAGCGCCGGACCGTTGTTGCCCGCCGAGACCACCGCCAAAATATCGTAACGCTCGGTCAACGCATCGTAAATACGGCCGTTGAGATTCTTGCCATCCTGATAGTGGGACCGACCGCCCCAGCTGGCGTTGACGATATCGACCTTGTGCTGCGCCGAGAGCGCGAGAGCCCGGAGTTCACTGGTGTTGTAGGAGCTCCCGCCCGAGCGGATATCGCCGATCTTGATCGAGAGAATGCGCGCACCGGGCGCGATGCCGTCACGGCCCGGGTCCTTGGGCGAGTGCCCCGCCGCGATCGAAGCGACGTGCGTGCCGTGCGCGCCGCCCACCGTGACCACCGACAGCAGATCGCCGCCGGCGTAAACCTGCACGCCGAAGGTCGCAAACGTGACGTCGCCAAACGAACCGTAGTCGCCCGCAACGCCGAAGGGCCGCAGCACCTTTTCATCGCGCAGATCGCCGTCTTCATCGGTGTCGATCACCACGCGCCAATCGGTTCCGTCCTGCCAGAGCACGCAGTCGTAGAGCGCGCCGGGATCGATCATCGCCTTCGGGTCTTCCAGCGCGTCCAACGCCGCCGCACGTGCCGCCACGTCGCGCTCGGCCCGCGTGCGGTCGGCCGGGGCCTTGGCCCGGATCGTCTTCAACGCCGCGGCTTCCGGCAAGGCGGCCCGCTCCGCCTGCGTCCGCGAGAGGACGGCGGCCCGCGCCTGGGCCCGCCGGTCGTTGAGACGTTTCAAAACTTCCGTGTAAAAAAGCTCAGAGGCGGGCTTGAGGCCGATCCGGTAGTCGCCGGCGGGATTCTTGATGCCCTCCGGCAACGTGAGTTTGCGCCCGCTCAGACCGAGCAGTTGCCCGTCCGCATCGGGCTTGCGCTGGGTGGTCGTGACGACATCGCCGGAGCCGGAGGCATCGAGGATATCGATGATCTTGCGCTCGCCCGTCGTCGTGACCGCGAGACCCGCAGCCGCCGGATCGACGCCGGTGTCCCAGACTGCGATGACGACGCCCCGACCGTCCCACGTCGGATTTGCCTTCAAAAAAGCATCCGCTCCGACCTCGCGTTTCGGAATCAGCGCCGAGCGCAACGCGACGAGATCAAGCTCTGCCGGCGCGGTCGCCGCAGAGAGGGAACCAAGACCGAGCACAAGAAGGGCAAGAGCACGAACAGAGGGTATCAACATGACAAAACCGCTAATGAAACCGCCCCCCTCGGCAAATGCGAAACGCTGATCCCTAAAACCCACCCGCGCCCGCCCCTACCCCCGCGCCTCAAACGCTCCGTCCGCCCGCTTCGCCACTGCGCGTTTCAACTCTAACATCATCAAGCCCGCCGAGAGCTGCGCCGACGATAATCCGGTCAGCTCGGCCAACGTATCCGGTGTCAGCTGCGCTCCGCCCGCAAAACATCCGAAAATCCGCGCCTCGTCCGCCGTGAGATTCGCCGGCGTCCCGACCGGTGTGCCGGGCTTTTCGGGAATCGCCGCGGGCCGCAGACCGTCGAGGTAATTCAACTCGCCAAGCAGATCATCCACGCTCGTGAGCAACGTCGCACCGTCGCGGATCAGTTGATGGCAGCCCGCGCTTGTCGGCTGGTCGATCCGCCCCGGCACGGCAAAAAGCAACCGCCCCTGCTCGCCCGCAAACCGCGCCGTGATCATCGCCCCGCCGTCCACGTCGCTCTCGATCACCACAGTCGCCTCGCACATCCCCGCGACGATCCGGTTGCGCATGGCGAAGGACTGGCGATCCGCCCGCCGGCCAAAGGGAAACTCCGAGAGCACGGCACCGTGTTCCTCGATCTGACGATACAGGCCGAGATTCTCCGGCGGGTAAATCACATCGAGGCCCGTGCCGAGCACCGCCGCCGTTTTCCCACCCACCGAAAGCGCGCCTTCGTGCGCCGCCGTGTCGATCCCGCGCGCGAGCCCGCTCACGATGCAGAACCCGAGCTGCGCCAGTTGCGCGCCGATTTTTTTCGCCGTCGCCTGCCCGTAGAGCGTCGTGCGCCGCGAGCCTACGATGGCAATGTGGGGCCGGCTGAAATCGTAGCGCCCTTTGCGATAGAGCACGATCGGCGGGTCGGAGATTTCCTTCAGCAACTTCGGGTAGGCATCGTCGCCCCCGACGATAAAATCCGCGTGGCTCTGCGCCATCCGCTCCTCCTCCTTCGCGACATCGAATTTCTCCCGCCACGCGCCCAACGTCGCGCTGATCACCGGGCCCACGCCCTTCACCGACTCGAGCCGCGACCGTTCGGTTGTGAGGATCGTGCGCGGGTCGCCACCCAGTGTATCGAGGAGCCGGTTGAGCGTGATGGGCCCGATGTTGGGCAAGGCGTTCAAAACCAGAAACGCCTGCCGCTCGGTCAATTCGGTGCTCATGGCCTGCACTCTCGTAACGCCATGAGCGGAAAGTCGAGCATCGCGCTCAACCTCGTGGCCGCCGTTGTCCATGCCCGGCGGACGCGCCTCCTGTCTGGAAGGGCCTCCGGCGAAAGCACCCACATCGGGGTCATCGCCGTCCACGACGAGCGGCTCGATGACGCCCGTGGGTGGGATTCGAGCCTAGAATCCGCACCGTCGCCGCAGAACCGATCTGCTGGCCTTATGCCCGCTGTTTTTGCCGCGCGGCCGACGATTTGAAGATTCCCTCACGTCAGCCTAACTGCCGCCGGGCCGGGCCTAGCGGCTGACCGAGCCCCTAGTTCGAGACCTCGCGCAAAACCGGACCGAGGTAATCGAGCACTTGGGTCGTCATCACCGAGGTCTGCCCGTGCGCCCGGGCGAGCGCATCCGCCGCGAGACCGTGCCACAGAGTGCCGCGCGCAGCGGCGAGCATCGGGGCGGCCGGCGTCTGCGCGAGCAACCCGCCGATCAAGCCCGCGAGCAAATCGCCGCTGCCGCCCCGCGCCAGCACCGGCCCGCCCGCCAAGCTGAAATAAACCGGGCCGCCCGTTCCTCCGCCCTGAATCCGCGTGACCGGCCCCTTGAGCACCACCACCGCGCGGTCCGGAACCGATCCCGCGACCCGGACCCACTCGCCGGCATGAGGAGTCAGCACGCGCGCGGCCAACCCAGCGCCCACGATGTCGGCCTGCAACGCATCGGCATCGAGCACGACCGGCACCGACGATGTCGCCACGATGTCGCGCACCAGAGCGAGCGTCTCCGCCTCGCGCCCGAGACCCGGTCCGATCACGAGCGCGTCGAGCCGCGCACGACGCCCCTGCAACAAATGATTTCCCTCCAACGCGAGCCCGCCCGCCGGCGTTTCCGGCCAGCCCACCCACATCACCTCCGGCGCGCGCGCCGCAAACGCCGCCGCCAACGATTCCGGCACAAACGCCGTCACCAATCCCGCGCCGCTGCGCAACGCCGCGAGCGCCGCCATCAAGATCGCCCCGGGGAAATCCCGCGACCCGCCGAGGAGGCCCACGTGACCGTAAGTGCGCTTGTCCGATTGCGATGCCCGTAACGCCGCAAGCGGAGCAAGCAGCGCGGGCGTGAGCACGCGGGCGAGCGCGTCGGGGGCAACACTGGTCGGTTCAAAAAAACCCAGATTAAGGTAGCGCACCCGGCCCGCGTTCGCCGATGCGAGCACCGGGGTTTTCACGATCCCGGTCGCATAGGTGAAATCCGCCCGAAAAAGCTCGGCGCTGGGCAAATCGACCGCTGCGCGGAAACGAATCGACGCCGCATTGATGCGTTTGATTACCGCTGCGACGCGCGGCTCAACCGGCGGACGAAACTGAAAACCAAAAATCCCATCGAGGCACAGACTGTAGAGCCGACCGTCGGTCGGTTCCGCCACGACCCGCACTCTCTCACCACCGCGCTGGACCAGCTCTCGCCACGCCCGCGCCGCCAACGGCCGCAACGCTCTTTCGCCGAAAACAAACAGTACGTCCACGGTCGCGCCCGGGAAATCTTTCAACAGTTCGCCCGCCGCAAGCAGCGCATCGCCGGCATTGTGCCCCTTGCCCGCCAGCACCAGCACGCGACCCTCGGCCGGGGGCAAACCTCCGATCTCCAAAAAATCGCGCAGCACCGCCGCCGCCAACGCCCGGCCCGCACGTTGCATGGCCGGCCACTCCAAGGCCTCGTCGCCGCCGAACCGGGCCGCCTCAAACGCGCGGGCCTCCGCGCAGCTGAGAATCGGATCGCTGGCCGGAAGTGCAGACATAGGGCCTAGCGGGAGCCGGGGATCTGCGGCGGCGGGGCCGCCTGGTTGCGGGCCGCCTCGCTGAGGGCGCGCCACGTTTCTTGATTCTTCGCCCCGATCCACTCCGCGCGTTGCGCCTCGCTCTCTGTAAACTGGAGCGGCGAATTATCCCGCACGCCGCGCGTGAGCACCGGCCGGGTGAGACGCGGGATGGACCGGAAAAAATACATTCCCCCGGTGCGGATGACTTGGAAGCGCTGCGAATAACCACCTGTTTCACTGCTCCAGAGCGCGACTTCCGTGACGTCGTTCTCCCACGAGGCGGCACTCCCCCACTCCGCAAACACCGCCTCAATCACCGCGATCTGCGGGACCGATTGCGCTACCGGAGCCGGGGCGGGCTCGAGGCCCGCCGCCGCAGGTGTCTCCGAGCGCGGCAGCATCCAGATAAACAGCACGCCGATCCCAAATCCCAGCAACACCCACGAAGGAGCCATGGACGGTTTGGGCGGAAGCTCCGGCCGGGACGGCGGAGGCTGACCGAAATCTTCGGGCTCGTCGGGATACATCGCTAAAAAGGCTCAGGCCCGCACGATTGCGGCGACTGCCATCGCGGCGGTCTCGGTGTGCGAGAGACTGAGAATAACGTGCGTCGCGCCGACCTGCGCAAGCAGGGCCGTGGCTTTTTCGTCAAGGCGCACCAACGGCTCGGAGCGCTCGCCGTGATAGACCGACATCGACTTCCAACCGAGCTCGGCGCCGATCCCGGTGGTGAAGGTTTTTGAAATGGCCTCTTTGGCGGCCCACCGGGCGGCGAGGTGCTTGTGCGGATGCGCCATCCCGAGACAGTAGGCGCGCTCCTCTTCGGTGAACACCCGGTCAAGGAAACGATCGCCGTGGCGCTCGAGCACGTCGCGGATGCGTTGCACATCGATCAGATCGCAGCCGAGACCGACCAGCACGCCGCCGGGAGGAAGGGAAAGGTTCATGACGGGGTCGAAAGTAGCGGTAAGCAGGGTGCGGGTAGCGAGTAGAAACTCAGCGGAGGCAGGCCCGCCCGCCGGCGAGACTTTGGTGATTTTCCGCTTCCGGCGTGCAGCACTTTGACGTTGGCTAGGGCGATGTCCGTCCCACCGCCCAAGCGCGAAAATCTGCTCTTCAACATCGTCTGCAACATCGCGGTGCCCTCGGTCGTCCTGACCTACGGCAGCAAGGCGGCGTGGCTCGGGCCCAAGGGCGCGCTGATCGTGGCGCTGGCGTTTCCGCTGGGCTACGCGCTCTACGACCTGAAAGAGCGGAAGAAATTCAATTTCATTTCGGCCATCGGATTTTTGAGCATTTTGATCACGGGCAGCTTTGCCCTCATGAAACTCGATCCCTTCTGGTTCGCGGTGAAGGAGGCGGCCGTCCCGGGAGTTATCGGATTGGTCGTGCTCGCGTCGATGGGCACCCGGTGGCCGCTCGTGCGAGAGATGCTCTACAATCCTCAGGTGATCGACGTGCCGCGCATCGACGCCGTGCTCGCCGCGCGCAACGCCCGGCCGGCGTTCGACCGCCTGCTGACGAATGCCAGCTATCTGCTGACCTTGTCGTTTGGTGTCAGCGCGGTGCTCAATTACGTGCTGGCGCGGTATATTCTGAAGAGCCCCGGCGGCTCCGAGGCGTTCAACGCCGAGCTCGCCCGGATGAACTTGCTGAGCTGGCCGGTGATCGCGCTGCCGACGATGGCGATGACGATGTTTGCCCTGTGGCGGCTGCTCGGCGGTCTGCAAAAAATCACCGGACTCGCGCTCGAGGAACTGCTCAACGCACCGCCGGAGAAAAAATAGTCTCCGGCCGGCGTCGCCAGCGGACCGAAGCGGCCCGCGGTGGCTCAACCGCGCTGGTCGATCGGCACGTAAGGCCGCAGAACCGGGCCAACGTAGATCTGGCGGGGACGGTAAATGCGGCCCTTGGGATTGGAAGCGACCTCGTGCCAGTTGGCGATGTAGCCGGGAGCGCGGCCGATCGCGAACATCGTGGTGAACATATTCACCGGAATGCCGATCGCGCGCATGATGATGCCCGAGTAGAAATCGACGTTCGGGTAGAGCTTCCGCGAGATGAAGTAATCGTCTTTGAGGGCGGCCTGCTCCAGGTGTTGCGCGATGTTGAGCAGCGGGTCGTCGATCCCGAGCTTGGAGAGAAGCGTGCCGCAGGCCTGCCCGATGATTTTCGCGCGTGGATCAAAGTTACGGTAAACCGCGTGGCCAAAGCCCATGAGGCGGTTCGATTTGCTGCCCGATTTGGCGGCGGCGATGAAGCGACTGCCGTCATCGCCCTCGTCGTGGATCGACTGCAGCATGTGCATGACGGCGGCGTTGGCCCCGCCATGAAGCGGCCCAGCCAGAGCGCTGATGCCGGCCGAGATCGAGGTGAAGAGATTGGACGAACTCGAAGCGACCATCCGCACCGTGGACGTCGAACAATTCTGCTCATGGTCGGCGTGCAGGAGCAGGAAAAGATTGAGGGCCTTCGTGACCTCGGGGACCGAAACGTAGTCCTTGTAAGGCTCCGAAAACATCATGTGCAGGAAGTTGTCGCAGAACGGCAGCTCCTGCTTCGGAAACATGAACGGCAGACCTTTTTGGTAGCGGTAGATCATCGCTACCATAGTGCGGATCTTGGAGATCGCGACGGCGGCAGCCTGGTCGAAGACCTTGAGGTCTTTTTCAAAATTATTGTTCGCTAACTGGGGATGGTAGGCCGGCAGCGCCGCGACCATCGCGGACAGCATCGCCATCGGCGAAGCGCTCGTGGGGAAACCTTCCAGAATTTTCTGCATCTGGGTTTCGACCACGGCGTTTTGCCGCAGGCGCAGACCGAACTCCTTGCGCTGGGCCGCGGTCGGGAGCTCGCCGTAGATGACGAGGTAAGAGGTCTCAACAAAATCGCTGTGGTTCGCCAACTGCTCGATCGGGTAACCGCGGTGGCGGAGGATGCCATCGTCGCCGTTGAGGAAGGTGACCTTGCTCTCGCACGAGCCGGTGTTGCCGTAACCCTGGTCGTAGGCGACGTAGCCGGCGGTGGCACGGAGCGTGCGCGTATCGACCGCTTTCTCGCCTTCGGTGCCGACAATCACGGGCAGGGGGTATTCTTTATCGTCGATTTTCAGCGATGCGGTGTGGGTCATACCGATCGAGCGAAGTCAAAACTGAGCCACTGGCAAAACAAAGATGGACGACGACGAAAAGGATTCGCGCAAATTAGCGCGCCCCGGCCATCGCTTAAGAAAATGTCGTGCGTCGGGCCTCAGCCCGCCGCCGCGACCGTCACAAAATTGCGGTAGATTTTCAGCCCCTTGGCCTGACTTTTCTCCGGATGAAATTGGGTGGCGAACATCCGCCCCCGCGCCACGGAGGCACAAAACACGCCGCCGTAATCACACTCGCCGAGCACCAGCGCCGGATCGGCCGGCACGCAGTGAAAACTATGGACGAAGTAAAACGCCTCACCGTCCTCGGCCAGGCCGGCGGCAAGCGCCGAACCGGGTTGCACGAAGCGCACGGTGTTCCAGCCCATGTGCGGAATCTTGAACTCCCGGGGCCGCACAAAACGCACCACCTTGCCGGGAATGATGCCGAGACCCTCGATGTCGCCCTCCTCAGAGTGTTCGAACAACGCCTGCATCCCAAGACACACGCCGAGAAAAGGCCGATCGGCCGCGATCCAATCGCGCACGACCGCAGCGAGGCCGGAGGCCTGAAGCGAAGCCACGCAGTCACGCAAGGCCCCGACCCCGGGCAACACGAGCCCCAGGGCGTTGCTCGCGGCGAGTTCCGCCGGAGTGCGCACGACACGGGGCGCGGCACCCACCGCCTCCAATGCTTTGGTGACGCTACGGAGATTGCAGATGCCGTTATCGATGACGGCGATCAAAGGCGGCGGGACGGCCGCGAGGCTCGAAGCTTCGGACATGGAACTAAAACCCCGGTCAAATCTTACCCTTGGTGCTCGGCAGCTGATCGGCGGCGCGCAATTCGATCTGCGTCGCGGCGTCGAGGGCGCGGGCGAGCCCTTTGAAAATGGCTTCGGCGACGTGATGCGGCTCCTCGCCGTAGATCAGTTGCACATGCAGGTTAGCCCCGAGGGCGTTGCTAAAGGCGCGGCAAAACTCCTTCACGAGCACGATGTTGAAATCGCGCACAAACATCGTCGGCGCGTTCGCTTCGTAGACCAAGTGGGGGCGGCCGCCCACATCGACGACAACGCGGGCAAGCGACTCGTCCATCGGGAGAAAAAAGAAGCCGTAGCGCCGTATCCCGATCTTGTCGCCCAGCGCCTCCTTGAACGCCTGACCCAGCACGAGGCCCACATCCTCGACGGTGTGGTGGTAGTCCACGTCGACATCGCCCTTGGCTTTGACCGTGAGGTCGAAGAGGCCGTGTTTCGCGAACAAGGTGAGCATGTGGTCGAAAAACGGAACTCCGGTCTCAATCGCGGAAGCACCCGCGCCATCGACGGCGAGGGTGAGCACAATGTCGGTCTCGGCGGTCTTGCGGGAGACCGTTGCTATGCGGTGTGAGTTTTTGACCATGTGTCCAAGGTGTCGGAGAGGACGAGCATCTCCTGATCGGTGCCGACGGTGATTCGCAGAAAAGACGCGGTCAAGGCGTGGCTGGGAAAGATCCGAACCAGAACCTTGTGCGCGACCAGAAAATCATAGGCGGACTTTGCCACCGCCGGACTCGAAACGCCGTGCGCATCCTTCGGCTCGGTGAAAACAAAATTGGCCGACGAGGGATACGTAAACCAGCGCCGGCGGACGGCGAAGTCTGCAATGGTGCGGTCGCGCGTGGCCTTGATGCGGGCAATGATCGCCGCGTAATAATCGGGATCCTCGATCGCAGCCAAAGCGGCGGCCTGCGAAAGCGCGTTGACGTTGTAGCTGTCACGCACGCGGTCGAGCAGGCCGATGATCTCGGGGTGGGCCAGAGCATAGCCGACTCGGATGCCCGCAAGCGCGTGAGCCTTCGAGAGAGTTCGAACCACGACCAGACGCGGATGAGCCGCGAGCAGAGAAACCGCGTTCTCTTCGGCAAAGGGCGCATAGGCTTCATCGACGATCAGCAGGCCCGGGAACCCGGCGAGCACCCGCTCAAGCTCGGCGTTCGAGAATGCGACGCCCGTCGGCGCATTCGGGGAGGTCAGGAAAAACGCCCGCGCGGTAGAAGAAATAATGCGATCAACCGGCAAACGCATCGACCGGTCGAATGGGATGACCTCCGTGCGCCCGTCCTGAATTCCGATCAGAACCGGGTAAAGGGAGTATGACGGAAACGTGATGCCGGCGTTCGCGGAGTTCGCGCAGAACGCGCGCACGAGCAGGTTGAGCAGGTCATCGGAACCGTTGCCGATAATGACGTTCTCCGCCGTCAGGCCTGCGCCATGATGACGGGCCACAGCCGCGCGTAGTGGGGCGCTCTTTGGATTCGGATAGAGCCGAAGCGAAGAACCATCGGCCCCGAGCGCCGTGCGGATCGCATCCATCACGCGCGGGCTGGGCGGATAAGGGCATTCGTTGGTGTTGAGCTTTACCCAACCAGATTCACCCGGCTGCAAACCCGGGGTGTAAGCGTGCAAGGACGCTACGTGCGGAAGCGCCAATGAGGTAAGCTCGGACATAGGCAAACGGTATGAGGCAGAATCAACGGGTGCGAATCTGCACCGAGCGACCATGGGCATCCAACCGCTCCATCGCCGCGAATGCGGCCACCACCGGAGCGCCCCGCTTCACGCTCGCGCGATCGTAGCGAATGAGACTCGTGCGGCGTTGAAAATCAGCAACCCGCAAGCCGCTGAAGAAACGTCCCGCCCGCCCCGTTGGCAGCACATGACTGGGACCGGCCGTGAAATCACCGAGCGCCGTCGGCGTGAAATTACCCAGCATGATTGCTCCGGCCGTGGTGATTTCTTTGGTCAGCCGCTTGGCCGAAGACTCCTTGACCAGCAATTCGAGATGCTCCGGGGCCACGTAATTGGCGACCTCGGCAGCTTGGGCCAAGGTGCCGACCTGCACCGCGAGCCATCCTTCGCTCAACACCCGGGCGGTCTTTTCCGAGCGTGAAATCGACGGGAGCTGAGCCTGAACCTCGGCCGCGATTTTCCCGATTACGGCCGCCGAGGTGGCTACCAGATAAATTCTTTCGCGACCCGAACCATGTTCGGCTTGGGCCAGCAAATCCGCTGCCGCAAAGTCCGGCCGCGCGCTCTCGTCGGCGATGATCATCACCTCACTCGGACCGGGGAGCGAATCGACCCCAACCGTGCCGAAAACTTGTCGCTTGGCCTCGCAGACATAGGCGTTGCCCGGCCCATAAATTTTATCGACGGCCGGAATCATCGAAGTGCCATAGGCCATCGCCCCGATCGCCTGCACCCCACCGATGCGGTAAATCTCATCGACCCCGATCAAGTGCAGCGCGGCGAGCAGTCCGTCCGCGACTTTACCTTGGGGATTGGAAGGCGTGCAGACCGCGATCTCCGGACAACCGGCGATCCGCGCCAAAGTAACGGTCATGAGCACCGTGGATACCAGCGGCACCTGTCCGCCCGGCACATAGATTCCAACGCGCCGGATCGGGTCGAATTTCTCACCGACCATCCCGCCTTGGGGATTTTTCGACGTCCAGTTTTTGACGAGGCCCCGACGATTGAACGAAACGATGCTGGCGTGAGCCGCAACGAGGGCGCGGCGCTCGGCTGCCGGTAAACCGGCGGCGGCGGCCGCGATATCGGCCGGCTTTATCCGGAACTCTTTCGCCCGCAATTTCGCCCCGTCAAACTTCGCCGCGTAGTGAGAAACCGCTTCATCACCGCGCTGTTTGACGTCGGCAAGGATGCCTGCGACCGCCGTCTTGATTTCCGGCGGCACACTGGAGCCCTGGCAGAAAGCAGCCAGATTTTCGGAGAAGTTCTTATCGGAGGCGACGAGAGTGCGCATATCGGTGAACCGCGTGGGCGGGATTGGTCGAAAGAGAGCGAAAGCGGAAGATTGGCAGCGGTGCCCGGTCCAACGCCGGAAAACTCATCGGTTAGACAACGCGGGCACCGCGAAGAACGAGGGAGGGAACACCTCATTAACCGTGACCTTCTCAAAGTTGATGGTGACCGCCTGCACTTTGCCGCCGGTCGCCTTCGTCACGGTGATGATGGTTTGCGGGAAGCGAACTCCGTTCACCACCACCGAACCTTGTTCGCGGATCGCGCCACCGGCCTCGGTCTCAGTTAGGACCAAGCGACCGGTTTCGCTCTCAAAATAGCGGGTAAACACAATCGTCGGACCATGGATAAACGCGATTTTTTGGCAGGCGACTCCGTCGACGTTCACCGGTCCTAGGTCTTCAATTTTGCCACCAACGCGCTCGATGCCGCGAAAAAACATCAGGTTCTCAAGGGTGTTGGCCCGGAGCCGTTTAATTTGGTCGGCCGAGAGCAAAGTTTGCCGCCACTTCGCCGGGTCGGATGGATCCTGCTGACGTTGCCACGCATCATAACCATCGAGCGCCGTTTGTTCGACGGCCTTCTCGTACGTGATACTGATCCGTTGCTGGCCCGGCTTCTGGAAGACAATCTCCACCGCAGCACTCGCAGACTTGTTGGCATCGGCAGGATCGGAAGTGACCAAAGTCCCGACGTAATGAACGGACTTTACCCCTTCGAGTGCGGCCTCCTCACCGAGAAATGCCCGAGCTTTGGTCAAGATCGGCAGTTCAGCGTAAGCGGAAACAACCCCAACAAAGGCAAAAAGCGCAAAAAACACGGTGCGAAAGCGTGAAGTAATCATGGCGATTAAACGAGCAGAGGCGGGCGGCAAACGCAGCTAACGGAAACTGGGATCATCACTCCCACTCAATGGTTGCCGGCGGTTTGGAGCTTATATCGAGCACGACCCGGCTCACTCCGCGGACTTCGTTGGTGATTCGGCTCGAAATTTTTTGCAGCAAATCATGCGGCAGCTTCGCCCAATCCGCCGTCATCGCATCGATACTTTCAACGATCCGCAACGCGATGACATAGTCGTAAGTGCGCTCATCTCCGAAAACTCCGACCGTCTTCACCGGCAAGAAGACCGCGAACGACTGCCAGACCTTCCAGTAGTATCCCGACGCAGCCATCTCCTCCTGCAGGACGGCGTCGGCATTTCGCAAGATTTCCAGATTCTCGTTTGTAATCGCTCCCATTACCCGAACGCCCAAACCGGGGCCGGGAAACGGTTGCCGCCAAACGACTTCTTTCGGTAGTCCCAGCGCTTCGCCAACCCGCCGAACCTCATCCTTGAAAAGTTGGCGCAACGGCTCGATCAGCTTCAGTTTCATCCGTTCGGGAAGACCACCGACATTGTGGTGAGTCTTGATCAATGAAGCCGGGTTACCCGCGATGGAAACGCTTTCGATCACATCGGGATAGAGCGTCCCCTGCCCCAGAAATTCTGCCCGGCCCTTAATCGATTTAAGCGACTTCTCAAAGACCTCAACAAACGTGCGGCCGATGATTTTCCGCTTTTGTTCGGGTTCGGTGATGCCTCTGAGCCTGCGGAGAAAGAGCTTCGAGGCGTCGACGACTCGGAGATCGATCCGGAAATGGTCACCATAAAGCTTTTCGACCGCAGCGCGCTCACCTTTACGGAGCAGACCATTGTCGACGAAAACACAGGTCAGTTGCTTGCCGATCGCCTTGTGTAAAAGGGCGGCCGCAACCGAAGAATCAACCCCGCCCGAAAGACCGAGCAGCACCCGGCCCTTGCCCACTTGCTCCCGAATGGACGCCACCGACTGGGCGATGAAGTCTTTCGTGGTCCAATCTTGTTTGGCCCCGCAGATACCGACCAAAAAATTGCGGATCATATCTCCGCCCCGCTCCGTATGAAACACCTCAGGATGAAATTGAATGCCGTAAAACCCTCTTTTTCTATCCTCGATCCCCGAGAAAGGAGAGTTTTCTGACACGGCGGTGGCGACAAACCCGGGAGGCAGCTTTTCAAGCTTGTCCCCGTGCGAATTCCAAATCCGAAGCTTTTTCGGCAGACCGGCGAAAAGTTTGCTTTGTTTCGTAATGGTAAGATGACCATGGCCATACTCACGCGCTTTACTGTGTGCCACGTGCCCGCCGAGATGATGCCCCATCAATTGGACGCCGTAGCAAATGCCCAATATTGGCACACCTAGATCAAAAATACCACGATCCGGATGCGGAGCCGTCTTCGAGTAAACACTTTGGGGACCACCAGAAAGAATGATTCCTGCGACCCCGTCTTCGCGAAGTTTTTCGGCCGGAGTCTCGTAGTGATAAATCTTCGAGTAGACTTGGCACTCGCGAATACGGCGGGCGATCACCTGGGTAAGTTGCGAACCAAAATCTAGGACAGCAATAATCTGTGGCATGGGAATGGACTGACGATTCGGCGACGAAGAATCACAAAACACGAAGAGCCCGATAGTCGTCAAATGCGGTGTTAAAATTTCAGTCGTGTATTCTCATGGCCGCAGCTTGGACATTTACAAAGCTCCGTGCCCGAGGGAGCCGTATAAAGTTGATCACAACGGAGGCAGAGGAACGTGGTCTTCCGTCGTTCTTTCTCGAACCGCAGATGATCACGCCGATCGTAGTAGAGCCACAAACCGAGAAACCCCAGCGCGACCAAAACACAGTAGATCACCGTACCCGTCGTCAGATCGAACATGGGCTCGAAATAGGCGACCGCCGGAGCAAGGGGCAAGATTATCGGTAAACGGCCGGCCGAGGACCCACTATGAAAGGAAGAGAGGGTCAGATAGGGTGACGTTGTGGAATCGATTACAACGGAAGTAGTGGACGACAAACAG
>NEVA01000010.1 GCA_002304445.1 Opitutia bacterium Tous-C4FEB | reverse complement strand
CAGGGAGCCCGGCTGCCCATTGCCCGGCAGCACCAGCCCCAGCTCGGCCGCTGGCACCCGGCTGCCGGAGCCGAGCGCTTGACTGAAGACCACGTTGGTGGGGCCGGCCGTGACTGCAAAGGTCACTTCGACCTCCGGGGCGGCGGCATATGTCGCGTTGCCCGCCTGGCTCGCGCGGAGCTTGATCGGACCCGTGGCGCCCGTGAGGTCGACGACGTTGCCCGCGAGCAGGCCCGGGCCGCTTACTAAGGTAAAGGTCACCGGCAGGCCCGAGCTGGCCGTGGCCGAGAGCGCAAAGGAGCCGCTGTTGCTCGCGCGGTCGGCCGGAGCGGCGAAGCTGATCGTCTGGTTCACGAGGCTGATCGTGAGCGCATCGGTCACCGTGCTCGACTCACTGGAGCCCGCACTGTTGTTGGCGGTGACGGTGAAGCGGTAGGATTTACCGGGCGTGAGGCTGGTGATTTTCGCGGGGGAACCGGTGGCGTTGACCGTAACGATTGAACCATCCGTCGCCGTGGCGCGGATGGTGTAGCCGGTGATCGCGCTGCTGCCGGGGTTGCCCGGCGCCGTGAACGTGATCGTGGCTTCGCCATTGGCGGTGGTTGCGGTGATGGCCGTCGGCGATCCCGGTACGGCGACGATCACGTTGAGTGAGACCGCCGCACTCGCGGAGTTGTAGTTGGCCGAGTCGGCCGGCGTGAACGATGCGCTCAAGGTCTGCGTGCCTACGCTCAAGATCGCACCGCTGGCGGGACTATAAGTGATGGCACCGGCGACGTTCGCGGTGGCGTTGAGCTGCGTCGCGGAGAGCGCGGTGCCGAAGCTGATGGTGCTCGGCGTCGCCCACGTGATCGTCGGCGTGGCTTTGTTCACCGTGAGGGAGACCGTGCCGGTCGCGGTGTTGTAGTTGGCCGTATCGGTCGGCGTAAACGTCGCGGTCAAGGTCTGCGGGCCGGCGCTCGGCGTCGTGCCGCTGGCGGGGATGTACACGATGGTTCCTGCGGCGAGGCTGCTCGTGGCATTGAGCTGCGTCGCGGAGAGCGCCGTGCCGTACGTGATCGTTGCAGGGGTCACCCAGGTGAGGGTCGGCGTGGCTTTGTTGACGGTAAGGGAGATCGTGCCGGTCGCGGTGTTGTAGTTGGCCGTGTCCGTCGGCGTGAACGTCGCGGTCAACGTCTGCGTGCCCGCGCTCGGGGTCGTACCGCTGGCGGGGCTGTACACGATGGTTCCTGCGGCGAGGCTGCTCGTGGCGTTGAGCTGCGTCGCGGACAGCGTCGTACCGTAGGTGATCGCGCTCGGCGTCGCCCACGTGAGCGTTGGCGTGGCTTTACCTACCACAAGAGAAACGGAGCCCGTCGCCGTGGTGTAGTTGGCCGTGTCCGTCGGCGTGAACGTCGCGGTCAACGTCTGCGTGCCCGCGCTCGGCGTCGTGCCACTCGCGGGACTGTACACGATCGCACCGGTCACGCTGCCGCTCGCATTGAGCTGCGTCGCTGAAAGCGCCGTGCCGTACGTGATCGCGCTCGGCGTCGCCCACGTGATCGTCGGCGTGGCTTTGTTAACCGTGAGGGAAACCGTGCCCGTCGCGGTGTTGTAGTTCGCCGTATCCGTCGGCGTGAAGGTCGCGGTCAACGTCTGCGTGCCCGCGCTCGGGGTCGTGCCACTGGCGGGACTGTAGGTGATAGAACCTGCGGCGAGGCTGCTCGTGGCGTTGAGCTGCGTCGCGGAGAGCGTCGTGCCGTAGGTGATCGCACTGGGTGTCGTCCAGGTGAGCGTCGGTGTAGCCTTGGCCACGGTGACGTTCGCCGCCGCCGTGGTGCTGGTGTAGTTGGTCGTATCGGTCGGCGTGAAGGTCACACCTTGCGCGGCCGAACCAGCGTTGGGCGCGGTGCTCGTCGTCGTGAAGGTGAAGGTACCGGCGACATTCGCCGTGCCGCCACTCAGCGTAGAGGAGGCCAGGGTCTGCCCATAAGTGATCCCGGTCGCAGTCGGTGCGGCGGTGATCGTGGGCGTGCCGATCGTGACGGTGAGCGTGTAGCTGGTGGACGTCGTCGCGTTGAAGCCGGAAGCGGCGGCTTGGGTGGCGGTGATTGTAGTGGAACCGACGGCGAGGCCGGTGACCACACCACTTGTAGCATTGACCGTGGCTTTGCTCGTATCGCTACTGGTGTAGGGGATCGCGCCGTAGCTACCACCGGAGAGGGTCGAGGTGACGGCATTGGTCCGCGTGGCGCCGACGGCGACCGAGGTGGTGCTGGGTGTCGTGAAGGTCAAGGTCGGGGTCGGCACCGTAGTGGTAAAGGTCCCCACGCTCGAGTAGGTGGTGCCGACACTGTTGGTCGCATAAGCGGCGTAGCTGTAGGCGGTGCCGGCGGTGAGGCCGGTGGCGCTGACCGTGAAGACACCCGTCGCAGCGGTGCCGGTGAGGTTGGTCACGCCCGTGCCGCTGAGTTGTGGATAATTATTGGCCGAAGTGACCGAATAGACGACGCCGACGGCGGTGAGGCTGGCGCCACCGGTGGCGGTGACGTTGCCACCGAGGGTCGCGCTCGTATTACCCACACTCGCGCTGATGGGGCTGGTAACGGTGGGCGTGGTCGCGGGCGTCACCGCCGACGAAGCACTCGAGGCGCTGCCGGTACCAATCGAGTTGGTCGCCGTGACCGTGAAGGTGTAGCTCGTGCCGTTGGTCAGGCCCGTGATCACATGACTCAAGCTCGTGCTGCCGGCATTGCTATCCGTGCCGCCGGCGGGGCTCGAGGTCACCGTGTAGCCGGTGATCGCCGCGCCACCATCGCTTGCCGGTGCGGAGAAGCTCACCGTGGCCTGCGTGTTACCAGCCACGCCAGAGACGCCCGTGGGTGCGCCGGGTGCGGTGGTCGTCACGACCAGGACCGCCGCGGTCGAGCCGACCGAGTTCAAAGCAGCATTTACCGTGTAGGTTGCGTCTGCGGTAGCAGCGATGGTGCCACCGTTGAGATCAACGCTACTGCCCACGGCGACGCCATCCGGATCGCCGTCGCCCGACTGAACCGTGTACTTAAACACCAGTGCGGCGGTGCCTGATCCTGAAACATAGGTGGCATAGCGGGTGGTGCTGCCGATGGTGAGCGCGAGGCGCGGGGTGCCGGTGACGTCGACAGCCTCTGACCAGTTTACTGTAAAGCTCAGGTCTTGCCCGGCCCCATAGGTGGCATTGCTCGGCACGGCTACCGATGTGACCGTTAAAGCCGGAACACCCGTGATTGTTAAATCCCAGGTGCCGGTACTACCTTGCTGGGTGAGAGTATAAGTGTAGCCATTTGAAGAGGTCAGCCCACTTGTAATATAAGTAGAAAGATTAGAACCGAAACCTTGTAATACACCGGTTAGGGTCTGACCCACAAGCAAGCTGGTTTTAGTCGATGTAGTAGAAATCCCAAAAACCATAGTGCCGCTCAGATTTATGCCTGAAAGTTTTCCATAGTTAGTGGTGCTGCCAATAATGATGTTGTAGTTGATGGGTAATTTATTACTGTAGCTTAAGGCGCTACTGCTGGCACCCTGCCGGTTATTCAATGTCGTGATTGTTCCAAGGTTGTAGATACCATACGAACCAGGGCCACTGGTTGAAATTGTACCACTATTATTTAAGGTCGTGATTATACCTGCTCCTTGGTTGGTGATACCATGCGCACTAGGGCCACTGGTTGAAATGGTGCCGCTATTGATTAAAGTGTTTATTGTAATATAGTTTGCGATACCAGACGAATCGGGGCCACGGGTAGAAATCGTGCCATTATTGTTTAAAGTCTCAATGATATTGCTGCTTCGATGCTCAATTCCGTTGCTGATAAATCCATTTGTAGAGATTGTACCATTATTGTTTATGGTCGTGATGCCATTGCTGTTTCTGAGGGCAGGATTAAAAAAACCCGTCTCATATACAATAGAACCCGTGCTAGATATTGAAAAGCTAGAAAGCCATGAAGATGGATTTTGGGAAGTAGTGATGGTAGTCGTGATCGCGGTATCCCCGCTCTGCCCCCACGCACTGCCTTGGATGAGAGAAAAAATGATCCCTAACGCTACCGCTAAACTCAGGGTTCGGTAGCGACCTAACGTGATTACGCTGTGGCAGGACTCGAGGATCGCAGCGCGAAACTGCGCGCCCACCGCGGTCGCATGCCCGGCAAACGAGGCGAAAACTGAACTCAGCCAGCCATGACGGCACCGGTGCCCAAGGCTCGAGGGTATGAGCCCAATGACCTCGGCCAAGCCATCCTCTCCATTGTTACCCAGTTTCGTGGCGGTCAGCAGTTTCATAATTGGCGCGGTTACTAGGCATCGCGCCCACTCCTCGGAAGCACCAATGTGTGAATCGACCATTTAGCCCAGTGAATCGGCCATTCGGGAGCTCCGACCACCGTCTCGTGATATTTGGACGAGATCGCCGGACGGCCGTCGCAGCCCCACTGGCTCACCCTCGCAGCGACCCGCACTCAAACACTCCGATGACGCTGGTCTTACGCCTGCAACGCTTCATCGCGCGCGAGCAGGAGTTGCTTGAGGCGCGTGGCTCCCGCCCGACCCACGGTGAGCACGCGCTGCAAACCCACAAAGGACACCTGATTCTCGGTCCGGGTTTCAGCGTGTAGGCGGCTGACCTTGTTTATGTTTACAATGTACGATCGATCGAGGCGGCAAAAAGGCGCGGGCGGCAGGAGCTCCATCCATGCTTTCATGGCCATGGTCACCAAGTGCGGGGTGTCGCCTGCCACCCACACCCGGGAGTAGGGTTCATCGGCTTCGATCAAGATGATATCAGCCAGATTGAGTCGCAGCAACGCGGTGCCGGTGCGCACTACCATACTTCCCTGCGGCTTGAGTGCGGCGGGAGGCGGCGCGATCTGTCCTCTCATACCGCGACCGAGGAGCTTGTCGACGGTCTCCACCATGCGCTCGGCGGAGTACGGTTTTAGTAAGTAATCCAGCGCCCGCACTTGGAACGCATCGACCGCCCGGTCCGCATACGCGGTCACAAACACGATCTGCGGCGCCGGATCCAAGAGCGGGATGAGCTCAAAGCCATTGGCGAGCGGCATCTGGACATCGAGAAAGACCACATCCGGCCGCAGCGCTACGCACAGGGCATGGGCCTCGCGGACCGAGCTGGCTTCCCCGACCACGGCCAACTCGGGATGAGGCTGGAGCCGTTTCCGCAAGTAGGACCGAGCATCGGCCTCATCATCGACGATCAAGCAACGGAGCGTGGGCTTCATGAGGCGGGGTCGAGGGGTAAGGTGAGCGTGATGCGCACCGCCTCCGGCATAGACTCCTGCAAGACGTGCGCGCGGCCTTGGTAATAAAGCTCCAAGCGCCGCTTGAGATTGCTTAACCCAATCTGAGTCCCGCGTGGGGCCGGGGTGACCGGCTCTATCCAACGCCCACTATTCTCCACCATGGCTCGGAATTCGTTACCTTGGACGCTGGCCGAGATCTTGATCTTGAGCACACCGGGGGACGTTTCAAAGCCGTACTTGATCGCGTTCTCCAACAGCGGCAGCACGAGCGGCTGCGGCACCAATGCGGCCCGCGCCGCCGGTGAGACCTCCCAGTCAACCACGAGTTGGGAGCCAAAGCGCATCTGCTCGATCTGCAGATAACTCTCAATGGCTTTGAACTCTTCGTGGAACGGCGCCTGTCCTCCCACGTGCGACAGGTTATAGCGCAACACGTCCGAGAGTTTCAAAACGATGCTATCTACACTAGGATCCGTGGAGCGATTGGAGATCGCCGTGAGGGTATTGAATAAAAAGTGGGGATTGATCTGGGCACGGAGTCGCTCGATTTCTGCGTCTCGTCCCATCAACTCCAGCGCAATGACCTGAGCCTTGGCCGCGGTCGCCTGCTTAGACCGTAGTAGATAGAAGTAGACATAGACCGCCAAACCGACGCCGATCAGGCGCGAGGCGATCAAGCTCACCCAAAGGATCAGCTGGTTAGGCTGCCGGCCGATATAATCTTGGGTCGTACTAAAATAACCCTGCGCGCCAATGGTCGTCACCAACAGCACCCCATAGATCCCTACCGCCGCCCACCGGCGCAGCTCAGACGCCGGGGAGTGAGAATAGAGCCACTCAAATAAAAGAACTCCCAGTATCACACACGCGACCATGACCAACGTTAACGTTAAGATATTGAGTGCCGCTGCGAGTAACGAAGCCCCGGCCGCCAAACGGACCAGCAGCATGAGCGGCCACATCAGGGCAGCCAACGCCAAGGCCATGCGGAGGAAGATCCCCCCATCGATCTTAAGCGTCCGTCGTGCGTCGCGATACCACGTCATACCTGAGGCAATAGTTACCCGGTCCTTGATGGAAATCTAAAACCAAAATGCGGTTCGCTGGCGGGCGTGCGCGAGGAGGGGCGTGGAGGGCGGGTCGGAGACTCTGCCCTAAGTCGGGCTCAGGGCAGTTCGTAGATTTCGATCAGGGCGACGCCGGTGGTGTCGTTTACGCCGCTGACTTGAGCGGTGTAGTTGCCGGGGGCGAGCGTCACGATGAGCGCGGCGTCGCGGCTCGCGGGATTGGGCAAGGCAAAGGCACCGGTGCGGGCGAAGGCGGCGACGAGCTCGGCGGTGCCGGCGGCGGTGGTGTTGGCGGCCCAGTTGTCGTTGGCGTGGAGGAGCGTGGTATCGCGGAAAACTTCGAGTTTCGGATCGGCGAGGGTGTTGGGCACGCCGAACTGGGTGAGGCCGGGGCCGATGCCGCGGATGAGAACGGTGCGGGGGACGTTGCCCGAGAGCGTGAAGCCGGCGATGAGCAGATCGGCCCCGGTGCCGACTTGGGCGCGGGCGGAGAGGTTGACGAGGCGGGCGGGCGCGGCGGGAGCATCAAGGTCGTAGACTTCGGCGAGCGCGACTCCGCTCGTCGTGCCGGGCGTGGAGACGTTGGCTGTGTAGTTGCCGGCGAGGAACGTCTGGGTGAGGGCCGCGTCTCGACCGGC
Source organism: Opitutia bacterium Tous-C4FEB (assembly GCA_002304445.1). GTDB lineage: Bacteria > Verrucomicrobiota > Verrucomicrobiia > Opitutales > Opitutaceae > Tous-C4FEB. Next base: position 126,050 of record NEVA01000010.1, on the reverse strand, counting down.
GGGATCGAGGGGGAAGGCGCCGACGGACGGGAAGAGGGCGGCCAACGTCGGGTTCGGGCCCCAATTGTCGTTGGTGGCGAGCGGGGCGGCGGGTGGTGAGTTGAAAATTTGGAGGCGAGGATCAAGCAAGGCGGTCGGCACGCCCAGCGGGATGAGGGCGGGCCCGATACCGCGAATGAGCAGATTCTTTGAGCCGCCGGCAGAGAGCGTGAAACCGGCAATGAGGGTGCGTTCGTCGGGCCCGGCGACGGCGCGGACGGAGAGGTTGAGAATGCGTCCCGGGGTGGGGGCGGCGATCGTCACGGTCGCGGCGCTCGCCATGACGGAGCCGAGCGGGCCGCTCGCGATCAAGCGATAGGTGCCGGCGTCGGTCGCGGCCGTGCGGGCGAGGGAATAGGTGGGTGCGGTCGCGCCGGCGATCGCGACGCCGTCCTTGGTCCATTGATAGGTGAGCGGGTAGGCCGATGCGGTGACGGCGGCGCCAAGGGTCAGCGGTGCGCCGACGAGAGCAACTTGGGGCGCGGGACCGCTGATGAGCGGCGCGCCGGTGGCGAGGATCGCGGCGTTTTCGCCGACGAAAAAGCGCTCATCGCCGAACGCGGCGGAGTCGAGCGCGGCGTCGGACGCGCCGGTGAAGCGAGCGGTCCACGTGATACCATCGGGGGAAACGAAATAGTTACTGCCGGGCCCGGTGGCGAGGAACTGGCCGTTGGCAAACGAGACGCTCGTGAGAGCCTCGTTGCCAAAGCTGCGGTCGCTCCACGTGACGCCGTTGGGCGAGGTGAGAATCACGCCGCCGGCGCCCACGGCGACAAAGGTGCCGGAGGCGAAGGTGACGTCGTTGAGATTGGCGGTCGTGGGCGCGGTGGTGGCGTTCCAGGTCAAGCCGTCGGGCGAGGTGACGACGGTGCCGGCGTTGCCAACGACCACGTGGAGGCCCGCGCCGAACGTGGTTTTATTGAGGGTGGCGGAGGTGCCGCCGAGAAAGCGGGAAGTCCAGTTGGAGCCGTCCGACGAGGTGAGAATCCGGCCGGAGGCGCCGACCGCGATCCAGAGATTGGCGGCAAACCGGACACCGTTGAGCGAATTGGCGGGGACGGAGGTGGGCGTCCAAGTCGCGCCGTGGTCGGAGACGAGCGCGGTGCCGACACCGCCGAAGGTATTGCCCACGGCGACGAACCGGCCGGCTCCGAAGGCGATGTCGTTGAGCTGGGCGGACGTGCCGGAGGTGCGGTTGGTCCAGCGGGTGCCGTCGCTGGATTGAAGAATCGCGCCGGAGTTGCCGACGGTGACGAGGGCGGTCGGGCTGGCCGCGATCCCGCGGAGGGTGAGGTTAAATCCGCTGGTCGAGGTGGCGGTGGCGATGGTCTCGCGAAACGTGACGCCATCCGTCGAGGTGAGCAGGGCACCGCGAGCGGTCGAGCTGGTCGAGCCGGGGACGACGTAGATGCCTTGGCCGAAGGCGGTGTTTTGGAGGTTGCTGGCGTTGCCGCCGGAGTTCCGGGCGGTCCACGTCACGCCATCGGGGGATGTGCGGATGGCTCCGCCGGTGCCGACGGCGACGAATTGGTTGTTGATGAAATTGACGCCGAGGAGATTGGCCGAGGGGAAGACGGTGCCCGGGGTCCAAGTCGTCCCATTGGTGGAGGTCAACGTGACGCCGCTGAGGCCCACCCCGATGAGCCGACCGGCGCCGGCGGCGATGCCGCCCAAGCCCGAGGTCGCGGTCATGGTCGAGGTCCAGTTGACCCCATCGGACGAACTGAAGATGCGGCCGCTCTCGGCGGAGACGGCGTGGAAGCGGCCGAAAGCGAACGCGACGCCGGCGAGATCTTCGGTCACGCCGATGGTGCCGGGCGTCCAGTTGATCGCATCCGTGGACGTGCTGGTGAGGCCGCCGATGCCGACGGCGACGATGCGGCCGTTGCCGAGGGTGAGATCGATGAGACCGGTGCCGGTGTCGCGAACGATGATGCCCGAGTTGCGGGGCGTCCATGCGATCGTGTCGGGTGAAGTGAAGACCGCGCCCAAACTGCCGAGAGCGATGTAGAGGCCGTTGAGGTATTGGAAGCCGAAGATGTTGTTGGCGGCGGGCAGGGTGCGCATCGTCCAAGCGGTGCCGTCGGTCGAGGTCAGGACCGTGCCGCGGACACCGCCGACGAAAAAGCGACCGTTGACGAACGCGGCGCTGGTGAGGTTGGCGCCGGTCGGGGTGGGGTGGCGCCATTGCCAGCCGCCTTCGGGTTGGACGAATTGGCGATAGCCGGGGGATACGACGGAGCCGGCGGCGTTGGTGGCGATGACGCGGTAAGTGCCGGAGTCGGTGGGCTGCCAGTTGCGCAAGAAGTAAACGGGACCGGCCGCGTCGGGCAGATCCACGCCGTCGCGTTGCCAACGGAGGGTGAGTGGATCGGACCCGCCGGTGAGGGTGATGGTGAGGTTGGTGTTGGAGCCGGCGGCCAGTCCGCGGCCGAAGGTGCTGACGATCGGAAACGGATCGAAGGTGGGCAGGGTGGGCGGGGGCGGCACGGCGATGGTGAGCGTGGCGGCCGCGCTGGTGGCGGAGCCGGCGGAATTGGTGACGACGCAGCGGAAGCGCTCTCCGGTCATCGGGGCGGAAAGCGGAAACACCGTGAGGTCGGCGGTGTTCGTCCCGGTGTACGGGCTGCCCTCGTTGAGGGACGTCCAAGTGGCGCCGGCGTCGGTGGAGCGTTGCCAGGAGAAGGTCGCGGCCGGGTTGGCGCGGGCCACGACGGAGAACGTCGCAGGGTTGCCGGGGAATTGGTTCTGCGGCTCGGGATTCTGGGCGATGGCGGCGGCGGAGGGCGTGGTCGGCGGCGGAACGGTGCCGGTGATTTCGTAGGAGCCGATGCTGCCGTAGGACGTGTAGCCCGTGGGCGGATTGTTGAGCGGTGAGCCGGTGCCGACACCGGTGATGCGGAGGAAATATGTTCCGGCGGCGAGGGTTTGCTCAAAGGCGGCGGAGGCTGAGTCGGGCGGATCAGAGCGGGTGATGAGCGTGCCGGCGGCGTCCCGGAGCTCGGCGGCGAGATCGACGGAGAAGCGGTTGGACAGTGCGGTAACTTCCGGCGGAGAAACGCGGAGAGAGAGCGGGCCGCCCGAGGTCGAAAAGGTGAAGGTGTCGATGTCGCCGGTGGTTTCGAGGAGGCCGTTTTGGCGCAACGCTGTGCCGTTCAAGATGAGGGGGGAGGCGGCGGAGTCCGCGCCGGAGACTTGGTCGGGGCGGACGGAGAGTTTGGCGGCGATGAGGGCGAGGTCGTCTTGGGTGTTGTTGGCGTTGAGATACTCGCCCTTCGACCAGTGGAGGACGTTGCGTGAGGAGCTACCCATAATGGGAGCCCAAGACGTATCGTCGGCGCCGTGACCGGCGTAGTATTCGTTGGCCGGCTCGTTGGGCAGAGTCCCATCGTGACTGAGTCCCATTTGGTGTCCGATCTCGTGGGATACGACCGACGCGATTTTAGTGGCGCTCATCGAGCCTTGGTAAATGAAACACGTGCTGGTGGCGGCCGCGAAGGTGGCGTTGCCGAACACGTTGAGGTAAGCGACGCCGCTGGCGGTATCGGCGACGGGGTTTAGGACGCCGTTGGCGTCGCGAGCTTTGGTGATCAGGGCGCGGGCAGTGGAATTGTTGAAGGTCGCGGGCTGCTCGGTGGTGACGTCGACATCGAACGGCCGGAACGACTCCGCAACGCGTTCCCAAATCAGCACGATGGCGGCTTGCTCGGCCGGGCTGAAGGAACCGGCATTGCCGTCGGTGTCATAGGGCGTGCAGAGGAAAGCCGACGGTGCGCCGGCGATGGAGTTCCACGACGTGCCCGTGACGACGTGCCCGTTAAAATCGAGGTAGATGACCCGGGAGGCGCCGGGGCGGCTGTGGCGGACCGGAGGGGTGGAGTTTGGGACGGAGACGGTGAATTCGTTCGAAGCAGCGCTGTTCGCGGTTGGGCCGGAAGCGGGGAGGAAGGCGGCTTCGTCGTAGTGAGCAAGGGGTGAGTGCGGGCAGGCGAAGAAGAGATTGCCCTCGGCGTCCACGTGGAGCGAAGCGAGATTGCTGATGGGAACGCGGAGCACGCCGAGAGCGGTCAGCGCGCGGGCGCGGGCCACGTCGGAAACGACGAGGAGCTGATCGCGGAAACGGCCGGAGGGAATGTCATCAAGGGTGACAGGGCCGGACTCACCGAAAATGAAGGCGCGGGGCGGGAGCACTTGGCCGGGCGGTCGCGAGGCGACCGAAGACGGGTTGGGTTCGGTCGCCTGCGCCGGTGTGGGGGTGAGCGCGGTGGTGGGTGCAGCCTGCAGAGTGTCGGCAAATTGCGGCTCGGCCGGGGCGACGGGAAGGGCGACGGGAGAATTTCTCCAGAGCGCAACGACTCCGAGGCCGAGAAGGAGAACCGTGAACGTGGCGACGGATTTGGGGGCAAGCTTCATAGCGGAGAAAGACGAGGAGGGCGTTGAACCGCAGGACCGGGCTAACGTGCGCGGAGGGTTGGCCGGGGCAAGGGCGGAGGAGCAGTATGTGCGGATTGCATCAAACGATTTTCCGTTTGATCCGCGGGGGCGCGGGAACCGCCGGCTCGGCCCCGGCGCGGCCGCGATTCTTGGGTGGGGATCGTCAGCTAATTGCTCGACGTGGGCCGACGACTACCGCGGTGGGCTTGGGCGGGAGGGGGAGCCTCGGAATCACCGCCAAATCGGAACGAGGTCCTCGGTGCGGACCCAGCCGGATTGGCCGGCTTCAAAGCGGAGGTGCCTCCAGCCGAGAAACGACTTATCAATTTGGGCGAGGCTGCCGGCGGCCAACGGGGTGGTTTTTTGCGCGGTGTCGGCTTCGGTCGGGATGGAGCGGAGCGTGCCGGCGCGCCAGATGATCGCGGCGCGCGCGTCCGTCGCCGGACCGTAGTTGAGCCAGCAACCGAGGCTCGTGATTGCGGTGCAAACGCTCAGGCCGAGGACGCTCCAGGCAAGAGCGAGGGTGCGCCGGGAAGAGCGCAGGTAGGCGCCGGCGAGCAGGCCACCGACGGCACCGGCGGCGATCACACAGCTAACGATGAGCCCGAGTTGCCACCGGGCAGGTGAGGTGAGGAGCACGAGTCGTTGGAAGAAGCCGGGCGCGATGAAAGCTGCAAGAGGAGCGGGAACGTGGCCGGACTTTTCGGCGGCGAGGGTAAATTGCGCGCGGATGGATTCGTGGGCGGGATTTTGGACGAGGGCGACGGCGGCGTGGGCCGCGGACTCGTCCCAGCGGTCTTGTTGGGCGAGAGCGAGCGAGAGGTTGTGATGGGCGAGCGAGTCGAGCGGGGTTTTGGCGAGGGAGGCGCGGTAGGTCTTTTCGGCGGCGGGGAAATCGCCGAGTCGATAGGCCGCGGCGGCGGAGGCGGCGGGGTTTTGCGTTTCGGCGGCGGATGCGATGGGAGAAAGTACAACGAAGAGGAGGAGCGCCGCGACGAAAGGGAAGAGGTTGCGGGGCAGGAAAAGTCTCAGCGGTGAGAATCCCGGAAGCGGAGTTGCGGCGAGGGCGGTTTGGGCCCGAGTCGTCCAGTCGGCGGGAAGCGGGATGTTCTCGGCGTAAAGCGCGCGGTCGGACTCGCGCCACAGCGCGGTAAGATTCTCGATGGCCGCGGTTCGGTCTGCGAGTTGCTGGAAAGCCGGGGAGCGGGCGAGGTCGTTGGCGGTGGGTGCGGCGGACGGGGTTTGAAGCAGGAGAGCGGTGTCGTGCTGCCAGGCTAAAAGTTGAGAGCTGAGAGTTGAAAGTTGAGAGCCGGAAGCGGGGGAACCGGAGACAGACGCGTTAATCTCGGGGAGGAGTTTTTGGAGCCGGGCGCGGGCTTCGCGGCGGGGGCGAAGCGGGTCGGTGACGCGGGCATGGCGGAGAGCCAGCGCGAACCAGAATGCGCCGAGCAGTGCAAAAGGGGCGACGCACAGAAGAACAACGGTGCGCTGGGCGAGGGGAACAGAAGAGTGGGCTGAGCCGAAGACCGGTTCGCGGGGGAGGGCCAGCGGCGCGGCGGCCGGCACGGGGGGAGTTTTTGGTTTCTGATCCTCGACGCTGGCTTGGCCGGTGGCGGCGGGCATCACGTTGAGGTTGAGGCCGGACGGGGCGGGCTCGGTGATGGTGACGGTGGTGGCGGCCGTCGTGAGCGTTTTGTAAGCGCCGGCTTTGGGGTCGAAGTAAGTGAAGGTAACGGGCGCGAGGGTATAGGAGCCGGCCTTGCTTGGAACGAGCACGACGTCTTCCGCCAGCGTGGCGTCGAAGAGTTTTCCCTCGGCGGGAGTGCGTTTGGCCTGGGGCGAGATGACCTGGAAGTTTTTGGAGACGGCGCGGGACGGCAGGCCGGGGAGGTCGGGCCAGTTGGCGGTGCCGGTGAGCTCGAGCGTCCATGTAATCGGTTCGCCGACAGCGGCGGTGAGGGGGACGACTTTCGAGGTGAGCTTGAGGTCGCCGACGGCACCGTTGAAACCGGACGGGGCTGCGGGGAGCGGCTTTACCTCGAGGACGGGAGTGGCGCTGGTGACCGAGTATTGCTGATACTGGCGTTGCTGAAAAAAGCCAAAGCCGGTGACGCCGACGGAGAGGTTGAGCAGCTGATTGACGGCGTTGAGGCGAACGCTGCCGGGAGTGCGGGCGACGGCGCGGGTGCGGTAGGTGAGTCCGGTGCGGGGCTCGTTGCCGAGGCGGAAATCAAGGGGCTCGGGCCGGGACCAATCCTCGGCAACGAGAGGCTCCGCGTTCCACTCGATCTGGCCGCGGCCGAAATCGGGGAAGTAGTTGCGCGATGCGTCGAGAGAGTAGGTGAGCGTGAAGACCTCGCCGGCCCAGACGCTGGCAGGGGTCGCCACGAGGCGGGAGGCGGCGGCGTTGTCGAGGGCGACCCCGGTGCCGCCGACGGTGGCGGCGCCGGGATCGAAGGTGGCGACGGGGGTGCGGAATTTACCTTTGTTGGTTTCGACTTCGAAGGAAGGGATGGTCACCCGCTGGTTTTTGCTGAGGCGTGCGGCGTAGGTGAACGTGACGGAGTCGGAGCGGGTAAAATTGATGATTGAGGTGCTCGTGGACTGGCCCGCGAACTCGAGGGTAAGACCGTCGATGCCGGGGAGACGTGGCTGCCCGGTGGGCGAGCAGTCTTCGAAAACGAGCTGGAGTTCGCTGGTCTGGCCGACGGCGAGGGTGCCCTGAATAGGATCCCAGCGGACGGTCTGGGCGCTGGCGGTGTGGGCGACCACAAGGGCCGAGAGGCCGAGCAGAAGGAGGTGGAGGAGACGACGAATCATACGGATGATCACCAGTTTTTACCTTTCTTGTCGGGCGTGCGGCCGGGGTCGCCTTGCATGAGTCGGAAGAGTTTGGCCGGAGAGTCTTGGTTGCGGAGCTGTTCCAGTTTTTGGAGCGGCATGGCGAGGGAAGGGTCGGCGTTGGCGTCGGCGGGCTTCTGGTCCGGCTGGCCGCCGACTTGCTGGGTGTCGCCTTCGGGCGGCGGCGGTGGCGGCGATGGTTCTTTGTCCTTCATGTCGCCAAAGGCTTGTTGGCCGTCTTTGCCCTCCGGCGGTTTTGAGTCGGGGTTTTCGGGCGAGTCTTTGCTCTCGTTCTTGTCGTCGGAGTTTTGGGACGGTTCGCCTTTTTGGTCTTGGGACTGGTCGGATTTGTCGCCCTTGGATTTGTTTTTGTCCTGCTGCTGCTGGTTTTTGTCTTGGGGCTGATTCTGGTCCTTTTGGTCTTTTTTATCCTGGTCTTGTTTTTGGTCGTCTTGGTTTTTCTCGTCGGGCTTTTTGAGAAGCGCGTTGAGTTCTTCGCGGAGTTTCGACCAGTCGGCGGTGTTGGGATCGAGGGTGGAACCGGCGGTAACGGCGGCGAGGGCATCGTTGACGGGGCCCGGGGCGACGGGCTGTTGGCCGGATTGCAGGCGCTGGCCCCAGGTGACGGTTTCCCGGGCGAGCTCGGCCCAGTCGCGGCCGGAGCGGTCGGGTGCGGCGGCGAGGCGGGTGACGATGGAGGTGAGGGCGGCAGAGGGATCGGGCGGAGGAGTTTCGGTTTTCGGGGTTTCGAGTTTCGGGGTTTTGGCGGCGGGGTCGGTGCGGGTGAGTTGGGCGGAGAGCGGAGAGGCGAAGGCGGACAGGAGAACGAGGCAAAGGAGAGCGGCTGCGGTGGTGGTGGCGGCAGGAGCGAGGGGCGGTGGCATGGGCGCGCGAGGAGAGCCGAGGACGCGGGGTTTGGGGCGCACCGGGAACTCGCGCCAGAAACTCGCGACCAGGCAAAGGAGGGCGGCGGCGAGGGGCCATTGGTAGCGCTCGACGAGACGGACGGAATTTTTCTCCATAAACTTTCCTTTTTGGCCGGCTTCAACGGTCGATTGGATGAGTGAGGCGAGGTCGACCCACGCGGACGCGTCGCGGTAGACGCCGCCGGTGAGATCGGCGAGGTCGCGGAGGGTAGCGGGCTCCAGCTTGGAGAGGACGACGGCACCGCGTTCATCTTTGACGAAGGCGTTGGGCCCGTCGGGGATCATCGCGCCGCCGGCCGTGCCGATGCCGAGGCCGAGGACGCGGATATTTTTCTTTTTCAGCTCTTCGGCGGCGGCGCGCCAGGTGTCATCGGTGGCTTCGCCATCGGAGAGGATAATGAGGAAGCGGTCGGCGGAGGCGGTTTGATTGAAGGCGGCGAGGGAGGTCTGGATGAGAGCGGAGTAGTTGGTGCCGCCTTCGGGGAGAAAGTCCGGGCCGAGGTTGGGGAGAAACTCGCGGAGAATCTCGTAGTCGGCGCTGAGCGGGGATTGAAGGAAAGCGGTGCCGGAGAAGACGACGAGGCCCAGCCGTTCGCCGGCAAGCCGCTCGAGGAGGGACGTGATCAGGAGCTTGGCGCGGTCGAGGCGCGACGGTTTGACGTCGGGCGTGAGCATCGAGCGGGAGAGATCGACGGCGAGGAGGATTTCGCGGGATTGGTCGAAGACGGGTTCGTCGATGCGGCCATATTGAGGGCGGGCGAGGGCGAACACGGCGAGCGCGAGGCCGAGGAAAAGCCACACGCGCGGACGCGTGCGGCGCGGAGTTGAGAGCTGAGAATTGAGAGCTGAGAGTTCCAAACTGTCGGCTCCGGCTTCGGCGCGGAGGATTTTGGGCCGGGTGACGGCGGCGGTGCGGCGGGTGCGGGTGAGTTCCCAGAGCGCCAAGGCGGCGGGGATAATCAGGAGCCAGAGAAGTTGGGGCGTCGCGAAGGTCATGCGGTGGCGCGCGCGGCGGAAGCGGCGGAACGGGAGAGGAGGGCGGCGGCGAGGAGCAGGGCGAGCGCGGGGACCGCCAGCCACGGGAAAAGTTCGGTGGTGAGCAGGTAGCTCTTGGCTTGGAATTCGATTTTTTGCGCGCGGTCGATGGCCTTGAAGGCGGACTCGGCGGCGTCGGTGTCGAAGGCGCGGAAGAGTTTGCCGCCGGTGAATTCGGCGACTTCGCGCAGGGCGGGTTCGTCGAGGTCCGACATCATGCGCCGGTAGCCGACTTTGTTGCCTTTGTCGTCGAAGACGGGGAACGGGACAATGCCATCCTTGCCTGCGCCGATGGCGTAGATGGGGATGCCGCGGGACTTCGCGAGCTCGGCGGCCTGCATCGGGGCGAGGGCACCGCGGTTGTTGGCGCCGTCGGTGAGGAGAATCACAAACGCGCCTTGGCGTTTGCCGCCGGCATCGCGTTTGGCCTGTTCGAGGCGGGTGAGGGCGACGCCGAGGCCGTCGCCGATGGCGGTGCCGTCTTCGATGAGGCCGATTTTCACGCGCTCGAGTTGGGCGGCGAGCCAAGCGTGGTCGGTGGTGAGCGGCGCCATCGTGTAGGCGCGGCCGGAGAAGAGGACGATGCCGATGCGGTCGGAGGGACGCTTTTCGATGAACGCCTGGATGATGGGCTTGATGGCTTGGAGGCGATTGATGCGGTCGCCCCCGCGCTCGTAATCCTCGGCGAGCATCGAGGAGGAAAGGTCGATCGCGAGGACGATGTCGTAGCCCTCGGAGCGGACCTCGCGTTTGTCTTCGACGCGTTGCGGGCGGGCGAGGGCGGCGACGAGCAGCACGAGCCCGGTGACCGCGAGGCCGGTCGGCCAACGGGAGGCCGAAGCGAGCGAAGGGCGGTGCCAAGCGGCGGCAAACGGCACGAGAAGGACCGGCACGCGGCGACGACCGCGGAGCCAGATGCTCAAGGGCAAAAGCGCGAGGGCGAGAAACCAGAGGGGATCGTGGAGCGTGTAGTTGAGCATGCTTCAGCGAATCGAGCCCGCTCTCATGCGGGCGTGGAAAAACCGGACGAGGGCGTCGAGGCGGTTTTCTTCCGTGCTCACGACCAGACGGCTGAGGATGTCGGGGAAGAGCGTTGTCCACGTGGCTTCGCGGTCGGCCCGCCACGCGGCATGGGCGGCGCGTTCGGCCGAGGAGTTCTCGATGGTCACGAGTTGGCCGGCGGTGGGATCGTAGGCGGCGAAGGCACCTTGGTCGGGCAGGGCGCGTTCCCAGGGATCGTCAACGCGGAAGCCCATGGTCTGGTAGCGGCGGCGGAGGACGGTCCAGCCCTCGGGCTCGGGGCGCGGGGCGAAATCGCCGAGCCAGAGCAAGACGCTGTGTTTGGGCGCGGCGCGGGAAATCAGGCGCCAAGGGATGGCGGAGGAAGTTGAGGGCTGAGCGTTGAGCGTTGAGAGTTGAGGTGCGGGGCAGGCGAGGAGGCTGGCGGCGGCGTGGAGGATGGCGCCGCGGCCGCGGACGGGTTCGCGGAAAAGATAGTCGCCGCCCGGGGTGGTGTGGACGAAGCCGACGCGGTCGCGGTTGACGGCGCCGAGGAGCATGACGAGGCCGGCGAGCTCGAGGAGGGCTTCGCGTTTCGACTGGGCGCCGGAGCCGAACTGGAGGCTGGGCGTGTCTTCGAAAACGACCAGCAGCGTGACCTCGCGTTCCTCAACGAATTTCTTGCGGTAGGGTTCGCCGAGGCGGGCGGTGACGTTCCAGTCGATGTCGCGGACGTCGTCACCGAAGGTGTATTTGACGACTTGATCGAACTCCATGCCGCGGCCACGGAAGGCGGAGCGGTATTCGCCGCTGAGGACGTTTTCGACCGCGTGACGGACGCGCCACTCCAACTGGCGCAGGAGCGCCAAGGGATTCTCGATTTTCGATTCTGGAGTATCGGTCGGCATCTGGGTTGCCCGCGAATCACGCGAATGAGCGCGAATAGATGGAAGTCATCCGCGATTCGGCGCAGCGGTAATCAGGCGACAGGAACGGGAGTTTTCGCGATGACTTGGGCGACGATTTTGTCGGCGGTGATTTCCTTGGCCTCGGCCTCGTAGGTCAGGCCGATGCGGTGGCGGAGGACGTCGGGCGCGATCTCTTGCACGAGGGCCGGTGAAACGAATTCGAGGCCGCGGAGCCAAGCGAGGGCGCGGGTGGCTTGGTAAAGGGCGAGGGAAGCGCGGGGCGAGGCGCCGAAGGTGAGCAGGCGTTGCGCGGGTGAACCCTCGGTGAGCGCGCGGGTGGCGCGGACGAGGGCGAGAACGTAGTTTTGGATGGCGGGCGAGACGTGGATGCGGTCGACCTCGGTGCGGAGCGCAAGCAGTTCCTCGCCGCTGGAGGCGGGCACCAGCGCGGGCTGTTTGGTGACTTGGCCCCAGCGCAGCATCATGGTGGATTCCTCTTCGGCGCTCGGATAATCGACGATGAGCTTAAAAAGAAAACGGTCGGTCTGCGCCTCGGGCAGCGGGTAGGTGCCCTCTTGCTCGACGGGATTTTGGGTGGCCATCACGAAGAACGGCTTGGGCAACGGATGTGTCTGGCCGCCGATGGTGACCTGGCGCTCCTGCATGGCCTCGAGGAGGGCGGATTGAACCTTGGCGGGGGCGCGGTTGATTTCGTCGGCGAGGACGAGGTTGGCAAAAATGGGGCCGCGGTGGGCCGTGAATTCGCCGTTCTTCGGCGAGAAAATCATGGTGCCCACGACGTCGCTGGGCAGGAGATCGGGGGTAAACTGAACGCGCTCAAACTGGACGCCGAGGGCGGTGCCGAGGGACTTGACGAGCAGGGTTTTTGCGAGGCCGGGCATGCCCTCGAGCAAGACATGGCCGTTGGCGAGGAGGGCCACCAGCAGACGTTCCACGACGGCGTCCTGGCCGATGACGGCTTTGGCAATTTCGGTGCGGAGTTTTTGGGACCAAGCGGGACCGGTGAGCATGAGAAAAATTGAAAGCGGAAGGAGTGAGAGGTTGGAGGCTAAGGCAGATAGGAGGCCGGTTTGACTCGGCGACAGGCAAAGAGTTTCCCTTAAGAAAACCGCCCGCGATGACCTTGCCATCACAAATCTTCGAAAAGCTGGCCGCCCTTGGGGTGAGTGCAAGCGAGGTGGAGGAGAAATTTGTGCGCGGAACCGGGCCGGGTGGGCAGAAAATCAACAAGACCAGCTCAACGGTGTGGTTGCGGCATGGTCCGACGGGGATCGAAGTGCGGTGTCAAAGGGAGCGTTCGCAAACGGCGAATCGGGCGGTCGCTTGGGCGGAGTTGGTGCTGAAGCTGGAGGCGAGGATTCGCGCGGCGCGGTTGGCGGTCGTGGCCGGGCGAGAGGCGGAGCGCCGAAGGAATCGGCCGAAGTCGCGGGGCCAGAAGTTGCGGATGATTCAGGCGAAGCGGCACCGGGCCGGAACCAAGGCCGGGCGCGGGCGGCCGGGCATGGATTAGAGCGTTTGCCCCCGAAAAGCGGTGCGAGTTAGCGGCGGGCGGGCTTGAGCGTCTCGCCTTCGGCGGCATCGCGGAGAAAATCGACCAAGGCCCGGCTGGCATGACTGAGCGGTCTCGCCTTGCGGTGGATGATGCCGATGGACCGCGTCATGCCGGCGAGGGTGCGGAAGCGCACGCCGCGCATGGGGCGAGTGCAGGCCATCTCGGGCACGACGGATACGCCCCAACCCTTTGCAACGAAGGCCAACACGGTCTCGATCTGGGCGCTGCGAAAACTTATCTGCGGCGCAAAGCCGTTGATCCGGCAGAACTGAAGCGCCTGCCCGGAGAGGCAGTGACCTTCCTTCATCAGGATGAAGGCCTCCCGCTCCAGATCGTCGAACGTGAGCCGCGGTCTTTTCGCCAGCGCGTGTCCGGCGGGCAAGGCGACGAGCAGTTTTTCGTCGAAAAACTCTTCCGCCGCCAAACCCACCCGCTCCACCGGCAGGCTCACGAGCGCCAGATCGACCTCTTTGGCGAGCACCGCCGCCGCCAGCTGATCCGTGGTGTCCTCGTGCACGACGACCTCGACCGCGGGAAACCGGGAGGAAAACGCGCGCAGGCGCTGCGGGAGGAAGTAAGGCGCGACGGTGGGCAGCACCCCGAGCACGACCCGTCCGCGCACCAGGCCGCGGAACTCGCGCACGCCGTCGCGCGCCAATTCCACCTCTTGCAGCACCCGCTCGGCGTGGACCCGCAGCAAGTCGCCCGCGGGCGTGAGGGAAACTTCGCGTTTCGTGCGCTCAAAGAGCCGTTCGCCCAACTCGTCTTCCAGCTTCATGATCTGCTGGCTGAGAGACGGCTGGGCGACATGACATTGCTCGGCCGCGCGGCTGAAATTTTTCGTGCGGGCGACGGCGAGGAAGTAGCGCAGTTGATGCAGCTCCATAGTTGGTCTCTATTACTGAAAGCATTTCATAATATTTCTCGACTATGACGCGAGCTGTTAGTCTGTCAGACTCAGCTCGTTTTTTTCGAATCAAAGTCTTGGCCTAATCAACAACCTCCCTATCCGATATTCTCATGGAAAATCCAAATGGCAGCACCGGCGGCAAATGTCCGTTCCCTCACTTGCACGGCACGACTTCAAAACCCACGCCCACGGTTGCCGGGGGCCGGTCGAACCGCGACTGGTGGCCGAATCAGCTCAATCTGAAGATGCTGCACCAGAACTCCGAATTGTCCGATCCGATGGGCGCTGACTTCGATTATGCGGCGGAGTTCAAAACGCTCGATCTCAAGGCGATCAAGCAGGACCTCTACGCGCTGATGACGGATTCGCAGGAGTGGTGGCCGGCGGATTTCGGGCATTACGGGCCGTTTTTCATCCGTATGGCGTGGCACAGTGCGGGCACCTATCGCACCGGTGACGGCCGCGGTGGGGCGGGAGCGGGTCAGTTGCGTTTTGCGCCGCTCAACAGTTGGCCCGACAACACCAATCTCGACAAGGCCCGCCGGCTGCTTTGGCCGATCAAACAAAAATACGGCAAGAAAATCTCTTGGGCCGATCTGCTCGTGCTCACCGGCAATTGCGCGCTCGAGTCGATGGGCTTCAAAACCTTCGGCTTCGGCGGCGGTCGGGCCGACGTGTGGGAGCCCGAGGAGGATGTGTATTGGGGCTCGGAAGGTACCTGGCTCGGCGATCAACGCTACTCCGGTGACCGCAATTTGGAGAACCCGCTCGCGGCCGTGCAGATGGGGTTGATCTATGTGAATCCCGAGGGGCCGAACGGCCACCCCGACGCGCTCGCTTCGGCGCGCGACATCCGCGAGACCTTTGCTCGCATGGCCATGAACGACGAAGAAACCGTCGCGCTCATCGCGGGCGGCCACACCTTTGGCAAAACCCACGGAGCCGCATCCGCCGACCACGTCGGGCGCGAACCCGAGGCGGCCAGCTTGGCCGAGCAGGGTCTGGGATGGTCGAACAGTTACGCGAGCGGCAAGGGCCCTCATACGATCACCAGCGGGCTTGAGGTCACTTGGACGAACACGCCGACGAAGTGGAGCAACAATTACTTTGAGAACCTGCTGGGCTTCGAGTGGGAGCTCACGAAGAGCCCGGCCGGTGCGAACCAGTGGGTCGCCAAAAACGCGGCCTCGACCGTGCCGGATGCGTATGACCCGGCGAAGAAGCATCGCCCGACGATGCTCACGACCGACATCGCGCTACGCGTGGACCCGGCCTACGAGAAAATCTCGCGCCGCTTCCTCGCGAATCCCGATCAATTCGCCGACGCGTTCGCCCGTGCTTGGTTCAAGCTCACGCATCGCGACATGGGGCCGAAGGCACTCTACCTCGGTGCGGAAGTTCCCGCCGTCGACCTCGTGTGGCAGGACCCGATTCCCGCGGTCAATCATCCGCTCGCCGACGCCAAGGATATCGCGGACCTCAAAGCCAAGATTCTCGCCACCGGCCTCTCCGTCTCCGAACTCGTTTCGACCGCCTGGGCCTCGGCCTCGACGTATCGCGGCTCCGACAAACGGGGTGGCGCCAACGGTGCGCGCATCCGCCTCGCGCCGCAGAAAGATTGGGAGGCCAATCAACCGGCCCGTCTCGCCAAGGTGCTGAAAGCCCTCGAGGGCGTTCAGCAGGCGTTCAACGCGTCGGCCACGGGCGGGAAAAAAGTTTCGCTCGCCGACCTGATCGTGCTCGGCGGTTGCGCGGCCGTGGAAGCTGCGGCGAAGAAAGCCGGCCATGACGTCGCGGTGCCATTCGCGCCCGGTCGCATGGACGCCTCGGCGGAGCAGACCGACATCGCGTCCTTCGCCGTGCTCGAGCCGACCGCCGACGGTTTCCGGAACTACCTGAAGACCCGTTACTCGATGCCGGCAGAGCAGCTCTTGGTGGACAAGGCCCAGTTGCTCGGGCTCACCGCGCCGGAAATGACGGTGCTGATTGGTGGTCTGCGGGTCCTCAACGCGAACCACGGGAAGACCCAACACGGCGTCTTCACGAGCCGTCCCGAGACGCTGACCACGGACTACTTCGTCAACCTGCTCGATATGGCCAACGTCGTGAAAGCGACTTCGCCGGCTGAGGAGTTGTTCGAAGTGCGCGACCGCGCCACGGGCGATGTGAAGTGGACGGCCACCCGCGTTGACGTCGTGTTTGGGTCCAACTCGCAACTGCGCGCGTTGGCGGAACTCTACGGCGAGAGCGATTCCGGGGCGAAGTTCGTCCACGATTTCGTGGCGGCGTGGACCAAGGTCATGAATGCGGACCGCGTGGATTTGGGCTGATTGCAGCGGTGCGCGGTTAGATTAGAGCCCGATGTCAGGGGACATCGGGCTTGATCGAATGGCCGCCGCGCCCGGAGGTCGCGGCGCTACCTTTGGCCGGGGCGGTAGGTGCGGGCCGCGTGGCGCTCGATGTCTTCGCGGTAGTAGAGCGCGTCCTTGAATTTAACCGCGGCGTAGCGCTCGGACTGATCGTTGAAGTGAGGTGAACGCGGGTCACCGCTGACGCCGCCGGTGAGGATGGTTTTGGCTTTCACCCGTGGGCCGAATTCGACGGCGGCGACGAAGCTGTTGCCGCGGTTGCCGTAGATTCGCTTGGTCGTCTGCGCGGGGCCGGAGACGCCGTAGGCCGGCAAAGCGCCCCAGTCGCTCGGGGCGAAAGCGATCGGCAAGCTCGGCGCTAAGTCGTCGAATTTTTGGGTGATGTCGCCGGAGATGCGTTGGAAGCGGTTGATCTCGCCCCACGGGGTTTTCCACGTGCCGAAATCGCGGGTGAGGCGGGCGACAACTTGGGTGAGGGCGTCGAGATGCTGGACCGCGGTCGTGGACGCCAGCAGATGATCCACGACGACGAGGTCGCGGGCCTTGGCCTCGGCGATGACGGCGCCGAAGGACTGCGCCCAAAGGATCGCCAGAGTGGTGGGAACGGAATCGACGGCGGCGCGGTGGTCCCAAGCGCGCAACGCACCGATGGGTTCAGCCAGAGCGGCGCGGTGAGAATCGGCGGGCGCGAGGGCGTCGAAGGACGCAAAGAGCGCGGGCAAGAGCCGCTCGAAGGCGAGGAGCGCGGGGTCGTAAGCGGCGGCGATAAGGGAATCGAGGGTCAAGGCGGATTTGCCGGAGAGCACGCGGACGGCGTTGAGGCCGCGGGCATTTTCGGGCGTGGTCCAGAGATAGGCGGGATAATCGGCGACGCGCGGGCTGGCGGGGCCGGCGGCGGAGAAGGGCCAGTTGTTGGTGTTTTGAATCCAACCGGTGGCGGGATTAAAGAGGCGGATAGTCTCGTCGATGGCGTGGAGACCTTGCCATTCGGTGGCGGGGTCGGAGCCGTCCACGGGTTGCTTCCAATTGAATTTGGGATCGCGGCGCGGGGCGAAGTTGCCGTGGAAGTAGGCGATGTTGCCGTCGGCATCGGCGTAGACGGTGTTGTTGGACGTGTTGGTGCGGAGCTCCATCACTTGGGTGAACGCGGCGTAAGTGCGGGCTTTGGTGCGCTGGTAGGATTGGGTGAGCGCGGGGACGGGATCGTTCATCATTTTCACGGCGACCCAGCGGCCGTTTTCTTCGCGGATGATCGGGCCGTGGTGGCTGAAGTAGGCGGTGACGGTGCGCTCTTGCATCGTGGTGGCGCCGTCGGGGCCGGGCGCGGAGCGGTAGGGGAGAACGATTTTCTTAGCGACGAACGGCCGGGTCTCGGGGCCGTAGCGATAGGTGGGCGCGGCGGGGCCGGCGGACGTGGGCGGAGCAGCGACGACGGTCTCGAGGTATTCGTCGATCACATCGGCGCCGTTGGAAGTGTGCATCCAGCCGAGGCGGTCGTTGAAACCTTGGTAGATGAAGAATTGGCCCCAGGTGACGGCACCGTAGGCGTTAAGACCTTCTTCGCTGATGGCGTGGATCTCGGTACGGAAATAAAACGACGTGTGCGGATTGATGAGGAGCAGGGCGTGGCCGGAGGCGGATTTGGCGGGGGCGATGGCGAAGCCGTTGGACCCTTGAGCCTCGGGGGGAGCGGCGAGGTCGGAGGTGGCGGGCGAGGGCACGGAGCGGGTGAGCGACGGCGCCGGGGATGCGGGTGGGCGCGGGCCGTAGAAGGCTTCGAGGTTTTTGAGGGAAACGGATTCGATGTCGCCGCCGATGCTGCCTTCGGTGAAGGCGAGGGCCATCCACGGTTCAAAACCGGTAATGAGTTTCGGGCGCACGTCGGGGTGCGTGTGCAGATAGAAATTCAGGCCGTCGGCGAAGGCGTCCATGAGGGCGCG
Organism: Opitutia bacterium Tous-C4FEB; assembly: GCA_002304445.1. Lineage (GTDB taxonomy): Bacteria > Verrucomicrobiota > Verrucomicrobiia > Opitutales > Opitutaceae > Tous-C4FEB. Next base: position 108,076 of record NEVA01000010.1, on the reverse strand, counting down.
GAGCCATACGGGGCTGGCGGCGTACTTGGCGCGGAGCTCGACGGGGTCGATGAAGAGCTTCATGCGCAGATCGCGGTAGAGCTCCTTCTCGCCCTCGATTTCGGCGAGGCGGCCGAGGGCGTTGACGTAGTTGAGCTCGACGCGGTTGAAGTCGTCCTCGGCTTGGGCGTAGAGGAGGCCGAAGACGGTGTGGGCATCGGTCTTTCCGTAGACGTGGGCGATGCCCCACGTGTCGCGGATGATGGTGACGTTGGCGGCGTGTTTCTGCCAGCGGGCGAGGTCGTCGGCGGAAGCGGCGTGGGCGGGCGGAGCGAGCATGAAGACAAGGAAGGCTACAACCGGGGCGAATGACTTCATGGGAAGGTGACGGTATCGCCCACGCGGAGAGTGGCGGATTTGGTTTCGGGAATGAGATTTTGACCGAAGTTGACGTGGGTCGGTTCGGTCGCATCGCGGCGATAAGTGGCGAGGGTGCGGAGGGGCTCCGGGCCCTCGAAGGTGCCGGTGGCTTGGTCGACGGTGGTCATGCTGCAGCGGGCGCAGGGGCCGCCGGCGCGCAGGACGGCATCGTTGATTTTGATGCGTGGCCAAGTGTCCTCGGCGAAGGCGGGGGCGTCGGCGATCACGAGATTGGGTCGGAAGCGGTCCATTGAGAGCGCTTCGGACCCGCGGGCGATGAGGCGATCGTTGAGGTCGGCCAGCGAGGATTCGTTGACCACGAGGAGCGGGTAACCGTCGGCGAATGAGACGACGTCGCCGTCGTGGGCGGTGGATTTAAAGATCGGACGGTGAAACGCGGGGCCTTGGCGAACGAGGCGGCAAGGCGTGGCGAGGAAGGAGGAAAGGAAGTCGGCGGCCTCGTCGCCGCAGTCTTCGGCCTCGAGGTTTTCGCTCTGCCAAACGCTGACGCTGCGGAGTGGCGCGGTGGGATCGGAGGCGCGGGGGACGCGGAGGGTGGACGGGGCGGAGAAGGAGGGCAGGAGAGAGGGAGAGACGGAGAGCGTGAGGTGGGTGGCGTCGAGGGCAGTTTGGATCAGCGCCATGCGCGGGAGGGTGCGTTGGGTGAGGAAGCGGCCGGCATCGTCGACAACCAAGAAACGGCGGTCACCGACCAGGCCGAGGGCGTCGAGCGACGCGGAGGGGACGGAGATACCGGCTAGGGACTTGACCGGATAGAGGTAGAGAGCGGAGAGATGCATCACGGGTGACGCGCGTGGGGATGAGGCGTGAAACGTGGAGGGCAGGTCGAAGACCTTTTGCCCTACTTCTTCCGGCGGTAGGTGGCGAGATACCGGGGTGATCCGGGCGGGCTGGTGAAGGCGGCCGGAGGTTCACCGTCGAGGCCGTAGCAGATGCGGAGAAGATCACCGCGGACTTGATAGATGGCCGGAATGGAGCGGCCGGCGTTTGGGCCCTCCGTCCCCCGCAAGGTGAGGGTCGAATGCGGTTCGCCGGAAACAAAGGAGATGCGCCCACGGTCGGCGACCTCGCGGTCGTAGCGGACGAAGTAGCGGTCCCCGGTGATCTCAAGGGTGGTATGCTCGACCACGAGGGCGTGGGCGGGCTCGCCGGCGAGTTCGGCGCGGATCATCTGCCACGTGCCGCGAATCGAGGGCGCGTCGGGCGCGGCCGTATCGGTGTCCGGTAGAATCATGCGCGTTTGGTGAGGTCGCGGGCGGCGGTCTCGATGGCGGACGGTGCGGTGAGTTCTTTGGTGCCCTTGGCGCCGAGTTCGGCAAATTTTCGCGCGCCGGGCAGGAGGGCGCCTTCGAAGGAGCCGATGGCGGTGTTGTAGCCTTTGACGGCCGCATCAAGGCCGCGGCCGACTTTTTCCAAATGGTCGGCGAAGGTCGTGATGCGATCGTAGAGTTGGCGACCGAGGGCGCTGATCTCGTCGGCGTTCTTGGAAACAGATTCCTGGCGCCAACCGTAGGCGGCGGCCTTTAGCAACGCGATGAGGGTCGTGGGCGTCGCGAGCAGGACGCGGCGGGTGAGAGCCCTGTCCATGAGACTGGAATCGGCGGTGAGCGCGGCGGTGAGAAAGTGGTCGCCGGGGAGAAAGAGGACGACGAACTCGGGGGCAGGTTGAAACTGCTCCCAGTAATTTTTGGCGCCGAGGGCGTCGATGTGGCCCCGGACTTTCTGGGCATGTTCGGCGAGGCGGGCGGCGCGGGTGGCTTCGTCGGTGGCATCGACGGCGGCGCGGTAGGACTCGAGCGGTGCCTTGGCATCGACGACGATGCGTTGGCCGCCGGGGAGACGGACGACGAGATCGGCGCGGAAGCCGCCGGCAGCGGAGGTTTCCTGTTCGGAAAAATCGCAGTAGGGAAGCATGTCGGCCATTTCAACGACCCGGCGCAGTTGGAGTTCGCCCCAGCTGCCGGCGAACGACGTTGAGCGCAAGGCGGTCGAGAGCTTGCTGGCCTCGGCCTGGAGTTGAAGCTGGGCGGTGCCGAGGGTCTTGAGTTGCTCGCCGAGCGCGCCGTAAGCGGTGGCGCGGGCCTTTTCGATTTCGGCGATCTTGCCGTCCACTTTTTCAAGGGATTCGCGGAGGGGTTTGACGAGGGCGTCGATGGCGATCTGGCGTTTTTCGAGGTCGCCGGCGGACTGGGTTTGGAGCTGGGCGAAGGTTTGCTGGGCCTGCTCGAGGAAATCGGCGCGGTTGGCGCGAAGGGCGTCGGCTGAAAGCGCTTTGAACTCGGCCACGAGACGTTCGTGAGCGGAGCGTTCGGCGGTGAGTTCGGTGGCGCGCTGGGTGTTGAGAGTGGAGAGCTGCTGGAGCTCAGTGCGAAGGGTGGTGACCTCGTTGGTGAGCCGGAGGTTCTCTTCATTGAGGGCGCGGGCGCGCTCGATGAGGGTGGCGGCGCGCCCGTGCCAGAAAAACCAGGTGATGACAGCGCCGAGTACGGCAGCGAAGAGAGCGAGGATGATGAAAGACATGTGAGGGACGGGCGGGGGCGTAATCGGTAAATGATTGCCGGTTCGATTTCTTGACTGGGGCAAAGCTACGCTGTCCACCGCAAATGCTGCGAGTCTCAAACCCTTTAGTTCGTGGAGAAACTCGCCACCTTTATCGCGGCTAGGGTAAATCTTAATCGCCGTCGGTGTGCTGGCCCGAGCATTGATCCTGGTGGTGGATTGTTTTGGTTAGCCGACGCGCAGCCAGTCTTGGATATTCAAATCATCCCATTGGCGCTAGAGGGTTTTAAGACGGGCGCCTGAACGGGTGGGCTAAGCGGAACCGAGTGTGTGGTCTATGCCTCGCGGGAACGGAGCTTCCCGGAAGCGCGTCGGTCCACCGAGCGAACTGGACGCGGCCAAGGTGAACGCGGCGCTTGCAGCCGGAGCGCTCCGCAGAGCACCCGAAAGGAGTGAAGCGATCATGCGGGAGCTACTGAGCGATTGATCGCGTGTAAACGGGCTCCTACAATAAAGGACGCCGGCGTAATTACCGGGCGGTGCCGGTGGCGAAGAGTTCGGCGATGATGTCTTCGAGCGGGACGTCTTCGATGGTAATGTCGGCGACTGGGCCGGTGCTGAGAATTTCTTGGGAGACGGCCACGATCGTGTCGCTCGGGGTGCAGACGGTGAACTTGCCCGTGGTGGCGTCGCGCTTGGTTTCGCCATGTTTCGAAGTCCAAGTCTCAGGGAAGGATGCGTCGCCGGGCAGAAAGGTGAGGATTTTTTTCCGGGTGCCGGTGCCAGCCTCGAGGCGATCGAGCGCGCCGTCGTAGATTTTGGCTCCTTTGTGGATCACGATCACGCGTTCGCAGAGTTCCTTGATGTCGGCCATGTAGTGGCTCGTGAGCAAAATGGTGACGCGGTGCTTGCGGTTATATTCGCGGAGGAACTGGCGGACATTTTTTTGCGAGATGACGTCGAGGCCGATGGTGGGTTCGTCGAGGAAGAGCACGCGGGGGCGGTGCAGCAGTGCGGCGATGAGCTCCATCTTCATGCGCTCGCCGAGGGAGAGTTCCCGGACCATCACGTTGAGTTTGGGGCGGACCTCGAGGAGATCGACGAGTTCGCCGAGCGTGGTCTTAAACTGGTCGGCGGGGATACCGTAGATGGCGCGAAGCAGGGTAAACGACTCGATCGCGGGCAGGTCCCACCAGAGCTGATTCTTTTGGCCGAGGACGAGAGCGAAGAGGCGGCGGTACGCGTTTTCTCGTTTGGTGGGATCGTAACCGGCCACGCGGGCGGTGCCGCTCGTCGGGTAGATGAGGCCCGAGAGCATCTTGAGGGTGGTGGTCTTACCCGCGCCGTTGGGCCCGAGGAAGCCGACGAATTCGCCCTCGGTGATGGTGAATGAAATGTCTTTGGCGGCGGCGGTCTCCTCAAACTCGCGCTTGAATAGACCTTTCACGCCGCCCCAGAAGCCGGGAACTTTTTTGTAGGTGCGAAAGACGCGGGTGAGGTTGTGGACTTCGATCATGGATGAATATGATCCTGCTTGGAGGTGATGATTGGGCAAGCCACGAGGCCGAAAGGTAGGAGCCCGCTTGCGGGCGATGGTTTGAGGGCGTGGGGCGGGGAATGCCGGCGGATTGCCTGAAATCGCCCGCAAGCGGGCTCCTACACTCGGAAAAATTGACGCGGGAAATCGCGCGCGAGCGCACTTCTACAATTGGGGAAATGGGCGGAGGGAATCGCCCGCAAGCGGGCTCCTACCTTAGAGCAGCCACTCTGGGTTGGGGCTCTCGGCATTGAGCTCTCCTTTGAACCATGACCAGTCTGCTTCGCGGCAGAAACACCACGGCCAGCGGCCGCCGGAGGCGCAGAGTCCGGCGCGATCGGGGTTGAGAAAGATGTAGCGAAAAATCGCTGAGCGATCCTCCCCGGGGCGCACGTGGTGGTCGTAGAAATCCCGTTCCCAAGCGACGGGTAAGGCGGCACCGAGGAGCGAAGACTTGGTCTTCGCTTTAAGACGGCCGACGGATTGGCCGAGCGTAAGGCGCTCGCCGAGGACGATGAGCGCGTGGACGTGATCGGGCATCACCACGGCGCAGCGGAGCTGCCACGTGAGGTCGGCATCCATTGCGCGTAATTCGGCGAGAATGGCGGGCGCTGCGGCCGGCGAAGAGAGGCCGGGGTGTTTTTCGTCGGTGCAGACGGTGAGGAAATACTCGGCGTGCGGAATCGAGACGCGGCCACGGCGCAGGGCGGCGTGGCCTTTGGTCGGATCGCGCATGGCTCGGAGTGTAGGAGCGCGCTCGCGTGCGATGGATTGAAAAATCGAAAATTGCCCGCAAGCGAGCTCCTACGACGGAGTTTTAAATCTCGGAATCGCTCGCAAGCGAGCTCCTACGACGGAGTTTTAAATCTCGGAATCGCTCCTACGACGGAGTTTTAAATCTCGGAATCGCTCGCAAGCGAGCTCCTACCTTCCGAGCGGTCAGCCCTGCGTGAAGGCGGGGAGCTTCACGATCTTGCCGCCGGCGAGGGCGGATTCGTGGGCGCACAGGCCGACGCAGGTCCAGTTGGCGGACTGCACGGCATTCGGCATGGGGTCGCGCTCCTCGACGAGCGCGCGGAGGAACTCGTGCGCGAGGTGAGGATGTGACCCGCCGTGCCCCGCGCCCTGCGTGAAGCTGAGGTGCGTCTTCTTGCCGAGGTCGTAGACGCCCTTGGTGGTGAACTGCTGAATGCCTTTCGGCAGGCGCTTGGCGTAGTCGGGCACGGTGATTTTTTTTGGAATCTTGTGCTCGGCGAGCTTGGCGGTGTGGAGAACGTGCGGCTCGTGCTCGATGAGCGACCACTCGAAGGATTTCTTGGTGCCGTAGACATCGATGCTCTCGCGGTATTGACGGGCGGTGTCGAAGAGGGAGCGGATGATGCGGGCGGTGAGATCGGAGTCTTTGAATTTGATGTGTGCGGTCTCGACGGCGAAGGGCGAGCCGTAGTGTTTAACGAGTTCCTTGCGGACGGTGCCGGAACCGAAGCACGAGACGTACTCCGCGGTGGCGTTGGTGAGTGCGAGCATGGGGCCGACGCAGTGCGTGGCATACCACATCGGCGGGAGGCCGGGCCAATAGTTCGGCCAACCGTCCATGTCTTGTTGGTGACTCGCCTGGAGAAACTGGATTTTGCCGAGCTCGCCCTTGTCGTAGAGTTCTTTGACGAAGAGATACTCGCGGGCGTAAACGACCGTCTCCATCATCATGTATTTCAGGCCGGTTTTTTTCGTGAGATCGACGATGCGTTTGCAGTCGGCGATCGAAGTGGCCATCGGCACCGTGCAGGCGACGTGTTTGCCGGCTTTGAGGGCCTTGATGGACTGCTCGGCGTGGTCGGGAATCGGGGTGTTGATGTGGACGGCGTCGATCTCCGGATCGCGGAGGAGTTCGTCGTAATCGGTGTAGCCTTTGGGAATGCCGAAGGCCTCTTGGATGGCTTTCAGTTTTTTGGGGTCGCGTTGGCAAACGGCGACGAGATTGGCGTCGGGATGGGCTTGAAAGATCGGAATGAATTCGGCGCCGAAACCGAGACCGATGATGGCGATGTTGATTTTTTTGCTCATGGGAATGGGTGCAGGTTACTTGAGAGTTTGGAGGTAGGCTTCGATGTCGGAGATTTCCTGCGGGCTGAAGATGATGCCCATCGGGGGCATGGGGGAGATGGTGTATTGCTCGTAGCCTTTCGCGATGACCTTGCTCGGTTCGAGCAGGCTTTCGCGGATGGAGGCGGGGGTGCTGCGGGAGGCGAGGCCGTCGAGCGCGGGACCGACGTTGCTGCCTTGGCCTTTGACGGCATGACAGAGGACGCAGGCGGCGGGGTGTTTGTGGAAGAGCTGCCCGCCGCGGATGGCGTCGGCGACGATGACTTTGTTGGGGTCGTCGAGCGGGATGAGTTCGGTGAGGCGCACGTCGTCGAGCAGGACTTCACCGCGGCCGGAGACGACAAGGCGGATGCCGGCCTGGGTGCGGTCGCCGCTGTTGAAGTCGGTCTCGATCTCGGCCCAGTCAGAGTCGCGGCGGCGCACGATCTCGGTCTCGGCTTTGCTGGAGACTTCGCCGAGGGTGATGCGGCCGGAGAGATTTTTGGTCTTCACCCAGCCGGCCAGGCGATACTGGGTGTTGGGTTTGACCGCGACGTCGGTGTTGAGCGTTGTGTCGCAGTCGGCGGGGGCGGTGAGACGGACGGCTTGCCGGCCGCTGCGAGCCTCTTTCTCGCCATTCGCGGCGGTCCAAGCGGCGGTTTTGTTGCCCTCGCGGGTGCCGGTATCGCGGCGTTGCCAGCCGGTGGGGAGGCCGTCGGCGCCGAAGGTTTCGAAGCCGGAGCCGGCGATGAGATTCTCGCCGTTCCGGTAGAGGGCGGCGCCGTGGATCCGGCCGAGAATGCGGGTCGCTTCGCGGAGCCATTCGTCGGACTGATTCGCGGGGTTGCGCACGAGGCTCGCGACGACGGATTGGATTTGTTTGGTCTCGGAAAACTCGGCGAGTTTCACGAGGGCCGCGAGACGGGTGAGCGGATCCGGATCGCTCACAACGGAGGAACTGAAGTAGAGGGCGACGGCGCGGGCATCGGTGCCGAGGGCGCGCGTCGCGTTGCGGCGGATGGCGGCGTCGGAGTGGGAGAGGGCGGCGCGGTGCGTGGCCTCATCGAGGAGGCCGAGGCCGTCGAGCGTCCAGAGGGCGTGGATCGCGGTGACGGGCGCGGCGGTGGCGACGGCCTGCTTGAGGGCGGGGGCGGCTTCGGTGTGGTTGCCTTCGACGAGGAGGCGTTGGGCGGTGAGACGCCAGAATTGCGTGCTGTCGCCGAGGGCCGCGACGAGTTGGGCGGTGGTGGCGCCGGCGAGCGACGTGAGCTTGGCGGGCTTGGCCTGGTTCCAGACGACGCGGTAGATGCGTCCGCGGGCGTGGTCGCGCAGGGGATTCTCGTGCGCGCCGCCGACGCCGGTTTTTGCGTCGTAGCCACCGCGGCCGACGCTGGGCGTGGGGTTGTGTTGGATAATGTAGTTCTGCCAGTCGGAGAACCAAACGGCGCCATCCGGACCGACTTCGGCGAAAACGGGGGACATCCATTCGTCGCTGCTGGCGACGAGATTGAACGCGTCGTTGGCGACATAGCCGGCGCCGTCGCGCACGACGTCGAAGAGCGCGATGTTCTTCATCGTGGGCTCGCAGATCATGGCCTTGCCTTGGAGACGGGCGGGGAGCTGGTCGGAATAGATGAAAGCGCTGCCGGCGGCGGCGGTGTAGCCGCCCATGACGTCTACTTGGCGGAAGTTGGGCGTGATGGTGTGGTCTTTGTCCTCGGTGTTGATGCGCTTGGCGGTCATGGCGCGTACGCCGCGCGGCACGATCGTAGCGGGAATGCCGCCGAAGAAGATGGGGGCGTTGTTGGCGGTGCCGCCGAACTGGTCGCCGTATTGGTTGATGCTATGCGCCCAGGTGTTGTTGGTGAACTGATGGAGAAACTCGAGGGCGGAGCCGTCGGCTTTGAAGCGGTAGGTGCCTTGGGCGAATTGTTTTTCGACGCCGCCGACGGTGCCTTTGAAGCCGGAGTAGCCGACGGCACCGTAGAGCCAGTTGTCCAAACCGTAGTGGAGATTGTTGGCCTGCGCGTGGGTGTCGTTGATGCCCCAGCCGGTCATGATCTCGGTGCGGACATCGGCTTTATCGTCGCCGTTGGTGTCTTTGAGAAAGAGGAAGCGCGGGGATTGGGCGACGACGATGCCGCCATTGGCGAAGGTGAAACCGGTGGGGATATTGAGGCGGTCGGCAAAGACGGTGAACTTGTCGGCGCGGCCGTCGCCGTCGGTGTCTTCGCAGATCTTGATGCTGTCGTTGCCCAAGCCGTCGGGCTTCACGTCGTGCGGATAGTCGCGGGTTTCGGCGATCCAGGCGCGACCGCGTTCGTCCCAGACCATCCAGATCGGCTTCGCGATGTCGGGTTCGCCGGCGAAGAGCACGAGGCGAAGATCGGGCGCGACTTGGGTGCGCTCGACGCTGCCTTTGACCTCGAAGGGAAACTGAAACGTGACGGGCTCGGGGCGCTTTTCGTAGTTGGCGATGGTGGGGCGGGCCTCGCGTTTCTCCGGCTCGCGTTGGGCGAGAAATTTTTTCCAGCCGGCGATGCGGGCGGGGCTGAGGGCGGCGAGGAGTTTGGCTTTTGCGGCGAGGGCAAAGCCTTCGGCGGCGGAATCTCCGAGGGTGGCGGCGGCGAGCACGTTCGTCGCGGGCATGGCGGCGAGGGCTTTGGTGTAGGTGTCGGCGGGGGCGTCGAGGACGATGAGGTCGAATTTGGCGACGAAAGCCGGCGTGGCGGCGGCGGGATCGTAAACGTAGTCGAACCAGATGGCGTCACGGCCGAGGTCGCGCATGAGGACGTGGGCATTCATGCGCGGCGTGCGGTCAGGCGTGCCGAGGTAGAGCACGCGGAGGGGTTGCGCGCCGCACTTGAGGGCGAGCGAAACGAAGAGCAGCCAAAGGAGGGGGATTTTCATGTGGGATGGAGTGGACGCAGATTGGATCAGGGTTGGGAGACGGGAACCTGTTTCGTGGTTTTCAAGGTGGCGATGAGATCGCGGATGTCGTCGCTCGGGAAATTTTTGAGGAGGCCTTCGGGCATCATCGAAACGGGCGAGGTTTCGCGGGAGAGGATCGCGGATTTGGCGATGATCGTATCTTGGCCGACGAGGCGGAGGGTGAGTTTTTGATCGTCTTCGGCGACGACGTTGCCGGTGAGAACGCGGCCGTCTTGGGTGTTAATCGTGCCGAGTTTGTAGGCTTCTTGGATCTCTTCGCTGGGGGTGATGATCGGCGCGAGGATGTAGTCGAGGTTGGCGCGGTTCGAGTCGGTTTCCTATTGCAGGCAGAGGTTCGCGCACAGGCCGCAGAAAACCCGCAAAGGGCTGGCGTGATGCGAAAGCTTGAACGCAAGCGGGTGGGCATGGCGGATACGTCGGTCGTAACGAGGCGGGGAACTGGGATCAATAGTAGCAGGTAGGGACATTTGCGCCATGAGAGTTGGCGCAGAAAGATTGAGTTTTTTCACTGCGGATACCTTGGGGCAACGACGGAACCGGAGGCGGATTGATTTTTTGCGAAGAACGGCAACTTTGTTGGTTATGCCTGCGATCCGTGCCGCGCGCCGCCGTGAAGTGGCGCTGTTGATCGAGACCTCGAACGCCTATGCGCGCGGGCTGTTGCAGGGCGTGGTGCATTACATCCGGGAGCATCAGCCGTGGTCGTTTCACCTGATGGAGCAAGGGCGCGGCGACGATCCGCCGGCGTGGTTAAAGGGCTGGAAGGGCGACGGGATCATCGCGCGCATCGAGACGCCGCGGATCGCAGCGGCGGTCGTGAAGACCGGCTTGCCGACGGTGGACTTGAGCGCGGCGCGGCTGGTGCCGGCATTGCCTTGGGTCGAAACGGACGATGCGGAGATCGCGCGGCTGGCGGCGGAGCATCTGTTGGAACGCGGGTTTCGGCACTTCGCGTTTTGCGGAGTCGAGCGCTTCAACTGGTCGAGGTGGCGCGAGGAACACTTCGCGGCACGCGTACGGGCGGCCGGGCACGACTGCCATTTATACCGGCCGAAGCAGGAAGGCGCGGCGGCCGAGCAGGTGGCGGAGATCGGGCGTTGGCTCGCGACGTTGCCGAAACCGGTGGGGATCATGGCGTGCTACGACAGCCGCGGGCAGCAGGTGCTCGATGCGTGCCGGAGCGCGGGGCTGGCGGTGCCGGACGAGGTGGCGGTGATCGGGGTCGATAATGACGAGCTGTTGTGCGACCTCGCGTCGCCGCCGCTTTCGAGTGTGATTCCCGACGCGCACGGCGCGGGCTACGCGGCGGCGGCACGGCTGGACCGGTTGATGGCGGGGAAGAAGGTGACGCCGATGGCCGAGTTGATTCCGCCACTTGGAGTGGCGAGCCGGCATTCGACGGATGCGCTGGCGTTGGACGACCGGGCGATCGTGCAGGCTGTGCGGATGATCCGGGAGCACGCGTGCGAAGGGATCAACGTGAGCGACGTGCTGAGGGCGGTGCCATTGTCGCGGCGGGTGTTGGAGCAGCGTTTTCAAAAGCTGCTGGGGCGGACGCCGCGAGAGGAGATTTTGCAGGTGCGGCTGGCGCGGGTGAAACAATTGCTCGGTGAGACGGAACTGGCGCTCTACGAGATCGCGGAGCGCACGGGTTTTGAGCACGTCGAGTATCTGAGCGTCGTGTTTAAACGGGAAACGGGGGTGACGCCGAGTGCGTGGCGGGCGGGCCGTCAGCGGCCAAGGCGGGTGTAGTCGAGGACGGAGTGACTGATGTGGCCGGCCGCGAGAGCGGTTCGGTCGGTGAGCGGCGAGGCGGGCGAAAGGTCTTCGCCGAGACGGAAAATCAGGCGGTGTGTGCCGTCGTTGTTGGCGGGACTGAAGAGGCCGGGGACGACGACTTGCGCAGGGACGGTGCGGCGGACCTCGGTGTCGGCGTGGCAGGGCAGGGGAAAGTTGACGTTGTGCACGACAAAGGCGCGCGGGGGTGTGGCGGCGATGAGGCTCGGCGCAAGGCGCGCGGCATGGGCGGCGGAATGGCGGAGGGTGACGAGTAGTTCGGCGTCGGGGATGTCGTGGTTGGCCTTGAGGCGCTCGTAGACTTCGGTCGTGAGGTCTTGGGAAAACGCGATCGCGGGCAAGCCGTGGAGGGCGCCTTCCCACGCTCCGGCGATAGTGCCGCTGGCGATGATGAACCCGAGCGAGGCGTTGAGACCGAGGTTGATGCCACTGAGGACGGCACCCGGTTTCAGCTCGGGCGGCAGGAGGTGGGCGAGGGCGATGTTGACGCAGTCGGAAGGCGTGCCGTCGACCGTCCAGGTGGGGCAAGGGAGTGCAGGGGTGGATTTGAGGCGTGTGGCGTGGACGGGGCGGTGGCGGGTCTTGGCGGCACCGGTCCAGCTCTGCTCGGTTTTCGGTGCGACCACGGCGACGGTGTGGCCGGCGGCGAGGAGCGCGGCGACAAGTTCGTGGAGAAAAGGAGAAGCGATGCCGTCGTCGTTGGTGACGAGAAGATTCATGGAAGGGAGGAAACCACGAAAATCACGAAAGACACGAAAAAGGAATTCGCTCAGAGCGGGAGGATTGGGTGATGGCGCAAAAAAGCCGCGACGCTGTTGGCGTCGCGGCTCGGGGAAGCGGAGGCTAAAGCGCGTTAGAGCTAACGCGCCCTAACTCTTTACTGAGCGGAGGGGGCGGGAGCGGCCTGGCCCTCTTGGTCGCGCATCGCGGCCTTGCGGCTGAGGCGGACTTTGCCGGAGCGCTCGTCGATGCCGATGCACTTGACGGTGATCATCTCGCCCATCTTCACGACGTCTTCGGTGCGGCGCACGCGCTGCTCGGAGAGTTCGCTGATGTGGCAGAGACCTTCTTTGCCCGGGGTGCACTCGACGAAGCAGCCGAAGTCTTTGATGCCGGTCACGCGGCCGGTGTAGGTTTTGTTCAGCTCGATGGGTTCGCCGCCACCGCCGCCACCGCCGGGACCGGAACCGCCGCCGCAGAGGCCGTCGATTTCCTTGATGGCACGGGCCATCGCGTCGCCGTTGTTGGAGTAGATGAAGATCTTTCCCGAATCGTCGTCGGAGATGTCGATCTGCGCGCCGGTCGTCTCGGTGATGCGGCGGATCGTCTTGCCGCCGGGCCCGATGAGCAGGCCGATCTTCTCGGGGTCGATCTGGATCGTCTGGATGCGCGGGGCGTATTGGCTGAGGCCGGCGCGGGGCGCGGGCAGCGAGGCGACCATCGTCTTGATGATTTCGATGCGGGCGTCGCGGGCTTGGAAGATCGCGGTCTTGGCGATCTCGAAGGGCAGGCCGTTGATCTTCAGGTCGAGTTGGAATCCGGTGATACCTTTGGTGGTGCCGGCGACCTTGAAGTCCATGTCGCCGAAGTGGTCTTCTTCACCGAGGATGTCGGTGATGGTGGTCCACTTAGTGATCGCGCCGGAGGAGTCCATCTCGGTCATGAGACCGCAGGAGATACCGGCAACGGGAGCGATGATCGGCACGCCGGCGTCCATGAGGGCCAAGCAACCGCCACAGATCGAAGCCATCGAGGTCGAGCCGTTGGAGGCCATGATCTCGGAGACGACGCGGATGCTGTAAGGGAACGCATCCTCGGGCGGGAGAATCGGAACGAGCGAGCGTTCGGCGAGGGCGCCGTGGCCGATTTCGCGACGGCCGGGGCCGATGAAACGGCCGGCTTCGCCGACGGAGAACGGCGGGAAGTTGTAATGAAGGAAGAACGATTTCGAGGTCGCGCCGCCGGTGAGGCCGTCCATCTCCTGGGCTTCTTTCGTGGGCCCGAGGGTGACGATAGCGATGTTTTGGGTGTCGCCGCGTTGGAACATGGCGGAACCGTGAACGCGCGGGAGGACGCCGACCTGAGCTTGCAGGGGCCGCAGGGCTTTCGCATCGCGGTGGTCGGAGCGGACGCCCTTGGCGAGGACGGTGGCGCGGTAGGCTTTATATTGGAGATCTTCGAAGACGACGTTGAGGTCGACATCGGTGAACTTGCCTTCGCCGAGCTCGGCGAGGAGGGCCGCCTTGGCTTCGTCCTTGAGGGCTTTGACGTTGGCGGAGCGGACGTTCTTCTCGAAACCGAAGATGGCGGCGGAGACGCGGTCAGCCGGGACGACGCGCTCGATGATGGCGCGGGCCTCGGGGGTGGCGCCGACGAGCTTGAAGGTGGCCTTGGGTTTGCCGGCGAGAGCGGTGAGCTCCTTGATGGCGGCGATGATCGGCTGGATGGATTCGTGGCCGAAGGCGAGGGCCTCGATGAAACGCTCCTCGGTGATCTGGTCGGCGGAACCCTCGATCATGAGCATGTCCTTGGCATTGCCCACGTAGATGAGGTCGAGCGCCGACGAGTACATCTGCTCGATGGTGGGGTTGGCGACGAACTTGTCGTCGATGAGGGCGACGCGGACGGCGCCGATGGGCCCGTTCCATGGAATGTCGGAGATGGCGAGGGCGGCGGAGGCGCCGTTGACCATCGCGATGTCGGAATCGTGGATCAGGTCGGCGGAGAGGAGCGTGCCAATGATCTGAACTTCATTGAGAAAACCCTCGGGGAAGAGCGGGCGGCAGGGACGGTCGCAGAGGCGGGAGATCAGGATCTCGCGCTCGGAAGGACGACCCTCGCGCTTGAAATAACCGCCGGGGAAGCGGCCGGCGGCGGCGTATTTGTCGCGGTAGTCGCAGGTGAGGGGGAAGAAGTCTTGGCCGGGACGCATGGTGGTAGCGGCGCAAGCGGTGACGAGGACGTTGGTCTCGCCGACGTTGACGTTGACGGCGCCGCCCGCAAGCTGGGCGATGGAGCCGGTGGAGAAGGTCATCCCGAGGCCGGGAACGGTGACATTGTGTTTCTGATTCATAGTTTTGTAGACGATTTCGGACGATTCGGACGGTTTCGGATAAGTGCGGCCAAGCTGAGGCCGCGGATTTCTAACGTTCTGACGGTTTAGTTTTCGGTTAACGGACAAGAAACGCCGAAGTGTCGCACAGGTGCGACGCAGGCGATTCGGGGTTGAGCTGCGGTCGGCGCGAAGGCCGGCCGGGCTTGGCAATCATCTCGGTCAGATTCGAGAGATTTCAGGTTGGCGTCGGGGAGGGGAGCGCCTGCGAGCAGGCGGCCTACGCGGCGGCAATCAGAAATGTCCCGGTCTTGATGCGAGTGTCGGTAAAGACAACGGGCGACCCGCGGATCGGGTCGCCCGTGCGATTCAAAGCGTTATTTGCGAAGACTGAGCTTCGCGAGGATATCAGTATACTTGTTCAGTTCGTGCTTCTTGAGATAATCGAGAAGCTTACGACGACGACTCGCCATTTGGAGCAGGCCACGGCGCGAATGGAAATCTTTGCGGTGGGTGCGGAGATGCTCGGTCAAGTGATTGATCCGGGCGGTGAGGAGTGCGATCTGAACTTCGGACGAACCGGTGTCGGTGTCGTGGGTTTTGAACTTTGCGATGATTTCTGGCTTAGCTACGATGGTGGATGACATGGTTTAGTATTTGAGTTGCACGACTGTAGGGGACCTTTGCAGGCCCCGTGCCACCCGCTCGGCCCGACGTAAATCGGGTTGAGCCGGCGCCACCGTTTTAATCTGGCGGAATGCCAGACCGGTCATGGTGAGCGTCCACAACCGATGGACCCTCACTAACGCAAGGGGCGAGGTTCTAAAACACCGGTCGGTCGCGCAAGCGCAAATTTGGAGCGATTTCGTGACGGCAGATGCAGCTGAATCGGGTAAGACGATCGGGTCGCGCGACTGAACGGTTTTCGGCGGCTTAGGCGTCGTGGTCAGGTTGAAAGCAGATTCTGCGGATTGAGTCTTTCATCGCGGCGCGAATCCCCCACAGGTTGAGGGATGTCGTCGCGCATTCTTTTCACCGGTGGTTCCGGCAAGGCCGGCCGCCACGTTCTCCCATGGCTCGCGAGCCGCGGTTATCAGTTACTTAATTTTGACCTGAAGCCCTCGGAGCACCCGGCGATACCGACTCTGCTGGGCGACATGACGGACGAAGGCCAGGTATTCAACGCTATGACCATGCATTTTGGTTTCGACGGCTTCACCCGCGGCCGGCCGCCGGCGCCCGTCGATGCGGTGGTGCATTTCGCCGCCGTGCCCCGTGTGCTGCTCCAACCCGACAACGAGACGTTCCGGGTAAACGTGATGGGTACCTACAACGTGATCGAGGCGGCGATGAAGCTCGGCATCCGCAAGGTGATCATCGCGTCGAGCGAGACGACCTACGGCGTGTGTTTTGCCGAGGGTGATACCGACTACCATGCTTTTCCACTCGATGAGGACTACGACGTCGATCCGATGGACAGCTACGGCCTCTCCAAGGTCACCAATGAGAAAACCGCCCGCGCCTTCGCGGCGCGCTACAAGGCCGACATCTACGCGCTGCGGATCGGCAACGTGATCGAGCCGCACGACTACGCCCGCTTCCCCGGCTTTGTGGCAAACCCGCCGCTGCGAAAGCGCAACGCGTGGAGTTACATCGACGCCCGCGATCTCGGCCAAATCGTGCACCGCTGCCTGCAAACGGATGGGCTCGGCTTCCAGGTCTTCAACGCCGTCAATGACACGGTCACGGCTGACGGACCGACCGGTGATTTCTTGAAAAAATGGTGTCCAAACACGCCGCACCTTCGAACTCTGGTCGGGGATGAAGCGCCGCTGTCGAACCGCAAAATCCGGGAAAAACTCGGATTCAAGGAAGAGCATCCTTGGCGGGCCGAAGTCGCGCGGCTCGCGGTCAAGTAGTCTACCGGTGCGGGGGGGAAGACGCGCGGGTGGAAAATTTCCCCGAACTTCGCTCTCGGCAGAGCTGACAACGGGCGGGCGGGCACTTTGGTTCTGCGGATGCTTGCCACACCGCTTTCCCGTCTCCGGCTCGTCGGTCTCCTTGAGGGTGTTTCTTACTTGCTGCTGCTCGGCGTAGCGATGCCGCTGAAATACGTTTTGGGTGAACCGCTCGCGGTGCGTTACGTGGGCATGGCGCACGGCATTCTGTTTGTGCTCTATCTGTTGGCGATGGTGCCGGTGGCGCTGGATTTTCGTTGGTCGCTGAAGACCGTCGCGCTTGGAGTGCTCGCGAGCATTTTGCCGGCCGGGCCGTTTGTTTTCGACGCCAAGGTGCTGAAGCCCATGGAGCGGCCGCCCCAAGCCTGAGCTGAGGGCGAAAAAAAGCGGCACCCGGCCGAAGCCGGATGCCGCCGAGAGGCGAGCGCGTTGCGGGAGCGCTTAGAAGAACTTGTACTCTACGCTGAGCGTGAACGAACGGCCGCGCGGATCGGCGATACGGGGTTCCCAGCTGCTGCCGGCACCGGTGTTCGTGTCGTAGGAGATGCTGAACGGCGGATCCTGGTTGAGCAGGTTCTTGATGCCGGCGACGACCGTGAGGCTCTTGCTCCAACGATAGGTCAGGCTGGCGTTGTAGGTGATATAGGCGTCGACCTTCGGATTGTAATCCGGGGCGAAGGGCAGAAACACGCCGCTCAAAATGCCGGGTGGGACGTAGTCCATGTAGCCGGCCCGATAAAGCTGACTGACCCGCGAGACCCACTTGCCCTTCCGGTAGGAAACGGAAGCCGTGGACTTCCACTTGAGCCCGATGTCGCTGGCGCGAGTGAACCGGCCGACCTCGCTCTTACCGAAGGGTGCGTTGGCGATGAGCCGGGACTTCTTTTCGAGGAGTTGGCTGACATTCACGTCGCCGACGAGTTTTCCGTTCCAGAGGTCAGTTTCGCCACGGGCACTGTATTCAATGCCTGCGGTCTCGGTTTCACCGGCGTTGATCGGCCGGGCGTCAATCGCGGTAATGCTGTTGGTCGTCGCGTCCCCAAGGAAGGCATTGGGGAAGAGCCGGTAGTTCGCGAGGATGGTGGAGGCGGCGAGAGTTTGGATCGTGCCGGTACGATTCACCGACCACCAGTCCACGCCGAAGGTGATGTTCTTGATCGGTGAAACGACCAAGCCGAACGATGTCATTTTGGCTTCTTCAGGGTCCAGATTGGCGCGGCCGCCGCTAATGATATCGAGACTGTTCGCGGGAATGGCCGTGCCGGTGATTGGGTTGACGAGGTCGGCGCCGGCGTAGATCACCCGGAACGCCGGATCGAACTGTTGCTTGAAGGTCGGCACGCGGAAACCGGTGTTGTAGGAACCGCGGAAGAGCACCTGTTCGATCGGGTTGTAGCGCAGGGTATACTTCGGGTTGATCGTGCTACCGAAGCCCGTGTAGTCATCGCGGCGGCCGGCAACGTTGAGGTCGAGGTTCTTCAAGATTGGAATTTGCAGTTCGGCAAAGACGGCCTTGACGGTGCGCTGGAGCGTACCGGCGGTCGCGAGAGCATTGTCGAAGGGCACATTGAAGATCAGAGAGTCGGCGCTGCTGACGTTGGAGCGCTTATCGCCTTCAAATTTATACTCCTCTTTGCGGTAATCGAGGCCCATGGCGCCTTGGATGATGCCGCCGGGAAGTTTGAAGACCGGGCCCGACGTCGCGAAGTCGGCGCCGGTGGTGGTGAACGTGCCGCCGAAAAGCTCCACGCCGGTCGCCGAGGCCGCTTTGAGGCCATCGGTCGCGGCTTGCGTCTGCGTGTAGGAGAATGGATTGAGCACGCCGGTCTTGATGAGATTGGTGAAGGGCACGCTGTAATAATATCCGTTCAGCAGTTTCGACTTCGACTTGCTCTGGGACTGGGAGATGCCGGCCCGATATTCCCACTCGGAGAAAAACTGCAGCGGAACGGGCAGCGGGCCCTCGAGGGAGCCGAGGAAGCGGCGGGTGTCGCTGACGGTGTTGATCTCGCGATTGCCGCCGGGGAGTGCGCGCCAGCGGAAAGCGAGCGGCGCGCCGCGATTGACTTCAAGGGCAGGGAAGTAGGCGACGAGGGCGTTGAAGACCCGGTTGTAGTCGGGGCCGGAGCTGGGGTAGACCATGCCCGAAAGGGGATTTGGCACCACGGTGTTATTGGCGGTCGTGGTGGTGGTCTGGGAGCCGTTGGCGGCCAAGCCGGCGGAACTCCACTGGTTGGGCGAAAAGCTCTTGGTGGAATCGGAACGACCGATCACCGCCTCCGCCGTCACGATGTGCTTGCCGAGCATGTAGGAACCGCGGCCGACGAAGTTGGTGTTTTTCACGGGTTGCTGGAGGACAGCGGCGCGGCCGGTATCCCAAGCGGAACCGTATTTCGGGTTGGCATTGATCAGGTTGGCCGCGGAGGTCCAGAGGAGCTCCTGATAAGGTCCCATGCCGTCGAGGCCGGCGTAGCCGGCGGTGTTGGTGGGGAGATCGACGATGTTGATGCCGGTGACGCGGATGTTCGCGTTTGCCGGATCCACCGGGAAAGCCGAGGCCGTGGATGTGCCGATGGCGGTGGTGAGGTTAGGCACCGGGAAGAGCGTGGCGATGGGCGTGCCGCGGGTATCGGGCGAGATGCCGCGTCTCGGCTGAAAAGTGTTTACGAAGTCGCGCTGGCTGCCGTTCAGGCGCTTGCTGTCCGACAGGGCGAGCGAGGCCGTGACATTCCACTTGTCCCGGTTGAGGTTGCCCAAACCACCAACGACGGAATAGCGGTAAACATTGCCGCCGCCGTCCTCGGTGACGTCGAACGCGGTGTTGGCCACGAGGCCTTGAAAATCGCGCTTTGTGATGAAGTTGATCACGCCGCCGACCGCATCGGTGCCGTAGATGGCGGAGGCGCCGTCTTTGAGGACTTCGACCCGCTCGATGGCGGCGAAGGGAATGGAGTTGAGATCAACCACGCCGCCGTTGAGGCCGTGGGAGGCGACGCGACGACCGTTGAGCAAAATGAGGGTGGCGTTGGAACCTTGGCCGCGAAGATTGGCCGAGGTGGCACCGTTATTGCCGCGCGCGGCACCGGCAACGACGTCGGCTTGCGACGCGAGGTTGTCGAGGCCGTTGCCGTTGATGTTGAGATTCATGATGAGCTGCTCGGCGCTCGCGATGCCTTCCTGCTCCATTTCGAGCTTCGAGAAAACGGCGAGGGGCAAAGCGCCTTCGTCGGCGACTCGCTTGATCAAGGAGCCGGTGACGGTGAAGCGTTCAAGCTTGGTGACGGGTTGGCCGGCGGCGGTCTCGGGCGCGGGGGCGGTCTGGGCATGGGCGGCGGGGATCAGGCTCGAAGTGACGAGGAGCATGAGCCATGTCGCGGATCTAGTCAGGGTGCGGATGATCATAATGTGAATGGTTGGTGTGAAAAAAACTGGCCGGTATAGGGTGTTAAATTCGCGACGAATCGCGGTCTGGGCGAGTTTTTTCCTGCCGTCGCAGAAAGCAGGCTTACTGCCGGACCTGGGGCACAGCCGGGCGGTTTCGGGGCGAGGCACTGCGGGCTTAGTCGGGCAGGCGGGGATTGCCGCGGCCGAGGGCAGGCGCAGCGTCGTCGGTTCAATGCCTGAAGCCGGTCTGCCGTTTCGCCATGTTTTGATCGCCCTGCTGGTCGCCTCGATCTGGGGCGCAAACTTCGCGGCGGTGAAGATCGCGCTGATCGAGCTGCCTCCGCTGCTTCTGTGCACGCTGCGGTTCGTGTTGGTCGCGGTGCCGCTGGTATTTTTCGTGCCGCGACCGGCGGTGACGACTCGGCAGTTGTTGCTCTACGGGCTGACGATGTTTGCCCTGCAGTTCGGGTTTCTGTTTCTTGGGTTGAAGCTCGGGATGTCGGCTGGGCTCGCTTCGTTGGTGCTGCAGTTTCAGGTCTTCGTGACGTTGCTGCTGTCGGCGACGGTTTTAAAGGAGCGGATCGCGCCGGCGCAGATCGCGGGCGGGATGCTGGCGGGTGCGGGTTTCGTGGTGGTCGCTTGGCACATCGGGGGCGAAGTGTCGGCGGCGGGGTTGGTCTGCGTGCTGCTCGCGGCGTGCTCTTGGGGTTTTGCCAATTTCAGTTCGAAGCGGTTGGGGCGGGTGAACCCGCTGTCGCTGGTGGTGTGGGGCGGGTTGGTGGTGCCGGGGCCGATGGCGGTTGCTTCTCTGCTGGTTGAAGGACCGGAGCTGATCACGGAGAGCCTCGCGCGCATGGGCGCTGCGACACTTTGGAGTGTGGCCTATGTGGTCTATGTTTCGACCTTGGTCGGCTACACGCTCTGGAGCTGGCTGCTGGCTCGGCACGCAGCGTCGGTGGTTACGCCGTTTGCGCTGTTGGTGCCGATCTGCGGGTTGGTGACCTCGGCGCTGTTGCTTGGTGAACCGTTGCCGATATGGAAACTCGGCGCCGGGGCGCTGGTGATTGCGGGACTGGCGCTCACGGTTTTCGGGCCGCGGTTGCGCCGGGTCACGGCCGGGGCGTGACGCGGCCGCGGGCGGCCGCGCTCGCGGTTATTTGCCCAGCAGGTGTTCGAGCACGAGCTGGTCGAGGTCTTGGTAGTTGAGGTCGGCGATGAGGGCGTCGGCCTGCTCGGTGGGATAGGTGCGGGCTTTCTCGACGAGGCGGAGGAAGGTTTTGCGGGAATTCTCGAGGTGCTTTAAGTAGTGTTCCTCGCGGGTCGTGCGGAAGGGATGGACGTCGAAGGCAACGTATTCGCCCGAGCGACCGTAGCCGTTGCGTTCGAGGGCGCGGACTTGGTTGAAGGCGACCCGGAGATTGGCGGAGCCGAAGGGTTTGTCTTGGTCGAATTTCAGGCCGTTTTGGTCGTTGAGGTGGATCGACCAAAGTTTGCCGAACGACATGGCGAAATCGATTTCGTCGGCGGGATCGAGGCCGGCAAGGATGGAGTGGGCGGACTCGATGAGGCAGCCGATGCGCTTGGGGTCGCGGGTGAGGTGGGCGATGGCGAGGGCGTGGCCGATGGTGGGGATGTAGGCATGGTCCATCGGCTCGTTGGGTTTGGGCTCGATGCAGAGACGGGCTTGCGGGTCATGGGCCAGCATCGCGTCGAGGGCGGTGGCGAGCAGTTCGGTCGAGCGTGCGCCGGATTTGGATTCGCGCAAATAAGTGCCCTCGCGGGCGAGCCAGAGCACGATGAGATTGGTGCCGAGCTCGCGGGCGATATCGATCGTCTGCTTGGAGCGATCGAGGGCGTATTGACGGTCGGCGTTGCGATTGGAGGTGTAGCCGCCGTCGAGCGTGCGCGGGGAAAACCAGAGGCGGGGAGCGACGATCTCGGCCACGATGCCTTCGCCGTCGAGTTGGTGGCGGAGGGCTTTGGCTTCTTTGAGTACTTGCGCGTGGGACTTCGAGTCGATTTCGGGCACGGCGTCGTCGTCGTGAAACATCATCGCGGCGAATCCCAGTTTCTTCAGAGCGGCGAGTTTCCAACGGAAGGACTGGGCCGGGCGGGTCTCGGGGCCGTAGGGGTCGCGGCCCTCACTGAAGTTCCATGGGCCGGCACAGAAGCGATACTCGGTTTTGATCATGTCCGAGATTGGAACGCTCCGGAGTAATTGGACGAGCGGAAATTCTGCGGATTTTCATCTGCGCAGGATTCGGAAATACCGCTTGCCAACCCAGTTTGATGTGACCTTTCGATGAGGGGTGCGTCTTCCGGCGCACGGACCGCAGACCTGCTCGCGGTTTCAACCAACGTCAGCGTTTAAGAAGTTATCCTCCCCATGAAAACTCCCGTCTCACCCAACCTTTCCCGCCGCGATTTTGTGCGGCTCTCGTCTCTCACGGCCGGAGCGGCCGTGATGGCCACCGCCGGCACCACGCGTGGACTCGGTCAGGTCGCCGGCTCGGATAAGATCCGGGTCGGCATCATCGGTTGCGGCGGTCGCGGCCGCGGCGCCGGCAAGAACGTGCTCGAAGCCGCTGCGGGCGTTGAAATCGTGGCGGTCGGCGATCTGTTCGAGCAACAGGCGGTGCGGGCCCGCGACCAGTTCAAGGTCTCGGCCGACAAAACGTTCTGGGGGTTCGACGCGTTCCAAAAAGTTTTGGCGACGGACGTGAACTACGTGATCCTCGCGACCCCGCCGGGGTTTCGGCCGAGCCACTTCGCCGCCGCGGTCGCTGCGGGTAAACATATCTTCATCGAGAAGCCGGTTGCCGTCGACCCAACGGGTATCCGCTCGATCATCGCGACGGGTAAAATCGCGACCGAGAAACGCCTCGGGGTCGTGGCCGGCACGCAACGTCGGCATCAGGCCAGTTACATCGAGACGATGAACCGGATCAAAGACGGTGAGTTGGGCGAATTGACGGGCGGGCAATGCTACTGGAACGGCGACGGCATTTGGTTCCGGGAGAAGAAAGACTGGCTCGCCAACCTCAGCGACTTCGAGTGGCAGTGCTGGAACTGGTATCACTGGGATTGGATGTCGGGCGACCAGATCGTGGAGCAACACATCCATAACATCGACGTCATGAATTGGGCCTTTGGCGGTCCGCCGGTTAAATTCTACGGCATGGGTGGCCGGCAGAATCGCGGCAGTCTCCCCGGTAACATCTGGGACCATTTCGCCGTCGAGATGGATTACGCCAACGGTGCGCGCGTCTCGAGCATGTGCCGCCACGCCGCCAAGACCGCCACGCGCATCGGCGAGCGGGTCGTCGGTACCAAGGGCGTCGCGATTCCCAACAACGCCACGATCACCGGCGAGAAACCGTTCAACTACACCGGGCCGAACAAAGACCCGATGGTGACGGAGCACACGGACCTGATTGCCAGCATCCGCGCGAATAACCCGCTCAATGAAACGCTGCAGGTGGCGGAGAGCACGCTCACCGCCATCGGCGCGCGGATGGCGGCCTACACGGGACGCGAGGTATCGTGGAAATGGCTGATGGAGGGCTCGAAACTCGATCTCTTCCCGGCCAATCCCGGTCCCGGTCCCGGCATCTTCGGCCCGGTCGCGATTCCCGGAACGACGCCGTTGGTCTGAGGTGATACAATTCGGCCCGCCGCGAAACCGGCGGGCTTTTTAGTGGCCAAGATTTTCCTCGCACCGCTCCGGTTGGAGCGGCTGCAATCCCGCCGGTTCAACCCCCACGATTCATATCCCCCGCCATGAAACTCCGATCTTTCCTGATCGCCGCGCTCACGCTCGGCACCTCGCTGCTCCACGCCGCCGACCGCAAGTTGGTGATGATCGCCGGCCCGGTCAGTCATCCGCCGTTGATGCACGAATTTCGAGCCGGCTCGATGCTGTTGCAGAAACGCCTCGAGGGATTCCCGGGTTTGAAGACGGTGCTGATCACCAACGGTTGGCCGACCAAAATAGTCGAAGGCAAACGGGTCGACGACAACTCGGTCTTCGAGGGTGCCGATGCCGTCTTCATTTATTCGGACGGCGGAGCCAACCACCTGGCGGTGCGGCCCGAGCGGCTCGCGGTGTTGGGCGCGCTCGCCAAGAAAGGCGCGGGTATCGGCATGGCGCACTACGCGGTCGAGGTGTTGGCCGACAAAGGCGGCGCCGAGTGGAAAGAATGGATCGGCGGGCACTATGAAACTGCTTTCTCCTGCAACCCGATTTGGGATGCCGATTACAAAGAGCTGCCGGTGCATCCCGTGACTCGCGGCGTGAAGCCTTTTCGCACCAAGGACGAGTGGTATTTCAACATGCGCTTTCGCGACGGCAAAGCGGGCGTGAAGGACCTGCTCGTGGCGACGCCGTCCGACGCCGTGCGCGATGGTCCGTATGTCTCCCCCAAGGGTCCCTACGCGCACATTCAAGCCGCAAAAGGTCGGGCCGAGACGACGATGTGGGCGGTGGAGCGACCCGACGGCGGACGCGGCTTCGGTTTCACCGGCGGACATTTTCACAAGAACTGGCAGAACGACGACCAGCGCCGGCTGATCCTGAACTCGCTCGTGTGGCTGGCGAAACTTGAGGTGCCAAAAGGCGGCGTCGATTCGGCTCCGGTAGACGACGTCGAGATCATGCAGAATCTCGACGAGAAGAAGATCAACGTGCCGAAAGCGGCCGCGCCGAAAAAGGAAGAGGCTAAGGGCGCGGCGGCACCGGCGACGAAGTGAATGCTGCCGGGCGACCTCAAAAGTAGGGGTCTCTGACCCGCCCTCAAACCGCGTTGCCGGCCGGTGGGTACCCAAGGCGGGCGGGGAAAGGGCGGGTCGGAGACCCTGCCCTCCACGCGGAGGTGCGGACCGCAGCCGTATTTTGACAGCGGGCGCGCAATGCTCACGGTGACCTCATGGCCAGTCCGAATTTTTCGATCACCCGCCGCGTGGAATTTCACGAGACCGACGCCGCCGGGATCATGCACTTCTCCAATTTCTACCGCTGGATGGAGGTGTGTGAACACGAATGGTTCCGCGCGACCGGCCTCGCGATGATGAGCACGACACCGGAAGGCGTGCGGCTCGGTTGGCCGCGGCGCGAGGCCTCGTGCGGGTTCGTGCGGCCGTTGCGTTGCGGTGATGTCGTGCGCGTCACGGGTTCGGTGGCAGATGTCGGGAAAACTAGTGTGACCTACGAATTTGTTTTTGAAAAAGATCGCGCCGGGAAATGGACCGAGGTCGCCCGGGGCCGAATGTCCACGGTGCATGTGAAGCAAGATTCGGCCGGGCGCATGGAAGCGGAGCCGGTCCCGGAAAAGGTGCGGAACGTTTTTGCGCCGAAGGAGTGATGCCGGACCGCCGCGCGGGCTTCAGGCGGACGGGTTTTGAGCCGATAGTGGCGGGATGAAGTGCGGAGCCGTGCGGTTCATTTTGTTTTTCTGTTTTCTTTCACCGGTCGCGATGCGGGGAGAATCGGCGTGGGATCAGCTGCGGATCGGGATGACGGAGGTTGAAGCCGAGGCGATTCTCGGAGCGCCCCTGCTACGCAGCGTTGGGCAGGACTTTGCCGTGTGGATCTACAACCATCGCGCCGAGCTGGTGTTCTATGGTCCTCTGATCGCCTGGTCGGCGCCGCGGGAAGGCAAGGCCCCCGGGCGAGTGGTCGACGTTTGGCAGGCGCCGCCGCAAGGGGACGCGCTGGCGGTCACATTTCTGCCCAAGCCGAACCGTCATCTGCCGGTAGCGGAACGTCGCACGCCGATCGCGCCGGCGGTAGGGCGCTCGGCCGTTCGCTCCAAGCGTTGAGGTGGCTTGAGCCGACCGCAACCGCTACGGATACAACAGAAACGCCGCACGACGGGCTTTGAAATCAACGAGACCGGCCGACCACGGGCCCTTGATCTCGGCGGAGGATTTGCCCGCAAGGATCGCGGCGAGCGTCGCGTCGTCGCCAAGCAGGCGGGCCATGGCGGCGGCGTTCAACTGCTGCGGGTAAAGCCGCTGGAGGATGACGGCGAGCTCGAGGCCGACGTCGACGGCGTTGAACGCGACCGGGTCGGTGAGGATCACGCGCACGCCGCCGCACTCGACCTCGCGGTGTTTGAGCGACGCGGCCGGACCGGGAAAGAGGGCGGGCCTAGGGGTAAACTTCACGGCGACGAAGTGCGCGCCGGGGAAACCGGCGCGGTTGAGTTCGGCCGCGAGGCGCTCGCCATCGATCCACGGCGCGCCGATCTGTTCAAAGGGTGTCGGCGTGCCCCGGCCCATGGAAACGGCGGTGCTCTCGAGCAGGCAGAGACCCGGGTAAAGCGTGGCGGCGGTGAGGCTGCGCATCGAGGGCGAGGGGTTGAGCCAAGGCAGCCCCGTGGCATCGAAGCGGCGGTCGCGCGTCCAGTTTTCGCAGGCCACCACAGTGAGGTCGGCGCCGAATCGGCGTTCGGCGTTATACATGAGGGCCAGTTCGCCGAGGGTCATGCCGTGGCGCACGGGCATCGGATGGAAGCCGATGAAACTCGGAACGCGCGCCATCACCGGACCCTCCATGCTCACGCCGCCGATGGGATTCACGCGGTCGAGAACGATGAATTTTTTCTGCGCCAGCGCGGCGGCTTCGAGGGCAATGCCGAGCGTGGCAGAGTAGGTGTAGAAGCGGGCTCCGATGTCTTGGATATCGAAAACAAGGGCGTCGAGGTCGCGGAGTTGCTCGGGCTTGGGCGCGTGGGCCCGGAGAACGGCGGCAGCGTAGTCGGCGTCGGATTGGCCGGTCGCGCGTTTCGGGGCGTCGCCGTAGAGACTGTAAATCGGGAGTTTGGTTTTTTCGTCGATGGAGTCGCCGACTTTTTCGTCGGCCGTCCCGCGGATGCCGTGTTCGGGGCTGAAGAGGGCGACGAGTTTGAGGTCTTTCGCGGCATGAAGCAGATCGATGGTGCTGCGGCCGTCGCGGTCGCGGCCGCTGTGGTTGGTGATGAGACCGACGCGCAGGCCGCGCAGGCGGGCGAAGTCCTCGCGCACGAGCACGTCGATCCCGTTGAGCACGGCGCCGGTGTCGCGACCGACGGCCTCGGCCGCGAGAGTGCCGAGCGTGCGGCGGAGGGGACCGGTGTCGCCTTTGCCGTCGGGGTGGACGCGGTTGGAGAGAAAAAGCACGAACGTCTGCGTGGAGGGATCGAGCCATAGACTCGTGCCGGTGAAGCCGGTGTGGCCGTAGGAGGTGCCGGCGGGAAACCAACGGCCGCGCGGGCCTGAGAATGACGAATCGAGGTCCCAACCGAGACCGCGGCGATTGGAGCCGTCGGTTTGCACGCGGGTCATTTCGGCGACGGACGCGGCGCTGAGGATGCGGACGCCGTCGAGTTGCCCGCCCCCGAGCAACATGCGGCAGAAACGGGCGAGATCGGAGGCCGTGGTGAAGAGTCCGGCGTGACCGGCGACGCCGTCCATGGCGCGCGCCGTGGGGTCATGCACGACCCCGCGCAACATCGTGCCGGCGGTGAGTTCGGTGGGTGCGATGCGGTCGAGCTTGGTAGCGGCGGGGATAAAGCCGGTGTCGCCGAGGCCAAGGGGCAGAAAAATTTCTTTTGCCGCATAGGCGTCGAGGGGCAGACCGCTGGCGATCCGCACAAGCTCACCGAGGACGATGAAGTTGATGTCGCTGTAGAGAAACGTGCCGCCGGGCACGCCGACGAGTTTCTCCGCGCAAGCACGCTCGATGGCGGCGGCGTAACCGGACCAAGCCGGCGTTCGCGGAAGGCCGGCGCGCAGGCCGGAGTGGTGGGTGAGAAGCTGGCGAACGGTGACCGCATCTTTGCCGTGGGCGGCGAACGCGGGCAGGTATCGGGCGACGGGCGCGTCAAGTTCGAGGCGGCCGCGCTCGACCAGATGCATGACGGCAGTGGTGGTGGCGACCACCTTGGTGAGCGAGGCTGAGTCGTAGATCGTATCGGCGGT
The DNA here is from genome assembly GCA_002304445.1 of Opitutia bacterium Tous-C4FEB. Lineage (GTDB taxonomy): Bacteria > Verrucomicrobiota > Verrucomicrobiia > Opitutales > Opitutaceae > Tous-C4FEB. The sequence goes on along the minus strand of NEVA01000010.1, from coordinate 80,436 downwards.
GAGCGGCTCGGGGGTGGGCACTACCGCGCGCTGGCCGTAGGCGCGGGAGTAGGACTCGCCGGCGCGTTCGACCCAGAGGACGCCGCCGGGAATTTTCTTGGCCGCGATGGCGTCGGCCACCGCGGCATCCATGGCCGCGAGTTTCTGGGGCAGAAATGTGGGCGCAGCGGTGGCGGCGGATACCGCGACAAATGCAAGCAGGGCCGGGAGCAGGCGAAGGAGGGGTGACATCGTGGACGGGAGCATGGGTCGGGGCCGCGGGCGGTGCCAGAAAACTCCTCGCCAACCCAAACGAGTTTTCGCGTGATACCGGCGCCCCATGAACAGCTATTTCAACTTAGGTGACTGGCTCGTCATCGTTCTTTATCTCGGCGGCGTGACTTGGCTCGGGCTGCGGTTTGGGAAAAATCAGCACAACACGCGCGACTATTTTCTCGGGGGTCGGAACATCCCGTGGTGGGGCATCGGTTCTTCGATCGTCGCGACCGAGACGAGCGCGCTCACCATCATCGGGGTGCCGGCGATCGCTTACGGCGGAAACATGCTCTTCCTTCAGATGATCGTCGGCTACGTGATCGCCCGCGTGATTCTCGCGGTGGTGATGGTTCCGCACTACCTGAAGGGTGAAATTTATTCGCCGTACCAATTGCTCGAGCAGCACCTCGGGCGCGGGCCGCGTCGTCTGGCCGGTTCGTTTTTTCTATTTCTGGAAACGCTGTCGGCGGGCGTGCGCGTGTTCGTCGCCTGCATTCCGGTCCGGTTGATGCTCGGCGACGAGGTGTGCAGCCTCGGCGGGCTCGTCGATCCGATCCTTGGGGCCATCCTGCTCTTCGTGGTGCTCTCGCTGGTTTATACCTATGTCGGCGGGATGACGGCGGTCGTGTGGACGGATGCGGTGCAGATGTTGCTGTTCATCGGCGGCGGGTTGTATGCGCTGTTTTATATTCCCACGTTGATCGACGGCGGTTGGAGCGCGGCGCTGAGTGAGGCGGGCGCAGCGGGGAAGTTGGCGTTCTTCAATTCGGATTTCACGTTCTCCGCGCCTTTTAATATCTGGATGGGAATCATCGGCGGGACGGTGCTCGTGGTGTCCACCCATGGCGCCGAGCAGTCGATCGTCCAGCGGGTCCTCTCTTGCGCGAACGTCGCGGAAGGTCGCAAGGCGCTCATCTTTAGCGCGGTTCTGATCTTTCCGCTGTTCCTGATTTTCCTGCTCGTGGGCGTGATGCTCTGGGTTTTTTACCAACACCACCCATTCCAAATCGCGCTTCCGGAGGCGGCACCCGGGATCAAGTCCAACGATTTTATCTTCCCGATCTTCATGATGACGGAAGTGCCGCACATCATGCGCGGTTTTCTGATCGTCGCGATTTTGTCCGCCGCGATGTCGTCGATCAGCTCGGCGATTTCGGCGCTGGCGTCGGTCTCGACGATGGATTTTATCCGCCCGATTTTGAAGCACCGCGACGAGGCGTTTTTCCTGCGGTTAAGCAAGGCGTCGTCGGTTTTTTGGGCGGGCGCGCTGATCTTCGTGGCGTGGCTCACGCGCGAGGTGACATTTGTGCTGAACGTCGCGTTTTCCCTGCGCGGGCTCACGGCGGGAGCGTTGCTCGGATCGCTCGTGATCGCGCTGTTTTGGCGGCGTCTCGGAGCCCGCGCGACGATGGCGGGGATGATCGCATCGCTGGTGGTGATGAACTGCATTTATTGGCCGGCAACCCTGCCCGCGTTGCAGCCGTGGTGGCGGGCGACGTTCGGCGGAGAGGTGTTCTGGCCGTGGTTCACCGTCATCGGAGCGGCGGTGACGCTCGGCGTGGCGTGGGCGACGCGAACCCTCTGGCCCGAGCGCGAAGCAGTGAAGCGTGCGACCTTGGAAAACTAAGTTGGTCCGTTCACGGAGGCGAAGTTGCAACCGGAGTTAGACCGGGTTTCGTCCGACGGTCGTGGATCCGCTCACTCACACGCTCCTCGGGGCCAGCTTCGGTTATTTCTGTTTCGGTCGTCGGCTTGGCCGGGCGACGGCGGCGGGCGTGGGCGCACTCGCGGGCGCGGCGCCGGATCTGGATGTTTTGATCGGGAGCGCCGCCGATCCGTTGATCGCAGTAGAGTATCACCGGCACTTCACCCACGCGCTGCCGTTTGCGCCGGTGGGCGCGGCACTCGTCGTGGGATTGCTGTTGGTCTATCGGTCTTGGCGGGAGCGGTGGCGCGGGCATCTCGGCGCAGTCTGGGCCTGCGCGCTGGCGGCGTGGGTGAGCCATTGTCTGCTCGATTCGGCGACGAGCTATGGCACGCAGTTGATGTGGCCGTTTACGGATGAGCGTTTCGGCTGGGATTTCATCGCGGTGGTAGATCCCGTGTTCACGCTCGCGCTTGTGATCGGGCTGAGCGTTGCACTCATCCGTGCGCGACCGGGGGCGGCGTTGGCCGGGCTGATCGTCGCGGCGGGGTATCTGGGATTGGGCGTGGTGCAACATACGCGGGCGGTCGGAGCGCAGGCGGCGGTCGCGGCTTCACGCGGACATACGCCGACGCGGTTCGAGGTGATGCCGACGCTGGGCAACGTCCTCGTGTGGCGGGCGCTCTACGAGCACGGCGGCAAGATCCACGCCGACCGCATCCGGGTCGGTCTCGCAGGCGGCGCCACGGTGCGCGGCGGGTGGGCGCTCGCCACGGTGGGTGCGGGCGAACTGACGGCGGCCGAGCGGGCGCGGGACCGGCGGAGGTCGTTTGCGCGCTTCGCGTGGTTTTCCGAAGACTGGGTCGCGCGCAGCCCGAGCGACGCATCGGTGTTGGGCGACATGCGCTACTCGCTCTCGACGGAGGCCTTCGACCCGATTTGGGGTATTCGCTTCACCGCGCCAGAAGCACCGACAGAGATCGAGTGGGTGAACCGTTCGCGGGACCGGCGGGTGAGCCCGCAGGAGCTGTGGGAGGAACTGCAAGGGCGTGATCCCCGGTTTAAACCGGTTGGCAACGTGGCCCGGGCTGTGCAGTAGTCCCGGACATGAATTCTTCGCTCCGTTTCTTTCTGCTGATCGGTGCAGGTGCCGGAGTGCTCTGGTCTGCGCCCGGTGATCGCACGCGGGTGACGATCATCTCGACCACGGATCTCCACGGAAACATTTTCCCGATCGACTATTTTACGAACCGGCCGTCGAACGTCGGACTTGCGAAGGCGGCGACGCTGATCCGGCAGGCGCGCAAGGACGACCCGAACCTGATCCTCATCGACTCGGGCGACACGATTCAGGGCACGCCGCTGGCGTATTTCCACAATCGGAAGAACAACCTGCCGCCCGATCCGATGATGTTGACGATGAGCGCGCTGAAGTTCGACGCGCTGGCCATCGGCAATCACGAATACAATTTCGGTCTCGCCGTGTTCGAGAAAGCGCGGCGCGAAGCCTCGTTCCCGTGGCTTTCGGCCAATACCTACAAAGTCGGCACGCAGGAGACGGCATTTGCGCCGTATCTGATCAAGGAGGTGAACGGCGCGCGCGTCGGCATCATCGGGCTCACGACCCCGAGCGTGCCGAGCTGGGAGAATCCGAACAATTTTGCCGGATTGGAATTTCGCGATCCGGTCGCCTCGGCGCGCAAGTGGGTTGCGCACCTGCGGGCGACGGAGCGGGTCGATGTCGTGGTCGTGGCGATGCACATGGGTATCGAAGCCGATTTGCGCACCGGCCAAGTCAATCCGGGCCAGATGCCGATGGAGAACGCCGCGCTTGCGATCGCCACGCGCGTTCCGGGTATCGACGTGATCGCGATGGGGCACACGCACCGGGAAATTTCGTCGCTTTATCTCAACGGTGCGTTGCTCGCCCAAGCCGGCCGCTGGGGTGACTGCATCATGCGGGCGGATGTTTTTCTGGAGAAAAACGCCCAAGATCGCTGGCAGGTGGTTTCAAAAGGCTCACGCACGATTCCGGTGACGGACGCGACCGTGGCCGACCCGGCGACCCTTGCCCTCGGTGAACCTTACCACGCGGCGGCCCAAGCGTGGTTGAACAAAATCGTCGGCCAGTCGGCGGTCGAACTCACGGCGCGGGACGCAACGTTCAAGGACAACGCACTGCTCGATCTGATTCATCGTGTGCAGCTCGACGTGGGGAAAGCCGATGTCTCGCTGGCGGCGAGTTTCAATGCGCGGGCGCGCGTGGCCGCGGGGCCGGTTTCAGTGCGCGAGATCGCCGGTCTTTATATTTACGAAAACACGCTGGTCGTCGTCGAAGCCACGGGCGCGCAGATCAAGGCCGCGCTCGAACACGCGGCGCGGTATTTTCGAGAACATGAGGCGGGCAAGACGCCCGCCGAGTTGGTGGATCCAAGAATCCCCGGTTACAATTTCGACGTGGCCGAGGGCGTGAGCTACGCACTCGACCTCCGGCGCCCGCTGGGCGACCGGATCGTCGATCTCAAGTGGCAGGGTCAGCCGCTTGATCCGGCGAAGAAATTGCGCGTCGCGACCAACAACTATCGGGTCAACGGCGGAGGCGGTTACACGATGTTTAAGGACTGCCTGGTGGTCATGCGCTCGAGCACCGAGATCCGCGATCTGATCATCGACTGGGTGGAGCAGGGTGGGAAGATTCCGACGGAGCCGACTGGGAACTGGCGGTTGGTGACGGAGTGATGAGTGGAGCCGAGGTAGGGCGGGTCGGAGACCCTACCCTACTTTTTTAGGCGGAGTAGACACCGCCGTTGATGTCGAGGGTGGCGCCGGTGATGAAGCCGTCGAATTCGCTCGCGAGAAAGATGGCGGCGCGCGCGACGTCGTCGGCGTGGCCGGCGCGGCCGAGCGGGATACCTGCGATCGTGGCCTGGGCGGATGCGGCGGTGGTATGGGTGTTGTGGAAACTCGTGCCGAGGATGAGACCGGGGGCGATGGCGTTGACGCGCACGCCTTGCGGTCCGAGTTCGTTGGCGAGGGCGCGGCTGAACGTGAGCACGGCGCCCTTGGCGGTGGAGTAGGCGAGGGACCCGGCGTGTCCGCCCTTGCGGCCGGCGAGCGACGAGAGGTTGACGATGCTGGCTCCGCCGCGGGTTTTCGCGGACTCGATCAAGTGGGGCGCCGCGGCGCGGGTGATGCGGCGCAGGCTGCCGACGTTGAGCGACATGACCTCGGCCCAAAAATCGTCGTCGGCGTCGGGCAAGGTGCGGCGGCCGACGAGGGAGCCGGCGTTATTGATCAGGATGTCGAGCCCGCCGAGAAACGCGATGGCCTCGGCCACGAGCGGATTGCAGCCTTCGGTGGAAGTGAGGTCGGCGCTGGCGCTGCCAAAGCGTCGGCCAAGCGCGGCGGCCTCGGCGGCGAGGGCGCGGGCACCCTCGGCGCTGCTGCGGTAGTGCACGAAGACATCGCAGCCGGCGGCGAGCAGGTGGCGGCTGATGGCCAGGCCGATGCCTTGGGCGCCGGCGGTGACGAGGGCGCGTTTGCCGAGGAGTTTTTGGGCGGGAGCGGAGGACATGGCGGAGACGGTTGGGAGGGGAAAAACGGGGTCAACTGTGGAGCGCGGAGGTTTCCCTTTGCGCGGGCAGGGAGTCCGGGCAGGCTGTGGCTATGGCTGCGATCGCTTCGTCTTATACTCCAAGAGAAGAGTTGGCCAACGCCATCACGCACGGGATCGGGGTGGCGCTGAGCATCGTGGGGCTAGTGGTGATGGTGGTGGTCGCGACCGCGTCGGGCACGGCTTGGCACGTCACGAGTGTTGCGATTTTCGGGGCTGCGCTTGTGCTGCTCTACACGAGTTCGACGCTTTACCACAGCGTGCGGGGGACGGACCGGAAGCGGGTGTTGCGCAAGTTCGATCATGCGGCGATTTTTCTGCTGATCGCTGGTACGTATACGCCGTTTCTGTTGGTGAGCCTGCGCGGGCCGTGGGGTTGGAGTTTGTTCGGGGTGATCTGGGGCCTGGCGGTGGCGGGGATTGCGCTGAAGTTTTGGTTCGCGGGGCGTTTTAAGGTCACCTCGACGGTCATCTATCTGGCGATGGGTTGGATGGTCGTGGTGGTGCTGAAACCGATGTTGGCGGCGGTGGGCACGGGCGGGCTCGGGCTGCCGCTGGGCGGCGGACTTTGCTACACGCTCGGCGCGGGATTTTACCTCTGGAAGCGGCTGCCGTATCATCACGCGATCTGGCATCTCTTTGTGCTGGGAGGAAGCGGGTGCCACTGGGCGGCGGTGTATTTCCACGTTTTGCCCCACCCGCACGGGTGACGCGCGCGAGTGTCAATTGGCCGGGGCGGAGCTGAAGGGGCGTCGGCGAGCGACGCGCCTTCGGTTCAGAAACCGGGAAACGGCTGGGCGCGCTGGCAGAGCTGGAGCGGGATGCCCCAAGGGTCGCGGAGCATGATGAGCAAGGAGCCGTCGGGCTGCGGCTCGTCGAGGAAGTGCGTCGCGCCGGCGGCGAGGAAACGGGCGCAGTCGGCGCGGGCGTCGAGCGAGTAAAGTGCGACGTGGAAGCAGAGTGGATGGGCCGCGGCGAAGTCGGGGACGGCGGCGGCGGGGTTGTGGTAAATTTCGAGCGTTACGCGGCCGGACTCGTCGGCGAGGAAGTGTTTGTAGGGTGCTTCGAGTTGGGCGCGGGCGATCTGCCAACCGGCGTGGCGCACATACCACGCGGCGAGGGCGCGGGGATCGGGGACGTTGAGGGCGAAGTGTTCGAATTTCATGGATGAGAAACAGGGGCGCGTCAGTTGAGCCGCCAGAGGGTGAAGTTGAGGAACGTCGCGAAGGAGACCCAAGCGAGATACGGTGCCCAGAGCAGCGCGGCGGGGCGGTCGAAACGGGCGAGTCGGAATTGGAGGACGGCGAGCACGGACCACAGGAGGACGATTTCCAAGAGGGCGAGATCGGGGCGCCGCAGGCCGAAAAAGAGCACGGACCAGAGGAGGTTGAGGCCGAGTTGCACGAACCAGAGGCGGAGGGTGAGCGTGGCGCCGGGCTCGGTGCGCTTCAGCCAGACGCGCCACGCGGCGACCGCCATCATTAGATAGAGCGCCGACCAGACCGGGCCGAAGACCCAGCCCGGGGGATTCCAGGATGGTTTGTTGATTGTGAGATACCAAGTCGTGACGCTGGAGCCGGTCGCGAGGCCGCCCACAGCGGCGGCGGTGAAAGCGGCGATGATAAAGAGGACGAGGGCGAGCCAGCGATTCATGTGTGACAGTGAACGCGGCTCAGGCGGGGAGCGCAAGCGGAGGCGCGGACGGGCGGTGGACCTAGCGTCGGGCGACGAAAATGAGCGTTTCGGCTGGAGGTGGCGACGTTTTGGCGGATTTCGGACAGTAGTCCGAATCGGGGTTGAAAAATGGTCTCGACGGTGCACGGTGGATCGCAACGGTTTGAGTTTTAGTTCGTCTCCTCCCCGAGTCCCAATCGCCGCAACCGCGGTTCTTTTTTCGCTTCAACCACACATCCCCATGAAAACTTGGTCCCGCAAAGACTTCCTTAAAACGTCACTTATTGGCAGCGGCGCCGCGCTCGTCGCCGGTTCTTCCCGGCTTTACGGCCAGGTTGCTCCCGCAGCCGGTAGCGCTGCGGGTGACATCCGTGTCGCCGTCGTCGGTATCAACGCGCAGGGCGCCGGCCACATGCGCGATTACATCAACAAGCTGCCCGGCGCGCGGCTCGTCGCGCTCTGCGACGTGGACTCCGAGGTCCTGGCCAAGCGCACGGCCGAGTGTGAAAAAGCCGGCGTAAAAGTGGAGACTTACATCGACTACCGAAAGCTGCTGGAGAACAAAAATATCGATGCGATCGTGCTCGGCACGCCGAATCACCAGCACGCAATCCAGACGATTTGGGGTTTGCAGGCCGGCAAGGATGTCTACGTCGAGAAACCGGTCTCACACAATACTTGGGAAGGCCGCCAAGCGGTCGCGGCGGCGGCAAAGTATTCCAAGAATATCGTGCAGGCGGGCACGCAAAACCGTTCATCGCTCGATATCATGGAGGCCATCGCCTACGTGCGCTCGGGCAAATTGGGCAAAATCCAATATGCGCGCGGTCTGTGCTACAAACTGCGCGAGAGCATCGGTCGCACCACGGGGCCGCAGGCGGTGCCGGCTTCGATCGACTACGATCTTTGGACGGGTCCGGCGGATCTTACGCCGCCACGGCGCAACGGCCCGCGCGGCGGTCCGGTGCACTACGATTGGCACTGGATCTGGAACTACGGCGGCGGCGATATCACCAACCAAGGCATTCACCAAGTAGACGTCGCGCGCTGGTTCCTCGGCGAGCCCGGTCTGCCGGCGTCGGTGATGAGCGTAGGCGGCCGTTTTGGCTACCAAGATGACGCCGAGACCCCGAACACCCTGATCACGACGTTTGGCTACGCCAAAGCGCCATTGATTTTTGAAGTGCGCGGTCTGCCCGCCAAGACGGGCATGAAGGCCATGGATGCTTTCCGCGGTTCGCGTGTCGGCGTAATCGTGCAGTGCGAGGGCGGCTACGTCACGGTGGCCGAGACCGGCAACGCGAACATCTACGACAACGACAACAAGCGGATTATGGCGCTCACCAAGGGCGGCAACGGATCGCACCGGGCGAACTTCGTGAAGGCCGTTCAGAACCGCAAAGTCACCGTCGGCCTCATTGAAGAGGCGCATTTCTCCTCGGCGCTCTGCCATATGGGCAATGTTTCCTACCTGCTCGGCGCCGAAAAATCGAACGCGGCCCTGCGCGAATCGATCGCTTGGGATCTGCCGACGAGCGAGGCCTACGGTCGCACGCTGGATCATTTGCGCGCGAACGACGTGGACCTCTCCACGGTGCAGGTCGTCAAAGGTCCGTTGCTGAAGTTCGACAACAAGACCGAAATGTTTGTCGGCTCCGATCAAGTGTTGGTCGATGCGGCCAACAAGAATCCGCTGCACAAGCGCACGGGTCGCGGGGCGTTCTCGATCCCGCAGCTCGCCTAATCAGGAGCGAAGACCGGAATGCTTTCAACGGCGGCGACGGGCGATGGCCCGCGCCGCCGTTTTCTTTTGGCCGCAGATGAATGAGCGGCGTGGGCGGGGTCGTAATCCCGGGATGCTTTGGTCGACGTTATCGCGGCGATCGCTCTTTCCAGACTTGGGCGAGATGAAGGAGCGTTTCGACGGCTTTGGCCATGTCTTGCAGGCTTACCCACTCGCGGGGGCTGTGAATCTCGTGCATGCCGCAAAAGAGGTTGGGTGTCGGGAGGCCGCGGGCGGTAAGGTTTGAGCCGTCGGTACCGCCGCGGATGATTTTTGCCACCGGAGTGAGGCCCGCGCGGCGGTAGGCTTCGCCCGCGAAGTCAGCGGGCCGCGGGTCGCGTTCTAGGCCGTAGCGCAGGTTGCGATACTGTTCGGCAAACGTGAGAACAAATCGGGCGCGAGGTTCGACGGTGCGGAGCTCGGCGGTGATTTTTTCGAGGAGGGCGCGATGGGCGGCGAGGCCGGCGAGTTCGAAATCGCGCAAGATGAGGCGCACCGTGGCATGCTCGGCTGTGCCGGAGAGCTCGACCGGGTGGATGAAACCGGCGCGGTCGGCGGTGTGTTCGGGGGAGTATTCGGCGGGGAGTGCGGCGACCCAGCGGGCGGCGAGGCGGAGCGCGTTGACCATAACGCCTTTTGCCCAACCGGGGTGGGAGGCGACGCCGTGGATTTCGAGGACGGCGGAATCGGCGTTGAAGGTTTCGAGGTCAATTTCCCCGGGCGATTCACCGTCGAGGGTGTAGGCGACGGCGGCGCCGAGTTGGGCGAGGTCGAGGTGGGCCATGCCGGCTGCGACTTCCTCGTCGGGGTTGAAGCAGAGACGGATTTTACCGTGGGGAATCTCGGGATGGAGCAACAGATGCCGGGCGGCGTTCATCACGGTGGCGACGCCCGCTTTGTCGTCGGCCCCGAGGAGGGTTTTGCCGCTGGCGGTGATGAGGTCGTGTCCGAGGACGGTGTGGAGGAGCGGAGTGTTTTCGAGGGTGAGGGTTTGGCTGGGATCGTCGGGCAGAACGATGGGTTGGCCGGCGTAGGCGCGGTGGAGGAGCGGGGTGGCGGCGCCGGGGAGGTTGGGGGCGGTGTCGACATGAGCACACCAAGCCATGACGGGAACGGGCTGAGTGACCGTGGCGGGAATGGTTGCGAGCACGTAGCCATGGGCGGTGAGCGTGACCTCTGTGGCACCGAGGGCGGTGAGTTCGGCGGTGAGCAGGCGGAGAAGATCCCACTGGCCTGGGGTGGTGGGCGTGGTGGCCGAGTGCGCATCGCTGCGGGTGTCGATCTGGACGTAGCGGAGAAAGCGGGCGAGGAGGTCGGCGGAGTCGATAGTCATAGAAGAGGGAAGGGCGGGACGCAAAAAAGGCGCGGCCGAAGCAGGCCGCGCCCAATAGGAGAAGTTAGACGCTCAGAGCGGCGACTACTTTTTGACGCTGAAGGCGGCGGTGAAGACCGTGGCTTCCCACATGATCTTGATCTCGCCATTACCGTCGGGGGTTTTGCCGATGTTGATGGTGAGTTGATCGACGGGTGCAACGAGGCTGCCTTTGACGAGTTCGATGCGCGCGAGGTCGCTCTTTTCATCCACGGGGGTGCCCCATTTCCCGATGTTGGTGCTGAAGGCGAGTTTCGAGGGGCCGGTGGCGGAGGGCACGATGTAGAGCGTGTAGGCGCCGGCGGGGATGGTCGTGTCGCCGAAAACGAGCGGGCGCTGGGTCAAGAAGAGTGTGGCTTCGTCGGCGCCGAGGCGGTCGGCTTTGTCCCATTTCACGAGACCGCCCCAGATCACGCGTTTCTCGCCGGTCTTCGGGTCTTTGGAAAACGGGCGGCCGTAGGTGATGGAAACCAAGGTGACGTTGGGGCGCTCGCCGATCCGGGCGAAGACGGATTCGTGGGGACTGACGCGTTTTTGCTGGGCGACGAGAGGAAGCGATCCGACCGCCAGAGCGGCGAACGCGAGGAGAAGCGTGGCGAACTTTTTCATGGGATGGATTTTATTTTGGGTACAGCGGCGGGAGAACCGCCAATCCCGAAGGTGACGGCAAACGGCCGGGGCTTGTCAATTGGCGGGAGCCCGGGACCGGCCCTTGACGCGGGCGGTACGGTGGGACCGGATGACGGGCTATGGCGCGCAGTGTGGTTCTTGCAGGCACGGTACGGTGTGAGCGATGTCAGCTCCCGCCGCGTTGGTGCGTGTGCGCGGGGCTGGGGCCGGTTGAGAGCGCGTTGCAGGTCGACGTGTTGATGCACTCGCGGGAGCAATGGCGGCCGAGCAGCACGGGGAAACTGATCGAGCGGGTGGTAACGGGGGCGGGGGCGCACGTTTACCGGCGGGAGGCACCGCCGGAACGGTCGACGGTCGCCGCGGCGGGACGCGAGCTGTGGGTATTGCATCCGCTGGGCGAATCGCTTGCGACCATGACGTTGCCGCCGGCGGCGAACGTGCAGGTGTTGTTGCTCGACGGGAGCTGGGGTGAAGCGGCGGAAATGGTGCGCGCGGTGGAACCGTGGGGGCGGCGAGTGAGCGTGCCGATGACGGGAAAGAGCCGCTACTGGCTGCGCGAACAACAGGGAGAAGGAAAATTTTCCACGATCGAAGCGTTGCTGGCGGTCTTGGCGGTTTTGCAGGAACGCGACGCGGAGGCGCACCTGCGGCTGCATTTCGAGCTGCTGGTCTATGCCACCTTGCTGGCGAGGGGACGAAAATGGCCGGCGGCTGAGTATCTGGAGGGGTCGCCGATCAAAAAAGCCCTGCCTGAATTTCTCGCCCGGTTGGTGCAGCCCCGAAGAGGCGAGCCGCACGCGGCCCGACGGTCGCCCACCGAGCGGCAGGGTGAAGCAGAATAACGCGCCGCGACCGCGTTTGCCCTCGGCCCAGATCCGGACGCGAGCAGGACACGTGGCTGAAAGCGAAGATGTTCGCCGGGGGCGTTGGAATTTCGATTGAGTGACTGCCCGGTCCGGGCTTTTTCATCTGGCGATGAACTTCCGGATTTTATTGGCGGGTCTTTTGTTTTCCGTGATGCAGCCGGTTCGCGCTGCCGAGGCGGCTTCGCCGGAAAAGCTCGGCTTTTCCGGTGAGCGTTTACAGCGGCTTGACTCGGTCATTCAGGCTCAGGTCGAGCAAAAGAAAATTGCAGGCGTGGTGCTTTACGTGGCGCGCGAAGGCAAGGCGGTGCGTCATCGCGGCTACGGGATGGGCGACCTCGAGGCGGGCAAGCCGATGACGACGGACGCGATTTTCCGGATCGCGTCGATGAGCAAGGCGGTAACGACGACGGCAATCATGATGCTTTATGAAGAGGGCAAATTGATGCTCCGTGATCCGGTTTCCAACTACATCCCCGAGTTCAAGAATTCGATGGTGGCCGTCGCGGCGCCCGACGGCAGCGCGGAGAAATTTGTGACGGTGAAGGCGAAGCGGCCGATCCAGATCCGCGACTTGCTCACCCACACGGCGGGACTCACCTACGGTACGGGCCCGGCGGCGGAACTTTACCGGCAGGCAAAGTTCACGGGTTGGTATTTCGCCGATCGCGACGAGCCGATCGGCGATGTGATCAAGCGGCTGGCGGCGTTGCCCTTGAACGGTCAGCCGGGTGAAGTTTATCAATACGGTTACTCGACGGATGTGCTCGGTTATCTGGTGGAAGTGATTTCCGGAATGCCGCTGGACCGGTTTTTCGCGGAGCGGATTTTTGGGCCGTTGAAAATGAACGACACGAGTTTCTTCCTGCCGCCGGAGAAAGCGGCGAGGCTTGTGCCGGTTTACGGGATCGATGCCAAAGGTGTGCTCGGACGCGGTGACCAAGGCGACTTCGTGACCGGGCCGCGGAAGTGTTTCTCGGGAGGCGCGGGCTTGTTGTCGACCGCCGGCGATTATGCGCGGTTGTTGCAGATGTTTTTGAACGAAGGTGAACTCGACGGCGCGCGGTTGCTTTCGCCGAAGTCGGTCGAGTTGATGCGGGCCAACCACACCGGCACGAAATACGCGGGCGATACCGGGGCGTTTGGTCTTGGTTTCTGGGTGATGCCGGATGTCGGCGCTTTCGGCGAACTGGGCAGTGTGGGCTCGTATGGCTGGGGAAGCGCTTACTTCCCGCAGTATGTCGTCGACCCGAAGGAAAAGATCGTGGCGCTGCTGATGACGCAGTTGCGGCCGGCGGGCGGGAACGATCTCAACCAGAAGTTCAAGGTGATGCTCTATCAGGCCCTGATCCCGCCGAGCGCAGGCAAATGAACAGCGTCCGCGCCGCGCCGGTGGAGGCGGTCAGCGGCGAAACGGGCCGCGGCCAAAGCGGGGGTCGGAACAGTCGTCGCCGAAATAGGGCAGGCCCTTGCCGTGGTATTCGGCGTAAGTGAAGGCGACGGAAAAATTCCGCTGCGGATCTTCGTAAACGGTGGTGAAGGAGCCGCCGTAAAATGTGCGACCGCTACCGGCGGTGCCGACGGTGAGGGTGACTTCGCCGTGGAGTTGGGGTTTGTAGGTAACGGTTTCGATGACCGTGTCGTCGGCCGTTTTTGCGCGGGCGGCGAGAGTGGGAACGAGCACGGCGGGGCGTTGGGCGACGGCGCGGGCGACGAAGCGGTCGAGCGTCGCACGTTCCTCGGGGCTGAGGGTGGCGAGGCCGGCGGCGGCAACCTGATCGGAGGTGCGGCGCTGGAGAAAAGAGCGGGAGAAGGCGACGACATTGCCTTGGCGTGCGACGGTGAGTTCACGTTCGATCTGGGAGTCGAGTGCGGCGCGTTGCTCGGCCGAGAGTTTCGTGAGACCGGCGGCGGCGTGTTCGGTCGCATCAAGTTGCGCGGAGAACGGGGCGGACGCGCTGGCGAGGGCCGGAAAAAAAAGCAGCGCGAAAACCAGAAGCGAGGCCGGGAGATTGGGGGCGAGCGACGGCATGGATTATTTTTTGGGCGGGGTGAGGCGGCTCGACTTTTGATTGTTGGACGGGTCGGCATCGTTGACCCCGATGGGCGTGTGCAACGTGGTCCGGTAAATGAGAGCACCATCGGACGTGAGGCTCTTTTGGTCAACGGGCAGGATGAGAACGGTGCTCGCGCCGGGGGCGAGTGTGGGCAGGCGCTGCGTGGTGGTGAAGCCGTTGGTGGCGATGTCGAGGGTCAGGCCGGAGACCGGGAGGGCACCGCGATTTTGGATGACGAAGTCCATCTGGTTTTTGGTGGCGTCGAAGTGGTGGCTGGAAATGGCCGGGTCGATGCGGGTGGGATCGTGGCGACTCATGGCCCACCCTAGGTTGAGGATGCCGCGGCCGTAGTCGGAGTCGGTGCCGGGTGTGCCCGCGTCATTGGTGGTGGCGGCGAGGACTGCCCAGGCTTGCGCAGCGGTCAGGCGGGGATCGGCGGACATGACGGCGGCGACGCTGCCGGCCACTAGTGGGGCGCTGGCCGAGGTGCCGTTGACGGTGACGCGTTGTTGGTCGAGCCACGCGGTCTGCACGCCGTAGCCGGGGGCGGAGACTTGGAGTTGCGGGCCGGAGTTGGAGAACGTGACCTGTTGGCCGATGGCATCGACGGCGCCCACGGAAACGACGCGAGCATCAGCGGCGGGCCAAGTGAGTTGGGTGGCTTGGTCATTGCCGGCGGCGGCCACGATCAACGCGCCGCGGGTGGCGGCGTAGTCGATCGCGGCGTCGAGCACGTGGGTGGTAGAGTAGCCACCGAGCGAGATGTTGATGATTTGGGCGCCGGCATCGGCGGCGGCAACAATGCCACGGGCGACGGTGAAGATGTCACTGAGGCCGTCAGCCGCAGTGACGCGGACGCTGAGGATATTGGCTGCGGGAGCGACGCCGGGTGCGTCGCTTGAGACGCCGGCGGCGAGAGCGGCAACCCCGGTCCCGTGCCCGGAGGAAGTTTCGGACCCCGGCAGGTTGCCGGCGCCGACGTCGAGGGTGCGGGCGCGGCCGGAGAAGGTGGGGTCGAGCGCGTTTACGCCGCTGTCGAGGATGGCGATGGTGATGCCGCGGCCCCACGTGCTGCGGTCGCCGGTAGCGCCGAGGAAGGCGAGTGAGGTGTTGTGCAGCGGGATTTGGGTGAGGTCGGCGCGGTCGGCTTTCGCAGGATTTTCGGGGACGCGAAAGAGGATGTTGGCCGCGGCGTTTGCGTAGTCGGCGGCGTGAGTGATGCGATCATCGCGGAGCGAGGTGATGCGGTCGTAGCCCACGCGCACGGTGCGGAGGGCGTCGATTTGACCGATGATGGTGAGGCCGGCGGCGCGGGCGCGGGCGAGGAAGCGGCGGTAGGCGGCGGCATCCTTGAAGGCGAGGGTCGCTTCATTGGCGCGGGCGTCGGTGGCGGCGAGCAACGCCTCGAGCTGGGCATCGGGAGCGAAGGCGGCGGATCGAGGCAGCGCGGGCGGAACCGGTGCGGCGGTTTGAGACGCAGTGGCGGAAGGTGGGGCAGCTGAAATTGATCGGGGCGGGTGGAAGGCAGAGCGGACGAACACCAGCCAGCCAACGACGACAAAACCCAACGCGAGGATGCTTAGACTGAGGTGGCGGGGGCTCATGCTGGTCGAGGTTAGGACGGGATCGGCGGGCGGAAGTTTCAATTAGTTCTGGCGACGGCGCGAGCGGCCAACGTGGTATTTCGCGCTTTTCACGTCCGGGATGACTCGCCACGGTTCGGCCGATGAAATCCCCAAAAGTTAGCTTCGCTCGTGCTCTCGGTGTTGCCGTCCTTTTTACCCTCACAAACATTGTATTGGTGGCTCATGCGGCCGATGCGAAGATGCCGGCCATTTTTAATGGTAAGGATTTGACCGGCTGGAAGGCCGATGGCGCGACGGAGTTCTGGCGCGTGGAGAACGGCGTGCTGATCTGTGAGAATAACGCCGCCAAAAAGGGCAGCATGCTTTGGACCGAGGCCAGTTACACGGACTTTGTGATGGAGTTCGATGTGCGTTGGAAGTCCGACACCGAGCGGGGAGTCGACACCGGGGTTGAGATGCGGAAGCCGGCGATCCAGTTGCAACTGGGTGTTTCGGGTAGCCTGAAGACCGATATGACCGGCTCGTTTTACACGGGAGGAAAGCCATCCTACCCGGAGGCGGGACAAGCGAAAAACGCCAAAGCGTTGATGAAGCCGCAGGGCGAGTGGAACACGTTCCGCATCCAGGCGAAAGGGAACACGTTTACCTGCTGGATCAACGGGACGAAGGCGTCGGAGTACACCGATGCAAAATTTTCCGGCGCTTCTCCGCTGGGTTTGCAGCTCCATGCCAATGTGGTGATGAAGGCGGAGTTTCGTAACATCCGGGCGCGTGCGCTCGAGTGAGAAAGCCCCGTGGGGTAGACCCCCTGACTACTCGGCCTCCGAGGTTCAGACTGGAGTTCGAAAGCGCGCCGAGACTTCGCGCAGCGCCGACGGAAAAACGGGTTTCTTGGGCAATGCGTCGACGTTGAGCTCGGCGTAGGCGCCGCTGACTTGCGGGCTTAGTTCCGAGCAGAAAACCACGATCTTCCCGAGAAAAGAAAGACTGCGGCGAGGGGAGCCCAGAAACTCGAGCCCGTTCCGGTTGGGCTGGTGATGGTCGGTGATGAACGCGTCGAAGTTGGCCGGCGCGGCCGCGAGGCGCTCGTAAGCTTGGCGGCCATCGACGCGACATTCGATGTGGCGCCCTTATCACGAGAGCGACGTCTGGGCTACGGGGCGTAGCTGCTCCCGCATGGTCATCGGCGTAGGGGATGCGTCGCGGTTTGAGCGCTGCAGACGGAGCGGCGATTGGAGCGTGAGCCGTTGGTGTTGGATAGTTGTTACCCTTACTGACTGGCCTCAAAGCCCCCGATGTCGTAGCGGCGAAAAATTACGCGAAAAGTGGATCAGGGGGTGGTGGTGAGGCCGCGACGTTCGAGCAGGGGTTCAATCGCGGGTTCGCCGCCGATGAAGTCGCGGAAGAGACCGAGGGCGTCGCTCGTACCGCCGCGGGCGAGGATGAATTCCCGGAGACGTTCACCGTTGGCCCGGCTGAGACCGCCATGTTGTTTGAACCAATCGACGGCGACGGCGTCGAGGACCTCAGCCCAGATGTAGGAATAGTAACTGGCGGAGTAACCGCCGCCGAAGACATGGGAAAAATAGGTGGACCGATAACGGGGCGGCACGGGGGCGAAATCGAGACCGACTCGCTTGAGGGCGGCGGCTTCGAACGCGGTCACGTCATCGGCGTGGGGCACTTCGTCGGGCTTCAGACCGTGCCAAGCGAGATCGAGCAAAGCGGCGGCAAGGTACTCGGTGGTGGCGTGGCCTTGGTTGAATTTCCGCGCCTCGAGCACCTTGGCGAGAAGTTCGGTGGGAATCGGTTCTTCGGAGCGATGATGTTTCGCGTAATTTCGGAGCACCTCGGGCCAAACGGCCCACGTCTCGATGACCTGCGAGGGGAACTCGACAAAATCGCTGGGGACGTTGGTGCCGGAAAACCGGGGGTAATTCACGGCGGAGAAGATGCCGTGGAGGGCGTGGCCAAATTCGTGAAACAAGGTTCTGACCTCGTCGAAGGTAAGCAACGTGGGTTCGCCCGCCGGCGGGCGCGGGATGTTGAGGTGATTGCCGATGACGGGGCGGGTGCCCAGCAAGCGTGATTGGGATTCGTATTCGTTCATCCACGCGCCGCCGTTTTTCGACGGGCGGGCGTAAGGGTCGAAGACGAACAACGCGAGCGGCGAGCCGTCTGCCTCGAGCACGTCGAACACCCGGACGGACGGCTCATAGACGGGAAGATCGTGCCGCTCGACGAACGAGATGCCGAAGAGCTTTGTGGCGGAAAAGTAGAGTCCATCGACGAGGACGCGGTTGAGCTCGAAGTAGGGTTTCACCTGCGATTCGTCGAAGGCGAAGCGCGCGGTGCGGACTCGCTCGGAGTAGAGCGCCCAGTCCCATGCCGCGACGTCGAAACGGTCGGCTCGGCCGTGGAACTCGGCGTCGATCATCTGCTGAATCTCGGCTGCTTCGCGTCGGGCGTTGGCGACGGCGGGCGGGGCGAGCCGAGCGAGGAAGGCCGCGGCGGCGGCGACGTTTTTCGCCGTCTGCTCTTCCAATACGTAGTCGGCATGCGTGGCGTAGCCGAGCAACGCGGCCCGCTCAGCGCGAAGGCGGGCGAGAGCGCTGACGTGGGCGCGGTTGTCGAATTCGCCGCCGCGGCTGCCCCGGGCCAAAGACGCGCGGGAGATCCGTTCGCGGGTGGGGCGGTGCGTCAGACTCGCGAGCGGCGGTTGGCCGGTGGTGTTGACGATCGCGACTGCGAACTGACCGACGTGACCGAGCGAGCGGGCGAGTTCGGCGGCGGCGCTGATTTCGGAGTCGGAGAATCCGGCGAGCTCGGCCCGGTCAGCAAACGTGACGGTTGAAGCCGTGCGCTCTTTCAGGACGTTTTGGGAAAACGCGGTTTCGGCGGTGGCGATCGCGGCGTTGAGCGCCCTGAGTTTTTCCTGGTCGGCACCGGAGAGCCGGGCGCCGGCGCGGACGAATGATTTGTAAGTTTCATCGATCAGCCGATCCGATTCCGGGTCGAGGGCAAGGGACGCGCGGAGCGCGTGGAGCGCCGCGATGCGGGTGAAGAGCGCGGCGTTGAGCAAAATCGAGTCGCGGTGCGCCGCGAGTTTGGGGGCAAAGGACTTTTCGACGGCTTGGAGCGTGGGATTGGTGTGGCAGCCGTTGAGGTTGGAGAAAACGCGGCTGACGCGGCCGAGGAGTTGGCCGGAGCGCTCGAGGGCGAGGATGGTGTTTTCAAACGTGGCGGGCTCGGGGTGGCCTGTAATGGCGGCTACCTCGGTGAGTTGCTCGGCCATGCCGAGATCGAAGGCGGGCGCGAAATGCTCGTCCTTGATGCGATCAAACGGGGGATAGCCCAACGGAAGCGGGCTGGGGACAAGGAGCGGATTGGCGGTAGGCATCTGGATTAACTCGATGAGAAAACGTCGAAGCTCAAGCAACGGGACGCTGAGGACAACATCGCGCCCCGGAGCACAGGGCGCGAGGATACCAGCGCGCTTCGGGCGGACCGGTAAACGCTGGCGGACGGACGAGTGCCCGACGACTGCTACTTCTTCTTCGCGGCGGCGGCGGGAGGCTGCTTGTAGTAGTTGCCGATGGCCGAGACTACGGCGGAGCGGGCGGCGGCGTGTTCGATCATGCCGTTGTGCCGCCAGAGAATTTTTCCGCCGGGTGCGATCAGGATGGTATGTGGAATCGGGCCGGGCCACTCGGCATCGAGAGCCTTACCGAGGTCATCTTGGTTGGCGCCGGTGAAAAGGTAGTGGCTGGTTTTGCGGCCCTCTTTGTCCACGGAGGCTTGCACGCGCTTGGTGAGGCCGGCGCCTTGTTTTTGGAGAAAGGCTTGGGCTTTGGCTTCATCCTTGGGCGCGTCGAGGCTGATTGTGATGAGTTCGAAATCGTTTTCGCGCATGTCGAACTGACGCTTGATCGCGATGAGCGCGGGGAATTCTTCGACGCACGGGGCGCACCAAGTGGCCCAGACGTTGATCATGCGGACCTTGTTGGTGGGGTTGGCACGGAGGGCGGCGACGCCGGCGACGTCGATGCGGTCGAGGGTGACGGGGATCTGGGTCCAGCCGATCTCGGTGGCGACGTTGCGTTCTTTTTTCTCGCGCCACTTGGTGGAGCAACCGTGAGGTTTGGTGAGTTCGACGGGAACGGGTTTGCCGTCGAGCAGGGCGAAGATGGCGTTGCGGGCATCGGGCGATTTGACGGAGTTCTCCTCGACGAAGCGGGAGTCGTCGAAACGGCCGGCGTAGCGGAGACGGCGGGCTTTATCAAAGATGAACACGTGGGGCGTCGCGAGGCAGCCGTAGGCGCGGGCGATGAGTTGTTTTTCGCCGTCGTAGAGATACGGGAAGTCCCAGCCGAGGCTGGCCGCGTAGGGCTTCATGTCTTCGAAGGAGTCGCTGTATTCGCCGTAGCCGAGCTCGTTGAGCGTGAGGCCCTCGGGGTGATTGGGATTGATGGCGACGAGTCCGAAGCTCCGGCCCTTGAGATCGTCGCGGAGGGTTTGCAGGCGTCGTTCGATCCCGTGGGAGGTGGGGCAGTGGTTCGAGGTGAACAGCACCATCAACACGTCGGGGCCGGCGAAGTCGGCGAGTTTGTAGGTGCGGCCATCGATGCCGGGCAGGGAAAAATCAGGCGCGGCGTCGCCGATCGCGAGCGTGCGTAACGTGGGCGGATGACCGGATTTGTCGAGGAGCGGGGCGGGTGCGGTGGCGGGCGTTTGGGCGAAGCCGACGGAGCCGGCGATGAGGAACAAAAGCGCGGCGGCGAAGCCGGGGGACACGCGGAAGCGAATAGTGAGGGGCATGGGAAAAATGGGGCCGACGGCACGGCTACTGGCAAGAATTCTGGTGCGGGTTGGAAAATATACGCGGCTCGTCTAAGCACGAAAGGCGAGGGCATCGGGCGTGGCTTGGCTAGTAGTTTGACAGCGTACAAAGCTCAATTGAGCCGTCGTTAATCACGATCGGATGCAGCGCGAGCAGAACAAATTTGAAAGCGTATTTTCCAAGGTCTTGATTGGCTCCCTTTCTACGGGGCTGACCGCGTTTGCGGGTCACGGATCGTAGACGGAGGAGCGGTGGCCTACTGCGACAACGACGACGATGAGCACCGAGTTTTCCAATTTACAGAGCAGTCGCCAATCGCGAACGCGGTAGCGCCAGTACCCGTGTTTGTCGCCGCGCAGCGGTTTGCCAAAGGCGGCGGGATCGGTCGCGCCACGAATTCGTTCATCCAAGTAACGGCGAACTTCCGCGATTGCCGAAGGACCGAGGTCGCGGAGGTCGCGCAGCGCCGACGGTTCAATTCGGTAGTCCCAACTCACGCCACGCCTCCTCACCGGTGAGCAGAGGGGTTTTTTGGGCGAGGTGATGCTGCCAACGGGCGTCGGCGAGGCGGAAATCGATTTCATCGGCCACGGCGGCGTGGAGCGCGGCGGCGACGCGCTCGAGGCGGGCGAGCTTGGCATCATCCGGCGCAGCGTCGGCGCGGGCGAGGGCGGCGGTGGAGATGAACTTGGCGGGGCTCACGCCCGCGCGGCGGGCGGCGGCGGTGATGCGGCGCTTGGCGGCTGGGGTAAGACGGATGGTGGTGGTCTGCGTGGCGGCCATGAGGCACAGGTGTAGCACATTGGAAACTGTGTCAAGGTGCCGGGTTTGGTAGTAATTCGGTTCGTTTGGGAGAGGTCTGACCGCGACTATCAAAAACCCGCATACGTGATGCTCTATCCGGCCCCGGCGTGACGCCGCCGTTTGGCTACTTGGTAAATATTGATAGTTAAAACCCGATCCCTTTTTCCGGGCCTGCCGATCCGAGCAGTTCGGGCTTCGAACCCCGTGGGAATGGGCGTTCTGACCGAACGTTCCCGTTGAACATGGCGCCCGATCACTGATCGCAAAAAGCAAGGCGCGACCCCTTTTATCGCTCCGGCGCCATCCTGTGCTTTCGCTTAATTCTAGCATTCCAATCTCAACCGCCCTAACGGTTGAGCATGTTGGTCATCGTTTTCCTTGTGCTGCTTTCGGCCCGATCAGCCCTTGGCCATGTCCCAACAAAGACGGCCACCCAATCCGAGACCAACGCCTCTGCTGAGAGACGCACCGTAGTCCAATCGGTGGCGAGTAAACCCATCACCATCGTCACTCAAAAACCCAATAGTTTTGGGGAGACGAAAAGCGTGGTGCGAAATTCAAATGGAGCGCCGTTCCAAACGATCGTGGCGCAAAAGCCGAACTATGTCGGTGAAATCAAGGCCGTCGTCAAAAATGACGGTGCCCAACCGGTCGGTAAAATTACAACCCGCCAGCCGAATGTGTTTGGCGAAACCAAATCGGTTATCACCGACGCCCAAGGCCGAAAAGTTGGGGAGGCCGTGGCCCAAAAGCCAAATGTGTTCGGGGAAGTAAGAACAGTTTACAGGGACGCTAACGGTAAAATTACAGGCCAAGCGGTTACTTCAAAACCCAACGTTTTTGGCGAAGTAAAAACGAAGCTACACGGGAAGGCCCAAATTGAGTCTTTGGGCAAATAGGAAGCCTGTTGATCCGTCTTTGTTGGACGCGACGAGGGGGGCGCGCCCGCAGCTGAGCCCAAACCGAAAGACCGAGCGGGGCCTCGGCGCTCCACTTTACACCCCGGCCAACGCGTTGTGCGTGTTGAGGTGCTCGACGCCGGTATATTTCTGGGACTGTTCGTCGGCGTGGTAGCTGGAGCGGACCATCGCGCCGCTTTCCACGACGCCGATGCCGAGGCCGAGGCCGAACTGTTTCCAGTGAGCGAATTCGTCGGGGTGGGCCCAGCGCTCGACTTTGAGGTGTTGCGGGGTGGGCTGGAGATATTGGCCGATGGTGAGAATGTCGGTTTTATCGGCGGCGATGTCGCGGAGGGTCTGCTCGATCTCGGCCTGAGTCTCCCCGAGGCCGAGCATGATGCCGGTCTTGGTGGTGAAGCCGCGGGACTTGGCGTGTTGGAGGACGGAGCGGGAGCGGTCGTAGCGGGCCTGGACGCGGACGGGTTTCTGGAGGCGTTCGACGGTTTCCAGGTTGTGGTTAAAAATATCGGGTTTGGCGTCGAGCACGGTATCGAGGTCGTGGAGCTTGCCCTTCCAATCGGGCGTGAGGACCTCGATGGCAGTCTGGGGATTGCGGTGGCGGACGGCGCGGATGGTGGCGGCCCAGACGGCGGCGCCGCCATCGGCGAGTTCGTCGCGGGCGACGGAGGTGATGACGCAGTGGCGAAGGCCCATCTTGGCGACGGCGTCGGCGACGCGGGCGGGTTCGCCGAGGTCGAGCTCGGTGGGGCGGCCGGTCTGAATCGCGCAGAAGTTGCAGGAGCGCGTGCAGATGTTGCCGAGGATCATGACGGTGGCGGTGCCGCGGGACCAGCACTCGCCGAGGTTGGGGCACTGCGCGCTCTGGCAGACGGTGTGGAGCTTGTGTTCGTCCACGAGAGAGCGGACGGCTTGGTAGCCGGGGCCGCTGGGAAGTTTGGCGCGGAGCCAGGAAGGTTTACGCGTGGTGTCCATCGGGAGAGTTCAGAAGGGAGACGAAAAGGATTTTGCCCGCGAATGCACGCTATTGGTCGGGAATTTCACCGGAGGCGAGGAAGGCGGGCCAGAGGGTTTGGAATTCCCCGGCGATGATTTTTTGAACGGCGGCGAGGTCGAGGTCGTGGCCGAGTTCGGCGTGGAGGGAGGTGACGGTGCCTTCGGTAGCCGCGATGCCGCACGGGACGATGCCAGCGAAGTGGGGGAGGTGGGCGTTTACGTTGAGGGCGAAGCCATGGTAAGTGATCCAACGCCGGACGGCGACCCCGAGGGCGGCGACTTTGCGCGGGCCGATCCAGATGCCGGTGAGGCCGGGGCGTCGCGTGGCGGTGAGGCCGAGGGAGCCGACGGCGTTGATCAGAACCTGCTCGAGGAAGCGAAGGTAGGCGTGCAGGTCTTTGCGGGCGGCGAGGGAGACGATGGGGTAGCCGACGAGTTGGCCGGGACCGTGGTAGGTGATGTCTCCGCCGCGGTTGGTCGGGGCGAGTTCGATACCCTCGGCGGCGAGCCGGGTGGAGTCCCAGATCAGGTTTTTCTCGGCGCCGGCGCGGAGGCCGACGGTGAACACGGGCTCGTGTTCGGTGAAGACCAGCGTGTCACCGATCTGGCCGGCCAAGTGGCGGGCGACGAGGGCTTCTTGCGCGACACGGGCGGGTTCGTAGCGCGTGCGCCCCCAGTCGATCACGGCGACCGCGACGGCACAGGGCCGGGCGGGCGGAACGGGGGAGGGCGATGAGGCGGTCATTGCGGCTAGTTCGGGCATTTTTTCGGGCGGCGCAACTCCGGGCGTTACAGCGGCGCGGGGTTCGGGTAGCAGTGGGCGCATGATTATGACGGTGCAGCAACTCCATGTTGAGAACGTAAAACGCTCGGCGGCGGCTTTGACGACGGTCCTGGCGGGGCGGGCGCCGAAACTCGCCATCGTGCTGGGTTCGGGGTTGGGCGGATTGGCCGATCGCGTGGAGGGAGCGGTGACGGTGCCCCATGCCGAGTTGCCGGGATTTCCGGTGCTGACGGTGCAAGGCCACACCGGGGCGTTGGTCGCGGGAAAATTAAATGGGGTCGACGTGGTTGTGCTCAAGGGCCGCAAACATTTTTACGAGACCGATGACCCGTATCCGTTGAAGACGATGGTGCGGACGCTCCGCGCGGTGGGCGTCGAGGTCCTGTTTTTGTCCAACGCGGCGGGCAGCTTGCGGGCGCCCATCGGGGTGAGCCAACTGATGTTGATCACCGATCACATCAACGCCCTGGGCTTGAATCCCCTCACGGGCGCAAACGACGAGACCTTTGGTCCTCGGTTCTTCGGGATGAGCGATGCATGGGATCCGGCGTTGTCAGAGAAGATTTCACAGGCGGCGGTGGCGGAGTTGATTCCGCTTCACCGGGGAGTTTACCTCGCGCTGCGCGGGCCGTCGTTTGAGACCCCGGCGGAGATCCGAATGATCCAGGGATGGGGCGCAGATGCGGTCGGAATGTCGAGCGTGCCGGAGTGCCTGATCGCGCGGCACTGCGGGATGAAGGTCGTCGGCGTCTCTTGCATCACCAACATGGGCGCGGGGCTCTCCGATGAGAAACTGTCGCACGACCACACGTTGGAAAATGCCGCGAAAGGTGCGGCTAATTTCGAGCGGCTCGTGATCGCGGCGGTGCCGCGGCTGGTCGGCGCGTAAAGGCGGGCGCGGTGCGGCCGCGGACGTAGACGAGGCGCGGGCTCGGAGGGCGGATCGGAGACGCCGCCCTGCTTTTCAGCCGGCGTAAGGATGTTTCCAAGGCGCGCGGTAGGCGCGCTTCAGCAGTTTGGCGGCTTCCGGGTGGTTGGTGATCTGCTCGGACTTCGCGTCCCACGCGAGGCGGGCGCCGGTCTCGTAAGCGATCATCGCGAGCTTGACGGCGCTCGTTGAAAGGTGCGCCTCGGCGACGGTGGCGCTGACGGGTTTGCGGTGGCGCACGGCGTCGAGAAATTCCGCGACGTGAAGCGGGACGAGGTCGGACTTGGTTTCGTTGACCTGACGCTCGGCGCCTTTGCCGTTTGGCAGAAAAACCCAGCGCTGGTCGGTCACGAATACGGTGCCCTTTTCACCGTAGAAAAAGATGCCGTTGTTGAACTCGGGCGTGAGCTCGGCGGAGCCCCACAGCCGGTGGCGCCACGTGACGGGGCAACGGGCGAATTCAAACTGCACGGTGAGGGTGTCGGGCGTGGTGATCTTGTCCTTTAGCCGATAAATGCCGCCGGTGGCGCTGATCGCGGTGGGCGACGTCTCGCCGAGGATAAAGCGCGTGGCGTCGATCAGATGAATGCCCCAATCGTAGAGGTGGCCTTGGCCCGACGTCTGCTCGAGGCGCCAGTTGCGGTGGCCGACCTGCGGGCTGTAAGGGATGAGCGGGCCGGGGCCGCACCAGTGATCCCAGTCAAGGGACGGCGGCGGTGCGACCGGCACGGCGCTGGCGGTCCCGGCGGTGAAGTTGATCTGGGCGTCGACGTTGATGATGCGGCCGAGTTTGTCCTCGGCGATGAACTGGCGGACGGCTTGAAACGCGGCGCTTTGACGACGCACGAAACCGATTTGGACGACGCTCTTGCTCTTGGCGGCGGCGTCGACCATCGCGCGGCCCTCGCGGATGTCGTAGGCGAGGGGTTTCTCGCAGAAGACGTCGATCCCACGGTTCACGGCAGCAATAAATGGAAGCGCGTGCCACTGCGGGGGCGTTGAGATGATCACGGCTTCTAGGCCGGTGACCGCGAGCAGGTCCTCGTAAAGTTTAAATGTGAGCGGGCGTGAGCCCTGGATTTTTTCGATCTCGACGGCCGTCGTTTCAAGGTTGGCGCTGTCGATATCGCAGATCGCGATGACCTGCGCACCGCCGGCTTTGTAGGCGCCCTTGGCATTGACCATGGCCCACCAGCCGCAGCCGATGAGACCCAGCTTGACGGTGCGCGGAGCGGCGGGCGCGGGGGCGTCGGCGGCGCGGCTGCGAAGGGTGGAGAGCGCGGCGGCGCCGAGGGCGGCGGCACCGAGAAAATGGCGGCGGTTGAAGGGGTTCATGGCGGGAGGCTTGGCGGGGCCCGAGGGGACGGAAAGGAGAAAAGCGGTTACGGAATTTCCGTTTGCGCCGCTGGGGACGGCGTGGCTTCGTGTTCCTTCCATGAGCGACACCAATCCGGTTGATATCTCCAACGACCAACATGCCGTGCGGCGCAACAAGCTGGCCGAAATGCGCGCCGGCGGCTTCGACCCGTTTCGGGCGAGCGTGACGCAGAGCCACTTCTCCGCCGACGCGATCAAGCTCTACGTCGCGGGTCAGGACAACGTCGTCACGGTGAGCGTGGCCGGCCGGCTCGTGACGATCCGCGACATGGGGAAGAGCCAGTTTGTGAAGATTCTGGACCAGCAGGGTCAGATCCAGCTCTACGTGAAAAAGGACGTGATCGGTGACGAGGCCTATGCGGCGTTCAAGAAATTGGACCTCGGCGACATTCTCGGGGCGACGGGCACGCTCTTTGTCACCAAGACGGGCGAAATCACCGTGCGCGTCGAACGTTGCACGCTAGTCTCGAAGGCGCTGCGGCCGTTGCCGGAAAAATGGCATGGGCTGAGCGATGCGGAGCAAGTTTACCGGCAGCGTTATCTCGACCTGATCGTGAACGCCGAGTCGCGCGCGCGGCTCATGCTGCGCTCGCGCGTCGTGTCGCACATCCGGCGGTTTCTCGAAGCGCAGCAGTTCATCGAAGTGGAAACGCCGGTGCTGGAAAGCACGGCGGGCGGCGCGGCGGCGCGGCCGTTCAAGACCCACCATAACGCGCTCGGCGTGGACTTTTTCCTGCGCATCGCGACGGAGCTGCGGCTCAAACGTCTGCTTGTGGGCGGCTACGACCGCGTGTTCGAAATCGGCCGGATTTTCCGCAACGAAGGCGTTTCGCGGAAGCACAACCCGGAGTTCACGATGCTCGAGGTCTACCAAGCCTACAGCGATCACCGCGGCATGATGACGCTCATCAAGGATATGCTCACCACGCTCTGCCGGGATGTGCTCGGCACGACGAAGATCAAGCACGCGGCGAGCGGGCAGGAGATCGACTTCGCCGGCGAGTGGCGCGAAGTGAATTACAAGGATCTCATCCGGGAAGCGACGGGCGACGTCGACTGGTTCGCGCGGAGCAAGGCGGAGAAAGTCGCGGGCGCCGAAAAATTGGGGCTCTACGTGAGTCCCGCGTGGGAAGAGTTTGAGATCACGAACGAGATTTTCTCCAAGAAAATCGAGCCGACGCTGATCCAGCCGACCTTTGTGATGAAGCTGCCGAAGGAGCTGTGTCCGCTGGCCAAAATCAGCCTCGATGATCCAACGACGATCGACGTTTTTGAGCTGACGATCGGCGGCATGGAAGTGGCCCCGGCTTACTCCGAGCAGAACGACCCCGACGTGCAGCGCGCGATGTTTGAAGCGCAGGCCGGCGAGGAGAAGCAGAACATCGACCACGATTTCCTGTTGGCGCTGGAGCACGGGATGCCGCCGGCGGGAGGCATGGGCGTGGGCATCGACCGGCTGTGCATTTTGCTCACGGGCGCGGAGAGCATTCGTGATGTGATTTTGTTTCCTCAACTCAGGCCGGGTAGTGGGGCTTAAGGCCATTGCCGGCTAATATGCCCTGGTATCTCTATCTCGCCCTGAAGCAGCTTTTCCCCACGGGGAAAAAGTTTCCGTTCTTCACGGCGATATCGGTGCTCGGGGTGGCGCTCGGGGTGGCGTTGCTCGTGATTTCCACGAGCGTGATGGGCGGGTTTGGCTACGAAATCCGCCGGATGATCGTCGATACGCAGGGTGAAGTGCAGGTGCGGGGTGAAGGGCTGATCGCCGATGCCGCCGGGTTGCAGGCACGGCTCGCGACCGTGCCGGGCGTGGTGGCGACGACGCCGTTCGCGGAGGGCGTGGTCCAGATCAAATTTGAAAACAAAGCGGTGATTCCTGCGATGCAGGGGATCGATATCAACCGCGTCAGTTTGGTGGTCCCACTGGAGCGCTTCATCCGCGTGGGTCGCCTCGACGACCTTGACGACGATTCCATCATCCTAAGTTCGAAACTCGCGCTGTCGCTCGGTGCGCGCATCGGGAGCCGGGTGGAAATCTATTCGCCGCTGCTCTTGGAGAAATTAAAGAACGACGAAGTGCTGCTGCCGCGCGAACTGCGGGTCGTGGGGATCTTCGAGGTCGGGCACCAACAACTCGACAGCTCGGTGGTGCTCGTGACCTTGCGAGCGATGCAGGAGCTCTACGGGCTCGGCGCCGCCATCCACGGCGTTAATGTGAAGATCGCGCCGAAGCTGGATGCTGATGTGGTCGCGACGCGGATCAACGGAGCGTTGCCGCCGGCGGCGCAGGCGCGGGCGCGCTCGTGGATGGAGGCCAACCAAGATTTCCTGTTCATCCTCCAGCTCGAGAAGAACATGATTTTTTTCCTGCTAACGTTTATCATCATTGTGTCGGCGTTTTCCGTGACGAGTTCGCTGCTGATCTCGGTCGTGCGGAAGACCCGCGAGATCGGCCTGCTCGGGGCGCTCGGTGCGCGGCCGATGCAGGTGGCGGCGTGTTTTTGTTTTCAAGGGCTGCTGATTGGAGCGACGGGCACCGTGGCAGGATTGGGGCTCGGGCTTGGCACGCTGCATTTCCGCAACGAACTGGTCGCGGCGTTCACCCGGTTGACGGCGAGCGAAGAGGTGCTCGTGCGATTTTATCAGTTCAGTCAGCTGCCGGCACACACGGCGCCCGGCGACGTTGGTCTGATCGTGGCGTGTTCGGTGGTGATCTCGACGCTCGCGGGGTTGTTGCCCGCGTGGCGGGCGGCACGGCTAAAACCGGTGGAGGCCTTGCGCAATGAGTGAGGCCATCCTGACAGCGCGCGGGGTGCGCAAGGCGTTTATGAGCGGCGACCGTCGGCTCGAAGTGTTGGCGGGCGTCGATCTCGACGTGGCGGCGGAGGAGAGCGTGAGCATCCGCGGTGAATCGGGCTCGGGCAAATCGACGTTGCTGCAATTGCTTGCCGGTCTCGACGCGCCGGATGCCGGGACGCTTAACTGGGCGGGCGAGAATGATACGGGCACGGCGCGGCGCGGAAAATTTTTGGGCATCGTATTCCAGTCGTTCTATCTCATCCCGGAACTGAACGCGCGGGAGAACGTGCTGATGGCGCGCCGCATTCTCGGGCCCGTTGATGCCGCGGCGCGGAAACGGGCGGACGATTTGCTCGCTAAGGTCGGCCTCGCCGAGCGGGCGAAACACCTGCCGTCGCAGCTTTCGGGCGGCGAACGTCAACGCGTGGCGGTGGCGCGGGCGCTGATGAATTCGCCCCGGCTAATCCTCGCCGACGAGCCCACGGGCAATCTGGACGAGCGCACGGGCGACGCGGTGATTGAGCTGCTGCTGGGTCTGTGCGCCGAGACGCGGACGGCGCTCGTGCTCGTCACCCACAACACCGCCCACGCGCAAAAAACGCATCGCCAACTGGTTTTGCGGAGCGGAATCTTGGTCCATGGCTAAACCCAAAATTCGCTGCGGCGTCGCCGGTGTGGGCTCGCTTGGTCAACACCACGCGCGCATTTACGCCACGTTGCCCGGCGCGGAACTCGCCGGAATTTTTGAGCCGAACAACGCCCGTGCGGCGGAGATCTGCGCGAAGTTCAATTGCCGGCGTTTCGCGACGATCGAGGAATTGGGCGACGCGTGCGATGCGGTCTCGGTCGTGGTGCCGACTGATCGCCACGCCGAGGTCGCGCTGCCCTTGCTCGCGAAGAAGACGCACCTGCTGATCGAAAAACCGATCTGCGCATCGCTCGAAGAAGCCGAGCAGGTGATGGCGGCGGCGCGGCAGCACGGATGCATCGTGCAAGTCGGGCACATCGAACACTTCAACCCGGTGATGGCGTTTTTGGAGAAGCAGGTCGATCACCCGCAATACCTCACGGCCGAGCGGCTGGCGCCGTATCAGCCGCGCGGCACCGAGGTGGGCGTGGTGCTTGACCTGATGATTCACGACATCGGGATCACGCTCGCGTTGATCAAATCCCCCATCGTGAAAATCGACAGCGTGGGCGTGAGCGTGCTCTCGAAAACGGAAGACATCGCCAACGCGCGCATCCAATTTGAAAACGGCGCGGTGGCGAATCTGAGCGCGAGCCGGATGAGCCTCAAGAAGGCGCGCGAGATCCGGGTGTTTCAGGACAACGCCTATCTCTCGCTCAATTTCATGGAGCAGAAAGGGCACCTCGTGAAGAAGAGCGACATCATCGCCTACGGGCTGAAGATGAAAATCGGCCTCGTGAAGGCGGGTGACGTGAGCTCAATTCCGGTGAAAGAGATCCCCATCGAGAAAGGCGAGCCGCTGGCGCTCGAACTGGCGTCGTTTGTGGACAGCGTGACCCAGGCGCGGCAACCCAAGGTCGGCGCAGCGCTCGGCAAATCGGCGCTGGAAGTGGCCATCACGATCACCGAGCAGATCCGGGCGCAGAAACGGTGACATCCCGCCGCTCGCCGCACCGGGCGGACGGACACCTCACGCTCCGCGCGGAGTGATGCGCATCGGTAGGCCGTGGCGGGGGCGGAGTGTCATGCGGCCCAGCGGTTCGACCGGATGATTTTCGCGCAGCCGGAGTTTCCAGTCGCGCGTGCTCATCGCGAGGAGGAGTACGGCCTCCATGAGGCCGAGGTTCTTGCCGAGACAGATCCGGGGACCGGCGCCGAAGGGAATGTAGGCGAAGCGTTCGACCTTGTCGGCGCGCGGCGGGACGAAGCGTTCGGGATCGAACTCGTTGGGATTATCCCAGAAGAGCGTATGGCGGTGGAGCACCCAGGAGGAAATAGTGATGAACGAGCCGCGCGGAATCTTAGTGCCGGCGATCTCGTCGTCGGCGACGGCCTGCCGGGAGAACACATGTACGGGGGGGTAGAGGCGCAGCGTCTCTTCGATGACGGCCCGCGTGTAGACGAGTTGCGGGTAATCCTCGATGGTCGGCGAGCGGGAGCCGAGCACGCGGCGGGCCTCCGCGACGAGGCGCTCCTCGACGGCGGGGTGGCGCTCGAGCAGCCAACTCGCCCAGCTGAGGGTGATGGCGGTCGTCTCGTGGCCCGCGAGAAAGATGGAGGCCATCTCGTCGCGTGCGAGCGTCGGGCTCATCGGCTGGCCTTGATCGTCCCGGAAGTTCAGGAGCAAATCGAGGAAGTCCTCAAAGTCGGTGCGTTGGCGCGCGTGGCCGGCCGCCATGATTTCGAGGAGGACCCGATCAAAGCGCCGGACCGCGCGCCGGCCGCGAAACCCGCTCAAACGGGGCAGCCACGACGGCAGGCCGAGGAGTTCCGCGGTATGGACCCGGCCGTGGGAGGCCTGGTATTCGGCGAAGGCTGAGAACAATTCGTGGACTTTTTCCCCGAGCGGAAACCCGAACATGATCCGCGAAATGATTTCCGCCGTGAGCAGGGTGAACTCCTCGGTGACATCGACCTCGAAGCCGGCGGGCCGGCGCTTCCAATCGGCGGTCATCGTGTCGCAGACCGTGGCGATCTCGGCGGCGTAGCCGGGCAAGCGGCTGATGTGGGTCGAGGGAGTGACGATGCGGCGTTGCCGCTGCCACAGGGTGCCTTCGCTCACGAAGAGCCCGTTGCCGAGGAGGGGGCGCAGCGCCTGTTCGTTGGACGGGCTTTTGCGGTAGCGGTCGGCGCGGGCGACCATCACCTGTTGGACGCCCGCGGGCGAATTCACGATGAACATGCGGCGGCCGAGAATATTCTCAACGATCAGCTCGCGCCGATAGTAGGATTTGGGCCAAGCGGCGATCATGTTGTCTCGCGCCAGATTCAGATGACGGATCATGTCGCGCGTCTTGCGCAGCGTGGAAAGCATGGAAAGGCGGACCTTGGTTGCGCCTACTCGGTTGACAATGCCAAAGCGTGCGGCACCTCGAAATCCGATGACGTGCCTGCCGTTGACGCCCGTTGAACGCTATTTCTATCACGATCACCGTGGATCCCACCCGGCGTGGATCCGCTATGAGTTCACGTTTCGCGGCGCGCTGGAGCGGGCGGCCTTCGCGCGGGCGTGGGGACGGATCGAAGAACGGCATCCGCTCACCGGCGCGACGGTCAGCCGGCGAACGTGGAGCGGGCCGGTCTGGAACCTGGGGGCGGCGCGGCCGGAATGGGCGTGGCTTGGAACCGAGGAGGACGCCGCCGACGACGATCGCGACCTCCATGATCTCTCGACGCGGGCAGGATTGCGGGGCGTCGTGCGGGTGCGCGGGGCGGAGACGCAGCTGACCATGCTGGTGCACCACGCGGTAGCGGACGGGCTAGGACTGCTGCTGATTGCGGAAGATTTTTTCACGCTCTATGCGGTCGAGTGCGGTGCGGAGATCGCGTTGCCGGCGGCGGTGCCGTTGACCGCGCGGCGGGACCGTTCGTCCTTGCGGGGGGCCGAGGGCTGGCGGGAGTTGCCGTGGATTTTGATCGGAGTCCTCTGGGGGTTGGTGCTGGGCCGGCAGCGTGTCGTCGAGATGCGCGGAGCGGGACGAAGTTTTGGCCGCCGCGAGCTGGCGGCGCGCTCGTGGTCGCCGGGGGAAACGATGCAGCTGAGAAAGGCGGCGCGGACGGCGGGAGCCTCCCTGCATGAGCTGCTCGTGCGTGACGCCCAAGCGGCGCTGAACGCGTGGTTGGCGCGGCACGCCCGGGCCCAGCCGGACATGTGGACCCGCTTTTTGGTGCCAGTCTACTTGGGGGGGGCGCGAAGCGAACCGCGGAGTTCGGCGCCTGCCCTCGGGGTGGCGTTGATCGAGCGGCGGGTGCGATCGCTAGGCCGCCGGGCCCGCCTCCTGCAACGTGCACATGAGGACATGGAATTCATCCGGGCGCGCGGGCTGGCGCGGGCTTTTAGAATGTCGATGTTGCTGCGGGGTTGGCTGCCAGGGCAAATTGCGCGCTACTGCCGACGGGCGGGCGCGCGCAGCACCTTGGTTTTGTCCAATCTCGGCAAGGTGTTTGCGCGCGGTCCGTTGGTTGGGCCCGACGGCGGGTTGAAAGTGCCGGGGGCCGAGTTGACCAACTTCGCTGGGTGGGGGCCGTGTCGCCCGGGCACGAGCGTGTTTGTCGCGACGGGAATCTACCGCGGGGCGCAATCGATTTGGACCAGCTACGATCCCGGCGCCATGAGTGTGAGCGAGGCCGAGGATTTTGCCGGTGAGTTGGAAGGTCAATTGCGTCGGTCGTTGGCCGGCGAATAACTGCGCCCGGTGGCGGTGAGGGCGGGAGATTGGGGTGATTCAACCGCGGCCGGCCGGTCCTCGCAGGAGGGGTTGCCTTACCGCGCAGGCGCACGGGGCGGCGAAGAAATCACGTTTACGCCGATTCGCGGCGGTTGCACAGTTCGGCTTCAAACCCATGGCCGATACCCTTTGCAACGCCGCGACGGAAAGACCGCCGTTTTGAAATCATGACCACCACGCCGCTGTTACCATTCCGCCTGCCTGCGCCGACGGCCGGGCACGTCGATGTGCTCATCATCGCCGGCGAGCATTCGGGTGACGAACACGCGGCGCGGTTGGTGCGCGAGTTTTGCGCGGAACAGCCCGGGGCGAAGGTTGCGGCATTGGGCGGTCCGGAGTTGGCGGCCGCAGGGGCGCAGCTTCTATATGACCTGACGGCTTCGTCGGTCGTGGGGATTGTGGAGGTGTTGAAGAACTACTCGTTTTTCAAGGCGCTGATGGAGGACGTGCTGCGTTGGATCGGTGAACACCGGCCGCGCGCGGTGTTGTTTGTGGATTATCCGGGGATGAACCTGCGGCTGGCGGCGGCGCTGCGGGAGCGTGGGCTTTCGGTGAAAGGCGGGGGCACGATCAAGACGTTGTTTTATATCTCGCCGCAGATCTGGGCGTGGAAGGCCAAGCGTAGGTTTACGATGGCGCGTGATCTCGATGCGCTGGCGGTGATTTTCCCGTTCGAAGTCGCCTGCTATGCGGACACGACGCTGCCGGTGGACTTTGTCGGGCATCCGTTTCTCGCGACCGACTACGTCCCGCCGGTGCGTTATGATCCGTCGGGGCCGATCCTGTTGTTGCCGGGAAGCCGGAAGCAGGCGGTGGGGCGGATTTTCCCGGTGTTGCTTGCGGGCTACGCGGAATTTTTGCGCGGCGGTGGGGATCGAGACGCCGTCGCGGTATATCCGAGCGAAGAAATTTTGTCCCAGCTGCACGGGGCTCGGCCTTCGAAGCGGGTGAAGCTCGTGCCGACGGGGACGCCGGTCTCGGCTGCGGTTGTGCTCACCTCGAGCGGGACCATGTCGATGCATTGTGCGCTGGCGGGCATCCCCGGCGCGATCGCCTATCGGGCGAATTTTTTAACCTATCTGCTTGGGCGGATGCTAGTGAAGATCGAGTATCTCGGCATCGCGAATCTGCTGCTGAAGGCGCCGATGTATCCCGAGTTTATTCAAGATGCGGCGACGCCGTCGGCATTGGCGGAGCAATTACGGTCGGGCTTGGAAGATCCGGCCCGCCGGGTGCGGACGACCGCGCAGGCGGCTGAGTTGCGGGGGTTGCTCGAGCGACCCACGGGTGGCACAGCGGGGACGTGGTTGCGGCGGCAATTGGCTGGGGGCTGAAGTATGGCGCAGCATGAATCTGGCGGTCGCCCTCGCGCTGGATAAGACGATCGGACGATATTTCTTTCGACCCGGCTAACGATCCGATTGCCGCTGATCCGAGGGCGGACGACCGGCCGACGCGGATCTGACGAGGGTGCGCCAGAGCAGATCGGCTTTGGTCGAAAGGAGGGCGCGGGCACGGGTGACTTCGCCGGCGCGGGCCGCGCGATTCGCCGTAGAAATTTGCGCGAGGTCGTCGAGGTTGTAGAGGAAGACGTGACTGAGTCGGGCGGCCATCGGGTCGATGTCGCGAGGCAAGGCGAGATCGAGCAGAATCAGCGGCCGTCCCGTCCGATCGGCCATCGCGGCCGCAACGTCGTCGGCCGAAAGCACGGTGCCAGGCGCGGACGTGGACCCGACGACGATGTCGAAACCGGCTAACCGGGCCGCGCGTTGGGCGAACGGGAGTGCGGTCGCGCCCAAGCGTCCGGCGAGCGCCGAGGTGCGGCCGCGATGACGCCCTGCGACCGTGAGGGCGGTGGTGCCGCGGTCGAGAAAGGCCCGGGCGGTCTGCTCGCCGATTTCTCCGGCGCCCAGCAGCAAGACACGGGCGGAGGCGAGATCGCCCATGACGGCTTGCGCCAAACTCACGGCGACTTGGGCCAGACTCACGCGGCCGGCGGTGAACGCCGTGTGCGTGCGCGCGTGTTTGGCCGCTTGGAGACATTTTTGGAAAACGCGATTGAGCACGGGTCCGGTGCTCCCGCGGACGTGGGCGTCGGTGTAGGCGGATTTCACCTGCCCCAAAATCTCGGTCTCTCCGACGAGTTGGGAATCAAGCCCGGCCGCCACCTCGAACAGATGCTGGAGCGCGTCGCGGCCGGTGAGGGCCACGCGAAATGCCCCGAACTCGGCCGGGGTAAAGTCGCAGTGGGCGCACCATGCCGCCTCGACGTGGGCGATCGCCGTCGGATCGTCGGCTACGCCGTAAAATTCAACCCGGTTGCAGGTGCTCAGAATGACCAATTCGTCGAGACCTGGGTGCGCGGTGAGCGCGGCGTAAAGAGAGGCGGTACTTTCGGCGCTCAGAGCCAGTCGTTCGCGCACGGCGAGGGGAGTGCGTCGATGGGTGGCGCCGAGCAAAAAGAAACCGGGACCGTTTATGGACGGAGTCGGCATGGAAGAGAGGCGGCGGGAAACATCGCGCGGGCACGCTAGGGCCGCCGAGGAGCTGGGCAAGTGTCGGGTGGGGTGATCCGGGCTTGTGGCTTGCGCTCGACGGTGGGCGCGGTTTCTTGGCCAAAACCTCGTTTAAATCCTATGAATAACCGCCTTAAGCTCAGCCGTGTCGCCTTGTGTCTCTTTGCCCTGCTGTCGGTCGCGGCGGCGCAGAACCGCACCTTTACCAACCAGTATTCGTTCGGCGACAGCTTGAGCGACAGCGGAAACCTGTTCGCGGCCACGAGCGCGCTCGGCGCGGGCACCCCAGGCGCACCGTATTTTCAAGGACGCTTCGCCAACGGCCGCGTGTTTACCGAATTGCTTGGCAACAATCTGGCGCTCGTGGCGACTTCGCCCGCCAGCGTGAAGAGCAGTTTGAATTTTGCGTTTGGCGGCGCGACCGCAGGCGGGGCCGGCACGCTGCCGCCGTCGATGGCGGTGCAGATCGGTCTTTACCAAGCTCGGGCGATCACGCCGACGAGGACGGACCTGTTCACCGTGTTTTTCGGGGCGAACGACCTGATCCCCGTGCTCTCCGCGCCGACGACGGCTTTGAATCCCGCGAACCTTGATGTGGCGGGGGCCGCGACGGCGGCGACGGTGGCGGGCGGCGTGCAATCGCTCGTTGGGCTGGGCGCGAAGAATATCGTGGTGGCGGGCCTGCCGAATCTGGGCGCGACGGCGCGCTCGGTGGCGCTCGGCAGTACGGCTCAGGCGTTCGGGCTTCGCGTGAGTTCGGCGTTTAACGCGGAGTTGCGGACGCGCCTCGGAGCGATTGCCGCCAGCGCGCCGGCCGCGGATGTGAATCTCGTCTACATCGACGTGCAGTCGTTGCTGGACCGTGTGATTCTGGATTTCCGGGCACTCGGGTTTACGAATGCGACCTCGTTTGCCATTGCGCCGGCCTCGGCTGGGGGCGGCGGTGATCCGGCGGGCTACGTTTTCTTCGATGACATCCACCCGACGACCAAGACCCATGCGCTCCTCTCCGGGGCCGTGGTCGAGGCGCTCAATCCGGAGCCGGTGGTCGGCTTCGCGGCCACGCAGGGCAGCGCGGCGCTGGCGTTGCAGTCGATCTCGGTGGCCGCGCTCGATGCGCGGATCGCGCAGGTCGCCACGACGAACCGCGCGAACGGCCGGACTGATCTCTATGCGGCTTTCAACTACGGTGACGGCAACCGCTCGGCCGATGGCTGGCAGCGGAAGTTCAACTACACCGCCCAAGTGGTGACCGCCGGTGGTGACGTGCGTCTCGGCGAGAACTTCGTGGCGGGCGCCGCCCTGAATTCCGGAAAGCTCGAAGCTGAGGTGAGTGGTGGCGGCGGCCGCTACTCGATTCGTGATCTGACGGGTCGCGCGTATGGTGTTTGGCGCGGAGGCCCGGTGTCGCTTGTGCTCGACGTCGCGTATGGCGGATTGGATGTGGAGGGCATCAAGCGGACGACGGGATTCGCCGGTTATCGCACTTCGGGCAAAGCGGGCGGCGAACATTGGGGCGCGGGCGTTAAGGCGATCTGGGCGCTCGATCCGTTGCAGGGGTTAAACGTCCGCCCGTGGCTCGGCTTGCGCACGGAGCGCGTGAAGCTCGAAGGTTACACCGAGAAGGACGTGCCCGTGGTGACGATGGATTTCGGGGCGCAAGACGTGAAGAGCTCGGCCGGCAGCGTGGGCGTGGATTTCTCGAAGGATACAAAGATCGCCGAGTGCGCGGTCCGTTTTGATTTCCGAGCGGCGTGGCACGGTGAGATCAGCAGTTCGGATCGGTCGATCACGGGGCGGCTGGCGGGTAACGTCACGCGGCCGACCACGATTCGAGTGGAAGACGGCGATGGCAGCGGCTTTGAGCTCGGCGGCGCGGCGACGGTGACGCTGTTTAGGAATTGGAGCGGTTCTTTGGGTTACGCCGGCGACATCCGGAGCGGGGACAAGCTCGCGAGCCGATTCTCGTTGTCGGTGCAGACGGGTTTTTGAGCGAGGCGCAGGGTATCTCCCCGTTTTGGCGGCCAGTAAGGCGACGGGTGTAGTAGCCTCTCGCGGGGGATTCCCTGAGCACCCCAGCGGGCGATGGACTGAATCGTCGGCAAGCAGGCTTCTACACCCGAACAGCTGGATCCGGTGTGGAAGCAAATCGGATTAAGGACGGTGGACGGTCCGGCGAGCCGTCCTTGCTTGCGGCCAAGATCAAGGCCCGCGGTGGGCGACCCAGAAGCGGCACTCGTCGGAAAAATCGCGCACGGCGCGGGCCTCCGGCGCGATGGTCTTGCGGAGTGCGTCGAAGGTATGCGTCCAGCCGGTCGCGGCAAAGTCGGCGAGGATTTCGGCGCGATCGGGCAGGTGCATGAAGGTGCGTCCGACGCCGGCCTCGTCGAAGTAGCGGTCACCGAATTCGAGCAGGCGCGGGTCCTGTTCGCCGCGTTCCCAGCGGAGGGCTTCGAGGCGCCAGAGGGCACGCTCGACTTGGTTTTGGTCACGGTCGTGGGTCGTGATGAGGAGCGGCGCGCCGGGTGCGCACACGCGGTGGAGGTGGCGGAGCGCAGCCCGGCGCCGCGCACGGCGGGGAATCTGCATCAGGCCGTTAAAGAGAAAAAGCGCGCCGCCGAAACGTTTGGCATCTAATGGATGACAAATTTCCGGAGGAAGTTTGGTGGCGTCGGCGTGGAGGAAGCGGATGGCGGCGGCGTCGCGGGCGGTGGCGAGAGAACGGGCCTGGTCGATGAGTTCGGAGGCGAAGTCGAAGGCGGTCAGGTTTTTGTAGCCAGCATCCCAAAGGCCGAGGGTCGCGCGGCCGGCGCCGCAACCGGCTTCGAGCAGGGGCGCCGTGAGGTCGGTAAAATACCGTCCGATGAGAACACGCTCGGACGCCCACAAGCCCATGAAGTGGGCCGCGCGGGCGTAATGGATGACCGCGACTGGATCGTTGAAATCGGCGCGGACGGTGGCTGGCGTTATTTTTTTCGCTGCCACGTGGCGATGAACATGCCGTTGGCGTTGAGCTCGTGGGGCCAGAGAAAGAGGGCGGGCTGGGTCGACTTGAGCGAGGCGAGCGGGAGCGGCTCGAGTTCGGGGTGCAGGGCGGTGAAGGCGGCGGCAACGGCCGTGGTCTCGCTGCGGGTGAGGGTGCAGACGGAGTAAACGAGGCGACCGCCGGGTTTGAGCGAGCCGGCGATGTGGTTGAGCATCGCGAGCTGGGTGGCGGCGAGTTCGGCGACGTCGGTCGGGGTGGTCGTCCAACGGGCGTGGGGGTTGCGTTGCCACGTGCCGACGCCGCTGCAGGGAGCATCAAGGAGGATGCCGTCGAACTTGGCCTTGGTTGGAAGACGGGCAGAACCGTCCCAGAAAGCGGTGCGGTAGTTGAAGAGTTTCGCGCGGGCGGCGCGGCGCTTGAGAGTCTCGATCCGCTTCTCGTGGCGGTCGGTGGCCCAGACGAGGCCCTTGTTCATCATGAGATCGGCGAGGTGGAGGGTTTTGCCGCCTTCGCCGGCACAAGCGTCCCACCATGTCTCACCTGGCAGAGGGGCGGCGGCGACGCTGACGAGTTGCGAGGCGAGATCTTGGATCTCAAAGGCGCCGGCTTTGAAGGGCTCAGATTTGAAGAGATCGCTGGTGCCCGTGAACCGGAGGGCATCGGGTGCTTGGGGCGTGAGCTCGCCGCAGAAGAGGGCTTTGGCGAGGCGGTGGACTTGGCCGGGCCGGGCGCGGAGCCAGAGCGCGGGATCGCGCTGGAGTTGACGAAGATAGTCGGCGGGGAGTTCGGTGAGTTCCGTTTTGAGCCAGTCGGGCACAGCGAGAGCGGCGAGGGCCTCGGTTTTGATGGATTTCGGATCGGCGGTGAAGCGCTCGTGCAAGCCCTGGGCCTGTTCGAGCCGTTTCTGAGGGGAGGCTTTTTCGTCGAGCCATTGAAACCAGCGAAAATAGACGAAGACCGCATGACTGATCACGCGGCGGGCGGGCGGCTGAATGTAGCCGTGGCGTTCGAAATAGTAGCGCAGAGCGGTGTCGGCGCGTTGGTCGGCGGAAATGGTTTTGAGCACGCCGGCGGCGTGATTGAGCAGGGCCTGGTCGATCATGTGTCGCTACGAAACACACGAAAGACGGGAAAAGGGGAAATGTTATTTCCGGACGGTGCGGTCAGGACTTCTTCGACCATTTACGGTCCTGCTTCAACTCGAGGGCGCGGGTTTGGAGCTGGACACCGGCAACGGCGGGATGGGCGCGTAGCTGCTGGAAGGTGGCGCCGTTCAGTTTCCAGGTGAGCGCGGTGCTGGCCTCGGCGTAGGGCGCGATGCGTTTCTCGAAAATGAAGGCGAATTCGACGCGGGTGTCGCCGACCTGCTTGTTCAAGGTTTCCCGGAGGAGTCGTAGGAACGAAGGGAGCTCGGGGTGCGCGGGGTTGAGGAGCCAAGTGACCTTTTTGACGAGACGGGTGACCTCGTTGTCGAGCGGGTAGCACTCCTTGACGTTGATGCGTGGGCCCTCGGTGCCGGTGATGATGTTGCCGAGGACGAGGATGGGCGCGTTTTCGACGAGGATGGCACCATAGTTGGCGTAGCCGTCGGCGAAGAGGTTGAGCGCGACCGAAGCGTTCTTCGTGGCGAGGGTGAACATCGCCCACGGGCGGTTATCTTTTTTCGAGAGCCGTTTGACGATGTTGCTGGCGATGCCCCCGATCCGGAATTCGACGCGGTCGCCCTGTTTGAGCAGGTCGTCCACGGCGTAGGTGTCCACGGCGTCGGTGATGCCGGCGTAAACGTTCATCGGATGGCCGGAGACGTAGAAGCCGAGGAGTTCTTTTTCGAAAATGAGGCGCTCGGCGGAGGTGAAGTCCTCACTGTCGGCGGAGCCGGGGGCAGAGGGGAGGGCGGTGCGCGAGACGGTCGTGGAGGCGGGAGATTTCTTCGCCGGGGCGGGCTCGGCGAGCATATCCATGAAGCTGTGTTGGCCGGCGGCTTTGTCGCGGGCATTATTGGCGGCGGTGGCCATGGCGCCGTCGATGCTGTCGAATATTTTTTTGCGGAGAGCGCCGCTAAAATCGAAGGCGCCGGTCTTCGAGAGGTGCTCGAGCACACGCTTGTTGATCGCACGGCCGTCGACGCGGGAGATGAAATCTTCGAAGGAGGCGAAAGGACCTTTGGCGTCGCGTTCGGCGATGATCTTTTGCGCGGCGAGTTCTCCCACGCCTTTGACGCCGGCGAGGCCAAAGCGGATTTTGTCGGCGACAGGCGTGAACATCTCGCGGGACTCGTTCACGTCGGGGCCGAGGACCTTGAGGCCCATGGCTTCGCATTCGGCGACAAAGTGAGAGACCTTTTCGGAGTTGCCGAGCTCGGAGCTGAGCATGGCGGCCATGAACTGTACCGGGTAGTTGGCTTTCAGGAAACCGGTCTGGTAGCTGAGGATCGCGTAGGCGGCAGAGTGGGATTTGTTGAAGCCGTAGCCGGCGAATTTGTTGAGAATGTCGAAGATCGAATTGGCGGTTTTTTCCTCGATGTTGTTCACGCGTTTGGCGCCTTCGACGAACTTGGTGCGCTCCTTGGCCATGGCATCGGCGTCTTTTTTGCCCATGGCGCGGCGGAGCATGTCGGCGCCGCCGAGGGTGTAGCCGGCGATAATCTTGGCGGCCTCCATGACTTGTT
This sequence comes from Opitutia bacterium Tous-C4FEB, assembly GCA_002304445.1. Taxonomy (GTDB): domain Bacteria; phylum Verrucomicrobiota; class Verrucomicrobiia; order Opitutales; family Opitutaceae; genus Tous-C4FEB. The sequence continues at coordinate 38,927 of NEVA01000010.1, read as the reverse complement.
CCTGATAGACCATGATGCCGTAGGTCTCGCGGCAGACTTCTTCGAGGAGCTTGTGCGGGTAGGTGACGGTGGACGGGTCTTTTTTGCCGCGGACGTAATCGGGGATCCACTCCATGGGGCCGGGGCGGTAAAGGGCGATGAGGGCGACGATCTCGTCGATCGTGGAGAGGCTGATCTGGCGGCAGAGATTTTGCATGCCGCCGGATTCAAGCTGGAACACGCCGGTGGTGCGGCCGGAGTTGAGCAGGGCGAAGGTCTTAGCGTCTTCGAGCGGAATGGTCTCAATGTCGAACTTCGGATCGGCGGTGCGGCGGATGTTGTCCACGGCGTCGGCGATGACGGTGAGCGTCTTCAGGCCGAGGAAGTCCATTTTCAGCAGGCCGAGCTTGCCGACGGCGTTCATGTCGAACTGCACGGTGACGTCTTCTTCCTGAAGGGTGAGCGGAACGAACTCGTCGAGGGGGCGGTCGGTGATGATGATGCCGGCGGCGTGTTTGCCGGTGTTGCGGACCATGCCCTCGAGGACGCGGGCTTGGTCGAAGATTTTTTTGGCGACGGGATTGCGGGCGACTTCGTCGCGCAGCTCGGTGGACTTCTTGAGGGCGTCCTCGAGCGTGATGTTGAGCTCGTCGGGGATCATCTTCGCGAGCCGGTCGGCGTCGGCGTAGGCGAGATTGTGAACGCGCGAGATGTCGCGGATGACCATCTTGGCGCCGAGCGTGCCGTAGGTGATGATGTTGGCGACGCAGTCCTTGCCGTATTTCTCGCGGACGTAGTCGATGACCTCGCCGCGGCGTCTCATGCAGAAGTCGATGTCGAAGTCGGGCGGGGAGACGCGCTCGGGATTCAGGAAGCGCTCGAAGAGCAGCTTGAAACGGAGTGGATCGAGGTTGGTGATCGCGAGGACGTAGGCGACGAGGCAACCGGCGCCGGAGCCACGGCCGGGGCCGACGGGGATGTCATGTTTGCGCGCCCAATCGATGAAGTCCCAAACGACGAGGAAGTAGTCGATGAAGCCGGTTTTGCCGATGATGCTGAGTTCGAAATCGAGGCGATCAACGAGGGTCTGGCCGAGCGCGGGATCGGCGTGGGCGGCGGGGCGTTCATAATCCAGACCGTAGCGACGGCGAAGACCGGCGATGCAAAGGTCCTTTAGGTAACCGGCGCGGTCGGTCTTGGCGGAGACTTCGACGGGTAGGGGAAACTTGGGGTAGCGCTCGCTGCCTTTGGGGAAAGGAATCGCGAGGTCGCACATCTCGGCGACGAGCTGGGTGTTGGTGATGGATTCGGGGACCTCGATGAAGAGTTTCTCCATCTCAGCCCGGGACTTCAGGTAGAACTCATGACCCGAAAACTTCATGCGTTTCTCGTCTTCGATTTTGGCCCCCGTCTGGATGCAGAGCATCGCGTCGTGGGGCCCGGAATCGGCGGAGTTGACGTAGTGAACGTCGTTCGTGGCGATGACCTTCAGGTTGAACTCTTCGGCAAGTTTGAGGAGGCCGGGGATAATTTTCCGTTGCTCGGGGATGCCGTGGTCCTGGATCTCGACGAAGTAGTTTTCGCGGCCGAAGATATCGACGAAACGCGCGCAGGCTTTCCGGGCTTCGTCCTCGCGGTCGTGGAGGAGGTGCTGGGGAACGAGCGAGGCAAGACAGCCGGTGAAGCCGATGAGTCCGGGGGCGTATTTGGCGAGGGTATCGAGATCGGTGCGAGGCTTGTAGTAGAAGCCCTTGAGGTGGGCGTCGGAAACAAGTTTGAGCAGGTTTTGGTAGCCGGTTAGGTTCTTCGCCAGGAGGCCGAGGTGGAAGATGCTTTTGCCGTCGTCGTCGGAGCGGCCGTGTTTCTCAAGGCGTGACGTCTCAACGAGGTAGAGCTCGCAACCGACGAGCGGTTTGATGCCTTTGGATTTGGCGGTGTTGTAGAAGTCGATAGCGCCAAAAAGGTTTCCGTGGTCGGTGAGCGCGAGGGCGGGCATGCCGAGGGCGACTGCCCGGTCCATCAAGCGATCAATGCGACAAGCGCCGTCGAGCAGACTGTAGTCCGAATGAACGTGGAGATGGACGAAATTCAGGTCGGCGGACGGCACAGCCGAGGAAGGCAAAGGCGGCGCCGGAATCGCGCAAGGCGAAAGGCCCGTTTTGCGCCCTCGGAAGCTGAAAAATTGCGGCAAAGCGGGTTGGAAAAAAGCCGTTGACGCGAGCGATGCGGCTTGGCTTGTTAGCGGGCTTTTCCTTCACCAAACGACTCCCGAGTATGTCTATCGAAATCAAAATCCGCAAAAACGAGCCCATCGACCGTGCGATTCGTCGCATGAAGAAGAAGCTCGAGCGCGAGAACATCATCAAGGGCACCCGCGCCAAGCGTTACTTCGAGAAGCCGTGCGAGAAGCGCCGCCGCCGCGAGAAGGTTATGAAGTTCACGGACATGCTCCGTCGTCGCCACGCCGACTAATCCCGGATTGGAATTTTTCCCCAAAGACCGCCGCCTGACTAATTTCAGGCGGCGGTCTTTTTTTGGTGCAACGCGTTGTCAGGTTGGTTCGTGATGTGATGGCGCGTCCGACGTTTTCGCTTTCAAGCTGTTGGTGTTCACACCGTCACTAAGACGGCTATGCGATGTTGCGGGAGATGGCCGATCTTGGATTCGATCAGGTTGAGCTGAGCCATGGTGTGCGGATCGTGCTGGTCCCCGGTATCCTGAAAGCGGTGGAGGAGGGCATGATCAAGGTGGGCTCGACCCACAACTTTTGCCCGCTGCCGATCGGAGTCGTGCAGGCCGCGCCGAATCTTTTCGAGCCTTCGGCGACCGACCATAAGGAGCATGAGCAGTGGGTGCGTCACACCAAGCGCTCGATCGATTTCGCGGCACAAGTCAGGGCCCGAGTGGTGGTGTGTCACCTCGGCAGCGTTTCATTTTTCTGGTCGAGTCCGGCGAGGAAGCTGAAAAAATATCTCAGCGGGAAGCCCAACGCCGGTCGCGACGGGGACCCGAAGTATGCGGCGCTCGTGGGCAAGGCGCTGGAAAAACTGCGGAAGCGGATGAAGCCGTTTTGGGCGCAAACGCGGGCAAGCGTGCTCGAAGTTTTCGACTATGCGGCGGTCAAGGGCGTGAAACTGGGCTTCGAAAATCGGGAGAAATTTGAGGAGCTGCCGCTTGATGCCGATTACGCGGATTTTGTCGCGGGTTTGTCGGAAGGAAGCCCGGCGGGATACTGGCACGACACGGGTCACGCCGACATCAAGCAGACGATGGGATTGCTCGATCATCGCGTCCACCTGACGAAAAATGCGCCGCAGCTTATTGGGTTTCACCTCCACGATGTGAGTGCGAGCGGGCAGGACCACCAACCGATTGGCTCCGGTCACATCGATTTTAAGATGGTGAGCGAATTTTGGCGCCCGGGTCAGGAACTGGTTTTGGAACTCAGCCCGCGGGTGAAGTCGGAAGACGTGCTCCGGTCGAAAGAGAACCTCGAGGCTTTGCTGGCTGCGGCGCCGGGGTTTTGAAGAGGTTAACTCCGGCGCAAAATTTCGGTGATCCAGCGCCGATGAGGGCCCGACAGGGTAATTGAAGTGAGCTCTGCGCGCGGCACCCAGATCAGTCCGGGAGCGAGTTTTCCCCGGGGCGGGACGGCGGTGTGGATCGACTCTGTGATCAAAAATCGCGTGATGCCGCGCTTATGAGTCGCGAGAAGCAGGCCGCGGGTGGCAGCGGTTTCGGTGAGGCCAAATTGGGCGGCGGTGGGCAGCTCGTGCTGACCGGCGAGACGACGGGCATCGGCGGCGGCGCGGTGTAGCAGCAGGGCCCCTTCGCGTTCACACCAAATGCGGGTGACGGCGACGTGTTCGATTTTTTTTGGTGCAAGCCGGGGATACGCCTCGGGTTCGCCGCGCGCGGATGCGGCGCAGAACGCGCGGACGGGGCAGGTGAGGCAGAGCGGGTTTTGCCGGGAGCAAATGGTGGCTCCCAGCTCCATCATGGCTTGGTTGTGGTCCCCGGCTGCGCTGGTGGAGAGCAGGGCGTCCGCCAGAGGCTTGAACGCCTTCGCCGCCGTTGCGCTGTCGCGATACTCGGTGGCATCGGCGGTCAACCGCGCGAGGATCCGCACCACATTGCCGTCGACGCAGGCAGCCGGCGCGCCGAAAGAAATACTGGTGATGGCGGCAGCGGTGTAAGGCCCGACGCCGGGCAGCTCTTGCCACTCGGCCGGGGTGCGCGGTGCGGCGGGCAGCGCGGCGATCGCTCGGGCGAGCCGGTGGAGATTTCGGGCGCGCGAGTAGTAGCCGAGGCCTTCCCAGAGTTTGAGCACTTGGGCTTCCGGAGCGGCGGCCAGGGCGGCGAAGTCTGGCAGCGCATCATGCCAACGGGCGAAGTAGGGAAGGACGGTTTTAACCTGCGTCTGTTGAAGCATGAACTCGCTGACCACCGTGCGGTAAAGCGAAGGCGTTTCCCGCCAGGGCAAACGGCGCGCGTTGACCCGATACCAACCAAGCAACGCCGCGGAGAATTCTGCACGTTTTCCGGTCAGGGCGGCGGCATGGGTTGAGGCGGAAGTTTTGCGTGTCATCGGCGGAGTTTTTGTAACACTTCGCATCCCATGGCCAAGCACGGCGAACCTGCCGAGGAAAAACCCAAGAAGCTCAGCACCTATACCATCAAGCTCGACGACGCGCAGATGGAGAAACTCCGTGCGTTGTGCGCCGCGCGCCAGTGGGAGCCCTTTGAAGTGCCCTATGCGCGTTTCGCGTTTCGCGGCGGTAACGTGAACGTGACCGCTTACGACAAACGCAAGGTCGTGGTAATTGCCGGCAAGGGCACCGAAGAGTTTGTGACCATGACGCTGGAGCCCGAAGTCACGATGGCGGCGAAGCTGGGCTACGACGAGGTGTTGCACCCGGATTGGTTCGAGGCACACGCGGGACTCGACGAAAGCGGCAAGGGAGATTTCTTCGGTCCCGTGGTCGCGGCCACCGTGATCGCGGACAAGGGCATGATCGACGCGTGGCGCGAGGCCGGCGTGCAGGATTCGAAGAAAATCGTGGACAACCAAATCGTCCGTCTCGACGCGTTGATCCGCGGCACCAAAGGGGTAGTGGTTGAGGTCTGTTATTGCCGGACCATGGCCCGCTACAACGAGCTGATGGGACGCCCCGGGGCGAATCTGAACCGTTTGCTCGCTTGGCAGCACGCTACGGCGCTCGGCGATGCGCTCGCGAAACGTCCGGTGCCTTGGGGGCTGCTTGACCAGTTCACCGAACAACCGCTGGTGCAGCGTGAACTGGCGAAGAAAGGAGTGCAAAATTTTGAACTCAGGATGCGGACCAAGGCGGAGTCGGATCCGGTCGTCGCCGCCGCTTCGGTCGTGGCGCGGGCGGAGTTTATCCGGGCCATGCACACGCTCTCGCAGCAGTTTGGGGAAAAGCTGCAAAAGGGCGCAGGGCCGCTGGTGAAAGGGCAGGCTGACCAGATCATGCAAAAATTCGGCACGCGTGCGCTCGGCGATTTTGCGAAGTTGCACTTTCGCACGGCCTACGAAGTGGTCGCTGCCGCCGGGAAGCTCGACGAATTGCCGTTAAAGCCGCCGCCGCCGAAGATGGAGTGGTAAACGGTCCCGACGCGGCGTATCCTGAGTCTTGTCCAGCATGTCCAAACGGCGCCAACTTCGCGGTTTCGATCTCAAGCAGATCGAGGGCGTGGCCAGTCTGATCGGAGTCGATGAAGCGGGCCGCGGTGCGCTCGCCGGCCCGGTGGTGGCGGGCGCGGTGTTGGTGACGCGGGACTTTCTTGAAAGCCGGTGGGCCGAAATCAATGCCCGCCGGATCAACGATTCGAAGCAGCTCACGGCGGCGGAGCGGGATTCCCTTTGGCTGGACTTTGAGGCGCTGGCGGAGGAAGGGAAAATTCATGCCCATTTCGGCTCGGCGGATGTCGGTGAGATCGCGCAGTTCAACATCCTCGGTGCCACCAAGCTGGCCATGCGCCGCGCGCTGGAAGGCATTTATCCGCCCAGTGCATTCGAACGGAAAACGGAGCCGGACTTGTTCTCCGCGCCCGAGGAGATTGCCGGCTTTAAACCGACGGTTTTGGCGCGGGTGTTGGTCGACGGCTTGCCCCTGCGCAATTTCCCTTATCCGCACACCGCGATCGTCTCCGGCGATGCCCGCTCGCTCTGCATCGCGATGGCGTCGATCATCGCGAAGGTCACGCGCGACCGGCAGATGGAAGAGCTTGATCGCACGTTCCCCGGTTATGGATTCGGGGCCCACAAAGGCTACGGTACCGAGGAGCACCGCGAGGCCGTGCTTCGGCTCGGGCGCACGCCCCAACATCGCGAGATGTTTCTGCGCAAGCTGCTCGCCGGGCGGGTCGATCCCACGCAGTTGGATTTCCTGAGCGACCAATGAATCCTAGGGGCGACGCAGGCCGTTGACCGCGCGGGCCCCTTGTCTCAAAAACCCTTTATGGCCGGTAAGAAAAATTCCTCGCTTGATCGGGTGCTGGGTCGGCTCGACACGCTCGATTCGGTCAACCTCGCGAATCTGGTCCAACGCTTGGCCCGTGAACGCAGCCTGTTTGAAGAGATCTTTAACACGCTCCAAGAAGGTGTGCTGGTGATCACTCTCGACGGAGAGATCGACTACGCGAACGACGCGGCGCACCGACTGATCGGGCTCGGGGAGGACGAACTGGCGGGCCAAATTTTGTGGCGACTCATTCCCGGGCTGCGGCCGTCGTTGGGCGGGACGCTGGAAGATGATACCGCAGCGGCCCTGCCGGTGGTGGCGCGGGAGTTTGAGCTGACGTATCCCGAACCGCGGACGGTGCGGCTCTACATGGTGCCATTCCGGGGCGAAGCCCGCGGCGACGCTCGGCGGTTTGCGGTGATCCTCACCGATGTCACCCGGGATAAACACGCGACGGCCCAGCAGTTGGAGGATGAACGCACGTCTTCGATCCTTTTGCTGGCCGCAGGAGTCGCGCACGAGCTCGGAAACCCGCTCAACTCGCTCACGATCCACCTCCAGTTGATTACGCGGAAGTTGAATAAATTGAAGGCTTCAAGAGACACGGAGTCGCTCGTTGAATCGGTCGATGTTTGTCGCGCGGAAGTTGCACGACTCGACGGGATCATCGCGCATTTCCTTGAAGCGATCCGCCCTCAACCGCCGGATCTGGCGGAGCTTGATCTGGCCGAAGTCCTGGCGGAAGTGCTGCGCTTTCAGCAACGGGAGTTCGCCGACCGTCGAATCGCCGTTGAGGTGGAGGCCTCGGGCGACCTGCCGGTGGTGATGGCCGATCGGAACCAGCTCAAGCAGGTCTTTTTTAACCTCGCGAAGAACGCGTTGGATGCGATGGAGCCGGGCGGTCGTTTGAAGATTCGCGCGCGGGCCGACGACGACTCGGTTTTTTTGCTCTTCGGCGACAGCGGCAGCGGGATCAAGCAGGAGGATCTCGTGCGGGTTTTTCAACCCTACCACACGACGAAACCCGGCGGTCACGGGCTTGGATTGATGATCGTGCAGCGCATCCTGCGCGAACATGGGGGGCAAGTGGGGATTGAGAGCAAGGAGGGCGTGGGCACGGTGGTCACCCTCCAGTTTCCCCGTAAAGACCGACGCGTGCGGATGCTGGGCGGGGGCGCGCCGCCGACGTGGTGAGCCGGCGAAACGGCGGGCGATGCTCAATTTTTGGCGCGCTTCTTAGGTAAAGTTTGCCTCAAAGCGGGTCGCCCCTCATCGCGGAGCGGTGTATCTTTCGCCGACGTCCCGCGTCTGGCCCGGACACACAATGAACTCTGCATGGAATCCACTTCACCGACTCCTCCGGTCGATCTTGTTCGACGCGCGCAACGCGGCGAGCCCGATGCCCAGCGCGAGCTCATCGTGGCTTACCAGCACCGCATTGCCGGATTTGTCTATGCGATCATCGGCCGCAGTGATGCCATCGAGGACATCGCTCAACTTGTCTTCATCAAGATGGTCCGCGCGCTGGCGGGCCTTCAGGCGCCGGCCCAGTTCGAGTCTTGGCTTTTCCGGCTCGCGCGGAACACCTGCATCGATCACCTCCGCCGCCAAAAACTGCGACGCATCTTTACGCCGTTCGCGCCGGAACACGAAAACGTCCCCGAACCCGAAGGCGCGGTCGGCTCCGAGGAGCTCGACGCTTTGCGCCATGCGCTCGCCCAGCTCCGGCCGCAGGACCGGGCCCTACTCGCCCTCGTGCAGGAAGGGCGCAGTCATGCGGAGATCGCAGTCACCCTGCGCACCAGCGTGGCGGCCGTGAAGGCCCGCCTCCACCGTGCCCGAGAACATCTTCGAGAACATTACCAACCGAACCATGAAAACTGAAAACCAAGTCTGGTCTGACCTTCGCAGCCACGCGGCCACCCAACTCCGGCCCGGTTTCGCCGACCGCGTTGTGCGTGCGGCCCAAGCGGGCGCCAAGGCCGTGCCCTCATTGACGAGTATCTTTGCCCTGAGCGCGGCGACCGTTGCCGTCTGCTTCCTCGTGGTCGCCCTAAGCGGGGACTCCGCGCGAGATGCGGCCGAGAACGATTTTAATTTGGCCGGTTGGCAAAAAATCGCCGACGCCGCCGACGAATTTGCAGTGAACCTCTGATGAAGCGCGCACTTGTTATCTCCGGTCTCACAGTCGTGGTTTTTGCCATGGGCTATATCGCGGGCTTGCGCACCGAACGCACCCGTCCGGTTCCTGCTCCGCCGGCGCCCTTGATGGCGGAATTTACCGGCAAGGCCGCGACTGGGCCCGCAATCGCGACTGCCGCCAAGCCGAGCGGGCCGCAAGCTGCGTCCTCCCGTTCGCCTCAGAATCGCGCCCAGTTGGTGGCCGAGATCGAGCGCCTGCGTCCCCAAATCGACAGCTATCGCCAACGGCTCGATCAAATCGATGCAGAGTTTGACGGACAACTCGCGGCGATTCTCACGCCCGAACAGCGCATTCACTACGCGTCAGGTCAGAAGCGTCGCGCCCAGCGCATGGCCAAGGGCTTCGCGGAAGTAGCGGCGGGAGTTACGCCCCTGACGGATGATGAAATCGATCAACTTCGCCAACGGTCACTTTCAGGCGTTCTCTGGATGGTGGCGCCGACGATGAAGCACGATTCGCTCGTCAAGGACCTCAAGCTCGACGCCGAGCAGCAGATAAAAGCTCGCGAGCTGTTAAAGCAGCGCCGGGAGAAATTTCTCGCGATCGTGGACTCGACGCCTCCGCCCAGCATCTTGCTGAGCCGCCTGGCTCCGGCAGTCCAACGTATAGCTGCCGATCCGGCTAAAGACACGCAGGCCCGGCGCTAAGCGGGGGCTCAAGCCGGGACCGGTGACGGTTTGATCTGAACCGCGTCGCGGTAATCACTATTTTGTGAATGGTAGCGCGACTGCGGAAATCCACGGCCGATGAGGCGTTGGAAAACCGTGCCATGATCTTGGCTAGCCGAGAAAAGAAGAATTTTTCCCGGAAGAATTTGAAGTGCTTTCCGATTCTCAGAAGCCTGGTCCTGCGTTGGGGTGGTGATACGTGAGATATCGATATCCGGCTGGCGAAGAGGAACCTCCTCGCACTATGGGCTTCACATCTCGCGCAAAATGGCGCGGAGAACTTTCACCGCGTGGACCGACGAAATTCCTTCATTGGAGTCGATGACGTTGAGTTCGCTGTGGTCTTGGCCGCCGGCGAGATCGCTGAGGGCTCGTACCGCCAGAAACGGGATCTCGTTGGTATAGCAGACGTGGGCGTAAGCGGTCGTCTCCATATCGGCGCAGCGGGCACCCCACGTGTCGTGGACGAATTTACGGTAATCGCGGTTGTCGAGAAAAACGGTCCCGGTCACGCCGACGCCGCCAACGCTGACGGTGATTTCACGCCCGGTCTTGGCGCTGATGACCGGTCCAAGCTTCTTGACGGCGCGCCGGGCGACTTCCAGCAGGGAGGCGTCGACGGAGAAGTGGGGGACGCGCTCAAATTTTTCCTTGCTCGCGCGGACGGCAAACATGTCCGCCGGGAAAATCATGCCGTAGTTGGGGTAACGCTTGGTGAAGTATTCCGCCTTCATCCAGTCTTTGCCGTCGGGCGTCGGGTTGAAATAGGCGGCTTCGCTGTGGTAAGCCCACTTCTCGGGAATGACGACATCGCCAACGCGCAGGGCCGGGTCGGTGCCGCCCGCGACCCCAGCGAACAGGACGTGACTGATGGGCAGGCGCTCGAGCGCGAGCTGCAATGCCATCGCCGCATTGACCATGCTGATGCCGGTTTCAAATACGACGATGTCCTTTCCTTCGACGGTGCCGATATAGTAGCGAAATCCTTTGACGCGCTTTTCGGTGAAACCGCCCTCAAGCAGTTTAAACTCCTTCACCATCGCGTCCATTTCAGGGGGATAGGCGTTGAGCACGGCGATCAGCGGCTTGCGGATGGCGGGCGCCGGGGTGGCGGCTTGGGCGACCAGGTTTGGCGTGAATGGGCTGAGCAGGGTTGCGGCGAGCAGGGCGCAGCGAGCGATCAATTGGCGGCGGTTGAAAAGGGTCATCGGCCAAACTGAGCAGCTGCGGTGCCAAGGCGTCGAGCTTGGGCGAGCCGATTCGCAAGATTTCAGAAAAGGTGGTTCGCATGGTCCGCCTCGGCTGACCACGCTCCGGGGGTGTTGCCTCGGCTTAGTCGCAGGCGCTGAACGTCCGACGACCCTTGAATTCAAACGAACTCCAATCTCGCGATTTCGCCACCGCGCTGTCGCCAAGACTCACCCGCGATGGGGTGAGTCCGAGCTCGGTCGTCTTGCCGATCGGGCCGTGGACGACCTTGCGTGAGTTTCTGATTCAGCGATTTCCGGGCGTGCCGGAGGCGACTTGGGTGGCACGGTTTGAAAAAGGCGAAGTCTTGGACGAGAGCGGCGTTGCCGTGCCCGCCGACCTGCCTTACGCCGCCGGCCAACGCATCCACTATTACCGTTCAATCGAAGCGGAACTCCGTATCCCTTTTGACGAGGTCGTGCTCTTCCAAGACGAGTTGCTCGTTGTGGCCGATAAGCCGCATTTTTTGCCGGTGATTCCTTCGGGACGTTATTTGCAGGAAACGCTGCTGGTGCGCCTCAAGCGCAGGCTCGGTCTCGATTCTCTCTCGCCGATCCACCGGATCGACCGCGAGACGGCCGGGCTCGTGGTCTTCACCGTGCAACCCGCGACGCGAGGCCGTTACCAGAATCTCTTTTTGGAAAAATCGATCCGGAAGAGCTATGAAGCCATCGCGCCATGGCGGCCGGAACTTGGGTTGCCGTTGAATCACCGCAGCCGGCTGGAGGAAAATCCGGAGCGATTCATGCAGATGCGCGAAGTGGCGGGCGAGCCCAACGCCGAAACGCGGATCGAGCTGTTGGAGACCCACGGAAAGTGGGCGCGCTATGGCCTGAATCCGATTACCGGCCGCAAACACCAGTTGCGCGCGCACTGTGCAGCTCTGGGCATCCCCATTCGCAACGACCACATCTACCCGGTGCATTGGCCGGAGAACAGCGACGATTTCGGGCAGCCGCTGCAGCTCCTTGCCAAGAACATCGCTTTTGCAGATCCGATCAGCGGCGAGGCGCGCAGCTTTGCCAGCGCTCGTGTACTGGAGTGGCCGGTCGTGGCGAGCGACGCTGCACCATGAGCCGGGTGATGTGCTACCGCTGCAATTGGCCGCAACCGCATTGCTGGTGCGGGTCGATTACGCCCATGCCGACGCGCACGAAGTTCGTGATCCTCATGCACCCGTATGAACATAAGCGCGTGAAGGCGAACACCGGTCGGCTCACTCATCTGTGTCTCGCCGACAGCGAGCTGCACCTCGGCATCGGCTTCGACGAGCACGAGGCGGTGCAGGCGTTGATTAACGATCCGCGGAATTTTCCGGTGCTGCTCTACCCGGGACGTGATTCGCGGGATCTTTCGAAGGGCGAGTTGCCCGTTGCCGATCTGGCGGGACGGCGGCTGGTGGTTTTCTTGCTCGATGCGACGTGGCGACTGGTGCGTCCGATGTTTCGCACCAGCCTCAGTCTGCAACGGCTGCCGCGCATCATGTTTACCAACGCCGCTCCGAGCCGCTACATCATCAAACGCCAGCCGGAGCCGGGGTGCCTTTCGACGCTCGAAGCGACGCACGAGTTGCTCGGCGCCTTGGATCGTGCGGGGCTCGATGTGTATTCTCAGCCGACGCAACTCATCGATTTGTTTCACCGCATGCAGGACTTTCAAATCCGCCGCGCCGCCGAGAATGCACTTCGCGGTGACCGGCGTCCGCCCCGGCCGAATCCGCAGGCTTCTTCCTCCGTCGGCGCGCCTTTTTCATCAAAACGTCGCCGGGTTTTCCCGGCCGCGCCGCCTGGCTGATGGGAAAGGGCGGCACCGCCGTTTGAAAATGCGTCGACTGATCGCTTCGGCTGAACCCCGGAGCGCGCCGCGCTCTTTCAAGCGATGATCGGCGGTTGCGCGAACAATAATGGAAGGCATGCTGCGGCCCATGAAACGATGGGCTGGACTCGTGATTTCGCTCGGGCTGATGGCAACGAAGGTCGTTGCGGCGCCATTGCCGACGGGACGCGGGCAAACTGAGGTCAGTTATGGCGGCGCGCCGGTCACACTCCACACCTACAAACCGGTCGGCTATAGCGACGGACCGTTGCTGGTGGTATTTCACGGAGTGATGCGCAACGCGGATCAGCATCTAGAATTCGCGATTCCGATGGCCGACCGATTTGGGATGATTTTGGTATCACCGCGGCTGGATGAGGGCGCGTTTCCCGACGAAGAATGGTATCAACGAGGTGGGGTGCTGACCGCGGGGGGCGAAGCGAATCCGCGAGAACGATGGATGTTCAATGTCGTGGACGTGATCGTGGCGGATGTGCGTACGCGGGAAAATCGGCCGGCGCTGCCATATTACCTGATCGGGCACTCGGCCGGTGCGCAGTTTCTGGTGCGATTGGCCGCGTTTCAACCGGGTGCGGCGAGGCGGATCGTGGCGGGAAACGCGGGCTCGCTTTTGTTTCCGAGCACGGACCATGGGTTCGGCTACGGGCTGGGCGGACTGCCGGCCGAGCTCCGGGATGATGCCATGCTGCGCCAGTATCTTGCGGCGCCTCTGACCCTTTATCTCGGGACGGCAGACACGGCTCCCCGCCGTCGCTTTGATGCGAGCGCGGCGGGTATGAAGCAGGGGCCTCATCGTTATGCGCGTAATCTCGCCTGCTACGCGCTCGCTGAGGCGATGGCGAAGGAGCGGGGCTGGACCTTTGGGTGGCGCAAAGTGGAAGCGCCGGGTATCGATCACGACGCGGCGCGGATGTTTGCCGCGCCGGAAGTCGGCGATGCTTTGCTGGGACCGAAGTGAATGCAGATACTTGGGCGTGAGTCGGGGCGTGGCCGGACTCACCTGACGCGTTTTTGGAACTGGCCGCAGGGCAAAAACCTTTGGCGGTAATTTTTAGATGCTTATCCCGTTGAGTCCGGTTGGCTAATTGTCGCCGGTGCGCACGGCTAGATCGAACTGGCGGTTCGCAGCAGTGATTGAAAGAGCGTCATCAGAGCATTGCACCGGTTGAATTGAAAGACGAACGCAGCGGTGCAGTGCTGGAGGTAGTTGGGCTCTGCGCCATGATGGGTTTCGTTTAACCAAGTCTTCAGAGTGCCAAAAACGCGATGGAGGTGGAGGGCCAAGTGAGCGCTCCTCTGAGGGACGAATCCGGTCGGTGCGGATTTTGAGTATCCGGCCCAACCGCCCGTGCGATGATCACGCCGAGGTCGGTCTGGGCCTTGAGAAACTGCCGGATGGTGACCTGATCGGCGCGAGCTGCGGTGCAAAGGCGTAGACGGCCGGTTAACTCGCGTTGCTGACGTGGGGCATCGACCGAGACAAAACCGCACCAAAGAGCAGTACCTTGTTCGGATGTGCGCTACCTCAAGGGCATTTTTGCCCCGGGGCGGGACTCGGCGGGGTTAGGGGTTCGCCATGTTTGGCGTTTCGGCGAGTGCGGCGTCGAGGGATTTGAGCATCGCGGCGATGGTTTCGTCGGTCTCGTCGCCCATGTTGGAGATGCGGAAAGTTTTGCCCTTCAGTTTGCCGTAGCCTCCGTCGATCACGAGGCCGTGCTTTGATTTCAGGATTTTGTTCAACGCGCCGAGGTCGATGTTTTGCGTGTTGGCGAAACAGTTCAACGAGAGCGAACCGTAGCCTTCCTTGGGGAACAGCTTGAAACCCTTAGCGAAAACAAAGTTGCGGACGGTGGAATTGAGGCGGGCGTGACGGGCGAAGCGGGCCGCGAGGCCCTCGGCTTTGATGTCATCGAGCTTCGATTTGAGGGCGTAGATGAGCGGGATGACCGGGGTGCTGGGCGTCATGCCGTTCTCGTGATTTTTTTGAAACTCGATCAGGTCGAAATAGTAGCCGCGGGTAGGGCATTTGGCGGCGCGTTCGAGGGCGCGTTTCGAAACGGAGCAGAGGGCCAGCCCGGGCGGGAGGGCGAGGGCCTTTTGCGAACCGGTGATGAGGATGTCGATGCCGAGTTCGTCCTTGTGGATGGGCAGCACGCTGAAGGAACTGACGGTGTCGATGATCGAGATCACCTCCGGGAATTCGCGCAGGACGGCCATGATCGCCGGCAAATCGCTCATGCAGCCGCAGGATGTTTCATTGTGAATGAGAGTGATCGCGTCGTAACCGCCGGTGGCGAGTTCGCGGCGAACGGCTTCGGGGTCGATGGGTTGGCCCCAGTCAAACTTGAGGGCGGTGGCGGCAAGCCCGCAGCGCAGGGCGACATCGTTCCACTTGTCGGAGAACGCGCCGTTCATGCAGTTGAGCACCTTTTTTTGGCAGACGTTACGTAGGGCGCCTTCCATCACGCCCCACGCGGAGCTGGTCGAAAGATAGACCGGATCTTTCGTGGCGGCCAGGGCCTGGAGCTCGGGCTGGATGGAATTGTAGAGCGCGACAAAGTCGGTGCTGCGATGGCCGATCATGGGCTGCGCCATGGCGCGGAGCGTTTTTTCCGAGACGGCGATGGGGCCGGGGATGAAGAGTTTGTAGCTCATAAAAGTGGCCGGTGGGCGGTGCGAAAACAGTTTACGCGCCGGAGGGCGTCAACCTTCATCGCGGGCATCGACGCGTCCACAAAACCCCCATGCTGCAGCACTGGTTGAAGAAGAAGTTTCGTACGTTTGAGCTCTACACGGTGGACATCGTGCTCGACCGGCGCGCGGATGCCGGAGCGAGTGTGTATGGAGCCTTTTTGCAGGCGCTGTCGTGGTTGTTCAACGGGATCGTGCAGACTCGGCTTTGGCTCTATCGCCACCGTATCTTCCACGACCACCCGCTGGGTTGTCTCGTCGTGGTCGTGGGCAATCTCACCGTCGGCGGCACCGGCAAGACGCCGGTGGTGGAGAAATTTGCGCGGGCGCTGCGCGACCGGGGACGGAAAGTGGCGATCCTCAGCCGCGGCTACAAAAGCAAGGCACCGCCGTTTTGGAAAAAGTGGTGGTTTAAGCTCACGCATACGGCCGAGGCGCCGCCCCGGGTCGTGAGCGACGGCGTGCGGGTGTTGCTCGATAGCGAGACGGCCGGCGACGAACCATTCATGCTGGCGAAGAATCTGCCCGGAGTCGTCGTGCTCGTGGACAAAAACCGCGTGAAGGCCGGCGCGTATGCGATCAAGAAATTCGGTTGCGACACCCTGATTTTGGACGACGGCTTCCAGTATCTGCCGCTCAAGGGGCGGTTGAATCTGCTGCTGGTGGACAAGACCAATCCCTTCGGCAACGGCCACATGCTGCCGCGCGGCGTGCTGCGAGAGCCGATCAAGCATTTGAACCGGGCGAGTTATATTTTCCTGACAAAATCAAACGGCGAACGGGACAACGAATTGGAAGCCCTGATCCGGGAGCACAATCCGACGGCCGACATCATCGAGTGCGCGCACCGGCCGCAGTATCTGCAACGCTTCGGCGTCGCGATCGATGCGCCGGAGGCCCGCGTGCCGCTGGCGTGGCTAAAAGGGCGGCGGGTCTTTGCTTTCAGCGGCATTGCGACTCCGGAAAGCTTCGAGAAATTTTTGCGCGATCTCGGTGCGCTCATCATGGGGCGTGAGCGCTACCTGGACCACTACCGCTACGAGGAGGAGGATTTGGCGGAGCTGTTTGCTGCGGCTAAGCGCGAAGGCGCAGAGTGCTTGGTGACGACCGAGAAAGACGCGGTGCGCATCGCGGAAACTCGGGCGTGTCCGTTGCCGCTCTTCTACCTGCGGCTGGAGATTGATATCATCCGGGGTGCGGCGGACTTTGAAGAAGCCGTGGGGCGCATTTGTTTTCCGCGGGACGGGGCGCGGTAGCTTTCGCTTGCAGGCGGCGGGCGGCGTGACGTTAGCTGGCCGCTTAATTCACATGATCATCGACCCCCGTTACACCCAACTTGCCGCCGGTCTGACCGGATTTTCCACCGCCCTTAAACCGGGTGAACGCGTGCTCATCGATGCTTTCGACGTGCCCGACGCGATGGTCATCGCCCTCGTGCGCGCAGCCCGGGCCCGAGGCGCGACCCCTTACGTGCAGCTGCACCGGGCGCGGGTCTCGCGGGAGCTAGCGCTTGGCGCGACTGAGGCGCAATACGAGCCCCACGCCGCCGTGGAATTGCAGCGGATGCAGAAGATGGACGCCTACATCGCCCTGCGCGGCGCGGAGAACATTTTTGAAAACTCCGACGTGCCTTCGGCGCGGACACAGCTGATCTCCCGGCTGATGAAACCCGTGCTCGACCATCGCGTGGGCAAGACCAAATGGGTCGTGCTGCGTTGGCCGACTTCGGCGATGGCGCAACAGGCGGGCAAGAGCACCGAGGCGTTTGAGGACTTCTATTTCAAGGTCTGCAATCTCGACTACAGCCTGCTCACGCCCGGCATGAAAGCGCTGGGCGACCTGATGGCGAGGACCGACCGCGTGCAGATCAAGGGCCCGGGGACCGATCTCACGTTTTCCATCAATGGCATCGGTTCGCAGCCCTGCGGAGGCCTGCGGAACATCCCCGACGGCGAAGTTTTCTCGTGTCCGGTGAAGGACTCCGTCGAAGGCGTGATCCAGTATAACGCGCCGACGGTCTACCTCGGCGCTTCCTTCGACAATATCCGGCTAGTTTTCAAAAAAGGGAAAATCGTCGAAGCGACGGCCAACAACACGAAACGCCTCAACGAGATTTTGGACAGCGACGCCGGGGCGCGCTACATCGGCGAGTTCGCGATCGGCTTCAATCCGCACATCCTCGAGCCGATGCGCGATATCCTTTTCGACGAAAAGATCGCGGGTTCATTCCACTTCACGCCCGGGCAAGCCTACGACGGCGTCGGCAACGGCAACAAATCCCAAGTGCATTGGGACATGGTGTGCATCCAGCGGCCCGAGTATGGCGGCGGCGAAATCTGGTTCGACGGCAAGTTGATCCGCAAGGACGGCATCTTTGTGCCGAAGGCGCTCAACAAGTTGAATCCGGACTATCTGCTGGGGAAGAAGTAGGAGCGCGCGGGTGCGCGATTTAATCGCCCGCAAGCGGGCTCCTACCTCAAGCTGCCATGCGTGACTTCGTCCAAGCGCTGCCGAAGACCGAGACGCACCTCCACATCGAGGGCGGCTTGCCGTACCAGCTGCTGCGGGCGTGGCAGCCGGACACTTATCCGGCGTCGCCGTTCTTTCACGAACCGGACTACCGGTTTCCGAGTTTCCAGAAATTCGACGAGATTTTGCTCGGGCATGCGCTGCCGTGGTTCGTTTCGGCGGAGCGTTACTATGAATCGGCCCGGGTGACGTTTGCCCGGCAGGTCGTCGAGAACGTGCGCTATGTGGAAACAAGTTTCCACCTGCCGATCACGCAGTTCATCGGCGTACCCGGCCGCGAGATCATTGCGGCGATCAGGGCGGCGGTGCCTCCGGGATTGGAGGTGAGGATCTTTGCGGGCATGTTGCGGACGGATTACGCCGGGGCGATGCAGGCGGTGATCGATGACTTGGAGAACTGGGACGACCTCGCGGGCGTGGATTTGCACGGGCTGGAGTCGCTGCCGACCGAACCGTGGACGGCCAAGGTCTGGGCCCGGCTGCGGGCGGCAGGGAAAGTGACGAAGGCCCACGCCGGGGAATTCGATGGGCCGCACCGGGTGCGCGAGGCCATCGAGCTCTTGGGCGTGACCCGGGTGCAGCATGGGATCCGGGCGATTGAGGATGCGGCGGTGGTCGCGTTGGCGAGGGACCGCGGGGTGACGTTTGATACCTGTCCGATCAGCAATCTGAAATTGCGGGTGGTGCCCACGCTGGCCGAGCATCCTTTGCGACGGCTGATGCAGGCGGGCGTGCGTTGCACGGTGAGCACGGATGATCCGCTGGTTTTTGCGAACCGGGTGAGCGACGAGTATCTGGCGCTCTTCAATGAGGCCGGATTTTCTCGCGGGGAACTGGCTCAATTGGCCCGCAACGGTTGGGCCGTGGCGGACGTGCCGGGAGCGGTCCGACAGAAGTGGCTCGCGGAGATCGACCGGTTGGCGATGGTGATGACCGGGTGATCCGCCCGCAAAAATTCGTGACCGAACAAATCTACACCATTCCGCCCACCATCCGCCGCAACCGCGCCGACAAAATTCTCGCGCGGGCGTTTCCCGAGTACAGCCGCGTGGCGTTTCACCGCTCGTTTGACGCGGGTCTGGTGCGGATGGCGGGAAAGCCGATTCCACGGGACCAAGAAGTCGCGGGTGGCATGGAGATCAGTTTTGCTTTTCCTGATCTGATTCCCTCGGGGGTGCGGGCGGTGGAGATTCCGCTGGAAGTGATTTTTGAGGACAAGCACATGCTCGCGATCAACAAGGCCGCGGGCATGGTCGTGCATCCCGGGGCGGGCACGCGGGACGACACCCTCGTCCATGCGCTCCTCGCGCACTGCAAAGGCAAGTTGAGCGGGGTCGGAGGCGTCGAACGGCCGGGCATCGTGCACCGGTTGGATCGCGAGACCTCGGGGGTGATTTTGGTGGCGAAGAGCGACCTCGCGCACCGCGGGCTCGCGGAGCAGTTCAAGGAGCGCGAGCTGCAAAAAGAATATCTCACGCTCGTAACGGGCGCGCCCGGTCTGTTGAGCGGCAGCATGAAAAAGGCGATCGGGCGCAATCAGCAGCACCGGCACAAGATGACGGCCATCGACGAGGAAGATGAAAGCGGCCGCGGCCGCGACGCGCATACCGATTGGGCCGTGGTGGAAGGCTTCGGGAAGATTGCGACGCTGATGCGTTGCACGATTCACACCGGCCGAACGCACCAGATCCGCGTCCACATGAAGGCGCTCGGGCACACGGTTTTGGGTGACGAGATCTACGGTTGGAAGCCCGACCCCCGGCTGCCGAAGCAACCGGAACGGGTGATGTTGCACGCGGAGCACATCGTGGTGACGCACCCGATCTCGGGAAAAATACTGGATCTGAAGGCCCCGTTGCCGGCGGATTTTGAAGCCCAACTGGCGCAACTGCGTAAGCTCACCCGTAGCGAAGAGAAGCGGAAGTTGATCGCAGCCGAGCCGGTGAAGCGAAAAGGCAAACCGGCGCCGCCGCCGGCGCACGTGCGGGAAGAGTAACAGGCCTCTACCGGATCTCGTAAACCTCCACGAGGGCGACGCCGCCGGCGCCGGTGGGGGATTCGATCACGGCCGTGTAGGCGCCAGGAGCAAGGGTCACGAGCAACGCAGAGTCGGCGCTGCCGGGAAAAAGCGGGAAGGCCCCGGTTTGGCGGGCAGCTTCGCGAAGTTCGAGGGCGTTGGCCGCCGAGGCCCAACCGGTGTTGATGAACTGGGTTTCGCCATCGCGGACGAGCGAAAGCCGGGTCGAGGGCAGCGCATCGCTGACGCCGAAGGGGATCAGAGCCGGTCCGATGCCGCGGATGAGAACCGTGAGGGAGGCTTGGCCCCGGATGAAAAAACCGGCGATGAGAGCCCCGTTCCCGGCGCTCACCCGGGCGCGGGCAGAGAGACTGGCAAGCACGCCCTGTCCTGAGCCGGCGGGCGACGCGTTGTAGAGTTCGATCAGGACGTTGCCAGTCGGAGTTTCGCCTTGGCCTGAAGCGACGACGCTGTGCGCGCCGGGCGAGACGGATCGCACGAGCGCAGCATCCAAGCTGCCGGGGGAAAGGGGAAAGGCACCGAGCGCAGTTGCGAAGGGGGTGATTAGAGAGGCGTTCCAATTGTCGTTGGTCGCCAGAGAAACTCCGGCACCGGTGAGCAAATTGATGTGCGGGTCGGGCAGGAAACCGACGACACCGAATGGTATAAGGCCGGGGCCGATGCCGCGGGCGAGGACCGTTCCGGACGCGTTGCGCAGGAAGAAACCGCCGATGAGCACGTCAGCCCCCAAGCCGGAGTCGGCCCGCGTGGACAGGCTGGAGAGTTCGCCGGGCGGACCTGTCATGACGGAGACCGCAGCGGCACGACTCGTGATGGAGCCGCGGGAATTGGAGACGGTCACGGTGTAGGTGCCAACCGAGGCGGCGGAAGCGGCCGCGAGGGTGTAGCTGGCGAGCGTCGCCCCGGGAATGGGGATGCCGTTGCGCGACCAGCTGTAACTGAGGCCGCCCCCGGTAGCGGCAACTTGGAGCGTGGCGGTCGTGCCGATGGCGACGGGAAGGTCCCAAGGCTGATGGGTGATTTGCGGAGCGCTGGTGGCTGAGTTTGTCGATGTGGGCTCGACCAGCAGGAGGGCAGAGATAACGGCGCGCTCGTTGCCGCCGCTGGGCCGCACGGTGCGTTGTCCGCCGATGACGAGCGAGGTCGAGCCGCCGCCGTCCAAGTTAATCGCGCCGACGCAGCCGAGGGAGCGGAGAAGCGTGGCGAATTGGACGAGATCAAAACCGGCGGGCCCGGGGGCATTGTCGCCCTCGGCTGCGACGAAGAGCACGATACCGGAGGCGGTATAGCCGATCGCAGACCGGGGACGGGAGGTGGTGTTGTTGATTTCGATCAGCTCCTCGGCATCGGTCACGCGGATCTCGCCGTCCTTGATGAGCATGGGCGAGCCACCGATGGCGTGCTCCATGATCCACGGCACGCCGCCGGCAGGTGACGCCGTGGTCGGCACCGGTTGCGGAGCAACACCGAGGCGGTTCGGGCTCGGTGCGGGGTAGGCAATAACAGGGGTGTTGCCGGTGCCGACGCTGTAGATCCAATCGGTGGTGGGGCGACCCGAGTTGGTGATGCCAAATGCGGCCCGGGTGGGGAAGTAGGGCACAGAGGCGCCCTGAAACGTGCGTGAGAGCGACTTCACGTTAGGTGAGGCCACGACTCCGGCGTGTTGCACCAGCGAGAACGACTGGTTGCCGCCGAAGTAGCCGGCGTTCAGGGCGGCGAAAACTTTGCCGGATTCCTGCGCGGCGAACTGCGTGGGCGTGCGAGGGGTTGAGGCCAACACCGGCTTGAAAGCCACGGTCGGTGCGGTGGGGTCCCAGGCGAGGCAAAACACCTTGGTCGGCGGGGCGGGCGGGGCGGTTTCCAAGACGTAGAGTTGCAGGCCCTCGCGGGGAAAATCCGCCATGAATTCGGTCGCGAGTCTCCAGCCCGCAGGAAGCGGAATGAGAGTGGCGGCGGGTTGCGCCGAGCTGGTGACGACCGTTAAGCACAGCCAGAAAAACGCGACGGTATGATGAAAACGTACGGGCATGGCTGGAAGAAAATGGCGGACTGATCTTGCGCGGGAACCGCTGGTCGGTCGGGGTTTAAAATTCTAGTCCAGAGCTTCGGCTGCGATGCCCCAGCGGAGGTTATAGAGTGAGTTCTCGAAGGCTGGAAAATTCCCGAGTTCGGCCAGCGTGATCACGGTCGCGAGGGCGGCTGGAAAAACATCGGCGCGGGCGGGGGGCAGGCCCGGGACTTTCTTTCGGTCAACGAGCGGGAGTTTACCCAAGTCATCAAGGAGCGTGCAAAGGCTCGCGAGGGGTAGGTTGGTCGCGGTCTGGGCGAGGGTGTGGCCGTCACGGGCGCCATGAATCGTGCGCACGGCGCTGAAAGTGCCGCCGGTGCCGATGGCGGTCGCCGTCGGCGGTAGGGTGAATTTAAAGCCGGAGCGTCCGATGAGGTCGCGGGTGTAGGTGGCGATCGCGATGGCTTGGTGGATCGTGAGCGGTGCCGTCGGGTCCTGGACCAATTTCTCAGTGAGGCGCACGCAGCCGAGTTGCAGACTCACGGCTTGCTCGATCCGGCGGTCGCGAAACGCGAGGCACTCCAAGCTCCCGCCGCCGAGGTCGAAGACGTAGAAATCGCGCAAATCACCGAGGGCGGGATCACAGGTGAGGCCGCGGCCGATGAGATTGGCTTCCTCGTCGCCGGAGAGCAGCCGAATCGGGTGGCCGGTGGCGGCGAGGACTTGGGCGATGAATTCGGCGCCGTTGAGCGCGTCGCGGACGGCGCTGGTGGCAACGAGGATGGTTCTGGTCGGCGAGTGGGTGGCGGCGTCGGCCAAGAGGGAACGGATGGCGTCGAGGCCTCGCGCCATCCCCTCGGCGGTGAGGCGGGGTTCGGCGCGGCTGATGCCGGCGCTGATACGTGCGTCGATCGTCCGGTAGTGGCGCGAGGTGAGCTCACCGTCGGCGTCACGCGCGGCGACGAGGATTTTTATAGAGTTCGAACCGATATCGATGACGGCGACGGTAGGACCGGGCATAGGCCCACGGAACACACGGAACACACGGAAGGAAAGTTTCGTTTCCGTGTATTCCGTGGGAGGCTAAAGCACGAAGTCGGCGGGGGCGATCAAGACGACGAATTCGCCCTTGAGACTGCCTTTGAGCAGCCGCTCGCGGACATCGGCGGCGCGGCCGACGTGCCAGGTTTCGTGGAGCTTGGTCACTTCGCGGGCGATACAGATGACCCGGTCAGGGCCGAGTTTTTCGACAATTTCGTCGGCGAATTTGTCGATCCGGTGGCAGCTTTCGTAGAGCGCGAGGGTGAACTCGAAGTTGCGATATTTTTCCAAGAACGCCGTGCGGGCGGAGGTTTTTGCGATGAGAAAACCGGCGAAGAGAAAACCGTTGGTGGGGAGACCGCTGGCGCTGAGGACGGCCGCGACCGCGCAGGCGCCGGGCACGGGGATCACCGGCAGACCGAGGCGGCGGCAGGCGCGCACGAGACGGAAACCGGGATCGCTGATCGCGGGCGTCCCGGCGTCGCTGACGAGGGCCACGGATTGGCCGGCGGCGATTTTTTGCGCGATGAAGTCGGCGGCGGCGGTCTCGTTGTGGTCGTGATAGGAAACGAGCGGCCGGTGCAGGCCGAAGCGCGTGAGCAGGCCGCCGGTGGTGCGGGTGTCTTCGCAGGCGACGAGATCAACGGCGCCGAGGATGGCGCGGGCGCGGTCGGTGAGATCGGCGAGATTGCCGATGGGCGTGGCGACGACGTAGAGCGTGCCGGGCGATGGAATGAGCGAAGGATTGGTGGCGGGCTCGGTCATGCGCGGGCACAAAAAATCCGGCGCGAGGCCGGATTTGGCGAGAGGGAAGTGGCGAGGGAGTTTGGCGAACCCAATTCTTCACCCCGTCCGCCACGAAGGAAGACGAGGCGAAGGGGCAGCGACTTAGCGGCCGCCCTGTTGGCCCATCCCGGGAATCTGGCCTTCCCAACCGGCGGGGCGGCTCCATGGGATGGCGGTGTCTTTCTGGCGGCGGGTTTCGCAGCCGCCAAAGAGGGCGCCGAAGGTGGCGAGAAGAAGGAACAGGAGCGGTTTCTTGAGCGAGTTCATCGTTGAGGAGTTAAGGAGTTAGTAGGGCCAAATCGCCTTTGTGCAAGACGCCGCGCAATGAATCCGGTTCCACCTGCGCGATGGAAAACTGCGAACGCACATCGCTAAGGCTGACGGTGGCGAGCAAATCCGAGCCGCTGCGGATGGCGAAGCGCTGGCCGACTTGGGCACCGCGGTTGGCGCCGTAGTTGAGAACGACGAAGGCGTTGTTGGGGCCGACGCTCATCACCGCGGCGGAGTTGCGGCCGGCGCGGCTGGAGAAGACGGCGGTCGAGGCGCCGGCGGCAGTCGGCACGGCGGCGCCGTTTTTGGCGGTGGCGAGCTGGCGCTCTAGCTCGGCGATGGTGGACTGGTAGGCTTCGATTTGGGCGGGCGGGATGGCGGCGGCGCGGGTGTCGGCGAGGTCTTGGCGGAGCGAAGCGAGTTCGTCGCGCAGCGTGCGCTCGGCTTGTTCGCGGGCGACGAGCGCGGCGCGTGAGGCGGCGAGATCGTTGGCGAGTTGGGTGGTGCGGGACTCGGCGGTGGAGAGCCGGGATTGGGCGACCTCGAGTTGCGCGCCGGCGACGACGGCTTGTTTTTGGAAGGAGGAGGCAATCTCGCGGGAGGCGGCGAGTTGGCCATCGAGCGCGGTGTTGCGGGTGGCGAGATCGCGGCGGGTCTCAAGGGACTGCCAGTAAAGTGCGCCCAACGACCCGCTCACAGTAAAGGCGCAGAGGCTGAGGACGAGCAGGAGGCGGTTCATGTGGAGAAATCCCAAAGCGGATG
Source organism: Opitutia bacterium Tous-C4FEB (assembly GCA_002304445.1). GTDB lineage: Bacteria > Verrucomicrobiota > Verrucomicrobiia > Opitutales > Opitutaceae > Tous-C4FEB. The sequence goes on along the minus strand of NEVA01000010.1, from coordinate 14,383 downwards.
GGCGCCACAATCCGAGAGCCAGATTGCGCCGCGCCGTGCGGTGTGGGCTAGGCGGAGCGGTAGGTGGATTTATACCACGGGGTCTTGGGGCGTTTCTTGATGCCGTTGCCCTTGTTGGCCGCGAGGTGCTCGAGGATTTTGAAGACGAGCTCGGTTTTTTCGGGATCGCCGACTTGGGCGGCGAGTTGGTCGGCGGTGAACGGGGTGCCCGGGACGGCCTTGAGCGCAGCGGCGATTTTGAGTTTCAGCGCGATGACGCCGCCGGCGGCTTTTTTCCCGGCTTCGACGCCGGGCTGATGATAGGCGTTGATCCCGACGAGCGACGCATAGAGGCCGACGACGCGTTCGTAGAGGGCGATCAACATGCCGAGAGAGCGCGGCGAGACGTCGGCCAAGGTGATGGTGACGGAGTGACGGTCTTTTTCGGTAAGGGCGTCGCGGGTGCCGAGGTAAAAGCCTTGGAGGAAATCGCCGGCGGTGATGCCGGGTTCGACCTCGAGAGAGGACTTCGTGTCGCGGTCCTTGAGGACTTCGATGAAGGTGACGAAAAAGTTATTCACGCCGTCGCGCAGTTGTTGGACGTAGGCGTGTTGATCGGTGGAGCCCTTGTTGCCGTAAACGGCGATGCCTTGGTTCACGACGTTACCCTTGAGGTCGTGTTCTTTGCCGATGGATTCCATCACAAGCTGCTGGAGGTAACGCGAAAAGAGGAGGAGGCGGTCTTTGTAGGGGAGGACGACCATGTCCTTGGCCCCGCGACCGTCGGTGGCGTAATGCCACATGAGGGCGAGGAGAGCGGCCGGGTTTTGGCCGACGGTCGTGTTGCGGGTGACGACGTCCATTGCGGCGGCGCCCTCGAGCATCGCTTGGATGTCGAGGCCCTGAAGCGCGGCGGGGAGGAGACCGACGGCGGAGAGTTCCGATGTGCGGCCGCCGACCCAATCCCACATCGGAAAACGGGCGAGCCAGTTTTGGGCAACGGCGGTCTGGTCGAGTTTCGAACCGGCGCCGGTGACGGCGACAAAGTGCTTGGTGAAATCGAGTCCGGCGGCTTGGAAGGCGGCGGCGGCTTCGAGTTGGCCGTTGCGGGTCTCGGCGGTGCCGCCTGATTTGGAGATGACGACGACGAGGGTTTTGGCGAGTTGGCCGCGAAGGCCGGCGAGAACGTAGTCGATGCCGTCGGGATCGGTGTTGTCGAAGAAGGACACGGCGAGCTTGTCCTTGCGGGGCTGGCCCAGCGCGTGTTGGACCAGCTGCGGTCCGAGGGCCGAGCCGCCGATGCCGATCACGAGCAGGTTTTTGAATTTACCCTTTGGGCCGGCGATGGTGCCGGCGTGGATTTTGGCGGCGAAGTCTTGGATCGCGGTGAGCGTGGACGAAATCTCGGCGGCGAGGGCGGGCGTCGGGGCGAGCTGGGGCGCACGCAGCCAGTAATGACCGACCATACGGTTCTCGTCGGGATTGGCGATGGCCCCGGATTCGAGCGCGGCCATGTCGGCGAAGGCCTGTTGGAGCGCCGGATCTTTTGCGGCGAGGTAGTCGTCGGGAAACGGGATGCGGCTGATATCTAGCGCGAGGCCGAGCGCGGGGTTTTGGTAGTAGAGGGACTTAAATCGGTTCCAAGTTGGCATGGGGGAAGGAAGACAGAAGTAGCGGGTAGCCGGCAGAGGCTAGCGAGTAGAAATTAGCACAGCAGAGTGGGCGAGCCGGGAGTGCGGGCGGACCGGAGTAAGGGAAGATCGGTATGCTGGGGAGGGGGGGCGATGCGTTTTTTCAGGACTGTAACGTGAAAGACGCTGGTTTGTTGCAATGGGCCGTCACAATTTGTCCGTGTATTACCACGAACAACCAAACAAACTACCGACCTCAAACTCGTCCCTAAGCCGGCCTCGTGCGGCCCAGGGCGCTCGGCGACTCCTTCTCACGGGTCTGCTGCTTCTGTCGGCCCATCCGATCTCGGCCGCTGAAAAGAGCGAGGTAGTCGAGCTCCAGAGTTTCGTTGTGACGGGCTCCAACATTAAGCGCACGGACATGGAGAAAGTCGTGCCCATCACAATTCTTGATCAGGACGCGATGTCGGTGCGGAACGCCCTCCTGCCCGTCGATATGCTCACGACGCTTCCCTCGGTCGTGAATCTCCCTGAAAACGAAACGCGGCTGGGGTCTTCGGGCGCCCGTGGTGATAACGCCAACATCAATCTCCGTAATCTTGGCGCGACCGGCACGCTCATCCTTGTTAACGGCCGCCGCATGGCGATCAACCCGATGACCGCGGGTCTGTCCCAAGCCGTAAACGTCAACCAACTCCCGACTCAAGGCATCGAGCGCATTGAAGTGCTCCGCGACGGCGCCTCGGCGATTTACGGTTCCGATGCGGTGGGCGGCGTCATCAATTACGTGCTCAAGCGTGAGTTTGACGGCGCCGAGGTCGTCGTGCGGCAGGGCGTTACCGAGGCTGGCGGTGGCCAGAGCACGCAGGTCGCGCTTACGTTTGGCACCAAGTTTTCCCAGGGCCGCGGTCGTTTCTTCGGCACCGTCGAGACGCTCTATCGCGAGGCGATTTTTCTGCGCGATCGCGACTTTAGCTCGACCTCCAACTTGGCTTCGAAGGTGCCTGCCCCTTTTAACACACTGGGAGGGCCTTTCGATGCGCGCACGGCCCGCGGTCGCTACCCGATCTTCCGGCTCGGCACCGCTACGGCGAGCAACTGGTTTCGCCCGGTTAACGGCACGCCCGCGCTGACGACCGTCGCGCCGACGTTTGCCGCCAATCCCGAGTTTTATCTCGATCTCAATGAATTCGGCATGTCGTCGCCTCGGATGGGGAGGGCTAATTCCTTCTTTTCGGCCGAGTTTGATCTGAGCAAAAAACTCACCGCGTTCGCGGATTTTTCCTACTACACGGCAGACTCGACGATGGTTCGCCAACCGCTCGCCCTCAACGCCCCGACCTCCGATAAGCTCGCGGTCATGGCGGTCGACAATCCCTACAATCCTTACGGCTCCCGTTTCTTCAGCGCTACCGGCGCTCCCAACGCCGACGGATCGCCGCGGCTCACCGGAGCACCCCGAACCGTCAGCATTGTTTCGGTCACATTGCCCGACCTCGGGGTTGAAAAGATTTCGACCTCAGCCGATGTCGTGCGATTCGCCGCCGGCCTTAAAGGTAAGATCGGGGAGACGTGGTCGTGGGAAGGTTCCGGATTCTATAATCAGGTCAATGGTGAGGACGAGGCCTTCCCCGACGTTCGCGAAAGTCTTTTGCTCCGGGCTCTTCAGCGCACCGATGCCAGCGCTTACAATCCTTTCGGCTACACCTTCAAGGTGCAGAACGGAGCCGTTGTGGCCGACCGTCCTTACACCAATCCGGCTTCGGTCGTGGACTCTTTCTCTGCCGTCTTTGCGCGCGAGGCCGAAAGCTCCATCGCCAGCGGCGACTTGCGGGTGACGGGGCGTGTGTTCCGTTGGTGGGGCGGCGACATCATGACCTCTCTCGGGAGTGAATTTCGCAAAGACAAGCTCGCCGATCTTCGCCCGCCGTTCAGCGGTGAAAATCCCGCGGGTTCGGGTCTTGAAACGACCGACAATGATTTTCTCCTCCATCCGCCCCGACCCGATGTGATCGGGCAGCGCGACATCACGAGCTTATACGCGGAAGTGGTCGTTCCCTTGGTGGGAGCCGAGCGTGGGCTGCCCCTAATCAACACGCTTGACCTCACCGCCTCGGGCCGGCGCGAAACCTACAGCGACTTTGGCGACACCACGAAACCCAAGGTGGGCGTCAACTGGCGCCCGCTTTCGTGGCTGATGCTGCGTGGCTCCTACAACGAGAGCTTTATGGCCCCGAGCTTGGCGGCGTTGTTTACCAGCCCGCGCTGGTCAATCTCCGCCGGAGCCGGCGATATCGACACTTACCGCAATCCCGTGACCAAGGAAGGCGCCTACGTGCAGCGCACCTACTTCGGCGGCAACCCCGGCCTCAAGGCCTCGGAGTCCGAAGGGAAGACTTACGGTCTCGTGCTCGACGTGCCCGGCATCAAGGGTTTGAGCGTGACCGCCGACCAATGGCGGATCGAGCGCACCAATCTTCTCGGCCAACGCAGCACGGCGCAGATCCGCGCGAGCGATGTCGCGCTACTCCAGGCTTACACCCGGCAGCAACTCGCGGCGGGTCGGCCCATCGGTTCGATTGATCTCGGCAGCGGCACGCCGGCCTACAAAGGCGATCCCGACGTGGTGCGCTTTGCCGTGACTCCGGAAGACACCGCCGTGTTCGCTCCTTTCAATGCCGCTAATCCCGGTAACGCCCAAGGCGTGGCAGGGAAGATTTTCTCCGTGAACCGACCGTTCATCAACGTCGCGACCAGCGAGCATGAGGGCGTTGATCTCGGCCTGCGTTACGTGCTGCCGACGCTGCCTTTCGGCACCGTGGTGTTGAACTCCGACTGGGCTTACCTCTCGCGTTCCCGCTCCGTGCAACGCCCCGCGAATCTCCCGTCGATCGAGAGCGACGATCTCAATGTGAACGGAGTCTCCCGCTGGCGCGGCACAACCAATGTCACTTGGCGCCGAGGCGCGTGGACCACCAATCTCGGTGCGTATTACGTCGGCGCGACTCAGGACTCGGGTGCCGCGCTACCGGCCGCCACCGCTGCCGCCACCTTCGAGGCGCTCGGTCGGCCGGCCTATATCGCCAAGCACTTCACGGGCGGCGCATTTGTTTACCGCTACGTCGTGGAATCCACAATCAGCTATAATCTCTCGGTCGGGTATCGCTTTGAGAGCCGGCCGTCGTCTTGGCTGAGTGGGACGCGGGTGCGCCTAGGAGTCGCCAATCTCACGGACAAGGCTCCGCCGATTTCCTCGGGTGGGTTCGGTTATAGCCCGGGTGTCAGCCAGAACCTGCTCGCCGGCCGCTCGTGGTCGTTTGAAGTGATAAAGAAATTCTGAACCCGGTGAAATCCTTCGCACGCTGCGTCTTGTTCGGTTTTGTTGCGTTCGTCCCGGGGCACGCGGCGGAGAAATCCGCCGACCCGGTCCGCGAGGCGACCCGCGTCTGGCTCGCTTCGCTCCCGGCCGCGCTCAAGGCCGAGCTGACGCACCATGGCTTGGTGGCCGAAGAAGTGCGGCGCTGGAAGCCGCGGGGCGCCAACCAAGGCGTGGCCGTGGACGGAAAGCACTTCTACGGCATCGGCAATTACGTCGTGGGGAAATACGACAAGGTTACCGGGGAGCGGGTGGCGGAGTGGGTCGGGCTGCGGGGCGGGGCGACGGTCCACCTCAACGGCGGCCTGATTCAAGACGGTCAACTCGTGCTGGCGCATTCGAATTTCCCTCAACTGCCGATGGCGAGTTCGCTGGAGTATTTTGATCCGGCCAGCGTCCGGCCGGTGAAGTCGGTCAGCCTTGGCATCCGGCACGGTTCGCTCACGTGGGCCGAAAAAAAGGACGGTTTCTGGTGGGCGTGCTTCGCGCACTATAATGACCAAGGCACCGCGCCCGGCACGGACAACCGATCGACGATGGTCGGCAAGTTCGATGAGAATTGGCAGCTGCTGGAATCATGGTTGTTCCCGCCGCAGGTTGTCGCGAGCTGGGGCAAGAGCAGTTGTTCCGGCGGCAGCTGGGGCGACGACGGCCTACTCTACACCACGGGGCACGATGCGTCGGAACTTTACGTGCTTCGATTGCCCAAAATGGGCGTCACGCTTGAGTATGTGACGATGATCAAGGTTCCGTTTGAAGGGCAGTCCTGGGCTTGGGACCGGACTGATCGGCGGGTGATTTACGGAATCATTCGTCGCACCGGAGAGGTCGTCGTCGCTAAAATTCCGGAGCTGCCGGCCGTGCTGCGTTAATGCGGAGTCTCGATTTGGCCGAATTGAAGTGAGCTTAGCCGGCGATAGAGCCCGTCGGATTTGGCCGACAATTCTTCGTGGGTGCCAAGCTCGACGATGCGTCCGGCGTCGAGCACTGCGATCCGGTCGGCCGTGCGGATCGTGGCGAGGCGATGGGCGACGATGAAGGTCGTGCGACCCTGCATAAGGCGCTCGAGCGCGATCTGCACCAAGCGCTCGCTCTCGCTGTCGAGGGAGCTGGTGGCCTCATCGAGAATAAGGATTGCGGGGTTTTTGAGAATCGCCCGGGCGATGGCGATGCGCTGGCGTTGGCCGCCTGAGAGCTGGATGCCTCGGTCGCCCACGAGGGTTGCATAGCCGTCGGGAAAGGCAGCGATGAAATCGTGGGCATTGGCCAGACGGGCGGCCTCGCGCACCGCCGCGTCGTCGGCCCCGGGCCGGCCATAGACGATATTCTCCGCGATCGTGCCGCCGAAGAGCAGAACATCCTGCGGGACGATGGCCATCTGCCCGCGCAACCACGCCAACGGATAGTCCCGCGCATCGCGATCATCGATCAGCAGGCGGCCGGAATCGGGCACGTAGAAACGCAGCAGTAGAGCGGTGAGCGTCGATTTGCCGGCACCGCTGGGGCCGACCAAGGCGATGCGCTCGCCGGCACGCGCGCGCAACGAAACGGAGTGGAGCACGGCGACATCCGGCCGGGAGGGGTAGCGGAAACTGACGGCGTCGAACGTGACCTCGCCGTGAAGTCGTGCGGGTAAGGGGAGGGCTGCCGCTGTGGCGGGCGCGGCGCCGATCGATGCTTCAGCGGGCTCGCGGAGCAGTTCGCGGACGCGCTGGGTGGCGCCCACGGTTTTTTGGATCTGGCTGAAGAGCTCGGCCGATTGCCCCATCGCGCCGGCGACAAAGGTGGTATAAAGCACGAACCGGGTGAGTTGTCCGGGTGTGATTCCTCCGCTCTGTAGCAGCCCGGCGCCGAACCAGAGCACGATCACGATACCGCCAAAAAGCGCCACGATGAAGAACGCGACGAACACCGCCCGCCACCACGCCGCGCTGAGGGCGGCGGCCAGCACGCGGGAATTGGCGCGGTCGTAGCGACCGAGCTCGAAGGCTTCGTTGGCGAAGGCTTTGACGCTGGCGATCGCCTGCAGCGTTTCCTCGACAATGGTGTTGGTCGCGGCGAGTTGGTCCTGCGTCTCTCGCGAGAATCTCCGCAAGCGGCGCCCGAAGAAGACGGCGGCTCCGATGAGTAGCGGCAAGGTGCCGAGCATGACGGCGGTGAGTTGTCCGGAGGTGAGGGAAATCATCGTGAGGCCGCCGAGCAGAAACGCGGACTGTCGGCACATCTGGGGGAGCGCGTCGATAAGGGCTCCCTCGATCTGGGCGACGTCGGTCGTGATGCGGCTGGTGAGTTCGCCGACGCGGCGTTGGGCGAAAAATCCCATCGGCAAAGAGATCAGGCGCCCGTAGCAATCGCGGCGCAGATCGGCGAGGGCGCTCTGGCCCACGCGATTGAAGGCGAGGGCGCTGTTGAACGAAGCAAGCGCCTGAAACCCGACCGAGACCGCGAGCAGCAGGGCCACTTGGTTCAGGGAAGGAGAACCCAACCATCCGAGCTGAACCCCGCCCGGATTCGTCGCCGCGTCGATCAACGAGCCGGCGAGCAACGGAAACGCGAGACCGAGCGAGGCGCTGAGAAACAGGGTTGCGAGGCCCGAGCAGAAACGCACGCGGTAGGGGCGAACGTAGCGGGCCAAGGCGAACGCTTCCCGCAGCGTCTCGCGGTTGAGCGGAGTCTTGGGCAGATTCTCCTGGGCGAGTTCGGATTGAGCGGCGGTGCGGCGGGCCATGCGGAGAACCTCGCGGGATGGGACGGGAAACACAAACGATTCACAGCGCGCCGCGAATCTGGTTGCCCCGAATTCGAAATGCCCCCGGCCTTGCCGCATGGGAGCCAAATACCTGCCGACCGTCCGGGATCAAAAAGCGAGCCTTCGCTTTCAACAAATTCAACAGCGCAAACTGCAGGCGAAGAAAGCTGCCGCCGCGGCGACGCCGACCAAGCCGTCGCCAAAGAAGTAGTCCGCGGAGAATCACACCGCGGTCCCATGGGCGCTGAGTTTACCGACGAGGAAGAGGATCTCTTTAATCAGACCGGCGAAGCGGTGTTGAGGCGGCTGCGCAAAACCCGCAACCCGGGCGATCTGCTCGCGCTGCTGCGGAGCGAGCACAAGCGGTTTGACCGGGCCTATGCGGCGGCCCCGATTGCCGCGCGGGATTCGGTCGCGTGTCGGGCGGGCTGCGACGCCTGTTGTCACGTCCCGGTGGGCGTGCAGGCCCACGAAGTCCTGATCGCGGCCGAATTTATCCAAAAAAACTTTTCGCCGGAGGAATTGGATTCAGTGATCGCCCGCACGGCGGCTCATCGCGCGGCGTTTGCGAACAAGGACAACCGGGAGCGTTCAGAGTTGAGAACGCCCTGTCCGATGCTGAAGGCCGGCAGTTGCACGATCTACGAATCGAGGCCGGAAGCCTGTCGGTCGCACCACAGCCACAGCGCGGCGGCGTGCGGGCTGAATCTCGATCCGACGCGCGAGGAGATTGATGTCTTTGTCCCGGGGGTGCGCGGGCGGATGTTTGCCGTGATGCTCGGGATCGACCAAGCCGTGGCGGAGGCGGGTTTTGACGGGCAGGCTTACGATTTCGGCTCGGCGCTGCACGAGGCTTTGACCGACAGCATGGGCGCGATCCGCTGGATGCGGCGGGAGCCGGCGTTTCCGGAGTCGTGCTGGGAGGAAGTGCCGGGGAGCTTGGATGACGATGCCGGGGTCATCCGGGCGGAAGGGTTTTTTCAGTGAACGGTCGGCCCGGAGGACTGCGAACCCGGATGGAAGTTGAAATCGGACCGGAGCTTGATCCGGTCCGAGGTCCGTGTGTGCTCTGCCGGTGCTGACGACCATCCGACGAACGGAGTATGCCGAGCTGATCGGGCTTTTTTTTCTGATCGGGGCGGCGCTGGGCATGTGGTTCGTGCCGCTCAGCACGGTGCTTGAACGTCACGGATTCGCCCACATCCGGCCGTATGCTTTTGCGGTGTCGGGGGTGGCGGCGTTCGTGTCGCCGTTGTTGTTCGGTGCGGTGGCGGACCGCCATGCATCACCGGTAAAGGTCCTGCGCTGGCTCGCGCTCGCGACGGCGGGATCCATGGCCCTGGCGAGTGCGGCGATTCAGAACGAGCTCAGCTCGTGGGCGGTACTCGCCTTGATCCAGCTGCACGCGTTCTGCTCGGCGCCGACCTGGAGTATCGCTTCCACGATTGTTTTTGCGCGGCTGGCAGACGGGAAGAAGGAGTTCGGTCCGATTCGGGCCATGGCGACGCTGGGCTGGATGGCGGGTTGTCTGGCCGTCAGCGCGGTGGGTGCGGATGACTCGACGCTGGCGGGGTATGGTGGGGCGCTGATCTGGCTGGTGGTGAGCGGAATCACGTTTTGGTTGCCGGCGTTGGCGGCACCTAAGTCGGTGGCAAATCTCACGTGGAGTCAGCGGATGGGGTATGATGCGTTGTCGCTGCTCAAGAACCGCGATCACCGCGTGGTCTTTCTGACGGTGGCTCTGTTTACGATTCCGGTGGCGGCGTTTTATCCGTATTCGCCGCTGAATCTGCGCGAGCTCGGATTTTCTCACACCGTTGCGTGGATGAGTCTGGGGCAAGTCACGGAGGTGATCGCGATGCTGGCGCTCGGTGCGCTGATGCTGCGGTTTCGGCTGAAGTGGATCATTGTGGGTGGGCTCGCGCTCGGGGTGGTGCGTTTCGGATTGGCGGCGACCGATTCGCCCTGGGGAATTTTGGCGGCGATCGTGCTCCATGGCGCATCGTTCACCTTGGTGTCGATCACCGCGCAGATTTACATCGATGAGCGGGTTGATCCGGCATGGCGGGCGCGGGCGCAGGCGTTGATGTCGCTCTTAAACGGCGGCATCGGAAATATGATCGGTTACCTCGGCTCCGGCGCATGGTTCGTCGCGTGTTCGGCGGGAGGGACGACGCGCTGGCCGATGTTTTGGAGCGGCCTATCGGCGACGATGGCGGCGGTCCTGATTTTCTTTTTGCTGATGTATCGGGGCCGGGGCGCGCGTGACGGTAAGGTCGTCTGGCGCCGGTTCACCGGGCGAGTTTTCGCAGCCTCACAGCGGCAGGGTGGCCGTGTTTGAACGGGTGGCGGACGGCGTGGCGAATGAGCCATTTTCGCTCGGCCGAGGCGTGATCCAGCCACTGTTCGCAGAGAGCGAAAACGAGGGCCGGGTGATCCTTGGCGATGTCGCCGAGGTGATTGGCAACGCTGCGGCGCACGTAGAGATCGGGATCGTCCTTGAGCGTTTCGAGAATCGGAAGCACCGGAGCGGGATCGGCGATGAAGGCCGGAATACGCTGGCCCCAAGGCAATCTCGGACGGGTTCCTTCCGAGCACAGGCGGCGGACATGCGGATCGGCGTCACGGGTCCAATCTTGCAGACGGGCCAAGGTGCGCGCGGGGGAGCGAATGATAAATGAGCGGATGGAAAACTCGGCGGTAAAGCGGCGGGTGAGGGCGTATTGGAGCCGCATCGCCGGTTCGAAGGGATCGCGCCCGCCGTTGTGCGCGGGATCATGACCGTAAAGGGAAGCGAAGCACCCATGCGGCAGGTAAAAGAAGACGCCGAGTCCAAGGTTCTGGGTTTCGCGTTGGGGCGGCGTGAGCGAGCGCTCAAGCACGGCGCACGCGGCCGCGAAGTTGGCCGGCAGATGGGCGTGCAGCACGCGAGCGAGGTGCTGACCGCGTTGCATGAGAGCAAGGGGCGCCAAGCCGGCGGCGGCGGAGCGACGAAAAGAAGGGGCGTCAAATTCGGGCCACGCGAGTGCGAGATTGTGCGCGAGGCAGTCGATTGCGTCGCGATCGAGGAGCGTGGTGAGCGTGCTGCCTTTTTGAATCGAGCGAGGTGCCACCGGCAGGCGGAGCGGGCCGGGCAGGGGAGCGCTCGGTTCGGAGGCGACGAACGCCAGACGGGCGGATAGTTTCATGGGCGGAGAAGTAGCAAAGAGGTCTGACAACCTTATGTCAGTAGCCTGCCGACTTGCGCGGGGCTTGACCCTCCGGGCGGCCGGCGTGTGAATCGCGGAATGGTTCCCAGCGTGCTCATCGTCGACGACGAGAAACACACCCGCGAGGGTCTGCAACAAGCCTTGGCCGACACCTACGACGTGTCCATCGCCGCGAGCGCCGACGAGGCGTTTAACCTGCTCGACGCGCAACCCTTCGATGTCGTGCTCACCGATCTGCGGATGCCGGGGAAATCCGGTCTCAAGGTGATCGACAAGGCCCTCGCGCTGCCCCAGCGGCCGGCGGTGCTGATGATTACGGCCTACGGGAATATCGATACCGCCGTCGAGGCGATGAAGCGTGGCGCGGTCGATTTTCTGACGAAACCCGTCAATATTGAGCGGCTCGAAGTTTTGATCCAGCGCGCGTTGAAAACGAAGACGCTCGAGGTCGAGGTGCAGCAGTTGCACGAACGCCTCGATGAGAAGTTCAGCGTCAACGGTATCGTCGGGCATTCGCCGAATCTGACCGCCGTGCTGGATCGGGTGAAACTGGTCGCGCCCTCGCGGGCGACGGTGCTGATCGATGGCGAATCCGGCACGGGCAAAGAACTCATCGCGCAGGCCATCCATCAGGCCAGTCCGCGCGCGCGCGCACCGTTCATTGCCGTCCATTGCGCGGCACTTTCGGAGAATTTGCTGGAGAGCGAGCTTTTCGGGCATGAGCGCGGCGCGTTTACCGGCGCGACGGAGCGGCGCATCGGGCGATTTGAGGCGGCGGTCGGCGGCACGTTGTTTCTTGATGAGATCGGGGAGATTTCGCTTTCGACCCAAGTGAAGCTCCTGCGTTTCCTTGAGACAAAAGCGATCGAGCGGGTCGGCGGTTCCAAGCCGATTGATCTCGATGTGCGCCTGGTCGCGGCGACCAACCGCCGGCTGGAGGCGCTGGTGCGCGAGGGGAAGTTTCGCGAGGACTTGTTTTTCCGGCTCAACGTCGTCCGGATCGAGCTGCCGCCGCTGCGCACGCGGGCCGATGACATTCCGCTGCTGCTGGCGCATTATCTAAAGTTGTTTTCGGAGGAAAACGGCCATCCGCTGCTCTCGCTTGAGCCGGGAGCGATCGCGACGCTGAAAGCGTATGCGTGGCCGGGAAATATCCGCGAGCTGCGCAATTTCTGCGAAAATGCCGTGGTGCTGCGGCGCGGTGGCAAGCTTTCCGAATACGATCTTGATCCTAAATTTCGCGGAGTCGCGGCGGCGGCGGACTTCACCCGGATCGTGATTAACCCGACGTCGCAGCCACCGACCGGCGGCGGTGCTTCCGGTCCGGTGGCCAACGTCGGGCCCTCGCTCTCGGTCGAGGATAATGAAAAACACCTGCTCCGCGAGGCGTTGATCAAGTCACGGGGTAACCGCACGCAGGCCGCCCAATTGATGGGCGTCAGTCGTCGTACCCTGCATCGCAAGATCGCGCAATGGCCCGAACTCGACGTCACCGATAAATGAGCGTCGGATTGGAGCGCGCGCCTGGGGTCCAAGCTGGGTGGTTTGGACCGATGCTCGAACTCCAGCTCAACCGGCCAACGCGCATGAGTTGCATGTCGATGATGACCGGCCGCGGCTTGCGCTCCGGGTGTTTTATCGGCGCGACTATTTCGGCGCAGGCGCGAACGTTGTTGACGTACTAGGCGATTGAACCTGCGGCGGGGCGACTCGTTGCTGCCGGGTTGGTTCACCTGCCGGCCGAGGCCTGGAACGAACGTGCCCGAGCAAGCGAGCTGGAGGGAAAACCGAGGAATGAATTCCCGGAAAAATTGCTGTTGACCGGGCCGTTTCGCGGCCTACTTCTCGCTGCTCAGTTTGCGGGTGTAGCTCAGTTGGTAGAGCACTTCCTTGCCAAGGAAGATGTCGAGAGTTCGAGTCTCTTCGCCCGCTCCATTTTTTGCATTAACTCCGGTTAACTAAATAGTTAGCTGGGGTTTTGTGGTTTAAAGCGTCGCAAAAAGTAAGAACAGAAACAGGCTAAAGTGAGAACAGAACGCCTGTAATCGCCACAGGTTGCCGATGACGCGGCGAGGGTTTGCGGCAGAGGTTAGCCACTGACAACACGTGCGCGATTGTTCGCGGCTTCAACTTTGAGCCCACAGACTCGCCTCGGCCAGACTGCCTCGCCGGCCCCGCGCGTTGCTCGGTTCAAATGGCGTCCAGTTCCCTCTGAAAGTTGGCGAGGTTCGAGTTTACGGTTTCGTCAAGCCGTTCGAGTTGGCGGAACCAGCGTGGTTTTAAATGTCGCGATATTAGCATTAATCACCTCGCGGATCTCGTCGACGATTATGGCTCCTTCGATGTTGATTTCAGCCATACTTTTGCCAGCCACCCTTGGGCCTAGTTCCACTTCAAGCTTCAGGCGTAGGAGCAGGTCGAGCTTCTGGCCGAGGGTCGCGAGCATTTCTTCGACGACCTTCTGGTCGACTACCTCGCGGGCTTCGCGCGCATTGCGGCCGCGCTCGCGTTTAATTTACTCGCGGAGTAGCTCCGCTTTGAGCGCGCCTAAGTCGGGCGTCAGGCGGTCACGGCCGAGGTTCTGGCAGGCTTTGAACGCTTGCCATGCTTCCAGATCCGGCTCCGTGGGCGCTCCGTCCATGCTCCGCCAGCGGTGTAAGCTCTGGACAGTGGTTTCGAGTCGGGCGGCAAGATCCTTCCAGCTGATGGGTTCCATTTTTTAAAGCACTTTCGTCAAAAAAACGAAATGGGATTTTTGGTTTTAGGGCGGTTAACCCACGTTCCACATTTGGCTGGAAAGATTCCTTAGGGCTCCAAGTCCAGCCACCCTGCCAAATTCCTTGGATTCGGTCGCCTACGCCCTCACGGTTCGACGATGCTCTGAGCGACCTCACCCGGTGGCCGGGGTGGTGTCGGCAGCCCCCGATGCGCGCACCCGGAACCTCCGGTTGCGGCGACGCCTCCGCCCTCACATGGTCGGCCACCGGCGGCAAATTGATGGCGTCCGTCAGACGATCCGGTGACAAACGACTGCCGAAGCGCGCGCCGGATCGGAAAATTTTTCCTGCCGGGGCTTGTCGAGTTGGGCAAAGCTGGTAAAAACCTCCGTTAGTTTGCGTCTCGATGAATCGCCCCGTTTCCAACCCCGACTGGAGAGTCTCTTTTTCTGCCCGCTGGTTTTTGGTGACCGCAGCGATGCTGCCGATTGGGTTTATCGCGTGGGTGTCGTTTTTGTCCTATCGCGACGTGCCTTTTTGGGATGAGTTTGGGACGACGTTAGGATTTTTGACGCGGTTGCATGATTCCAGTTCGTGGCGGGAGACGCTGGGGTTGTTTTTGGCGGCCGACGTGCACCACTGCATGGTGACGAGCCGTCTGATTTTTGCGGGCAGTTACCTTTTGACCGGCCAGATCAACTTCATCGCGCTCGCGGCCATCG
>NEVA01000001.1 GCA_002304445.1 Opitutia bacterium Tous-C4FEB | reverse complement strand
AAACGCCCACCACATGATGGTGACCAAGCCCGTGATACCGAGACATTGGGCGAGCACGGAGAGGACGTTCTTCCGGCGGACAAGGCCGCCGTAGAAGAGGGCGAGACCGGGCAGCGTCATGAAGAGCACGAGCGCGGCGCTGGTCATCATCCAGGCGTTGTGGCCGGGGCCGGCCACGCCGACCAACGGGCCTTTGACGGGATCGACGTTATTGACGTAGGCCTCGAGCGCCGCGATGCGCTCTTCGGCGGTCGGCGGGGGCGGAGCGGCGGGCGCGGCGGTGGGCGTCTGGGCGTGAGCTTGGGACAAGCAGGCCAAGGCCAGGAACAGGCCGGAGAGTGCAAGCGAGCCTCGGAGGAATCGGGACCAGTTTTTCATGGTGAGCTAGGCGGTGTGGTTTAGGTTGGAACGTGGGCGGCGCTGCAGCGCGCAGATGCGCCGAGTCCGGCACCCGTTTTAGCAGAGCCTGTGCCAAGGCGGGTCATTCGGCCGATTCGAGCCCGAGCCCGCCGCTCACTCGCGAGTGGGAGCGGTCAGACGAATAGGAGGCCGACCAAAATCAGAATCGGGAGGAGAATCGGCAGGCTGTATTTGAAAATGTAGCCGAAAAACGACGGGCAATGCACGCCGGCGTCGTGGGCGATGGATTTTACCATGAAATTGGGTCCGTTGCCGATGTAGGTCATGGCCCCGAAAAAGACCGCGCCGAGACTGACCGCCACGACGAAGGCCGGTTGTTGCACGAGGAGGATCTGCACGGCGGCGACGGAGCCCACGGCGGCACCGGCGAACGCGGCGGGATTGGCGGCGCGGGCGGTGGATTCGGCCAGTTGCAGGAAGTTCACGTAGGTCGGGGCGTTGTCCAAGACCGAGGAGAGTGCGCCGGAGGCGAAATAATATTGCAGAGGGCGGGTGAAGCCAAACTCCACGCCGTGCACCGCCAGGTAACCCAGCGCGGGCATCATTGTGGTGAGGATGCCGATGAAGAGAAAGGCGACCTCCTTGATGGGGCCGAAAGAAAACGTGTTCACCGCGTGGACCGTCTTCGGCGTGAGAAAATACGAGGCGGTCGCGGCCGCCAGCATCACGGCCTCCCGCAGGAAAAATGTGTCGGGCAAAAACACCGCGCCGATAATCACCAGCAAGAAAAGGATGTTGATCCCACCCTCAAAGCGCCAGGTGTCCGCCTGTTCGGCATCGGCCCGAGGTGCGTGCGGCATCCGGGCAAAGCTGCGACGGTCGAAGCAGTAAAACACCGCCAGGATGGCGGCGGCGGTCACGAGCCAGCTGGCGAACACCCGATCCAGCAGCCAGAAAAACGGCACGCCGTGCAGGTAGCCGATGAAGAGAGGCGGGTCGCCGATCGGGGTGAGCGCGCCGCCGACGTTCGACACGATGAAGATAAAAAAACGACATGGAACGCGCTGATCCGTACCTTGTTCATCCGAATCCACGGGCGGATCAGCACCATCGAGGCTCCTGTAGTGCCGATGAAATTGGCCGCGACGGCACCGATGGCGAGGAAGGCGACGTTCGCCAGTGGAGTGGCGCCGCCCTTGACCTTGAGGTGGATTCCCCCGGCGACGACGAAGAGCGAGCCGATCAGGGCGATGAAGGAAACGTATTCGTAAACCGTGTGGACGATGAGCCCGCCGCCGCCCGGAATTTTGAGGTAGTAATAAGCCGAAACGAGAACGCCGAGGCCCACGGAGACCGCCGGGTAGTTGTGCTCCCACCAGTGCTTCAGTTTGAGCGGGGTCAGCGGCATGATGGCAATCAGCAGCAGCAACAGGCCAAACGGCAGCATGAGCCAAAGAGGAATCTCGGTCGGGACGGAGAGCGCGGAGGCGACGAGCAAAACGGGGAGCATCGGGCCGGGGATGCAAACGGTGTGCCGACGGGGCGTCGAGGGGAAGTTGCACGTTTTGAGTGTCTTCGGGCTCGCGCCGACCGGGTTCGGCTCGCAGAAGAAATCTGCGACTTTTGGCCACTTCCCCGTGTTTTGCACATGAACGATGACCCTCCAGTGCAAAATTCACCCTCGGGCCTGACTCCCCCGACCGATTTCGCGACCTTCATGCGTAATTACCAAAACATGGTTTTCAGCACCGCCGCGCGGCTCACCGGCAACGAGACGCAGGCGGAGGACATTTCGCAGGAAGTGTTTTTGAAAGCGCACCAGCACTTCGCCATGCTCTCCACCAGCCCCACGGCAGGCGGCTGGCTGAAGACCGTCGCGACCAACCTCGCCCTCAACCACCTCACGCGCTACCGGAACCGCTGGCGCTTTTTCTCCGAGCTCAAGCGTGACGACGCCGGCGATGATTCCGATGCGCCCGAGGTCGATTTTGCCGCGCCCGAGACGTTTTTCGGCGAAGTCGATGCCGACGAACGCCGCGTGCTCGTTGAACGCGCGCTCGATGAACTTCCTCCCCACCAGCGCATCCCGCTCGTCCTTTTTCATTTTGAAGATCTGCCCTACGACGAGATCGCCAAAAAACTTGGCGTGTCCCTGCCGAAGGTGAAGACCGACATCCTCCGCGCCCGCGCCGCTCTCGCTAAAATCCTGCAACGCGCCGGCAGCACCGCGCACGAATCATTCAACAACTGACCACTGAGCCGCCCGCCGGCCTCCCGCTCATGAATCTCCCGCCAGAAAATCCCCGCGACCCGCTCGAAGCCGCCATCCACCGCACGCTCCGGGCGCAACCGCAGCGCCGCGCTCCGCGCTCGCTCGAATCACGCGTGTTCGCCGAACTCGCCCGTCAGGCGGCGCTGCCATGGTGGCGCAAGTCCTTCGCTTTCTGGCCCGCGCCGGTGCGCGCCGCTTTTTTTGTGCTCTCGGCCATCGTGGCCGCCGCGCTCGTCGCCGGAGTCTATGTGGTTTCTGCGAACGCTTCGCAGCAACTCGCGAGCGAAGTCGCCGGCCGGCTGGGTTGGCTGGGTTTCGTTCGCCAGCTCGGCTCGATCGGGATTGATACCTTTATGGCCGTGGGCCGTTCCATTCCCACGCTCTGGCTCTTGGGCGGGGCGGCCCTTTTTGCCGGCGCTTACGCCACCCTGATCGGTGCCGGTGCCGTTGCTTACCGCACGTGGCACCAAAGCCCACGCCCTCACGCCTCGTAACCTTTCACTCCGTTTGATCCCATGAAGACTTCCTTACGCCCGCTTTTTCTCAGCGTTGCGATCGCCCTCGGTCTCACCGTTACCCTCGCGGTTTTCGCCCAAGAGCAACCGGCTCCCGCGCCTGCGCCGGTTCCGACGGCGCCGGCTCCCGTGGCCGCCGAGAATCCGTCCCTACCGCCCGTCAATGTGGGGGTGCCGGCCGCGGCAGACCTAGACAAATCAACGCTGCGCCGGCTGGACTCCGCCCCCGAGGCTGCTTCTCCGACGCCGAAAAAGAAGACGGTGCGGGCGAAGAAAAATTCCGGCGGCGACCCCGACCGCGTGACCGTTTTCAGTGAAAACGTAATCGGCGCGGAGGAAAAAGTGGCGGGTGAAGCGGTGGCGATCATGGGCGATCTGCGGATCGACGGTGAAGTGCGCCGCGACGCCGTCGCCGTGATGGGCAGCGTTACCATCAACGGAAAAGTGGGCGGCGAAGTCGTGGCGGTGATGGGCGACGTGGTGCTCGGGCCGAAGGCTGAAGTGGACGGCGATGTGGTTGCGATCGGCGGCACGTTGCAGCGTGATCCGGGCGCAATCGTGCGCGGAGAAGTGACCCGCGTGGGCGTGGGCAAACTCTCGGTTGCAAAGTTGCAGACCCCCTCGGCCTTGCGCGCGTGGTGGGATCATGCGCTCGGCCACGGCGCGCTGTTCGGCTTTGGGGCGGGGCTTGGCTGGCTGGCGGTGCCGGTGCTGCTCGCGCTGGGTTTTTATGCGCTGCTCGCGCTGGTGTTTCCGGGCGGAATCCGGCGCACGGGTGATATGCTCGTGCAACGCCCCGGCGCGGTGGTGCTCTCGGCGTTGCTGACGGTTATGGCCCTGCCGGTCCTCTTCATTTTGCTGCTGGTCACGGTCGTGGGCATTCCGGTCGCGCTGCTCGGGCTGCCGGCGGGGATCGTCGTCGGCGTCGCGTTCGGCAAAGCGGCGATTTACGGTCTCGTTGGCCGAAAGCTGATGCAAGATCGGGCGCCATTGGCGGTGTCCGTGCTTATCGGCGGAGTCGTCTTTGCGCTGCTTTTTGCGGCGCCGGTCGCGGGGCTCGCTCTTGCCGCCCTGACGGCTGCGCTCGGCCTGGGTTGTTCGATCGCCGCGCTGCTGACCGCCGGCAAGAGCCCGGCCACGCCGACATTCCCCGAAGTTCCTTTTGCGCCGCCCGTCGTGCCCGCGACCGCAGCCATGGGCGCGGCGGCGCCGCCCGCGAGCGTCAATGCCTTCACCGTGCCCGTTACGACCGAGACCACGGCCGCGACCTCACCGGCACCGGCGGCGCAGTCGGCGGGCTTCGGCACGGCGGAGCAAGTTCCTCCGATGATGAATGCCGCGGCCTCGGCTGCCGCGATGCCGCCCCCCGTGATCGCGATGGCTCCGAACGTCACGTTGCCCCGCGCGGGCTTCTGGATTCGCGCCGCAGCCTTGTTGATCGACCTGATTTTGATCGGCGTCATCTTTGGGCCGCTGAGCGCCGGGCATTTGATTTTGCCGGGGCTCGCCGCCTATGGCGCAGTGATGTGGAAATACAGAGGCACGACGATCGGCGGCATCGTGTGCGGATTGCGGGTCGTGCGGCTCGACGACCGGCCGCTGGACTGGCCGACGACGGTGGTGCGTGCCCTCGGCTGCTTCTTGTCACTCGCGGTGGCGGGATTGGGTTTCGTGTGGGTGGTCTTCGATTCCGAGCGCCAATCGTGGCACGACAAGATTGCCGGCACCGTCGTGGTGCGGCCGCCCCGGGGCGCGTCGCTGGTGTGATCATTCCGGCGCCCCGAGTAACCGAAAGAACCGGTTTGCAAGACTGGCGGGCGTGGACCGATGGTTTCTGAACCACTCCATGCCGCCACTCACCCGCGCTCTCGCCTTCGCTTTTGTCCTGCTCTCGCCGATCGGCCTCGTCGCCAAGGAGCGCAATGCGGTCGTCATCCAAGCGGACTTCGGCGGCGCGGTGATGCCCGGCGTCGTGTTTGCCGTCGATAAGACTATCCCGATTTTCAACGTCCAGCCGCTGATCGAGCTCTACAATATCGACGCCGCCGCGCGGAACTTGGTCTACACCGCACCGGTGTGGCCGGTCGGCACGGTCTTCATCTCGGTGGTCGATCCGGGCGTCGGCACGAAGCGAAAATCGGTCGTCGTGAAAACCAAGAACGGCCAATTTTTTGTCGGGCCGGACAACGGCTCGTTCGGCTACGTCGCGCAGGAGTTCGGGGTCGAGGCCGTGCGCGAGATCGACGAAACAGTGAACCGCCGCCCCGGCACCGAGTGGTCGCATACGTTTCACGGTCGCGATGTCTACGCCTATGTGGCCGGCAAACTCGCGGCCGGCGTCATTACCTACGAACAGGTTGGACCGCTGCTCGGCACGAAGGTGGTCGAACTCGATTTGCCGAAGCCCGTGCTGAAAGACGGCACCGTGACCGGCATGATCGACAGTTCGCGCGGCCACCTCGGCAACACGACGTGCCTGATTGACCGGCGCACCTTTGACCAACTCGGGCTGAAGGAAGGCGACCTCGCGGTCGTCACGATTCGCCGGGGCCAGAAAGTCGTCTGGGAGGAAACCGTGCCTTACGCGCGCACGTTTGGCGACGTGCCGGTGGGGAAGAATCTGATGTTTATCAACAGTAGCGGCTTTGTCGCGATGGCGGTGAACCAGGGGAATTTCGCCAACACCTACAACATCGACTCGGGTCGCGAGTGGACGCTGGCGGTGCGAAAGAAGTGACGCGGCGGGCGGGCGGCGCGCGGGCCTAGAGCGGCGCGAGCGCGGGGCGTTTCGCGCTGCGACCGTCGGCCAGCGAACGGCCCATCAGACTCCGGCCGAACCACGGCAGGAGATGGTGACGGGCCCAGCGCATCTCCGCGGCGCAGACCTGAAGCGCGGTTCGCCGGGGTAAAGCGGACAGCGGCTCTCGCCATGCGGTGCTGCTGCCCGGCAGATCCAAGGCGTGCGCGAGGGCTTCCGCGATACGGGCGTGGCCGGCAGAATTGGCGTGGATGCGGTCGTCGCTCCAAAGACGGCGATCGGTGGCCACGGGGTACGCCGCGAAGTCCACGAGCAGGGCGCCGGAGCGGCGCGACGCGCCGGCGAGAGCGGCGTTGAGGGCCGCGATGCGCGGCGTGATCAGGCGAGCGAGAGGCATGAGCGGCGTGAGATCGGGCAGGGTGAAACTCAGGACCGTCGCGCCGCCGGCCCGGAGCGAGCGTTGCATGTGCTCGATGTCGGCCCCGACGCGCGCGGCGTCGAAGCGCGGCGCAGTGACATCGTTAGTGCCGCAAAAAACGGTCGCGAGATCGGGACGCAGGGCGAGGGCGGGGGCGAGCTGGCGCTCGCGCACCTGCACCGTCGTCAGCCCGCGGACGCCGAGATTGGCGTAGAGTAAATTGCCCTGCAGAGCGTGGATGCGCTCGGCCAACCGCTGTGACCAACCGCGGTAACCGCCCGCGCCGTCCGGATCGTCAATGCCCTCGGTCGAGCTGTCGCCGAGTGCGACATAGCGGGAAAAATATGGGCGCGGCACGGCGGTTATCACCGGCTGATTTTCACTTGGGGCGAGGCCGACCAACTGTTGTGGCCGCCCTCGATGGCGGTGAAGCGCGCGGCCGGAATGCGGGCGGAGAGATTTTTGGCGTGGGCGAAGTTGATAATTTCGTCGTCGAGCGCGCCGTAGATGTCGATGGGCCCCGGGTAGTTGCGTAGGGCGGCGATATTGTCCCAGCGGTCGCGGAGCATGAGGCGAACCGGGAGAAACGGGAAATGCCGGGCGGCGACGTCGGCCAACGTGTCGAACGGGACGACGAGGATGATTTTGTCCGGCGCGGGCGAGGCCGAGGCCAAAAACGAAGCGGGACCGCTGCCGATGGATTCACCGAGGATGCCGATGGGTTTGCCGGGAAACTCACGGCGCAGCGCTTGGTAGGCGGCCAGTGCGGCGGTATTGATCGTCGCGAGGGAAGGTTGGCCGTCGCGCCGGCCGTAGCCGGGATACTCGGGCACGTAGAGCGCATCGGTCGGCGCCATCCGCGGCAGCGCGTAGGTGCGGTCGGAGGCTTGGCCGCCGTTGCCGTGCATCATGAACCAGATGGTTTGGGGCGACGGGACCGGCCGGTGAAAGCCGATCGTCTCGCCGTTGACCGTCCACGGCAGCATCGCCGGGTCGGCGGCGTGGTGGGTGGGGAAGTATAGCAGGTTGCGTTGGCTCAAGCCGACGAACACGCAGAACGCGGCATAGACGGCGGCGGGAACGGCCCCGACGAGGGCTCCCCGCTTGATGAGTTGGACGAGCTTGGAGTTCGGTTTCATGGACGACGCGTGACTTGGTGGCGTGGCATCGCAATCGAAGGCGTGCGGCAAAGGAAGGCCGTTTTGGCGGGATCAGGCAGGGCGCGGATTTCGGGCGACGGGGGATTTTTCGAACTGGCCGGCCGTGGTGATGCGGCCAAGGGTTTTGGTCGATGCTCACCACTCACACCGCAGCCCGCGGCCACAAGCTCGCCGCGATCGACCTCGACGGTACTTTGCTCGGACCCGATCACACGATCAGCCCGGCCAACGTGCAGGCGGTGCAGCGGCTCCAGGCCGCCGGGATCGAGGTCGTATTGGCCTCCGGGCGGCACCAAGGGACGATGGTGGCGTTTGCGCGGGCGTTGCCCGGCGTGCGCTGGATCGTCTCGGTGCAAGGTGCGCAGGTCGCGGATGTCGAGGGGGCGCGGGTATTGCACCAGTCGTTTCTCGATCCGGTGGCGGCGCGGCAGGTGTTGGACCTCGGGCATCAGATGGGCTTTCCCGCGCTCGTGTATTCGACCGAAGGCATCGCGACCGACAGCGATCTCGGCGTGGAATCCTATTTCAAACACATCGGGCACCGTCCGGCGCGGATCTCGACGGAGCAATTTTTGGCGACGCGCACGTTTAAGATCGTGTGGGTCGGCGAGCCGGAGCGGTTGGCGACGCTGGCGCAGGAGGCGCGCGTGGCGGCGATGCCGACGGAGAAACTGCGTTCGCACCGGCATCTTTTTGAATTCGTGCAACCGGGAGTTTCGAAGGCGACCGGGTTGGCGGCGCTGGCGGCGCAGCTCGGGATCAGGCGTGAGGAGACAATGGGCTTCGGCGATGCGGACAACGACGTGCCGATGTTCGACTGGGTGCGTACGTCGGTCGCGATGGCGCACGGCTGGCCCGAGGCGCGGGCGAGGGCTACGTTGGTCACCTCGGCCGGCCCGGTGGAAGAGGCCTTTGCGCGCGGCGTCGATGCGGTCTTGGACGCGTCGCCGTAAGCGGGCAAAACGTTTCTCCCCACGAAGATCGCGTTCTTTATCGTCTTGCTGGTGGCGGTGGCTGTGGGCGCAGTGGGACGGGCGCAGGATGCGTCGGCGATTGAGAACAAAGGTCCGACTTGGGCTGCGATGCTGGCGCTGGTGAGAGAGCGGTTTCCCCAGGTGTCGCAACTGAGCACCGCCGAGCTGGCCGCGTGGCGGAACGATGCGGCCCGCCCGCAGCCCGTGTTGCTCGACGCGCGCGAGCCGGCGGAGTTCGCCGTGAGTCGTCTGCCGGAGCGGTCCGTGTCGCACCCGATGCGACGGCGAAGGCGATTCTGGCCCAGATCGAGCCGGGCCGACCGGTCGCCGGGTCTCATCCGGCGGGTCCGGGACGCCCGGTCATTTTGGCGTGGCGCTGGCGGGGGTGGCGGGCTGAATCGGGCCCATGGGAAAATCGGCGGACGATCCGCGATCATTTATCAGCGGGGTGAGTTTGGTGGGGCGCGGCAGCGGACTCGTGAAGACGCTGGGCGGGTTTCGCAAAGCGCATCACACGGTGCCGGATGCGGTGAATGCCGCGACGACGGCGTTTTTGGGCAAGTTGTGCGCGGGTGATTTGGCCGAGGAAGGGGAAAAGTTCTTCCAAGCGGCCAAAGGCGCGCTGGGCTACAAGCGGGCGCAGCTGACCCTGGAAGTGGCGAGTCCGACGGCGGTGCTCACGGCGAAGGATTTCGTGTTGGAGCTGGGTTACGCGCTGGAGCCGGGGGACCCGGGGAGCTACGCGATCACGCGGACGTTGCACAGCCTGCGGAACGCGGAGCTGGTGGAGGTGGCGGAGTTTGACGCCCTGTTTGCGGGGCAGTTTTCGGCGGTGGTGTTTGCGTTGAAGAAAGGCGTGCGGGTGGAGGCGGTGATCGACGCGGTCGAAGGGCTTGATCCGAAGGACGAGGCGGCGGGGGCGGGGCTGACGGTGGAGTATCCGTCGGATTGCGCGCAGTGCACGTTGCGGGCGGAAGGGGTGGATGCGGCGGTGGTGTGTGACGGGGCGACGCTGGAGATGCGTTTCACGAAAAATGGATCGCCGCGGGAATTGGTGGCGGGGTTTGCGGAGCTGCGGCGGGCGTTTGCGCTGACGAAGGCGCGGGTGCTGGCGGGAATGCTGTAAGCTAGCATGAAACGGGCGATGACTTCACGTGCCGGCTGGAACGGGGCGGGCGCGCCCGCCTGATTCGCGACCATGCACATCCTTTCGATCCAATCGCACGTGGCTTTCGGGCATGTGGGCAATGATGCGGCTGTGTTTCCGATGCAGCGGCTCGGCGTGGAAGTATGGCCGATCCATACCGTGCAATTTTCCAACCATACCGGTTACGGCTCCTGGAAAGGACGGGTTTATGATGGCCCGTCGATCGACGAGTTGGTGGACGGGATCTCTGACCGCGGGGTGTTGCCCACGTGCGACGGGGTGCTGTCGGGCTACATGGGCTCGCCCGAGATCGGTCAGGCGATTTTGGGCGCGGTGCGGCGGGTGAGGGCGGCGAATCCGGCGGCGTTGTATTGCTGCGATCCGGTGTTTGGCGACGTGGGGCGCGGGATTTTTGTGCGCCCGGGCATTCCGGAGTTCATGAAGGACCACGCGGTGCGAGCGGCGGACATCATCACGCCGAACCATTTTGAATTGGACCATTTGGCCGGAGGCGGGACCGCGACGGCCTGCACGAGTGAAACCGTCGAACAGGTAAAAACGGCGATCACCGCGGCGCACGGGCTGGGACCGCGGGTGGTGTTGGTGACCTCGGTGGTGACGAAGGAAACGCCGGCGGGCGCGGTTGATTTGCTGGTCGGCGAAGCGGGACGTTTTTGGCGGGTGCGCACGCCGCGGTTGGCGGTGAGCGTGAACGGGGCGGGCGATGCGATCGCCGCGCTGTTTTTCGTGCATTACCTGCGGACGAAGTCGGCGGGGGCGGCGTTGGCTGCGGCGGCGGCGAGCGTGTATGGCCTGCTCAAGCGCACGCAGGCAGCGGGGTCGCGGGAGATCCTGCTTGTGGCGGCGCAGGAGGAGTTCGTGACGCCGTCGGAGCGGTTTGAAGTGGCGGAAGTGTGAAGCGTGGGGCGCAAAAAAGCGGCGAGCCCAAATAGGTTCGCCGCGGGAGGACGGGTCGGAGACCGCGCCCTGCTTTCCGAAAAGCGGCCGGGGCGGCCGCGCTCCCGGGAAATCAGCTGATCATCGACGCCACGAAGGCGCGCTCTTCGGCGAGTTCCTTGTTGGTCGCAGCGATCTTGGACTTCGCGAAATCATCCATGGCGTAGCCCTCGATGACCTCGTAGCTGCCGGGGGTCGTGGTGCGCACGGGCATCCCGGCCCAGACGTTGGCATCGAAGCCGTAGCGGCCCTCGCTTTTCACCGCGACGGAGTGGATCGCGCCGGGCGTGACGAGTGAGCGCACGTGGTCGACGAGGGCGTTGGCCGCGGAGGCGGCCGAAGAGAGGCCGCGGGCGGCGATGATAGCGGCGCCGCGTTTGCCGACGGTCTCGCAGAACGGGCCCTGGAGCCACGCGCTGTCGGTGATGACGGAAGTCGCGGGCGCGCCGTTGATCGTGGCGTGGGCGAAGGCCGGGAACATGGTCGGGCTGTGGTTGCCGTAGATGAAGATGTCTTTGACGGCGGTGAGATCGACGCCGGCTTTCTTGGCCAGTTGGGTCTGCGCGCGGTTTTGATCGAGACGAACCATCGCGGTGAAGCGCTCGGCGGGGAGGCGTTTGGCCTGCGACGCGGCGATCATGCAGTTGGTGTTGGCGGGATTTCCGACGACGGCGATGCGGGCGTCATCAGCGGCGACAGCGTCGATGATCTTGCCCTGGCCGATGAAGATGGCGCCGTTATCTTTGAGGAGATCGGCGCGCTCCATGCCGGGGCCGCGAGGTTTGGCGCCGACGAGCAGGCACCAGTTGGCGTCTTTGAAACCGACGGCGGGATCGGAAGTCTGGACAATGCCCTTGAGCAACGGGAAGGCGCAGTCATCGAGCTCCATCGCGACGCCTTCGAGGGCCTTCAGGGCTTTCTCGATCGGGGCCTCGATCAATTGCAAAATGACCGGCTGGTCGGGACCGAACATCGCCCCGGAGGCGATACGGAAGAGGAGGGAGTAACCGATCTGGCCGGCGGCTCCGGTGACAGCGACGCGAATGGGGGATTTCATAATGGGAAAGGGTCAGTTTGCCCGCGGAACACACGGAAGACACGGAAGAAATTTGGAAAATGACGAGATGTAGACGAATTGGAGGAGGGCAGAAACTTTGCTGCTGACGTTTTCGGGCCGAAGGGCTCGTCGAGGGCAGATGGCGAAAACCGAGAACGGGTCAAAATTGATCCGCCCCGCACCCGGTGAAGAAGAAAAAGACTAACGCCGGCAAATGATTCTCGATGCCGCCGAGAAGGTGATCGCGCGTGACGGCTGGGAGGCGACGAATTTCGGTGAGATCGCGAAGCGGGCGCGGCCATGCCAACGTCCCTTAATTTCCAGACGCTTGTCAGGGCGAGGTGCGCGAGGCGCGCCGTGGGTAGGAGCCCGCTTGCGGGCGATTTGAGGCTGCGCTTACGGGTGATTTGAGGCTGCGACGTTCACCTCCGTCATATCGCCCGCGAGCGGGCTCCTACCTCGGAGGCCGTTTCGTCTGCGGGCCCGACCCACGGAACGGCCCGACAAAGAGGCGAAAGGATCGGGCGATTGGGGTGAGACCCATAGCGGTTGGGTTTCAGCCTCAAACCCACGGGCAAGATATCCGTGCCACCTCGGAACCCGCAGGCTGTTGATCAAGGGACGTTGGTCTAATTCAGGTGCATCCGTGGTTAATGAATTTGGAGGGTTGGGCGGCGGCGGATTCAACGTTTCAAGATGCTGGCCGAGTATCAGGCGCGCGACCTTGAACCCCGACAACGCATCGGCCAACGCGGCCGCAAACCCACGCGTTGCGGCGATGGACGCTGAAATTTTGCGGAGTGAGTCCGGTGGCGGTCCGGGTGTTCCACCAAGTGCGGACTTCCGACGCCGGCGCGCCGCGAGGCGTGGCTGGCCGAGTGCGTGGCGTTGGGGCGGGGCGACGCGGCGGGCTAGCCCGGATCAGGCGAAGCGCGGCGCGAGGGCGGTGTGGATCTCGCGGACGAGAGCCTCGGTGGTGGGCCAGTCGATGCAGCCGTCGGTGATGCTGACACCGTAGCGGAGCGTTTCTTTTGGCACGGGGAAGGCCTGGTTGCCGGCGGAAAGATTGCTCTCGATCATGGCGCCCATGATGGAGCGGTTGCCGGCGGCGATCTGGGTGAGGAGGGCGCGCATGACCTCGGGCTGGAGCTCGGGTTTTTTCGCGGAGTTGTCGTGCGAGCAATCAACGAGGATCGATTTCGGCAGGTTGGCTTTGGCCAAAAGCGTCTCGGTTTGCGCGATGTGATCCGGCGAAAAGTTGGGGCCGGCGGCACCGCCGCGAAGGACGACGTGGCAGTTGGGATTTCCGCGCGTGACGACGGCTGAGGCGGCACCGTCGAGATTGATGCCGAGAAACGTTTGGGGTTGGCCGGCGGCCTTGATGGCGTTGACGGCGGCTTGGAGGGAGCCATCGGTGCCGTTCTTAAACCCGAGCGGCATCGAGAGTCCCGAGGCCATTTGACGGTGGGTTTGCGACTCGGTCGTGCGCGCACCGATGGCACCCCAGCACACAAGATCGGCGACGTATTGCGGGGTGATGGGGTCGAGAAACTCGGTGGCCGTGGGTAAACCAAGGTCGAGTACGTCGCCTAGGAACGTGCGGCCGAGCCGGAGGCCGGCGGCGATGTCGTGGGAGCCGTCGAGATGCGGATCCATTACCAGGCCCTTCCAGCCGACCGTGGTGCGGGGTTTCTCGAAATAAACGCGCATCACGACCACCACGCGATCGGAGACCTCCCGGGCAAGCGCGGCGAGGCGTCGGGCGTAGTCGCGGCCGGCGTCCACGTCGTGGATCGAACAAGGGCCGATAAGCAGGAGAAAGCGGCGGTCGTCCGTGAAGATGATCCGCCGGATGTCCTCGCGGCTATGCGCTACAAACGCGGCCTGAGCCGTGGTTTTGGGCAATTCGGCCAGCAGCGCGGTAGGCGAGGGCAAGGTGCGGGTTTCGACGACGTTGAGGTCCGAGGTGCGGTGCATGAGAGAATAGCTTGGTCGGCGGAAGCGAATCGGTGCAAGTCCGGGTTGGGTGACAAAGAAAACCTTGGAATTTGAGCAAAAAAGTGGCCGGCCACATACCCCTATGTGGCCGGCCTTTGCTTTCTTAGTTACCCCAAAACTCCCCGCTAAGCGGGGAGAAGTATGAAATTGAACAAGCTGAGAAGTAGCTTATTATCAGAGTTCGTCAACTCAAAGTTATCAAAATCTATCACAAAAATTGCTAAGCGACTAAAAATCAGCAGGATGAACTATATGCGAAATTCACGAGCGTTGGAGTATTCCGTCTGGAAAATAGGGGCCTGGGTGCGGGTGGGTGGGGAGGATGCTGCAACTTTCTTGCAAGGTCAGTTCACCAATGAGCTGCGTGGTTTGGCGGCGGGGAGGAGTGTTTACGGCTTGTGGCTCAACCAGAAAGGGAAGGTTTTGGGTGATGGTTTTGTATTGGCCGGGGCGGTTGAGGGTGAGCGATGGTTGGCTAGCTATTTTTGCCCGGCGGCAGGCATTATGCGGCGCCTAGAAGACTACATCATCGCCGATGACGTAGTGATGGAGGACTTCACCTCCGAATGGATGGGGATTTCGGTGTTGGGCGACGGCGCTGGCGAGTGGCTGACCGCGAACGCGCACGTGGGGCGGATTTTCCCGGGGCGGCGCGTGCTCGGGGAGAATTGGGAGTGGGTATTTCCCGTGAGCACCCAAGCCGAGGTGCGCGCCAAGTTGTCGACCGAGACCGAGATCGGGGCGGACGAATTGGCGCGGCGACGGATCGGCGCGGGCATTCCGGCGGTGCCGGTCGATCTCGGGCCGGGTGATTTGCCCAGTGAAGGCGGGCTCGGAGAGGTGGCGATTTCCTACACCAAAGGGTGTTATTTGGGCCAGGAAGTGATGGCGCGGTTGAAAGCGATGGGACAGGTGCGGCGGAGGCTGATGCGGGTGCGCGGGCCCGGGCAGGTGCCGGCCGTGCCCGCCGCGCTTTGGCAGGATTCGAAGCAGGTCGGGGAGCTGCGTTCCGGAGTCGGCGGCGAAACCGGGTTTGTCGGGATGGCGATGCTGTCGCTGGTCAATTGGCAGCGGGATCTCCCGCTGGCGCTTGAGGTGGCGGGCCCGGCGGTGATCCAAGTGGAGCCATGAACGAGCAGGAGCAACTCGCGCAACTCTGCACCCGATTGGGCGCGCCGCCCGGGCAGGCGTCCGTGATGGCGGCGCAGTTGCTCAAACGTGCCGACCAGCTGGCGATCGAGCGCGGCCGGCCGCGGGAGGAAATGCTCGAGCATCTGCTGCGTTTGCTGGTGAAAGGGAGTGCGGGGGAAGTGCCGGCGGATTTCCCGGCGACGCAGCCGCCGGAAAACTCGTGAACGGGATTTCCGGCGCGGGCGGGCGTGATTCCAGCTCGACGCGTGCGCTTGGGAGGGTTGTTTGAACCGACCGAACGCGCATGAAATCACTGATCGCCGAAAAATTTCACCACGTCTATGGACGGTCGCCCGAGATTGTGGCCTACGCGCCGGGTCGGATCGAATTCATCGGGAATCACACCGATTATAACGGCGGCACGGTGCTCGGGGCGGCGCTGGATCGCGGAGTGTGGGTGGCGATCGCCGGGCGGGCCGATGGGCGGAGACAGTTTGCCAGCGACCAACGCGGTGCGCCGGTGGAAGTGCGCGCGGAGGACATGGCCAAACGAGCGGGCGCGACGAGTTGGGTGAATTATCCGCTCGGGGTTTTGGCGGCGATGCCGGGGTTCGGCGCGAAGGCGCCGGCGGGCTTTGATTTTTTGGCGATGTCGAATCTACCGGCGGGCGCGGGTCTCAGCAGCAGTGCGGCGATCGAGTTGGCCTCGGCGTTGGCGTTTCTGGAGATGGCCGGAGAGCGACCGCCGCGGGAGATCGTGGTGAAGATCGGCAAGCACGCGGAGAACAACTTCGTGGGCGTGCCGTGCGGTATTCTTGATCAAGGCGTCTCCGGGTTTGGCCAAAAAAACCGCCTCGTTTGGATCGATTGCCGCGGACCGGTTTTTGAAACGGTGCCACTGCCGGCGGACGCGCATTTTTGGATTTTCAACACGCATACCAAGCACGCGTTGGTGGACGGGCTTTATGCGGAGCGTCACCGCGAGTGCATGGCGGCGGCGCAGGCGCTCGGCGTCGGCTTGCTCGTGGAAACGGACGCGGCGGCGGTGGAGCGCGACCAGGCGCGGCTCACGCCCGAAGCGTTCAAGCGCGCGAAGCACATCGTCGATGAGATCGCGCGGGTGGCGGAATCCCGGTCGGCGCTGGCCCGGGGCGATCTGGCGGCGGTGGGACGGTTGCTGACGGCGTCGCATCGCAGCTCGCAGTTTCTCTTTGAGAATAGCACGGCGGAGCTTGATTTTCTGGTCGATGTGCTGACGGCGACGGAGCACGTCTTCGGCGCGCGGCTCACGGGCGGAGGTTTTGGCGGCGCGGTGATGGCGATGACGAACGGGGCGTTCGGCGAGGCGCAGGTGCAGGCGGTCGTGGCGGCGTATCGGGCGAGATTTGGCGCGGCGCCGGATGTGTTGCACACGCAGACCGGAGACGGGGCGACCCTGCTCTGATATTTTCACGATGAAAAATGCCCCGATGACCGCAGCGGAAATGAACCGGGCGCGCCGGCTGTTGTGCGCGTTGCAGGATTCGATTCGCGATACGCTGGTGGCGGCGCAGGTCCGACAAGCGGCGACCTTCGCCAAAGTGGCGGCGGTCACGGCGGCGGACACGATCTATCACGTGGACCGTTTGAGCGAGGCGGCGATTATGGCGTGGTTCGAGGCGCACTGGCCGCGGGCTTGGCCGGTGGAATTGGTGATGGAAGGGCTCGAAGACGGCGAGCCGGCGACGTTCCCTCACGGGACGCCGGTGGCGCGGACCCGGTTCAAGTGCATCCTCGATCCGATCGATGGCACGCGGAGCTACATGTATGACAAACGCCCGGCGTGGAGTCTCGCCGGGTTGGCGGTGCAGCGCGGGGCGAAGAATCACCTCGGCGACATCGTGGTGGCGGCGATGACGGAGCTGCCGACGAGCAAGCAGTGGCGGGCGGACCAGTTGAGTGCGGTGCGCGGTGGCGGCGTGGTCGCGGAGGCTGTGGACGTGCGCGGCGGCGGCGGGCGGAAAAAGATCAAGGTGCGGCCCTCGGTTGCGGGGAATTTTGAGCACGGGTTCGCGTCGATCGCGCGTTTCTTTCCCGAGGGCAAAGGTCTGCTCGGCGTGCTGGAGGAGCAACTCTGGCAAGAGCTCGGCGTGCACGGGAAAAACGGCGGGCAACTGGTCTTCGACGACCAATACATCTCCACGGGCGGGCAGTTGCACGAGTTGATCGTGGGGCACGACCGGATGCTCGGGGATTTGCGGCCGCCGGCCTATGCGAAGCTGGGTTTTTCGGCGGCGACGCTGTGCTGTCATCCCTACGATATCTGCACGGCGTTGATCGCCCGTGAGGCCGGTTGTGTGATCGAGGCGCCGGAGGGCGGGGCGCTCAACTATCCGTTGGATACGACGACGCCGGTGGCGTGGATGGGATATGCCAACGCGAGACTCGCGCGCCGGGTGCGGCCGGCGTTGCACCGGGTGATGGCGGCGAATTTCTAGGGCGACAGCGCGGCGCGGTAGGCCGAGGGGGTTTGTCCGGTGCGTTGGGTGAACTGGCGGGAGAAGAAAAACACGTCGCGGAAACCGAGGGTTTCGGCGATCTGGCTGATCGTGAGCCCCGTTTCGGCCAAGAGTTGGCGAGCGCGGGCGAGGCGGGCGGAGATGATGAGCTCCTGCGGGCGTTGACCGGTGACTTTTTCGAAGGTGCGCGAAAAGTGATCCACGCTGTAGCCGGCGGTTTTGGCGAGGGCCGCGACGGTGCGGGCGGCGCCGGGTTTTTCGCGGATTTCGGCGACGAGACGTTGGATGATTTCGCGGTGGTGTTGGTCGAGGCCGGGGGTGGGCCGGTCGGCGTTGCGGGCGGTGGTTTCGCGGACCAGTTCGCCGAGGAGAGCGCCAAAGAGGGCGTTGGCGGAGGCGTGGGCGGCCGGGATGGACTTGGCGCGCAACGTCAGGATGCGGCGCATCATGGCTTCGACGAAATCGGGGTGCGCCGTGCGGAGAACTTCGGCGGACGGTGTGAAGCGGCGGGGGGGCTCGGCCAGAGTGAAGTGAAAGAAGTTCACGACCAACGGGGCGGCAGGGTCGTGGGTGGCTTCGTAGCGCCGGCCGGGACGCATCCACAGGCCTACGCCGGGGGCAAGGGCGACTTCACCGTCGGACGTGAGCATGCGCCCGCGACCGGCACTCACGAACCAGAGATCGTAGTCGCGCAGGCGCGGGGCCCAATCCGGGCCGAGGTGCCAGTCGGCTTCGCAGCGAACCCGGTTACAATGGGCGGAGAGCAGAACGCGGTAGGCGGGTGGGGGAGCAGCCATGGAGCAAAAGCGGATAACTACAAAAAGATGGCGGACGGCTTCATGGCGAATACGATTTAAAGCGGTTAGATTGAACACGGATAAGTTTATCTTCAACCCCCGCACACTATCACCATGTCCACTGCCGCTCCCGCCCTGCCCGCCGCCGAATTTGACCACGGTGCCGAATTACACGCGCCCGAGCTTTACCAACCCGAGGCCGGTACCGCCCATTCGGTGGCCACGCTGGACGACATCGGTCCGAGCGAAATCGCGTTCTACCGGGAGCACGGCTATCTTGTGGTGCGCGAGGCGTTCACGCCGGCCGAAGTGGCCTCGGCGCTGGCCGGAGTGGTCGATCTGATCATGGGCAAAGTGCCGTCGTTTAACGGCATCACCTTTGAGGCGGGAGCCAAGGCGATCTTGCCCACGCTCAGCGTGGAGCAACGGCAGGACGCGGTACGCAAAGTCTGGTTTTTCGTGAACCACGAAGCCCGGCTTAAAGCGATTTCGCACCACGCGAAGGTCCTCGCGGCCGTGCGGAAACTGATGGGCGACCGCGAGCCCGAGATGTTCCAGGACATGTGCCTCGTGAAGCCGCCGCGGCTCGGCCGGGAGAAACCTTGGCACCAGGATCACGCGTATTTCGATTATCCGCTCGGCACGCCGGTGGTCGGCACGTGGATCGCACTCGACGCCGCGACGATCGAGAACGGCTGTATGCAGCTGTTGCCGGGGCGCCACCGCGAAGGTCCGATCGTGCACTTCCAGCGGCGTGATTGGCAGATTTGCGACAACGTCATTCTCGGCACCCGGTCGGTCGCCGCGCCGTTGCCGCCCGGTGGAATGCTGTTTTTCGACGGACTGCTCCCGCACGGCACACCGCACAATGCGTCGGCCAACCGCCGCCGCGCGCTGCAATTCCACTATGCTCCCGCCGGTATCACCAAGACGACCGCCGAGGAGCGGATGAAGCATTTTGGCAGCGAAGGCAAAAACGTGAGTTGCTAGGCAGTGTAAGGATCGTTCGATCCGCCCGATGCCTCGGCCTCGGTGCGGAACGAGCGGACGAAGCGCCGTTTGCCGCTGGGATTGGCTGGCTGTGATCCGGCTTTGCCTTTCTCGGCGCGCGTCCGCCAAAACCAAATCCCAACGGCTAGTCGTCGTTGGCTTGAAACTCCGGAGCAAAGTCGGGTTCGCGATCGGGCTCACGCCGTCACGGATAAATGCCCGGGCAAAGCGGGCGAGGGAGAAAACTTGCGCAGCCTGTTCCGATGCCGGGCGGTATTGGCCGGCGCCCAGCGCGGCTTGATCGACTTCGCAAAGCCTTCGTGTATCGGCGGCATCACTGTCGTCGCGGTTCAATTTCGTTTGCCTGCGACCGATCGCGGGGGAGTGCGGTGGCGATTCCGCCGCGAACAAGGCGGAGATGATTCCAGAGCGATCGGAAGGCTTGAGCCTCTCCGGGCGCGCCGTGGTGGTGAGTGGGCGCAGCCTGATACCGCAATCAATCGGCCGAATCCCCCGCTTGATTTCCTGTTTTTTGAGTGGACCCGGGCGACTACGCTTTGACCTCGCGACCCGAAAACGCCGGCGATGGCGGGGCCTGCATCAGTCTTTGCCGGTCCGGCCTCGGGCTTTACGGGCGAGGCGGTCGAAGTGCCAAAAAAGCAGCGGCGCGAGGAGGCTGCTCAGCCAATAAAGCGCCGTCAGCGGCGCACCGGGAGTCAGCGCGAATCGCCTCTTGGCGAGACCCGTCATCGTCGCACGTGCGATCGCCTCCGCCGTCCAAAGTCCGCCGCCGGCCGTGATGGCCTTGGTCTCGGGGGGCTTGGTGCGATTCTCGGCGGCGAGTTGGGGGGTATCGGTATCGGGCGGGTAGACGATCATGACGTGGACGCCCGTGCCGTTCAGCTCGGCGCGCAACGACTCGGCCAGCCCGCGCAGCGCGAATTTCGACGGCCCATACGCGGTGTAACCGAAGAATCCGTGCAGACCCGCGCCCGATGAGACGAGCACCACGGCGCCGCGCCCGCGTTGGCGCATCGCGGGCACGACGGCCTTCAACGCGTAAAGTGTGCCGAAATAATTCACCGCCATCGCGCGTTCAAACGCTGCGGTGGGCAGGTCGGAAAAGTAGCCCGGCTCGGCGATGCCGGCCGAGGCGATCAGCACGTCGACCGGGCCGTGGGTCTGTTCCGCCGCGCGGATCGCCTCGGTCACGTGGGCTTCGACGGCGACGTCGGCCACCGCCGAAAAGGTCACTCCGCCGACGGCCGCGCGGGCGAGCGCGAGTTTCGCCGGATCGCGGGCGATGAGGCTCACGCGGGCACCGGCGGCGGCGGCCTGTCGAGCGAGCTCGAGGCCGATACCGCTCGAACCGCCCGTGATGAGCACATGTTGATCCCGCAGAGTCATGGTGGTCATCGAAAGGAAAAGTGGGCTCAGGGCGAGGCTCTAGGCGAGGCGGCAAATCATCGTCTGGACCGCGGCGATGCGGACAGGCCGGTTCGCAGCGTGGGCAAATCGTGAGTCAACGCTTGCGCCCGGTTTTGGTCGCAACTTCTTTTACGTGGCTCAGTCTTTCCGTTCCCCCCGCCCCATGAAAATCCCCGCCGCTATGCCGTCCTTGCCCCGCGTCCCGTTTGTTACCACCCGCCTGCCGCTTTCGCGTCGCCGTTTTTTGCGGGGAACGGGAATCGCGCTTTCGCTGCCGTTTTTGGAGTCGATGCTTTCTGGCGTTGCCCGCGCCGCGAAGGCCGATGGACCGCTGGCTCCCGGGGCCAAGCCCCGCCGGATGCTCGCCGTGTGCAACAATCTCGGGCTCCTCGGCGATCAGTTTTTCCCCACCGGCACGGGTCGCGACTACGTGGCCTCGCCCTACTTGAAGCCCCTGCAGCCCCACCGTGAGGACTTCAGCGTGTTCAGTGGTGTTTCCCATCCCAACGTCGATGGCGGCCACCCGGCCGACGTTTGTTTTCTCACCGCGGCGCCGCATCCCGGCAGCAGCTCGTTTCGCAACACCGTTTCCCTGGACCAGCACATGGCCGAGCAAATCGGCACGCTCACGCGTTTCCCGTCGCTCACCCTCGGCGTGAATACCCGCACGCGCAGTCTCTCATGGACCGGCACCGGCGTCGCGATCCCGCCCGAGGACAAGGCCGCCGAGGTTTTCAAGCAGCTCTTTCTCCAGGGTTCCCCCGAGCAGATAAAAGCCCAGCTCCGTCAACTCGACAACGGTCGCAGTATTCTGGACACCGTGGCCGGCCAAGCCCGTGAACTCCAACGCGGCGTGACGGCGCGCGATCGCGACCGACTCGACCAATACTTCACGAGCGTGCGCGATCTGGAGAACCGGCTGCAGGCCTCGCGCGGTTGGGAAACCAAGCCCAAGCCCGTGGTTCAGGCGCCCATGCCCGTCGATCCCACGAATCCCTCCGCCTACATGGCGAAGGTCAAAATCATGTATGACCTGGCGCGGCTCGCCATCGAGACCGACTCCACCCGCGCGATTACCCTGATGCTCGACGGCGTGAGCACCCCGGCACTCGAGATTCCCGACAAGACGATCTCCGACGGCTACCACAACCTTTCCCACCACGGGAAATCCGAAAAGAAACGCTCCGAGCTCATCACGATCGACGAGTGGCACATGAAACTGTTGGCCAACTTGATCTCCGATTTGAAGTCCGTGCGCGAAGCCGAGGACACGCTCCTCGACCGCACGATGGTGCTTTACGGTTCCAACTTCGGCGACGCCAACGCCCACACCTGTTTCAACATGCCCACGCTGCTTGCCGGCGGTGGATTCAAACACGGGCAACATCACGCGTTCAGCACCTCGAACAATTATCCGCTGCCCAATCTCTACGTTTCCATGCTCCAGCGCATGGGCATCGAGAGCGACAAGTTCGCTTCGTCCACCGGCACGATGCGGGGACTCGAGTTGGTATGAGCGCCTTTTCTGCAGGGGCGTCGCTTGCCGACACCCGTTCCGCCCGGGCACGCCGGGCGCCGAAAAGCAGCGCCCCTACATTGGGCCTCGTCGCCGTCCTTATTTTTCTCTCTGCCGCTGCCTCCGCCGCCCTCCCGCCGGCGCTGCGCGACTACACCGACAAATACTGCTCGGCTTGTCACAACGACGAGGACAAGACCGCCCGCCTCGACCTCACCTCGCTCACGCTCGATCTCACGGCGCAGTCCGACTTTGCGACTTGGATCAAGGTCCACGACCGCCTGGGTGCCGGCGAGATGCCGCCGAAGGAAAAGGCCCGCCCCGATCCGGCCGAGACCGCGGCCTTCCTCGCGGCGCTGCGCGAGGTCCTCATCACGCACGATCGCGCCCTCGTCGCCCGCGAGGGTCGCGCCACGCAGCGCCGGCTTAACGGCTACGAATACGAAAACGCCCTGCGTGATCTGCTCGGCGCGCCGTGGCTCCAGATCCGCGGCCAGTTCCCCGACGACGGCGAGTCCAACCGCTACAATAAAGTCGGCGATGCGCTCGACGTCTCCCACGTCCACCTCGCGCGCTACTTGGCTGCCGCCGATTACGCGATCCGTCAGGCGCTCACCGTGCAGCTCGAGCGCCCGCCCACAACGACCGTGCGGCATTACGCGCGCGACCAGCGCACCCTCACCAGCAAGTTTACCCCGAACCCCTTCAACTCGTCGCCCGATCGCATGACCTATCCGCTGCTCGGTCGAGAGCCGCAGCGCGCCGTCCGGATGCTCGAGGCTCCGCTTACGGTCGGCGCCGCCGATTCCGCCACCCGTGAACTCGAAGCGGTCGGCTGGGTGGCGAGCAACTACGTTACCGGCTTCACGTATCGTTGGGATAGTTTCCGCGCCCCCGTCGCCGGCCGCTACCGGATTCGTTTCAACGGCTACACCATGTGGGCTGCGCCCGGCGGCGTGACCAAGAGTTTCACCCACAGCGACGATAAAGTCGGCAAGCCCCGGCCGCCCAATCCCAATACGCCCGACTACGACCGGATTTCGCCCGGTCGCACGATCGAGCCCATCACCGTTTATACGCGCAACGGTCTGCTCAACCGCCGGGTCGGCGAGTTTGATCTCACCCCCGAGCCCACGACCCACGACGTCGGCGAAGTCTGGCTGCTGGCCAACGAGACCCTCGTCCCCGACGCGTCGCGTTTCTATCGGTCACGGCCGAATGATTTTCGAAATCCACTCATGACGCCTGACGGTGTGCCCAGCGTCGCTTTCCGTTGGATGGAGGTCGAGGGGCCGCTCTACGATCAGGCCACCGCTGCCGGTTATCGGCTGCTCTTTGGCGATCTGCCCCTTGTGACGGTGAAGCCCAACGCGCCGGGAATTACGATTCCCGTGATCGCGCTCGGCGAACGGCGCGACGGTGGCCGGCAGGCGGGCCAGCGGGTCATTCCGATTGAAGAATCCCGGGTCGATATCGTGTCCACTGCGCCCCGGTCCGATGCCGATCGCCTGTTGCGCGCGTTCTTGGCCCGCGCCTATCGGCGTCCCGTGGCCGAGGCCGATGCACAGCGTTTCCTCTCGTTGTTCGATGAGCGTATGGCCGCCGGTCTGAGTTTCGGCGAGGCGATGGTGGCCACCTACACCGCCGTGCTCGCGTCGCCCGGCTTCATTTTCCTCGACGAGCAACCCGGCCGGCTCGACGACACGGCGGTGGCCACCCGCCTCGCGCTCTTCCTGTGGAATTCTCCGCCCGACGATGCCCTGCGCGGTCGGGCCGCCCGCGGCGAGCTCAGCCAACCGGCCGTGCTCCGCGCCGAGACCGAACGTCTGCTCAGCGACCCGAAATCGCGCCGCTTCCGTGAGGCGTTTCTCGATTACTGGGTCGACCTGCGGAAGATCGAGGACTCCACGCCTTCGACCACGCTCTACAATGATTACTACCTCGACGATGCCTTGGTCGAAGCGGCGGTCGCGGAGACCCAGCTCACGTTCGAGGAAATGATTCGTGCCGATCTTCCCGCGCGCACCATTGCCGCCGCCGACTTCACTTATCTCAACGAACGCCTCGCCGCCCACTACGGCATCACCGGCGTAAAAGGAGCCGCGATGCGCCGGGTCGCGCTGCCGCCCGACAGCCCGCGCGGCGGCTTCATGACGCAGGCCAGTGTTCTGAAAATCACGGCCAACGGCACGACGACTTCGCCGGTGCTGCGCGGCAAATGGATCGTTGAACGCATTCTCGGCATCGACATCCCCCCGCCGCCGCCCGTCGCCGCCGTCGAGCCCGATATCCGCGGCGCCGTGACCATTCGCCAGCAGCTCGAAAAGCACCGCGACCACGTCAGCTGCGCGTCGTGTCACCGCAAGATGGACCCACCCGGCTTCGCGCTCGAGAATTTCGATGTCATGGGCGCGTGGCGGGACCGCTACCGCGCGATCGACGAAACGAAAAAAGCGGAAGTGGGCCGCGGCAAAAACGGCCATGCCTTCGGCTATCACTATGGGCTTCCCGTCGATGCCGCCGGCGAACTCCCCGATGGCCGGCCGTTTGTCGACGTGCGTGATTTCAAGAATCTCCTGCGCACGGAAGACGAAGCGCTCGCCCGCAATCTCGCGCGCCAGTTTGTCGTCTACGCGACCGGGGCACCCGTGCACTTCAGCGACCGCGAGCACGTCGAGGCGATTCTGGCCGCCGCCAAACCCCAGGCCTACGGCGTGCGTTCGTTGATCCACGCCCTCGTGCAGAGCGATTTGTTCTTGAAGAAGTGATCGGAATTTCCCGAAAAGAAAATCGGCCCCGTGAGTTTTTTCATCGCAATGAGCAGGTTCGGATTGAACTGCGATGATGAGCGCATTGGTGTTCGGGCGCGGTCGGAACTCTGACCGCGCTACCCCACTTTTACCCCATTTACCCTGCGCGCGCTTCAGCGTGCGGCGGCTGCTTTACCCTATGAATACCCGTCCCTCCGCTATTACCCCATCGTGTCGTCGTTCTTGGATTCCTGCGGTTTTATCCGCCTTCGCCGTACTGTGCACCCCGGTTGTTCGAGCTCAAACCGCGCGGGCGCCCAAGCCTGAGACCAGCGGCGAAGCCATCACGCTGACGCCGTTCAATGTGAGCGCGGAGAAAGACGTGGGTTTTGTCGCCGCGAGCTCGCTGGCCGGCGGCCGCATCGCCACCGCGCTGAAAGATACGCCCGTCGCTTACTCGGTCGTCACCGCGGAATTCCTCGAAGCCTTTAATCTTACCGACGTGGCTGAGGCCACGCAGTGGTCCGTCAACAGCACCGTCGTCGATGCCGATGGCACCAACCGCGCCTTCGGCACCTCTGTCGGCAACGGCGGCCTGCGCACGCGCGGCGTTTCGACCGGTCTGCCGACGCGTAATTTTTTCCCCTACATCACCACGGCCGACAGCTACAACCTCGACCGCGTGGATTACGGCCGCGGGCCCAACGCCGTCCTCTACGGCGCCGGCGGCGTCGGCGGCACCGTCAACTCCGTGACCAAGCAGGCCGACACCACCAAGAGTTTTCAGAGCGCCCGCGTGCAACTCGGCAGCTTCGAACGCTACCGCTTCACGGCCGACGTGAATCAGGCGTTGAATTCGCAATTCGCGGTCCGCGCTAACGTCGTGTGGGACCAAGCCAACACGTGGCGCGACAACGAGTGGAAAGACCGGTACGGCGCGCACCTCGCCGCCACGTTTAAAGCCACGTCGCGCCTGTCGTTTCGCGCCGAGGCTGAATACGGCGAGAGCCGCGAGTTGCGCGGGACGACCTCGCTCCGCGACCGCATCTCCGCTTGGGATGGCCGCACGACCTTCGCGTCGGTGCCGACGACATTGCCCACCAATGCAGAGATCGCGGCCGCCGGCATCGTGCGCTCCGGGCCGCGTTGGGTGAGAAACGACGCCTTCGGCGGCAATGTCGTTAACTTCGAAAACCGCTACGTCACGAAGGGCGCCGCGCAAAGCACCACCCTGTCGCTCACCAATCAGATCAACGGCGTTCCGATCCGCACCCCCAGCTTCACGATCAACAATCAGGCGATGATCGACGACAACTTTGGCGTCCCCGCCGACCGTTACGCCCGCGCGCTCTCGGGCTCACCGTTTTTCCGCGTGCCGACCCGCGAGTCCACGACGGTTTGGACCAACAAACTCCCGACCTTCACCGAGCTCGGCAAAGATCTCGCGCTCACCGCCAACTACAAACTCGGCGACAGCCTTTTTCTCGAGGTCGCCGGCGACATCAACCAGAGCAACGTCAACGGCCAAGCCGGCCTCGCCCGCCGGGGCGGGCAGGACATCTACATCGACATCAACTCGACGCTCCCCGGCACCGGCGCGGCCAATCCCTATTTCAAACACGCCTACATGGAGTTCATGGAGTATCAGAACCTCCGCACCAACGACCTGAAGAACGTCCGCGCTCAGGCGGTCTACATCAAAGACACGCGCTTCGGCAAATTTCAGTTCAGCAGCATGGCCGGTCTCACCGAGCAGAAGACGAAGTCCCGCGCCCTCACGCTGCTGCTCCCGCTGAAGAGCCGCACCCCCGACGCCCGCAGCTGGGTCGATAATCTCGAATACAGCGAATATGGGCTCTACTCCCGCTTCTATCTCGACCAGCCCAACCGCGATTACACGCCCGCCACGGCGCCCGTGAAACTCGTCAATCCTGTCACCGGTGCGACGGAGACCGTCACGCCCACCTGGATGTTCGACACCCGGCGCGAGGACAACAACCGCGACAGTCTCCGGAAATACAAATTCATCCAAGCCGCCGGGAATCTCGACCTCTTCAAAAACCGCCTCGTCCTCATCGGCGCCTTCCGCCGCGATTTCGCCGAGATCGGCGACAAGCGCGTCGTCTCGCCCGGCGACAACGCACCCGGCTGGGACGGCACCACGCTCGTCTTCCGCAAGGACGCGCCCAAGGATTATTTTGACCTCAAATACACGCCGAAGAACGCCGCCGGCGTGCCCACCGGCCCCGCGCAGATCGCCGATGTCCGGCCTCGCGCAAACGTCAACGGCGCGAACGTTCCGCAGCCGCAATACGCCGGCGATCGTTTCCGCGACGACTACGATTCCCCGTCGCTCTCGCCCATTATCAATACCTTCACCCTCGGCGGCACCGTGAACATCACCCGCTGGCTCGGCGTCTATTCCAACGTCGCCGAGACCTTCAGCCTCACTTCGCCCCAGCAGAAAGTCGATGGGACGCTCGTGCCGCCCACCAGCTCGCGCGGCAAAGACTACGGTGTCCGCGTCACGCTGCCCAACGGCCGGATGTCACTCAGCATCGGCGCCTTCGACTCCTATCAAGCCGGTACCTCAGTCCTTTCACCTTCAGGGTTCAACGGCGCTTACAACGCGATCTCCGACGCCCCGGTGGTCGGCGACCTCAGTTCCGTCGGTCGCAACGCCCGCAATGTCGCCCGCTTCCCGCAGAACGTTTATTCCACCGTAACCTCGGAAACCAAGGGCTATGAACTGGAGCTCACCGCCAATTTTACCCGCGCTTGGCGCACCGTGCTCAACGTCGGTCACACCAAGGCCAGGGTGCGCGACCAATACCCTGACATCATCGCCTACTTCAAATCACAGGACGCCATCTCCCGCCAGATCCTCGCCGACGCCGGCATCCTGATCGATGCGAACAACGACGCCTCCATCAATCCAGCGCTCAATAATCCCGCCACGATCAACCAGTCGCGCGTCCAAGCGGCCGTGAACGGTTGGAACAACCTCATCGATACGGTCATTCCCAACACCACCGCCCAAGTTCCCCAGGAGACCAACGGCAGCAGCCGCTGGGTCGGCAATCTCGCCACCGATTACCGCTTCCAAAACGGCCCGCTCAAGGGTGTGCGCGTGGGCGCGGGCGTCAATTACCGCGGCGGTCAGGTCGTTGGCTACAGGGGCAGCGATACCATCGTTAACCCGGCGAACCCCGCCGTCGCCATCGACGATCCCACGGTGGGCCCCGGAGACTCGGTTTATGCACCGTCCTATTACCGAGGCGTCGCGAGCCTCTCCTATACCTTCAAGTTGAAGCGAGGCCGCAGCCTCCAACTCGACTTCAACGTTGATAACCTCTTCGACCGCCGGGAGCCGATCTACGGCAGCAACGGCGGCGTCATCGGCACCAGCGCCACCAACCTGCGGCCCCGCACCGATATCTCTTCTCCCGCCCGCGTGACCGTCCCCGGCAACTTCAGCTACCTCGTCCCGCGCAATTACACGCTGTCGGCCAAGCTGACGTTCTGATTTCGCGCGAGGGGTCGCGGGTGGGCTCGCCTCGGCGCCCGCCCGCGTTTCATTTTTCTTCATGACCGTATCGCCCGTTCCTGAATCCCTGTCCGAACCCCGCCTCCGCTTCAGCCGCCGGCTGCTGGCCGTTTGTTTGGTCGTCATCTTCGTCGGGAGCTGGCTCGCCTCGCAGGTGCAAACCTCGTCCGGTCGCGTGCGCGTGACCGAGATCCGGCTGCCGATGCAGAACGGCCAGTGGATCGTCGCCGACCTGTTCCGTCCGCTTTCTGCCACCGCCGAGACGCCGGCGCCGTTGGTCATCGTGGTGCCGGGGTTTCAGCGTTCGAAAGAAACCCAAGCCAATATCTCCCTCGAACTCGCCCGCCGCGGCATGGTCGTGATCGCCATTGATCCTTACTCCCAAGGCTCGTCGAGCTCGTCCACCAACCAACGCTCCGCCACCAACGAGGGCTACGGCATGTTCGCCGTCGTCAACTACGCCGCCGACACCGACAACCTGAACTATATCGACAAGACCCGCATCGGTGTCACGGGCCACTCCGCCGGCGGCAACGCCGCGATCCAGGCCGCCTCTTTTTTTGGAGCCCAGTCACTCAAGACCAAGACGCCGAGCAAGGTTCACTCAGTCTTCGTCTCGGGCTACGTGCTCACCTTTACGGAAAGAATTCTCCGCCCCGTCCGCTCGAATATCGGCGCGAGCTACGCGTTCCACGACGAAGGCGCGTATCGCAACGAACTCAAAAACGGCGACATGCGCCGC
This sequence comes from Opitutia bacterium Tous-C4FEB, assembly GCA_002304445.1. Lineage (GTDB taxonomy): Bacteria > Verrucomicrobiota > Verrucomicrobiia > Opitutales > Opitutaceae > Tous-C4FEB. The sequence continues at coordinate 415,040 of NEVA01000001.1, read as the reverse complement.
GCCCCCGAAGCCCTCCGCGTGGTGAACTCCGGCCTGCCCGCCGGCGCAAAAATCGACGAGATTGAGATGGGCCGTTTCTACGGTGACCCGGCCGCCCGCACGCTCCGGGTGATTCACAACGAAGTGCTTTTGCACGCGTTCCAGCCTTACAGTCCTGAAGCGACCACCGCGCAGATCGCCTATTTCCAAAAAACGTTCGGCCTCGAAAATACGCTCCCCCCCGCCGACCAAGTCTGGCACTGGAAGGAAATCCTCGGTCTCGCCGCGCTCGTCGCCGCCTTTGTCTCGCTCGTCCCGCTCGCGCACCTGCTCCTCGCCCATGTTTCGTTCTTTCAGGGCCTCGTGCAACCGGTGGCGCCGGCCCCGTCCGCGCCCACGGGTCGCGGTCGGATCATTTTTTGGACGTTCTTCCTCGGCGGCGCGTTGATCGCCTGCCTGACCTACATCCCGTTCTGCGAACTTTCGCAGCGGCTCTTTACCGAGGCGTCCGGTCGGGAGCAGACCTGGTTTTTCCCGCAACGCATGAACAACGCCGTCGTTCTTTGGGCGTTCTGCAATGGGCTGATCGGTTTCACGCTTTTCTATCTTGGCTACCGTCTGCATGGCCGGGCCAACGGCGCCCGTCCCGCCACGTGGGGCGTCGCCATCGGCCCGCGCGAACTTTTCCGCACGGCCGTGCTCGCGCTGGTGCTGTGGGCCGCGTTCTTCCTGACGCTCTTCGTCGTCTACGCTGTTTTCCACGTGGACTACCGGTTTCTCTTCCTCGGCGTGCGGGTGTTCCAGCCCGCGCTGCTCCTGCTCGTGCCGATGTATGCGCCGTTCTTCTTTGTCTTCTTCCTTTCCAATTCGCTCCGCGTAAACGCCGGGATGCGCTTCGCCGGCCAATCCGAATGGCTCAGTCTCCTGCTCGCCGGCCTCGGTAATTCTCTCGGCCTCGTCTTAATTCTCGCGGCCCAATACATCACGTTTGCGCTGACCGGCACCGTGCGTTGGACCGACAGTTGGCTCTATGTGAACCTCCTCTTCGCGATCGTGCCGATGATGTTCATTTTGCCCTATTTCAACCGCATCTTCTACCGCATGACCGGCCGCATCTACCTCGGCCCGATGACAACGTGCCTCGTTTTCATCATGATTCTTTTGTCGAACACCGTCTGTTATCTGCCGCTTTAACTTCATCGTCCAGCTCATGAATACGACGTCCACCCGCCGTTCTTTTCTTAAAGCCGCCGCCTTCCTCCCTTTGGCGTTGGCCGGCACTTCTGCAACCGCCCGTGGCGCTTATACCGCGATCCCGCGCCACAGCGGCCCGCACCTGCGACCTTCGCTCAACGTCTATTCCTTCCTCGAGCTCCTCAACGCGAACGCCAAAGACAAAACCAAGGGACTCGACCTGTTCGGCGCCTGCGACTTTTGCGCCAAGGTCGGCTTCGACGCGATCGATCTCACCGGCTACTTTTTCCCCGGTTATCCCCAAGCCCCCGCCGACGATTACCTGATCCGTCTCAAGCGCCATGCCTTCAATCTCGGTCTCGCCATCAGCGGCACCGGGGTCCGCAACGACTTCACCGCCGCCGCTCCTGCCACCCGGGCCGAGGGCGTGCAGCGCATCAAGACGTGGATCGAGGTCGCCGCCAAACTCGGTGCTCCCACCGTTCGCGCCTTTGCCGACTCGCAGCAGCCGTTCAAAACGTGGCAGCAGGCTTCCAATAATGCTTCGCGTGACACCGTGGAGGCCTACCTCGCCGAGTCCCTCCGAGAATGTGCCGATCACGGCAAAAAATTCGGCGTCATCGTCGCAGTTCAAAATCACGGCGACTTTATCAGCACCGGCGCCGAGCACCTTAGCCTGCTCCGGCGCGTCGATCACGAGTGGTGCGCCGCCATGGTGGACACCGGCAAATATCTTACCCCCGATCCTTACGCCGACATCGCGCTCATGGCTCCCTACGCCGTCAACTGGCAGATCAAGGAGACGATGCGCAGCGCGGTCGATTCACCCAAGGTCGACTTAAAAAAACTCGTCACGATCATCCGCCAATCCGGCTACCGCGGTTATGTTCCGATCGAAACCCTCGCCATGCGCCGCCCCGACTACGACTCCTACGTCGAGATCACCAAGATGCTCCGCGACCTCCAGGCCGCCATCCGGGACACCGCATGAAATCGTTCGGCTGATTCTGGCCTCGCCGCCACCGTCCGCGCCTCGTCGTCTCCGTTGGACAGCGCGCCCCTGGATGGCCTCGTCACTTCGTCCGCTTCCGGAGCAGACCGGGAATTCACGCTACGCTGCAGTCACTTCACCAGCCAAGGTAACGCGTCGAGATCGACGTTGCCACCCGTAAGAATGATGCCGACGCGCTTACCGGAGACGTCGATCTTCCCCTCCATGATCGCGGCGTAGGGCACCGCGCAGCTCGGCTCGATGATGATCTTGAGCACCTCCCAGATGCGGCGCATCGCGGCGACGATGCTTTCCTCGGAAACCGTCACGATGCCGTCCACCTTTTGTTGAATGAGCGGAAAAGTCCGCGCGCTGAGCGAGGTCCGCAGGCCGTCGGCGATCGTCGCCGCCTGCCCCAGCGGGATGAGGCGTCCCGCCGCCACGGATCGCGCCGCATCGTCCGCCCCCGCGGGTTCTGCGGCGATCACACGAATACCGGGGCGTGCGCCCTTGGCGGCGACAGCGGTGCCGCAGAGCAGCCCGCCGCCGCCGACGGGCACGATAATGAGGTCAAGGTCTGGCGCCTGCTCGAGGAGCTCGAGCGTCGCGGTGCCTTGGCCAGCCATGACGGCGTAGTCGTCGAAAGGATGAACCAGCCGGGCCGCCGTCTCTGCGATGATCTTGGCGCAGGCCGCCTCGCGGGCCAAAAGGGTCGGTTCGCAAAAGACGATGAAACCGCCGTTGCGGCGCACCGATTCAATTTTCGTTTTCGGCGCATTGGACGGCATCACGATGTGGGCCGGGATGCCGCGCAGGCGAGCGGCGCGGGCGAGGGCGGCGGCGTGGTTGCCCGAGGAGTGCGTCGCCACACCGTTTGCCGCTTCGGCATCGGTGAGAGCGAAGACTGCATTGGTTGCTCCGCGCGCTTTGAACGCGCCGATCTTCTGGAAATTCTCGCACTTGAAGAACAACTGCGCCCGGCAAAGCGCATCGAGCGTGGCGCTGGTGAGCACCGGGGTGCGGTGAATCTTATCCGCGATCCGCGCGTGCGCGGCGCGAATGTCGGCAAGGGTGAGCGTGGCGCTCATGAGAGGAGTTCTTCCGCGATCGCGGCATGGAGGGCGACGGCGTTAGGCAAGGCCGCTTCGTCGATGTCGAAGCGCGGATGGTGATGTCCGGCGGGCAAGGGTGTGCCGACGAGCAGATAGGTGGCTTGGCCGCCCCGCGCCTGCACCGCGTCCATCATGAGCGTGGCGTCTTCGCTGCCGCCGAGCGGGGAAAACTCCACGATGTGTGACGCTCCGGATTTCTCGGCGGCGCGGCGCACGACGGCGCGGGCGGCGGGATCGCAGGGCGCGTTGCCGGCCTCGCCCATGTTTTCAACGGTGATTTCGACGCCATGCATCGTGGCGGCGGCGCGGAGCACCCGTTCGGCTTCGACGGCCATCCACGCGCAGATCGGCGTGGTCTCGCCGCGCACTTCGAGTTTCAGGACGGCGTGGTCCGCGATGATATTGCGGCCGGTGCCGCCTTCGAGCCGGCCGACGTTGATGCGCGAGGCGCCGGCGCCGTGACGGGCGATGGCGTGGAGTTGCACGGTCGCGGTGGCGGCGGCGAGCAGGGCGTTGCGGCCGACGTGCGGATCGACCCCGGCGTGGGCGGCGACGCCGCGGAAGGTCGCGTCGAGTTTCGTGGTGGCGAGGATGTGGTCGGTACCGCACGCGACGGCGCCGGTCTCGTTGAGCGAGATGCCGAGGTGGGTGGCGAAGTAATGATCGACATCGGCCAAGACGCCGGCCGCGACCATGGACTTGGCCCCCCGGCAGCCTTCCTCGGCGGGTTGGAAGATCAGTTTGATTTTGCCGCGCCAGTTTTTGGCGAGGGCAGGCAAGACGCTCGCGACGCCGAGGCCGATGGCGGTGTGGCCATCGTGGCCGCAGGCGTGCATGCGGCCGGGGCGTGTCGAGGTGAAGTTCTCGCGCACCGGGAGATGGGCGGCCTCGGTGTTTTCAAGGACCGGCAATGCATCCAGATCGACGCGAAACGCGACCGTCGGGCCGGGACGGCCGGTATCGAGAGAGGCGACGACGCCGGTCAGGCCGTCGCCGAGCCGCGCGACCCATGCGGGATCGGCGCCATCGCGCAGCGCTTCGGCGCGGGCGGCGGCAATCTCGGCGGCGGGCGGAACTTCCATGCGGGCTTCTGCACGCATGACCTCGGCGCCGACCGCGACTTGCCAGCCGAGTTTTTCCAAAGTGGCGGCGACGATGGCGGCCGTGCGGAACTCGCAGAAGCCGAGTTCGGGGTGGCGGTGAAAATCGCGACGCCAACGGGTCAGCTCGGCGGCGAGGGTGGGGGTGACGGGAGACGACGTAGACATCAGCAACCCTTACCGCCGGGAGTGCGTGCGAGGCAAGACGCCCGGCGGATTGACGGAGGCGGAGGCGCTCGCAGATTGACGGCATGAAATCATTTACCCCGGTGGTGCTGCTTGGCCTCGCGTGCGCGCTCGGGTTGCCCCTTGGCGCGCAGCCCGATCGCGTCAACGGCCGGGCGTTTGCCACCCGTTCCGAAATCATCGCGCAACACGGGATGGCGGCGACGAGTCATCCGCTCGCGACCCAGGTGGCGCTCGACATCCTGAAGGCCGGTGGCTCGGCGGTGGATGCGGCGATTGCCGCCAACGCGGCGCTCGGCCTGATGGAGCCCACGGGCAACGGGATCGGCGGCGATCTTTTCGCCATCGTCTGGAGCGCTGCGGACAAAAAACTCACGGGGCTCAACGCCTCGGGGCGCTCGCCGCTCGGACTCTCCCGCGAGCAACTCATGGCCGATCTGAAGAAACTCGGCCGGGAGACGATTCCTATGCGCGGCCTATTGCCCATCAGTGTACCCGGCGCGGTGGACGGCTGGTTCGAATTGCACGCGAAGTATGGCCGGCTGCCGATGCAGACGGTGCTCGCACCCGCGATCCGTTACGCGCGCGAGGGCTTTCCCGTCACGCAGCTCATCGGTTATTATTGGGGCATCAGCGTGCGCAATGCCCGCGCCGATAAATTTCCCGGGGCCTTTCTCGACGTCTTTGCACCCGGGGACCGCGCGCCGGCCGAGGGCACGATCTTCAAAAATCCCGCTTTGGCCGATACGTTGACGCGGCTCGCCGAGAGCGGGCGCGATGCGTTTTACCGGGGCGAGATCGCGGACCGCATCGATGCGTTCATGCAGGCCAACGGCGGTTATCTGCGGAAGGCGGATTTCTCCGGACACACCTCGACGTGGGTCGAGCCCGTCTCGGTGAACTACCGCGGCTACGACGTGTATGAATTGCCGCCGAACAGCCAAGGCATCGCGGCGCTCCAGATGCTGAACATCCTCGAAGCCTGCGATCTGAAGGCGATGGGCTACAATTCGCCCGAGGCCCTGCACCTCATGATTGAGGCCAAGAAACTCGCGTTTGAAGATCGCGCGAAGTTTTACGCCGATCCCGAGTTTTCGAAAATTCCCCTGCGCGGTCTGCTCTCGAAAGACTACGCGGCCGAGCGACGAAAGCTGATCGGTGCGCGGGCCGCGCGCAGTTATGACGCCGGGAATCCCGCGTTGCAGGAAGGCGACACGATTTATCTCACGACGGCCGACGCCGCCGGCAACATGGTCTCGCTCATCCAGAGTAATTACCGCGGCATGGGCTCCGGCATCGTGGTGCCCGGTCTCGGCTTCGCGTTTCAGAACCGGGGCGAGATGTTCACACTGCGCGCCGGCCACGCGAACGACTACGCGCCGGGCAAGCGGCCGTTCCAAACGATCATTCCGGCCTTTGTGCTCAAGGACGGCGCGCCGTGGCTCAGTTTCGGCCTGATGGGCGGCGCGATGCAGCCGCAAGGCCACGTTCAGATCATCTGCAATCTGATCGATTTCGGGATGAACGTGCAGGAAGCCGGCGACGCGGCGCGTTGGCATCACGACGGCTCCTCGGACTATGATAACCCGCAGATGACCGACGGTGGCTTTGTCGAGTTGGAGAGCGGCGTCCCTTACGAAAGCGTGCGGGGGCTGATGCAGCGTGGTCACTCGGTGCGCAGCGGCAACGGGAGTTTTGGCGGCTATCAGGCGATCCAACGCGACGCGGTCAACGGCACCTATCGCGGCGCCTCCGAGAGCCGCAAAGACGGGCAGGCGGCCGGGTATTGAGCGGCGCCGGTCGGAGTTATCGTGAAACGGCAGCGCGGGGTCATTGCTCGCTGGCATCTGCCGCGTGCGCACGTACACCTTGGGTCATGAAATTACTCTTTGGTTTGGCGTGCTGGCTCGGCGGGATCGCGGCGGGGTTGGCGGCGGAACCGGCGGCCAACGCGGTGCTGTGGAAAAATCTACAGGGCCTCTGCGGGCAGGCGTTTGAAGGCCGTGTGGTCGAAGGCTCGGCGGCGACGGACGCGATGTTCAAAGACCAGCGGCTCGTGATGCACGTGCGGGCCTGCGGCGAGAACGAGATCCGGATTCCGTTCCACGTCGGCGCCAACCGTTCGCGCACGTGGGTGATCACGCGCACACCGACGGGTTTGCGCCTGAAGCACGATCACCGCCACGAGGATGGCAGCGCCGACAAGGTCACGCAGTATGGCGGCGACACCGCGACGGCGGGCACGCCTGAGCGGCAGGATTTCCCGGCGGATGCGTTTACCGGCGAACTGATCCCGGCTGCGAAGACCAACATCTGGACGCTCGCACTGACCCCGGGAAAGACCTTCGGCTACGGCCTGCGCCGCGAGGCCGAGGGCCGGCGGTTTTTTGTGGAGTTCGACCTGACGAAACCGGTCGAGGCCCCACCGGCGCCGTGGGGCGGTTGAGAGCGGCGCGAGTCTGCGGGCTGCGGACGTTCCAAGTGCAGCCAAAGGTTGCCCCACGGGCGGGCCGGGCCGAGTGTCGGCGACCGCCATGAGTAGAATTCTCCGAGCGCTCGTTCTGATGGTCTTCATCGCCGCCGCCGTTTATGCCGCGCCCACGCTGCATCTCGTCGGTGACTCCACGATGGCGGACAAGCCGAAGGAGCCGGCCAATCCGGAGACGGGTTGGGGCCAGGCGTTGCCGTTGCTGCTGCGGCCGGAGGCGGTGCGGGTCGTGAATTATGCGATGAATGGTCGCAGCACCAAGAGTTTCATCGATGAAGGGCGTTGGGCGGCCGTGGTGGCGGCGCTGCGGCCGGGGGATTTTGTGATCATCCAGTTCGCGCACAACGACGAGAAGGATCAGGACCCAAAACGCTACGCGGCGCCGCGCGGAGCCTATCAAGACAACCTCCGACGCTTTGTGCGGGAAACGCGGGAACGCGGGGCGACACCGATCCTCGCGACGCCGGTAGCGCGAAGGAAATGGAGCGCGGCGGGCGAACTTGTGGAAACGCACGGTGACTATCCGGCGGCGGTGCGCGCGGTCGCCGCCGAGGACAAGGTGCCGCTGTTGGAAATGAATTTACTGACGGCGGAGCTGGAGCGCGCCCACGGGGTGGAAGGCTCGAAGCGGCTGCACTTGCACTACGCGGCCGGGATTCAACCGCGCTGGCCCGAGGGTGTGAAGGACGACACGCATTTTTCCGAATATGGCGCGGCCCGCGTGGCCGCGCTGGCGGTGCAAGAATGGCTACGCCTCGGGTTGCCCGCGGCGGAGTGGGTGAAGTAGGTGAGGCTGCGCTGGGCGACGGGGGCGTCGGGCTTTATGCCACGTCCCGTATGTTCTAAACCATCGTCATCACGAGTTGCGCGAAGCGCGCCGCGGCCATCCAGCTGGATGGCTTCGTCGCTTCGCTCCTCGCCATGACACTCCAGATACCAACGGGCGTTCGCCCAGCAATTCTCCGTTCCACCCCGGCTCGGATTGCGCCTTGCCCGCTCCTGTGACTCAAGCTTGAGTCACACGTAATGAGCACCGCCACCATCCGCGAACTGCGCACGTCGTTCCCGAAAATTCGCACCCGCATCGAGCGCGAGGGCGAAGTCATCATTACCGACCGAGGTAAGGCGGCGTTCGTTTTACGCGCTTACACGGAGCAGCCGAAGAAGCCGGCTCCGCCGATTGACTACTATGCGCGGCTCTTGACCTATATGCCGCAGCCGATTTCGGCCGATGCGGAACGGCGGCTCGACGCGGACCGCGATGACCGCTGAAAAACTCTACCTCGACTCGAGTGCCCTACGTCACCTCTACGTGCACGGAAGCCACTCGGCGGCCATGAGTGCGTGGCGATTTCGTCATCCGGGTGCCTTGCCCCTCACACGTTTCGGCAGGGCGGAGATTTTTAACGCGATTCTCGGTGCAGTGTTTCGCGGGGATTTGACCGAGGAACTTGCGCTGCGTTCGCTTGGGGTGTTTGAGGCGGATTTCAACTCCGGCGGTCTCCGGTTGGTCGATCTTCCGTGGCGCGCCGCCCTAGACCGCACCGCGGAGTTGAGCCGCGAGCACACGATCAGACTCGGCACGCGGGCGCTCGACGTCCTGCACGTCGCCTCCGCGCTGGAACTCGGCGTGCGGTCGTTTGTGACCTACGACACCCGTCAGGCTGCCCTCGCCAAAGCGGTGGGTTTGAAAACGCTCGCCCCCTGACGATTGGAGGACCGGATCACCGGAGCCGAGCCAAAGGGGACCGTTCGGAGCTCTTTGCAAAGCGTCACGCAGGCAGCCTTTTCTAGCCCGAACGAAGGCGACCATCTCCGACCACTTTTCGACTCTTCAAAGAAAGTTTTTCGGTTGGCTCAGTTTTTTTTGCCAAGGTGGGACCGTCGACCCAGTGGCCGGGGATCATCGTGGTCGAAGCGGGGCTGGGGATGCCGCGTTCGTTGCGTTGGAGTTGGGCGATCAGCAATTCGATGCCGCGCGCGCCGAGTGCGTTGGGGTGCAGGTCGAGTCCGGCGCAGGGGCGGTCCGTTTGGGTCACGTTGAGGCAAAAGTAGCCATGCGTGCGCGGCACGCGCGCACCGGCGGCGGCCATCCAGGTCATGACTTCCGGGTCGTGGGCGAGGACGACGTCGGGAGTGTGTTTGCGGAACCACCGGCTGAAATTGGCGGCGTTGACCTCGGGCACGATGAGCGGGGGCACCGTGCCGATCTCGGGATAGTTGCGTTGGTAGGCGGAGAACGCGCCTTCCCAGCGGTGTTGGAGCCGCTCGTCCTGTTGGCTTTGGACGACGAGGCCGGGCCGGTCGTAGCCTAACGCTTGCAGTCGGCCGAGGGCGGACATCAAAGAGCGGTGATGGTCGGAGCACACCGAGTGCAGTGCGGGGTGGTCGATGGCGTAGTCGCTGTAGATCCCGGCATAGCGGGTCCAGTCGAGTTTGGAAAAATCCGGCGGAGCCCAGGACGGCAGGAGCATTACGCCCTGAATCCCACGTGATTGGAGGATGGTGTCGAGCCGCCCGAGCGTGACGCCTTTGGAACCGACGAGAAAAGTCTCGAGTTTGAAACCCAGTTCGAGCGCGCGTTGGCGGGCACCGGCGGTGAGGGCCGCGTGAAATTTGCCGCTGGCGGCGGGGCGTCCGTTTTCGTCGAGGTCGACAGCTGCGATGACGCCGCGAAAAATCTGATTCCGGGATCGGCGCACCTCCGACATGACCGCGCCCACCAACGGATTGGCTTTGTAGCCGGCGGCCTCGGCCGCGGTGCGAATGCGGGCGGCCGTCGCAGGGTGGACGCAGGCGTTGCCCCGGAGTGCTTCGGAAACCGTGGTGCGGGAGACGCCAAGAGAGAGGGCGAGTGTGCGAACGGTGGGAGTGTTGGGCATTGGGCGGAGAAGTGGGGCGAATCAGCGCGGCGGCTCGTTGGCGGGGTTGAGCTGGCCGACGGGTGACGTGCGCCAGTTGAAGAGAATGGAAAGAATGCGGAAGGTGAACGTGAGGCTGATGGTGGCGAGGGCGGCGGAGGTGGGACGCAGTCCAAGCTCGGTCACGAAAAACACAAACAACACGGAGCCGGCCAAGGCGGCGAGGGCGTAGAATTGACCGGGTTTGAAGACGAGCGGTTCCTCGCGCGTGATCAGGTCGCGGAGGAGACCGCCGCCGGTGGCGTTGATCACACCGACGAGAATCGCGGCGGGCACGGCGAGACCGGCGAGCAGGGCTTTTTGGGTGCCGAAGGCGGCGTAAGCGCCGAGCCCGAGGGCGTCCACGACGGCGATCACGCGGCGGAAATGGGTGATGCGATTGGCAAAGACCACACAGACGAGGGTCGCCGTCAGGACGACTTGGATGTAGCGCGGATCGGTGAGGAGAGGAGTAGCGGTGGCGCCGGGGATGAAGACGGCGTCGCGGATGAGGCCGCCGCCGATGCTGGAGACGAGGGCGAGAAAGAAAACGCCGACGATGTCGTAGTCCCGTTTCACGCCGGCCAGCGCGCCGGTGAGGGCGAAGGCAAACGTGGCGCCAAGATCGAATAACGCCGGGAGCTGAAAAAAAGCGTCGGGCACGGGGCGGAGTGTGGGCCGGGTGGCAGGCGAGGCAAGGCGCACGCGGGCACGCTGGTGCGGGTCAGCCCGCGGAGCCTCGCGGGCGGGTCGGGTGACCGGGCCCTGATTCGGGGTTCGCTGCCCGGTTTTTTTCGAGCCTACGGCAGAGGGGCGCGGGCCGAGGCGAGGATGCGATCAAGTTCCTTTTCCATTTGCTGGCGGGCGGCGGTGGCGGTCGGCGCAGCGATGAGATTGGAAAGTTCGAAGGGATCTTCCAAGAGGTCGTAGAGCTCGTTCATGTCCTTGAGATCGCGGTAGCGGATGTATTTGTAGCGCTCGGTGCGCACGGCGTCGTAGCCCATCTTCAACGTGCGGGGGAATACGATGTCGGTCGTATACTCGATCAGAAACGAGGTGCGCCAATCCGCCGGCGTGCGCGCGAAGAGCGGCACGAGCGAACGTCCGTCGATGCCGGGCATGGCGGGCGCGCCGGCGAGTTCGACAATCGTAGGCGCCAAGTCCGTGGTCAGGGCCAAGCCCACAGCGGCGATACCAGGGGTGCGGCAGCGTCGGAGTCTAGAAGGAGAATGTGCTTCGCAAGTCCAGCTTGTCGCCGAGCTGCTGTTGCAGGGCGACAAGTTGCTGGAAAAGTTTCGTGCGCACGGCGGCGTGTTCGGGCCGGGCGGCGAGGTCGGTTAGCTCGTCGGGATCGGCGGTGAGATGGTAGAGGCGTGCGACTCCGGTTTTCGGATATAAAATCAGTTTCCACCCGTCGAGCACGACGGCGCGCTGGCGGTCGAGGTAGGCGCCATAGGCGGCGGGATAAGCCGAGACCTTCGTCTTGCCCTGCAGCAGCGGCACGAGGCTGTGGAAGAACACGTGCGCGGGCTGCTTCGCGCCCGCAAGCTCGAGCGTGGTCGGCATCACATCCTGCAGGTAGATCGGCGCGTCGATGCGGCGGTTGGCGGCGACGCCGGGGCCGACGACGAGAAAGGGCACGCGGCGGCTGTGTTCATACATGTTCTGTTTGCCGAAGAGACCGTGATGGCCCACGGCGAGGCCGTGATCGGCGGTGAAAAAAATCCACGTATTGTCGGCCTGACCGGAGGCGTCGAGCGCATCGAGGATGCGGCCGATCTGCGCGTCGAGGTGGGTGACGAGGGCGTAGTATTCGCGGCGGTTTACTTTCACCGCCTCCTCCGTGCGCGGAAATGGCCCGAGCTTCTCGTCGCGCAGCGTGCGGCCGGAGCCCATCGCTTCGTTGTGCGGATACTCGGGGAGAAAACTTTTCGGCAACGCGATGCGCGATGTCGGGTAGCGGTCGACGTAGGCTGCGGGCGCTTGCCGCGGGTCGTGCGGGGCGTTGAACGCGACATACATGAAAAACGGCTGCGCGGTGCCCTTCGCCTCGCGCAGGAAGCCGATCGCGTCGTCGGCGCCGACTTCGCTCCAATGTTTCCCGCCCTCCCAGAAGCCGCCGAACTTCGGATCGGAAGGACTCCACGGATCGGGCACGCCGGGCGCGGGGCGGTTGTAGCCGGCGGGCACGTCTTTTGGCATGCCGGGGCGAACGTGTCTCGCGACATCGAAAGCGGCCTCGACCTTCGCCTGGATGTGCCACTTGCCGGTGAAGTAGGTGCGGTAGCCGGCGGCCGCGAGCAATTGCGGCCAGAGGCGGCCGGCGCCGCGCTCGGCATCGGTGGTTTTGTAAATCGATTCCGCGTCCCACACGCTGCGACCGGTGATCAGCATCGTGCGGCTGGCGACGCACACGGCGGGCGACCACGAACCCATATTGGCCGCCTGCGTGAACGCCGTGCCGCGCGCCACGAGGCGGTCGAGGTGCGGTGTGTCGATGTCGGTGTGGCCGAAGGCGCGAATGGTCTCGAACGCCTGGTCGTCGGCGAAGAGGAAGAGAATGTTGGGCTGACGCGTGGCGGTGGCGCCAAACGTCGAGCAGACGGCGAGCAGCAGAGCGAGAACGAGGGAAATTGGGCTGAGGCGCATGGGAAGAAATTGATCAGGGTTTCACGGGCTCGACAAATTTTCGCATGCGGGTGGGCGTGTAACCGGGGAAGGGTGGGGTCGCGGCTTGGGCCGGGATGGCGGCGAGCGCGGCGGAAAGTGCGCGGTGGGCGGCGGCGGTGGCGGGATCGCGGGTCGGGGAAAGGCGATTCTTCTGGTCGGGGTCGAGGGCGATCTCAAAGAACCCGCCCTCCGAATCCAATTTGAAGCGCTGATCGCGGACCGTGCGGGAAGTGTCGCGTTGCGCGAAGATCCACTCGCGGGGAGCGTATCCGGGAGCATCTCGCAGGAGCGGAACCCAAGATCGCCCGTCACCCGCGCTGTGAGGCAGACCGGCGAGATCGAGGATAGTGGGAAAAATGTCCGAAAAATCCGCGAGGGCGCTTGTCGCGCGGCCTCCGGCTACTCCGGGCAGGCGCACGATGAGCGGCACGTGGACGCCGCGTTCGATGGTGCGGCCTTTTCCGGAAGAGACGGCGCGACCGGCGTGGGTGCCGCCGGTGGAGGAGCCGTTGTCGCCGGCGAAAATCACCGCGGTGTTTTTAGCGAGACCGAGGCGGTCGAGCTCGTCGAGGAGTTCGCCGATTTGCCGATCCATGTAGGTGACCGAGCCGGCGTAAAGGGCGGCTTCGCCCTTGGGCGGAGTGGCGCGATTGAGCGGCGTGGGCTCGTTGGGCGCGTGCACGGAGATCATCGGATAGTAGAGCAGAAACGGCCGGGCCTTGTTCTCGCGGATGAATTCGAGGGCGAAGCGCTGCGTGACGTCGGGCCCGTATTCGTCGGTGTGAACCTTGCGCGTTCCGTCGGTCTGCAGATAGGCGCCCCAATAACGGCGTGACGAGGGCGGGTTGCCTTCTTCGACGCCGGGCCACATGCAGTGGCGTTGGAAGCCGTGGCGGGCAAGGATGTCCGGCTCCGGCCGAAGATCGTTGATCTGCCACTTGCCGGCGATGGCGGTGGCGTAGCCGGCCCGGCGCAACTGCTGCGGCCACGTCGGAAATTTCTCGGGGATGAGCCCGGCGCCGCCCCAGCGCGGCACGTCGTAGTGTTCGGTCCAGCCGGTGCGGCCGGGGTATTGGCCGGTGAGCATCATGACACGGGTGGGCGTGCAGATCGGAGAGGTCCACGCGGTTTCGAAGCGCACCCCGGTCGCGGCCAGCCGGTCGACGTTGGGCGTGGGATGAGAGGAGCCGTAGCACCCGAGCCAGTCGGTGCCGAGATCGTCGGCAAGGATCAGGACGATGTTGGGACGAGGCTCGGGCGAAGCGGCGAATGCACTCAGCGGGAGCAGGAGACCGGCGAAGAGGAGCGTGCGGAGGAAGCGCATGGGGAGAACGGCGTGAGCGTGACCGGCTTGAGCGAGAAAGTACGGAGATCAGAAGTCGACCGACGTCGAGAAAGTGATCTGCCTCGGATCATTGGTCGCGGCGCGGCTGCGGATGAAGAAGACGTCGTTGAGGTTGTCGACATTGACGCCGAATGATACGGCGCGACCGGCGAGCTTGGTGCTGTAGCGGGCGAAGAGGTTGATGACGGTGTAGCCGTTCTCCACCACGAGCTGGTTGTTGCTCGTGCCAAACTGCTGGATCGGCCCGCGAGCCACGATGAATCCGCCGCCGAAGCGCAGGCCCTTTAGCGGGCCGGTGTTGAAACCGTAGCTGTTCCAAAAAGTGAGTTTTTTCGGCGCGGCGCCCTCCAGGCGGAGATTCTTCGCGAGCGTCCGGCTGACGACGACTTTTGCGTCGATGTGGCTGTAGCTGATGATCGACTGCCAATTCTTGATCGGGTTAACGAACAGCTCGGCTTCCCAACCTTTGCTTTCGTCGTCGGAGATTTCGGTGTCGGCGCGAAAAAGGATCGGGTTGAAATCGGAGCGAACGACATTTTTCTTGCGGATGTTGAAGAGTGAAACCGAGCCGCCGATGCGACCTTCCCACAGATCGTCAAACTTGAGCCCGGCCTCGTAAGCCCGCGACAGCTCGGGGCTGTAAAACGTGCCTGAAAGGGCGTCAAAACCGTTGGGGTTGAAGGCGGTCGCAATGTTGCCAAAAACTGAAAGCTGTTTGGTGAGGTCGAATACGCTGCCAGCTTGGTAGCTGGTCTTGCTCTGATCGTTGAAGATCCCGGTCTTCAGGCCCGCGGTGTTGGTGGACTGGCCGCGGATGCGGATGTAGCGCACCCCGCCAAGCAACTTGAGACGATTGTCGAACAACGATACATTGTCGGTCGCGTAAACGGAACCGACGCGGGTCTCGCCATAGTCATTGGCGCCGGTGCGGGTACCGATGGTGCGGAGCTCGGTGCGGCTGGGGACATCATCGAGCCAGTATTTCACGCCGGAGAGTACGTCCGCCTTGGTGAGGAAGAGCCGGATGGGCCGGCCGCCGGCAATCAGGCCCGCGAGGACGGCACGCTCGGGGGCGGTACCGAGCGCGCGAAGGGCGTAGGTGTTTCCGCGATTAAAATCGTAGGTGTAACGGCCGCCGATCAAAATGCGGTGCGCGAGCGGACCCGTGGAGAAATTGAGCAAGCTATTGAGCGTATGCGCATCAGTGCGGTTGAAATCGTAGCCGGCCGAATGGTTGGCGTCGGACGACCCGGCGGTGAACGTGTTGAATTCGCGGAAGCTGTTATCGAGTTCCTGCGTGGTGCGGACCGCCATGTATTGCATGTTGATATGCGAGTTGAAGACGTGGCGCACGCCGAGCTGAAGGAAGCGGTTTTCCTGTTCGTAGCGCGTGGCTGCGGTGGCGCTCGTGTAGTTGCGCGGGAGGAAGGTGTTATTGTAGCGTGCGGAGCTCTCGACGACGCCGTTGACGTTGGTGGCGTCGATCTTTCCGTCCCGGTTCAGGTCGGTGGGAATGATCTCGAAAGAAAAAGTCGAACGCTGGCTCGGGATGCCCTCGGTCTTCGAGCCGCTGCCGTGCAGCACCAGCGTGGTGTTTTTCCCGAGGCGAAAATCACTGGCGAGGCCGAGGAAGTTCGACTTGTTGCCGTCGAGGATCCGGTAGCCGTCGGTCTCCGTGTGGGCTCCGACCACCCGCACGCCGAGTTTGCCGTCCAACGCCGGCTGGTTGGCGTCGAACTCGGCGGCGAGCCGACCGTGGTTGCCGGCGCGGAGGTTGAGGTTGAAATGTTCGCGGCCGCGGGGGCGCTTGGTGATGATGTTCACCAAGCCGCCGGGATCGGACTGACCGTAAAGCGTGTTGGGGCCTTTCACGACCTCAATGCGGTCGATCATCTGGGGCGGAATGTAGTCACCGCCGGTGACGCCGTCGATGAGGACGTTGCGATTGCGGAAGCCGCGAATCGAAAAGATATCGCCGCGATTGGAGACGGGGACGCGGTTGGTCTGGGTGATCGAGGCGTTAAACGTCAGCGCGGCGGTCAGATCCGCCGGGACCATATCGGCGAGCAGTTCGGCGGTGATGACGTTGATGGTCATCGGGACCTCCTTAAGCGGCGTGTTCATCGCGGTGCCGGAGATGGTGTTGGTCGCCATGTAGCCCTTGGGGCTGCCGGCGGTAACATCGAATGGATTCAGGAGAATCGTCTCGTTAGCGGCCGGCATGGCCGGGGCGGGAGCAGGGGTTTGCGCGAAGCTGGCAACGGTGCCGACGAGGAGCGCCGTGAGGAGAGGGCGCGTAACTGCTGACGAACGGAGGGTTTTCATGGGTGGGGGAGGGCGCATCGGTTGTTGGGGAAGACGACGCTAAGGGATCCGAGGCGAGCACGGCAGGGGCTGGCAAGGGCGAGTTAACTTAAACGCTTAAGTGACGAGTCTCGCGGTGCTGCGGAATGAAACGGCGATTATGGTTTTCGCTCGCGGGGTGGTTTCCTGACCGTACGGCCCTCGTGCCAAGAGCCGTCGATCTGGGTGCCTTGGACGACGGCGTGCGGGCCGCAGTGATTGCGGTGGAGCAGGCCGTGCAGTGCGTCTACGGCGGCGGCGCCCATGACGTCGCGGTGTTGGAGAATGCCGCTCACGTCGGGCGCGTCGTCGACCACATTCAGACTCGCGTAGCCGAGGTCACGGGGTACGAGGAGCTTTAATGTGGCCGCTGCCGCGAGGACGTCATTGCAACGGCTGATCACCGCGTCGGGCCGGTGAGTGTGGAGCCATGCACTGATGGTGGCTGGGGAATCTGGCCCGGACACGAGGAGAGTCGGGATCGGGGCAGCGGTGGGCGCGTTGTGGCTTTGTTCGAACGCGTAGGCGGCCTCCCAGTGGTGGGCGACTCGCTCGGCGAGAGTGGCTTCGATCACGAGGCCGATGCGCAAATAGCCTCGCTCACGCAGGCGGGCCCACGCGAGCCGGAGGTCGGCGGAATAGTTGGGCAGGACGTGATGGAAGTACGCGTAGCGCACCGGACGCTCGATGGTGACGGTGGAGAAATGTTCCCACGCGAGATCGAGGTGGCTGTCAGGATGCTCGAGCGGCGCGAGGATCAGTCCGCGAATACCGCGGGACGTGAGCACGCGACTGAACCGGGCGGGCGTCATGCCGCTTTCACGAGCCCACAGGTGCTGTAGTTCGTAGCCGTAGGCGCGGGCGCGCGCCTTCGCTCCGGCGAGCAGGCGCTGGGCGCTCGGGCGCTGCAACCAGTCATCGCGCGTCGGCCAATTTGAAACGAGCGCGATGACGGAAAAATCACGGCGCACGCGCAGTTGCTGGCGGTGGGCGGCGAGGGCGCTGCCGGCGGAGTTGGGTGTGTAGCGGAGCTTGAGCGCGGCGCGCTTCACCCGGGCGATCGTGGTGGCGGGGAGTGAGGCGTGGTCGCGCAACGCCATCGACACGGCAGCGACGCTGAGGCCGAGGTGCTCGGCGATGTGTTTGAGAGTCGTGGCTGGCCGGGTGCTCACTTAAGCGTTTCAGCAGACACGGACTTGTTTTGCACCGCAAGGACCGACACACGTTAGCCGCATGTCCCTTGGCGCCGGCCTTTCCCACCCCAACATCCTTTTCGTGATCGTCGACGACCACCGGACGGATGCCATCGGCGCGCTGGGGCATGCAACGGTGAAAACGCCGGTATTGGACGGCCTCGTGCGGCGAGGCACGACGTTCACCCGGGCGACGATTCAGGGCAGCCTGATGCCGGCGGTGTGCGCGCCTTCACGCGCGTGCTTGTTGACGGGCAACGGCGTGTTTCGCGCCGATGCCGAGCCGAAGCTTGATCCGGGACCGGTCTTCGAAGTCCAACTGCCGGTCGATGCGTGCACGCTGCCGGAGCGACTGCGGGCGGCGGGCTACGAGACGTTTGTCACGGGCAAGTGGCACAACGACCTGCCGGCGCTGCTGCGGTCGTTCGAGCAGGGACGGGAGATTTTTCACGGTGGGATGTGCGATCACACGGCGGTGCCGGTGCGGGACCTGGAGGAAATTCGGCGCGGCAAACCCGCGCGGGTGGGCGACGGATTTTCTTCGGAGATTTTTTGCGGCGCGGCGGAGAAATTTGTGCGCGAGCGCGCGCGGGACCGGCCATTTTTTGCGTGGGTCGCGCTGACCTCGCCGCACGATCCGCGGACGCCGCCCGCGGAATTTCGCGCGCGTTACGATGCGGCGCAGATTCCGCTGCCGAAGAACTTCCGACCCGACCATGGGTTTGATAACGGCGAGCTCGAGGTGCGCGACGAGCAGTTGGCGCCGAGGCCGCTTTCGCCCGACGTCATGCGCGAACACCTCGCGGATTACTACGGCATGATCTCGCATCACGACGCATGCATCGGGCGGGTGCTCGCGGTGCTGCGCGAAACCGGGCAGGAGGAAAATACGTTGGTAGTTTATGTGTCCGACCACGGACTCGCGTTGGGCAGTCATGGCCTGCTGGGCAAACAGAACCTCTACGAACCCAGCGTGCGCGTGCCGTTGATCATCGCCGGCCCGAGCGTGCCGGCGGCGCGGCGGTGCGAGGCGCTAATGCACCCGCTCGACCTTTACGCAACGCTGTGCGAACTCGCCGGCGTCACAGCGCCGGCAGGACTCGACAGCCGGAGTTTCGTGGCGGCGATGGCGGACAACGCCGGCGGGCGGGAGTCGGTGGGCGCGGTTTACATGGACTTCCAGCGGATGATTTCTGACGGGCGCTGGAAACTGATCGTCTATCGGGTTGGGGGCGGCGAGCGGGTGCAGTTGTTCGACCTCGTGGGCGACCCGGACGAGTGTCAGGATCTCGCGGCGGAACCCAGTCAAGCGACGCGCGTCGTGGAGCTGCGGGCTCAGCTTCAAGCGTGGCAAGTGGCGACGGGTGATCGTTGGTTTGGGGAGATCGGATCTGTCACAGCATGAACGCCCTGCGCATCACGCCCCTCGACGGAGTGATCATTGGAGGCTATTTTGCGCTCACGATTGCGCTCGGGCTCTGGTTTGGGCGGAAGAAGATTCGCAGTGCGGAGGCGCTGTTTCTCGCGGACCGGGAGGCGACGTGGCCGATGATCGGAGCGTCGATGTTTTCGGCGAACATCTCGAGCCAGCAGTTCGTGGGTCAGGCGGGACTCGCTTACACGATTGGATTGGCGGCGGGAGCGTTTCAACTCGTGGGGGCATCGTGCTTCGCTTTGCTCGCGGTATTTTTCGTGGACGTCTATCTGTCATTGAAACTGCGCACGGCGCCGGAGTTTTTCGAGCGCCGCTACAGTCTCAGCACGAGGATGTTCGTGTCTGCGATCAATATCGTGATGATTTTGGCGGCCAGTATCGCGAGTGCGCTCTATGCGGGAGCGACCGTATTGACGGACCTTATGGGCATGGGTTCGACGCGGGAGTTCAACCTGGCGGTGGCGGCGATCGCGTTGGCGGCGGGCACCTATACGGTATTTGGGGGGCTGCGGTCGGTGCTTTTGACCGATCTCATGCAAGTCGCGCTCCTCGTCGCGGGTGGAGCGATCACGTTTTTCCTGACGCTATCGGCCGCGGGCGGATGGGCTGGGGTGTTGTCGACCCCCGGTGGGGCGGGCAACAGCCTGTGGACCGTGGTGCTGCCGTGGGATCATGCGTTTGGGTGGCTGCCGATGATCACGGGCGGACTGGTGCTTGCAGTGCACGGACACTGTACCGATCACGATTATGTGCAGCGGGCGCTCGCGGCGCGGAGTGTGTATCACTCGAAGATGGGTGCGGTGTTCGCGGCGTTTCTGAAGATTCTTGCGCTCTTTATCATCGCGGCGCCGGGTGTGATTGCGGCGAAACTGATTCCCGGGCTGGCGCAGGCCGACCAAGTTTATGCCCGGCTGGTGTCGACCTATGTTCCGCCGGGACTCGCGGGAATCGTGCTTGCGGGATTGCTCGCCGCGATTCTCGGCACGGTGGCGGCGGGTCTTTCAGCGGCGGCGTCGATGGTGTCGTATGATTTTGTGCTGCGCTTCACCCCGAAACTGTCCGAGCCGGCCCGGGTGCGGATGGGCCGCGGTATTATGGTGGTGGTGCTGGTGCTGTGTGCGGTGCTGGCGCCGGAGATCAAGCAGTTCAAAGGCGTCTACGGTTATCTCGTGCAAATCTGGTCGCTCCTCGCGCCGCCCGTTTTCGTGTGTGTCGTTGCGGGCATCTTCACCCGCCGGGCGACCCCGCGTGGTGCCGTGGCCACGCTGACGGTGGGCACGGTGCTCGGAGCGATTACATTTTGGGCGCTCGGCCAGCCTGACATCGTCGCGCAGCTCCCGCGCTACCTCCGCAGCGCGTTGAACTGTGGTTTTGTGATCACGCTCTTCTGCGCGGCGACGATGGCATTGGTCAGTCGCAGCGGCGGAGCGAATCCGGGCGCGAACGAAGTGGCGGATCTCAAGGCTGCGGCCGCGGCAAACTCGATGACCAGCCAAGAGCGGCGTATTTTCCGATTTACGCTAGTAGCCTTGGCGATCGTTTGGCTCGCAGTGGTTGTGACGTTCTCGCCGTGGGGCGTGGCACGGGCCGGATGAAGAGAGGAGCGTAGTCAAATTTCTGCGCCACGAAACTTTCAGACGGCTCCAGCGATGAGGAGTTAACGAAGTGAAGGGCCGAATGCCGGTGAAAGAGACAAAGAACCGGATATAAATTGAAAGAGGATGAACACGCTTGGACTGAAATTGATGGGAAATCACGGTGTCGGACGACCGGGTTCGCGGAGGCCGCCGCCGGTGCGGCCGGTGAGCGAGCTGCGGAGATCGGCGCGGCATTTTTCGGCGAAGGAAGGGAGACGTTGAACGATCTCGTAGTGGCGGTGGCGACATCGGTGTTCTTGCCGGGATTGCGGGCGAGTTCGAAGAGCGCGGGCGCGGGGAGGGAAACGGTTTCGTAGTTGAACGGCCGGCCGTCGAGGGTGCGGTAGCGGTGGGCGAGGGCGCGAGGCGTGGGCGCGGAGGGCGGGTTGGAGATCTCGTCCTGCCTCGTTTTTGGGGCGGGCTTGGGTGGGGTTTTGAAGATCTGGCGTCGGCGAGAACTCCGGCGATTCAGGCTCAAGTTCGCGGACCAGAGGCCGGGGCTGCTTTTTGACGGGCGGCTTGCGCTTGGGCGGGCGGCGGCGGGAGGGTGGGGCGTGAACTCCGGCGAACACCTCTGCCTTGCTTGCGGCTTGTGCTGCGACGGCACCCTTTTTGACAACGTCCAGCTCGGGCCGCGCGACGATGCGAAGCACCTGCGTGCGCTCGGTCTGCCGGTGGCGGTCACGCGCGGGCGGGTGCCCGTGACGTTCTTTCGTCAGCCGTGCGCGGCGTTGTGCGCGGATCGCACGTGCCGGGTTTATGCGGATCGGCCGGGGCAATGCCGGGCGTTTGAGTGCGGCGTGTTCACCGCCGCGCAAACCGGCGCGATTTCGGCCGCGGATGCTTTGCGCGAGGTGCGAAAGGCGCGGCGCGCGGCGGAGAAAATCCGCCGCCTTTTGCGCCGCTTGGGCGACATCGATGAGCACCGCCCGTTGGCCGAGCGCTTTCGGCGCACGCAGCGGCGGATGGAAAGCGGCGCGGCCGATGCGGAGGCGGGAGCGCTTTTCGCGGAGCTGGGTTTGGCCGTGCACCGCTTCAATCTGCTTGCGCATGAAAAATTCCACGTGCGGGCGGAAGCGGGCTAAGTCGGCACGGCGCGGGGCAGAGCAGGGGCAGGCGCGGACGGGCTCGTGACCTCGTCCGCCACGGGCTATTATTCACCGCGGTCGACGAAGAAAAGCGCCTCCGGGCTTGAGCCCGGCGGCGGGCGTGTATGCTGATCGGCGCGGCGCGAGTGCCGCTTTGACCCTATGAAAGAAATTAACCGACGTGCATTTTTGGTGAAAACGGCTTGGGCGGCGGGAGCCGGTGCGCTGGCCGCCGGACTCCGGGCACCCGCGTGGGCCGCGCCGGTCGGGGCGAATGACGCGGTGCGGCTGGGCATCATCGGCTGCGGGGCCAAGGCGCAGGCGCACATCAAGCAACTCATGCTGCGGACGGATGTGCGGGTCGTCGCGTTGTGCGATGTCGATCCGACGCAGATCGCGAAGGCGCAGGCCGTACTGAAACCGGGGACGGCGGCCCCGTTTACCACCCCGGATGCGCGCGCGTTGCTGGCGCGGGCGGATGTGGACGCGGTGCTCGTGGTGACGCCGAATCATTGGCACGCGTTGCTCACGGTGTGGGCGTGTCAGGCGGGCAAGGATGTCTACGTCGAGAAACCGATGAGCCACACCGTGTGGGAAGGGCGCAAGATGGTGGAGGCCGCCGCAAAGTACGGGCGCATCGTGCAAGTGGGCACGCAGTATCGCTCGGAGGACGGACTCGCGGCGGGCATCAAGTTTCTGCACGAAGGCGGGCTGGGGAAGATCAAGTATGTCCACGCGCCCTACTACGGGAAACGCGACGCGATCCCGCGCCGGGCGCCGTGGTATCCGGACTGGATGAATTACGAGGCGTTTTGCGGACCGGCCCCGGTGTCGCCGCTCGAGCGGGACAAGGTGCACTACGACTGGCACTGGTCATGGGCGACGGGCAACGGCGAGCTGGGCAACAACGGCGTGCACATCCTCGATGTCGCGCGGCGCATGGTGCGGGCCGACGGACCGCCGAAGCGGGTGCTCGGGCTCGGGGGCCGCTTCGTGCACGACGATCCGGCGGAGACGCCGAACGCGCAGATCGCGGTTTACGATTACGACGCGGCGCCGGTGATTTTCGAAGCGCGCGGGCTGCCGGCGAAGCCGGGCGTGACGTATATGGACCAGGCGGGCGGGCTGCGCGTGGGCGTGGTGGCGCATTGCGAAGGCGGCACGTTGGCGGGGCTGATCGGTTGCACGGCGAATGACCTGAGCGGCAAAGTCATCAAGAAATTCCCCGGGGAAGGCGGCGTCGTGGCGCACATGACGAACTTTCTCGATGCGGTGCGCAGCCGGCGCACGCAGGATCTCGCGGCGTCGGCCGAGATCGGCCACGCCTCGGCGGCGATGTGTCATCTCGGAAATATTTCGATGCGCGTCGGAGCGCCGGCCACGTCGCAGGAGATCGCGGGCGCGTTGGACGCGATGCCGGCGGCGGCCGGCGTGGCGAGATCGTTGGCGGACCACCTCGGGGTGCACGGCGTCGATTTGGCGAAGCGTCCGCTCTCGCTCGGGCCGTGGATGGACATCGAGCGCAACGGCGACGGGATTGCGCGGGTGGCGTCGGGCGGGGAAGGCACGCTGGAGCGCGCGCGTTATCTCCTGCGCGAGACGCAACGCCCGCCGTATGTGATCCCGGAGAAGGTGTAATTTGAGCGATGAAGATCCTGCGTGCCGGAGCCCGCGGAGGGGCGTTGAGTCTGATGCTGGTGATCGCGCTGGGTGCGGCGGAAACGACGGTGGCGGTAGGCGGGGCGAAAGTTGATATCACGCCGGAGCTGCCGATCCGGCTGGCGGGTTATCAGTCACGGCTCGCCGAGGCCACGCGGGTGGAGGCGCCGCTGTCGGCGCGGGCGCTCGCGATCGGATCCGATGCGGACGGGCCCGTGGTGATCGTGACCGCGGATGTGATCGCGGTGAGCGAAACGATGAGCGATGCCGTGGCTGCGGCGGTGCGGGCGAAGCATCCGGGGCTCACGCGGGAGCGCATCGCGGTGTGCGCGACGCATCAACACACGGGACCGGCGATCGGGGGCACCATTCCCTTCATGTTTTCGCGGGACCTGCCCGCGGA
This sequence comes from Opitutia bacterium Tous-C4FEB, assembly GCA_002304445.1. Classification (GTDB taxonomy): domain Bacteria; phylum Verrucomicrobiota; class Verrucomicrobiia; order Opitutales; family Opitutaceae; genus Tous-C4FEB. The sequence continues at coordinate 391,317 of NEVA01000001.1, read as the reverse complement.
AGAGAACGCGCGGATCGAGCGCTACGCGGCGAAGTTGCAGGAAAAACTCATCGAAGTGGCGCTGGCGGCGTTGGCGGATCGACGGCCGGCGCGGCTCGCGTGGGCGCAAGGCACGGCGGAGTTCGCCGTGAATCGCCGGCTGATTGTTGACGGCAAGCATACCGGTTACAAAGCGACGCCGGGCGGGCCGGTGGATCATGCGCTGCCGGTGCTGCGGGCGGTGGATGCGCAAGGCGCGGTGCGCGCCGTGTTGGTGAACTATGCGTGCCATTGCACGACGCTCAAGGGCGGGGACAACTACGTGCATCCCGACTGGGCCGGCGAGGCGGCGAAACGCATCGAGGGCAGGCACGCGGGGGCCGTGGCGCTCGTGGCGATCGGTTGCGGGGCGGACGCCGATCCGCAGCCCCGGGGTTTGCCGGCCGTGGCGACGAACGGCGGCGCGGTGGCCGATGAAGTGGCGCGGGTGATGGCGGGGGAAATGCGCGCGCTGGGCCGGGTGACGCACGCGGCGTTTCGGCGCATCGAACTGCCGCTGGGTCGCGTGGTGCCGCGCGCGGAACTCGAGGCGCGGCTCACGGGAAAGCCGAATGTGGCCTACGCGGCGGCGCAGTTTTTGCGGCAACTCGACGAGGGGAAACCGTTGCCCTCGATCGTGCCCTATCCGGTGCAGGCGTGGGCTTTTGAGGGGGATTTCGCGATGGTGTTTCTGGGCGGCGAAGTCGTCGCGGACTATGCGCTGCGGTTGAAACGCGAGCTCGGGGTTTCGCGCTTGTGGGTAAACGCCTATGCGAACCATGTGCCGTGCTACATCCCCTCGCGCCAAGTGCTCAAGGAAGGCGGGTATGAAGCGGAGGCCGCGATGGACTATTACGGTTGGCCGACGCGCTTGGCCGAAGACACGGAAGACCGGATTGTACGCACCGTGCATGACCTGTTACCTGCAACTTTTATGAAAGGAACATCGCGATGAAACTTTGGTTACGCGTGGGAATGCTGGTGGCCGCGAGTGCGGGGATGGTCGCGCCGGCGCGCGCTTATAAAGAAGTCGCGCCGCCCGCCACTCTGGTGGTGCCGGAGGCGCGGAGCCCGGCGGCCTCGCTGGCGGCGATCAAGGTCTCGGCCGGATTTGAAGTGGAACTCGTCGCGGCCGAGCCGATGGTGCTGGATCCGATCAATTTCTCCTTTGGTCCCGACGGACGGATGTGGGTGGTGGAGATGGCCGACTACCCGAGCGGCATGGATGGCAAAGGGAAACCGGGCGGGCGGATTCGCGTGCTGGAATCGACGCGGGGCGACGGGGTTTTCGATAAATCCACGCTGTTTGCCGACGGCCTGAGGGCGCCCACCTCGGTGTTGCCGTGGCGCGACGGCGTGCTCGTGGCCTCGGTGCCGAACGTGCTCTTCCTGCAGGACACCGACGGCGATGGCCGCGCGGACCGGACGACGGTGCGATTTCGCGGGCTCGCCGAAGGCAACGAGCAGCATCTCACGAACAGCCTCGAGTGGTCGCTCGACGGTTGGGTGCATCTGGCGAACGGGGAGAGCGGCGGAAAGATCACCTCGACGAAAACCGAGCGGACCGTGGACGTCGGCCGGCGGGACTTTCGCATCGCGCCGGATACGGGCGAGATCGAGCTGTTGGTGGGGAACTCGCAGTTTGGGCGCAGCCGCGACGATTGGGGGAACTGGTTTGGCTGCAACAATTCGAACCCGCTCTGGCACTATGCGCTCGAAGAACGTTACCTGCGGAGAAATCCGCACTTGGTGCCGCCAAACGCGATCGTGACCGTGGGGGCGAGCGCAGGGGCGGCGCGGGTGTTCCCGGTGAGCGAGACCTTCGCCCGGTTTAACGACCCGCACGGTTTCAACCATTTCACGTCGGCGTGCAGCCCGGCGATCTACCGCGACGATCTGCTCGGGCCCGAGGTGGCGGGGAATATCTTTGTCTGCGAACCGGTGCACAATCTGGTCCATCGCGAGCGGGTGAGCGCGGTGGGGTCGTCGTTTGTCGGCGAGCGCCCGGAGGGCGAGAAGGAGTCGGAGTTTTTTGCGTCGGCCGATCTGTGGTCGCGGTTCACGGCTGCGCGGGCGGGTCCGGACGGAGCGCTGTATATCGCGGATATGTATCGGCTGGTGATCGAGCATCCGAAATGGGTGCCGGCCGAGTGGCAGAAGCGGCTGGGCGATCTGCGGGCGGGCGAGGACAAAGGGCGGATCTATCGCGTGCGGGCAAAAGGTGTGCCGCTGCGGGCGGTGCCGCGGCTGGACCGGGCGGATGCAGCGGGCTTGGTCGCGGCGCTGGAAAGTCCCAGCGGGGTGGTGCGCGATCTCGCGCAGCAGCAACTCGGGTGGCGCGAGCTGCGCGAGGCTGCGCCGCAGTTGGAGAAACTCGTGGCTGAGTCGCTGCGGCCGGTAACGCGGGCGCAGGCGTTGTGGGCGTTGCAAGGGCTCGGGGAGTTGAAATCGGCAGTCGTTGTCCGAGCGATGGCGGATGAGCACCCAGGCGTGCGTCGGCAGGCGGTGCGGTTGAGCGAGGCGTGGACGAAGGACTCGCCCGAGTTGTTGCCCGCGATCATCGCGCGGGCGGACGACGCGGATGCGGGCGTGCGGCTGCAGGCGGCGTATACGTTGGGCGAGTGGCGCGAACCGGCGGCGGGTGAGGCCCTCGCACGACTGCTGCGGAGGGAGGACGATCGTTTTGTAAAGGCGGCGGCGATGAGCTCGGCGCTGCCCCACGCCGAGACGCTCATGGCGGCGTTGCAGCGGGACGGCGGGGCGGAGAATTCGCTGCTGGTCGAAGTGGCGACCGTGACGGAGAACGCGAAGGCGCTCGCGGGGTTGTTGACGGCGATTGCGGGCCGGAGTGAAGCGGGTGACTGGCCGGCGGCGTTTCGTTCGCTGGCGCAGCTCCTCGATTGGTTGCAGCGCAACAACAAGACGCTCGCGCAACTTCAGCGCACGGCGGATGAGCCGATGCAGCGGGCGCTGGCGGGGACGGATGCGCTGTTTGCTGCGGCGCGGCGCGTGGCGGCCGAGGCGAACGCCCCAGCGGCAGACCGGGTGGCGGCGGTGCGGATCTTGGGGCGCGCGCGCTCGGCGCAGGATGAAGACTTTGAATTGCTCGCGGGGTTGTTGGTGCCGCAGGTGCCGGTCGAAGTTCAGGTCGCGGCGGTGGCGACGCTCGGGCGGATGAACCGTTCGACGGTGCCGAATCGGGTGCTGGCCGGTTGGCCTAGCCACGGTGCGGCGGTGCGCGCGGCGGTGATCGAGTTGGTGACGAGCCGCGTCGCGTGGTCGCAAGTGTTGCTCGACCGTGTCGAGGCGGATCCGACGATGCTCGCGCAGATCGATCCGGCGCAGAAACAACGGCTGACGCATCACATCGATGCGAACCTGGCGGTCCGGGCGACGCGCGTGTTTCAGGCGGGCATCGATCCGAACCGGCAGGCGGCGATCGACCTGATGTTGGCGGCGCTCAAAGACCGCCGGGGCGACGCGGGAAAAGGGTCGGCGGTGTTTGCGCAGAATTGCCGCGCGTGCCACGCGTTCGGCAAGGAAGCTGGCGGGCTGATCGGGCCGGATATCGCGGTCGTGAAGGACCGGTCGGCGCCGTATCTGGTGACGCACATACTCGATCCGAATCGGGCGGTGGAAGATCGCTACATGATGTATGCGGCGACGCTGCTCGACGGACGTTCGCTGGCGGGAATGTTGGTCGCGGAGGCGGGCAACAGCATCACGCTGCGCGGACTCGACGGCGCGGAGCATGTGATCCTGCGAAACGAGGTGCGACTGCTGGTCAGTTCCGGACGGTCGCTCATGCCCGAAGGGTTGGAGGCTGCTCTCCCGGCGGGGGCGATGGCGGACTTGATCACCTATCTCGCCAGCAAGTGAGCGACGGCGGGCGCCGGGGACTTTGCGGGGCGCGGATGGAGAATCGAGGGCTTGCCCGGGCGATCGACTCGGCCTCCTGCTAGCGCGGCCGGCCGATTCGAAACTTGCGTGGGCGGTGTTTCCCCCGGGGACGGCGACGGTTGGAACGGGCAGCGGGTCAAACTCCGTGGGCGGCTTGGACTCGAAGTCGTCGCTCTGGCGACCGACCGCGAGAAGGAGCGAGCTCTCGGCAATTTTCCCCGGCCGGACCGAAAGACCGCTGTCGCCGCCGATCAGAAACGCGGCGCGGGTGCGCAGATCGAGGCTGCCCTTAATCATGGCCTCGTCCTTGCCGGGGCATGCGAGACACTCCTACTGCATGAGCGGCAGCACCCGCTGGAAGAACAACGCCTCCGCCTCGGCTGTCGCCGCGACGGCCACCATCGGCGCGCCGAGGAACATGGCTGCAAGCAAACGGCGGGCGCAGAAACGTAGTCGGGGAATGGATGCCATAGTGATAACGAAACGCGTCCGATCACTGACCCACGAACGGCGAAACTAGAACCCGTTTTTTGATCCGGCTGGCCGCCAGCAAATCACTCGTAGATCCATTTGTGCCGCCACGGATCGACGGTTCTTTCCTGAAACGCGCGGAGTTTCCCCGCGAGTTCGTTCTTCAATTCCTGATGCGCGGGATCGTCGGCAAGGTTTACGACCTCGTCCGGATCGGTTTGCAGATCGTAGAGTTCAAACGCCGGTCGGCGGAGGAACTGCGCGATCGGCCGGCGGCCAAAAACCGTGCCGCCCGCTCGCGTGACGCCAATCCACGACGGCGACTGGATGAGATCGAGCGCCGAGGGGAAGACGAGTCCGCTCGCGAGATTATGGATGAGTTTATGGTGGCGCGTGCGCACCGCGCGCATCGGATAATACATCGTAATCTCGTGCAGCGAGTGCGACGCGTAGACTTCGTCGCGGTCGGCTATGGGCGCGCCGTCGAGCGCGGGGCGAAACGAACGTCCGTCGAACTCGTTCGTCGCGCCCGCCGGCAACGCGCCGGCGACGTCGAGGAGCGTCGGTGTGAGATCGGCCCACGAGACCATCGCCGATTGCACGGCGCCGGGACGGGTCCGGCCGGGTGCGCGCACGATCAGCGGGAGCCGGATGCCGGGATCGTAGAGCGTCGTCTTGGCGCCGGGAAACGCCGGGCCGTTGTCTGAGAGATACACGATGAGGGTGTTGTCGTAGCGGCCTGTTTCCTTGAGGAGCGCGATCAGGCGGCCGACACCCTGATCGAGGCGCGCCACGGACTGATAATACTCGGCCAGTTCGGCACGGCAGGTTGGCGTGTCGGGGAGGAACGGCGGCACGACAACGTCCTCGGGGCGAAACTTAATCTCGGTCACACCCGGATAGCCGCGGTCGCGGTTGCCGAAACGATTCGGCGCGGGGTAGGTGTCGAACGTGGGCTTGCCACCTGGCAGGATGGCGTTGGCGCGATGCGGATCGTCGGTGGCGAAATAAAGGAAGAAGGGCCGCGGATCCGCTGAGGCGAGCACCGCGCGGGATTGTGTGGCCATCTCGACGGGACTGCGACCAAGGCTCGCCGGATCGTTGGCCCCGCCGCTCGAAAGCACGGTTTCGAACGCATAGACCGCCTCGGGGGCGACATGGAATTTTCCGATTCGCGCCGTCCGATAGCCGGCCTGTCTCAGCCGCACGGGGAGACTTTTCACTTCGTCGAACGACGAGAAATGGTGGTCCTGATGCTGGAGACCATACATGCCGTTGCGGTGATTTTGCTGCCCCGTGAGCATCACTGAGCGGGAAGGGCTGCAGCTGGCGGTGGTGCCGAAGGCATGAGTGAACCGCGTGCCATCCTCTGCGAGCGCATCGAGGTGCGGCGTCTTCACGACGCGGTTGCCATAGCAGCCGAGCGCATCTGTGCCGTGATCGTCGGAGACAATGAGGACGATGTTGGGCCGCGCCGGCACCGCGGCGGTGAGCGGCAAGACACACGCAATTGGCGCGCACAAGGCAATAGCCAGCAGGCGGAGCGGAGAGAGTGTTTTGATCATCGGGAGTGAAATCGCGGGGCACCCAGGTTAGTAAGCTCGCGGATGCTCAGGGACGAACCCGCTGCGGGCGACGCCGGATTTGGCCAGTTCGTCATTGAGGGCTAGGAGGTGGCGGAGGTCCGCGGGGAGAGAGGCCTGCACCTTAGGACGGAGGAGTTGCTTCTGGTATTGCTGCTGGGGTTTGTCGCGCCGGCGGTAGAAGGCGTGCAACGCGGTGCGATGGCTGTCGGTGCGGTTGGCGAAACCGCCGTGCCAGACGGGCGCGCGGGTGACGACGACGGACCCGGCCGGAGCGGTGACAAGTTCCTCCGCCGGATGCGACGTGCGCAGATCGAGGAGGCTCGAAAACCGCCGGGAAAGAAGCGCCCGCAGCGCGGGTTCATGCAGTCGCACGCTCTCGAAAAACCAAACGGCGTGGTTTGGGGGTAGCATCGAATGAATGCCGGCAGAGCCCGGCTCCCGTTTGCATCACCGACCGGTTCGTTTCCGTCGAGGGATTTCGGGTGGATTTCGCGGCGGAGAGATAATTTCGATTCGGACTAAACGGAACTGCTCATCGTGGGCTTTAGGTGTGGGCGCACGGGATCGGGGAGAATGGCCCTTTGGTCGAACGGCGGGACTACGGGATCGACCGAGTCGGACCCGACCCGACCCGACCTTTTCGGCGTCGATGATTCGACAGCCCCGCGAACGGGACCGCTCCCCGTTGCAAGGCAAGACGTCGAGGCAAATAACGGCGGGTGAGGTGACGATGAGTAAGAGTCACGGCAAGCGCGGATGTTGCCAGAAAGAGCGAGTCGCCGGATTTGGACGAGCAGCGCACCACCGAAACCGGCGGCGGGGCCGATTCACGCTCGATGACGATCCTGATGCGGCCGGCTCAGTTCGGCTTGGCGGTGGGGCGGATTCGGTCCTCCGCCTCAAACTTCAAAGCCAGACCCCGCTCGGGCTGGCACCGGTTTTTCCGCTGCGAAACGGCATGTCGGCAAGCAACGGCCCCGCAGCTCTCAACTGGATCGCTCCGCGCCAGGCGGCGGCGACTTCGCGAGGTTTCACTTCGCGCGCGATGCGGGCGCCAAGTTCGCGTTGGGCCTTGCGCAGGTCGCAGTCCAACTGGAGCCGCACCCACCAACCCTCGGAGAGTCCAAAGTAGCGATCGAGACGGAGTCCGGTGTCGGGCGTGATGGTGCGCTCGCCCGCCAAGATGGCCGAAATCCGGGTTTGGGGCACGTGGATATCTTTCGCCAGTTGATAGGGCGTGATACCCATCGGATTCAGAAATTCCTCGCGCAGCATTTCACCCGACGTGGGGAGTGGCAGTTTCTTGGTCATGAGATTTGTGATAGTCTACGATTTCCACCTCCTCGACGCCGCTTTCGGTCCAGACGAAACACACGCGGCAGTTGTCATTGATGCGAATCTCGCGACGACGGGCTATTACTTTTGGGACGCAGGAATCACCGGCGGCTTCGCTGCCACGGCTTTGCGGGCCTCGGGGTGGGTGGCGAGAATCGCGCGCAGCTCGGCGACGATGGCGGGTTGCTCGGCGGCGATGTTGCGGGATTCGACCGGATCGTCGGCGTAGTCGTAGAGCTCGATTTGCGCGGTGTCGGCGGGGGCGCCGATTTTTTTCCATTCAACGAGGCGGTAGCGATCCGTGCGGATGGCGCGGCCGAGCGAGTCGCCCCGGGGGAAGCAGTGGTAGGCGTGGTCGCGCACGCGGGCGGCGGGATTTTTTAGGACGGGCACGAGATTGATGCCGTCCAACGGGACCGGGCCGGAGGGGTGCGGCAGGTGCGCGAGGGCGGCGAGCGTGGGGTAGAGGTCGACGGTTTCGGCGAGTTGGCCGGTGCTGGTGCCGGGGCGCGTGACGCCGGGTGCGATCACGACGAGCGGGATGCGGTTGGCCTGCTCGAAGTTGGTGTGCTTCGTCCAGATGCCGAGATCGCCGAGGTGCCAGCCGTGGTCGCCCCAGAGAACGACGATGGTGTTGTCGGTGAGTTTCAGGTCGTCGAGGGCGGTCATGACGCGGCCGATCTGGGCGTCGACGTAGCTCGTGCTGGCGTAGTAGCCGTGGATAAGCCGGCGCTTGAGTTCTTCGGGATACGGCTGCACCGGTGGCTTCGGCACCGGGAAAAACGCGTCGATCTCGCCGCCGCGTTTCATGGCGGCGGGCACGACGCCCACCGGGGCGGTTTCGCGGGCGGGCATGGGCAGCCGGGCGGGATCGTAGAGATCCCAATATTTTTTCGGGGCGGAGAACGGCAGATGCGGGCGCACGAAACCGACGGCGAGGAAGAAAGGCTCGGCGGGATTTTCCTTGGCGGCGCGCAGGCGTGAGATCGCGTGGGCGGCGACGCGGGCATCGGCGTAGGCATCGTCGGGCACGTCGGGCGCTTCCCAAGCGGCGCCGCGCGGGAGCGGACTGGAGCCGGGCGGGCGGCGGAGATTGGTGAAGAGCGCCTGTTCGTTGGTGGGCGAGCCGTCGCGCGTGCTGGCGGGATCGAGATACTCGATGACGAGGTCCTTGTGCGCGGGCAGGCTCCAAGAGGCATCATCGTCGTAGGTGCCGTGACCGACGTGGAAGACCTTGCCCATCGATTCCGCGCGGTAGCCGTGGCGCCGGAAAAGTTGCGGGAGCGTGACGGCATCGGGGTAAGTGTCGCGGAAGTTGCGGCCGAACTGGTAGAGACCGGTCGTCGTGGAGCGCGTGCCGAGGAGGAGGGTGTAGCGCGACGAGGCGCAGACGGCTTGGTTGCAATACGCGGCGTCGAAGCGCAGGCCGCGCGCGGCGAGCCGGTCGAGATGAGGCGTGATCGCGGTGCGGTCGCCGTAGGCGCCGAGCGTGGGCTTCAAGTCGTCGACGAGGATGAGTAAAATGTTGGGGCGCGCGGCGGCGGAAATCGGGGCGTGGGGAGCGAGCAGGAGAACCAGGAGAAAAATTGCGAAGGCGGAGCGCATGGGTGGAGGGATGGGGCGGAGAAGGGGAAGGTTTCCGGCAGCGGACAACGGCTGAGGCATAGGCCGCGACCGCACCACCTGAAAGCTCCGCGCTCGCACATTTGACCGATGGAAATCCACCTGCGGTCCGTTGGAGCCGCGGTGAGGCACGGGGAGTGGAGGATGCGCGGGTCTCGCGAAGTCTCGCGCGGCGCGGCGCGGCGGGGTTGAGGTCAGCGGGCTTGCAAATAACCGGTTTGGCCGAAGCGGAAAAGTGGGGATTCGGTGCGAGCGCTCCGGAGGAGAGAGCCGAGTTGTTCAACCCGATCCGGATGACGGGCGGCGAGGTCGGTGGTCTCGGTCGGATCGGTAGCGAGGTTGAACAACGCGAGCGGGCCATCGGGGGCTTTGAGCACGTTGGTGCGCACGACTTTCCAATCGCCCTGACGCAGGGCGACGCGGCCGCCGCCCTCGTGGAACTCCCAGTAGAGATAGTCATGCTGGGTTTGGCGGCCGCGCCCGGTGAGGGTCGGGGCGAGAGAGAGACCGTCGAGGCCGGCGGGAGCGGTCTGGCCGGCGAGTTCGGCGAACGTGGGCATCCAATCCCAGAAGGCGGAGACGTGGGAGGAAACCGCGCCGTGGGCGACGGTGCCCGGCCAATGTGCGATCATGGGCACCCGAATGCCGCCCTCGTAGAGGTCGCGTTTCACACCGCGGAGGCCGCCGCTGCTGTTGAAATACGAAGGATCAGAGCCGCCTTCGAGGGCGGGACCATTGTCGGAGGTGAAGACGATGAGGGTGTTTTCGGCGAGGCCGAGGCGGCGGACGGTGGCGACGATCTCGCCCACTTGATCGTCGAGCAGGTTGACCATCGCGGCATACGCGGCGCGTGGCTCCGATTGCGAGATGTAGGGGCCTTGGCGAAAAGTCGGGCCGTCATCGACGCCCTTATACGGCGTTTCTTGGCCGTATTTACCGCGGTGTCGGGCAAGATAACCTTCCGGAGCGATCAGCTCGGCATGGGGAATGATGCTGGCGACGAAACAGAAGAACGGGCGATCCCGGTTGGCTTCGATAAAGCCGAGAGTCTTTTTGTGAATCAGGTCGGGCGCGTAGTCGTTGTTGCGACCTTGGGCGTTGGCCGCGAGGGGAACCTTGGTGTCGTCGTCCCAGAGGTGATCGGGGTAGTAGTGGTGACCGAGGCGTTGGCAGTTGAAACCGTAGAAGCGATCAAAACCCTGGCGGCGCGGGGAGCCTTCGGAACCGGGGAAGCCTAGACCCCATTTGCCGAATACACCCGTGGTGTAGCCGGCGCTCTGCATCAATTTTGAGAGCGTGCGGGTATCGGCGGGCAGGGGATGCTGGCCTTCGGGCTGGACTTCTTTGTTACCCCGAATGGGGGTGTGGCCGGTGTGCAGACCGGTAAGCAAGGCGGAGCGCGACGGTGCGCACACGGTGGCCCCGGCGTAGTGCTGGGTGAAACGCATGCCTTCGGCGGCGAGGCGGTCGAGGTGCGGCGTGGCGAAGCGACGTTGGCCGTAGCTGCCGAGATCGCCGTAGCCGAGATCGTCGGCGAGGATGAAGATGATGTTGGGCGGTCGCGCGGCGGGCGCAGCGGCGGCGAAGGCGCCAGGGATGGTGAGGACGGCCAGCGCGAGCAGCGTGGCGCGATGTAAGGAGCGAAGGAGGGACGGCATGGTTGGGGGAGGGAGACGAGGTGGGCGCTCCAGGCGCGGGGTAAGAGTGGAGTGGGGTGAACGCAGAGCGGTGGTGTTTACCCGGTTTCGGGGAGAAAGGTGGGGAAGGTCAGGCCGCGTGCGGGTGCGACTGGGCCGAGGGCTTGGGCGGCGTGGAGTTCGACGTTGCGGGCACCCCAAGCGTAGCACTGGTGCACGAGGCCGGCGGCGGTGCAGGGCACGAGGAAGACCGGGCTCGCGCCGCGCTGCGCGTCGAGGGCGCGCCAGAGCAGGGCCGCGGCGGCGGTTTCATCACGGGTGACGCCGGGACCGAGCATGACGCACGAGGGGTGGTGGCTCGCAACGAGAAAACCCTCGAGTTCTCCGGCGGCGTTTTCGAGCACCCACGTGCGCCAGTCGCCGACGGAGTTGCGTAGGAAAAAGGTGTAGTCGGTGGTGCGGTCGAGGCCTTGCCAGGCGAGTTCGAAGGCGGCGAGCCGCGGGGCCTCGACGGGATCGGTCACGAGCCGCACGCGTGCGGCGCCGGGCGGAGGAGAACCGGGCAAGCCGGCGGCGGGGACGGTGAGAGTGAGGTCTTGGTAGATCGTGTGCGGGACAAAACCGAGCCGTGAGTAGAGCGAAAAGGAATCCAGATTGAGCAGGCTGGAAACGAGTCGCACGGGTCGTTGGGTGCGCCGGGCGAGCGCCAACGCGGGCGCAAGCAAGGCGCGCGCGACGCCGCGGCCCTGAGCCTCGGGCGCGGTGGCGACGATCCCGAGGGCGATGTGCGTGGGGCGCGGATGGACAAAGCACACGCCAAGTAAGTCGCCTGAAGTGGGGTCGCAGGCGGCGAGCGCTTCACCGGGATCGAGCGCGGCGTAGACCTCGGGAAAGAGGCGAAAAGGATCGGCTGAGGCGCCGAAGCGGGCGCCCTGATTGAGGCGGCTTTGATACCAATCGACGAGGGAACGGTGGAGCAGTTGGGCGGTCGCCGCGTGGTCGGAGGCGAGCAGCGGGCGGAGGGTGGGTGGAAGCGATGACACCGGTGGAATCAGGCGATGAGTTCTTTGATGACCGTGCCGCCAAATTGGCTGAGCTGTTTGAAGCGGCCGGCGTGATAGTAGGTGAGTTTGTTGTCGTCCAAGCCGAGCAGGCGCAGGAGCGTGCAATGAACGTCGCGGACGTGATGGACCTTGTCCACGGCGGTCATGCCGGTTTCGTCGGTGGCGCCGATGGTGTGGCCGGCTTTCACGCCGCCGCCGGCGAGCCACATCGTCATGGCGGTCGGGTTGTGGTCGCGGCCGTAAGCGGTGCCGCCGCGCACGCCGTTGTCGGGGGTGCGACCGAACTCGCCGCACCAGACGACGAGCGTGCTGTCGAGGAGCCCGCGTTGCTTGAGATCGGCGATGAGGGCGGCGATGGGTTGGTCCACGCCGCGCACGAGGTTGCCGTGGGCGCGCTCAATGTAGTCGTGGCTGTCCCAGGTGCCGTTGTAGAGTTGGACAAAGCGCACGCCTTTCTCGACGAGCTTGCGGGCGAGCAGGCATTTGCGGCCGAACGCATCGGTCGCGTCTTGGCCGATGCCGTAGCTGGCTTTGGTTTTCTCGTCCTCCTTGGAGAGGTCCAAGGTCTCGGGAACCTGCAGCTGCATGCGGAAGGCGAGTTCGTAGTTGTCCATGCGCGCGGCGAGTTCGTCGTGGCCGGGGTGGCGGGCGGCATGGGCGGAGTTGAGCGAGGCGAGGAGGTCGAGGTTGGCGCGTTGGCGGGCCGGAGTGACGCCCGCGGGTGGAGAGAGATCGAGGATGGGCGAGCCTTTCGCGCGGAGCGGGGTGCCTTGGAAACTGGCGGGGAGGTAGCCGTTGCTCCAGTTGGCGGCGCCGCCCTGCGGGTAGGAAACTTCGGGCAGGACGATGAAGCCGGGGAGGTCTTGGTTGAGAGAGCCGAGGCCGTAGTTGACCCAAGAGCCGAAGCCGGGGTCACCGCCGAAACGGTTGCCGGTGTTCATCTGATACATCGCGGTCGGGTGATTCACGCTGTCCACCTGGCAACCGCGGTAGAAACAGAGATCGTCGGCGACCTTGGCGAGGTGAGACCAATTGGTCGCCATGTCGGCGCCGCTTTGACCGACCTTGTGAAACGAAAACGGGCTTTGGACGTAGTAGCGTTTGCCGCTTTCCATCGCGGATTTCTGCTTTCCCTCGCGGATGAACTCTTGGAGGTGCAGGCGCGAGAGAGCCGGCTTGGGGTCGAAGGTGTCGATGTGCGAAGGGCCGCCCTCCATCATCAGGAAAATGCAGTTTTTGGCTTTGGCGGGGAAATGACCGGGTTTGGGTGCGAGCGGCCCCGGTGGGGACGATGGGGTTTGGGCGGCGAGATCGCGGGAGATGAGGGCCGAGAAGGCGACGCTGCCGACGCTGGCGCCGAGGCTGTATAGGAAATCGCGACGCGTGGGCGCGTGGAGGGCACGGGCGCCGGCACAAGGAAAGTAGGGTGTGCTCATTGGGGGATAACGGTTTTAGTAAACGTAGGAAAACTCGTGGGCGTTCAAGAGCGCGAGGCAGACATCGGCCAGCGCGCGGGTGCGGAGGGGAACGTCGGCCGGCCGAAGGTCGGGAACGAAATCGGCGTTGGCGTGGAGGCGCTCGGAGAAGGAAAATTTCTCGCCGGTGTTTTCCTCGACGGCTTCGCGCAGGACTTCGAGCGGTGGAGCGGAGGAGACGGGTTTGTCTCCGGCGATAAGGTCGGCGGTTTTCTTCCAATGCGAAAGACAGGCCGCGAGTTCAGCGGCGTTTGGTGCACGGGAGAATGCGAGTGTGAAGCAGCGGGCGACCGCAGCGGCGTCGGTGGAGGTCTCCTTGATCGCGCGCGCAGCGAGCGCTAGGGCACGACCGTGGCTCGCAGCGCTGTTGAAAAGACTGAAAACCTGAGGCGTGACGGCGGAGGCGTCGCGGCGTTCGCAGGAAAAATCGGGCGTGGGCTGGTTGAACACCTCCATCGCTGGATCGGGCAGGCCGCGGATTTTCAGGGCGTAGAGGCTGCGGCGGTGGCGCTGGGCCGGGAGCGGGTTGGGGACCCAAGCGGAGGCAAAGGTGCCCATGACTTGGCGCGGTTGGAGGGCGGCTTCGAGATTCATCTCGGGGCGGTTCGGGATGCCGCCGAGGGTGGGATTGAGCTCTCCGGTGGTCGCGAGCATGGCATCGCGCAATTCCTCGGCGGTGAGCCGGCGCGGGGTGAAGGCGGCGTAGCTCGTGCCGGCCGGGTCTTTCTCGGCGAGGAGCTTGCGGTCGGGGTGCGCGGTGGAGCGGCGATAGGCCTCGCTGGTCATGATGAGGCGGTGCAGTTTTTTGAAAGACCAACCCTCTTCGACGAAAGTAGCGGCCAGCCAGTCGAGGAGTTCGGGGTGCGTGGGCTTCTTGCCCGTGCTGCCGAAGTTATTGGGGTTGCCGGCGAGCGGCTGACCAAAGTGCCAAAGCCAGACGCGATTAACGATGGCGCGGGTAGTGAGCGGATTGGCGGGGTCGGCGACCCAGGCGGCGAACGCGGCTCGACGGCCTTCGATCGCGGCGGGGATCGCGGACGGCGGCGGGAGACCGATAGCGCTGAGCACGCCGGGGGCGACGGGCTCTTGGCCGCCGAACGGATCGCCGTAAGGCAAGATGCGCGTCTCTTCGAGTTCGCCCTCGGTCATGCGGGTGGCGGGCATCCGCATGGGGGCGTTGACGGATTTCAGGTCGGGCGTGCGACCGTAGTAAACGGCGAGGGCCACGGGCTCGTAGCGGTCGAGTTCCCACCTGAGGCGTTCGAGACCTTTGCGAGCGACGCGTTCGTTGCCGTAGTCCTCGGGGCTAAAGCCGACGAGTTTCGGTGGGAATTGTTCTTCCGGAATTTTTTTGCGGGTGAGGATTCCGCGGGCTTGTTCAAAGACGCCGTTGAACTCACGCCGACGGCCGGCACTTTCCCCGCGCTTGGCCATAGCCTCGGCCACGGCGGCTCGCCAAGCGGTCGGGTCAAGGTTGCGCTCAGTGAACCATGATTCGGCGGCGGCAACGAGTTGGGAGTCGAGCCGCTCCAGCGTGGCGAGGTAAGAGGCGCGGCGCGGCTCCAAATATTTTTTCTCGTCGAAGCCTTCGAGATTCTCCGCGGGGAGAAACGCGGCGGGGCGCTCGCTGAGCTGGGTGGTGGCGAAGACCGCCTGGATGGCGTAATAATCGCGCGTGGGCACCGGATCGAACTTGTGATCGTGGCAGCGTGCGCACTGGAGCGACTGCGCGAGAAACGTCTCGCCGGCGCCGTTGGTGACATCGTCGAGGAAACGTTGGCGGGCGATTTTGGGGACTTCCATGCCGGTGAGTTCCCAAGGGCCCATGCGGAGGAAGCCGGTCGCGAGCAACGCGTCGGGGCCATGGGTGGCTAGTTCGTCGCCGGCGATCTGCTCGCGGGCGAATTCGTCGTAGGGCTTGTCAGAGTTGAACGAGCGGACGACGTAGTCGCGGTAGCGCCAGGCATTGCCGCGTTCGTAGTCGTTGGCGAAGCCGCTGCTGTCGGCGTAGCGCACGACGTCGAGCCAGTGCTGCGCCATCCGCTCGCCGTAGTGCGGGCTGGCGAGGAGGCGGGTGAATAGATTTTCGATTGCCGATTTTGGATTCTCGATCGTCGCGCGCTCGAAGGCGGCGACCTCGTCGGGGGTCGGCGGGAGACCGAGAAGATCAAAGGTGGCGCGGCGGATGAAGGTGCGGGCGTCGGCGGGCGGAGCGAGCGGCAGGCCGGCGGGCAGGCGCGCGGCGAGAAACGCGTCGATGGGGTGCGGGCCGATCTCGGGGACAGCGGGCTTCTTGACGGGCTGATACGCCCACATGCCCTCGGGTTTGTAGCGGCGGTTTGTCCAATCGGGAGATAGGCCACCGCTCGTCGGCATGATGACGCCGTCTTCGGCGGACCATTTTTCGGCGTTCGCCGCCGCGATGGACTTTTGTTTGGCGTCGTCGGGCCAAGGTGCGCCGGCGGAGATCCAAGATTGGAGCCAGCCGATTTGTTCGGAGGAAAGTTTGTCGGCCTCCTTCGGCGGCATCGCCTCGAAGTCTTCGCTTTGGCGGAGCACGGCGAGTAGGATCGGACTCTTTGCGAAATTGGCGGTGTCGATCGAGGGGCCGCTGTCGCCGCCGATGAGAAATGCGGCTTGGGTGCGAAGATCGAGGCCGCCCTTGACCTTGGCTTCGTCCTGGCCGTGGCAGGAGATGCATTTCTCGGCGAAGAGCGGCTGGACGCGGCGGACGAAGAGCGCCTCGGCGGTGGCGGGGTCCGCACTGAGTGGAAGCAAGGTGCCGACGCCGGCGATAAGAACGTTGACCATTAAAGTCGGAAGAAGGGCGCCCCGAGTGGAAGTCCGGGAAATCGCATGGGGTTGATGGATCGTGGACATTTGGGCTTGGGGCAAAAGCGGGGCTGGCTGAGAGGAAACTTTGAAGAGCGGGGTGGGTTCGCAAGAGCCGAAGCGCGTTCAGGGGCCGAGCGCACGGGAGTGGCGGCGGCGAGTGCGCTTGGCGTCGGGTTGAACTGCCGCGTTCGGTGATGCCGCGCACCAAGAAAACGCCGTGCGATTTGCCTCCTCTTGCGGGGGGAATTGGGCACGTTGGCGGGCACATGGCTTCAATTGGTAAACGTAATCGGCTCCCTTTTCTGCGCGAGATGCCGCCGGGCTATTTTCTCGATGGGGGCACGCACGGCGATGTGTTGTTGCCGGGCAAGCAGCTGAAGCAGCGGCCGGCGGTCGGGGCGTTGGTGGATGTTTTCGTCTACCGCGATTCGGAGGACCGGATCGTGGCCACGACGGAGACGCCCTACGCGATGGTGGGCGAGTTTGCTTATTTGCGGGTGGTGAGCGTCAACCCGCGCATCGGGGTGTTTCTCGATTGGGGGCTGGAGAAAGACTTGTTGTTGCCGATCCGGGAGCAGGCGGTGCCGTTGCGCGAGGGCGCGTGGCTCGTGGTGCGGGTGGCGCTCGACGAGAAGACCGACCGCGTCATCGCGAGCGCCCGGCTCAATCGCTACCTGAATCTCGCGCCGCCGCCGTTTGTGGCGGGGCAGCCGGTGAAGCTGCTCGTGACCGGGGAATCGCCGTTGGGCTACAACGCGGTGGTGAACCACACGCATCGCGGGCTGTTTTATTTCAGCGATCTGACTGGGCCGCTGGCGACCGGGCAGGCGATGGACGGGTTCATCAAGGCGGTGCGACCCGACGGGAAGATCGACCTCACGCTCAACGGCGGACGCGTGGGTTACGGACGGATCTTGCCGCTGACGGAGAAGATTGTTGAAACGCTGAAGGCGAGCCCGAGCGGGCGGCTGGCGTTGCACGACGGTAGTCCACCCGAGGAAATCCGCGCGACGTTCGAAGTGAGCAAGAAGGCGTTCAAGCAGGCGATCGGCGTCCTGTTTAAAGCGAAGCGGATCGTGATCGAGGCGTCCGGGATCCGGCTGCCGTAGTTAACCGGAGTCCCAAGCCCGGGCAGGGTGGGATCACGGTTGTCGTGGGCGGACGGGGATGTGGACCTCGAAACGTTTCAGGAAGAAAGGTACGTAGGGAGCGTTCCAATAGACGCCGTAGGGTTCGCCGGCGGCCTCGACGGCGGACTGGGCGGCGAGCCAGGCGAGCAGGGTGGTGCGGGCTGTTTCGAAGTTGGCGCGCGAGTAGCCGCCGCGCGCGCCGTGGCTGGCGACGCGCCGTTCGGGGATGTTGATGACCTCGACCCCCGCTTCGTTGCCGGCGACCTTGGTGCGCTCACTCTCGGCGACCCAAAAAAACATCGCCGCATCGTCGATGCGCGCCTCGACCGGAGTCGTCATGGCGATGTTGTGCTTTGAGATGTAGCGGAAGAGCGGGCCGAAGAGATTGTCGGCGCCGTCGAAGTAGTTGCCCCGGCCGGCGGATTTCAGGAGCACGCCGGCGGGAAGCGTCTTGAGCTCGGTGGTGCCGGCAGGAGTGGGAGGGAAGGCTTCTTGGGCGGACATGGGGAGAGTGAAGACGAGAAGGGCGAGAATGAAGTAGGTTGGACGCATGGTCGGATTGAACGCTGGGGGGCGTGGAGGGCAAATCGGTACGAGTCTTGACCGAGGAAAATGTCGGCGGTTGCCTCGGCATCACAATTAGAACGCTTTTTGACGATGCGCCTCATCGATCTCTCGCAGCCGCTCTATGATAATGCCCCGAATTGCCCGGTGCATCCGCCGGTGTCGTTTCGCCGCACGGCGGACCACCCGGCGGACGGCTGGCGGATGGAGGAGATCGCGATGGCGACCCACACGGGCAGCCACCTTGATGCGCCGCTGCACAAGATCGCGGGCGGAAAGAGCATCGATGCGTTGCCCTTGGAGACCTTTGTCGGATCGGCGCGCATCGCGGATTTGCGCGGGCTGACCGCCGATGCGCCCATCACGGCGGAGTTGCTGGCGGAAAAACTCCCGGGACTCGCAGCGGGCGAGATCGTGTTGCTCGCAACGGGCTGGGGTTATCGGCGGGCGAAGACGGAGGAGTGGCTGCATCACTCGCCGTATGTCGATCCGGCGGGCGCGCGCTGGCTGGTGGCGCGCGGCGTGCGCGGCGTGGGGATCGACCACTATTCGATCGGAGGGGGCGGCGCGATCAACGCGGAGACGCACACGATTTTGCTGGGGGCGGGGCTGTGGGTGGTGGAGGAGCTGAAATTTCCGGCGGAAGTGTTTGCGTTGGCGGCGCCGGTAAAATTCTGGGCGCTGCCGCTTAACTGGCCGGGTTGCTCGGGCGCGATGTGCCGGCCGGTGATCGAGGTGGCGTGAAGACCGGGCGGCAGAGTTGACGGCGGGTGATGGCTCGGCACGGTCTCCTTTTTCACGAAGCTTTCGACATCCATGAAGTCCATCACGATCACCACCGTCGGTTCGAATTTTGAGCGGGAGCCGCTCGTGCGGCCATTTGGGTTCAAGGGCGGGTATATGTCGGAGATCTGGCAAAGCGCGGCGATGCTCGGGAGCGCGGGCGGCAAGCGGGGGATCGGACTGTGTTCGCAGGGTGTGTTGTGGAGCGACGCCCAGGTCTTCGCGGGGCACTCCGAGAGCGGTGGTAACGCGCTGATGTATGCGATGAGCGAGTGGGCCGTGCAGCAACTCAAGGGACAGACGTTTTCCGATCCCGTCGCGCTGCTCGAATCGATCCGGCACGACGTCTATGCCTACGGCAAAAAAATCACGGGGCACGCGGGGTTGCGCGAGACCTTTGCCCTCAACGCGCTCGTGGGCGTCGATTTCGCGGTATGGCAACTCTACGCGGCGGAGAACGGGATTTCCAATTTCGACGATCTCATCCCGGCTCCCTACCGGCCGGCGCTCGCGCACCGGCACACGCGGGCGGCGAGCATTCCGCTCATGGCCTACGGCATTCCGATCGATGAACTGAAAGCGGCGGTCGAGGCGGGCTATTTTTTCATGAAGATCAAAATCGGCCAGCCCGGCACGCAGGCCGAGATGCTCGAGAAAGATATGGCGCGGATCAGCGCGATCCACGCGGCCATCGGTGATGCCCGCACGCCTTACACGGCGAACGGCAAGCTGCCGTATTACTTCGACGCCAACGGGCGCTATGAAAGCAAGGAGACGCTCCTGCGCCTGCTCGACCACACGAAGGCCATCGGAGCCTTTGACCAGATCGCGCTCATCGAAGAACCGTTTCCCGAGGAGCTGGAGATCGACATCCGCGACATTCCGGTGCGGGTGGCGGCAGACGAGAGCGCACACACGGACCACGACGCGCTGAAGCGCATCCAGATGGGGTATTCTGCGATCGCGCTGAAGCCGATCGCGAAGACGTTCAGCATGTCGCTCAAGATTGCGCAGCTCGCGCACGAGCACGGCGTGCCCTGTTTCTGCGCCGACCTGACGGTGAGCCCGTTGCTCGTCGAGTGGAACAAGAACGTGGCGGCCCGGCTGGCGCCGTTTCCGGGTCTTGGGATCGGGCTGATCGAAACCAACGGCCATCAAAATTATCGCAACTGGGAGACGATGCGAGGCTACCACCCGCGCGCCGACGCGCCGTGGGCGCGGACGCAGCGCGGCGTGTTCGAGCTCGACGCGGATTACTACGCGCAGAGCGGCGCGGTGTTGCAGCCCTCGCCGCATTTCGAGGCGATGTTTGGTTGAGAGGCCGCGACCCATGATCTCACTTCGCGCCGTCAAGCTCCACCGCACGCACCTGCGGCTGCGGATGCCGTTTCGCTACGGCATCGCCACGCTCACGGAGCTGCCGCACGTGATCCTCGCGTTCACCTTTGAAATCGATGGGCGAGTCGCGACGGGGGTCGCGGCGGACCACCTCCCGCCGAAGTGGTTCACGAAAGATCCGGTGCGGGCGCCGAAGGACGAGATCGAGGATATGCTGGAGGTAATCCGCGCGGCGGTGGACCACGCTTTCGGCGTGAAGGCGGCGACGGTGTTCGAGTTTTGGCGCGAGCTGTATGCGGCGCAGGCGGTATGGGCGGCAGAGGAAAAGATCGCGCCGCTGCTCGCGCAGTTTGGGACGTCGCTGGTGGAGCGCGGGCTGATCGACGCGTTTGGCCGGATGCACGGGGCGGGATTCGCGGCGGGCTTGCGGGCCAATATTTTTGGCGTGGACCTCGGGACGTTGTGGCCTGAGCTGGTGGGCTCGGCGCCGCGCGACTGGCTGCCGGCGGTCCCGGCCGAGGCGATCACGGTGCGGCACACGGTGGGGCTGGGCGATCCGCTGGTGGACGGCGACATCCCGCCGGAAGAGCGGTTGAACGACCGGTTACCGCAGGCGCTCGACGCGTGCGCACGGGTTTATGGACTGCGACATTTCAAGCTGAAGATCAACGGGGAGGAGCCGCGTGATTTCGAGCGGCTCGCGCGGATGGCAAAGATTTTTGCGAAAGAGTGTGCGGGGACGGATTGGCGATTTTCGCTCGATGGAAACGAAAGCTTCCGGGAGGTCGGGGCGTTTGCGGACTACGCGCGCCGGCTGATGGCGGCGCCGGAGCTGAAAACGCTGTGGCCGCGGCTGTTGTTCATCGAGCAACCGTGGCACCGGGAAGTCGCGTTGTCGGACGCGATCGGCGAGCTGGCGCGGGCGTGGCCGGACCGGCCGCCGATCATCATCGACGAGTCGGATGCGGAGACCGGCAGCCTGCCGGCGGCGCTGGCGCTCGGCTACGCGGGGACGAGTCACAAGAACTGCAAAGGCATCTTTAAAGGTGTGGCCAACGCGTGCCGGCTGGCGCAGCGACGCGCGGCGGGCGAGCCGGGGATGCTCTCGGGCGAGGATTTGGCGAATGTGGGCCCGGTGGCGGTGTTGCAGGATTTGGCGGTGCAGGCGGCGCTCGGGGTGGAGAGCGTGGAGCGCAACGGGCACCATTATTTTGCCGGGCTCGCCGCGTGGCCGACTGCGGTGCAGGATCATGTCCTCAAGCACCACGGCGATGTTTACTGCCGGGCCGTGGTAGCGCCGCACTGGCCCCGGATGGATGTGCGGATGGGCGAAGTGCGGATCGGGTCGTTGACGCGCACGCCGGGTCTGGGGGCGGTGCCTCCGCCATTGGACGGGTTGGCGGCGGAGGAGCTGTAGACCGGCGGGCTGGGGGCGGGTGCGGAACAGTCCGGCCTTGCGCGGCGCGCGGGGACGCGGCTGTTTCGGCGCATGAAAGTTTCGTTCACAGCCAAGGAATATGCCCGCATCCTCGAACTCGCTTACCTGGGGCTGAGGGTCGCGAGCAGCGGCAGCGATGCTCCGGACGTGTTGCCGGAGCGGTATGCCGATGCGGCGCAAAAACTATTCGCGCTCGCGACTCCGCTCGGCTGCGCCGATCTCGTTGAGGAAGTCGCCGAGGGTGAGTTTCAGCCTTCGGACAAATTGGAATCCGAAGCGTTGCTCGAAAAAATGGCGCGGTTTGAAGAGGACGCCTTTTGGCGCGAACTGGTCGAGCGACTGGCAGAGCGCGATCTCAAGGCGGAGTTGGGTTCGACCAAACTCAGCGAAGAATTGACTGAGGATGAAGCGAAGCGGCTGGAGGAGATCGAGGACAGTTATTGGCGCGAGTTTGAATCGAAGGGCACCGATTTTCTCGTGCTGCTCAAGGGCGGGCGGGGTTAGGGCAGTGCGTGTGGTTGCCGGTGCATAGCCGGCGAAACCAAACCCGACCGTCGGAAACTTTAACCGCGAACGGCTCCGCTAGCGCTGCGGCTCCAAAGTGAGTTTCGACTGATCGTCTCCACGGGTAACTTTGGGCCGGCTAATCGCCGGCAGAATTTTGATCATCTGGGCGTGCAGGCGGTGCCTGGGGGTGGGCTCAATTACGGGTTTATCTTTTCGCAGCGGTGATGTTGGGTTGGGCCATGCATCCTACTCTGCTCGTGCTCGCTGCCGGGATGGGCTCGCGTTATGGCGGCCTCAAACAGATCGATCCGGTCGGGCCTTCGGGTGAGACGGTTTTGGATTATGCGGTGTTCGATGCTGCTCGGGCGGGTTTCAAGCGCGTGGTCTTTGTGATCCGCGAGGAATTCGCCGAACTCTTCAAGGCACAGGTCGCTGCGAAGTACGCCGGGCGCATCGCGGTGGATTACGTGTTTCAGTCGCTCGGGGCTCTGCCCGAGGGCTTCACGGTGCCGGCGGGGCGCGAGAAACCCTGGGGCACAGGCCACGCGGTGTGGTGCGCGGGCAAAGTGCTCGGCGGCAATTTCGCGGTGATCAACGCGGATGATTTTTACGGCGCCGATTCGTTTGCGCAGCTGGGCGGATTTCTGGTCGCCTCCCCGTCCGGCTACGACCCGATGTCGGGACACCGGCCGCCGAAGACGACGCTGGCGGAGTTTGCGATGGTGGGCTTCCGGCTGGATCGCACGTTATCGGAGCACGGCGCGGTGTCGCGCGGCGTATGCTCGGTAAAGTTCGGGCAGTTAGGCGACATCGTGGAGCAGACGGGGATCTTGCCCGCCGAGGTGGGGGCGGGAAAAAAGTTTACCGGCAATGAAACGGTTTCGATGAACTGCTGGGGCTTTACGCCGGCGGTGTTGGTGGGCTTGGACGAGCAGTTTCGGGAGTTTTTGTCGGCAAGAGGCACGGAGCCCAAAGCGGAGTTCTACTTGCCGGCGGCGGTGGCGGGCATGGTGGCTCGGGCGCAGGCGACGGTGCGGGTGCTGCCGACGGCGAGCACCTGGTTCGGCGTGACGTATCGCGAGGACAAGCCGCGCGTGCAGGCGGTGATCGCCGAGTTGGTCGCAAGCGGGGCGTATCCGGCGCGATTGTTTTAAGCGATCGAAAGGCTGTCGCTTGACGACGCCCGGAGTCGTCGGCTCGCTTTTGCGCCTATGGCAACTGCTCCCAATTATCGTACCATGGCCGAGTATTACATCCGCGGCCTCACGGAAGGTTTCATCGACGCGGCGGAAGTGATCGCGTGGACCGACGGCGTGGTCGTCGAGGCGGCGAAGACGGAAGACTGGATGCTCGATATTTCGTCGGCCAGTCCCGAAGACCGCATGGGCGTGCTGCATCATTTGCACGCCGTGCAGGGCGAGGTCGACGAGGCCGCGCTGGCGGCGCTCTTGGCGGCGAAAAAATAAACACGGTCCCTAGCGGATTGGTTCGATGAAATTTTCCCGTCCCGAAGCCGATGTTTTTTTGCCTGCCGGCGGCGATGCCGCGCAGGCGCTCGCGCGGACAACGCACCTGTGCGTCATCGCCCACCAAGATGACATCGAAATCAACGCCTATCCGGCGGTGAGCGAATGTCTTGGGCGGGCCGACCGGTTTTTCACCGGAGTGGTCATGACCAACGGCGCGGGCTCGGCGCGCACGGGGAAATTTGCCCACGTGACCGATGCCCAGATGCAGGTGATTCGTCGCGACGAGCAACGCGCGGCCGCGGTGCTGGGTAACTATAATCTGCAGCTCCAGCTCGCGCATCCGAGCAGCGATGTGAAGCAGGCCGGCCACGCGGGCGTGACGGCGGACCTCGCGGCGATTTTTGGCGGCTGCCGGCCCGAGGTGGTTTACCTGCATCAGCCGGCGGACAAGCACGACACGCACGTCGCGTGTTTTCTGCGCTGCATCGAGGCCTTGCGGGCGTTGCCGCGCGACCGACGGCCGGCGCGCGTGCTCGGCGTCGAAGGCTGGCGCGACCTCGACTGGCTCGCGGACAACGAAAAGGTCGCGATGGACGCTAGCGCGAATCCGGAGTTGGCGGCAAAACTGGTCGGAGTCTTCGAGTCGCAGATTGCCGGCGGCAAATGTTACGACCTCGCGGCGATGGGCCGGCGGCTGGCCAACGCGACGTTCTTCAATTCACACGCTACCGACCAGACGAACGCGATCTCGCTTGCGATGGACCTCACGCCGCTGGTGCGCGACGACACGCTGAGCGTGCGGGAGTTTGCGCTGGGCCATATCGACCGGCTGCGAGTGGATGTGGCCGGTCGGATCGCAAAGTTTGGGGGTTAAGCTTTGGCCGGAGTCGGCGGGGTTTGAATCGTAAGCGCCGTGTTGATGAAGCCGGGTCGGATCGCGACATCCTGTCTGACTCCGTCACGTTCGCGATCGCGCCAGCGGGCCGGGGAAGTTCCGGCGATACGCGTGAAAACTCTCGTGAAATGGTGCACCGACGCGAAGCCGGTGAGCTCGGCGATGCGTTTCAGCTCATAGTCCGAGTAGCGGATCAACTGCGTGGCGCGGTCCACGCGATAGTGCCAGAGTGCTTGCAGCGGGGATTCACGATGGTGCTTGAGCCACACGTTGTGGAGATGGCGGTAGCTGTAGTGCAGGGCGGCGCTCAGGGTCTGCTGGTCGATTGGCTGCGCGCAGTGCTCACGCAGATAGCGCTCTAGGCGCTGCGCGAGGACGTCCTCTGTGTTGGTCGTGGTCGCGGGTCGCGGCGGATTATGAGTTTTGGGCGCGCGGACGGCAGTTCCGGCCAATGATTCGTCGAGCAGCCGTAAGAGAAGTTGGGCGAAGAGCGTTTGGCAGAGTGCATTCGAACAAGGGCCGTGACGGCGCGCTTCGGCATGAATGGCCTCTAGCAGCGCCACGATTTGTTCGTCGACGCTGGGGTGGAAACTCGCGAGCCGCCGGCACGCGGTGCGCAGATTCGGTCGGTGGAGCAGAAACTTGGTGTCGAGCGTTCGGACCGACTCGTCCGGCCCCGCCGTGAGACTGTGCACGAGTCGCGGGCGAAGAAACAGCATCTGTCCGGCCCCGAAAGGGCGTCGTTCCGGCCCAATGATCGCTTTGCCGGTTCCGCTCACGATCAGGATGATTTGAAAATAGTCATCGTGGGCGTGCGGGGGCAGGTGCCACTGCGGCTCGTAGTCGTATCGGGCGATCCATAACGGCTCAATGTCTCGGGTGAGAAGAGGCATGAGATAAGGTGAGGGCTCGCGATGAGCGAGACAAGCGGCTGTTCCCATCCAGACAAATGAGGTAGCGGGGGCGTTGGGCCGCAGGAGGCATTGCACGCCGGGTCGCGCCGGTGATCTCGTTCGCGTTCTTCCATTGAATTTCGCCGTTTCCGGATGGGAGGCCGTGGTCGTGCCAGTCGCGGGCCGAGGCCCCTGCAAAGCCGCGTATCCGGACAAAAGCGGTTCACGGGTGGGCAAAGACAGCGGAAGGACGTTCGCGTATTTTGTCTTTCCTACCTCTCCACGAAAACGTCCGACTTTGCATGGGCGCATTTGTGGCCTTCCCCCGAATTTAATCCCCGTTTATGCCCCTCCGCATTTCCGTTTCCGTTTTTGTTTCGTTCGTAGCGCTCACCGTGTCCCACGCCCAGACCTCGACCGAGGCAACCCGTTCGCAAGATGTGAACAAAGAGGAACCCGTGCGCTTGGCGGCGTTTGAAATCAAGTCGGACAAAGATGCCGCTTTTGTCGGCAAGTCGTCGCTCAGTTCGACGCGGATCGCGGTAGATCTGTCGGAGATTCCACAGTCCGTTAAAGTGCTGAACAGTTCGTTCCTGAAAGCGGTCAGTCCGCTCAACCTGTCTGATGTGTTGAACTATGTTGGCGGAGCGCAAAATGGCGGTCTCTTCGTATCACCGGGCCGCGTAAACATCCGGGGATTTGCCGGAGACGGCGATTACATCGACGGATTTGCCCCTCCCGCCAGTATCAATCCTGAGTCCGCTTTGTTTGATCGTTTCGAGGTGATCAAGGGACCGTCGACCATCTTTCTGGCGGCGGACGGATCCCCCGGCGGCGTGGTCAACAAGATCACCAAAAGCCCGTTGTCTGTCCCATCCACCACGGTGAGTGCTCAGGTCGGCCGTTTCGATGCGAATAGTGTAAACATCGACAGCACCGGCCCGGTCTTTTCGAGCAGCCGGTTGCTCTATCGCGTGGTGGTGGCCCAACAGTACGCCGATGGTTTTTACGACAACTGGTATGTGCATCGGCTCAGTGTGATGCCGGCGCTGTCTTACCAGTTCAACGAGCAGACGAAATTGGAGATCAAGGGGCTGGTGGTGCAGGGTCTCAGCGGGGCCTATCAGGGACTGCCGATCGATCCTCGCACGTATAAGGCTTTCGACGTGCCGGATTCGCGCAACCAGTGTGAGGACTCGCCGTATAATTGGCGGCATGACCGACAAAAGCGGCTTTGGTTCAATTTCACATCGCGTCTGTCGGACCTCGTGGCTGTCCGCGTGGGCGGAATGACGGCCAGTAGTCGGAATGATCGGGTCGTGTCGGTGGCGGCCACTTGGAACGAAGCCGGGTTGCGGTGGGTGGTTCCCAATTACAACGGCACCCAACTGATCCCGCGCACCACCAGTGCCGACGATCAACGATCGAACTACCGGAACTTGCAGGCCGATCTGAACTTCAACTTCAAGACGGGGCCGATGAAGCACAATCTGCTCGTGGGTGGTGAGGTTCGTTCCAGTCCCGCTTTCACCGAGACTTTCGCCGGTTCGTCGTCGCCTTGGAATCCCTTTGTTAAGACCACCCCGGTGGTGACCGTGAATTATGGGACCATCACGGCCAATCGTTCATTTCACGAGAGCAGTTCCCGGATCTTTGCGCTCGAAACGTTGAAGCTCTTCGAAGAGCGCCTGATTTTGTCCGTCGGCGCCTCGCGGGTTAAGAACACAGCGGACGTTTTCAATGCGCGCACCGGCATTTTTACAACGGCTCCCTACAGCTCATACACCAATCTGAAGCAGTGGGGTGTGGTTTACAAAGTGCTGCCGCAAATAAGCATGTTCACCGGCTTCAATGAAAATTTCGCCGTCAATGGGGTCGGAATCCTCAACGGCGCTTCCGGAGTTTTACCGCCCAAGCAAGGCAAACAATATGAGGTCGGTCTTAAAGGCGAATTTCTCCAGAAACGACTTTCGATGAGTGTTTCTTATTTCGATATTGTGCAGTCCAACAACACGGTGCCCGCCTTTCCTTCCGACCCGGCGAATCCTCGGGTGCTCATTCCCGGGGTGATCTCACGTGGCTTTGACGGGGACCTTTCATTTCAAGTTAACCGCAATTTCTACGCGATCGCCTCCTTCTCGCTTTATGACGCGAAATCGGTGCTCGGGCCCGCCGCCGCGAACTTTGTTCAGCCCTACTACGGGAGCATCGTCAAAGGGTCTATCCCCGTCCAAAACACGGCCGAACAGGCGGTCAGCGTCTTCGGCGTCTATACCTTTAATGACGGAAAGTTGAAAGGGCTCAGCGTCGGAGTGGGTGGCACTTATCAAAGCAAGAAAGCGATCACCGATGGCGCGAACCAGGTGATGTGGGGCTACTTGCCGGGTCGCACCTTGGTTAACGCCAATATCAACTACCGGTTGAGCAAGAATTGGAAATACGGGATGAATATCGATAACTTGTTCGACGCTGACTATATGTATGCGGTCCGCAGCCAGAACGTGATTATCCCAGGGACGCCAATAAACATTAAGTTCTCGGTTACTTATTCCCTCTGATTGGTCGGCGCCGACCGCGAGCAACATGAAGCGGCTCACGTTTAACGACCGGGGCCGTTTTTCAGAAGCGCACCAAGAATCTCGAAAGCCTTTTGCCGCGCCACCCGGGGTCGAATGGCTCGCCCCCAATCCGGCGGCACTGCGGTTACGCCGTGAGGCAACGGGCAGTTCGGATGCCCTCCGCGCCGGAAATTTTATATGAAGCTCTCTCCTCTCCTGTGGTTTCTGACCTTGGGCGTCGTTGGTCACGCCGCCGAGCGGCCCAACATTGTCGTCATCCTCTCCGACGATGTGGGCTACTCCGATATCGGCTGCTTTGGCGGCGAAATTGCCACGCCGAATCTTGATGCGCTGGCTGCCGGCGGTCTTCGGTTTACGAACTTCTACAATACGGCCCGCTGCTGTCCCACGCGCGCCTCACTCCTGACCGGGCTCCACCCGCACCAGGCCGGCATCGGCCACATGTTGAACGACGACGGGGTCGACTCTTATCGCGGTGAACTCAGCCGCCGCAGCGTCACGATCGCCGAGGCGCTCAAACCTGCCGGTTACCGCAATTACATTGTCGGCAAATGGCACCTGACTCCCGGCTACAGTGCCGAGGCGCAGGCGAAGCGCGACAACTGGCCGCTCCAGCGCGGCTTCGACCGCTACTACGGCACCATTCAGGGCGCCGGCAGTTTTTGGGACCCCGGTTCTCTGGTGCGCGACAACACCCTCATCACGGTCGCCAACGATCCCGAATATCGTCCGGCCGAGTATTACTACACCGATGCGATCAGCGACCACGCGACGAAGTTCATCCGCGAGCACGCGCGCGACCATGCCCGTTCTCCGTTCTTTCTCTATGTGCCCTACACCGCTCCGCACTGGCCGATGCATGCACGCGAGAGCGACATCGCCAAACAGCAGGGCCGCTACGACGCCGGCTACGCCGCGATCCGCGCCGCGCGTTGGGCTAAACAGAAACAACTCGGCGTGGTCGATGCCGCGTGGGGTTTCGCGCCCACGTCGGGTGATTGGGGCAAGGTCGAGAACCAGGCCTTCGAGGCGCGCTGCATGGAAGTTTACGCCGCCATGCTCACGTCGATGGACGAAGGTATCGGCCGCATCGTCGCCGCGCTCAAGGCCACCGGCCAACTCGACAACACCGTCATCATTTACCTGCAGGACAACGGCGCGTGCGCCGAGACCAACGGCCGCGAAGGCCCGTTTACGCCCCGTGCGGCTCAGCCCTCGCTCCCGCCGCTCGCGCCCGACGCGAAGCAATATGGATTTCTGCCGGCGCAGACGCGCGATGGCTGGCCCGTGCGCAGCGGCTACGGAGTGATGCCCGGACCGGCCGATACCTACGTCGCCTACGGCCGCGATTGGGCCAATGTCAGCAACACGCCCTTCCGCGAATACAAGCACTGGGTTCACGAGGGCGGCATCGCGACCCCGCTCATCATGCACTGGCCGGCCGGCGTGCCCGCGGCGCGGCGCGGGAAGCTCGAAGCTCAGCCCGGGCAATTGACCGATCTGATGGCCACGTGCGTGGACGTAGCCGGCGCAAAATATCCGATGGAATTTGCCGGCCAGGAGATCCACCCGCTCGAAGGCGTGAGCCTCCGAGGGGCGATGAACGGCCGTTCGCCCACAGCCGACCGCCCCCTCTTCTGGGAGCACGAGGGCAACCGCGCCGTGCGCGTGGGTTCTTGGAAGCTCGTGGCCAAGTTTTCCGGCGGCTGGGAGCTCTACGATCTTGCGACGGATCGCACCGAGCAGCGCGACCTCGCGGCCAAACATCCTGAGCGCGTCCGCGCCATGGAGGCACAGTATGACGGTTGGGCGAAACGTGTGGGCGTGTTGCCCTGGCCCATCGGTTCGGCGATCAAGGCCGAAGCCGCCGCGAAAAAAGCCGCGGCCACGCCCAAATAACCCTCGGCACTTTTTGCAGCATGAAAATTTTGTTCATCTCTGCGTTTTCGTTCACGCTTTGGGCTGTCTGCCTCGGACTGCTTACCGCACCCACAGCCGACGCCGCTGATCGGCCTAACGTCCTTTTCATCGCCGTCGACGACCTCAACGACTGGATTGGGCCGTTGCGCGGCCATCCGCAGGTGAAGACGCCCCACCTCGATCGCCTGGCCAAGCGCGGCGTTACGTTCGCCAACGCCCATTGCGCCGCGCCGCTCTGCAATCCGTCCCGCGCGGCGGTGTTTAGCGGGCTTCAGCCGTTTCAAACGGGCGTGCTGGCCAACGACGAGAAAGCTATCCGCACCGCCCGGCCCGATGCCGTCCTCATCCCGCAGCACTTTCAGCAGGCCGGCTACCGCACCTATGCGACCGGAAAACTACTGCACCAAAAAGGTGCCGGCCTGTGCGAAGCGGAATTCTATCCCGAGCAGCGCTGGAGCCCGTTCGCTCCCGAAGCCGTGAACTACACGGCCGCCGAATTGCCCTCAAAGGGCTCCGCCAATCCGCGACACCACACTGTCCTCAAAGGCCGCCCCGTCGTTCTCCCGCTCAACCGTATGCCGAGCGACCGCGCCGCCGCTTCGCCCGGCGGAGAGTCCTTCGACTGGGGTCCGGTTGACGTCGACGACTCCGACCTGGGCGACGGTCAGATCGCCGACTGGGCCGTGCAACAGATCCGCACTCAAACGACGAGCCCCGCTCAGCCCTGGTTTCTTGCCGTCGGATTCTACCGCCCGCACATCCCGCTCTTCGCTCCGAGAAAATATTTCGATCTCTACGCCGGCCTCGACATCCAGCTCCCCGTCGTGAAAGCCGACGACCTCGACGACCTGAGCGACACCGGGCGCAAGTGGGCCCGCGATCCCGTTACCGCCGGCTCCCACGCGTCCGTCGTGAAACACGGCCAGTGGAAAGCTGCCGTCACCGCTTATCTCGCGTGCGTCTCCTTCATCGACGCCCAGATCGGCAAACTCCTCGATGCCATCGACGCGAGCCCCGCTGCCGACAACACGATCATCGTTTTCTGGGGCGACCACGGCTGGCACCTCGGTGAAAAAGAACACTGGGGCAAATGGACCGGCTGGCAGCGCTCCACGCGCGTGCCGTTGCTGATCGCGCCCCCTCGGAGCGGCGCGACCGCGAACTTCCCGCGCGGCGCGACCTGCTCCGATCCCGTCGGCCTGATCGATTTGTATCCGACATTGATCGACGCATGTGGCCTCGCCGCCCGCCCCGGCCTCGCCGGGGAATCGCTCGTGCCACTCCTGAAAAACCCGACGACCGCGAGCGACCGCCACATCCTCACCGCCTTCGACGCCGGCAACTTCTCCGTCACCGGCGCGCGCTGGCGCTACCTCCGCTACGCCGACGGCAACGAAGAACTCTACGACTCCGCCAACGACCCGCACGAATGGACGAATCTCGCCGGCCGTCCCGAGCACCGTGCCATCCGACAAGCCATGGCCGCCAGACTTCCCGTCGTCACCGCCCGCCCGACCGACGCTTCGAATCCGCCCGCCGAGTCCGGTCGGAAAAAGAAAAATGCTGCGCCGTGAATTTCCCCCTCGGTGCCCTCCGAGACCCAATTTGACATGGCGCGAAGCGATGTTGGGCTTGGTCTTTCACCACGCAGCTCCGCGCCGGCTGGAAAGCAGCCGCGCCCGGGTGCCGACTTGCCCCGCGGGCACCTGCCCCCGATCGTAACCCACCTCAAAGGTATGAAATGGTTTGTCTGTCGCTTCGGAGGCGTTGTCGCCTCACTTGTCCTCTCCAGCTTTACCGCGGCATCCGCAGCGGAGGCTCCGCGCACCATCACGCTGCGGGCCGACGCCTTGGTGGCCGCGCGGGCCGAACTTGCGGGTGGCGACGCCCGTCGCGCGGCCCCGCTCGCCCGGCTTCGGGCCGAGGCCGACCAACTCCTGCAGCGCAAACCCGCCTCGGTGCTCGACAAGACGCTCACCGCCGCGAGCGGCGACAAGCACGACTATTTCAGTTTCGCGCCCTACTGGTGGCCCGACCCGAAGAAACCCGACGGGCTTCCTTACATCCGCGATGACGGCAAGGTGAACCCCGCCGCCCGCAAGGGCACCGACCGCACGGCCTTCGGCGACACCTGCACGGCCGTCGAGACTCTCGGCCTGGCCTACTTCTTCACGGGCGACGAGCGCTATGCGCAGAAGGCCGCGGTGCTCGCGCGCACCTGGTTCCTCGATCCTGCCACGAGCATGAACCCGAACCTCGAGCACGCCCAGGCCATCCCCGGAATCAATCATGGCCGCGGTATCGGCATCATTGAGTCGCGTGGCCTCCTCAATCTGATCGATGGCCTCGCGCTGCTCGCCGGCTCGCCCGCGTGGACGGCGCAGGACGCCACCGCGATGAGCGCGTGGCTGGCGGCGTATTACGGCTGGCTCACCACGAGCAAAAACGGCCGCGACGAAGCCGCCGCAGAAAACAACCACGGCTCATGGTGCGATGCGCAGACCGTAGCATTCGCGTTGGCGCTGAGCCGTCCGGACGAAGCGAAAAAGATTCTCGCTACGGTGCCCGTCAAACGCATCGCCCGCCAGATCGAGCCCGATGGCCGCCAGCCCCTCGAACTCGAGCGCACCAAATCCCTCAACTACTCGCTCTTCAATTTGGAAGCGCTGCTGCTCCTCGCGCGCTTCGGCGAAAATGTCGGGGTGGATCTGTGGGGATTTTCGACGGCGGATGGCCGCAGTCTGCGCGCCGCGCTGCGCTACGTCGCGCCTTTTGCCGATCCGGCGAAGCAGTGGCCGAAACAGGACATCGAAGCCGCCGATCGCGTGCGCCTGCTGCCCCTCTTGGTCGAAGCGCTGCGCCACGGCGATGATCCGCAATTCCGGCAGCCCCTCTTAAACTTTGGCCTTCGGGCGGCCTTCGCCGAACGGTGGCGACTCTGGTCTCCGCCCGCTCCCTGACGGATTTCGTCTTCAATACTTATCTCATGCCCCGCTTACTCCGCGCCTGCGACAACCGCAACCAGCCCTTGGTGCAACTCCGCGACGGTGCCCTCGAGCTCAGTTATTTCAACCGGCTGCAGCTGCGCGCCGGCGAGTCGCACACGCTCGAGGTTCCCGGTTGCGAATTGCTCTGCGTCGTTTTGTCCGGCCAAGCCGGGATCGCGGTCGGCGGCACATCGTTTGAACGCGTCGGTCGCCGCGCGAATATTTGGGACGGTCCGGCGGACTCCGTTTACTGCGGCACGGGCGCGCCGGTGATCGTCCGCGCCCTGTGCGACGGCACCGAGATCGCGGTGGCGGGCGGGATTTGCGGCGGGTTATTTGCGCCGTTTCGGATCACGCCGGAAGAAGTCGAGATGGTGGAAGTAGGCTCGGCGGCGACGCACTCACGGCGTCGGATTTTTCATATTCTCGGCCAGAACGCCACGGGCCGCGCCGGCAATCTCCTCGTGAGTGAACTCTATGCCGATGCCGGCTGTTGGTCCGGCTATCCGCCGCACAAGCACGACACGGAGCGTCCGCCCGAAGAGACGGCGTTTGAGGAAATTTATCATTATCGCTTCCGACCGGAGACGGGTTTCGGCGCACAGTTTTGCTATGAAGAGCAGGCCGGGGTGCCCGGAGCGGCCACCCCGCAAGTAGTGATGACGCGGCACGGCGACACGTTTTTGGTCGACCGCGGCTATCATCCCACGGTCGCGTCGCCCGGGCACGAGGCGTATATTTTCACGATTTTGGTGGGGGCGCACCAACGCTCGCTCGTGCAGTCGTTCGAGCCGCAGCATCGGCATCTGATGGCGAAGATTCCGGGTATCGATGCGATGCGGAGTAAGTTCAAATGAGGCTCTTCGCTCTTTTGTGGGCGAGTGCTGGAAGAAACGCCGCCGATCCTCGGAAATTTTAACCACGAATGGCTTCGCTACCGCTGCGCCTTGAGAGTGGGTTTCGCCCGATCGGCTCCACTTGGAGTTTCGGGCCGGCTGATCGCCGGCAGGTGCCCTTGACCAAAGATGATGGGGCGAAGTCGGCACCGTTTCTCCCTTCGCAAATTGTAAGGAACCTCCAAAGGTCCGACCGGCACCCGGGGCTTCGGGCTAATTTTTCCCATGACGCCAAAATCTTCACTCTTTGATCTCACGGGGCGCACGGCGCTCGTTACCGGTTCCAGTCAGGGCATCGGGCTCGCGTTGGCGCGCGGGCTCGCCGAGGCCGGCGCGGCCGTGGTGCTCAACGGCCGCGACGCGGCGAAGCTCGATGCGGCGGCGGAGGGTTTAAGGGCCGCCGTCCCGGGTGCGCGCGTGACGACCGCGGCGTTCGACGTGACCAATTCGGCGGCGATCGAGACGGCGGTGGCGCGGATCGAGGCCGAGTTCGCGCCGATCGATGTTCTCTTTAACAACGCCGGGATTCATCGGCGCTCGCCGCTCGCGGAAATGTCCGAGGCGCAGTGGCGCGAGGTCCTCGACACGAATCTCACGAGCACCTTTCTCGTCGCGCGGGCGGTGGCGCCGCGGATGATCGCGCGCGGTGCCGGGAAAATCATCAACACCTGCTCGGTGATGAGCGAGGTGAGCCGGCCGACGATCGCCAACTACGCGGCGGCGAAGGGCGGCCTGAAAATGCTCACGCGCGCGATGGCCGTCGAATGGGCGAAGCACGGTCTCCAGTGCAACGGGATCGGGCCGGGTTACATCATCACCGAGCTGAATCGCGCGTTGGGCGAGAACACGGAGTTCAACCGGTGGATCTGCGGCCGCACGCCGGCGGGGCGTTGGGGGCAGCCGGAGGAGCTCGTCGGCGCGGCGGTATTTTTGGCGTCGGCGGCGTCGAACTTTGTCAACGGGCAGATTCTTTACGTGGACGGCGGTCTGCTGGCCGCGATCTGAGCGGGAACTATAAAGGCGCTATTGTAGGAGCGAGCTTGCTCGCGATTTTGGAGCGGGAATCGCTCCTTCGGAAATCGCTCTTTCGGCCATCACTGCATCGGAAATCGCCCGCAAGCAGGCTCCTACAGCAATCATTGGAACGCCTGGCAGCCGATTATTTGAGGCGGAGCACGGCGGTGACGGGATAGTGATCGGACGGAAATCGGCCGTCGCGCGCGGTGCGGTCGATAGCGGCGGCGGTGGTGGTGAAATCGGCCGTGTGAAAAACAAAGTCGATGCGCGAGCCGGCGGTGCCGCCTTTGAACCCGTTGAACGTAAGTTCGTCGGGCGTGCGGCTCGGATACACGGCGCGAAAGGTGTCGATCCAGCGGATCGCTCCCTGGGTGGTCGGGCGGGTCAGCACCGCGTAGGCGGGGTTGTCTTCGTCGATGTTGAGATCACCGGTGAGAATCGCCGGCAAATTGGCGGCGATGAGCGGCAACCGCGTGGAGATGACGCGGCTCGCTTCTTGGCGTGCGACAACGCCCCGGTGGTCAAAATGGGTGTTGGCGAAAAGGAACTCGCGGCCGGTCGCGGTCTCGCGGAGGCGCACCCAACTGCAGATACGGGTGAGGGCGGCGTCCCAGGATTTGCTGCCGGGAATCTCGGGTGTTTCCGAGAGCCAGAAGTCGCCGTTGGCGACGGCGGTGAAGCGAGATTTGCGGTAGGCGATGAGGGACCACTCGCCTTTGCGTTTGCCGTCGTCGCGGGCGACGCCGGCGAAAGCGTAGTCGGAAAGTCGTGCGGTGATGGCGTCGTGCTGGACGGCGAGGACTTCTTGGAAGCCGACGAGATCGGGGCCGAAGGCTTTGACCGTATCGAAGAAAAATTCGGTGCGCTTGGACCAGGCGTTGGCGCCATCGGACTCGGTGGCGTAGCGGATGTTGAACGACATCACGCGCAACGGTTCGGCGGCGTGGGCGGTGGCGGCGGCGAGGACGAAAAGGGCGAGGGCGCGGAGAAGCGAGGGCATGAGGGCTTTTGTAAGCGGGTCGGCACGATGGCAATGTCGCTTCAGCAAATTACGTCCGACCGGGCGAGCGGGTTTGCCCCGGGGGGCGACATACGAACTTGATGGGATTCATGTTTACCTGGCTTCGATTGATTTCCATGGGCGCAATCCTCGGCGGGTGGCGGGTGGGTTAGGTGCTTGTGTTGGGGTGCGGCGCCTCGGCTGCGCCCGCCCCGGATGAGGCGGATTTAATCAGGCTGACACGCGAGTTTGAGCGAGCGCTTGAAGGCGCGGGAGATGCGGCGGCGTTGGGCCGGGTGTTGCACCCGGATTACATCGAGCGGCGTTACGCCCTCACGTGGACCACGGGCTACGAGGATCCGTTTCGTTTTAACACGGTGCAATTCGAGGTCGGCGTGAAGCTCTTTGAGCTACCGCTGATGGTGTGATATGGCTACGGCTACAATCGGGACCTCACCGACTACTACCGACGAGATCACAGCGCCGGACTGATGCTCTCGTTTTGGAGTTTCTGAGCCCGCCGGCCGGTGCGGCGCTCAGGCGAGTCTGCGTTCCCGGGCCACGAACCAAAGGGGCGCGCGGTCGTCGTCGAGAACGGGCGTGATCTCGATTTCGGCGACGTAGGCGGTGCCGTTTTTGTGGTAGTTGACCAAGGTTTCGCAGACAGACCGGCGCTCGGTGAGGGCGTTGCGGATGCGCTGCACGGCGGCCGGATCAGTTTTGGGGCCTTGTAGAACTTGGCCGGGTTTCAAGCCGACGAGTTCGGGCAGGGAGAAGCCGCACATCGCGCTGAAAGCGGGATTGAGCCATTCCACGCGGCCTTGCGGATCGGTGACGACCATGGCGGCTGATGGGTTGGGTGCGGGGCGGGTCCCGAGGGACGACAGGATTCGGGTCTTGAGATCGGATGGAGGGGCGGCGGCCGGGCGAGGGTCGGTGAGGGCCAGAGCGGCCGCGACCTGGCTCAAGTCGGCGACTTCGGCGCGGAGTTCCGGTTGAAATTCGAGCACGAGTTCAAATACGTCCCGGTCGGCCGCCGGCATCGTGCCTGCGACATAAAGCGCGGCGCGGGTGGCGAGGAGTTCGGAGAGCATCCGTGGAAAGGAGCAGAAAATTTGTCGGCGTCAAATCCCCGGCGCCCGCGAGCCGGCGGCGGGTGGCAATTCGATGCCGCCGAGGGTGGCGTAGAGCTTGATCACGGCGCTATCGTCTTCGCCCCCGTGGCCGGCGGCGGCGGTGTCGAGGTAGAGTTGATGGGCGGCGGTGGCGAGCGGGAGGGGGAAGCCGAGTTGCCGAGCGGCCGCGAGCACGATGCCCAAGTCCTTGACGAAGACGTTGACCGCCGAGAGCGGGGTGTAATCGCCCGCGAGGATGTGGGGCACGCGGTTGGCAAACATCCAGCTCGAGCCGGCGGAACTACAAATCACTTCGTAGAGCCGCTGCGGATCGGCGCCGGCGCGGATGCCAAGGGCGAGCGCCTCGCAGGCGGCGGCGATGTGGATGCCGGCGAGGTGCTGGTTGACCATTTTGACGGTGGAGCCGATGCCCGCGCGATCGCCGAGGCGAAAGACTTTGCCGGCCACGGCATCGAGCAATCCGCCGGCGGCGGCGAAGGCCGCGGGACGACCCGAGGCCATGACGGTCATTTCGCCGGCGGCGGCCTTCACGGCGCCGCCGGAGACCGGGGCGTCGATCAGCCACAGGCCGGCGGCCTCGAGGCGGGATTCCCAAAGCGGGGGTAGCGCCGGATCAACCGTGGCGGAGGCAAACACGACGGAGCCGGGTTTTAAGTGGGCAGCGAGGCCGGTGGCGCCGAAGAGCACTGCTTCGGATTGGGCGGCGTTGACGACGAGGACCTGCACGGCGTCGCACGCCCCCGCGAGTTCTGCGATGCTGCCGGCGATGCGGCCGCCGGCGGCGGCGACGGTCGCGCAGGCCGCGGGATTAAGATCGAAGCCCCAGGTGGGCACGCCGCGTCGGAGCGCCGAAAGGGCGGCACCGCGTCCCATCGAGCCGAGTCCGATGATGCCGAGAGTGGTGGGGATTGGCATAAAGAGAAGAATGGGTGCGGACACCGTTGTCCGAACGAGTGGCTTCAGCGAACGCGCCGGGAGAAACCGGTCAACGGACGAAAACTCCAAGCTCGCGCCGGGCCCCGGCGCTTATTCAGCTACGGGAACTATCGTTCCCCACCTATGAAACACCCCCTCGTTGCTTGTTTGTTTGCTCTCGCCGCGATCGTGCGTGCCGCTCCGCCGGCGACCGCCCCAAACATCGTCTTCATTTTCTCCGACGATCACGCGTATCAGGCGATCAGCGCCTACGGTGACGGGCGGAAGCTGATCGAAACGCCCAACATCGACCGTCTCGCGAAACAGGGCATGCGCCTCGACCGCTGTCTCGTCACGAACTCGATTTGCGGTCCCTCGCGCGCGACGATTCTCACGGGAAAATACAACCATCTGAACGGCTTCGTGAATAATTCGAACTCCACGTTCGACGGCACGCAGGTCACCTTTCCCAAGCTCCTGCAAAAGGCCGGCTACCAGACGGCGATCGTCGGCAAGTGGCACCTTGGCTCCGATCCGACCGGATTTGATTTTTGGCAGATCCTCCCGGGCCAAGGGATCTATTATAACCCGCCCATGATCAAAATGGGTCAACGCGTGACGGTGCCCGGTTACGTCACGGATATCGTCGGCGACGTTTCGATCGACTGGCTCAAGCAGCGCGACAAGACGAAACCGTTTTTGCTCATGAGCCAGCACAAGGCGCCGCATCGCGAGTGGGCGCCGGCCCTCCGGCACCTCGGTTTCGACGGCGACCGGGTCTATCCCGAGCCGGCGACGCTGTTTGACGATTACGCCGGGCGCGGCATCGCCGTCCGCGATCAGGACATGACGCTCGAGAAAACGTTTACCGACCGCGACGCCAAGCTCGCGGTGCCGCCCGGCTTGACCGCCGAGCAACGGGTGGCATGGGACGCCTACTACGAACCGCGCAATGCGAAGTTCCGCGCCGCCAATCTCACGGGCAAGGACCTTGTGCGCTGGCGTTATCAACGCTACATGCACGACTACCTCGCGACGGTGAAGGCCGTCGATGAGAACGTCGGTCGCCTGCTTGATTATTTGGAAAAGGAAGGTCTCATGGAAAACACGATTGTCGTCTACTCGAGCGACCAAGGCTTCTTCCTCGGCGAGCACGGTTGGTTCGACAAGCGGTGGATCTTTGAGGAATCGGTGCGCACGCCGCTGATCGTGCGTTGGCCGGGTGTGACCAAGGCCGGATCGGCGAGCCCGGCGCTCGTATCCAATCTCGATTTCGCGCAGACCTTTCTCGACGCGGCCGGACTGCCGTCGCCGGCGGAAATGCAAGGGCGCAGTCTACGGCCGATCTTGGCGGGGAAGGCGCCGGCGGACTGGCGCACGGCGTTCTACTACCAGTATTTTGAATATCCCTCGCCGCACCGGGTGCGACCGCACTACGGCGTGATCACCGACCGCTATAAACTGGTGCGATATTTCGGCACCGGCGAAGACTACACGGAGCTCTACGACCGGGAGCAGGACCCGAACGAAGTGAAGAGCATGTGGGGCGATCCGGCCTATGCGGCGACGACGGCGGATTTGGAAAAGCAACTCGCGCGGCTGCGCACCGAGCTGAAGGTCCCCGAGACCGTGCCCGCGAGGTGGCTGGGGAATGCAGGAGCGGGTGGCGGCAAGAAGAAGGCGGCGCCGGCGGCACCGTAAGCCGGCGGCGGAGTTTCACCCGCTTCGATGCAGTCTTCCGATGAAAACGTCCCTTCGTTCGGCCCGCCTTTGGATTTCCGTTTCGCTCTGCGGGCTCGGGCTCAGCCCGGTCATGGCCGCTTCGAATTCAACGACGCCGGTCGTGGCGCCGCCGTTGTTCACGGATATCGGCTCGCATTCGCGGATTATCTCGGGCGCGAAACCCGAGACTCAGCGTTATTTCGACCAAGGCGTGGCATTTGTCACCGGGTTCAACCACGACGAAGGACTGCGTGCGATGCAGCACGCGACGCGCCTCGATCCCGAATGCGCCATGGCGTGGTGGGGCGTGGCATTGGCCTGCAGTCCGCACATCAACGGCACCGGCGTTTCCGCCCCGCGGGCCAAGCTGGCCTGGGAGGCGCTGGCGCAGGCGCAGAAGTTTTCCGTGGCGGCGACCGCGCCGGAGCAGGCCTTGATTCGGGCCATGGCGACCCGGTTCTCCGGCGACGAGAAAGCCAAACGACGCCCGCTCGACGAAGCCTACGTGGCCGCGATGCGTGAGGTCTATCAAGCCCACCCGGGCGACGCCGACATCGCGGCGTGGTTTGCCGATGCCATGATGATGCTGCGGCCTTGGGATTTGTGGAAAAAGAGCGGGGAGGCGCATCCGGGCACGGAGGAAGCATTGGCCGCGCTCGACGAGGCGTTGCGGCTCAACCCGCGGCATCCGTTGGCCAACCATCTTGCGGTGCACGCCCACGAGGCTTCGCCGCAACCGGGCCGGGCCGATGCGGCGGCCGATCGGCTGCGGGATCTCGCGCCGGGTCTCGGACATCTGGTGCACATGGCCGCGCACATCGATGTGCGCCGCGGCCGGTGGGATGAGGCGATCCTCGTCAACACGAAGTCCATCGCGGCGAACCGGCGCTACCGTGAAATCGTCGACCGGCCGTTGAGCGGTTACTTGGGCTACATGGGGCACGACTATCATATGCTCACCTATGCCGCGATGATGAGCGGGCGCAGCAAGTTGGCGGCGCAGACGATGCGTGACCTGTTTACGGAGATGCCGGCCGAGTGGCCGCGCGAAGGCGCGATGGGCGACGGGTATTTTGCGATGCACTTCGAGGTGATGAAACGCTTCGGCCAATGGGACGAAATTTTGGCCGCGCCGGAGCCGATTGAAAAATATCGGCACGCCCGCGTGTGGCGGTTTCTGGCGCGGGGCATTGCATTGGCCGCCAAGGGCGACCCGGTGGGCGCACGGGCGGAGGAACGGGCGTTCGTCGAGGCCCGGGCGAAGGTGCCGGAAAAAGCGGAGTATCGGAAAAATCCGCTGAACGACGTGTTGGAAATCGCGGCGCGCTTGCTCGACGGGGAAATTCTTTTGCGCGAAGGAAAGATCGAGGCCGCGCTGGCCGCGCTGCGCGAAGCGGTCGAGCGCGAGGACAAGCTGCGCTACGCCGAGCCGCCAGCATGGGCGCAACCGGTGCGCCACGCGCTCGGGGCGGCGTTGCTGCAACGCGCGCGGCTCGCCGAGGCGGAGGATGTGTATCGGGAGGATCTCGCGCGGACGCCGGACAACGGCTGGTCGCTCTTCGGCCTCGCGCAGGCTCTGCGTCTGCAAAACAAAAACCCGGCGGAGGCGGCGGATCTGGCAGCGCGGTTCAAGCGCGTCTGGGCCAAGGCCGATGTGACGCTGACGTCGTCGTGCTTTTGCCTGCCGGGGACGTGAGACAGGTCTGTGGAGCTCGGCCGAAGCCGATACGTCTTCAGCCGTGAAATGGTCTCAGTTGTAGAACCGACCGCCGGTCGGTTGCTCGCGGTTTTTGCCCGACCAGCGGTCGGGCCTACAGCGTAACGGATCAGCGCTCGAAGGTTGCGCTGAAGGCGACGACGTTGCGGCCGGTGATTTTGATGCGAATATTTTTACCCTTGA
This sequence comes from Opitutia bacterium Tous-C4FEB, assembly GCA_002304445.1. Taxonomy (GTDB): domain Bacteria; phylum Verrucomicrobiota; class Verrucomicrobiia; order Opitutales; family Opitutaceae; genus Tous-C4FEB. The sequence goes on along the minus strand of NEVA01000001.1, from coordinate 350,284 downwards.
GCGCGTCGAGATTGGGCTGGGTTTTCCAGACAATCTCGCGGCGCAGATGGTCGCCGGTGACGGGCGTGCAGTCAGCGGTGGTGTAGCCGGGATATTCACCGCCGTAGCCGGGGCGTTTGATGGCGACGGTGACTTCGCCGGAACAGATGAAATTCAAAAACAACCGGCCACCCGGGCAGACGAAGGGCAACGTCGCAAAGAAGCCGTCGTGCTCGGTCTGCTGGCCCACGAGGCGGTTCTTGCGGAACGTGGCGAAGGCGAGCGCGGGTCTTTGAGCGGGGTTGCCGCCGGTGTCGGCCGCGTCGTGCCGGTCGGCGGAGGCGTAGTAATAGTAGCGGTGCTCGTCGCCGACGAGAATGGGCTCGGCGAGCCCGACGTAGGCGCCGCCGCTGTCGTAGGTTCCCGGTGCTCCGGGCTGGAGAAGGTGGGGGCGTGAGGGCATGCGTTGCCAGTGGTGATTGTCACCGCTCTCGATCAGCTCGACCCAAGTGGTCTGGGTGGTGAGATCGTAGAGATTGAGAAAACCGAGGGTGCGGCCGCAGAGCGTGAAGGCCGATTGGTTGTAGAAATGGGTGCCGGCGTGGTCGCCGTGGTCGGGAGTGAAAATCCACTGCGGCTCGCTCCAGGTTTTGAAATCGTCGCTATGGGCGAGCATGCGGCTGCGGTGGTTGCCCTGACGGTCTTTGAGAAAGGCGTAGTAGCGGCCCGTGCGGCGGTCTTGCCAGAGACAGGAGGCGTCCTGCGAGGGGAGGACGGTGCCGGTGAACGTCCAGCGGAGACCGTCGGGCGACACGAAGAGGCAGCAGCCGTTGAGGTCGGAGTCCCGGGTATCGATGTGAAACATCATCAGCTTGTAACGGCGCTGCGGATCGGGGTCGTGCAGGTCCTCGATGACGGAGGGCGCGTCATTGTAGTAAGAGGTCCAGGTGAGAATGATGTTGTTGCCCGGAAATTCCTTTTGGAAAAACAAATCGAGAGCGGGGCGGCGCCACGTGAGGCCGTCGTCGGACTCGGCGTAGCAGACGACGCAGTGATTTTTTCCCTGCATGGAATTGTCCACGAGGACGGCGCCGGCCTGGGCGCCGGGAAAATCGGTGCTGTAGAAAAACTTGAATTTCCCGTCGCGCGGCGAGCGGAGGACGCTGCCCCAGCACACGCCGGCTTTCTCCCACGGCATTTCGGCGCGCAGCACGGGATTCTGCGCGGGTTTGCGGAGCGGCTCGTAGCGATCGTAACAGTTTTTCTTTTCGGTTATGAAACCGGGGCTGAAGAGGATTTCCCGAAGGATGTCGGAGTTGGGCGCGGGTGGCGGTGGGGTAAAGGCGGCGGTGGCGGCCGTGAGGCGGTGGTTCACCAGCGGAAGCGCGGCGGCAAGGAGCGAGGTGTTTTGGATAAAGGCGCGGCGAGAGGAGTTCATGGGGAGGGTGGGGAAGGAGGCGGCAACGCTGCGGGTCGAATAAAACGGGGATTCGTCTCCAGCCGCGTCTCTTCAAGTTCCATCAGTCAGCCCAAACGACAGTGCGCCGATTGTTAGCTTTAGACCTATAATTCGAGGGCGAAGCTGAGCGCCGATTTGATTTGGACGAGTTGACTTGAAGTGACGGTGCCCAGCGGGCGGATCAAACGTTCGTGGCCAACTGACATCAGGCCTTGGACATTGGCCCATGATTCTTTAGTGAGGAAACGTGGTTTGCCGAGCGAGACCTCGTAGTCCGAGCCGCGATTCTCCGTGGTCAAAGGCACGAGCAGCGCAAGGGCACGGGGACTGTCGAGATCGTAGCGGGAAACGACCACGGCGGGACGGACCTTGGCGGCCATCCCAAGGTCCACGAGATAGATTTCGCCCGGTTTGGGGTCACGGCTTCGCGAGGTGGGAGTAATCTTCTTGGTCGAGTTGATCCCAGACCTGCGCCGTGTGCTCGATGGGAACGGCAACCGCTCGGTCGTCCCCGAGTGAGAGCGTAAACGGGATCGCTTTGCGTAACTCGATTTGAGCGTAAAACATGTTGATGGCTTGATCGGGGCTGACCCCGAGCTTGGCCATGATCGCTTCGGCTTTGGCTTTGCGGCGCGGATCAATGCGGGCGCGGATGATGGCGGTCTGCGACATGGATCCACGAAGGCTCTGTTTGTGCCCGAGTGCAAGAATGAGGTGGGAAGGATTTGTTGAAGGGATGTCTTCGATGCTGCCCGGCGGGGCGGGCTTCTCGGCGCGGAGCGGAAGCAAGACACGGACGCCTGATTTGTGAACCAGAGACTTTTTTTGGCGCATCCAAAATCACTCCGCCCTCGGGCCGGGCCGGACGCAGACTGCGACGAGGGCGTCGCGTCTCAAAAAAGGTGAAACAAAAAACAAAAGGCTCTGATCCGCGAACTGAGGCACTGTGCCACTTCCTTGACCCGGCCAAGTGCGGGGCCGATCACTAACGACATGTCATCGGCTGAACGCATCAAGCAGGGCTACGAGCGGTTTCCTTATCCGGGGCGCGACGTGGCGGCGCTAAGCCAGCGCGGGGGCTCGATGCCGGCGCTGCGTTGGATGTTGGGGATCGGGCGGCCGGGGAGCGCGAAACCGCGGCGCGTGTTGGTCGCGGGGTGCGGCACGGGCGTCGAGGCGTTCCGACTGCGGTTGGCGCTGCCGCAGGCGGAGATCGTGGCGGTGGACTTCAGTCCGCGGTCGATCGCCGTGGCGCAGAAATGGGAACGATCGAGAAAGTTTTGGCGACCGATCCGGTTTTTGGTCGGAGATCTGACGGCTGGGAATTTGCGGAAGGAAATCGGCGGGGACTTTGATCTGATCACCTGTCACGGGGTGTTGAGTTATATCCCGAAACCGGAGCGGGCGCTCGCCGTGCTCGCGACGTGCCTCGCGGCGGACGGAGCGCTTTACCTCGGTGCCAATGGCGCGGGGCATCCCACGGTGGCGTTGCGGCCGTGGCTGGAGACGTTCGGTCTCGCGGTGACGGGCATGAAAGAAGAGCGGCGGTTGCGCGAGTTGCTCCGGCTCTGGGATGCGTTGCACGACGACGACCTCGGCGAACTGGCGACGATGCCGGCGAGCTATCTGGCGAGCGATGTGTGTGGGGCGTGGTTTAACAATTGGTCGCTGGCGCGGTGGCGGGCGGCGGCGCGCCGGGCGGGCTGGGAAATCGCGGGCACGGCGGTCTTGCCGGCGGCGTTGCGGTTGACGATGGACGGGGGACGCGAGCGGCCGTTGTTTCCGGCGGACGTGGGCGAATTGGCGGAGCGACTCGATCAGGTGCGGCCGACCGGGTTTCACCGGATCATGCTGCGGCGGGCGGCGGCGCTGAAGACGAGCGGGCTGGCGTGGACCGGACTCTACACGGTCAAAGTTTCTGCCGGCGTGGCGCGCTTCTTCAGCGCGACGCTCGGCGTTCGTTTCGAAGATACGCTGACGACGCGGCAGGCGGCGGCGTTGCGGACATTGATCGAAAAGAGAAACACGCCGACGGCCGGAGAATACGCCTGGATGCGGAGTGACGCGGGCCGGCGGATGCTCTGGCGCTGGCGCGCGCTAGGAGTGGTGGCGGGGTGATAGGGCAAAGATTCGGACGCGGGTTTCGGCGACTGGCCCCACGTGCCGGAGCCTACTCGGGGACGAGTTCGGCGACGATGGGGCGGCCGACGCTGCGGCGGATGGATTCGAGATTTTCGCGGATAAGGGCGCCCATCGATTCGCAGCGCAGGTAGGCGTCGCGGCCAAAGTGTTCCGCGAGGCTGGCGCGCAGTTCGCGGACCTTTTCGATGGGGGCGATCGGGTCGCGGGCCATGTCGTGCAGCAGCAAGCTCAGGCGCTCGGCGGCGAGGCCGGCGCGTTGCAACATGAGAGTGTGTTCTTCGCGGACGTATTGGTGCGCGGTCTCGGGGCGGATGTGTTTGGTGCAAAACAGCGCGAGCGGCGTGTTCTCGGGGAAGAATTGCGGGAGATAAAAGTTTTTGCGGCCGTTGTAGCTCTGCTGGTCGAAATCCATGGCGCGGATGCGGACCTGCCAGTCGTCGAAATCCGGCGTGAGGAGGACGACGAAGTTATACGAACGCATGTCGCCGAGCAGGCGGATGAAGCAACGCTCGTTGAATTTCACGAGCTCCTTGGCAATGCGGATGGGACGGAGATCCGGGCGGTTGAGCCAGCGCTCGATAAACGCGTCGCCGGGCAGACCGATGATGTGCTCCTCGATGAGGGTGGAACCGTGGGTGATGTAGTTGATGCGGTTCGGGGAGAGCAGATGCTCGAGCTCAAGGCCGTAGATGCGCGAGGAGTCGGCCTTTTTGACGTAGAAGTAGTCCTGATTGTCGTTGTAGGCGTTGACGATCCGGATGCGGAACGGGGTGGAGTTTCCGAATGTGCAGAAGTCGATGCGATCGACGTAGAGGTGCTTCATCACGGAAAGGTCGCCGTCGACTTTCAGGAGAGCGTAGACCTGTTTCAGCGCGTCGTTGAGTTCGCGCATCTCGGTGGAGTCGTAGATGACCGTTTCCCAAAGCGTGGGCCGCCCCTTTTCGTCGGTCAGAGCAATGCCCTCGCGAAAGCTGCGGAGGCGTTCGTAGGTGACGGAGAGATCGCGTTCGCGTTTGTAGCGGCGGAGGTAGCCGAGCAGATCGGGGCCGATGGGGAACGAAGGTTTCTTTCGCGTCACAATGGTCGCCATGGGGGCAGATTCAGGCGCGACGGAACGTGAGGCAATGCTGCGGGCGTCGCGCTTTTTGGCTTTTGCGGCGCGGGTGGAAACGGAGTTCCGCACGCTCATGACGAGACGCGGCCTGAACCGATGGCTGATGCTGGCGCCGGGCGCGCTGCCGGCACGGGCGCGCGGGCGGGCGATGGCGTGGGAAACTTTCGATCCGGCGAAGCTGGGCGCGCGCTTTTGGCCGAGACGAACCGGGTGCGACTGGGGTGAAGCGCGCGCGGTTGCGGGCGCGGCGGAGTTGCATTCGTCGCGGGCTATGGCTCGGGACGGGCTCAGGTGGCGGGGGCGAAGGCTTCGCGGAGGACGGCTTGGAGCAGGGCGGCGGAGTGGGCGCGGGTCCGCTCGATCTCCGCCTCCAGCTCCCGACACCGCTCCATCAAGCCCTCCACCTGCGCCACGATCTCCGTTTGCTCGGCCAGGGGGAGCATGTTAGCCGGTCTTTGCTTGGCGACTGGTGCGTTCTTGCCGTTTACCTACTAGAAATGTGACTGCTAGGGTGCCGAGTGAGCCCGTGGTGATCGCAATGGCCACGGCTGTATGCCCCATGGTGCCGATGGTCGCGGCGGAAAGGATTCCAGTAACACCGATGACGAGAGCGAAAATCTGTCCACGCCCGCTTTGCTTCACTTGCTCCCGGGCGACGTGGTTTTCGAGCTGCATACGATGCTCGGCCTGCTTCTCAACCATCGCAAAGAGGCGTTCGGCTCCACCGGGGACGACATGGTTGTAGCGTTCCAGTTCGGCGGCGGGCGGGAGCGGACCTTGCCACGACGTCATTTGGACTGACGTCATCATGCTGTTGGTAGTGGCAGGCGGCAGTTTATTGAACGCCTTGAAAACCTGAGCTCGGTCCTTGCCGTTTAGGCGCCAGAGCTCGGCAGCGACAGCTTCGGCTGCCTTGGGGACTTTTCCGTGTAGTGCGGATGGCAATGAGACCGCAGCGGCGGGAGTTACTTCTTGTCCGTCAGGCATAGGCTGTCGGCGTCGACCTGGATTAGAGCGTTCGCAACATCCTGCCCGACTATGGCCCAATCGGAGCGGAGGGCTCGAAGATCGGCGGCTTCTGGCGTGGGTGCATAATTAAAACCGTAAAAGTTGCCGCCCAAGTTTACAGCAGTGCCCATACCGGTGGTGAAATCGGAATCGGAGGTCAAAAACGTGGTGGTTAAGTTACCCATGTAGGTTGGAAATATCGACACTGCGGCCGGTATTTCAAGCTATGAGGATGGATAAACGAGGCGGTCGAGCAACAAATATCAGGCCGCGTCGCTGGCGGCGGGGGCGAAGGCTTCGCGGAGGACGGCTTGGAGCAGGGCGGCGACGAGGCGGGCTTTTTCGGCGCGGATGCGGGCGAGGAGTTGGCTCGCGGGCTCCACGTCGGTCTGCGCGGCGCGCCAGCCCGCCGTCAATCGCCCCGTGATCGCTTCCTGCAAAATCGCCTGCTTCAGCTTCGCCACCAAGTCCTCTTGGTTGGAGATCTCCTGCTGGGCGGTCGCCAACGCGGCGCGGGCGCGGTTGATTTTGGCGATTAGGCGGTGCTGCTCCGAAATCGGTGGCAGATTAACGGGGAAACTGAGGAAAAAGTCCTCGTCCACACGTTTCCGGTTGGTGTTGCCGCGACTGGCCTTGATGCAGGCTTCGAGGAAAAGCGGAGACTGAAGAAAGACGCTGAAGAACTCGCGCTCGACCTCGGCCTCGTTGATGTCGAAAGCGAGAAAATCGTTGGTGACGATGGCTCCTTCAAGTTCCGGCGGGATAATACCGAAGGCTCCGTTGCGAGCGTCGATGCGGCTGAGGATGAATTGATCGGCAGAGACGCGCCACTGGCTCTTGGTAAGGATGGCCGCGCCCGACTGGGTGCCGCGCAGGACGACGCCCTTGTAGTTGGTGCGGATGGTGACCTGTTTATAGGTCACATCGTCCTGCACATCGACGGGTGTCTTGTGCCGGGTCAGAAGATCGCCGATGCGCTTCATTTCTCGGCGTAAACGTTTTCGAGCTCAGTGAGAGCGGCAGATACGCGGTCGATGGAGCCGCGAAGTTCGGCGAGGCAATCGGCGACGCCATGTTCGCGCTCCTCCACGCTCGAACGCGGACTTTTCACATCCAGATCGAAGCCGCGTTTGAGGGCGGAGACGGGGACTCGCCAGGCGACGTCGGTCTCGACGCGGGCGGCGTAGTTGTTCTCGGAAGAACCCCACCAGGCGAGCAGCGGGGCGAATTCCTCGAACTGGATGGCCTTCGTCTTTGAGTAGCTTTTCTGGCCCTCGGGCAGGCGGTGTTCGTAATACCAGATTTCGCGGGTGGGCTCGCCTTTCTGGAAAAAGAGCAGGTTGGTGGAGACGGTGGCGGGGTGGAAGGTGGACTGCGGCAGGCGGACGATGGTGTGGAGGTTGCAGTCGGTGAGGAGTTTTTCGCGGATGCGCTCTTTGTAGCCGTCGCCGGTGATGCAGCCGTCGGGCAGGACGATGGCGGCGCGGCCGCCGTTTTTGAGGAGCTGGATCATCAGCACGAGAAAGAGGTCGGCGGATTCGGAGCAGCGGTAGGCAGCGGGGAAGTTGGTGGCGACGCCGTCGGCGATGCCGGCGCCGAAGGGCGGGTTGGCGAGGATGAGGTCCACCTGCTGGCGGGGGCCGATGCTGTTATACTCGGTCTTGAGGCTGTCGCGGGAATGGAAGTCGGGCACCTCGATGCCGTGGAGGACGAGGTTGGTGAGGCCGAGGACGTAGGAGACGGGTTTGTATTCCCAGCCGGTGACGGAGGCCTGGAGGGAGGCTTCGTCGTCGAGGGTGCGGACGTGGTTTTGGCGGATGTGGTCGATGGCGGCGGTGAGGAATCCTCCCGTGCCGGAGGCGGGGTCGAGCACGCGTTCGCCGAGGCGGGGCGCGCTGACGGTGGTCATGAGCTGGGTGATGGCGCGGGGGGTGTAGTATTCGCCCTTGGCGGAGGCGTCGCGCAGCCAGCGGAGGATGTCTTCGTAAATGGTGCCGAAGATGTGGCGGTCGTCGGCGTTGTTGAAATCGAAGCCGTTGAGCTGGTTGATGACCTTCCGCATGGCCACGCCGGACTTTATGTAGTTGTTCACCGAATCGAAGACCTCGCGCACAATGCCGGAGCGGGCGGGGTCGTGGGGGGCCTTGAGGTCTTTTAGGGAGACGAAGAGGCCGTCGGTGGGGTGGTCGATGAAGCGGATGAGCTCGTCGCCGGTGATGCCCTCGGGGTCGGCGGCCCAGGTGGACCAGCGGAATTTGTGAGGGACGACGGACTTGTAGCCCTTGCGGAGGAGTTCGAGTTCCTGGTCCTTCTCGTCGAGGATTTTGAGGAAGAGCATCCAGCCGAGCTGTTCGAGGCGCTGGGCGTCGCCGGAGAGGCCGGGGTCTTCGTCGCGCATGATGTTGCGCACGGCTTTGATGATGGCGGCGATGTTGGGCATGGGGGCGAAGGAGGCGGGGGATGGGCGGGGCGTTTAGGCCGGGCGGTAAAGCTCGTCGGTCAAGGTGCGGATGGCGTCGTCGAAGGCGGGTTTACCGCCGAAGGTTTTGACGATCTGCACGGGGGTGCCGAAGCGGTCGAGGGGGTCGAGGCGGATGATCTCGGGGTTTTGGAGGTCGAGGGCGCCGGCGTCGGCGTATTTGTCCAGGAGCGCGTCGAGGATGGCGCGGGCTTGCTGGCCGTAGCGGGCGAAGACGTCGCGTTTTTTCACCTGTTCGGCGCGTTCGCGGCGGGTGAGTGCGGGGCGGTCGTAAGCGACGTGGCAGATGAGGTCGAAGGGATCGAGAGGGTGGCCGATCTCGTCTTGCAGTGCGGCGAGGAGGACGCCTTGGGATTCAAGTTCGTCGAGCAGGGCGCGCTTGCGCTCGGCGTGGCGCCAGGTGGCGAGGAAATCGTCTAGCGAGGCGTAGGCGCGGCGGAGGTTTTTTCGGGTGTAGTCGCGGAGTGACTCGGTAATGATCTTGCCGTCGTCGCCGAGGTATTGGACGCGCTCTTTGAGGACGGTGACCTCGACGCCGTTCACGACGACTTTTTGGCGGCGGGTGCCGTAGGGGGCTTGGGCGCCTTCGCCAAGAGCCGAAGCAGGATCAACAAAATCGACGGGGCTGCCCGAGAGCTCGTCGATCACGGTGGCGGCATCAGTCTCGTCCTCAACGGTGGAGAGATCGTCATCGCCGGTGGCAACCTTTACGCGCACCGGGTCTCCGTCGAAGCCGGGATCGGCAAAGAGGGCGGTGACGTTGCGAAAATCCATGATGGTGAAGTAGTGCTTGCCGAAGTCCTCGTTGATGCGGGTGCCGCGCCCGATGATCTGCTTGAACTCGGACGGGGAGCCGATGTTGGCGTCGAGGACGATGAGTTGGCAGGTCTGGGCGTCCACGCCGGTAGTCATGAGCTTGGACGTGGTGGCGATGACCGGATAGCGCTCGGACGGGTTGATGAAGGCATCAAGGTGGGCCTTGCCGACGGGGTTGTCCCCGGTGATCTGCATCACGTATTTGGGGTTGGCGGCGACGAGGTCGGAGTTGGCCTTGGCGAGCTCGGAGCGCATCGCCTCGGCGTGCTCGATGTCCACGCAGAAGACGATGGTCTTGGCGAAACGGTCGTGGCCCTTGAGGAACTCGGTGATCTTCCGGGCGACGAGGCGGCGGCGCTCCTCGACGACGATGGTTTTGTCGAAGTCGGAGCGGTTGTAGATGCGGTCTTCGACGGGCTGGCCGGACTTGTCGAGAAAGCCCTTGGGCGGGCGCCAGCCCTCGGCGTCGATATCGAGGGTGAGTTTGACGACCTTGTAGGGAGCGAGGAAACCGTCGTCGATGCCCTGCTTGAGCGAGTAAGTGTAGAGCGGGTCGCCGAAGTATTCGGAGCTGGAAATGGTGGCGGTCTCCTTGGGCGTGGCGGTCATGCCGAGGTGGGTGGCGGCGGAGAAGTAGTCGAGAATCTCACGCCACTTGCTGTCTTCGCGAGCGCTGCCCCGGTGGCACTCGTCCACGACGACAAGATCGAAGAAACCCGGGGTAAACTGGCGGTAGGCGTCGGCGTCGGGATTTTTCGAATCGGAGAGGCCTTGGTAAAGGGCGAGGTAGATGTTGTAGACCGTATCCACCTGCTTGTGGCGGATGATGGTCATCGCCTCCTTGAAATGGCGGAAGTCGCCGCGGGCAGTCTGGTCAACGAGGGAAGTGCGGTCGGCGAGGAAGAGGATGCGTTTCTTGAGACCGCTTTTCCAAAGGCGGTAGATGATCTGGAAGGCGGTGTAGGTCTTGCCGGTGCCGGTGGCCATGACGAGCAGGTGGCGGTTTCGACCCTCTCCGCGTGCGACGGCTTCGACGGTGCGGTTAATCGCGATCTGCTGGTAGTAGCGTGGCGCTCGGTTGGTGCCGTCGGCGAAATAATCTTGGGTAACGACGGGCTCGGCGGTGGGTGTGATGCCTTTCCACGCTGTGTATTTGGCCCACAGTCGCGCAGGGGACGGAAACTCGGAGAGAGCCAAATCGGTCTCGATATCGGAACTGGTCGCGGTGCGGTCGTGGAAACGAAAACCGTCGCCGTTGCTGCTGAAAACGAAAGGAAGGTCTAGTGTGTCTGCGTAGTCGAGTGCCTGCTGAAGACCGGCGCCGACGGTGTGGTTGTTATCCTTGGCCTCGATGATCGCGAGCGGGATGTTGGGTTTATAATAGAGGATGTAGTCGGCGCGCTTTTGGGAGCCGCGAGCGTGAAGCTTACCGCGCACGTAGATGCGCCCGTCGGTGAAGCCGACCTCCTCGCGAATCTGTGAGTGAATGTCCCAGCCGGCGGCGGAGATCGCGGGGGTGATGAACTTGGTGCAGATGTCGCGTTCGCTGAGGAACTTTTTGTTCATGCTGCGCGTGTTGGCATTTTTTTACAAAGTGCTGGCAAAGTGGCTGGGTCGGCAAGGGGAACCGACGCGAGCGCGAATTTGGCGACGCATCAAGGCGCGCGCGAATGTCGGTCGTTGCATAGCACCGGGGGCTAGGCCCGGCGCGACCCCAGCGCGAGTTGGGTGTTCGGCGGCCGGCCCTGGCGTCGAAGGCGAGATGGCGGAGAGGACTTTGGTATCGGGCAGTTCCGAGCGGGCGTCGGCCGCTCGTCTCAGGTCGACACGTTGGCCGATGAAGGCGTCGGCCGCATTGTAGCTACGGCGTCGATCCGCCGCGCGGTCGCAGACCAGGTCACCTTGCTTGTCGTTTCTCGGGATATCCCCACGGCAGAGGGCCTTGGCGCGGAGGTGCGGCGAAGCGGCGGCGGAGAATCGTGAGCGCTTGGGCTTGATACTCCGGTCCGTACTGAAAGATGGCGCCCTCGGCCTTGAGCTGGCGCTGCAGATCTTCGATCTGGACGTCTTGCACCGGCGCGTGATCGCGGATTGCCAGCCGCGCGGCGATGCCCGCGGCATGTCCGAGCATCATGTACTGGGGTTCCATGCGCATCGAAGAATAGGCCGCGTGGGTGGCCGAGAAGCAAACCGGCACCAGCAAGTTGGTGATCTCCTCGCGCTTGGGGGTGAGAACGCGGTAAGCGATGTGGTACGGGTTGACGGAAGCTGAGACCTGAAAGTCGCCCTCGTTTTCGACAAATCCGCGGTCGTTGACGAAGCGTTGCACGTTGTGCGAGTCCGCGCCGTAGCTGCCCATGGCGATGGCGTCGGGCTTTACGAGGTCGGTTTGCAGGTCTTTTTGCGTGGCGACGAATGGTCCGACCATGCGGCGCGCCTCGCGGATATACAACTGGTGGGGCCAGTGGCCGGTATCGACGAACTCATCCTTCGGCAGTCCCCACTCGCGCATCTGCGCCTGGAGTTCCTTCGGCACGCGGGGATCATTGGCCAAGAACCAGTAGAAGCCCTTTTGGTAGTCCTCGTGGTCTCGCCAGATGCGGGCGCGGGTGGCGTAGTCGCCGTCCGGATAATCGTAGTTCTTGCCGATGTAGTCGCTGGAAAATCCGCCCCGGTTATTCCAATCGGCTTTGCCGTTGGGTATGACCCGGAGGAGGTTGACCTCGTTGATATCCAGCGGTCGGCCTAAGTAAGGGGTCATCTTCGTGAGGTAGATAGCCAGCAATTCGTAGCGCTTGACGTCGTAGTTGTCGGGCTTGGGCCAAGGAATGCGGTTAGCCGCAACATTGGTGGCGATGACGCGGAAGTTATACGCCTGAATCCGCTGGTCGGCGGTGCCGGGTTCACCGCGTGGCGCTCCGGAGACTTCAGGCAGGAGCGTGCCGTCCGCCGTGCGCGCAGGGATCTCAACGGCAAACTGGTGGCTGGGGGTGAGGGCGCGCACGCCGGCCAGGCTCTCGCCGTACTGCGCGGTGCTTTCGCGGCCGGTGGTATAGCTGACCTTTGATTGCGCCATCAGGTCGCCTTCATACGAGGTATCCACGAAAATTTTCCCCTGAAAGCGGGCGCCATTCTCGGTGGTGATTTCGATGATCCGGGTCCCTTCTTTGCGCACGCCAGTTTTCTCGCGGAGGCGATGGCGCTCGAGCAGGGTGACGCCGGCCTCTTTCAGCATCTCGCGGAAGATGGCTTCGGCGACCTTGGGTTCGGGCATCCAGGCGAGTTCCTGATGATGGCGGTTGAGGCCGTAGTGGCGGCCGGCGCGAAAATAGAATTCGAGGGCGAGTCCGCCGATCACTTCCCGCTTCCCTACATCCGTGCCGGAGAGTCCGCCGCTGACGAGTCCGCCGACATGGTCGCGCGGCTCCAGCAGGACGGTTTTGAGCCCTTGGCGCGCGCCCGCAACGGCGGTTGTAACGCCGGCGGCGCTACCGCCGTAAACAACAAGGTCGTAGCTTTGCTGCGCAAAGGACGACGCGGCAGCTAGGAAAAAAACGAACCAAATTTTGCGGATCATCGTGGTGGTTAAAAAACTCGGTTTTTTGGGGACTGGATGCCGAGGGGCCTTAATTCCAACCGTTATTGATCATTAAACCTTAGATCGGGGGCCGCGATTTACTTTATCGGCGAGCCGGCCGTGGAGGAGGCTGGCGACTGCAGCCGGGGTGAACCGAGGCCGGATCGGAAAGCCCGCCCCGCCTTGATCGCCCGGGCACGTTCGTGCGTCGGGCTTACTGTACGACGACGGTCGCGTCCTCGATGATGAGCGGGTATTTGTAGCCGCTGCCGAAATCGCGGTCGGTGCCGAGCTGGCCGGTCACGAGCACGAGGTCGCCGACTTTGACCGTGGCGGCGGTGGTGACGGTGAGGTCGTTGGTGCCGGGGGCGCCGGAGCCGTCTTGGATGTGCAGCCAGTTTTTGCCGAGAATCTGGGCGTTGTATTTCACGACGCGCGCACGGATGGCGATGGGGCGGCCGGCGAATTTCGTTTTGCCGGTGATGACTTCGGCGACGGTTTGGCCGTTTTCGGCGCGCTTGATGCCGGTGAGATCGGGCGCGGTCTTGGCCGGCGTCGTCCGTTGGCCTGGGGACAGGGCGGCGGTGGAGGGCGCGGCGATCGGGGCGGTGGTGGAAGGGGCGGCGGGGGCGCCGTTGACCGAAATGTTGCCGGTAAAATAGACGACGTCGAAGGTGCGGTTGAGGGTCTTGCTCTGGTAGTTTTTCATCGGCATCGCATCGGCGATCGCGGCGGTGTCGCCGACCTTCACCGCAAACTGCGGGGCTGCGACCCAAGATTTTTTCGCGCCGGTGTCGATGAGCGCGTAGGTGTAGGAAGCGGCGTTCATGGTCTCGACGACTTTACCGGAAATCGCGCCGGCGGCGTCAGGGGCGGCTTGGATCGGGGCGGCGGCGAGCGCGAGCAGAAGGGTGAGGCGGCAAAGCATGGGCAGAGGTTTCATAAAAAAAGTCTGGCGACGTGTGGTCGTTCAGCAAGGGGGGCGAAACGAAAAGTGAGCGGGGTGCGGCTCAGCGTTTGGCGGCGTCTTTTTCGGGACCGAAACGGGTGCCGAAGAAATCGCCGGGTTTCCAGGCGGGGGCGACGGGGTCGTCGGCGACGGCGCGGATGAGGTCGGCGGTGAGCACGGCGAAGGTCCCGGCGGAGGGCCAGTGGATCGGGCGGGTGAGGTCGTCACTGGGCTTGTGGTAGTGGGTTTTGCGGAAATCGGCTTCGAGGGCGGCGAGGTCTTGTTTGGGGTCGAGGCCTTTCTGGCCGGCTTTCATGAAGAGGGCGGGAACGCCGGCGCGGATGAAGGGGTATTGGTCGCTGCGGACGAAGACGACCTCGTCGGGCGTAGGGTCGGGGCTGACGGTGACGTTGAGTTTGCCGGCGACGGCGGCGAGGGAATTGCCGAGGGAAGTGTGCTCGGCGCCGATGCCGATGACGTCGCGCACGGGGGCGAGGATGACGGGCATATCGAAGTTGAGATTGGCGGCGAAACGGCGGACGCGGGCGGGCGGATGCCTTACGAGATGCGTCGCACCGAGGAGGCCTTTTTCCTCAGCGGTGAGGGCGGCGAAGAGCACGGGGCGGCGCAGGCGGGGCCCGGCGACGAGTTGCTCGGCGGCGTCGATGAGGGCGGCGGTGCCGAGGGCGTTGTCGAGGGCGCCGTTGTAGATGGAGTCGCCGTTGATCGCGGGGCCGATGCCGAGGTGGTCGAGATGCGCCGTGACGACGATGGGCTCGCCGGCGAGGGCGGGGTCGGCACCGGGGAGCCAACCGAGGACGTTGGCGCTGGTGATATCGGAAACCGTGGCGCGGCCGCCGAGGGCGAGTTCGATTTCGAGCGGGAAAGCTTGGGGCTCGCTGCGTTCGGCGGCGGCGAAGACGGCGTCGACTTGGCGGGAAGCGTGTTTGAAGAGGGCGGCGGCGGCGGCGCGGCTGACGGAGGCGGTGGCGCGGAGTTCGGGGTAGGCCTCATGGAGGGAGCCGTCGGGGTTGATCAGGCGCATCGAGGCGAAGCGTGCGCTGTTGACAGTGAAGGCCCACGGGGCGCGTTTCTCCTCGGCGGGGGTGAGGATGGAAACGATGCCGACGGCGCCGCGGCGGACAAGCTCGGCGGTTTTTTCGCGGGAATAGTGGGCCTTGGCGGTGGCGGGGAGGGATTTGGGCGAGCCGGCGAGGACGACGGCGATCTTGCCGCGCACATCGATGCCGGCGGCGAAGTCGGAGTAGTTGAACTCGGGGGCGTGAATCGCAAAGCCGACGAAGACGGCGGGAGCGGTGACCTCGCTCGCGGCGGTGCCGGCGGCGGGGCGGGCGATCATATCGTTGATCGGGGCGAGGGTGACGTCGGGGCTGCCGGCGCGACGGATGACGAATTTGCCCGCGTCGAGATCGAGGCGTGATTGGCGGAGCGCGAGGGGCTGTTGGTAGCCGGATGCGCCGACGGATTCCAAGCCGAGGCGCATGAACTGGGCGGCGACGTAGTTCATCGCGAGGCCATGGCCACGGGTGCCGGTGTCGCGGCCTTCGAGGAGATCATCGGCGAGGAAGGTGACGTGGGCGCGGACGCGGCGCTCGGCGAGGGCGGCGGGTTCGTCGGCGTGGGCGGGAGCGGCAAGGAGCGAGAGGGCGGTGACGGTGGCGAGGGCGAGAGGGCGGAGGTGAAGGTGGGAAATCATTGGGAAAGGAGAGGGCGTGTAGAGAGAGCGGGAGCGGAACGGGAGGTAAGGGCGGCGCAAAAGCTGAAGAATGGTTCGACGGAGCTGATCGCCGAAGTCAATTTTGGAACCATGAAACCCGTCGTGCTCGTCCCCGATTACTCCGCGTTTCTGACCGAGGTGAAAGGGCGCATCCAGTCGGCGCGGTTGAGCGCGGGTCGCGCGGTGAACCGGGAACTAGTGATGCTGTATTGGGAAATTGGGCGCGGGATCGTGGAGAAGCAGGCGGCGGTGGGCTGGGGTGAATCGGTGGTGGAGCGGTTGTCGGCGGATTTGCGGGCGGAGTTTCCGGATATGCGGGGTTTTTCGATTTCGAACATCTGGCGGATGCGACAGATGTTCCAAACTTTCAACACGCCGGACTTTCTCGCACAGTTTGCGCGAGAATCTGGAGGCACCGCCGGGAGTGAGGTAATTCTCGCACAAGCTGTGCGAGAATTGGCGTCCGCCATTCCTTGGGGACATCATGTGGAGATTCTCAACAAGCTCACCGAGCCCGCGCCACGTCTCTATTACCTGAAGGCCACGGCGAAGTTTGGGTGGAGCCGGGCGGTGTTGCTCAACCAGATCAAGGCGCAGGCTTACGAGCGGGCGAAGGCGGAGAAGAAGACACACAATTTCGCGGCGGCGTTGCCGGAGCATTTCGCGGAGCAGGCGGATGAGATGCTCAAGAGCCGCTATAATCTGGAATTCCTCGGCATCGCGCGGCCAATGAAGGAGAGGGAACTGGAGGAGCGGCTGATCGGGCGGTTGCAGCAGTTTATCTTGGAGCTCGGCTATGGGTTTTGCTTTGTCGGCCGGCAATACCGGCTCGCGCTGGGAGCGAAGGAATACTTCGTGGACCTGCTGTTTTATCACCGCTTCCTGAAGGCGCTCGTCGCGTTCGATCTGAAGGTCGTCGCGTTCGAGCCGGAGTTTGCGGGGAAGATGGATTTTTATCTGAACTTGCTGAACGAAAAGGAACGCGCACCGGATGACCGGCCGTCGATCGGGATCATTTTGTGCGCGGAGAAGGACGACGTGGAGGTGGAGTTCGCGCTGAAGTCGAAAGGGAATCCCATCGGCGTCGCGGAGTATCGGATGCAGTCGAAGCTGCCGGCGGAGTTTAAAGGGAAGCTGCCGACGGCGAAGCAACTGGCGGACGTGGTGCGGGAGATTTTGCCGGGGAAGGCGAGGCCGCGCGGGTGAGGGGCGGCGAGTCCCGGCGAAAGGGCGAGTGGGTTACGTTCGAAAGTAGGGCGGCGTCCCTGACCCGCCTTGTCTGATCCGCGGCGTGGCGTGGCGCGGCGTGGCGCGGCGCGGCTTGGGACCTGGAGGGCAGGTCGGAGACCTTGCCCTACGGAGAACGAAACTCGGTTACGCCGCGAGGAGGCGTTCGCAGAGGGCGAGGAGGCGGGCGCGGAGCGGGTCGCCGCGGGTGGCGAAGGCGCGTTGGTGGGTTTCGTATTCGACGCGACCGGCGGGAGTCTCGATCGCGATGGGCGGGTAGCCGAGGGCGGCGAGGTCGTAGGGGCTGGCGCGCATGTCGACTTCGCGGATGGCGCAGGCGAGTTCAAAGCAGTCGGCGACGAGCTCGCTGGGCGTGAAGGGCGCGAGTTTAAAGGCCCATTTGTAGAGATCCATGCCGGCGTGGAGGCAGCCGCGTTGTTCGTGTTGCGGCGTGGTCTCGCGGGTGGGTTGGAGACGGTTGAGCGGGCGGGCGGGCGGCGTGAAAAAGCGAAACGCGTCGAAATGGGTGCAAGTGATGGGCGCGGCCTCGACGATGCGGGCAAGGGCGTCGGGCGGATAGCGGAGCGGGTAGGCGTTATGGCGGATCTCGTCGGGGGTTTGGCGGTAAACCATGGCCCACTCGTGGAGGCCGAAGCAGCCGAAGAAGGCGGGACGCGTCTGCATCGTTTGCAGCAAATCGCGGAGCCACGTCACGAAGACGCGGCGGTGAACGGGGAGCGTGGCGGGTTCGAGGGCGACGGCGGTGGTGCCGTCGGGCAGGGTGATCTCGCGATATTCGGGCCAGCGGAGGAAGGCGCGGGCGGATTCGCCGGTGAGAGCGACGTCGGGGCCGGGATGCCAGCGTTTCAGCCAGGCGGCGCGGTAGGCGTAGTAGCTGAAAAGAAAATCGTGAACCGGATGTTTTTCGCCGCGCGAGGCACGGGCTTGATGCGGATCGGTCCACGCGCGCACGCGGACCTCGTGGGCCGATTGGCGGGCGAGCCAGACGGGCTCGGGGAGAACTGCGAGAACACTGAGTTTGCTAAGCTGCACGAGGAACTCAGCGGCGGTGAGGAGTGCGGGCGCGAGAGATGTAGGCATCAACACTCAGTCCGTCGGACAAGGCGCCGCGACCACGCCATTTTTTGAAGACGTCGCGGTGCGCGGATTTTTTACCCGCAAGCGAGGGCGCTGCGTTCGGGGATTGTTTGCGGGCGGCGGCGGTCATGGCGCGAAAGTAGAAACTCGAAGGCTCGGGGCAAGCGGGGTGTGGATCGCGAGATCGCGTCGGAGAGATGCCGATGGGACGAAGAAGTCCGCGGCGAGTGACGCGGTAGCAGGCTTTTGACAGAAAGATTTTGGACAGAAAAATCCCCTGCCGGTCGCGCATGGGTTTGATCGCCTTCGAATCGAGGCATCGGAACTGCGGGCGGGAGAAGGTCGGTCTCGTAACCTCGCCTTCTTTCCCGATCAACCGTAGGCATCGGGGAGCTCGGGTTTGGGATCAGAACGTGCGTTCGATGGATTGGCCGGGGTTGAGCGGGCGCCAGGCGGCGCCGAATTCGCGGAGGGCGAGGCGCACGCGGGCGAGATCAGCGGGGGCGATCGTCGGCGGCGTAGTGCGCGTGCGGCGGCAGGCGGCGGCGAGCTTGGCGATGAACGCGACCGGATCGCTGGCTCCGCCCCATTGCTCGGCTTGCAGGCACTCGACGAGCGCTTCGATTTGGCGGAGGCGCGGGAGTGGGGCGGGCGATTTTTTGACCGGGTGAAAGCGGGCGGTGGTGTCGGCGAGGCTCGCGCCGGCGGCGACTTGGCCGAAGAAAGCGTCGGTCCAGCCGAGGGTGGTTTCCACGACGAAGTGAAAGGCGTCGTGCGGGAGAATGCCTTGCTTCGGCATGGCGGCGGTCGAGCTCGTGCCGTCGGGGCGCTCGCAGACGAGTGCATCGTTTTTGGCAGCGACGGAGCCTTTGGTGAAGCGGACGAGCATGGGTGCGAGGTGGGAAACGGGCGAAGTGGATTATTTCTTCGCCGCGAGGTCGAAGGCGTAGTGCTCGCGGAGAAAAGGGGTAAGAACGTCCGCGGTGAGGCGGGCGAAGCGGGCGCGGTTTTCGGACGTGTCGCGCACGCCGATGCGGTAGGTTTCGATTTGCAGGCCGTCGACTTTCGGCGTGTCGGGGGCGGCGGCGTAGGTGCGGACGATGTAGCCGCCGGCGAAAAACGGATTCGCACCGGGCTGGGGCTCCTGGGGGCTGGGGATGGCGCGGAGGCCGGCGGCTTGGTAGAGCGCGCCGAGGCTGCGTGGGCCGCGGATGAGCGCGGACGGAGCGAGTGCGGGGCCGGAGCGGGCGTGGAGATCGCGCAGGGTGCTGAGCGCGATCAGGCCGGAGGCGTCGAAGGTGGCGTCGGAGCGGTTGAGTTGCGCGGAGTCGAGGGCGTAGCCGAGTTCGAGGCGGGCGATGGGGTGGGAGTGGCCGTGGAGATCGATGAGGAAGGCGAAGCCGTGACGGGCGACGGTGGCGTCGAGCGCGGCGTGGATGGCGGCGTGGAAGTCGCGCCAGGCGGACTCGGCGATCGGATCGCCTTGGGCGGCTTCCTTGATCTCGCGGTTAGGGTCGAGTTTCGAGCGATGGAGATGGCTGGCGACGAGGGCGGGGTGACGGCCGGTGCGGGCGAAGAGTTCGGCGGCGAGGGCGCGGGCGAGTTCGAGGGTTTTGAGGTCGGCGCCGAGGACACCCTCCTTGCGGTTGGCGATGGAGTCGGGCTTGAGCGCGCCGCCGTGCGGGGCGGTGAGCACAATGGGCAAATTCCCGGCGACCGATTCGACGTAGCGGTCGGCAGTGAACGTCGATTGGCCGGGGACGGGCGCGGGTGCGGCATGAACCGCAAGCAGGGTAACAACGGCGAAGGCGACGATCGACCGGAGGCAACGCATGAGATTAACGGGAGCGAACCAGCAGGCGGCGCACGCCCTCGATGGGCGCGGCGGTGATGGATGTCAGGGGCAACGAAGTGCGCGGGGCGAGGGCGGCGCGCACGGTGGCGTGGGTGAGGAGCGCGCCGCTGAGGCCGGTGGGGATTTCGGCGAGCGCGGCGCCGGGAAACAGTTTGGCCGCGACGTGGTGGGCGAGATCGAGGAGCTCGGTGGCGGATTCCACGGCGACCTGATGGGCGGTGGGATCGCCCTCCGTGGCGAGGCGCAAAACGTCCGGAGCGAGGGCGGCGATGACGCGGTTGGGCTCCGCGTGGGCGTAGAAGTAGCGCGTGATGGCGCGGGCGTCGGCGGCGTCGCCGAGCTGCGTGTGGTCGCGCACGGCGGGACCGAGGCGCGAGGCCGGGAGCCAACCTTGGAGCTCGAGCAGGGCGCGGGCGATGGCGCGGCGGCCGAGTTCGTAGCCGCTGCCGGGGTCGCCGAAACGCCAACCGGTGCCGCCGGCGTAGTGGACGGTGCCGTCGGGCGCGCGGGCGGCGACGAAGGAGCCGGTGCCGGCGTGGAGCACGAGGCCGGGAGCGCCGCCGGTGGCAAGTTCGAGCGTGGGCAGTGAATCGGGTGCGGCGGTGACGCGGCCGTAGCCGTTGAGCGAGGCGGCGAACTCCTGCCAGAACGTCGGCGCGCCCGACATGAAGAGCTGAGTCGCCACGATCGGCGACGAGCTGAGAGCTGAAAGTTGAGGGTTGAGTGTCGGAGAGGAAATGAGCGCGGAGAGGGCGGCGGTCACGATGGCGCGGGCGGCTTCGGTGCCGGCGACGTTGGGGTTGCAGCCGGGGGCGAGGTGGTGCGCGACGATCGTGCCGGCGTCGTCGATGAGGATGCATTCGGTTTTGGTGCCGCCGCCGTCGACGCCGATTTTGAAGGAGGAGTTGCCCACGGAACACACGGAATACACGGAAGCAGGCGGCGCGAAATTATTTTTCAAGGTCGGGCGATTGAAGGGGAAACGGCCTTGCGGCGGAGGGCGGGGTCGGGAGCATGGGCGGCATGATTCTCGGAATCGACCACTTGAACATCGTAGTCGCCGACATGGCGCGGTCGCTGGCGTTTTACTGCGATGTGCTCGGCTGCGAGAAAACGAAGGAGGCGCACCTCGAGGGCGAGTGGATTGAAAAGATCGTGGGGCTGCGCGGGGTGAAGGCGCACGCGGTATTTGTCGAATTGCCGGGCGGCGGGCCGCGAATCGAGTTGCTGCACTATCATTCGCCGGAGGGCGTGGCGGTGCCGGAAAACGGAAAGGCAAACACGCGCGGGCTGCGGCATTTTGCGCTGCGGGTGGACGACATTTTTGCGGTGACCGCGAAGTTGCGGGCCGCGGGCATCGACGTGTGGGGCGAGCCGACGGCGGTGCCGGGTGGCGTGGTGAAATTCGACACCGGCGCGGGTGGGAAGACCTTGGTTTACTTCCTCGACCCCGACGGGGTCATCGTGGAGTTGGCGGAGTATCGGTGAGGGTGATGGCGCGTTGAGGCTAACGCGCCGGACCTCACGCTTCCCAGCGGCCGTAGATGCCGCAGGGGAGGATTTTGCCGTCGCGCTGGATCGGGAGGCCCACTTCGCCGGCGGTGATGTTGCCACCGCGACCGTGCATGAGCTCGGTGAGGAGATTCGCCACGACGGTCGGGGAAAGGCGCGCGGTGTAGGCGTTGATCAGGAAGAAGAGCGGCGAGGGCGTGAGCAGGGCGCGGCACTCGGTGAGCAGCGGCCAGAGGTGTTCTTCGAGCTTCCACATCTCGCCGGTGGCGCCGCGACCGTAGGTGGGCGGGTCCATGATGATGGCGTCGTAGAATTTGCCGCGCTTCTGTTCGCGGCGGACGAATTTCAGGCAGTCGTCGGCGATGTAGCGGATGGGCGCATCGACGAGGCCGGAAAGCACGGCGTTTTCCTTGCACCATTTCACCATCCCCTCGGCGGCGTCGATGTGGGTGACGCTGGCGCCGGCTTTGGCGGCGGCGCAGGTGGCGGCACCGGTGTAGCCGAAGAGGTTGAGGACGTTGACGGGGCGGCCGGCGGCGCGGGCGGTTTTGATCTTGGCGGAGAACCACTCCCAGTTGACGGCTTGCTCGGGGAAGAGGCCGGTGTGTTTGAAAGAGGTCGGGTGAATCTTAAACGTCAGGCCGAGGGAATCGTAGGCGAGCTTCCAGTGATCGGGCAGGGATTTGCGGTATTCCCATTTGCCGCCGCCCTGTTCGCTGCGGTGGTAGAAGCCATCCCAGCCGTCCCATTTCGCGCCCGGCGCGCCCGGGGTCGCGATGCTGCCGGCGGAACCGTGGCGGGGCCAAATGATCTGGGGATCGGGGCGGACGAGATTGAAGGCGCCCCAACGCTCCTGTTTCAGGCCGTCGCCGCAGTCGAGAAGTTGGTAATCGCGCCAGCGGTCGGCGACGATGAGGGAAGGGCGTTGGACGGGGGCGGACATGCGTAGAGCGTTAAGCGGAGGCAAAGCGGCGAGTCGGGCAGTGTCGAGCCGCGTTGCCGTAACCCCTCTGTAAAATAACCCAGCGGAGTGGGCTTGAGATTGACAGATTTTTAGGAGCCGTCGATCTCGTTTACCCTTATAAACTTATCTAAACTCCTGCGGTCTGCTTCGGCGGCCATGTTGATTGCGCTTTCGAGCGCGGTGCTTTCGGCCGATACGGTCGAGACGAAAGACGGTTCGCGCCTCGTCGGGACGGTGACCAAAATCGACGGCGGCAACGTCACATTGCTGACGTCCTATGCCGGCGAGATCACGATCAAGCAGAGCGACGTTGTTTCGATCACGACGGACAGCGCGGTGGCGGTGCGGCTCGCAAGCGGCACGCGGACCGACGGCAAAGTCTCCACGGAGGGCGGCGCGGTGAAGATCGCGGGTGCCGATGGCGTGATCTCCACGTCGGTGGATAAAGTCGCGGCGAGCTAGGCTGCCGGCGGCAAAGATCCGGCCATCGCTGCGCTCGAGCGGGGCTGGGCCTACGAGGCGGCGGTCGATGTGTCGGGCAAGAGCGGCAACAAGAGCCAGCTGGCCACGGCGGTCGCGTTTCGCGCGACCCTCGCGGGAGCGCAGGACACGCTGCAGTTCTACACCGGTTATGACCGACAGGTTTCGGACGGCGAAAAATCGGCCGACCAATTCAAGGTCGGCGTGGACTACGCGAACAACTTCGCGAGCCACAAATCCTGGTATGTGCGCAACGAAGGCGGCTTCGACCGGATCAAGGACATCGAACTCTACGACGTGGCGGCGGCCGGTTTGGGCTACGATCTGATTAAAGACGCGAAGCAGACGCTGACGGGCCGGGCGGGTTTGTCGTTCCGCTATGCCGGCTACAAAAACCCCCGCTCCAAAGATGTGAAGGCGGCCGGTTTGGACTTCGGCCTCAATCATCGTCTGCAATTTGAGAACTCGATTTTGATCAACCGTCTGTCCTTCGTTCCGACGTTTGAAGACTTCGGCGTCCACGTGGTCACCCATGAGAGCTTGTTGGAACTCCCGATCGCGAGCACGCAGTGGAAGCTCCGGGTCGGCGTCGCCAACGATTACAACAGCCAACCCGGTCGTGGCGTCGACAAACTCGACACGACCTACTTTACGCGGCTCGTGCTGAGCTGGAAGTAAGCGGTTCGTCGCGAAGATTTCGCGGTGTAATCCGCGGTCGAAGGCCCCATGTTCCGCGTGGGGCCTTTTCTATTTTTGGATTGATGATGAGGGTGGGCGTGGTGGTGGGGCTTTTTGCAGGCGGCGCGCGGTTGCTGATCGTGGTAAGCGGGTGCGGATGGAATTACAATTTGCGCCGGGGCGGAGCGTGTCGCCCAATCTCGCTCGAAACACGTCATGCCCACGTCCGCCGTAACTCCCGTCCCGCTTTTTAATTGGCTCGATGCCCGCGCTGCGGGAGTGCTGTTGCACCCGACGGCGTTGCCGGGTGATCAAGGCGTCGGGACCTTCGATGCCAATGCGGTGCGGTTCCTGGATTTTCTCCAAGCAGCCGGTCTAAAATATTGGCAGATTTGTCCGCTCGGGCCGACCGGTTACGGGGATTCGCCCTACCAGTGTTTCTCGGCGTTTGCGGGCAATCCGTATTTGGTCGATCTGCGTGCGCTGGTGGCGCCCGGACTGCTGACCCACGCCGAGATCGCGCCGCTGGCCAAGCTGAGTGCGGACCGGGTGGATTACGGGGCGCTTTATGAGCAAAAGCGGCCGCTGCTCGCGTTGGCCTTTACGCGGTTCCAACGGGCGGGGTCGCCGGTGCTCGCGGCCGACGGCGAGACGTTCGCTGCGTTCCAAAAGAAGCAGGCGGCGTGGCTCGAGGGTTACGGATTTTTTCTGGCGTTGAAGGATCATCACAAGGGTGTCGCCTGGTGGGAATGGCCGGCGGCGGTGCGCTCGCTGGCGGCGGCGGAGAAAACCCCGTTGCGAAAACAGCTGGCGGCGGAGGCGGAGGCGCACGCGTTTTATCAATACCTGTTTTTTGCACAGTGGCGGGCGCTGCGGGCGGCGGCGGCCGCGCGGGGCATCGAGATTATCGGCGACATCCCGATCTTTGTGGCGGCGGACTCGGCCGACGTGTGGGCCAATCCGGAGCTGTTTGAGTTGGATGCGAAGACGGGTCGGCCGTCTGCGGTGGCGGGCGTGCCGCCGGATTACTTTTCGGCGGATGGCCAACTCTGGGGTAATCCGCTTTATAAGTGGCAGCGGCATGTGGCCGACGGTTTCGCGTGGTGGCATGCAAGGCTGCGGGCGTCGTTTGAGTTGTGCGATGTGGTGCGCATCGATCATTTCCGCGGCTTCGACGCCTATTGGCGGATTCCGGCGACGGCGCCGACGGCGCGCACGGGAGAGTGGGTGCAGGCGCCGGGCATGGAGCTGTTCAAATCGGTGCGGGCGGCGTTTCCGCAGGCGAAGATTATTGCGGAGGATTTGGGCGAGCTGACGCCGAGGGTGGTCGCGCTGCGCGAAGCGACGGGTTTGCCGGGGATGGCGATCTTGCAATTCGCGTTTGGCGGCGACGACGCGGAGAATCTTTACCTGCCGCACAATTTGGTGCCGAACGGCGTGATCTATCCCGGCACGCACGACAACGACACGACCATCGGCTGGTACTCGACGACGACGGAGAAGGAGCGCGATCATGCGCGTCGCTACCTGCGGGTCGACGGCCGCGAGATCGGGTGGGACTTTATCCGCGCGAGCTACGCGGCGGTGAGCCGGCTGGCGGTGTTTCCCCTGCAGGATGTGCTGAGCCTCGGCCGCGCGGCGCGCTTCAATGCCCCGGGCAAACCGCAGGGCAACTGGCAGTGGCGCGCCCGGTCCGCGCAAATCGAGCAACTCATTACGGGCGGCACGGCGGCGTATCTGAAATCGCTCGGGGCGATGTATGGGCGGTGAAGCGGCGGGGTGGGGCAAGCGGTGGAGGTCTTTGGGCGACCACGTGGCTGTGCGGGATAACTCCGCGGGCTCGGGCGCGGTGGCGCGCATCGGGGCGCGCGCGTTGCATTTCGGCTAAGATCGATATGGTGGGAGCGTGTTCTCCAATCTTCTCCAACTGATTTCCCGCCGGTCGCCGCCGAGCTACGATTTGGAATTTGTCCGCGAGGTGAGGGTCACGCGGCGCGCGCCGCGCTCGGCGAAGTCGAAGCGGCTGATGCTCGCCGGTTGGATTTTGATCGCGCTGAAATGCTGGTTGGTCGTTTGGGCGGTGGGGCATTACAACGTGCCGGTGAATCCATTGTGGGTCACCTTGCCGACGGTGATTTTTGCCGGGGTGTGCACGTTGATGTATTTTCTGGGCGAGTAAGCCGCGGGGTTGGATTGGCGATTGCGGATTGGCCGCCGGTTTTTTCAATGGAGTTTATCTCAACTGCTCATGCCTAAAGTCTCCGGTCTTCGCAGTCCCTACGCTCTTGTCGGTCGCCTCGTCTATTTCGGGCGAATGCTCGACAAGATCCGGCTGCATGCGCGCGGGATGCTGCCGGAGGATTACAGGGAAAATCTCGGCGATGAAACGCCGGGCCGGTTCGATGCGCGGTGCTGCACGTTTCTCGGCGTGAGTTACGCGGCGGTGAAAGAGCGGGTGCTGCGCGGCGAATCGGATGCAGAAGTGCTGGCGTGGGCGGGAGCGGTAGGCACGCCGCGATCGGACGATGAGCGTGCGGTTTGGAATGCGTTTATGATGAAGCGGGGCTGGCGGGATGAAAGCCGGACCACGATCGAGCGGCGCGTCCGCGAGGCGGGCGGATTTCCGGGCAAGGTGATCGAGACGATGTTTGATTTCATCGATTTTGACGAAGGTCGGGACCCGGTCGCGGCCAAGAGCTGGGAGCTGCGGCCGCCGTTGATCGTGTTGATTATGGGGGTGGCGGGCACGGGCAAGACGACGGTGGGCCAGGCGCTCGCAGACTCGATCGGCTGGGATTTTCGGGACGCGGACGACTTTCATCCGCCGTCCAATATCGCCAAAATGGCTGCGGGCCAGCCGCTGCAGGACTCGGACCGTGATCCTTGGCTGGCGTCGATCCGGGTGCACATCACGGCGACCTTGGCGCGCGGTGAGAGCGGCATCGTGACGTGCTCGGCGTTAAAGAAATCGTATCGGAAGTTTGTGATCGAGCACTCTCGGGGCGTGAAGCTGGTGCATTTGCATGGTTCGCCCGAGTTAATCCGGCAGCGAATCGCGGCACGGAAAGGGCACTTTATGAAGCCTGAGATGCTCGACTCGCAACTGATGACCTTGGAGTCGCCGACGGACGCTTTGATGCTCGATATCGCGGAGCCCGTGCCGGTGCTCGTGGCCAAGATTCGAGAGCACTTCACGCTTTAAAAACCCTGCGTCCCATGGCTTCTCGAATCGTCAAGAGTTTGAAAATCGGCGGGTGGATGCTGGCGGTCGCCGGCGGGTTGGGCGCGGTTGCCGGCGGCTGGTTTTACCTGCGGATGCAGGCGAGCCTGCCGCAGCTCGACGGACCGGCGACCGTGGCGGGACTGACTGCGGGGGTCACGATCGATCGTGATAGCTTGGGTGTGCCGACGATCACGGGGGCGAACCGGGCGGACGTCGCGCGGGCGCTCGGTTGGGTCCACGCGCAGGAACGGTTTTTCCAGATGGACATGATGCGTCGAAAAGCGGCGGGCGAGTTGGCCGAAGTGGTCGGTGCGGCAGCTTTGGGCTTGGACAAAGCGGCCCGGATGCATGGGTTTCGGGCGTTGGCGAGAGGGGCCGTGGCGCGGGCGACGGCGGAAGAGCGGGCCGTCGTCGAGGCCTACACGGCGGGAGTGAATGCAGGCTTGGCGGTGCTGAGCGAAAAACCGTTTGAATACTTGGCGCTGCGCGTGAGTCCCCAGCCCTGGCGCGCGGAGGACTGCGGGTTGGTGAGCTATGCGATCACGCTCGATATGCAGCCGGACCCGGTTGGCTACGAGCAGATGCTGGGCACGCTGCGGGAGACGCTGGGCGCCGAGGCGTTGGCTTTTTTCGTCCCGCTGATCGGGCCGCGCGATGCGGCGCTGGATGGGAGCACCGCCCCGTTGGCTAAGATTCCCCCGGCGCAAGCGATCAATCTGCGCCGGGCTGGCGCGGCGACGCCGGCCAAGGTCTCGGGGCTTGCGCCCGGTGCCGGCGAGCGCGAGTTGCCGGGCTCGAACGCTTTTGCTTTGGCGGGCGCCCATACGGCGAGCGGAGTCGCGATGCTGGCGAATGACATGCACCTGCGGCTGGGCCTGCCGAACACGTGGTATCGCGCGGCCCTGGTGTGGACGGATGAAGGAACGCAACGACGGGTGGTCGGAGCGACGTTGCCGGGAACCCCGAGCCTGATCGTAGGAAGCAATGGCCGCGTGGCCTGGGGTGTGACGGCGGCGCAGATCGATACCTGCGATCTGGTGGTCGTGCAGACGGGAATCTCACCCGAGCTCTACCGGGTGCCGGGACGTGAAGCGCTGGCCCAGATCGAAGTGCGGCCCGAAACGATCCTCGTGAAGGGCGGGGAACCGGTGGTGATGGAATATCGCTGGACGGTTTGGGGGCCGATCGTGGGCGCCGATGAAAAAGACCGGCCGATCGCGCAGCGCTGGATCGCGCATGAGCCGGAGGCGATTAATTTTGGGTTCTTCGGCTTCGAGACGGCGCCGAACACGGCGGCGGCGGTGGCAGTGGCGCAGCGCTCGGGGGTGACGCCGCTCAATGTTTTGATCGTGGATTCCGCGGGCGAGATTGCCTGGACGCTCGCGGGACGGGTGCCGAAACGCGTCGGCGTCGACGGACGGTTTCCGGTGATGTGGACGTTCGGCGACCGTCGTTGGGACGGCATGTTGCAGCCGGACGAAGTGCCGGTGGTGCGCGCGCCGGCGGGCGGGCGGTTGTGGAGCGCCAACCACCGGATGCTAGGGGGTACGGCGGCGGCGAGGTTGGGTGACGGAGGGCACGATTTTCCGATGCGGGCGGCGCAGATTCGGGACGCGCTCGCGGGGCTGGAGCGGGCGGAGCCGAAGGATCTGTTGGCGTTGCAATTGGATGACCGGGCGTTGGCGTTGGGCCGTTGGCGGGAGTTGCTGTTGCGGGTGCTCTCGCCCGAAGTCGTCGCGGGGAAGCCGGACCGGGCGGAACTGCGTGCGCGCGTCGAAAGCGGCGCGGCACGGGCGAGCACCGACGACGTGGGCTATCGGCTGGTGCGGGGTTGGCGGGACGCGGTGGCGAAGCGGGTGCTCGATCCGATCTTCGCTTCGTGCGTCGCGGTCGACAGAAAATTTAACTGGGGGCGGTTGCCGTATGAAGAGCCGCTCTGGGCGTTGTTGGAGCAGAAGCCGCTGCATCTGCTGAGCCCGCGGGAGTCCAGTTGGGAGGAATTGCTGGTCGCAGCGGCGGACGAGGTGGTCGCCGGGTTGGAGCAGAGCGGGACCTCGCTCGCGCAGGCGACGTGGGGTCGGAAAAACGTGGCGCGGATCGAGCATCCGTTGGCGCAAACGTTGCCGGCGTGGGTGCCGAACAGTCTGACGTCGTGGTTGCGGATGACGGCCGATGAGTTGCCGGGGGACCGCGATATGCCGCGATTCCAGCGGCCTAATTACGGCGCGAGCGAACGGCTCGTGGTGTCGCCGGGGCGTGAAGTCGAGGGGATTTTCCATATGCCGGGCGGGCAGAGCGGACATCCGTTGTCGCCGTTTTTCCGAGCGGGTCACGCCGCTTGGGTGCGGGGTGACGCGACGCCGTTGTTGCCGGGGAAGACGGAGCATACGGTGACGTTGCGGCCCTGAAAACGGGCGGTCCGGCGGGCGCCGTCAGGAGCGGATAAAAAGCGTTGTGGGGTGGGGGAAACGGCCACTTCCTCAGGCACGTTCACGCGATGAAAAAAAAACGCGCAGCTCCACCGTCTATTTCGCCAGCGAGCTCTTTACGTTAAAACATCTGATCGGAAATGCGTATCTCGCGGAGGCGATTTACGAAAAATCACAAGGACGGTACCTCTGCGAATTGCCGCAGGATTTCGAGCCGCGCGGGACTACGGCGCGGGCGGTGCGGGATCAGGACATCAAGGCGCTGATGGCGTGTGATCTAGCGCTGTTTAATTTCGACGGAACAGAGCTGGATAGCGGCACGGTGGTGGAGTTCATGTTCGCGAAATTTGCGGACATTCCCTGCGTGATCCTGCGCAGCGATCTGCGAAAAGCGGGCGACGGAAACGACCCGTGGAACCTGATGGCGAGTTTTTATCCGCGCACCGTGAACGTGGTCGTGCCGAGCCTGCTGGCCTACAAAACGATTTTGAAGCGCCGGCATCGTCGGCTGGATGAAATCGTCCGGCTCGCCGGCCAGCACAGCACGGCCGACGCCCAGAAGATGTGTGATGAGATCGCGGTGCTCTGCGTGCGCGCGCTCGATCGGGTGCGTGTGATGGAGCCGGTCATGCCGAAACACCTGCGGGAGGAGGTCTACAACTGGCTCGCGCTCATGCCGGGGCTGCGGGGCAAAGCAAAGGAGCTGAGAAAGGAATTCGAGAGCTTCCTCGAGCGGAAGGTGGAAAGGGATTTGCTGTGACAAGATCAGGAAACGTGGGGAGCTGAATTTTTTACCATGCCGCTGCACATCATCGCCCACCCGCTCGCCTCCCATATCATGACCCATTTGCGGGATGTAACGACGAAGCCTGCGACGTTTCGCACGCTCTGCTATCAGCTGAGCCTTTTGCTCGCGATTGAAGCGACGGCGGATTTGCCGACCGAAGATAAACCGATTCAGACCCCGCTTGAGCCGATGACCGGGCGGGTGCTCACGCATCAGCGCTTGGTTGTGGTGCCGATTCTGCGCGCGGGGCTCGGTATGGTGCAGCCGTTTTTAGATACGTTTCCCGACGTGAGTGTCGGCTACCTCGGGTTGGAACGGAACCACGAGACGGCGGTGGCGCGAAACTACTACAGCAAGCTGCCGCCGCTCGCGGGCCGGCGGGTGTTTTTGGTCGACCCGATGTTGGCGACAGGAGGTAGCGCGTCGCAGGCGATCACGGTGGCGAAACAGCACGGCGCGGTGAGTCCGCAGCTGGTTT
Organism: Opitutia bacterium Tous-C4FEB; assembly: GCA_002304445.1. Classification (GTDB taxonomy): domain Bacteria; phylum Verrucomicrobiota; class Verrucomicrobiia; order Opitutales; family Opitutaceae; genus Tous-C4FEB. Next base: position 320,292 of record NEVA01000001.1, on the reverse strand, counting down.
GTATCGTCGCGGCGCCCGAGGGCGTGGCCGAGGTTGAAAAGCATCACCCCGGCACGGTGATCCATGTGGCCGCGCTTGATCGCGCGCTCAACGCGAAGAAATATATCCTGCCCGGCTTGGGCGATTTCGGCGACCGGCTGTACGGCACCTAAATCGCGGGACCCCGGAAAGCCGGAGCGAGATCGAGGCGGGCGTTACGGAGTCTTGGCGTAGGCGGCGAACTGTTCGGCGAGGCGGGCGGATTTTTCGTCGCCGGTATGAAAGAGCAGGCGCCAACGGAACGTGACACTTCCGCCGGCCGGGATAATGAGCTCGCCGGCCTTGGGGTTGTTCTTTTGGGCAGGCTCGAAGTCGTGTTGGCCGAACGGATTGGCGGCGAAGAGGCCGTAGTCGCGGACGTGCCACCACGTCGGGTGGCGGGGATTCTTCGGATGGTCGAACATCGCGATGCCGTAGGTGGTGCCGTTCTTTGGCGCGGAGTAGCTGACCCAAGTCGAACGTTTGCCCCAAGCCGCGCCATCGGTCACGCCGGCATCGTTGACGATGCGGCCGACGCCATCGACTTTCTTCTTCGCGTGGGTGTGAGGCGGAGTCAGCCACTGGGCGACGCGGAAGGCCATCGATCCCTCCTTGGTGTCACCAAGGACAACGGGCTTGTCGGCGGGAGCGCGCAGGGTGACTTCGTAATCGATCTGGCGACCGGCCGGCACGGCGCTGAGATGAACGGTGGTTTCGTCGGAGCAGACGACCATTCCGCTGGGTGCGACCCAACGATTGCGCGCCTTGATGGTGGCCGTGGGGCCGACGGCGGCGGCGACCGCCGACTCGCTCACGATCGTTCCTTTGGTCGGACCCTCGGTCCAAAAATCGACATCGTTGACGGCACCATGGGTGAACCAAAGTGAGCGATGATGGGGGTGATCGGTGGCCTCGCCCGCGATGTCCTTTTTCATCGGAAAGTCGCGGTTGAGCCGCGTGCCGTCGGCCGCAAGCACGGGATAGAAGTAGGGGCGGGGCGCGCCGGTGAAGATGTATTCGGAGAAAAGCTGGCCTCCCAGTTCGACGCGGATGCGGTCGGGTCCCGAGATAACCTTGGCGGCGGGGAGTGCGGCGGCGGCGTTTAACGTAAAACCGGCGAACACGAGAAGCAGGGTGGCGTAATTTCTCATAGATCAGCCACGAAAGTCGGGTGGAGAGCAGGTGCAACGGCGAAGTGCACGGACGGCCCCGACTGGATCCTTGCAGAATTTTTAGCCGACCGGCTCGCAATGGAACTCTTTTCAGTTAAAGTGGATCGTAGTCCCCTATGAAAACATTCCCCTGCCTCACCCTGGTTTTGCTCGGATTGGCGGCTCCTCTGGCGCTCAGCGCCGTCGAGACGCCCAAGGCCCCCGCCCGCACCGAAGTGATCTTTGAAAAACCGGAGACCTTCACCGACGTGAAGGACGGCGACTTCGGCACGGACAAAGGTCGCGACGGTATTCTCGATGCGATCAGGTCCTTCATTGTAGATCAGGCTGAGAAAGCCCTGCCTGCCGGTCAGAAGTTGGTCGTCACATTCGCGGACATCGATCTGGCCGGTGACTATGAGCCCTGGCGCGGCCCGCAGTTTTCCGACGTGCGGATCGTGAAGTCCATCTACGCGCCACGATTCAAGTTTTCCTTCAAGGTCACGGACGCCGCGGGCAAGACGGTCAAAGAGGGGACTGAGGATATTCGCGACCTAGCCTTCGACATGCGCCTCACGCTCGACCGACAAGACCCGCTTCGCTTTGAGAAGGACATTCTGAAGGATTGGATTTCTTCGAATCTGCGCGCGCAAAAAGGGTAACGCCGCGCCCCGACTGACGCTTAAATCGTTCGATCGACGATGGAGGCTGACGAAGCAAACACCGCCCGAGTCGACAAGTGGCTCTGGGCGGTTCGTATTTTTAAGACCCGGCCCCTCGCTACGGCTGCCTGTCGTGAAGGCAAAGTTTCAGTCGGCGAATTGGTCGCCAAGCCGGCGCGGACGGTGCGCGAGGGTGAAATTGTGACGGTGCGCCAAGGCGTGATGCAGCGTACACTTCGAGTCGTCGCCGCGCCGGCGAGCCGCGTGGGCGCCGTGCGGCTGCCGGAGTTTTACGTCGATCTGACCCCGCCGGAGGAATTTGCCCAAGCGCGAGAACAACGGGCCCAACAAGTGAACGCGCGCGCCCCGGGCACCGGGCGCCCTACCAAGCGCGACCGCCGCCTGCAGGATCGTTTTTTGGGGTAGCCCCCGGGCGCCGTTCGTTGTTTGATCGGCGGCCCGTCGGGTGAAGCCGGCATCATCACTATGGACGTATTCTCCAAATTTGAGACCGAACTTTTGGTCCGGCCTGACGACATCGATCTCTACCAACACGTTCATTCGACGCGTTACCTTGATTATGTGTTGGCCGCGCGATTCGACCAAATGGAACGGTGTTATGGCATGTCGATGCAGGCGTTCTCGGCGCAAGGGCTGGGCTGGTTTATGTCGGCTGCCGCGATTCAATACCGCCGGCCTTTGGGTTGGGGGGACCGGATGGTGGTGCGGACTTGGATCGAGAGCTTCACCGCAACGGGCTGCCGGGTGGCGTTCGAGATCGAAAAGCTACCGACAGGAAAGCGGATCTGTGACGGACATTGCGATTACGTGTTGGTAACTTTGGCAACAGGCCGGGCGACGGATATTCCGGCCGAGATTCGGGCTAAGTACTCTATTTAGCGGCGAGCGACCGCGCGCAAACCCGGTCTTGCCGCGGTTTTGCCGACGGACGACGGATTGAAATTGTCCTTGCTATCTTTGTCGTCCCGGCCTTTCTGGCGTCTCAGTCGTTAGTGAAAGCGTTTTGGTGACAGGATCTGGTGAGTCGTAGGCTGAGCTAAGTTGCTCAAGTGATGATTTCGAAACCCACAGTGGGAACGGACTGGCAGCGAGCGATGGAACTACGCAACATCATCATGAGTAACTCCAAACTATACGTTGGAAACCTGTCGTTCAAGACCACCGAAGACGAGCTCCGCTCGGCTTTCAGCCAGTTCGGTACCGTGACCGACCTTTACGTCGCCATGGACAAGATGACCGGCCGCCCACGCGGTTTCGCGTTCGTCACCATGGGCACCCCAGAAGAGGCGAAGCTCGCCACCGAGAAGATGAACGGTCTCGATCTCGGCGGTCGTCAGCTCACCGTCAATGAAGCCCGTCCAAAAGAAGAGGGCGGCGGTCGCGGCTTCGGCGGCGGCGGCGGCGGTCGTGGCTTCGGCGGCGGTGGCGGCGGTCGTGGTTTCGGCGGCGGCGGCGGTGGCGGCGGTTACCGCGGCGATCGCGGCGGCGGCGGCGACCGTGGCGAGCGCCGTTACTAATCGTAACGCGATCCGTTAAGGATCGATTATCAATTCGAGACGGAGCGCCTCCGGGTGCTTCGTCTTTTTCATTTCTTTACGGCTCACGAGCCGTCGAGCGTCAGCGAGTGAACAATGACTCTGCCTGCGCTCCTGTTCCTGGCGCAGTTTGCCAGAATCATTCACTCTCATGGCTTTTAAGGCTCTTAATCTCTCCGAGTCGGTCCTGCGCGGCGTCCAAGCCGCCGGTTATACCGACCCGACTCCTATCCAACTTCGCGCCATCCCCGTCGTCCTCGGCGGCGGCGACCTGATCGCTTCGGCTCAGACCGGTACCGGCAAAACGGCGGCCTTTGCCCTCCCGGTGCTCACGCGCCTCGGCGCCCACGGCCGGACCCGCGTCCTCGTCCTCGAACCTACCCGTGAACTCGCGGCACAGGTCGAGACGTCTTTCCGTAATTTTGCCCGCTTTACCGATATCCGCACGGTCGCGGTGTTTGGTGGCGTTGGTTACGGGGCCCAGCGTTCCGAATTGAAGCGCGGCGTCGATATCATCGTCGCGACGCCGGGCCGGCTTGTGGACTATCTCAAGACCGGAGAGATCAGTCTCCGCGACATCAACATTCTCATTCTCGACGAGGTCGATCGCATGCTGGACATGGGTTTCTTGCCGACCGTCAAAGACATTATCGCCCGGTGTCCGCGGGAGCGGCAGACGCTATTTTTCTCCGCCACGGTGCCGCCGGAGATCGCGGCCGTCGCGTCGTTTGCGCTTCGCAATCCCGCCAAAGTCGAGATCGGCGTGGCCCGTTCGGTCAATGAATCGGTCAATCACGCGCTCTACCCGGTCGCGCATGATCAGAAATTTGATCTGCTCGAGGCATTGCTCGCCAAAACCGAATTCGATAGCGTGATCGTGTTTTCCCGCACGAAACACGGTGCCGACAAGATCGCCCGTCGTCTCAAGGCCGGTAATCACGCGGTCGCGGTGTTGCACGCAAATCGGTCGCAGAACCAGCGCATCGAAGCCCTCGAAGGCTTCAAGTCCGGCAAGTATGAAGTGATGGTTGCCACGGATATTGCCGCCCGCGGCATCGACGTCGCCGGGGTCTCGCACGTCATCAATTACGATGTGCCGGAGAAGCCCGAAGATTACGTCCATCGTATCGGCCGCACCGGCCGGGCGCAGGCGGTGGGCGACGCGATCACTTTGGTCACGCCGGAAAACGCGGCCGATATCCGCGACATTCAGCGCTTCATCGGGGCCAAGATTCCCGAGCTTAAGCTCGAGGGTTTCGTTTACGCCCCGATCATCGCTCGTCCTGAACAGCCCACGCAAAATCGCGGCTTTCGCGGCGGCGGTCAGCGTGGCGGCGGCTACGGCAGTGGTGGCCCGCGCCACGCCCAAGGTGGTCGTGGCCAAGGCGGCGGACGCGGTGAGGGCGGCGGCCAGCCCCGGTCATCCGAAGGCGGATGGAACCGCTTCGGTGCCAGTGGCGGCGGGGCATCCGGCGGCGGACGCGGGTCGCGCTGAGGTTTTGCTTTACGAGGACTGGTTTAGGGGCGGACGTTGGATCCGCCCCTTTTTTATGCCCTCGATTGCCGCCGTTGAAGCCCATCTCGCTGCCCTGCGGGCGTGTGTCCGCTGTCCGCGGATGCAGCGACCAAGTGTCGTGGGCCGCGCAGTGTCGGGCCGGGTGTTGCTCGTCGGGCAAGCGCCGGGCGACAAAGAGCCCAAGGCCGGCCGGCCGTTTGCCTGGACGGCGGGGAAGACGCTTTTCAAATGGTTCGCCGGTGCTACGGGTTGGTCGGAAGAGCAGGTTCGCGATCGGGTTTACTTTGCGGCGGTTTGCCGCTGTTTCCCGGGCAAGCGTCCGGAGGGAGGCGACCGGGTGCCGGCACCCGACGAGATCGCCCGGTGCGCCGATTGGTTGGGCCGGGAATTCGAGTTGCTCCGACCGGAGTTGGTGGTGCCGGTGGGGAAGCATGCGATCGCGCAATTTCTCGGCGAGCGACTGCTCGTGGAAAGCATCGGACAGGTTTTCCCGATCACCTATCGCGGGCACGCGGCGGACTGCATTCCTTTGCCGCATCCTTCGGGCGCTTCGACGTGGCACCGGATGGAGCCGGGGCGGACCTTGCTGGACCGAGCGATGGGGCTCATCGCGGCACATCCGGCCTTTGGGCCTAAAAATTTCCGTGTCAACGACCGTGGCGGCGTTACAACTTTCCCTCAATGAACTGCCGTTTCCTCCACCCTTGGATCCTTGCGACTGCGACTTTGTTTTTCGTCACCCCGGCGCTGCTGGCTCAGCGCGAGAAGATTCCTGCCGAGGATCTCGTCTACGTGGAGAAGACTTGGCCCGAGGCGAAGAAGACCAACACGGGGATTCGCTACGTGATTTTGCAGGCTGGCAGCGGAGCGCAGCCGAAGCCCGGCAACAACGTGGCGGTGCTTTACACGGGCAAACTGCTTTCCGGGGTCACGTTCGATGAGAACTTGGACAAGTCGAAGCCGTTCATTTTCCGCGTGGGGCGCGATCAAGTCATTCAAGGCTGGGACCAGATTCTGCAACTGATGCGCGTCGGCGAGAAACGCCTCGTGATCATCCCGCCCGAGCTGGCTTACGGCACCCGCGGTCAGCAGCCGAAGATTGGTCGCAATGCCACGTTGGTGTTCGTGGTCGAGCTCTTGGAAATCAAGCCCGATTGACCGGCGGGCTCGCTCTGCCGGAGCCCGGGGCTCACTTGAGCATTTCGGCGAGCAACGGTTTCATCGCGTCGGCCCAGAGTTGGTAACCGGCGGCGTTGGGGTGCAGCTGGTCGGGCATGATGGCGTGGGGGATCTTGCCGTCCTGCCCGTAAAACACCTTCGCGATATCGAGAAAGCGTACGCTCGCACCGTCGTCGAGCTTGGCGAGATCGGTGTTGACGGCGTTGATCACCGCCGTGCGTTTCTCCGCATCCGCCACGGCGAGCGCGGTCAGGTTGCCGTCGGCATCTTTGCGGGCGCCACGGGGGAAGATGGCGAGCAGGAGAACCTTGGTCGCGGGCATTTTGGCGCGGATCAGGCCGATGATTTTGATGTTGGCGGCGGTGATCTCCGCGGCGGTGTCGCTGGAGGAATTGTTGGTGCCGATCATCAGGACGGTAACCTTGGGTTTGAGCCCTTCGAGTTCGCCGTTTTCAATCCGCCAAATGACGTGCTGCGTGCGGTCGCCACCGATCCCGAAATTGGCCGGTTGAAATTTTCCGTAGTAGTGCTCCCAGATGTGCGGCGCTTTGGTCCAACCGGCCGTGATGGAATCGCCGATGAAGAGCACGCCGACCGGGCCGGCTTTGCCCCGGGCCAAGAACGATTCGTGGGCTTTGCGGAAAGCGCCGGTGGTGTCCTTTTTCTCAATCGCGGCCCATGGGTCGGCTTTGGTCGGAGGTGTCGCCGGGGCGGGAGCGGTTTGGGCGGTGGCGAAAGGAAGGAGCGCAGCGCAGAGCAACGAAGACAGCAGGGGGCGGAGGTTTTTCATGGGAGTGATGGGAGTTGAGTTTATCGCTGAAGAGGCGTCGAGCTCGCTCCGGCGCGTTGGGCGCGGAGATTATCTACGGTGTAGAGCACCAGACCGGCCCAGATGACCGCAAATGCCAGCAAACGGTCGCGGGCGAATGGCTCATGGAAGACCGCAAGGCCCAAAGTAAATTGTACAGTAGGTGCGATGTATTGGAGCAGTCCCAAGGTGGTCAGGCGGATGCGGCGCGCGCCAAAGGCAAAGAGCAATAGGGGGATCGCGGTCACCACGCCGGTGCTGAGCACAAGGGCTTGAACGGCGACGCTCGCATGGCCGAGGGCGCCGCCGTTTTTGAATTCATGCCACACCAGAAACACGGTGGCGGCCGGCGCGAGCAACGTGGTCTCGACGGCCAAGCCGGTGAGCGGGCCGAGCGGGGAGCGTTTGCGCAGCAAACCGTAGCCGCCGAAGGTAACGGCGAGCGCCAGCGCGATCCACGGGAGGTGGCCGACCTGCCAGACTTGGATGGCGACTCCGAGAACGGCCAAACCGATCGCGATAACTTGCGCCGGCCGCAGCTGCTCATGAAGCACCCAACGGCCGAGAGCGACGTTGAGCAGCGGCACAAGGAAGTAACCCAGGCTGCATTCGATGACGTGGCCGTGGTTCACACCCCAGACGTAGACCAACCAATTCCCGGTGAGCAGCAGGCTGCTAAACAGGTTCATCGCCAGACTGCGGCCGGGAACGAGTGCCGCCCGGACTTCGCCGAACCCGCCTCGCCACCACAGCGCGGCCGCGAGGAAGACCAACGACCAGACCAGCCGGTGTGCGATCAACTCGGAAGCGGGGACCGAAGCCAGCTGATGCCAATAGAGCGGCACCAGACCCCAGGTGAGATAACACAACGCAGCGGCGAGCGCACCGCGGGTGGCCTCGGCGGGACTTGGAGCCGGCTTCATCCGACCTTGGCCCGGTCCCGAACCGAGCGGACCTGTCTGGAAACAGCCCGGCGCACGCTTCCGTGCATCACTTTTTCTTGGGCTCGGGGAAGTTGAACTTCACCTTAAATTCTTCAAACGCCTGCGTGCGGGCGAGGTCGGCGGCGACGCCTTTGGCGGTCAATTCACTGGCCCGCTTTTCTATCCAGCGCTGGCGGAAGCTCTCTTCGAGCTCGGCGGCGATAGCTTGGTTTTCCTTGGGTTTCGGATTTTTGCGCGAACCTAGGCAACCGGCGGTCAGTTGGAGGCAAATGAAGGCGAATAGGAGCGATAAGGGACGGATCATGGTAGTTTCAGCGGATGTCCAACGTGGTTCAGGCTGAATCGGACCGCGAGGGAATCTTTTTGGTTTCGTGTGGCGAGGAATTCGTTTTTTGCACGGCTATGAGTGAGGAGACGTCCCCGGCGGCCCCCCACCTCGATTCTGCAGAAGCAGTTCCTATGATCAAACTCCGCCCGCGAGTGGCTCAGGTTGCCGGACCGGAGAGTCCTCCGCCCGCCGCCCCGGAACTGACGGCAGATTCCGAAGCGGTGCGCCCGCCTCCGCCCCCGTCGTTTTCGGCGGGTGTTGGCTCAGCAGCGTTGGGCGACGGCGAAGTGCCGAAGTTTAAGCTGAGGACAAAATCCTCCGAGGGGGCCCCGTTGCCTCCCCAGCCTGAGCTCGAAGCGCCCGCGTTAGGAATTACGGCCTCAAGGCCGGAGTCGGCACCTCCGTTCCCGGTCATAGCACCGCCACTTGGTGCCGGTCCGCGCCCGCCGGTTCCCATTCATATCCGGGCTCCCCAAATCGCTGTCGCCAGCGATCAGGCCGCGGCGGCCGAGATAGTCGTTACTCCCCCGCGCCGACGGAAAAAAGTTGGGCTTTGCGCGTTGGTCGGCGATCTGGTGCTGTTTGGTTTGGCGGGCGGCGGAGCATTTGATCGGCCGCGATTGCGCCGAGAGTGAGCGTGACGACCGAGATTCAATCCAGCAAAGAGGCGAGTGCGGGTTTTCGCTACATCGTGACCGACGCGAAAGTCACCGGTGTATATCAGGGCTCACCTCCGCGCGCCTTGATTAACGGGCGGCTGATTCGGGTGGGGCAGATGCTTGATGAAGGCTTGGCGATTTCGTTCGCAGGTATCGATGCCGAGAATCGGATCCTGAACTTCGTGGATCGCTCCGGAGCGAGAGTTTCCAAGCGATACTGATTCGGGCTTCGAGCGGAGGGCGCTCAACGGGGCTGCACGGCGTCTCGGATGCCCCGCAGCAAGACCGGATCGGTCGCGATGCCCACGACCCCGTTCACCACAAACTGAATCCCGATGCAGAGAATCAAAAAGCCCATGACTTTTGAGAGCGCGTTCATGCCGTTGGTGCCGATCACGAGCACCACGCGCTCCGACAGCCGCAGGGTGCAGTAGGTGATCGCCGCCACGACTAGAATGCCGAGAATGATCGCGACGTAGTCGAGCCAGCCCGTCGCGAGCGAGGTAAAGCCGATGGTGACCGCGATCGCGCCCGGGCCGCTGAGCATCGGCATCGCGAGCGGGGAGAACGAGACGTCGCGCTTCGCGCGCGCCGCCTGTTGGGCGGCATCGTCGGTGAAGACCTCGCGGGGCGCCGCCATCAGCATGGTCGAGCCGATGCCGGCGACGAGCAAACCGCCTGCGATGCGCAAACCTGGGATCGAGATGCCGAAAAAGCCCATGATAAACGTGCCGCCGATCAGGAAACTCACGAGGATCGCGACCATGTAGACGCACGCCATTCGCAGCTGCTGTAGACGCCGTTCGTGCGTATCGCCCTCGGTGATGGCGAGAAACGTCGGGGCCGAAGCAAGCGGGTTGATCATCGGGATCAACGCGATGATCGTGCCGAGAATGAGTTCCCAGAAGTGACTGACGGTGGGCATGGAAAAATGATTACGCCGCGCGGGGCAGCGCGCAATCCCGCGCCGTCAGGGGTGCGCCGCGTGACCGGGCGCGGCGCGTCTCACCACGTGTCAACCGGGCCCTTGGGCACCGGGATCGACTCGCGCGAGAACACTTCGACATCAGCCGGATCGCGCATGAATGACGCGACCATCGGCGCGGGAGAATACTTCGGCAGTGACTCGCCGTGTTCGTCGCAGAAGGGCGCACGCCAGGTGATGTATTCGGCGAGCGCGGCCTCAAAATCCGCCCGCGAGGCGATGGAAACGATGCGCTGCTTGAACAGTTTTGAAGGCCCGAAACGCTTCGCATACCACGGGGCGACTTTGCGAAAAAGCCGCGCTCCATGGTCCTCGCCGTAAAACTCGATGTACCGTTCAAAATGGCGGCGCAGCACCCGGATCCGCTCGGCAAACGTCGCCTCGGGCAAGAGTTCACCGGTCCGTAAAAGATGTTCGGTGCGCCGGAAAATCCAAGGATCGTAGAAGGCGCCGCGTCCGATGCTCACCCCGGCGCAACCGGTTTCGGCAAACATGTGTTGGGCGGCGGCGGGAGTCGTCACGTCACCATTACCGATGACGGGAATGCTTTTGACGGCTTCCACCACGCTGCGAATGCCGGCGAGATTGACCGTGCCGGAAAAGCCCTGCGCCCGGGTGCGGCCGTGGACGAAGATCGCGGCGACCCCCACGTCCTCGAGCACGCGCGCGAGGTCGGGCGCGGTGAGATTGTCGTCGTCCCAGCCGAGGCGCATCTTGGCCGTGACAGGAATCTTCACGGCGGCAATCATGCCGCGGACGAGCGACGCGGTCTTGTCGAGCGCGGTCATCATGGCGGAGCCGCCGCCGATATTGACGACTTTCTTTACCGGGCAGCCCATATTGATGTCGACCGACTGGGCTCCGAGTTCCTGGCAAATCACGGCGGCGTCGCGCATCTCCTCGGGCACGCTCCCAAAAAGTTGAATCGCCAGCGGACGGTCTTCGGGCGACGAGGCGGCGAGCTGGAGTGCGACGCGGTTGCGCTCAATCAATGAACGGGCGTTGACCAAATCGGTGGTGGCCCAGCCGAGTCCGCCGAGTTCACGCACGGTGAGCCGCATGGGCAGGTTGGTATAACCCGCGAGTGGCGAGAGAAACAGATTCGACGAAAGCTGGTAAGGCCCGATGCGCATGGACGGCCTCAAACGTGGTTTGCCGCCGTTGACCCCGCAACTCCCAAGGCGGTGTCACAGGCTCGGAGATACCGGCCAAACGAGATATAACCAAACCGGCAAGACCTAGGGTGATACGGGGGCGCCCCGTCGGGTGTGTGCTGCCGATAACCCAGAGAGATCGGCCGCGAATCCCGTGCCACGCATTACGAGATATCTGGCTCGGTTGAGAACGGGACGTTGAAAAAGGGCACCGAGGCCAGGGGCGAGTTAACGGGCGGCGATGGCGGTCTTCATGCGTCGAAGCGCCTCGGTGAGCGTGGCGCGGGTGCAGCCGAAATTTAGGCGCAGGTAGTGGCCCGGCGGGGCGCCGAAATAGGTGCCGTCGCTCAGGCCAACCCCGTGTTTTTCGAAGTGAGCGATGGGATCGGCGAGGCCGAGATCGGTCACGTTGAGCCAAGCGAGATAAGTGGCCTCGATGGGCGCTTCGACGCGGATGCCGGGAAGTTCGCGCGCGATGAAATCGAGGAGGAAATCGCGATGGCCGCGCAGCGTGGTGAGTAAGGCCTGGCGCCATGGCTCGCTGTCCCGATAGGCGGCTTCGCAGGCGGTGAAACCGAGGCAAGTGACTTCGGCCACAATGCCGGCGGTGGCGCGCACAAATTGGGCGCGCAACGTCGGGTCGCTGATGATTGCAAAGGATGTGCCGAGGCCGGGGACGTTGTAGGTCTTGCTCGGCGCCATCAGCGTGAGCGTGCGCGCGGCGAGTGCGGGTGAGAGCGAGGCGGCGGGAATATGGGGCAGCGTCGGATCAAGGATGAGGTCGCAGTGGATCTCGTCGGCGCAGAGCACGAGGTTGTGGCGTTCGCAAAATTCGGCGAGGTGCGTGAGTTCGTCGCGGCGCCAGACGCGGGCGAGGGGGTTGTGCGGATTGCAAAGGTAGAAAAGTTTGGTGCGCGGCGTGACGGCGCGTTCAAGTGCGGCCCAGTCGATTTCCCAGCGGCCCGCGAAGAAAACAAAGGGGGCTTGCGTGGATACGCGCGCGGAATTTTTCGGTGCGCTCATGAACGGGGGGTAGACCGGCGTGAGGGTGAGCACGGCATCGCCGCTTTGGGCGAATGCTTGGGCGGTGACGTTGAGCCCGCAAACGAGCCCCGGTAGCCAGACGATCCACGAGCCGTCGATTTGCCAGCCATAGTTGCGGGCGCAGGCATCGACGACGGCATCGACGGTGGACTTCACCGGGCGGGAGTAGCCGAAGATACCTTCGTCGACGCGGGCGTGCAGCGCGGCCAAAATTGAGGGCGACGATTTGAAGTCCATGTCCGCGACCCAGAGCGGGAGGATGTCGCGGCTGGCATACTTTTGCCATTTCTGGGAATCGGTGCCGAGGCGGACGTGGGGCGTTTCGAAGTCGAAGGTCATGGTGTAAGCGTGCGCGAAACGAACCACGGTTTGGGCGGCGGAGCACGAATTTTCCGCGGTTAAGGCCGAAGCGAGAGCGGTGTTGCACGGGGCCGGGTCGATTTTGCTCGGGTGCGACGGCGCAGGCGCGCAATTTTCGCACACGGCCTGAAGCTGGTTTCAGACAAATCTCTGTATTGTAGCGAGATATCTTCGGCTTAGTCCGGCATCGAATGTGCGAAAGGTTCGGCGCTCCGAGGGCATCCCGCCCGCGAGCAAAAACACGCTAATCAATCCAATCATTACCATGAGAATCGTCCGATATACCTATCCCAGTGTCCGCAACTTCACGCCGGCCTTTGGCAGCTTTCAACGCTCGCCGTGGTCAGGCCTTGAGACCGAAATCGACCGTTTGTTTGAGTCTGCGCTCGGTCATGAGCCCGCGTCGACGGCCGGCCGCTTCCCGGTCGATTTGTTCGAGGACAACGCCAACGTCTACGTCCGCGCTGAGCTGCCCGGGGTGAACCGAGCCGACATCGGCGTCGAATTCACCGACGGCACGCTCACCCTCCTCGCCACACGCAAGACGCCGGCAGTGGCGGACCAAGCCGAGCAGTCTTGCTCGCTGAGTCGTTCCGTTCCCATCGCCGCGGAAGTGCAGACCGACAAGATCTCGGCCGCCAGCGAGCACGGGGTGCTCACGGTCACGCTGCCGAAACGCGAAGAATCTAAACCGCGCAAAATCACCGTCGCGGTGAATTGAGCGCCCGGTCGCTCGTTTCCCTCCGTTACAAAATTTCCAATCAAAACCCATACTGCTATGAGCCTGTTAAATTCCATCATTCCCGCGCTGAGTCGTAAACCCGCAGCCACTGCCGATTCGGCGTCCACAGTGACGGTTCCCACCCGCAAACCGGTCTTCGAGATCAACGAAACGGCCGAAGCTTACGGCGTCACCGTGCACTTGCCCGGCGTGGACAAAGACGGACTCGAGCTGACCCTCGAGGACGGCTTGGTCCGGGTCCTCGGCCGGCGTTCGTGGCGATCGCCAGCCGGGTGGACTGCGCTCCATCGGGAGACGGCCGACGTGGCCTACGAGTTGGTCCTCGCGCATGACAACGCGATCAATGCCGATGCGGTGGCGGCCGAGTTGCGCGACGGCGTGCTGAGGCTTTCGCTCCCGAAAACCGAGGCGCTGAAGCCGCGCAAGATCGCGGTGAACTGATCCCCGTCAGCCCGCAAAAAAAGCCGCGGCAAAAACCGCGGCTGGAAAGCAATGCAACCGCCGGACGGCGCATAGGCGCGTCCGGCGTTTTGCGCGTTCAGAAGTCGATCGACGTGGAGAAGCGGAAGCTACGCGGCGCACCCCACGAGCCGGTGTTGAGGGTCGCGGAGACGTAGTAGTCGGTGTCCTGCACGTTATCGACGTTGAGGGCGAAGGTCGTGGGCCGGTTGAGAATCTTGGTGCGGTAGCCGGCGAGGACGCTGATGAGCGTGTAGGAAGGCGACCAGAGCGCCTGGACCGGCGAGCCCTGAACGGGCGTGCCGTTGCCGCGGAACGTGCGGTCGCGCCAGTTGGCACCGCCGCCGATGTAGACGCCTTTGAGCGCACCGCGCGGGAATTCATAGCGCGTGAAGACGTTGAAACGCGTCTTGGTGTAGCCGGCGTTGGGCACGCCCTCGGGGAAATTCAGGAGGAACGTGTCGAGCAACGGGGTGGCACGGTTGAGGGCGCGGGCCTCGGATTGGAAGCTCTTCAACAACGGCAGCCGGTCCTCGGTGACGAGCTCGTTGGTCGAGGCGTTGAGGGAGAGGCGCCACGTGCGGGTGAGGTTGGCGATCAACTCCAGTTCATAGCCGCTGGTGGTGAGCTTTTGGTAGTCGGTGCCGGTGGGATTGAAGGTTGTGGGGAAGATCGCGGCGACCTCATCCCGGATAGCGACGACCGGAGCCGGGGAAATGCGGGCATTGGGCTGGTAGTTGTCGTAGCGGGTGAGGTTGGCCTCGAGGCGGCCGCCGAGGAGCGTGAAGCGGGCGGACATGTCGGAGCCCTCGCCGGTTGGGATGCTCTGCCTGGAACCGACGGTGTAGAGATTGGAGCCCTCGCCGAGGGAGATGCGGAAGGACTGGGCGCGATTGTAGGAGACGGCGAACATGTCGTTGAGCCGGTAGACGACGCCGTAATTGGAGCCGCTGAGCTTGTAGTTAACGAAGGAAGGGTTGGGCGCAAAGGCGCCGGGGATGTTGTCGTTGACCCACGTGTTGGCGATCGGGCGCGGGGCGCCGACGGTGGTTTTCATCTTGAAGGCATCTTGGCGGAGGCCGACGAGAGTGAAGAGGCGGTTGTTGAAATAGCTGCCTGATGCGCCGGCGCCGAGCGACGGCGTGTAAAAGCGGCGGGAGATCTGGTTGCCGCCGGCGGGGACGAGGTTGGAGAAATCCGGAAACCAGGCCGAGACGCCGGGGATCGGGCCGAGGTCGCCGGTGATGCTGCCGCCGTCGCCGTCGCGCAGGTAGTAGCGGCGGATGAAGCGGTTGTTGGTAAACGTGGCGCGGTTGGCCGTGAAGGCGGCTTGGGTGCCGGCGGTGTTGATGGAGCCGACGAAGTTGGGGTTGGAGGGATCGACGTATTCGCCCCACTTCGGCCTCATGGCGCCGGGATTGTCTTGGTGCTGCTGGGCGTTGAAGACGAACTGCTGCTGCATCCACGAGAGCTTGAGGTCGTAGACAGCGGAGAGACGGACGTCGCGGACGATGTTGCCGTTGATGTTCCGCGTGCGGAAATACTCGGTATAGAGTTGGTTGAAATTCGGGTTAATCGCACCGCCGGGCAGCGTGGGCGAGAGGTCGCGATAGATGGTGCGGGCGGCGGCGGCGCCCCAGGTGTCGAGCTTCTGTTGGTAGAAGTTGCCCGAGAGCATTAGGTGGAGGTTTTCGCCGATGTGGTGTTCGGCATCGAGGGTGACGGAGTCGTAGTAATTCTTGGCGGTGCCGTTGGGCCCGGTGACTTGGAGGTCCTTGGGGACGATGGTCGGATCGATGGCGGTAAGATTACTACCAGCGCTGCGGCGCATGGTATTGGCGCGGAAAAACGTGCCGCTGGCGGGCACGTAAACATAGCCGGCGGTGTTGGTGAGCGTGGTGACGGTGTTGAACGAGTAACCGTCGATGAAGAGACCCTGGGCGTTGACGCCCGTGCTCTTGGCGTGCTCGGCCATGAGGCTGATGGTGGTCCGGCGGAACGGGCGGTAGGTGACGGCGCCGTAAATACCGCGGAATTCGCGGCGGACGTGGTGGACCCACGATTCGTTTTTCTGCTGCACGGCGGCGATGCGGACGGCGACCTTGTCATTGAGGCGGCGGTTGAGATCGAGCTCGGCGCGGTGCAGTTCGTTGCTGCCGATCATGAGCTTCACGCGGTTGAGATTGCGGGTGAAGAGGCCGCGCTTGGTGATCTGGTTGTTGGCGCCGCCGAGGTCGGCTTCGCCGTAGAGGAAGGCGTTGGGGCCGCGGAGGATTTCCACGCGCTCGGTGGCGTAGGACTCCATCGGGGAATACCAGATCCAGCCGTTGCGCACGGCGTAGTTGTTCACGATGCCGCGGAAGATGCCCTTGTTGGGGAGGGCGGGGTCGGGATTGGCCTCGCCGGTGACGAACCATTTGGACATCTCGTCGAGGTTCGTGGCGCCGATGTCTTCGATGAACTGCGCGTTGATGATCGAGATGGAATTGGCGACATTCTTGAGGTCCTGCACGGTGCGCATCCCGGAGGTCGTCTGCATGGATTCGTAGCCGAGGTCCTGTTGCTCCGAGACGGTGAAGACCGAGAGCTTCACCGCTTCGGCGTTCTTGGCCGCCGCCGCTTCCGTGGCGTTCGCGTCGGGCTTGGGCGGCAGCGCGATTTGGGCGCGGGCCGGCGCCAAGGCGAATAATCCCAGCGCCGTGGCGGTGAAGATGAGAGGGAGCGAGGGACGGGGGCGGACATAGGAACGTAGCATATTGATCAGAGGAAAGGCAGCGGAGAGCGGATGAAGCGGGCGGCAGAGCATAGAATTGAGCACGTGCGAGTCTGGAGTTGGACGTCGAGGCAGGGCAATTGGCGCCGCGTTACGTTTGGGTTTCGCTGCGGGGATTGGCGAGGGGTTTTGCCCGGAAAAATTATTTCCGCGGGTCACTGGCGGAGGCTTTCTTTTCGGCCGCGGCCGCGCATGGTGGTGGTGCGACGCGATGTCCCTGCCTGCTTCCAACGCTCCCTCGGGCCCGGTGCTGTTTTTCGACGGCGAATGCGGGCTGTGCAACCGGATCGTGCGCTTGCTGCTGAGGCTGGACCGGCGGGCCGTGTTGCGGTTCGCACCGCTCCAGGGGCCGACCGCGCAGGCGTATCTGCGGGCCCACGGGTTGCCGACGGCAGATTTTGATTCGCTGGTCTTCGTGCCGGATTGGGCGCGACGCGACCGGCCGGAATTTTTGCTGCGCACCGACGGGGCGCTGGCGGCGGCGCGGGCGGTCGGCGGCTTGGGTCGGGCGCTCTCCTGGGCGCGGGTGATCCCGGCACGTTGGCGCGACGCGGCCTACAGATTGGTCGCGCGGTATCGCTACCAGATTTGGGGCGAGTGGACGCCGCGGCCGTTGGCCCGGGCTGAATGGGCGACGCGGTTTATGCCGTGAACGGTTTCGCGGCCGATCAGTGCATGACGCTCAACACGTCGCTCACTAGACAGAGGCCGCCGGTTTTCTTGAGCAGGGGGCGCACGGCATCGACCAGCGCGGGGAGTTGCTCGGCCTTGCAGGCGGTGAGCAGGCAGATGTTGGTGAAGACGCCGGTGAGATCGTCATCGGCCCGGATGCCGCGGTCGCCGCGACCGCTGACGCGGTGGAAGACCGTGTAGTTGAGACCGAGCTTTTCCACGAGCCGCTGAAGTTTCGGCAATTCAGGGGCGCTAAGGATGATCTCAACTTTTTTGAGGGCTTGCATGGGGTGGGGAATCAGGGGCCGAGGACGGCGGTGACGGCGGCTTCGTAAAGCGGGATGCCGATAAGGATGTTAAAAGGAAACGTTAGGGCGAGAGACATGGTGACGTAGAGGCTCGGGTTGGCCTCGGGGATGGCGAGGCGCATGGCCGCGGGCACGGCAATGTAACTGGCGCTGGCGCACAGAATGACGAAGAGCAGGCCGTCGCCGTGGCCGAGGCCGAGGAGCCACGCGCCGAGCAGGCCGAGGGCGGCGTTCAACAGCGGAACAATGATCGCAAAACACGTGAGAAAGACGCCGGCCCGGCGGAGATCCCCGAGGCGCCGCGCAGCGATGATACCCATATCGAGGAGGAAGAGGGCGAGCACGCCGGTGAACAGTTCGTTGGTGAACGGCACGAGGGCCACGGCGCCCGGGCGGTTGCCGGTGAGCGCGCCGACGATCAGGCTGCCCACGAGCAGGAACACCGAGCCGTTGAGAAACGCGTCGCGCCCGATGTGGCCCCAATCGACGGGCTCGGCATCGGCGGAATCGGCGCCGGGTTTCGCTGAGCGCTTGGCGGCGAACCGGGCAAAGACGACGCCGACGACGATGGCGGGCGATTCCATGAGCGCCATCGCGGCGACCATGTGGCCCGAGTAGGGGACCTTGGTGGCGTCGAGAAAGGCGGCGGCGGTGATGAAGGTGACCGCGCTGATGGAGCCGTAGGTGGCGGCGATGGCGGCGGCGTTGGCGGAGTCGAGTTTCAGCCGCAGGACGAAGTAGGTATAGACCGGGACCACGACCGCCGCGACCATCGCGACGCCGAGAGTGGAGGCGATTTGAAGCGTGAGACCGCTATGGGCGAGCTCGACGCCGCCCTTGAAGCCGATCGCGAGGAGCAGATAAAGCGAAAGAATCTTGGGCAGCGGGGCCGGTAGCTCGAGGTCGCTCTTGACCAGCGTGGCGAGGAGCCCGAGCAAAAAAAACAGGATCGGCGGGCTGAGGAAGTTGGTGAGCAGCTGATCGAAATTCATGCGCGGAGGATCAACGCGTCTCCGGGGCCGGCGGCGCTTTGATCAAAACCGACATCAGAATCGAAGTAACGAGCACGCCGCCGATCACGGCGAGCGAGGTGCCGGTGGTGATTTTCATCCAGTGCTCGATCAGCATCTTGACGCCGATGAACACCAAAATGACGGCCAGCCCGACCTTGAGAAAACGGAAGAGCCCCATGATGCCGCTGAGGGCGAAGTAGAGCGAGCGCAGCCCGAGGATCGCAAAAATGTTTGAGGTGAGCGCGATGAAGCTGTCCTTGGTGATCGAGAGCACGGCGGGCAGGGAATCGAGGGCGAAGACGAGATCGGTGGTCTCGATCACCAGCAGGACGATAAAGAGCGGGGTGGCCATCCGCCGGCCGTTGTGGATGGTGAAAAAGTGGCCGCGGTCGTTGTGCGGGGCGACGGGATAGAAGCGGCGGAAAAGTTTGACCGTGAAATTATGCTCGGGATCGACCTCCGCCTCTTTGCTGGGCAGGGCCATTTTTATGCCGGTGTAGACGAGGAATGCCCCAAAGATGTAGAGGACCCAGTGGAAACGCTCGATTACCTCGACCCCGACGATGATGAACACCGCCCGCATCAGCACTGCGCCGATGATGCCCCAAAAAAGGACGCGGTGCTGGTAGCGGGGTTCGACTTTGAAATAGGCGAAAACGAGGATGAAAACAAAGACGTTGTCCACGCTCAGACAGAGCTCGATGAGGTAGCCGGCGAGGAACTGTTGGGCGGGTTCCGCGCCGCGCCATTGCCAGAGCAAGGCCCCGAAACTGAGGGCGAGCGTGACCCAGACGCCGCACCAAATCAGGGCCTCTTTCATGCTGACGACGTGCGTCTCGCGTTGGAAGACGCCGAGGTCGAGCGCGAGCATCGCGGTGATGAATGTGAAAAAAGTGACCCAAGCCCAGAGAGGCATGGCGTCGATGACGGATAGGAGTTGCAACATCGGGGAACGTTTTGGCTTGGGTCGGGGCGGGCGTGCAAGCGGGGAGTTGGGGCGGAGGCGGGCAATGCTTTTGACACGGATGGCGGAGCGCGGTGAGTTCGCCGTCCGATGAAACGGATGATTGTGACCCTTGTTCGATCGCTGCTTTTGGGCGGCGGGATGCTGCTCGGTTCCGTGCTCGCCCAAACGACCATGGCGGCGACCGAAGCGGCGCAAACGACCACGACGGCTGCCGCGGCGACCACGGTCTTGGCCAAGAGCGGGGTGCCGCGAACACCCGATCTGCTCGAGCATCTCGTCGATGAGGTCCTCGGGCTCTTCAACGTGGGGAGCAGCGGCAACACGGCGACGCACTACGCGATTTTCGCGCTGATTCTGGTCGGGGCGATTTTGCTGCGGCGCTTTGTCACCACGATCATTTTCAACCGGCTCAAGCGGTTGGCGGCCAAGACCGAGACGACGCTGGATGACAAGCTGTTCCCGGCCCTCGAAGGACCGGTGACAACGTTCGTGATGGTCACGGGTATTTTCGCCGCGGTGAAAGTGCTGAAGCTTTCCGAGACGACAGATCGCACCATCGGCTACGGCTCGACGGTCGCGTTCTCGCTGGTGGTCTTCTGGGGCTTGCTGCGGGCGTTCGGCGCGGTGTTGGACCACATGCACGAAGTCGCGCGGGAGAAGCAAATGGGCGTGGCGGCGTTTATGCCGTGGATCAAAAAAACCCTCGTCGCGATCTTCGTCGTCATCGGCGTCCTGATCACGGTCCAGAGTCTCGGCTTCAACGTCTCGACGATCCTCTCCGGTCTTGGGATTGGCGGTTTGGCCTTCGCGCTCGCGGCGCAAGACACGATCGCCAACCTCTTCGGCTCGATCGTGGTCGCGATCGACCAACCGTTCAAAGTAGGGGAAACGGTCAGGATCGGGGCGAACACCGGCCTGGTGGAAGACATCGGACTGCGTTCCACGAAGATCCGGCTGATCGACAAGTCGCTTGTGATCCTTCCGAACAAATTGGTCTCGTCGGAGGCGATCGTGAATCTCTCCCGGTTCACCCAGCGGCGCGTCGAGCAGGTGATCGGCCTGACCTACGATACGAGACCTGACCAGATGGAGGCGATCGTCGAGGAGGTGCGGCAGATCATTTTGGCCGAGCCGACGGTGGATGTAACTTCCGTGATGGTGTTCTTCCGGGACTTCAGCGCGTCCTCGCTCGACCTTTGGATTGTATATCTCACGACCGGAGATGATTTCCAAGAGGCCCTCGCACTGCGGCAGCGCGTGAACCTGGCGATCATGCGGGCGGTGGCGGCGCGAGGTTTGTCGTTCGCGTTCCCGACCCAGACCATGCACCTCGATGGGCCGGTGGCGAAGCAGTGGGTGGGTGGAAAAGGGTGACGCGGAAACCCAACGTCCGTTCATGGTGTTAGCTCGCCAATAGAAGCGGAAGAGGCGGGAATCGGCGCATGAAAAACCGCCGGCGTTGGAAATTGCTCTGGGTTGCGATGGTGCTGGTCGGCGGGGGAGGTGGCGTAGCGGTTTGGCGGATGAACCCGACGTCTGAGGCGGTGAAGGAACGCGTGGTTCGAACGGCGGTTACCTCGCCGGCCCCGGCGCAGGCGCCAAACCGGGAGGTTGAGGTTTCAGTGCTCGAGCAACGGCGAGAGCGGGCCGCCTACGCGCAGCGGTGGGACCGCGAACTCACGGTTTCGCAGACTGCATTTCGTGACTGGACGAAGCGGTATCTCGCGGCCGCTGCGGGTGCGCCGCGCGCGAGTTTGGAGGCGGAAGGGTTGGCGCTCGCCCGGGCGCGGCGCCCGGAGTTACTCCGGTTGATCAAGCTCGATCCGGCGAGTGCGCTCGCGGTGACGGTGCCGATGACGGTGCGACGGGTGTTGCCGGCGGCGGTGTTGGCGGAGCTTGAAGCGCGGGTGGCCGGCGCGGGCGACTTTACAACGGTCATAGAGTGCGAGCATCCGCCGGGCACGGTGCGGACGGGGCCGGATGAATGGCGGAGTGCGACCGTCGGTGCGGAAAATTACGTGGCATACACCTATGGTCGGCGCGAAGGCCAACTCACGAAACTCGGCGCTTCATTGCACGGCATCGCGCTCGGCCGGGACTTGGCATTGCACGAAAGTCCGGTGCGGATTTTGGAACCGGGCGAAGCGGAGGCTGCGGCCGCCGGGCGGGTTTGGATGGCTGCCTTTGGGCGGGAGTACGATTTTGCGGAGGAAGACGGGGCTGCGCTGGGTGAGTTTGTGCGCAACGCTGAAGCGGCGGAGGACAAGGCCGATCCGCGCGTAGCGGGACCGAACGTGCCGCCGACGGCGGCGGAACCCTCGTCGAGTCGAACCGTGGGTCCGCAGACTGTGCTCGTGATCCGGGCGGATTTTTCGGATTTCCCGGGCGCATCGGTCACGGCGTCCGAGGCTCAGGCGACGATGGACGGGAACGTGCGGGAGTTTTTGGAGAGTGCGAGCTATGGCCAGACGACGATCGTGACGACGGTGAGTTCGAAGGTCTATCGGTTGCCGCAGACAGGCAGTGCCTATGCTTTGGCGGACAATGAAGTCCAGCTCCACACCGACGCGCGTTCACTGGCGGCGGCCGATTTTACGCTGACCGATTTTCAGCGCATCGTCGTCACTTTTCCGAGTATTGGGACGGCGCGGGTGCCGGGATCGCTCATCACGTTTGCCGGGCAGGCGAACCGCGCCGGGCCGAATATTTGGATGAACGGTGCGTTCGGGTGGCAAACGATGGCTCACGAACTGGGGCACAGCTACGGGATCTTGCACGCTAATCTGTGGCGCGCGGTAAATGGCGACCCGCTCTCGGCCGCCGGCACGACGCTCGAGTATGGCGATCCGTTCGACATGATGGGGTCGTCCACGGCGACCAACGTCACGCGCGATGCGCGGCACCATTTCAATCCTCGCTTCAAGAATATCCTCGGTTGGCTGTCCGACTCGGCGGTGGCGACGGTTACGACGAGCGGGACTTACCGGGTTTTCCGTTTTGATCATCCGGCCTCGGCCGCGCTCAAGCAGCCGATGGCGCTGCGCATCTTCCGCGATGGCGTGCGTTCCTATTGGATCGGTTATCGGCAGAATTTCTCCACCGGATCGCTGCAAACGCAGGGCGCCTACATCACGTGGGCCTACGGCGATTACAAACAGAGCCAACTGCTCGATCTGACGACGCCCGGAGTCAGCGCCAACGACGCGGTCTTGGCCGTTGGGCAGACGTTCACGGACCCGATTTACGGCATCACCATCAAGCCGGTTGGCCGGGGCGGGGCGGAGGCGGCGCTTTACCTCGATATCGAGGTGACCATTCCGCCGGCGCCGCCCGGGGTGGCCGCCGCTTGGGGGCGGGACGGTGCGTCGTTTTTTGCGGCCAACACCGGGGAGTTGGTCACCCCCGCGCCCGAGACGGCGGTGCCGCAGAATTTGACCGAGGTGCGCCAAATCGCGGCCGGCGACGCCCACGCGCTCGCGCTCAAGACCGACGGATCGGTGGTCGCATGGGGGAACAATGTGAGCGGCCAAATCTTGGTCCCGACCGATCTGGGCAATGACAATGTCGCGGTCGCCGCCGGCGGCCAGATCAGCGGGGTGGTGCGGCGCGATGGCACGGTGCGGCTTTGGGGTTCGGTCCTCGGGGGCGTGACCACGCCGCCGGCCGGGCTTGCGGGTGTGACGCAGCTCGTGATCGGGGGCAGCCAAACCGTCGGGATTTACCACGCCCTCGCGTTGAAGAGTGACGGCACGGTGGTGGGGTGGGGCGATAACTCGCGCGGGCAGGCGACACCGCCGGCGGATATCGGCCGGGTGATCGCGGTGGCGGCGAATGATCGGGGCAGCGTCGCGTTGAAAGCCGACGGCACGGTCGTGCGTTGGGGCACAAACTTTACCGGCGCACTGCCGTTGCCCGCCGGTTTGAGCGGAGTCACGGCGCTCGCGACCCATGCCGCCGCGGCGCACACCTTGGCGTTGCGGGCCGACGGAACGGTGGTGGGCTGGGGGATCAATTCCAACACCCAGGCGACCGTGCCGGCCGGCCTCAGGGACGTGGTCGCGATTGCGACGGGGCAATTTCACTCCCTCGCGCTTAAGGCCGACGGCTCGGTGGTGGGTTGGGGCGTATCCGGTAACGGGCGGTTAAACGTCCCCGAACACCTGCCGCGCAGCCGCGCGGTCGCGGCGAGCGCGAACGCCAGCTTTGCGATCAGCGGGGCGCATCTCTATCTCACCGGGCAGCCGCAGGCGCAGGTCGCGGCGGTTGGCGGGAGCGCGCGGCTTTACGTGCAGGCGCTGGGCGCGGGTGCGTTGGCTTATCAATGGCGGAAAAACGGCGTGGCGATTCCGGGCGCGACGGCCGACACGCTGAATTTGGCCGGGCTCACGACGGCGGATGCGGCGGGCTACGATGTGGTGGTCTCCGACGCCGGCAGCGGCAGCCGGCTGACGAGTGCGTCGGCCGCGATCACGCTGGCCCCGGCGGGCAGCCCGGGCCGGTTGAGCAGCTTGTCGGTGCTGACCTCGGTCACGGCCGAGTCACCCTTCTTCACGGTCGGCACGGCGATCGGCGGCGCGGGCACGAGCGGGACGAAGCCCGTGCTGTTGCGGGCGGCGGGGCCGGCGTTGACCAAGCTCGGAGTGGGCGGCGTGTTGGCCGATCCCTCGATCAGCCTCTACTCCGATGCCGACTCGGTGACGCCGTTGGCCGTGAATGACGATTGGGCCGGAGCCCCGGTGTTGACGGCGGCGTTCGGGCGCTTGGGGGCGTTTCCCTTCGAATCGGGGGTTTCGAAAGACGCGGCGATCTTCCGCGAAGGACTGCCGGCCGGGGGCTATACCGTGCAAGTGCGCGGCGTCGCAGGTGCGACGGGCACGGTGATCGCGGAACTCTACGACGGCACGGCGGCGGCGAGCTTTGCCCCGAGCACGACGCGGCTCGTAGGCGTGTCGGTGCTCAAGCAGATCGAGGCGGGGGAAATTCTGACGGTGGGCTTTGTGGTGGGCGGGACGACGTCGCGACAAGTGCTCGTGCGGGCGATCGGGCCGGCGCTGGCGTTGGCGCCGTTCAACATCCCGACCGCGATGGCCGACCCGCGGCTTAATCTGTTCAACCTGCAGACGCAGGCGGTGGTTCAGTCGAATGATAACTGGGGCGGCGCCGCCCTGTTGCGGACGACGGCGGGTCGGATCGGTTCGTTTCCGGTGGAGAACGCCGCCAGCCGCGACGCGATGCTGACGGCCACCCTCACGCCCGGCAGTTACACGGTGCAAGTGAGCGGAGCGAACAGCGCCAGCGGACTGACGTTGGTCGAAGTCTACGAGGTGCCGTAGCGCCGAGCGGCGGCCACGCTAGTTTTTCGACGGCAGCAAAAGTTTCAAAGCGCTGGCTACGGAGGCAACGTCCGCCGGGGCCAGCGCGCCGGATTTTCGGAGCACAAAACGTTCGTCGAGGGTGAAAAGCTTCATCCGCACCACCGAAGGATGGCTCAGGCCGGCGGCCGTAAGATCGCCGATCTGCGTATCGAGCGGCCAGCCGCGATTCTCCCGGCTGGTAATCATCGCAAGCGCGACATGCGAGGCGCGTTCGTTGAAGCCTTGGGTGGACAACACAAGAGCCGGTCGCCGCTTTGTCGTGGCGCTGTCCGTGAATGGAAACGGGACGACCACGACCTCAAACGGCTTATAAGTCGGCATAGGCTTTGTCGTCGTGGGCCGAGTTCCATTCGTCCGCGAGCGTCTCTTCGACCGCGCCGGCCAGCACCCGGTCGATCGGCCGGGCCTTTTGGAGGTAGATGTGGCCGTCCTTTGTTTTGAAGACGATGGAGTCTCCGGGCTTGAGCCCTAGTTTGCGGCGCACCCGATCCGGAATCGTGGCCTGACTTTTGGTGGTGAGCTTGCTGACCGAGAGTGTTTGCATCGGAAGTAAGGTCGGTATTACCAGCCTTACTAATGGTCAAGGATGACCTCAGTCCAGCGTTTGCCGGTAGCGTTTCACGCCGATCGTCATGGCGATCACGAGAAAGACCAAGAGCGGCCAGAGGTGCGGAGCAATTTCCGAGAAGCCGTTTCCTTTGAGCAGAATGCCGCGCACGATGCGGAGGAAATGGGTGTTGGGCAGGCATGAGCCGACGGCCTGCGCCCAATCCGGCATCCCGCGAAACGGAAACATAAAGCCCGAGAGCAAGATCGAAGGCAGGAAAAAGAAAAATGCCATCTGGACGGCTTGGAGCTGGTTTTTTGCGAGGGTGGAAAACGTGATGCCGACAGCCAGATTGGCGGCGATGAAAAGCAGGGAAACGACGTAGAGCAGCGGCAGGCTGCCGACCATGGGAACGTCGAAGACGAAATGCGCGGCGACCAGAATCAGGGAAACTTGGATGTAGCCGACGACGATGTAGGGCAGGATTTTTCCGACTATCACCTCGAACGGGCGCACGGGAGTAGCGAGGAGATTTTCCATCGTGCCGCGCTCGCGTTCGCGGGTGATTGCGAGGGCGGTGATGATCACCATCGTCATCGTGAGCACGACGCCCATGAGCCCCGGGACGACGTTGAACTGGGTGATGTTCTCCGGGTTGTAGTGCGCGTGGACCCGGAAATCGACGGGGCCGTCCTTCGCGCGCAGACGGGCGAGCGGGCCGGGCAGGTCGCGGTTGAAGACGGTGGCGGCGAGGGCGTTGACGGCGGCGAGGGCCGGGCCGGTGGCGGCGGGATCCGTGGCGTCGGCCTCGATGAGCACGGTGGGACGTTCGCCGCGGAGAAGCTGGCGGGTAAAATCGGCGGGTATGTTGATGACGAACTGCACGTCGCCGAGTTGGAGGAGACGCTGGGCCTCGGCTTCGTCGGAGGTTTCGTGGACGAATGCGAAGTAATCGCTGGTGCGCAGGGCTTGGACAAGGGTGCGGGCGAACGGGCCTTGGTCGGCGACCCGAAGCGCGGCGGGGAGGTGGCGCGGGTCGGAGTTGATCGCAAACCCGAACATCATGAGTTGCATGAGCGGGATGCCGATCATGATCCCGAAGGTCACGCGGTCGCGCTTCATCTGGATGAACTCCTTTAGGACGATCGCCCATAGGCGGTGAAAGGTGAATCGGGGCATGGTCAGTCCAGCGCACCGCGCGTGCACTGCGCGCCACAAGCCACCGGGCAAACGTCATCCATTAGACGACATTCGTGGCAATTCTCCACGGGTGATCCGGAAAAATTGTCATCTAATGGATGACAAGTGGTTTTTTGGGGGCGGGGGGTCATGCGAAGTTGTCCTTCGCTTCGTCCATGAGGCTGATGAACACATCCTCGAGGCCGGAGGTGATTTGCTTCCAATCGTGACGCGGGTCGCGGACGGCAGCGATTGTGGCGGTGAGACGGGCGGCGTCGCGGCCGCTCACATGAAGGGTGTTGCCGAACGCGACGACTTGTTCGACGCCTGCGCGGTCGCGGAGGGTGGTGGCGAGCGTGCGGAGGTCGGGGCCCGTGATGCTCCACGTGGTGAGCTTGGCGGCGGCGAGGACTTCGGCGAGAGTGCCGCGGGTCAGGAGGTGGCCGTAGGCGAGGTAGGCGAGGCGGTGGCAGCGCTCGGCTTCGTCCATGTAGTGCGTGGTGATGAGGACAGTGAGGCCGTCGGCGGCGAGCTGGTGGATTTCGTCCCAGAATTCGCGGCGGGCTTTGGGGTCGACGCCGGCGGTGGGTTCGTCGAGCAGGAGAAGTTTGGGCTCGTGGATGAGGCAGGCTGCGAGGGCGAGACGTTGTTTCCAGCCGCCGGAGAGTTGGCCGGCGATTTGATGGCTGCGGTTGGCCAGACCCAAGCGGTCGAGGCTGCGCTGAACGGCGGCGCGGCGGTCGGGCACGGCGTAGATGCGGGCGATGAAGTCGAGGTTCTCGCGGATGCTGAGGTCCTCGTAGTAACTGAATTTCTGCGTCATGTAGCCGACGTGGCGTTTGATCTCGGCCTGTTGCGAACGGACATCGTAACCGAGGCAGGTGCCGGTGCCGGCATCGGGGGTGAGCAGACCGCAGAGCATGCGGATGAACGTGGTCTTGCCCGAGCCGTTGGGACCGAGGAAACCGTAGATCTCACCCCGGCGCACGGCGAGGTCGATGGCGTTGACGACGGTTTTTTCACCAAAGCGTTTGGTCACACCGGTGACGTCGATGGCTAGATCGGTCGGGGTGGCGGCGGCGGGCGGGCTCATCGGGGCAGGCACGGAGGGCGGGTCGGAGACACCGCCCTACTTCAGAACGTCAACGGGTTGACCGGGGTGCAGGTCGCGGGCGGCGTTGGCGTCGGTGAAGGCGGCTTCGACCATGAAGACGAGTTTTGAGCGGTTCTCGCGGTTGTAGAGAATGGGCGGCGTGTACTCGGTCGAAGGCGAAAGGTAGCTGATGCGCGCCTCGAGCGGGGCGGGGCGGCCGGTGATCGCGATGCGGACAGGGGCGCCGGCGGTGAGGGCGGCGAATTCGGCTGCTGGGACGAAGAAACGGACCTTGATGTTTTCGGCGGGTAGCAAGGAGACGACGGGGTTGCCGGCGGCGACGAATTCGCCCACGCGGTAAAGGGTGTCGTAGACGAGTGCGGCCTGTGGGGCGGCTTGGGATTTTTGAGCGACGGCCCAGTCGGCTCTTGCTTTGGCCGCGGCAGCGGCGCTCACCTCGGCCATCGCGGCGGCGAGAGCGTCGGGCCGGGCGCCGAGGCCGGCGGTGGTAAGTTGGGCGGCAAGTTCATCGAGGGCGCGGGTGTTTTTCTCGTGCGTGAGGCGGGCGCGGTCGTAGTCGCTCGCAGGAAGGACGCGCGTCTCAAAGAGATTCTTTTGGCGGGCAAGATCGAGTCGGGAGAGCTCGGCGGCGGCGCGGGCTTGGTCGAGACGGGCGGTGAGACTGGCGAGCTCGCTCGGGCGTGAGCCCTTTTGCGCGTCGGCGAGACGGGCCTCGGTGGCGCGGAGTTGGTCGGCGGCTTGGCGTTGGGCGGCGAGCTCGTTGGCGTGTTCCAACGTGAAAAGGAGAGCGCCGGCGGGGATGCGGGTGCCTTTGATGACCGCAAGTTTTTCAAGTTGGCCGCCAAGAGGGGCGCCGACGTAGACGAATTCGCCTTCAAGGTAACCTTGATAGCCGGGCGACTTCGGGCGGGAGCAGGCGGTGAGGCCGAGGCAGGCGGCGCAGAGAAACAGCAGCGACATTCGCATGGGCGGATTGTTGCGGTGGGGCTGGAGGGTGTCAAAGGACGAAGCGGCCCGCGCGCCGTGCCGAAATTTACTGCGACGGCAGTTCAGGCGCTGCTGGAAGGCGCTGCCGGAAAAACCCTGTTACTTGACCCGGGCGGGTGCGTCTACTCTGTTTCCCATGCTGTTTATGTCCGCGCCTCGAACTCCCCTTTTTTTCCTGCCGTTGCTTGCGGCGCTGCTGCTCGGGACGGTCACGCGCAGTGGGGCGCAGTTGGCCCAGAGTTCGCCCTTTATGCCGGCGCAGGCGGCGGCAACTACCGCGGTGACCGAAGGTGCTCCCTTGGAATTGCGCGGGGTGATGGATACGGGCTCGGGGCTACTCTTTGGGATTTTTGATCCGGCGAAGAAAGTCAGCGTGTGGTCGAAGCTGAACGAAAAGGACCACGATTTTTTGGTGAAATCCTACGATGCGACCAACGAGATGGTAACGGTCCAGCACGGTGGGCGAACGCTCAATCTGGCGATGCGCGCTTCCAAGGTAGCTTCTTCGGGCCAAGCCACGGCGCCGCCGCCGATGTCGGCTCCCACCGGGATGCCCACGGCCGTGACCCAGAGCGTGGTGCTCAACCCCACGCCGGCCGATGAGCAGCGTCGGCTCGAGGCCGTCGCGACCGAAGTGCGCCGCCGCCGCGCGCTGCGGGAACAGGCTTCGATTCAGGCCGCGCAAGGCCAGACGCCGGTTGTCGAAGCTCCGGCTCCGGCTCCCGCTGCGCAGGCGCAGGCGCAGCGCGGCCAACGCGCCCCGACCCAGGGCCAGAATCAGAATCGCCCGAAGCAGCGGAACTGAGACGGGGTCGCGCGGTCGGCGACGCTAGGGGTGAACAAAAAAATTTCGTGCAGTGCCGGGGCTCGGGCTTAGGTTGCGGGCCAAATGTCTTTGCCACCGTCCATGTCCGACGTCGTCGGCCCCTCCAACGGGGCGTTGATCCGGCGGCTGTTCGGGTTGGCGTGGCGTTATCGGCTGCACTGTCTGCAGGTGCTCGGCTTGCAACTGTTGTTGTTGGTGATGGGCATCGGCGGCCTGAGTTTCACCGGCCTCGGAATCGACTACATCCGGCATAAACTCGATGACACGCCGATGGGCGACAACGTCCTGCACGTTGCGTTGCCGATGGCGTGGGCGCCGTTGCAGGTGCTCGGGCTCTTGGCGGGGCTGATCCTCGTGCTGGCGCTGAGCCGGGCGCTGCTCAACTACGTGCTCGCGGTTTCGATCAACAAACTCGTGCAGCAGAAACTCGTGGTCGATCTGCGGGGCGAGGTTTACGACAAGTTGCAGCGGCTCAGTTTTCGGTTCTTCGATGCGAATTCCACGGGCTCGATCATCACGCGCGTGACCGGTGATGTGCAATCGGTGCGGATGTTTGTGGACCAAGTCATGATCCAAAGCGTGATCATGGCGGTGTCGCTCACGGTCTATGTGATCTACATGGCGAGCCTGAGTCCGTCGCTCACGTTGGCCTGCCTGGCGACGACGCCGTTGCTCGCGGTGCTGTCGACTTGGTTTTCCAAAAAAATCCAACCTTCTTACGCGCACAACCGCACGCTCGTCGAACGCATGGTGCAGATCCTCGCGGAGAGCCTGCAAGGCGTGGCGGTGACGAAGGGCTTCGGCCGCGAGCCCGAAGCGCGGGCGAAATTCGATGCGGCGAACCAGGCGTGCTTCGACCAGCAGCAGGGCATTTTCTGGCGCGTGAGCCTGTTTTCCCCGGCGGTGGGTTTTATCACGCGCATCAACATGATGGTGCTGCTCGGCTACGGCGGCTGGCTCGTGGCGAACGGGGAACTGCCGCTGGGCACCGGGCTCATCGTGTTTGCCGGTCTGCTCGAGCAGTTTTCCGGTCAGGTCAACAACGTCGCCAACATCGTGAACTCCGTGCAGCAGTCGCTGATCGGCGCGCGCCGGGTGTTTGAAATCCTCGATGCGCCGGTCGAAGTGAAGAACGCGCCCGCCGCGATCCGCCTCCCGCGGTGCACGGGATTGGTGCGGTTCGAAAACGTCTCCTTCGCCTACGCCGGGGCCGAGGCGGTCGTGCGTGACATCGACCTGGAGGTGAAGCCCGGCCAATGCGTCGCAATCCTCGGTGCGACCGGTGCGGGCAAGTGCGTCCTGATGAGCCTGCTGCCGCGTTTTTTCGACCCGACCGCCGGCCGCGTTTTGATCGACGGCGTGGATATTCGGGAGCTCGATCTCGACGATCTGCGGCGCAACATCGGCATCGTGTTTCAGGAGAGCTTTCTCTTTTCGAACACGATCGCGGCCAACATCGCTTTTGGTCACCCCGCGGCGACCCGTGAGCAGATCGAGCGCGCCGCCCGGATCGCCGCCGCGCACGACTTTGTCACGGCGTTACCGCTCGGCTACGACACCGTGCTCGGCGAGAGCGGGGCGAGTCTCTCGGGCGGGCAACGGCAGCGGTTGGCCATCGCGCGCGCGGTGTTGTTGGAGCCGGCGATTTTGCTGCTCGACGATCCGACGGCGGCGATCGACAGCGAGACGGAGCACGAGATCTTTGAAGCGCTCGACCGCGCCATCGCGGGCCGCACGACGTTTATCGTGGCCCATCGCCTCAGCACGTTGCGCCGCGCCGATTTTATCATCGTGATGGAGCAAGGCCGGATCGCCCAACGCGGCACCCATGCCGAGTTGATGGCGCAGCCCGGTTCCTACCGCCGCGTCGCGAGCTTGCAACTCGTGGACGGCCGCGAACTCCAGTCGCTCGGTACCGCCAAACCCGGGGAGAAACGCGCATGATTCCCGTCGTCCCCCCACCTCCGCCGCCGAAGCCCATGGGCCTCGTGCACCGACTGCCCGACGACGACGATCAGGAAGAGCAGTTCAAGCCGCTCGAGTGGGGCCTGATGCGCCGGCTCTTCACCTATGCCCGGCCGGTGCGCGGCAAACTCTCGGCCTTGATCGGGCTCTCCGTGATCCGCTCGGCGCAACTCCCGGCGCTGGGCTGGGTGATGGCCCTTGTGATCAACGGGCCGATTTCTAGCGCGAATTACGTCGGCATTGCTCTTGGCGTGGTGGGCTACGGTCTGCTCGCGATCACGACCGACGGTCTGTTTCACTTCCGTCAGCGCTACGCGCTTCAAGTCGGCGAAACGGTGGTGAACGGATTGCGCGCGGATATCTTCGACAAGGTCCAGCGTCAGCCGATGAGCTTTTTCCAGCGCATGAAGCTCGGCCGCATCATCGGCCGCGTGACGAGCGACGTCGAATCGGTGCGCAGCGGCATCCAAGACGTGCTCTTCGTGAGCGTGATCCAAGGCGGTACGATGGTGTTCTCCGCGATCGTGATGGCGTGGAGCGATTGGCAGCTTTTCCTGATTGTGCTCGGGATGGCGCCGGTGCTTTGGGCGATCAACCGCCACTTCCGCGTGAAACTGAGTCTCTACTCTCGCGCCGCGAGCGAGAGCTTCAGCCGCGTGACGGCGACGCTCGCGGAATCGGTCAACGGCATCCGCGTGACCCAAGGTTTCGTGCGGCAGGAGACCAATGCCGGGCTCTTCCGCAGTCTGCTCGCCGACCACTCGGCCTACAACATCGCGCTCGCCCGCACCTCGGCGATCCTTACGCCTCTGCTCGAGCTGAACAGCCAGTTTTTCGTGGCGACCCTGCTCATGTTTGGCGGCTGGCGGGTGTTCAACGGCGACATGACGCTTGGTGCGTTAATCACGTTTTTCCTGCTCGCAAACCAGTTTTTCTCCCCGATCGCGATCATCGGCAATCAATACAACCAAGCGCTGGTCGCGATGGCCGGAGCCGAGCGCGTCTTCAAACTGATCGACACCGTGCCTGAGTGGGTTGACGCGCCCGAAGCGGTCGCGCTGCCCGATCCGCGGGTGAAGGTCGCGGGAGTTTCCCCCGAGCCGCCGCCGCTGCTCGCCGCGCCCGGCGTGCGCGTGGAATTCCGCGGGCTCTCGTTCGGTTACGATCCGGCCCGTCCCGTCCTGCACGACATCAATTTCGTGGCGGAGCCGGGGCAGACCGTCGCGCTCGTCGGGCACACGGGCAGCGGGAAGAGCTCGATCATCAATCTCGTTTCCAAGTTCTACCTGCCCACGAGCGGCGAACTGCTGATCGACGGCCGCGAGATCCGTACGCTCACCAGCCGCTCGCTGCACCGGCAGATGGGCATGGTGCAGCAGCAGAATTTTCTCTTCAGCGGCACGGTGCTCGAGAATCTCCGCCTCGCCAAACCGGAGGCGACGGATGCGGAAGTGCGCGCGGCGGCCGCGTCCCTCGATTGTCTCGATATCCTGGAGGCGCTACCGCAAGGCCTGTTGACGGAAGTCGGCGAGCGCGGCGCGAGTCTCTCGGTGGGACAACGCCAGCTCGTGTGCTTCACCCGCGCGCTGCTCGCGGATCCGCGGCTCGTGATTCTCGACGAGGCGACGAGTTCGATCGACGCGCTGACCGAGGCGCGGCTGCAGACGGCGTTGCTGAAACTGCTGCGCGGTCGCACGAGCTTCGTGGTGGCGCACCGGTTGAGCACGATCCGGCACGCGGACCTCGTGCTCGTGCTCGACCAAGGCGTGATCATCGAGCGCGGAACGCACGACCAACTGCTCGCCGCCGGCGGACGCTACGCCGCGCTTTACGAGCAATTCGTGCAGGTGGACGACGGGGATTAAGGCGCGATAAGCGAGCCTTTGAGAGGGACGCAAGGACGTTTTCCCTCTGAGAATTCGACGATTTCGAAAAAATTTCCTCGGAAATGCCCCGGGCTTCCGCCTAGAACTACGACGCTTTCAGTCGAAAGCACTTAATCCCAAATCCACTATGGCCAAAAAAGCTGCTCGTAAACCAAACGCCGCGTTCATGAAACCTGTTACGCCTGACGCCGCCCTCGCGGCCGTCGTAGGCTCGAAGCCCCTCCCACGCACGGAGCTCACCAAGAAGCTGTGGGACTACATCAAGAAGAACGGTCTGCAGGACAAGAAGGACAAGAAGCAGATCAATGCCGATTCCGCCCTCAAGGTCGTCTTCGGTGGCAAGGCCAAGGTCAGCATGTTCGAAATGACGAAGCTCGTTTCGAAGCACGTCGCCTAATCCGGCTTTCGTCCGAATCAACTTAACCGCCGCGAGTTCGCTCGCGGCGGTTTTTTTGTGCCCGGAAATGGCAAGGTGTCATCTGCGGCGGCGTGCGCGGACCGGGTGGACTGGTTGTAGAACCGGCCGCCCGTCGGTTTCCGAAGCTGGCCAAACGCAGACGGATCCTTTGCCCGACGATCGTTCGGGCCGACAGAGAATTCGTGAATGTCCGGCTACGGTTTTTGCAGCGCCGAGAGGGCGCGGCCGATAGCGGCGGCATCATGGAGCGCGTGGGGTGGCACGGGGAAATCAGCGGTGAAGACGCGCAGGGCGGCGGCGCGGTTAATCGTGACGCGGGACTCGTCGATTTGGCCGACGACGTCGGTGACGGCGGCGAGATTGAGGCCGAGCTGCGCGGCGAAGAAGCGATAGACGGCGTCACGTTTTGACGGACCGTAGTCGTGGCCCTCATCGGGCAGGTGGACGTTGGCGACGTTGCCGGGGGCGCCGTAGTAGCCGTAGATTTTTTGGAGGAACGGGAACTCCACGCGCGGAGTGTTCGAGGTCCAATCCTTGCCGCAGGAGACCAGCAGTTGAGGGCGCGGCGCGGTGAGGGCGGCGATCATGGCGTTGTTGGCAAAGTAGTCGGCGCCGCGGTGGACGGGCACGCCGCTCTCGCAGGGGCAACCGCCGAAGAAATGGGCGGAGACCATCACCACCGGCGCGGTCACGGTCACGCGTGGATCGAGAGCGGCGAGAAGAAACGTCTGGGTGCCGCCGCCGGATTCGCCGGAGACGGCGACGCGTGAGGCATCAGCGCCGTCGAGCCCGAGGAGGAAATCGAGGGCGCGGATGCCGTTCCACACGTGGATCGTGATGGCGAGCGTATCGCGGTGCGCGGCGAGGCCGTAGAGTTGGATACCCTCGCCGTTGGCAAACATGTCGATGGAGAACACGATCGCGCCCATGCGCGCGAGACTGGCACAGCGGGTCTGCATCGTGGGTGAGAACCGCGCGTGGGTGTCGTAGTCCTCGGGCTTGGTCACGGTGCGCGCGTGGCCGTGCGTGGAGAGGATCACCGGGTGTTTGCCGATGGCGCCGGTGGGGCGGTAGAGGTTGCCCGTGACGAAGACGCCGGGGGCGGATTCGAAGGCGACATTTTCGACCGTGTAGCCGTCGTGCGTGCGGCGGTCGCGGATGACGGCGTTGAGGGGCGTGCGCTTTGGCCACGGGGCGAGGCCGGCGGCCTCCTGGATACGGGTGCGGAGGTGGGCGGCGTAGGTGTCCCAGCGTGCACGGTCGGGAAACTGGGCGAGGGCGGCGTCGAGGACGGCGGCACCTTGGGCGGGTTTGAGGAATTCGCCCGGGCAAAGCGCAGGCCCGGTGGCAGGGGCGGGCGGGAGACCGGGTGGGAGCCACGACACATCGGCGCGGGCGAGGGAGACGGCGGCAAACACAAGCAATGCAAAGCGGACGGGGCGAGGGGGCATGGAGCGAGCGTGGAAGATTGGGCTGACTCGGCAACGCCACACTGGGTGGCTGCGCCGGGTAAAACTTCGGCTATGGCATTCTGCCGCAGCTTCTCCGGGTGCAGGCGGGCTACGCTTCGGTGCGAAGGGATAGGCCGGCTCTCGACCCGAGGCTCGTGGTGATGCCGGGCCATCGCCGCCGATGATCCGGCGGAGAAGCATTTGCCTGAGGGACGGGCGGCTTCATCGACCCGCCACACAAATCGACGCAGAGCGCGAAGACGATGGCCGCTGGATCGCGGAGGTCTCTACGCTGCCGGGGGCGACCTCGTTGGTTGTGATTTCCGCGTGATCTGGGGCGCCATCAATGGAGAGAACAGCGGTGGAATGTCGGCGATAGGAGGCCGGTGCGAGGGCGAGCTTTCGGCCTAAGGGGTTAGGGCGTCTCGGACGCGGAGCAGCTGGGCGGCGATGCTGAGGGCGATTTCGTGGGGGTGGTTGGAGCCGATGGGTTCGCCGATGGGGCAAAAGAAGTTTTCGGCGCGTTCGGGGGTGAGGCCGTGGGCCACGAGTTCGCGGCGGAGGACAGTGGCTTTGGCGGCGCTGCCGATGGCTCCGAGATACGGGAAATTTCGTTCGGCGAGGGCGCGTTGGAGAATGGGGCGGTCGCTGGCGTGGCCTTTCGTCATGCAAAGGACGAAGGCGTTGGCGGGGAGCGTGGGGATTAGGTCGGCGGGGTTATCGTGCGTGATGGTGCGGAGCGTGCGGGCGGCGGGGAGGCGGGCGAGCCAGTCGGCGCGCGGGTCGATCACGGTGAGCGTGCAAGGGAGCGGCAGGAGGACGGGGACGAGGGCTTGGACAACGTGGCCGGCGCCGAAGATCACGAGGGGCCAAGGGCCGGTGGCGGCGTGGGGTTCGAAGTAGAGTTTCACGGAGCCGCCGCAAGTCATGCCGACATCGGCTTTAAGGCTCCAGTTGACGAAGCGTGGGCCGGTGGCGCCGGTGGCGAGGAGCTCCTGCGCGAGGGCGATGGCTTGGGCTTCGATGCGGCCGCCGCCGACGGTGCCGGCGAGCAGGCCGGCGGGAGTAACGAGCATCTTGGCCCCGGTGTCTTGCGGGGTGCTGCCGAGCGCATCGACGAGCACGACGAGCACGAAGGCGGCGGATTCGCGTTCGAGAGCGGCGAGTTGCTCGTAGAATGTGGGCATTAAAAAGGTGGAAGCGGTGGCTGCGTAGCGAGGCCCTAAGGTCGATGGAGTCTCAGGCAGAGCGGCGCGACGCCGTGCTCCGCGCGAGGACAAAAAGTAAGTGGCTCGGGTGCAGGGGTGGGGGTGGCGTGTTCGAGGGTTTGGGGGATTTCGGCGCGAGGGCAGGGCGGCCGTAGCGGATTTGGACCAAGGCGAGCAACCCGCGGCTGGCCGTTTGGATCGGGGCGCGGGCGAGGTCGTGTCGGCCGAGGAAGGCGCGGTGATGAGGCTGACGCGGGAGAAATCGCGGGCCGTGCAGAAAAAGCTCCAGGCGGCGGCAGTAGCGGCGAGCCCACCTCTGAGGGCGAGCACCGAAGTGAAGCCGGCGATGCGCCGCCAAAAAACGTAGCAACAGGGCGGGGCGTCGGGAGCGTTGATG
Source organism: Opitutia bacterium Tous-C4FEB (assembly GCA_002304445.1). Lineage (GTDB taxonomy): Bacteria > Verrucomicrobiota > Verrucomicrobiia > Opitutales > Opitutaceae > Tous-C4FEB. The sequence continues at coordinate 283,641 of NEVA01000001.1, read as the reverse complement.
CAGGTCCAGAATTTGAAGCGATGGATGCGTCCCTTGGGGTCGAAGGCGGCGGGCCTTTGAAGGTCTCCATAGGCTCGGATCGGTGGATTCGCGGCGCAGACCGGGCGCGGCCTCAGCCGGCGACCGGGGCGGCGCGGCCGACGCCGAGACGTTTGCAGATCCGGGCGAGGGCGAGCTGATCGCGGCTGGAAAGGACCGAGAATTCGCGCGTCAGGCCGGCGGCGATCTTTGGGAAGAGTACGCCGATGAAGCGGCGGCCCTTGGGCGTGAGCTCGACTTTGACGAAGCGGCGGTCGGAGGGATCGCGGGTGCGCGAGACGAGGCCGTCGCGCTCGAGGTTGTCGACGACGAGAGTGAGGTTGCCGCCGCTCTTGAGCAGTTTGGCGGCGAGCTCGGATTGGAAGAGCGGCCCGAGGTGGTAGAGGGCTTCGAGGGCGGCGAACTGTGTGAGGGTGACGCCGTCGGGCAGGACGAGGTGGGCGCGGGCGGTGATGGAGTCGGCGGCTCGCATCAACTTGATGTAGGCGTCGAGGGCGAGAATCTCGCTTTTCGATCCTTGGTGATGGGTGCCCATTTCAAAAAAACGCAGGGATGTTGTTTTGAGGTCAACTCATCGCGCGACGCCGGCGAGTGTGATCTAGGCGGCGTCGATTTTATTGATGCGGGCGACGTGGCGCCCGCCTTCGAAGGGCGTTGCGAGCCAGACTTTCACGATGTGCAGAGCTTCGGCCTCGGTGACGGTGCGTTGGCCGAGGGAAAGGACGTTGGCGTCGTTGTGCGAGCGGTTCCAAATGGCGACCTGTTCGCTCCAGCAGAGACCGCAGCGGACGCCTTTGACGCGGTTGGCGACGATGGCTTCGCCGTTGCCGGAGCCGCCAAGGACGATGCCGCGCTGATACTCGCCGCGGGCGACGGCCTCGGCCACGGGCCGGATGAAATCGGGGTAGTCGCAGCTCGCCTCGGAGTAGGCGCCGAGGTCGCGCACGGTGTGGCCGGCGTTGAGGAGCATGGCCTTGATGGCTTCCTTGTAGGCAAAGCCGGCGTGATCGGAACCGATGGCGATGGAAAAGGTGTTGGGCATGGCGAAGCAGAAGCGAGGGGCTTGGGCTGAAAAGGTGCGAGCCGAAAGAGTCGGCCGGGGGCGCGGCCGCACGTTCGCCGGAAATTTGCCGCAGTGGTTTGTCATCGAATAGATGACAAACTCGCCGGGGTGAGCGGTTTTTTGAGGCGAGGGGGGCAAAACGGCCACGAAATCCTAGTATGGCCTCAAGGGGGTGGGCGAGAAGTGTGGAGGAATCGTAGGGCGCTGAAGAGGGTGCAGCGCAGCAGAGCGAGGTTGTAGGCGCGGCGGGCATGGCGGCCGAGTTCGGCGTTTTCGCGCCAAGTTACGTCGCGGCGGTAGTGATGGGCGCTTTCGACGCGCGAGTGGTCGCCACCAGTTGCTTCTCGCAGCGGGCGATTTCGTCGGCTCGCGCGCCGCGAACCTGCACGCCTGCGAGGTTGAGATAAGACGTGGAGGCTGACATGCTACCGTCTACCCTGCGCCTGTGTGTGGATTTAGTCAGAAAATAATGCGGACTAAGGCCACTAACACTTTACCACGCTTCAGCGGATTACCTTGCGGCATGTATTTCCTGCCCGACAAAACCCTTGACTCTCCGGTGGGCGTTTGAGTCTTTGGCCGGCTTAAAACTCTCCTACGACCATGGCCAACACCAAATCTGCAATGAAAGCCGCCCGCAAGGCCGCTCGTCTCACCACCCGGAATCGCGGCACCAAGACTGCCATCAAGACCTTGCGCAAGAAGTTCGATGCGGCTGTCGTCGCGAAGGATATGGTCACCGCCAAGGCCGCAGGCGCGAAATATGCCTCGGCGATGGACAAGGCGATCAAGTCCGGGGTCGTGCACCGCAACGCGGCCAGCCGTGCCAAGGCCCACGTCGCCAAATACGTGCTCGCCAAGCAGGCGTAAACCTCGCGACCGCGCCCGCTCCGGCCGGTTTGCTTCATCCGACCCTGGTGCCTTTTGGCTCCGGGGTTTTTTGTTTTTCAAGGTCAGCGGACGATTCCTGCGAAACGGATTTGAACTTCGCGGCTCGGGCCATGTTGATGCGGTTCCTCGCCGTGTCGCCTCTCCCCGCCAACATTAGCCGCCATTTTCTGCCGTGGGACCGGCCGTTGTTGCCCCAAGCCGTCGCGTGGTTGGCGCGGGATTGGGATGGCGCTGGCCCCTTGGATCTTGCGCGCTGGCTGGTAGTGGTGCCGACGCGGCAGGCAGGGCGCCGTTTGCGGGAAGCGCTGGCGGAACACGCGGCGGAGGCGGGCCAAGCGGTGTTTCCCCCGAGGGTGGTGACGCCGGAATCGTTCATCTCGCAGGGGATGGCGGCGGGCACGGCGACGCGCTTGGAGTCGTTGCTGGCTTGGACGGAGGTGGTGAGCGGAGTGCGACCGGGGGAGTTTCCCGCCTTGTTGCCCTACGAGCCGCCGACGCGGGATTTTGCGTGGGCGCGGCGCTGGGCGGCTGAACTGGCTCTTTTGCAAGCGACGTTGGCCGAAGGTGGATTGCGGTTGGCGGACGTGAGAGAGCGGGCTGGCGAGGACTGTCCGGAGTCGGCGCGGTGGGGAGAGCTCGGGGAGCTGGAGCGGCGGCTTGAGGTTTTGCTGGCGGCACGCGGGTTGCGGGATGGTGCGGCGGCGAGAATTTTGGCCGCCCGCGAGCCTTCGTTGATACCCGGTGTAACGCGGATCGTGATGATCGGAACGCCCGATCCGCTGCCGCTGGCGATCTCGGCGTTGGCCATTCATGCGGCGGCGATTCCGGTCGAAGTCGTGGTGTATGCGCCTGCGGCCGAGGCGGAGGTGTTCGACGATTGGGGGCGACCGCGCGCGGAGGCGTGGGCGCGGCGGGAGTTGGTCGTGCCGGATTTCGAGCGCAGCGTTCATTTGTGCGCCGACCCGGCGGAGCAAGCGGCGTGGATCACGGCGAAGGCCCGGGCCTACGACGAACCGGGAGCGGCGCTCGGGATCGGAATCGCGGATCCGGAACTGTTGCCGGTGCTGGAGAATGCGTTGGAACGGGTCGGAATCGCGGCGTTTAATCCCGAAGGTCGGTCCCGCCGTCACGACGGGCTTTATCCTTTGTTGGCCGCGGTGGCGGCTTTGGTGGCGGAACCGGCTTTTGAAACGGTGGCCGGGCTGCTGCGCTGCCCGGATGTCTGGGCGTGGTTGGGGCGTCGGTCCGGCGGCAGGTCGCGATTTTCTCCGGCCGAACTTTTGGCGGAACTCGATCAGCTGGCGGCGCGGCACCTGCCTCCGACGCTCGACGCGGCCCGGGTGCACGGGGAGCATTATCCGGCGGTCGCGCCGGCTCTGGCGGATGTGGCCGCGTTGCGAGCCATGCTTTTGGCGGGTGAGTTTCCGACGAATGCGGCCGGGGCGTTGGCGGAGATTTTTTCGGCGCGGTCCCTTGATGCGGCCGGGCCGTTGGCGCAGTCGGCCGAGGTGTGGATGGCGAAACTCAAGGAGATCGGGCGGGCCTTGGCGGCGGGCGGCGCGGTGCAGCTCGGGTTGGCCGAGGCGTGGGAGCTGGCGCTGGAGGAGCTGGCCGGCGAAGTGAGCACGGCGGAGCGGACGGCGGGCGCGGTGGATTTGTTGGGCTGGCTCGAGGTGCTTTGGGACGATGCGCCGCACTTGATCGTGGCGGGCTGTAACGAAGGTCGGGTGCCTTCGGCGATCGTCGGCGATGCCTACCTGCCGGAGACGTTGCGGGAACGATTGGGCCTCAAGCGGAATGCGGAGCGGCTGGCGTGCGATGCGTATTTTTTCGCGGCGATCGCGGCGGCCCGGTCTGAAGGTCGCGGCCGGCTTGAGGTGGTCTTTGGGAAGACCTCGGCGGCGGGTGATCCCTTGCGGCCCTCGCGGCTGTTGTTGAGTTGCAAAGATGAGGAGTTGCCGACGCGGGTGGCCAAACTCTTTGGGCCGGTGGCGGTGGCGCGGCCGGGCCCGCCGTGGGCGCGGGCGTGGCTTTTAAGACCGCGGCGGGGGGTGAAATTGCGGCGGTTGTCGGTGACGGCGCTGCGGGACTGGTTGGCGTGTCCGTTTCGTTTTTATCTCAAACACGGACTGAAAATGACCACGGTCGAGCCGGGGAAAGCCGAGCTGAACGCGGGGGATTTTGGCACGCTGTTGCACGAGGCATTGCAGTGTCTCGGTGAGGCAACGGCGCTGCGCGATTGCACTGATCTGGCGGTCCTGCGGGATTTCTTGTTGGAGCAATTTGAGCGGGCGGCCCGGCAACGGTTTGGGGGAGAACTGACGCTGCCCTTGGTGGTGCAGTTTGAATCGGCGCGGCAACGCCTGCGGGCGGCGGCGGAAACGGAGGCGCGGGAACGGCAGGACGGATGGCGGACGGAGCGGGTGGAGTGGAAATTTGAATTTCCGCTGGGTGGGCTCACGGTGAGTGGGAAAATCGATCGTATCGACCGGCATCGCGACGGACGCGTGCGGGTGCTGGATTACAAGACCGGCGACAAGACGGCCGAACCGGCCGCAGCGCACACGCGTTCGGCTCGGGCGGAAGATGACGCCGAGCGGGCGGAGTGGATGCATTGGACGGGCGAGGATGGGAAAACGCAGATATGGGTGGACCTGCAACTGCCGCTTTATCGGCGGGCGGTAGCGGCGGAGTTTGGCGATGAGGTTGCGGCCGGTTATTTTCTGCTGCCGAAAGCGGTTGGGGAAACGCGGGTTTCGATCTGGCCGAATTACTCGCGGGAGACCCAAGCGGCCGCCGAGCGGTGCGCGTTGGGAGTGGTCGCGGCGGTGGCGGCGGAAGAATTTTGGCCGCCGCAGGAAAAGTCGGGGCGCGCGGCGGAATCGGATGAGTTTGCCGATCTCTTTCATCACGGCGCGGCGGCTAGCATCGATTGGGAGGAAACGACGTGAAGCAGATCGGCCATGAGATGATTCTGGCGTCGGCGGGATCGGGGAAAACCTATGCGCTCACGCATCGTTTCGTGCAACTGCTCGCGCACGGGGCGGCACCGGAGCGGATCGTGGCGTTGACGTTCACCCGGAAGGCGGCCGGAGAATTTTTCGATGAGATTTTGAAAAAGCTGGCGCGAGCGGCGACTGAGCCGGCGTTTGCGCGGCGATTGGCGGAGGAAATCGGGCGGCCGGAAAACGGCTCGGCCGATTTCTTGCGAATGTTGCGCGAGGTGGTGACGGCGATGCCGCGGCTGAACCTCGGCACGCTGGACGGATTCTTCGCGCGGGTGGTGCAAGCGTTTCCCCGGGAGCTGGGACTCGACGGAGAGTTTCAAATCTTGGACGACGCGACGGCACGGCGGGAACGGCGGCGGGTCTTGCGGCGGATGTTCACGGCGGCCGGGGAGCCGGATGCGGCGCAGCGGGAGTTTATCGAGGCGTTTAAGCGGGCGACGTTTGGCGTGGAAGAGAAACGACTGGCGAGCGTGCTCGACGGATTTCTGGACGAACACGGCGAGACATTTTTGGCGGCGCCCAACGAAGCGCAGTGGGGAAATCCCGGTCGAATCTGGCCGGAGGGTTGCGAGTGGCCGATGGCTGCGAAAGTCGTGGAGCCGGCGGCACGGGACCTGAAAGCGGCGATGGGAGTGATGGAGTTGAACGAGAAGCAACGGGTGCGGATCGACGATTTCTTTGCGGCGCTGGACGAATGGTCGCCCGGGGCGATGCTACCAAAGCCGGTCGAGTATCTTTTGAAGAATGCTTTCGAGGCGTGGCCAAAATTGGAGGAGATCGTGGTCGAGCGGAAGCGGGTGGCGCTCCCCGAAGCGGCCCGCGACGCGTTGCGGGCGGTGGTGGCGGGCATCATGGGAATGGAACTGGCGCGACGACTGGAGATGACGCGCGGGATTTTTGCCGTGTTGCGCGGCTATGAGCACAGTTACGACGCGGCGGTGCGGCGGGCGGGACGATTGACATTCGCGGACGTGTTGCGGCGCCTGTTGCCGGGCGGCGGTGCGCCGCGGCTCTCAAGTCACCCCGATGACGAGACGCAGGAAGCGCGGTTGATGATCGATTGGCGGCTCGACGCCCGGTACGATCATTGGCTGTTGGATGAGTTTCAGGATACGAGCGCGGAGCAATGGAGCGTGTTGCGAAATCTGATCGACGAGGCCGTGCAGGACCCCGAGGGACGGCGGAGTTTGTTTTACGTGGGCGACGTCAAGCAGGCGATTTTTGCGTGGCGAGGGGGAGACCCCCTGCTGTTTCGGGAGATTTTCCTCCATTATAACCGGATCAATGCGGGAACGATCACAGAGCGGCGTTTGGACCAGTCATGGCGATCCGGTCCGGCCGTGATCGAATTGGTGAATCGCGTGTTCGGAGCCGAGGCGGTGCTGGAGGAGTTGGTGCCGCCAGCGGCCGCCGCATTATGGACGGGTGAGTGGCGGGCGCATGTGAGCGCGCAACCGCAGTTAGGGGGCTATGCGACGGTGCGCGAGGCGCCCGACGAAGCTGGGCGTTTTGCCGAGACCTTGCGGATCCTGCGTGAAGTTGAGCCGGCGCGGCGCGGGCTTGACGTAGCGGTGTTGGTGCAAAGGAACGCGACGGCGACGGCCTTGGCGGATTTTCTGCGTCGGGAAGGAGGAATGGGGGCGGTTGCGGAAAGCGATTTGCGGGTGGCGACGGATAATCCGCTGACGACAGCGCTGTTGGCGCTGGTGCGCGCCGCCGCTTTCCCCGGTGATACGGCGGCGCGGGAGTTGGTGCGGATGACACCGCTCGAACCGGTGTTGGCCGCGGAAGGAATTCAGGGGCGCGACGAATTGACGGCGCGAATCCTGGGCGAGATTCATGATCGTGGCTTTGCCCGGACGTTCGAGCAGTGGTTGCGGCGACTCGCGAGCGTGATCGAAGGAGATGGATTTAGCGTCGAGCGGGGGCGGCGTTTGGTGGCGGCGGCCGAGCGGTTCGACGAGGGCGGGAGCCGGGATGTGGCCGAGTTTCTGGACTTTGCGGAGCGCCATGTGGTGCGGGATACGGATTTGGCCGGCGTGGTGCGGGTGATGACGGTGCACAAAGCAAAAGGCCTGGGCTTCGACCTGGTGATTTTGCCCGATATCGAAGGCAAGAAACTCGCGACGCGGCGCGACGGGATGGCGGTGAAACGCACGAGCGAGCGGACCGTGGAATGGGTGTTTGAATTGCCGGCCAAGATTTTTGCGGAGCGGGATACGGTGCTGGCGGCGCAGGTGCTCGAAGACGAAAGCGCGGCGGCTTATGAAAACCTGTGTCTGCTCTACGTCGCGATGACCCGGGCGAAACGGGCGATGTATCTAATTGTCGAGCCGGCGCCGGCGAAATCGACGTCGTTGAACTTTACACGGCTTTTGCGGGATACTTTAGGCGCAACGTGGAGCCATGGAGATGCGCGTTGGTTCGAGTCCATAGAAGCTGCGGGCGGGCCTGTTTCCGAGGCTCTCGACCGGGGCGAAGCGACGGGGCCCTTCTCGCGGCGCGTGAGACGGCTCACTCGAACCCCGTCGGCGATCAAACAGAGTGAGTTAAACGGCGCGTTGTTGTTTGAGCTGAACCGGGGACGGACGGCCGATTTCGGCACGGCGGTGCATGAGCGATTTGCGGAAATCGAATGGATACTGCCCTCACGCATCGCGGCCAAGGCGGCGGATTGGCGGGCCAGACTTGGCCCGGATGAGGCAACGGACGAAGCGGTGGCATGTCTTTCGGCGCCGGGCTTGGCCGAAATTTGGGTCGAACCGAGTTCGTCCGACATGGGAATGTCGGTGGTTGAAGTGTGGCGCGAACGACCGTTCGAGGTGGTGCTCGACGGCGAATGGATTTCGGGTGTCTTCGACCGGGTGGTCGTCAGAGGGAGTCCCGACGGCCGGGCGGTTGAGGCAACGGTGGTTGATTTCAAGACTGATCGGATATTGGGCGAGTCCGCGATCAGAAGTGCGGCCGATAAGCATACGGCCCAACTAAATCTGTATCGTCGCGTCGTCGCGACGCTTACTCAAATTGAGATCTCGCGCATACGCTGCGAGGTGGTTTTTACCCGGCTACGTTGCACGACCCCTATTCCTTGGGAGGGGCCATGAAACTTAATAACTTCGGGCTTTACAGGCGGGAATGGCACTTACACGTTCGACCCTCACCAATTCTCAAGCACCATGGGCAATCTGAAAAAGAAACGTCGTTTAAAGATGAACAAGCACAAGCGCCGCAAGCGTTTGAAGTCCCATCGCCATAAGAAGCGTTCGTGGCAGCAGTAAGTATCGGGCGGCTCGCTCCGAGCGAACGCCCATAGCTCTTTGACCCGCCTCATATTCGTGGCGGGTTTTTTGTGTCCGTAAATCGGGCTTCGTCCGATCTACGCTCCTGGGATTCCAGCGACAAGCTGCGGCTCGAAGTTAAGGATTTGTCTCAGGGAGTCGACCCGGCTCCGACTGGAGGAGGTGTAGGCCAACGAGAGTCTGGCTCCGCCTTGGCTGGTGCGCGGTGGCGGAGTCAGAAAAGGCCGGGGGCGTAGCGTTCTTCCTCTGCACCCGGCAAAATCCTCCGAGACGCCTCCCCCTGGATTTTAAATCGAAGCCGAGCGGGTAGCCACTAATTTCTACCCGCCAGAGATTTCGTTTTGGCTCTCGCGGGTGGGTGCCGGTTTAGTACCGGGGAGGCTTCCACCGCCGGATTTTTTTATCCAGAAGTTCGAGCCCCTGCAAGGTTGGCCCGTAGATCTCCGCGCCATAACCACGCGCAATAGAGACCGGCGGCGGTCTTCAAAATAGGGAGCCGCGGATGATTCATCGGCTTTTGGCGTCTCCGGGGGTTGTCTATTTTGAATATCCCAATAGATCATCCCCTTTCCTATGACTAGCCTCGCTTCTCCCGCAAAACCAGTTCCGTCCACCTTTGCGGCTGGATTTGGGCACCTTGCGCCGCACATGGCGGCGCTTGACCGCTTTCTTCATCACGAACTTGCCACGTTCGAGCCGGAGATTCGCGAGATGGCCGACTACTGCATCGATACGTCGGGCAAGCGCATTCGCCCTGCTTTGGTCTTCTTGAGCGGCTGGCGCGGGCCGGGCGTGATCATGCCGGACCTCGTGCGAGTCGCCGCCGTGGTCGAACTGGTCCATTTGGCGACCCTCGTGCACGACGACATCATGGATGAGGCCGATGTACGCCGAAGCCGTCGCACGGCGGCCCGCGAGTTTGGTCCGGTCGCCGCCGTTTTGTTGGGTGATGCACTCTTCGCCCATGCCCTGCATCTTGCCACCCAGTTTCCCACGACCGAGGTGTGTGCGGCGGTCTCGGAGTCCACGCGCCGGGTTTGCGCGGGCGAGATCGTGCAGACGCTGCGCCGCGGTTCCCTCAATATCACGCTCGCCGATTACCAGCGGATCATTGATCTCAAGACCGCCGAGCTGTTCCGGGTCTCATGCTATCTCGGCGCGAAGCTATCCGGCGCCGAGCCCGCTTGCGCCGAGGCGGTGGCCCGGTTTGGCCGCCATCTCGGGATCGGCTACCAAATTTACGACGACCTCGCCGATTATTTCGGCAACGAAGCCCGCATCGGGAAGACGCTCGGCACCGACCTCGCGAGCGGGAAGATAACCCTGCCGTTGATCAAACTCAGCGAGCGGCTGTCGGTTCTCGAGCGGGAGGCGCTCTCCGAGGAGATCACGGGCAAGCGCCCGGCCCAGCTCGCGCTCCGCTTGCAACAGATGAATGACTTGGGCGTCTTCGCCGCCGTCACGGCGTCGGTGCACGAAGAGATTGCCACTGCGTGCGCGGCGCTGGCACCATGGGCGGATTTTCCGGCGACGCCTCATTTGCTGGCGCTGGGCGAGGTCCTGCGCGGGCAGGTGGCGGCGTTGCAAATCCGCGGTTGAGCGGTCAGCGACGCGCCTCGGCGCGTTCCCAAGCGAAGAGGTATTGCTGGGCAAGCCCGGCGAGCGGCCCGAAGTGAGCACGGCCAAACTGCGCGACTTGCGCGGGTTTCCAGCCGACGAGGCCGTAGCGTCGCTCCATCGTCTTTAGAATCCACACATCGACGGGAAACGCTTCCAGCCGGCCGGCGCCGAAGAGGAGCACGCAGTCGGCGACTTTCTCGCCCACGCCCGGGAGCGAAATGAGCCGCGTCTTCGCCTCGGCGTAGGGCGCGGCTTCTGTCTCTTCGAGCCAGCCAGGACGTTGGGCGATAAACTGCGCCGTCTCGTGGATGTAGCGGGCGCGGAAGCCTAGGAGGCACCCGCGTAGCTCGGCTTCGGGGATGACGGCGATTTCCGCCCACGTCGGCAGGCGGTTAAACCGGAGCAGGGCGGGATTTGGCGAACCTGCGTCACCGATGGCGGCTCCATGGCGCTCGGCGAGGAGTGCCATCATTTGTTTGATCTGCACGATCTGCTTGGTGGCGCTGCAAAGGAAGCCAAGCAGGGTTTCGCCGAAGGGCTGACGCAGAATGCGCAGATCGGGAAACGCGGCGATACACCGGGCGAGATGGGCGTCGCTGCGCCATGGTAGCGTATCGGCGAGCGCGCGGGGATCGCCGTTGCCATCGAGGTAGCGCAGCAACGCAGCTCCGGTATCGGTGGCGAGGGCGGACCAGTGCAGTCGGGCGTCGGGGTCGAGGCTGAGGCGCGCGACGTGGCGATCCCATTGGCCGAGGAAGGTACCGCCCGGCTCGGGCTGCCAACGAAATGCTTGCCCGCCGTCAACCGTCTCCGCGAGGACCGCCGCGGACAGCGCGTGGGTCAGCGCGAGCGGTTGCCAAGGAGTCCAACGGGCCGTCGTCACCGCGCGGATTTGGCCCAGAGGAAACTTTCGCGACTCGCGAGCTCTTCGCCCTTGCCGTTGAGGAGGGCGAGGCGCCACGCGACGGGATGGGTTTTGCGATCGGGCCAATCGATCCCGGTTAGACCGAGGTTGAAGACAACCTCCCGGCCGATGAGCCCGACTGGAAAGGTGTAGGTCTTCGCCTGCGGGGCGTCGGGCTTGATGATCTGGAGCACAAATTTCGCGTCCGCGGCGTTGAGCGTCGTCTTGGTGCGCACGAGAAAATAGTAACCGGCGCGGGTGTCCGGTTGGCTGCGAAGGACGGTGTGACTACCGGTGTTCTCCTGGCCGTCGAAATACTCTGAGATCCGGTCGAAGGACTCGGCGGTGCGCCACGCGGGCCAGATCCGAACGAATTCGACATCGGCGGCGTGCGACGCGAGCGGCATCGCGAACAACACGATCCCGATAAAAAACAGAATGCGGCTGCGATTCATGGGCCGAAGGATGCGGGCGGGCGGGGTCAGGGACAAGCGCGGGCGTGCGATGTCATTTTTCCAGCCGGACGAATTGGAAGCGACGGATGCTCAGCGGAGCGGGTTCCCAGTTTTTCACGGCGGGATGGATCAGGTAGGTGCGGGCGCGGTGGACGAGTGGGGCGACCGGGGCTTGATTGAGCAGGAGCGCCTCGGCCTCTTGAAAAAGAGCGAAACGTCGCACCGGATCGGCGGTGGCGGTGGCTTGGTCGAGGAGCGCGTCGTAGGCCTTGTCGCCCCAGCCGGTCCAGTTCTGGCCGTTGCCGGTGCGGAAGATTTCAAGGAAGGTGGCGGGGTCGGGGAAGTCGGCGGTCCAACCGAGGAAGCCGAGGGTGTGCGCGAGGTTTTGTTGGTTTTGAAACAGGGTTTTCTGTTCGAAGGGCTCGATCGTCACATTGATCCCAAGCTCGCGCTGCCACATGGCTTGGATGGCTTCCATCATGCGGGGTTGGTTCTCGTCGTTGAGCACCTGCACGGGGATGGAGGGGAAATTCTTCCCGCCGGGAAAGCCGGCCTCGGCGAGGAGGCGGCGGGCTTCGGCGTAGTCGAGGGCGAGACGCGTGCGGGAGACGTAGGCGCCACAGTCGGGCGGAACCACCGAGGCGGCGGCGAGAAAAGCGCCGTTGAGGACTTTTTGTGAGAGAGCGTCGCGATCCACCGCGAGGGCGAGGGCGCGGCGCACGCGTGGATCGGTGAAGGGGGCCTTGGTGGCGTTAAAATTGAGATAGGTGATGTTGAGCAGCGGATCGATGCGGAGGGGCGAGGGGGACTGGGCGCGGTAGGTGGGGAGCTTTGACTTCGGTACATCGAAGGTGACGTGGACTTGGCCGGCGCGGAAGTTGAAGTCCTCGGTGTCGGATTTCTCGGTGGGAAAAAAGACGACGCTTTCTAGCGTGGTGCGGGTGGCGTCCCAGTAGCGGGGATTTTTCGCGACGACGAGCCGGGCGTTGGGCGACCACTCGGCGAGAGTGAAGGGGCCGTTGCCCACGAGATTACCGGGGCGGGTCCACGGATTGGCGCGGTCGTCGATCCGGCCGAATTTCTCGATCGTGGCGCGGTGCACGGGCATCCAGGTGTTGTGGGCGGCGAGCGCGGGGAGATAGGGCGTGGGGTGAGTCAGGCGGAGTCGAAGCGTGCGGTCGTCGATGACTTCAACGCCGACGTCGGAAAAATCCTTGAGGTCGCCCTTGTTGAAACGTTCGGCATTTTTGAGCGGCCAGAGCATGTAGGAGTAGCCGGCACCGAACGCCGGGGTGAGAATGCGTTGAAAGGAAAACGCGAAGTCGCGGGCGGTGACGGGATCGCCGTTCGACCAGCGGGCGTCGGCGCGGAAGTGAAACGTGTAAACGAGGCCGTCGGCGGAAATTTCCCAGCGCTCGGCCACGCCGGGGAGGGCGGAGGAGGATTTTTCGTCGGTGACGGTGAGTCCCTCATAGAGCGAGGCGAGGATGATGCCATCGGTGAGCGAATCGACGACATGGGGATCGAGGGAGGCGGGCTCGTTCTGATTGCCGAGGAGGAGAGTTTTCGTGCGGAGACCCGCCTCGGCGGGGGTCTCACGTTTACCGCAGGCGGTGAGCAACAAAGCGATGGAAGCGAGCAAAAGGGCGAGGACACGAAGGCGCATGGGGGAGATGAAACGGACGGTGGGCGGCGGAGGCAAAAAAGTTTTCCGGGTTCCCCAAGAAAGCTGGCGTCGGCTCGTTTAGAGCACGGGAGTTCTTGCGCTCGGCTCAGGACGCGGGCCGATCAACGGCGATCTCTATAGGGTGACTCGGATAGAAAATGGCGACCCCGGGCGGATACGCGGCGCGCAGGTGCAGTGACCGCGGCGATTCTAATTGGGCACGGGGCGGGTTGATCTGAGCGTAACAACACTTACTCGGCATCGCGGGCAACGGTGCCGACCCGACCGGCGGGCGACGATGGCCGGGACGGACCTGACCCACGCTCCCGAGCGCAGCTAAGAAGCGACGGCGTGCCGGGTGACGCGAAACCAATACAGCTCGACGATGTGGCGGCTCGGGGTGGAGACGAAATGGCTAAAGGGCGCCGGTGCCCGGCTTAAACTACGCTGCGAGCGCGTGAATGTAGTGGGAGAGCTGGCGGTCGGTGAGGGCGTGGTCGCGTTGCAGGGCCGTGAGAGCTTTTGGTTCCCACAACATGCTGCGGAGCGGATCGAGGAAGCGGCGGGGGAGATTGGGTTGAACGACGTTGCGGAGGATCGCGAGAGTCTGGCGCGACGCAGGGAGGCCGAGCCATTCGAGGAGGCCGAAGACGCCGTTGCGCTCGTGGACGACGTTGATCTCGGACCAGCGAGGGGCGGAGGTGCCGCGGAGTTCGACGTGGGCGGAGACGAAGGCGGCGAGCGCGGGAGTCTCGGCGAGATCGGCGAGCAGGCTGGGGCAGCGGGCGGCGACTTGGAGTGCCTCCAGGCGGGCGAAGGCGAATTGGGCGATGAATTCGCGGACGGCGGCGGGGACGAATTCGAGGTAGGGTTGCCAATCGGCGGCGGTGAGTGTCTTGGCGGCGGTGGCGAGGGATTCCGGGCTCGGGGCGAACGCGATCCATTCGGTGCCGTAAAGGCGCTCGAACTGGACCTCGGGCCAGTGGGTGACGCGGTGGAGGATGCCGCCGTGCGACCACGTGAGAGCGAGGGGGACGGAGCAGAGCACGCGGCGGGCGCGGCCGGTGATGGTAGCGGGGCGGGTGGCGGAGCGGGCGCGGAGGGGAGATGGAAGTGAGATCATGCACCCACTCTAGCGCAGGGGGTGGGACATTGGCTGGGTCAGGGATCAAAATCGTGAAAGAATCTTTGGCCCACGGAACACACGGAATACACGGAAGAATCGAGGAGGAGAAGGAGAACTGGAATAATGGGACAGGAAGAATTGGGTGCCCGCGAATCACGCGAATCACGCGAATGGGCGCGAATGACGGAAAGAGGGGAGCTCCTCTTTTGAATTTCTTGGCTCGGGTTTTATTCGCGTAGATTCGCGTGATTCGCGGGCAGATCGTTTTTGGATCGGGAAAAATCGGGCGGGTGCGGAATCGAATTGCGCCGGGGAAACGGCTGGGGCCGGATGGAGCCAGTCATCATGAATCTTCGCTCCCAGTCTTCCCGGCCCCCTTTGGAGCGGATGCTGCGGATTCACGAGGAGCTGCGGCGCGGCGCGCTCGTGAATTGCACCATGCTCATGCACGCGCTTGAGGTGTCGCGGAAAACGGTGGTGCGCGACATTGCATTCATGCGGGACCGGCTGGAGCTGCCGATCGAGTTCGACAGCGGGATCCAGGCCTATCGCTACACGGAGAAGGTGAGCGCGTTTCCCACGGTGAATGTGACCGAGGGCGAACTGCTCGCGCTGCTCGTGGCGCAACGGGCGCTGGAGCAGTATCGGGGGACGCCGTTTCACCATCAGCTGGAGGTGGCGTTTGCGAAGTTGTCGGGCGGGTTGCGGGACAAGATTTCGTTTTCGCCGGCGGACGAGCTGCGCGCGGTTTCGTTTAAAAATATCGGGCTGGGGAAGACCGATCTCACGGTGTTCAATGCGCTGAGCGCTGCCGTGCTGAAGAGCACCGAAGTGGGCTTCGCCTATCGGAAGCCGGGCGAGACCAAGACGGAGCCCCGGCGGGTGCAGCCCTACCATTTGGCGAACCGGGAAAACTCGTGGTATCTCGTGGGCTTTGATCTTGAGCGCGGGGCGTTGCGGACGTTTGCGTTGCCGCGTATCGGCGACGTCGTGACGACGGCGGTGGAGTTTGAGCGGCCGGAGGATTTTTCGCCGGAGAAGTTTTTCTCCAGTGCGCTGGGCGTGCTCGGGGGCGAAGGGAATTTCGCGGTGGTGATCCGGTTCGACGCCACGGTGGCGGAGCGCGTGCGGGAGCGGGAATGGCATGAGTCGCAAGAGATGCGCGAATTGCCGGGCGGCGCGTTGGAGCTGAAGTTGCGGCTGGGCGCGCTGGTGGAGGTCGAGCAGTGGGTGCTGGGTTGGGGCGCGGCGGCCGAGGTGATCGGGCCGGCCGAGTTTCGCGCGAGCGTCAAGGCGACGGTGGCGCGGTTGGGGCAGATGTATGGTTAAGTGAGGAAGCGGGCGGGCGATCGGAGCGGAAGCGGTTCGGGCGGACGGCAGGGCGGAGGGCGTTGTGACGTGGCCGTAGGCGTGGGGCGTGGGCGCGGCGGGCGGGTCCGAGACTTTGCCCCACTTCGTGTGCTCACGGCTTGCGGAGTGTTGGACTAGCGGCCACGGTTTCCTTTCAGCCCTGCATGAACCCTTACGAGAACACCGATGAACATCAGCCCGTGACCTGGGTGAAGGGGTATCCCGTGTATGCGGCGCATTTGGTCGTGCTGGGTTACGTGGTGTCGTTGTTCGCGACCACGTTGTTGCTGGCCCTTAAGCTGGAGGCTTGGCTCGGCTGGCTGACGTTTGAAAGCGCAGCGGTGCTGGGTGGCGATGTGTGGCGCATCCTCACCTACGGCCTCGTGAATCCCCCGAGCCTCGGGTTCGTCATCGATATGGCGATGATCGGTTGGTTCGGGCGAGAGGTAGAACGCGTCTATAGCCGGAATTCATTTTTGGCGCTCTACGGGTGTCTGTATTTGATCTCGCCGCTGATCTTCACGGTTTTCGGTGCGTGGTTGCCCGCCAAGCTGGTGGGTGAATCGGGTTCGCTCGCGTTGTTTGTGGCGTTTGCGGCGATCTATCCGACCGTGCCGATGTTCTTCAACGTGCTCGCGGCATGGATGGCGGTGATTTTGGTCGGGCTTTATACGCTGATGGCGCTGAGCTCACGGAATTGGACGGCGCTGATCACGCTCTGGTCGACGGCCGGATTTGCGTTGGCCTATGTGCGCTGGAAGCAGGGTCGGCTGGATTTGACGCTCCCGCGCATCGAGTGGCTGGAGAAGAAGCCGAAAACGAAATTGCGGGTTTTGCCCGATCTTGAGCCGGCGGCAAAGACGACTGCCAAGGTCGAGCCGAAGCGAGCCGAGGCGACCACAACTCGGGTCGGGCTGGACAAAACGGCAACGAGTGAAGTCGACGCGCTGCTGGATAAGATCGCGCAGTCGGGCATCGGCAGTCTGACGGCTAAAGAGCGCGCGCGGTTGGAAACGGCGCGGGCGGAGTTGCTGAAACGGCGCTGAGGGCGGGGTGGGGTCGGTCGGGGCCAGCGACAGACGCGAATCAGGCGAGAGTCGGAGGGGTGCCCACAGAAGTCTCGGAAGACATGGAAAAATCGGAGAACAAATCAGAGCCGAGAGAAGGAGGGAGCATGCCGTAGCCGCAGGTGGAGTGGGGTGGGGTTACTCCCCCTGCATTGGGGCGGAGGGCGCGTACGAGGCGCGCCCCGAAGGCGGAATTAGGGGGCTGGCGTGACCGTGTAGGTCGCGCCGGGGGTGGTGGTAAAATCGACGGTGGTTACGGGTCGGAGCGTGATGCCGGGGAGCGTGGCGGGGTCCGCGATTTCGGGTGTGCCCGCGGCGACGGTGGCGAAAAACAAATTGGGGTTGGGTCCGGTGGCGGGTTTAGGCTGGGCGCCGGTGATCGTTACGGGAGCGCTCGTGCGCAGGCGGAGGTTGCCGCCGAGTTTGGAGCGGATGACGGCGCGGGTGAGTTTGCCCTCGGCCCACGCGAGATCGACTTCGAAGCCGCCCCGGGTCTTGAGGCCGGTGACCGCGCCGCTGGGCCAGGCGGACGGGAGCGCGGGCAGGAGTTGCAGGACGCCGCCATGACTTTGCACGAGCAGTTCAGCGATGCCGGCGGTATAGCCAAAGTTGCCGTCGATCTGAAATGGCGGGTGCGCGTCGAGCAGGTTCCGATAGAGGCCGCCGCCCTTCATCGAGGTTTCGGAAGTGCCCACGAGATTGAAGAGATTTTGGATGATTTTGTAAGCGTGGTCGCCGTCCAACATGCGGGCCCAGAAATTGATTTTCCAGCCCATGGACCAACCGGTGGCTTCGTCGCCGCGGAGTTCGAGGGTGCGGGCGACGGCGCGGAAAAGTTCGGGCGCGGTGTCGGGGGTGATCTGGTTGCCGGGGTGGAAGCCGTAAAGGTGGGACAGGTGGCGGTGCTTGGGGTCGGGCTCTTTGTAATCGGTGCGCCACTCCAGCAGCTGGCCGCGGACGCCGACACGGTAGGGGGCAAGCCGGGCGAGTTTGTCGCGGAGCTCGGTGACGAGAGCGGGATCGCGGCCCAGCATCTCGGCGGCGGCGATGGTGCGGGTGAAGAGTTCGCGGATGATGGCGTGGTCCATGGTGGCGCCGGCGGTGATCGAGGCGCTGCGGCCATCGGGCGCGAAGAAGGTGTTTTCTGGCGACGTGCTGACGGGGGTGATGAGCTGTCCGTTGTCGTCGGGCACGAGCCAGTCGGCGCAGAACTCGGCCGCGCCCTTCATGATCGGGTAGGCCTCTTCGGCGAGGAAGGTTTTGTTGCCGGTGTGGAGCCAGTGCTCCCACAGATGGGAACTGAACCAACCGGCGGCCATGTTCCAAAAGGCGGAGCTGGCGCGGCCGTCGACGGGGAAGGTGTCGCGCCAGAGCGAGGTGTTGTGGTGGGCGACCCAGCCGCGGCGGCCATACATGTCGCGCGCGGTGCGGGTGCCGTTGGCGGCGATTTCGCGAATGAGGCGAAAGAGCGGTTCGTGGAGCTCCGAGAGATTAGTGGACTCGGCGGGCCAGTAATTCATCTGGGCGTTGATGTTGATGGTGTAGCTGGAAGCCCAAGGAGGGATGACCAAGGGGTTCCATTTGCCCTGGAGGTTGAGGGGCTGGGTGCCGGTGCGGGAGCCGGCGATCAAGAGGTAGCGGCCGTAGTGGAAAAGCAGCGCGGCGAGTCCGGGGTCGCCGTTGGCGCGGAATGCGGCGATGCGCGTATCGGTGGGCAATTGGTTTTTGGCGGGATCACCGTCGATGCGAAACGAGACGCGGTTGAAGAGGGCTTGATAGTCTTCGAGGTGGGCGGCGCGGAGGGCGGCGTAGGATTGCGCGGCGGCTTCGCGCAGGTCGTGCGTGGTCCGCAGGGACGGATCGAGACCTTCGCGGCTGGGGCTTTTGAACGGGCCGTTAAAACTGCTGGCGGCCGTGACAAGGACGGTGGCCTCGGTCGCACCCTCGACGCGTATAGCGTCGGCGTCGGCGATGACTTTACCATCGGTGCGGATCGTGAGGCGGGCCTCGAAGAACATGCCTTTGCCGTCGATGTCGGCGCCGTAGAGCACTTGGGCGGCGTGGGGTTTGCGAGAGCCGTCGGGATTGAAATTCTCCGGGTATTTGTGCTGGTCGCCCCATTGCTCGACGATCTTGAGATCGCGGCGGCCGACGTAGCCGGGGAGTTGGCCGCGGAAGATGAGTTCGCCGGCCGCAGTGGACGCCTTGGCCGTGGGATGGACGGACGTGAACGAGGTTTTGAACGAGAGGGTGCCGGGTTTGTCGGTGCGCAGGCGGAGGGCGATCACCTGGTCGGGGGCGCTGGCGATGATCTCGCGGGTGAAGGTGGCGCCGTCGCGTTGGAAGCTCACGCCGGCCGTGGCGGTTGCGAGGTCGAGCCAACGGCGGTAAGCCGTGACGGGCCCGGTGCCGGCGAAATCGAGCCAGAGATCACCCAGCGGCTGGTAACACGGTTGGTTGCGGCCAAGCCAGTGTTTGGAGACGTAGGCATCGGCCTCGGAGTTTTTGCCGGCCTTGATGAGCGCGGTGACGTGGCCGAAGTCCTTCGTGAGGTTCACGGAGCGGAGATCGGAGGGCGGCTCGCCGGAGGTGAGGGTGTCTTCGTTGAGCTGGAGCTGCTCGCGGAGTGGGCCGCCGTGAACCATGGCGGCGAGACGGCCGTTGCCGATAGGCAGGGCGTCGGTCCAGCGCTCGGAGGGCTGGTCATACCAAAGCGTGAGCGGGTCGCCGGGAGCGGCGAAGGCGGCGGGCGTGAGCGCGGTGGTGAGGGCGAGGAGGACGAAGGCGGTGGGGCGGTGGAAGGACATGGGGAAATTGCGGATACGGGCACTAACCTCGACGATCTTGTCAGTAGTCTGGGTCGCGATGGAGATGTTTTACCGCCCAAATGAAGACGACATCGGACTCGACGGTGTAGTAGATGCCGTAGGGGAAACGCAGGACGAGAAAGCGCCGCACATCGTCCTCCAGAATTTTCCAAACCGTGGGGTTGGAAAGAATCGTGTGGCTGCCAGATTCCACTTCGTCGATGAAATCATCGCCCAGACCGGACACCTGCTGGTTATAGTAACGGCCGGCCGAAATGAACTCGGCCAGAGCTTCGGCGTTAAACCGATGGGTCATTGCCCAAGGGCGGTGCGGGCGAGACGCAGGGCTTCGTCGCCGTCGACAAAAGTGGAGGGGCCGGAGCGCTTGGCCACACGGCGACGGCGAACCTCATCCAAGTGCAGGCGTTCGACGGTCGGATTGGTTTGGCCGGCGAGACTCGCCAAGAGTTTCTCCACGAGCTCGGCCCGGCTTGCGCTCGGCAGACCGAGGGCATCGGAGGCAACTTGGTCGACGGTGAGAGCTATGCCAAAACCATGCGGCGGACAGTTGAGAATTCAAGGCAAGGATTGGCGGATGAATCGTGCGGCGGCGCATCGGGCTCGTTTAACCTGCGGGTCGTGGCACGCCGACCCGCGGGGCGGAGGCTCAGAAGGTCACGGTGTTGGTCCAGACATACAGGCGGGGTTGGCCGTAGAAGCTCACGCCGAGGTTGGCGGGGTTCGTGTAGCCGGAGCCGTTGTTGGGGAGCGTGCCGAAGACGTAGTGGTTAAAAACGTTGGTGACGTTGACCTGGGTGGAGAAGCCGTAGCGTTTGCCGATTTTGCGACGGTAAGAGACAAAAGTGTTGGCCTGCCACGTGTCGGGCGAACTGTAGAGTTCGCGGCGGCCACCAGGGATGTTGTAGTAAAACGTGCGGTTCTTCAGGCCGAGGCCGATGGTGCCGCCGACGCTGATGCCCTTGAGGAAATTGTCGCCGGTGAAGCTGTAGCTGTTGGTCATCGAGAACACATATTGCGCGTAGCCCACGGTGTTCTCGCCCTTCTTGGCGACGGTGGTCTCGCCTTTGGTGCCGTTGGGGTCGGACCAGGCGTAGGGGATGTCGGAGGTGGAGCGGCCGGTCTTGCCGGTGAGGGCGCTGCCGTTGGCGCCGACGAAATACTGGAGCACGCGGCGGAGGTTGCTGGTCTGGATGCGGCCGTTGTCGTCGGCAGGCGTGGCCCAGTAGGGGTTGGTGCGGTCGTTCATCATCGCGAGGGTGAGCGGCTCCCACGTGCCGCCGACTTGGGCCTGGAGGACGGCGGGGTCGACCTGGCGATTGAGGGTAGTGATGGCGGGGGTGATGACGTTGGGCGTGGTGGGGACGAGGACGGGGTTGCCGTTCTGGTAGGTCACGCCGCCGTTGCGCACGTGGAAATCGTCGTTCCAGAGTATTGGGTATTTCTTGTCGGAGAGATTGCGGCCGTCGGAGGTGGTGGCGGCGAGGCGAACCTTCCAGTTGGGCGCCGGGTTGGCCGTGAGGATGACTTCGAGGCCGCGGGTGGTGCGGTCGAGGTTGACCCATTGGTTTTTAAAACCCGCGGGGCCGTCAAACGAGCCGTTGAGTCCGGTGGGGTTGACGAGGTCTCGGACGCCGCCGCCGGCGTTGATCATCTCATCCTTCGAGTCGGTGTTGTAATACTGGATGGACCCGGAGATGCGGCCGCGCTCGTCGCCGAACTTGAGGCCGAATTCGTGACCGACGCCGCTGGAGGTGGCGGGGGGATTGCCGAGCGGGTCGTTGGCGTTGACGAGGGGCGTGTTGTAGGTGCTGGAGAAACTGTAGTAGGCGTTCAACCACGGGCGGATGGCACCGTTGATGCCGAGGTTGTAGCTCTTGTTGGTCTTGTTCGACTCCGCCCAGGGCGGCGCGGAGGCGAGCGTGGAAAGGTTGGGCGTTCTTTTGAAACTCTCGTTGATGCGCAGGCCGACGAGGGTGTGGATGCGGTTCTTCCACCAAGCGGTGTTGTTGGCGGCGTAGACACCGGCGACGCGGCTTTCCCAGTTGTGGCCATCGTTGTTTTGACCGGATACGCCGGGATTGCCCGCGAGGCTGGCGAGGCCGAGGGGATTGTTGGGGCGAACCCAGCTCGGGTCGCGGGGGTTGTTGGCCATACGGACGTAGTTTTGCCCGCCGTTGGTCAGGCGTGGCGTCAGCCAGCCGCCGCGGCCGAGCGGATCTTTGACCGGACCGTTGGCGACGGACCACCAGATGCGGGGCATCGGGGTGCGGCCGAGGTTGGAGGGGATGGCGGGGTTGTAGATGACGTTGAAGTTGGCATCGGCGAGGTAGTAGCTGAAATCGGTCGGGCCGGTATCGGCCCAGTCGATATCTAAGCCGACGAGCGTCTGGCTCCGGGCAAACCCGCGGAAAAGATCGTTGGTGACAATAGCGGAGCCGCGGGTGGCCCAGCGCCGGGTGGGCTGCTCGGTGTCGGCGAGAGTGCCGCCGTTGGCCCAGACATCGAGCGGATTGCCGTTGAGCAGCGGGGCGCTGAGATGGGCGAGGCCGCCGTTGGCGCGGTCGGTGGGCGCGTTGTTGTAGAGCGTGGAAAATTGCGTGGCGAGCCACGGAGTCCAGACGGTCTCGGCCGTGGCGATGAAGTATTTGTTGGTGACGTATTCGGAGGCGGCGGTGCCGGCCCAAGAGTTGAGATTGTCCCACGTGAGTTGGCCGTTGGCGATGGCGCCGCGGGGGTAGGGATTGCCGGTGACGGGGTCTTTGGCGCCGGCCATGTTGTTGCGCAGAAGGTAGGCGAGGCCGAAGTTGTGCCGGGGGTCGGTGGCGGCGTTGGTGAACGCGATGTTTTCCTGATTCGAGTTCAGCACGCGGGTGTTTTCGGTTTGGCCGGCGATGAGACGGACGACGGTGCGGAGTGGGGCGACGCGAGCGGCGACCTGAGTGTAGATGCCTTGGGTTTCATGGCCGATGAAGACGCGGCGGTAGAGTTGGTGGTCGTTGAGCAGGGCGATGCGGACGGCGACATTTTGGGTGCCCCAGTTGTAATCGAAGAGCGCCTGTTTCGAGCCGTGTTGATCGACGCGGAAATCGACGCGGCCGGAGGTGCGGTTGAAATTGGCGCGTTTGGAGACGATGTTGACGGTACCGCCTGCACCACTGGCGCCGTAGAGCAGGCCCTGCGGGCCGCGCACGACATCGGCGCGCTCGATGTCGAAAAGGCTGTTCATGCCAACGCCGGTGCCGAAGGTGCCGGCGAAACCGTCGCGACGCGGGGCGCCCACCCCGACGCCGCGAACGCCCATGGTCTGATTGCCGACGCGGTCGCCGGGTTGCTGGCTGAGGGCATCGGCCGCGGGGTTCGACATGACGGTGCCCGCGCCGGCGCCGTAGGAGAGCATGAGGTCTTCGAGGTTGGTGACGCCGACGTCGCGGATGAAATCTTCGGTGAAGATATCGGCGGAGACGGGGACGTTCTTGAGTTCGGCGTCGAACTGGGTGAGCGAGTTGGAATTGAGTGCGCCGTAGCTGTTGTCAGACAAGGATTTGACCTCGAACGGATTCAACCTGACGAGATTGTCGGCCAATTTTTTGGCCTCGGCCGCCTTGGCTTCGCCGGCGCCCGGGGCGGGGGCGGCGGGGGCCGGGGCGATTTGCCCGTGGGTGGGCGGGATCGCGCAGGCGAGGGCCAGGAGGAAGGCCGAGAACGAGGGGTGGCGCAGCTGGGCGGGGAGGCGCATAAGATTTCTTCGGATCGGGGTTGGGGGTGGCGGACGATCCGGCCACCGGCGTTGGCCGGGGGCGCGGCGGCAGAGGGTGATCGTTGAGCTTTTGACGAGGAACGCGCCAGCTCCATTTGCGCGATGCGGTAAATCAACCTCCTGCCATGCCTGTGAACCCCGCCCGCCGCTTCGTGCTTTGGCCGGGTTAGCCGGGGTGGCCTCGAATGTGAATTCAAGAATGGCGGAATCCTTTCAATTAAGCGGGAAGGACGAGCGGGAAACATTCTCGGCCCAACCGGCGCGGCCGTAAGCGGCCCAGCGGAGGTCGGCGCGGAGAGTGGCGGAGCCGCCGAGCGCGAGCAGCACGGAAGCGAAAACGGCGGCAACGCGGGTCCGGTTGAAGGACGGCATTAAAGCAAGGGGCGCAGGTAGGACCAGACGGTGGCGGCCAGAATTTTGTGGCCGGCGATGTTGGGGTGAATGGCGTCGGCTTGGTTAAAATCGGATCGACCGCCCACGCCCTCGAGCAGGAAGGGCAAAAGAGTGAGGTTATTCCGGGTGGCGAGTTTCGGATACATCGCGGCGAACGCCCGGGCGTAATCTTCGCCCATGCTCGGGGGCATCATCATGCCGGCGAGAATGATTTTGGCGTCGGGGTAGCGGGTGCGCACGCGGTCGATGATGGTTTGGAGGTTTTTCTCGGAGATCGCGGGATCGATACCGCGCAGCCCATCGTTGGCCCCGAGCGCGAGCAGGAAAATGTCGGCGGGTTGGCGCAGGATCCAATCGAGCCGGCGCGCCCCGCCGGCGGTGGTTTCACCGCTGAGACCGGCATTGACGACCCGCCAGCGCACGGTGGGCGCGGTGCCGTTGGAGCCGGTGGCGGACGGGGAGCTTGAGGCGTCGAGCTTCTCTTGCAGGAGAGCGGGGTAGGCGTCGGTCGCGGCGCTTTCGAGTCCGTAACCGGCGGTGAGGCTGTCGCCGAAGCAGACCAAAGTCTTGGTGATGGGCTCGGCGGCGGGGAGCGGTAGGGTCGGGAAGCAGATCGCGGCGAAACACACCCAAGCGGGCAAAGAGCGGGAGAGGGCCAAAAGGAAACGGGACATGGGCTCGATTTTGAAAGATTCGTGTGTTTCGTGGTCGGACCAATGAGTGTTGAATCCATTTTGAAAGTCGAGCGGCTCACCAAGGATTACCGGACGGCGGCGGGGCCGTTGACGGTGCTGAAAGAGGTCAGCTTTGACCTCGTTGCTGGGGCGAGCCTAGCGATCGTGGGGCCGAGCGGCAGCGGCAAGACGACGTTGCTCGGGCTCTGCGCGGGGCTCGACCGGGCTTCGGGCGGCACGGTGACGCTGGCTGGCAGCGAGCTGGGCGCGCTCGACGAGGACGGGCGGGCGCGAGTGCGGAACGCGCACGTGGGGTTTGTGTTTCAGAATTTCCAACTCATCCCGACGCTCACGGCGCTGGAAAACGTGCTCGTGCCGCTGGAGTTGCGCGGCGAGGGCGGCGCGGCGGTGGAGGCGGAGGCGACGGCGCTGCTCGGGCGCGTGGGGCTGGGCGCGCGTTGCGACCATTACCCGGTGCAGCTCTCGGGGGGCGAACAGCAGCGCGTGGCGTTGGCCCGGGCGTTCATGAACCGGCCGAAGATTCTGTTTTGCGACGAGCCGACGGGGAACCTCGACGGTGACACGGCGGCGGCAATGGTGGAGTTGGTCTTTGGGTTGAACCGGGAGAAAGGCACGACGTTGGTGCTGGTGACGCATGATCTCGATCTGGCGAAGAAGTGCGGCCGAATCATCCGACTGAGGAGCGGCGCGGTGGTGAGCGATGAAGTAGTCTTGCCCGCGAATCACGCGAATGAACGCGAATTGGGAGATTCAGAATCATGACCGCCCTGATCTACCCTGAAGAGAGCTACAAAATCATCGGTGCCTGCTTTGAAGTCTACAACGACAAGGGCTGCGGATTTCTCGAGCCCGTTTACCAAGAATGCATGGAGATCGAGCTCGGTTTACAGACGATTCCCTCGAGACCTCAAGTGGCGCTGCCTTTGAGCTACAAAGGAGTGAGTTTGAAGCAAAGTTATCGCCCGGATTTTGAATGCTGCGGGAAAATCATCCTGGAGCTAAAGGCTGTTGAACGCCTGACCGACGAGCACGTCGCGCAAGTATTGAATTACCTTAACGCGACCGGCTACGCGCTCGGCTTGTTAGTGAACTTCGGCGGCAACCCGAAACTGGAACACCGCCGTATCGTGCGCACCCGACAATGAAACCTTCGCCTTATGCTGCATTCGCGTCGATTCGCGCAATTAGCGGGCCCTTCCTATGACTTTTATCCTCAAAATGGCTTGGCGGGATTCGCGGGCTTCGCGGAAACGGCTCTTGTTGTTCTCGCTCTCCGTTGTGCTCGGGATTGCGGCGCTCGTCGCCATCGGCTCGTTCACGGTCAACCTCAAGCAGGCGATCGACGAACAGGCCAAGGGTCTGCTCGGGGCCGATCTCGTGGTGTCGTCCCGCACGGAATTTTCGGCGCCGGTGCTCGAGTATCTGGCGGGCATCGACGGCGAACAGTCGCGCACGCGGGAGTTTTCCTCGATGCTCGTGTTTCAGTCGGCTAACGATGCCACGCGGCTCGTGCAGGTGCGCGCGGTCGAGGCGAATTTCCCGTTCTTCGGCGAATTTGAAGCGGTGCCGGCGGAAGCCCCCGCCGAGTTGCGCACGGGGAAACAGGTCGTGATTTTGGAGGAGACGTTGCTCACGCAGTTCGGCGTAAAGGTCGGCGATCCGGTAAAACTTGGGCAGGCCGTTTTCACGATCGCGGGCGCATTGAAAAAAGTGCCGGGCGAGACGGCGGCGATTTCGACATTTGCGCCCCGCGCGTTCATTCCGTTCGGCACGCTCGAGGCGACGGGGCTGGCGGATCGGGAGAGCATCACCCGGCACCGGGTGCTCGTGAAATTGCCGGCGGGCCGTGATGCGGAGATCATCGAGCGCGAAATGCGGGCGCGGTTTTTGGGCGAACGCCTCCAATTCTCCACGGTCGCCGAGCGAAAACGGAATCTCGGGGCGGCGCTGACCAATATTGAAGGCTTCCTGAATCTCGTGGGCTTCGTCGCGCTGTTTCTCGGCGCGATCGGGGTCGCGAGCGCGATCCATGTCTACGTGCGGCAGAAGATCAACACGGTCGCCGTCCTGCGGTGTCTGGGCGCGAGCGCGTGGCAGAGTTTCGCGGTTTACGTGGTCCAAGGGCTCGCGCTCGGAGTTTTCGGCGCGGTGCTGGGCGCCGGACTCGGTCTCGGGCTGCAACTGCTGTTGCCGGTATTGCTAAAAGACATGCTGCCGTTCGATGTGAATTTCTTCATCTCGTGGGCGGCGGTCGGTCGCGGCATGGGGGCGGGGTTGGTGATCTGTTTCCTGTTCACGTTACTGCCGCTGCTGGCGGTGCGGCGGGTGTCGCCGCTCGTGGCGCTGCGCTCGGCGTTCATCGAACGCACGGGCGCAGCGACCGATCCGTGGCGGTTGATTTTGGGTGTGGTGATCATCGCGGCGGTGACAACGTTTGCGACGTGGCAGGCGCGGGACTGGAAGATTGGGGTCGGCTTCACGGTGGCGCTCGCGGTTGGCTTCGGCGTGCTCGCGGGTCTGGCGCAACTCGTCGCGTGGGCCGCACGGAAATTTGTCCCGCGGGGCCTGCCGTATGTGGTGCGGCAGGGCATCGCGAATCTGCACCGGCCCAACAACCGCACCGTGCTGCTGCTGCTGGCGCTTGGGCTCGGGACGTTTCTGATTCTCACGCTTTACCTCACCCGCACGACGCTGCTCAACCAGATCGATCTCGCCGGTGAAGGCTCCCGGCCGAACCTCGTGTTTTTCGACATCCAGGACGACCAGATCGAGCCCTTCACGGCGCTCGCGGCGAAGAACGGCGCGCCGCTCATGCAGTCGGCGCCGATCGTCACGATGAAGATCGCGTCGCTGAAAGGCCGGCCCCTTGAGGAAATCATGCGTCGCCGGCAGCAGTCGGCCGAACCGCCGGCGACGGAGCCCGGCGCCGCCGAGCCGCCGCGCGCGGAAAATCGCCGGGACGGACCGCGCGTTTCCCGCGGGATGTTGAACCGAGAATACCGCTCGACCTATCGCTCGAAGATCACGGGCTCGGAGCGCGTGGTGGCGGGCACGTTTGAAGGCAAGGTCGCGCCGGGCGTGGCGGTGGTGCCGATCTCGGTGGAAGAAGGATTGCTGCGCGATCTGCAAATCGGGCTCGGCGACGAGATCGAGTGGGATGTGCAGGGCGTGCCCTTGCGCACGAAAGTGACGAGCGTGCGCGCGGTGGAGTGGCGGCGGCTGGAATCAAATTTCTTCGTGGTCTTTCCCGAAGGCGCGATCGAAGCGGCGCCGAAGACCTTTGTGGCGGCCTTGCGCACGGCGAAGCCGGAAGACTCGGCGCGGATCCAGCGCGAGATGGTCGCGGCGTTTCCGAATGTGTCCGCGATCGACCTCGCGCTGATCTTGCAGGCGCTGGACGGAATTTTTTCGAAGGTAGCGTTTGTGATCCAGTTCATGGCGCTGTTCACGGTGCTGACCGGAGTGATCGTGCTGGTGGGGGCGGTGCTGAATGGCCGTTACCAACGCGTGCGCGAGACCGTTCTCCTCCGTACGCTGGGTGCGACGCGCCGGCAACTCGTGCAGATCCAACTCGTGGAATACGCGATCCTGGGCGTGCTCGCGGCGGTGGTTGGCGGCGTGCTGTCCATCGGAGGCAACGCGCTGGTGGCGCACTTTGTCTTCAAGATGACGCCGGCGACGCCGCCGCTGCTGATCCTCGGCGCGGTGGCGACGGCGGCAGCTGTGACGGTGGTCACGGGCCTGCTCACGAGCCGCGGAGTGACGGATCACCCGCCGCTGGAGATCTTGCGGCAGGAAACGTAGGCGGGGCGTTTCGCCGGATGAACGGCGCGGGGCCCTTAGATTTTGCTCGGAGCGGGGGCGGGGGCTCCGCAATTTTGGCGGATATGCCCTCCGTCGTTTCCTTTCACTATACGCTCCGCGATCCCTCCGGCCGGGTGCTGGACACCTCAATGGGGGCGCAGGCCGTCACCTATCTCGAAGGCGCGGGGCAGATCATCGACGGACTTGACGAGCAACTCCGGGGCGCGGCGGCGGGACTCAAAACCCGCGTCGTCGTGCCGGCGGCCAAGGCCTACGGCGAACGCGATCCCGAGCAGGTGCAGCCGGTGAAACGCAGCCAATTGCCCGTCGAGGGCGAACTGACCGTGGGCGACCAGTTCAAGACCGGGGAGGATCAATTTGCGCCGACGGTCACGGTGGTCTCGATCGACGGCGACGAGGTCTTGCTCGACGCAAATCATCCGTTGGCCGGGGTCGATCTGACCTTCGACGTCGAGGTGCTCAGCACGCGCGAGGCGACACCGGATGAACTGCGCCACGGTCACGCCCACGGGGCCGACGGGGCGTGTGGGCATTGAGCGGGCCGGGACGACGCCGAAATCGCGGACGCGGAGCAGATCGCCGGTGGCGTCGGTGGATCAATGGGGTGTGTTTTGACGGTTGCGGATGATAAGCCCCGGTGTTTTCTGGCGGCTCTATTTTTTCATGAAAACCCTCGGCATCGATATCGGCGGCTCAGCTCTCAAAGGCGCGGTGGTGGACACGGCCACCGGCAAACTGGTGTCCGAGCGGTTTCGCATCGATACGCCCGACAACCTCAATCCCGACGAGATGGCGGGCGCGGTCGAGGCGATGGCGGAGAATTTTTCGTGGAAAGGTCCGATCGGCATCGGCTTTCCGGGCGTGATTCAGGGCTCGACCATCTGGACCTCCGCCAATCTCCACAAAAAATTCATCGGCTGCGACGGCGCGGCTCTTTTTGGCAAGGCCACGGGCTCGCCGGTTGCGATGATCAACGACGCGGCGGCAGCGGGTGCGGCCGAAATGCACTTCGGCGCCGGCCGCGGCTTTATGGGCAAAACCCTGCTGCTGACGTTGGGCACGGGCGTCGGTTCGTGTTTTGCGTTTCAAGGTATCGTGACGCCGATGGAGCTGGGCCATTTTCCTTGGGGCAAACAAGGCAAGTCGGCGGAGCGCTATGTCGCGGCCTCGGTGCGCGAGCGGAAAGACCTCTCATGGAAAAAATGGGGCGGGGCGCTTGGCGAGTATGTGGGCGTGCTGGAGAAGCTGCTGTGGCCTGAGTTGATCATCATCGGCGGCGGCGTGAGCGCAGACCACGAGAAGTTCTTCAAGTTCATCAAGCCGCGCGCTAAGCTGGTGCCGGCGGAGTTTTTCAACAACGCGGGCATCGTGGGCGCGGCGTTGTGGGCGGCGGAGAGGAAGTAACTCTTCGGCCGGCCCGCGGGAAAAGCGCTTCCCAACTTCGCGCCCGGTGAACTAACGTTGTCTGTTGATTTCCATGCTGTCTGTCGCCCCGAAACTCCGTCCGGTCCTCGATTCTGATTTTCTCCCCGCGGCCCTTTGGCAGCGCGCTTACCGTGCCCTGGTGGCGGTCGACCCGGGAGCGCGGCCGTTCGCCCTCGTGCTCGTGCGGAACGACGGCGCGGTCTTCCGGCATGAGAGTCGCGTGCTCTCCGCCGGGCACCCGGCGGCGGCGCTGACGTCGCTCTACGCCGAGCGTCTCCTGAAGTTTTTGCTGTGGATGAAGGGCGGACCGCGCGTGCTCGTGGCGGGCGCGGATGAAGTCGCGCGGGAGTTGGCGAAGACTTACTCACCGCAGGGCGCCCGGGCTTTTGATTGCGAATTCATGGGGGAAAAGATTTTCGGCCGGCCGTTTTCGGTCGAGGTGGCGCCGTGGGGAGCCTTGCCGGCGAGCGTCGAGACGAGTGTGCCGATGGGGCGAAATCTCGGGGGTTGCCGAATCGGCTTCGACTTGGGTGGCAGCGACCGGAAGGCGGCGGCGCTGATCGACGGCCGGGTCGTGTTCTCGGAGGAAATCGCTTGGGACCCGTATTTTCAAAAAGACCCCGGTTATCACCTCGAAGGCGTGCATGATTCGCTGAAGCGGGCGGCGGCGCACCTGCCGCGGGTCGATGCGATCGGCGGCAGCGCGGCGGGTGTGTATGTGAACAACGAGGTGCGCGCGGCGTCGTTGTTTCGCGGAGTGTCGGCGGAGGATTTCGAGCACCAGGTGCGGCGGATGTTTTTTACGCTGCGGGAACGGTGGGGCGGCGTGCCGTTCGAAGTGGTCAACGACGGCGAGGTCACGGCGCTGGCCGGCTCGATGTCGATGGGCGACAACGCGGTCCTCGGCGTCTCGATGGGCACGAGCCAAGCCGGCGGCTATGTGACGCCCGCGGGCAACATCACCCCGTGGCTCAACGAGCTGGCGTTTGCCCCGGTGGACTACCGGCCGGATGCGCCGCGCGACGAGTGGTCGGGCGACATCGGCTGCGGCGTGCAGTATTTCTCCCAGCAAGGCGTGGGTCGGCTGGCGAAGAAGGCGGGCTTCGATTTTCCGGTCACGCTGGCGTTGCCGGAACAGTTGATCGCGGTGCAGGCCGCGATGAAGGCGGGCGACCCGCGGGCCCGGGCGATCTACGAAACCATCGGCGTGGGTTTCGGCTACGCGATCGCGCACTACGCCGATTTTTATGAGGTGAGAAACTTACTCGTGCTGGGTCGCGTGACCTCGGGCGAAGGTGGCGAGATCATCCTTGAGCGGGCGGAGGCGGTGTTGCGCGCGGAGTTTCCGGAATTGGCGGCGACGATCCGTCTCCGCACGCCGGACGAGCAGAATAAACGTCACGGTCAGGCGACGGCGGCGGCGAGCCTGCCGGCGTTGGGCGCGGCGGGCTGAGGTCGGCGGTTCGCCTTCCACGACCGCGCTGGCCGGACTCTTCGGAGTCCGCCTTTTTGCCAATTTGAACCCCGTGTGGTCTGCTGCCGACCTGATTGCCGTCCAGCCTGCGGCCACGCCGCTCGTCCAAGTAGTCTGTAACTTTTTTCTTGGACCCCGTGTTGTTGGTTCATGTCCGTTGTTTTCGACTCATTATATTTCAGTCCGGCCAGCGCCGGGGAGAATTTATTGGTCGCGGAATCGGGCCGGTCTGGCGCAACCGACTTCAGTCCGGTGTTGGGTTGGGGTTTGTCGTTCTTTGTTCCCAGTCAGCAGTTGTGTAACCGTGGCGGGGCCGTTGTGGGCCCCGCCACACTCATTTTAGGCCGGCAAGCGCGGCTTGCCTAAGCCCCGGTCGCCTCCAACGTCTTGCCGACCACTGTCTTCTTCTTCTCTCCATGAACGCCGCCGCACCTGCCTCCGCCAAGCCCAAGAAATCCAAGACAATCTATATCGTCATCGCCGCGATTTTGCTCCTCTCCGCCTTGGGTGCGGGCGTCTATTTCAAGAAGGGCAAAGAAAGTGAAGCCACGGCGATCACGGTGGAAAAAGCGGTCGTCAAGACGATCACCCAGCTCGTGACCGCCACCGGCAAGATCCAACCCGAAACCGAGGTTAAGATCTCGCCCGAGGTTGCCGGTGAGATCATCGCGATTCCGGTCAAGGAAGGCGAAATCATCAAAAAGGGCACCTTGCTCGTCCGGATCAAGCCCGACACCTATCAGGCGCAACTCGAGCAACAGGAAGCCGCGCTTGCCTCCGCCAAGGCCACCGCCGTCCTTGGCCGCGCCCAGCTCACGAAGGCGACCCAGGATTTCGCCCAATCCGAAGAGTTGCATAAGCGAAACCTCGTCTCCGAGGCCGACTTCACTGCCGCAAAGACCTTGCTCGAAGTCGCCCAAGCCAACGTGGAAAATTACCAAGCTCAGATTCGCCGCACCGAGGCCTCTCTGAGCCAATCCCGCGACCAACTCAACAAGACCACCATCTACTCGCCGATGGACGGCTCGATCAGCTCCCTCACCAGCGAAGTGGGTGAACGGGTCGTCGCCCAAAGCAGCTTTACGGGCACCGAGATCATGCGCGTCGCCGATCTTACCAACATGGAGGTCCGCGTGAAGGTAAATGAAAACGATATCGTCAACGTGAAGCTCGGCGACAAAACCATCATCTCGATCGACGCGTTTCCCGGCCGGAAATTTGCCGGCGCGGTCTACGAAATCTCCTCCTCGGCCCAAGGAATCGGAGCCGGCGGCTCGGGCTCGAACCAAATGCTCAATACCGACGAGGTGACCAATTTCCTCGTCAAGATCCGCATCGTCGATCGCGAGCTGAATCTCCGCCCCGGCATGAGCGCTACCGTGGACATTGAGACTCAGACCGTGAAGGACGTGGTCGCCGTTCCGATCCAGAGCGTCACCGTGCGGGCTGCCGGCGGGAAGACCACCGAGGACATTCAGAAGGCCAAGGCCAAAGAGAATAAGGAGAAATCAGGCAACGATCTCGACCTCGCCAACGAGCGTGACGATGCGCGCCGTAACTTAACCAAGCTGGATCGTGTGGTGTTCATCAAAACCGGCGACGTGGTGGAGATGCGCAAAGTCGAGACCGGCATCGCCGACAACATGTCCATCGAGATCAAGTCCGGTGTGAAACCGGGCGAAGACATTGTTTCGGGCAGCTATGCCGCGATCAGCCGCAAATTGAAGGACGGGATGGCGGTGAAGATCGAGAAACCGAAAAAAGACGAGGATTCGAAGTAAGCTCGGTTCATCCCCGACGCCTCCCGCCATGTCGCCCTCACTCGCACCGGAACTCGCCGGCCGCACCACCCGCCCCGCCGGCCCGCTCGTGATCGACATCGCGGGCGTCACCAAGCTCTACCAGATGGGCGACGAGACCATCCACGCGCTGCGCGGCGTCTCGGTGAAGATTCACCGCAACGAATACCTCGCCGTCATGGGACCCTCGGGCTCCGGGAAGTCGACCCTCATGAACATGCTGGGCTGCCTCGATACGCCCACGGCCGGCCGCTACGAATTCACCGGGAAGAACGTGGCGACGATGGTCGACGACGAGCTGGCCGATATCCGCAATCGCGAGATCGGTTTTGTCTTTCAGACGTTCAATCTTCTCCCGCGCTCCACCGCGCTCGCCAACGTCGAGCTGCCCCTGATCTACGCCGGCCACTCTCCGGCGGAGCGCAAGGCCAAGGCGATTCAGGCGATGGAGAATGTCGGTCTTGGGGCCCGGCTCCACCACCGCCCGAACGAGCTTTCCGGCGGCCAACGTCAACGCGTCGCCATCGCCCGCGCGCTCGTCAATTCGCCGTCGATCATCCTCGCCGACGAACCCACGGGTAATCTCGATTCGAAGACGGGCGTCGAAATCATGGCCCTGTTCGAGCAGCTCTACGCCCAAGGCAACACCCTCATCGTGGTCACCCACGAGGAAGACATCGCCCGCCACGCCCGCCGCATCGTCCGCCTCCGCGACGGCTTGATCGAGAGCGATGGGCCGGTCGGGTGATTTTCGAACTTCAGGAAATTCCTCATTCCGATCCCGTCACCGTGCCGTCCAATTCAAAAATCCGATGACTCGCCTGATTTATGAGCTCACCGAATCTTTCCGCATCGCCTTTGCGCAGATCCGGGCGAACAAGCTGCGCTCGGTCCTGACGGCGCTCGGGGTCATCATCGGCATCGTGGCCGTCACGTTGATGGGTACCGCGATCCGCGGGATCGACACGGGGTTCAACAAGAGTCTCGCGATGCTCGGCGACGATGTGCTCTACGTGCAGAAATGGCCGTGGGGCGGCGTTGAGGACTGGTGGAATTACGCCAACCGCCCGGTGATTATGCCGGATCAGGCGGATAAACTGAACCGGATCATCGAACAAACGCCCGACACGCTGCTCGAGGTTGCCGTGCCGGTTTCCTCCCGCAGCACTTCCGTGAAATACGGGGAGAACAAAGTGAGCGGAGTCTTCACCATCGGCACGACCGCAGAATACGGCCGGCTGATCAGCGCGGATTTTTCGGAGGGCCGGTTATTCAACGAAACGGAAGCCAACAGCGGGCGGCCGGTGTGCGTGCTCGGTTTCGACGTCGCGGAGGCGGTCTTTCAGACCCGGTCGCCGCTGGGCGAGACCGTGCTGATCGGTGGGTATCCGTTTACGGTGATCGGAGTCGTGTCGAAGCAAGGCTCGTTCCTTGGGTTGTTCTCCTTCGACAATCAGGCGATTTTGCCGCTCGAGGCGTTCCGGAAATATTTCAGCGTGCGGCGCGGCGCCGAACTGCGCGTAAAGATCAACGACAAGACCCGGGTCGCCGATGCCCGCGAAGAACTTACGGGTGCCATGCGACGGGTCCGCGGCCAGCTGCCGGGCGAGCGCGACAATTTCACCATTAACGAACAGGGTGCGTTCAAAGCGCAGCTCGACCCGATCAAGCAGGGAATCGCCTTGGCGGGACTCTTCATCACCGGCCTGTCGCTTTTTGTCGGCGCGATCGGCATCATGAACATCACGTTTGTAAGCGTAAAGGAACGCACCAAGGAGATCGGCACCCGCAAAGCCTTGGGCGCCCGTCGCCGGACGATTCTGCTGCAGTTCCTCATCGAGGCCGTGTCGATCTGTCTGATCGGCGGTATCGCCGGGCTCGCGCTCACTTACACGCTCGTGCAGGTCGTGAGCGTGACCTTGCCGGCGATCCCGGTGGAGTTTTCGGTGAGCCTGGTGTTCATCAGCATGGCGGTTTCGATCGCGACGGGAATCGTTTCGGGCTTTGCGCCGGCGTGGGGCGCGTCGCGGTTGGACCCGGTGGTGGCGCTGCGTTACGAATGATCCGCGCATGAAAATCTCCGAAATTTTGCGCATGGCCTTGGGCTCCCTCGGAGCGAATAAGCTGCGTTCGTCGCTCACGATGCTGGGCATCACGATCGGAGTTTTTTCCGTGATCGGGGTGATGACCGCCGTCACCGCGCTCCGCGACTCCGTCGAGTCGGGACTTAGTTTTCTCGGATCGAATATCATCCAGATCGGAAAAACCCCGGTGGGCTTCAGCAGCGACGGTTCCAACCGCCGGCGCTTTGAGAACCGGCGGGATATCACTCTGGCCGACGCGCAGCGGTTGGTCCAGCTGTTGGAGAGCCACACCGAGGTGGTGTGCCTGAAACTGTTCAACCGCGACGGCATCGCCCAGGCCACCTACGAGAACCGGAAGACAACTCCGGGCCTTACCTTCGGCGGTACGGACGAGTATTTTCTCATCGCCAACCAGTATTCCATCGCGACCGGCCGCAATTTCACTAAGGCCGACACCGATCTGGCCCGCCCGGTGATTATCATCGGGCAGTCGATCGTCTCCAAGCTGTTCCCCTCGGAGAATCCGTTGGGCAAGTCGGTCAAGATTTTGGGCAAAACTTATCAGGTGATCGGCACGTTTGCCGAGCGCGGCTCCTCATTCGGCCGGTCCCAAGACGATGTGCTCATGATCCCGATCACCCGGTTCGTGATCGATTTCGGCGGTGCGCGGCGGACGGTGAACATCGCGATCCAGGCTCCGTCGCAAGAGCGCTACAACGAGACGGTCGACAAGATCATCACCGCGATGCGCATCGTCCGCGGTTTGCGGCCGGAGCAGGACAATGATTTTGAACTGCTCTCGAACGACTCGCTGATTTCGGCCTTCGCCAAGGTGGCCGATGCGATCAGCGCGGGCGCTTTTGTGATCAGCGGGATCGCCCTGCTCGCCGCCGGGGTGGGAATTATGAACATCATGCTGGTGAGCGTGACCGAACGCACGAAGGAGATCGGGATTCGCAAGGCGATCGGTGCCCGCAAGGTCAGCATCCTCACGCAGTTTCTCATCGAGTCGGTGGCGATCTCGCTGGCCGGCGGTTTGGTCGGTATTCTCTTGGGCGTCGGCGCGGGGAACGGGCTGGCCATTATGCTCAAGGCCGCCGTGGTTTTCCCTTGGGGCTGGGCCGCCGCCGGCGTCGTGGTGTGCTGCGGGATCGGGGTGGGTTTCGGCTTCTATCCCGCTTGGAAGGCCGCCTCCCTCGATCCGATCGAGGCCTTGCGTTACGAGTGATCGGACGCCGGACGGAGCGCGTTATCCCCGGCGAATTTCCGAGCCCGGGAATCGCACTTGGATCCGATAGACTTTCTTCACGCGGCACCGGATCGCTCCGGTTTGCAGGTCGAAGTGCTCGGGTACTTCGATGCGGTGCAGATCGACGACCGCGTGGTAGCCGCGCTCGGAGAACACATCGATCAGAATCGCCAACGCCAGCGGGTCGTCGAAAGCTGGATCCTCCGCGTTGACCAACGCCACGCCGGAGATGGCGTGACGCAGCACGATCGGCATCATCTTCTTCTCGATGAAGGTGGCCACCTTGGAGAAGACGTCGGGGTGCTCCAGTTCGTAGCCGTCGAGGCGGCGCACTAGCTCCTGCCGGGCGTGGATGATGATTTCACTCGCGACCGGAATACTGCGGAGCCGGTCGACCGTGCGCGGATCGAGTTCTAACGTGCTCTGGTAGTCGAGCTCGTGCCGGATGTTCTGCTCCACCTCCTCGACGGTGCCCTGGGCGTTTACGAAATGGTAGTGGAAGAGTTCTTTGAGCTCCTGGAGGGCGCCCCAAGTTTGCTCCTTAAACACCCGGTAACGCCGTTGGGCGAGCGCCGGGTCGAAATCGGTGGCGCGCTCTTCTTGGAGTTCGCCGATGCCCGTGCGGCGGACTTCTTCGTTGTGCGCCTTGACCACGCGGCCGCGGTAAAGCTGGCGATCGACGGAGGTCTTCTCGTCGACGAAGAGCACCATGATATGGACGGTGGGCTGCCGAAAATGAATGCTGAGCGGCGTGGAGTAAAATTCGCGGCGCAGGCCGTGCATCCGGTCGACCAAGAGTTTCAAACACTCGACCTGCACCTTGGTGCGGGGAAATCCGTCGAGGATGACGCCGTCGCGAAATTCCGGGCGCAGGAGCCGGCGCAGGAGCAGTCCGATGACCTCGCGATCGCCCACCATGTTGCCGCCGTCTTTGAGCCGTTTGGCTTCGGGCGTATCGAGCAACGCGCTGATCACGATCGGTTCGCAGGTGAGGCCGCGGGCTTGGGCGATGAAGCCGGTGTTCGTGCCCTTACCGGCGCCGGGCGCGCCGCCCAGCAGGATAATCTCCTTGGGGAAACGTAGATTCTCGCGGCCGACTTCGTTCAAGAGATCGGCCCAGATCGCGCCGAAGATGAGTTGGGCGTCCTTGATCTCCAGGTCGGCGATGCGGGGGGCCGGTGCGGGAATGGGAGGAGCGGAGCTGACGACGGAATTGGGCATAGCGGGTTTTGAAAGGGCAGGCTTAGAGGGTTTGCCCGCGTCGCACGACACAAGAAAAAATGTGGGGAGCGAACCGAAGAGGGAACAGGCTCGCCGGTTTTTGGTCTCTTTTCGGGCAACGTGCGGGCCCTGTCGGCCGGCTGCCCAGTTGAAGCTGGACCTAGCCGGGTCGCGCGAGCGGCCCGGCCTCGGCTCTTTAATTCCGACCACCGATTCACCGCCCCATGCGCGTCCTCATCGTCGACGACGAACCTTCGATCCGCAAAACCACGCGCATCGCGTTGGAGACCGCCGGCCACTCGGCCACTCGGCCGCCGAGGCCGGCACGGCCGCTCGGGCGTTAAAGGCTGTTGCCGATGAAGTGTTCGACGTGGTGTTTCTCGACCTCGACCTCGGCGCCGACAACGGTCTCGAGACCTTGGGACGTCTGCTCCAAGTCCGACCGGCGCCGGCCGTGGTGATGTTCACGGCCTACGCGACGATCGCGACCGCCGTCGAGGCGATGCGGCTCGGCGCGTTCGATTTTGTACCCAAGCCCTTCACGCCGGACCAGATCCGCGCCGTGCTGGCCAAGGCGGAAAAAACCGCCGCCCTGCAACAACGCGTGCGGGCGCTCGAGACCGATCTCGCGGCGGAGACGCCGCCGCTGGCCCTTCATTCGCATGAACCTGTGATGGAGCGGGCGTTGGCCGTGGCGTTCAAGGCGGCGGAGAGCCCGGCGAGTGTTTTGCTGCTCGGCCCCAGCGGCACCGGCAAGAGTCTGCTCGCCCGCGAACTGCATCGCCGCAGCGCCCAGCGCGACGCGGCCTTCGTCACGGTGAATTGCCCGTCGCTTTCCCGTGAGCTGCTGGAAAGCGAACTCTTCGGTCATGTGAAGGGTTCGTTCACCGGCGCGATCAACGACACCGTGGGCAAGGTCGCCGCCGCCTCGGGTGGCACCCTGTTCCTCGACGAAATCGGCGAACTGCCGCTCACCATCCAGCCCAAGTTGCTCCGCCTCCTGCAGGAGCGCGAATACGAGCGGGTGGGGGAGACGACACCGCGCCGCGCCCACGTGCGCGTGATCGCCGCGACCAACCGCAATCTCGCCGAGGAGGTGAAAGCCGGGCGTTTCCGCGAAGATCTTTTCTATCGCCTCAACGTGATTGCCGTCACCTTGCCCGGTCTGCGCGAGCGTCCGGGCGATCTGCTCGAAATCGCCGAGAGTTATCGCCGCCATTTTTCGGCGCGCCTGGGGAAGAAAATCACCGGTTATGCGCCGGCGGTCGTCGCCGCCTTCGGTACTTATGGCTGGCCGGGCAACCTGCGCGAGCTGCGCAATGTGGTGGAACGCGCCGTGATCCTCGCCGCCGGCGACACCATCCAGCTTGCCGATTTGCCCGAGCAGTTTGGGGTCGCACCCGATCCGGCGGTGGCGGTTGGTGCCCGCGTGACCTTCGACGCGCTCGAGACCGAGCACCTCCGCCGCATCCTCGCGCTCGCTCATAATCTCGACGAAGCGGCGCGCATCCTTGGCATCGACCCGGCGACCCTTTACCGCAAGCGACAGAAGCTCGGCTTCCTTTGAGCCCGGCTTCTCCCGATGCTGCGCACCCGTCTCTATCTGGGCCTGCTGCCGTTTCTTTTGCTGCTCGTCGGCACCGGCGGCTACGCGGTGTTGGTCAGTCGGCAGCTGGCCGGATCCATTCAGGAGGATCTCGTCGCCGATTACGGCGCGGTCTTGGCGAGCCAGCGGATGCGGGAAGCGGCGATGCTCATGAGTGCGACCGCGGCGCGGGCGCAGCGGGGCGATCCCTTCGGCGCGCGCCGCACGTTTGAACAGCAGCGGGCGGCCTTTACCCGTGAGCTGATGGCGCAATCCGCCAGCGCGGCCGCTCGCACCCGGGGGCCGATGGTCGAGCATCTCGACCGCGTATTCCAGGACTATGCGGCGCAGGCCGAGGCTTCGCTCAACGCCGGCGGGCCCGGCTCGCTCGACTCATTGCAACGCAGCGAGACGTCGCTCTACCGGGTGCTCTCGGCCATCGAGGAGCTCAATCGCCGCGACTATGCCTCGGCCTTGCAGACGGCGGCGCGCGCCGAGCAACTCGCCGCGACCACCGTCAACGTCTTGCTGGGCGGCATGGCGGTCGCGCTCGTGGTCTCGCTGCTGCTCGCGTGGCGGCTCTCAGCCTTTCTGATGCGGCCGCTGCAGGAGCTGACGGCTTCCGTTGCGGCGATCGGCGAAGGCGACCTCGACCGGGAAGTGCCGGAGCGTTCGCGCGACGAACTCGGCCAACTCGCGCGCGCCTTCAACCAGATGTCGGCCAAGCTGCGCGCCTACCGCGAGGCGACTCTCGCCAAGGTCCTTCGCACCCAGCGCACGATGGAGGCGACGCTCAGCTCCGCCCCCGACCCCGTGTTCGTACTCGACGCCGACGGCACCCACGCGGTGCGCAATCCCGCGGCCGAGCGCCTCGCGCAGTCCCCGGATTTCCCCGCCTCGTTTCCGCCCGGCATCACCGGGCCGCTCGAGCAGGTGATGGCGACGGGCGATCACTGCCTGCCGACGAATTACCGCCATATCGTGACG
Source organism: Opitutia bacterium Tous-C4FEB (assembly GCA_002304445.1). Classification (GTDB taxonomy): domain Bacteria; phylum Verrucomicrobiota; class Verrucomicrobiia; order Opitutales; family Opitutaceae; genus Tous-C4FEB. Next base: position 243,831 of record NEVA01000001.1, on the reverse strand, counting down.
TTTCGGGTCGCGCGCGAGGAGCATCATTATCTCCCGCGCATCCTCGCGATCGGCGACAAGGTCACCGAGTTCAAGGGCGCGGCCATCATTCTCCAAGACGTCACCAAGTTCCGCCTGCTCGATGATGCGAAGACCAACCTCGCCGGCACCGTGAGCCATGAGCTCAAGACCCCGCTCACCAGCCTGCGCCTCGCGGTGTATCTGCTGCTCGAGGAAAACGTCGGCGTGCTCGCGCCCGCGCAACGCGAGTTGCTTGAGACCGCGCGCGATGATGCTGACCGCCTCCTCCGCATCCTCGACGGCCTCCTCGACCTCTCGCGCCTTGAGGCCGGGGCCGTCGCGCTCGACCGGATCGAGGTGGCGGTGCCGACCTTGCTGGAGGAGATCGCCGACGAAGCACGCGGGTTTGTCACGGGGGCCGGCGCGAAACTCGAGGTGCAGTGCGAATCCGGGATCGGCCGATTGAGGGTGGACTCCGTCCGCATCCGTCACGTGTTTATCAACCTGCTCACCAACGCAGCGAAGTTCTCTCCGCCCGGCGGCGTGGTCGCGCTCGCCGCGACGAGCGCGCCGCTGGGGTTCGTGCGATTTTCGGTGCGGGATCAGGGGCCGGGCATCCCAGCGGAGAGCGTCTCGCGGGTGTTTGACCGGTTTTATCGCGCCCCGGGCCAGGCTAAGAGCGGCGCCGGTCTCGGTCTCGCGATCGCGCGTGAGATCGTCGTGGCGCACGGCGGCAGCATCGCTTGCGCGAGCGAACCCGGCGCGGGCGCAGATTTTCATTTTCTTCTGCCGGGGTGAAGGCGTGAAACTTTCCGTTTGCCCCGCCACCCGGTTCGCGTTTTACCTTCGCCGCCATGGATGCCCCCAAGGTCCTCTCTAAAATCCTTGTCGCCTCTCCCGAGCGCGCGCAGGAGGCCGATGCCGACATGGTGATTGTGCACTTGGTGCAGGCGGGAGACGTCGCGGCGTTCGACCGGTTGATCCTGCGTTATCGGGAACGGGTGCTCGGGATCATCTATCACATGACCTCCAACCGGGAGGACGCGGCCGATCTCACGCAGGACACGTTCATCAAGGCGTTTCAATCGATTCAGCGGTTTGGCGGCCAGTCGTCCTTTTTCACTTGGCTCTACCGAATCGCCGTCAACACCACGCTCAGCCACCTGCGCAAACACCGGCTTCGGTCCTTTTTCAGTCTGGAGAAAATCGACTCCGACGAGCCGGTTTCGAAGGAAATCATCGCCGCTCTGACCGACAACAGCGGTGCCGAGCGCGACACCTATGTCCGCGAGCTCCAGGAAAAATTGAACGAAGCGCTGCAAAAACTGTCTACCAGACATCGTACCGTGGTAACTTTATTTGAAATCGATGGCCTGAGCCACCAAGAGATCGCCGAGATCATGGATTCCTCGGTAGGAACTGTGCGTTCCCGGCTCCATTACGCGAAACAACTGCTACAATCCGAGCTCCAGCCCTACATGCGCCGATGAAGTCCGACCGCCCGAAGTCAGTGACCTTGGAAGACCTTTTGCGTTTGAAGCGAGCCGAACGCCCGCCGGCAGAGTTTTGGAACCAATTTGAGCGCGAGCTGCGTGCAAAGCAGCTCGCGGCGCTGGTGGTGAAACGGCCGTGGTGGCGAACGTTGCCGGCGCGGGCATTTGCGGGTTTTTCCCGGTATCATCTGCCGCTCGGGGCGACGGCGGTGTTGGCGATTACTTTTTTGAGCGTGCGCGAGTATCAGACGGTGACTCCCGAAGGGGTCGTGCTGCCTGTCCTTGGTGATGAGGTTTTTGAGACGTCGGCATCGTCTGCGGGTTCGGCTGCGACAGTAGCCGGGCCGGCTGAAGGCGCGTTCGTGGGCGGCGAGGTCAAACCTGTCGCGGTCGCAAGCGAGTCGGCGCCGAGCGTGAGCCGGGAGGCCGACATGTCCACGGAGTCGGGAGCCCAAGCCTTCTCGGCGATGGCGGTTTTGACCGGGCGGGTCGACGACAGTGTTCGAGAAGCGAGTCCCTCGGCGCGCTCGATCGCGAACAATTTTGCGGCGGTGCAATCCGCCGAGTCCCCGTTTGGCGGCCGGTCGTTCCTCGGTTCGACGGTGCACGGTTTCGAGTCGCGAGCGATGCCCGCGCGTCAACCGGTGGTTGACCCCTTGGCGCAGATGAAGGCCCCGGCGGATGTCCGGCGTGCCCGCTACCTCGGCACGGCGTTGCCGGCAAGTGTCGGTGTGAAAACGGCAACGGCCCGGAGCAGCGAACGTTTGGCCAGCCGGATTGCGGATGAGAGGCTCTACGAAACCGGCCCCAGCCGGCTGGGCGTCGGTGGCGATCGCCTCATGGTGAAATTCTGAAGCGGTAACATTCCGCGACACGGCAGGCCGAGCTTAACCAGCCCGGCCTTTTTTGTGGGCGCGGAGCAGGGTCGTAACCGTGCCGCCGGGCGAAAAACGGGTCCATAGACTTGTGCGACGCGGGCGGGGCGGTTTGGCTGAGACGTGGCTGTGTATCAAGATACGTTGGAATTGCGCCCGCGCAGGACCGGGCTGCATGAGATCACCGAAGCGGTGGCGGGCGTGCTGGAGCGTAGCCGATTGACCCGCGGGGTAGTGACGGTGTTTTGCCAACATACGAGCGCGAGTCTCGTCATTATGGAGAACGCCGATCCGTCTGCGCGGCGCGATCTCGAGGCTTGGTTTGGTCTGTTGGTTCCGGAGGGGGATCCCCGCTTTGAGCACACTCAGGAGGGCCCGGATGACATGCCGGGCCATATAAAGGTGGCGCTGACGCGCACGAGCGAGACGGTGCCGTTTAGCGAGGGGCGGTTGTTGCTCGGAACTTGGCAGGGGCTTTTTCTGTGGGAGCACCGCCGCGCCGCGCCGACGCGCAGGGTCGTCGTGACGGTGATCGGCGAGTGACCCGCGGGCAATTTAGCCCGGGACGCAGATGCCGCAGTTGTTCACGAAGAAGTCGTTGCCCTTGTCGTCGACCAGAATGAAGGCGGGGAAGTCTTCCACTTCGATCTTCCAAATCGCTTCCATACCGAGCTCGGGGTATTCGAGTACTTCGACCTTCTTGATGTTGTCCTGCGCGAGAATCGCGGCGGGGCCGCCGATGCTGCCGAGATAAAAACCGCCGTGGGCTTTGCAGGATTTGGTGACGGCTTGGCTACGGTTGCCCTTGGCGAGCATGATCATCGAACCGCCGAGGGATTGGAAGGTGTTCACGTAGCTGTCCATGCGGCCGGCGGTGGTGGGACCGAATGAACCGGAGGCGAAGCCGGTCGGAGTTTTGGCGGGGCCGGCGTAGTAGACGGGGTGATCTTTGACATACTGCGGCAGGCCTTGGCCGGCATCGATGCGCTCCTGGAGCTTCGCGTGCGCGCTGTCGCGGGCGACGATCATTGGGCCGGTGAGCGATACGCGGGTGGTGACGGGATACTTGGAGAGCTCCGCGAGGATCTCTGGCATCGGGCGGCGGAGGTCGATTTTGACGATGTTATCATCCTTGAAACGGCGGTCGGCCTCAGGGATGAAGCGGCCGGGGTTGGTCTCCATCTCTTCTAGAAAGACGCCGTCCTTGGTGATCTGGGCCTTGATGTTGCGGTCGGCGCTGCAGGAGACCCCCATGCCCACAGGGCAACTCGCGCCGTGGCGGGGGAGGCGGACAACCCGGACATCGAGGGCGAAATACTTGCCGCCGAACTGGGCGCCGATTTTGGAATTCTGCGCGATCTCCAAAATCTTTTTTTCCCATTCGAGGTCGCGGAAGGCGCGGCCGTGCTCGTTGCCGGTGGTGGGGAGGGCGTCGAGGTATTTGGCGGAGGCGAGCTTGAGGACCTTGAGGCAGGCCTCGGCGCTGGTGCCGCCGAGGACGAAGACGAGGTGGTAGGGCGGGCAGGCGCTGGTGCCGAGGTATTGGAGCTTGTCGGTGACAAATTTTTCGAGGCTCTTCGGATTCAGGAGCGCCTTGGTCTCCTGGTAGAGGAACATCTTGTTGGCCGAGCCGCCGCCCTTGGCGACAAACAGAAACTCATACTTCGCGCCCTCGGTGGCATAGAGGTCGATCTGCGCCGGAAGGTTGGTGCCGGTATTGACCTCTTTCCAGAGATCAAGGGGCGCGGTTTGGGAGTAACGGAGATTTTCCTTGGTGTAGCAGTCGTAGACGCCGCGGCTCAGCCACTCGGCGTCGTTGGCGCCGGTCCAGACCTGCTGGCCCTTTTTGCCGACGATGGTGGCGGTGCCGGTGTCTTGGCACATCGGAAGGATGCCGCGGGCGGCGATCTCGGCGTTTTTCAGGAGCGTGAGTGCGACGTAGCGGTCATTGGCCGAGGCGGCCGGGTCGTCGAGAATGGCGGCGACCTGCGCGACATGTTTCGAGCGCAGGAAAAAATTGGTGTCGTGAAACGCCTGCTGCGCGAGGAACGCCAGCGTCTCGGGCGCGACTTTCAGAATCTCGCGGCCTTCAAACGTGGTGGTGCTGACGCCATCTTTGGTGAGGAGGCGGTAGGACGTTTCATCGGGGCCGAGGGGCAGCGGGTCTTGGTAGAAAAACGCAGGCGTGGGCATGGGGAAAAAAAGACGAAGAAACCGCCGCGAGTAAAGCGGGCGGCGAAGGTGGACGGGCGGACCGAAAACGAGGCCTTACTTCGCCTGCGCCATCGCGCGAACGGTGGCCTCAAATCGCGGCAGATCGGCGAGGGTGGTGACGGTGCCGCCCGGATGATTCCAGCCTTGGGCCCCGGGCCAGCGGCCGTGAGCGAGGAAGGAATCGAGCGACGCGTTCATGCCGGCGACGTTGATGTAGTCCTTCTGCTCTTTCTCGTCGCGCACGCCGCTGACCAGCGCGCCGGGAATGGTCGCAATCTGGCCGCTTGAGATGTGGGCGAGGTCGTTCAGGGCCACGAAAGGACGGGAGTCGACGAGGGTGGTGGCGGGCCGGCTCGTTTCGCCGCGGAGGTAGCGGTAGTAGTCGAGGTGGTTGCATTCGAGGCCGTCGAACGGCTCCGGGGTGGTGCGCTCGACGCGGCCATCTCGCCAACGCAGTTCGATGTGATGCCCGACGGAGTAGTGGATCACCGCGTCGTCGCAGATCACGGTTTCGTTGTGTGACGCCGGGCCGGCGCAGGCGTGCGAAAGCGCGAAGCGCAGGTTAACCGATGTGGTCGTGTCGGCCTCGACGAAGAACGTATCGGCGCCTTCGATGGTGTGGGCGCGATAGAGTTCGGCGCGCACCGCGGCGAGCTGGCTCCAGCTGTAAAGATCGGCGGTGCCGGCCCAAAACAGCAGGTTGTGGACGAAGTGCGCCATGGCGTTGCCGAAGCAGGAGTCGAGCACCGGGCGGTCGGCGATCATGAGACGCCCGGCCCAGTCGTTGCGCTGAAAGTAACTCGCCGGACGGGGCCACAGAGCGCTCAGCGTGGCACCGCGTAATCCGCCGAATTCGCCCGCGAGGAGGCGCTCCTTGAGGGCGAGACGTTGTTTCTCGATGATAAAGTTAAAGCCGACCAGCGATGATTTCCCCGCCCGCGAGTCGGCCGTGATCATGCGCTCAAGCTCGGCGTGATCCAAGGTGGGAGGCTTCTCAAGATAAGCCGGCAGGCCGAGCGCCGTGACGGCGGCGTGCATCTCGGCATGGAGATTGATCGGCGTCGGGATCACGACGAGATCGAGATCGCGGCCGCAGGCGGCGAGCATGGAGCGGTAGTCGGGAAACACGCCGACGCCCCGGGCGACAAAATTCAGTTTCTCACGCTCGTTGACGAACAATTCCACCCGTGGATCGCAGGTGCAAACAAGCTTGGCGTGTCCACGCTCTTCCAGGCGCGCGACGGCGTTGTGGTGGGAGCCGGCGAAACCGCCGAGACCGATGATGCCGATGCGGATGGGGGGTTTCACACGATTTTAAATTTGGGCAAATCTTGGCCGTCGATCAGACCGACGGGTCGGTGCTGGGCGTCGGTGACGATTAGATCGTCGATTTTATGGGCTTCAAAAAGACGTAACGCATCGACGCCTAGGGCGTCCGCGGAGATGGTTTTTGGGGTGCGGGTCATGAAAGCGGAAACCGGACGGCTGAGGAAATCCGGACCGGTGAGCGCGCTGCGGCGAAAATCGCCGTCCGTCAGAATGCCCGTCAAGCGCCGGGTGCGGGGATGGACCAAGGCAATGCTGCCGCTCTTGGCTTTGGTCATCGCGAGGATGGCGTCCTGCAACGGGACGGTTTCAACGGCGACGGGCAGGCGGTCGGCGGTGCGCATGATGTCACTCACGCGCAGCAGAAGGACGCGGCCCAGGTTTCCGGCGGGATGGTATTTGGCGAAGTCGTCGCGGGTGAGGCCGCGGGATTCGAGCAGTACCATCGCCAGCGCGTCGCCGAGGGCGAGCGCGGCCGTGGTGCTCGCGGTCGGGGCGAGCTTGAGCGGGCACGCTTCGCGGGGGACGCGGTAAAGCAGCAGGTGATCGGCGGCACGCGCGAGGTCGGAATCCGCGTGGGCGGTGAAGGCCACGATGCCGAGGCCGAAGCGCTTGAGCAGCGGGACGAGACGGAGAACCTCTTCGGACTGACCGCTGTTGCTGAGCAGAATTGCAAGATCGCCCTCGGCGCACAGACCGAGGTCACCGTGGAGCGCTTGGGTTGAATCGAGAAAACAGGAGGAGACGCCCGTGCTGTTGAAGGTGGCGGCGACCTTCTGGGCGATGTGGGCGGATTTTCCGACTCCGCTAAAAATGAGTTTTCCGCCGGCCGCGACGGTGGCTTCCACGGCCTGGGCCGTCGCGACAAAACTCCCGTCCAGGCCTCGCGCGGTGGCAGCGAGAGCGTCACCCTCGATGCGGAAGCAACGGCGCGCACGGGCGAGGGCGGATTTCGAAGCGATGGCCATTTATGATTTGAATCGCGGGAGCGGAGTCCGGAACTTACGGCCAGCTTTAACGCGTTCAATCCCTTTCACCGATTCCGATGTCCAAGTTTTTTCCATTTATCGCCGCCGGCTTAGTGCTGGTGTTTGCCGGGGCGGGTGCCGGTTGCGGGCCGGGGGAAACCTCCGTGTTGATCGCCGAAGTGGACGATGCCAGTTACCGGGAAGGGCAGCAATTGGTGCGGCAGGGACGGCCGCAGGAGGCGTTGGCCAACTATCTGAAAGTGATCGCGCGCCGGGCGGAATCGGCCCCGGAATCGCACTTGGAAGCCGGTTTGATCTACCGGCAGCACATCAAGGATCCGATTGCTGCGATCTACCATTTCCGAAAATACCTCGAACAACAGCCCAACTCCCGGCAGGCGCCGCTCGTGCGCCAGCAAATCGAGGCGGCGAAACGCGAGTTTGGCCGGACGCTGCCCAATCAGCCGCTCGACAGCCGCGAGGTCCGGATCGAGGGCGGAGACCAACGCGAGCGACTGGAGCGTGAAATTGAACAGCTCCGCGCGGAACTCTCGGTTTTGCGCTCCGGCGGATTGGGCGGCACGTTTTCGGCCGGTGTTCGTCCACCAACGGCGGCAACTTGGGAACCGGCGGTGACGGAGGTGAACGACGGGGGTGAGCCGTCACGCATCAGTCTCGCGCCGATCGAAGGCCGCGAAGTCGACGTGGCGGCGGAAGCGTCGTTGTCACCCGCGCCGACCAATACCGTTCCCCGGACCAAATCGGTGCAACCGGCGGCCGGAGGTGGGCGCCGTCACACGGTGGCGCCGAAGGATTCGCTCTTCGGGATTGCGAAAAAGTACTACGGCTCGGCGACCAACGCGCGGGTGCAGGCGCTGATCGACGCGAATCGCGATGTGTTGCCGGCCGGTGCCGCGACGCCGCTCAAAGAGGGCATGGCGTTGAGGATTCCTTGAAAGGCTTTCCATGCCCGCCACGTCTCGTCGCACCTCGGTCTTCACGGAATCTTTGATCCGCGAGATGTCGCGCGTCGCGGCCCGGCACGGTGCGATCAATCTGTCGCAGGGCTTCCCCGACTGGGACCCGCCGGCGGCTCTGGTACAGGCCGGCAAAGACGCGATGGACGCCGGCCGCCACCAATACGCGGTCACGTGGGGCGCACCCGAACTGCGCGCGGCGCTTGGGGCGAAAATCTCCCGCGGGTTGGGCGTGCCGGTCGATGCCGACCGCGAGCTCGTCGTCACCTGCGGCTCGACGGAAGCGATGATGGCGGCGTTCATGACCGTGTGCGACCCGGGCGACAAAGTTGGGCTCTTCTCGCCGTTCTATGAAAACTACAACGCCGACGCGATCCTCACGGGGGCGCAGGCGGTGCACGTGCCGCTGAATCCGCCGCATTACCGTTTCGATCCGGCGGAGCTGAGGCGGGCGTTTGCGGGTGGGCTGAAAGCGTTTGTGCTGTGTAATCCGTCCAATCCCTGCGGCCGCGTGTTTACGCGTGAAGAGTTGTTGCAGATCGCGGCGCTGGCGGAGGAGTTCGATGTGTGGGTGATCACCGACGAGGTGTATGAGCACATCGTTTTCGACGGCCGGCAGCATGTGTATTTCGCGACGCTCCCGGGCATGGCAAAGCGCACGTTGATGTGTTCGTCGCTCTCGAAAACCTTTTCGATCACCGGTTGGCGGCTCGGCTATCTGCGCGCGGCGCCGGAGGTAATCGCGCAGGCGAGGAAGGTGCATGATTTTCTCACGGTGGGCGCGGCGGCGCCGTTGCAACATGCAGTGGTGACGGCGCTGAATTTCCCGGCGAGTTACTACGATGAGTTGACCGCGAAGTACGCCGAGTCGCGCGACGTGCTGCTCGGCTACCTCGACCAGACCGGGCTCAGCTACACGCGGCCTGAGGGCGCCTATTTTGTGATGTTGGACATCTCGCCGTTCGGCTACGCGAGCGACGTGGAATTCGCGCACTGGATGACGAAGGAGATCGGCGTCGCGCCGGTGCCGGGCTCGAGCTTTTTCGCCCACGGCGAGAACCGTTACGTGCGGCTGAATTTCGCGAAGAAACCCGCCACGCTGCACGCAGCCGGCGAGCGCTTGCTGAAGCTGAAGCGGTGAGGCGGTTGCGGGTCGACCGGAGACCGGCCGCGCCAAGGAGCATTGGAGTTACGGTTGGTCGGGATAAGTCGGCGCGTTTTGGGCGAAAGCGCGCTCGCGGCGAAGGGAGACAATGCCGGCGGATTCGTTCCAGATGAAGTAACTGGCCGGGTTCGGCTATGGCGAAAGGGCGAGGGCGGTTGGTGCGTCAGCCGGTGAAGGTGCGGCGTAGGGCGGAGGCTTCTTGGAGCAATTCACGGGCGGCCGCGATGGCCGTCGTGGGGGCGAGCGCGGTAGGCGGTGCGACGGTGTGGTCGTCGGGATCGCCAAGGCCGCTCGCGCGAAAGAGACGGAGGCGATCAAGGATCAGATCGCGAATTTCCGGGGCGTTTTCGACGCAGTGGAACTCGGCGGTGTGCAAGGAATCGTGATTCTCTTCATTGGGCTGGTGACCGCCACCGCCGGCGGTTTGGACGTGGACGTTGGCCAAGCCGAGGAGGCGCTGGAGGGGGCCTTGGGTGACGGTGACCTGTTGAAGATTGGCGAAGCTCATCGTGAGTTCCTGCACCTGCCAAATGCCGCTGCGGAGGCGGAGGCTGCGATCGGTGACGATGTACCAGCGCTGTTCGTAGTCGAGGCGGACGGCCGCATAGGTGATGAGGGCGACGAAGAAGAAACCCGACAACGCGATGATTTCGATCACGGTGATGACGCGAAACATCCACCACGGCGTGCGTTCGGCGATGTTCCTGAGGGCGAGGTCGACGGAGACCTTGGGCTCGCGCCGGGGTTTGCCGGACGACGACTTTTCCGGGGCGATCTTCGGTGTATTTTCGGGCGAAGGGGTGAGTGTCGCGGGCGCGCCCCGGTTGGCCGCGGAGGAGATTTCCTGGGCGAGTTGTTCGGCCCGGTGGAAAAACCAAAGTGAGAAAAGAATACCGGCGAGCGTGGCGAGTTGGGCGACGGTCCAACCGGCGAGGCGCAGTTGGTAGAAGCGATGGCCGGCGCGAAAAATGCGGGTGGAGCCGGGGGCGCCGGCGGGCGGCTGAGGTTGAGCCGGGACGCGCAACCAGCCAAGGAGACGGGTGCGAAGCGGATCAAGCATCGGGCTGGGTCGGCGCGGTGCCGGCACGGTGGGCGAGGGCGAGGCGGGTGGCGCGGAGTTCGGCGGTGACCTCACGCAGAGCAGCGGCAAGCTCGGCGTCCGAGCCGACAGCAGTCAAAACGGGTGGGGTCGAGGGCTGCTCCTTTACGCCCCGCATCTTGGAATAGAGAAAATCACGGACCGCTTCGAACTCCTTCAGACCTTCCAAGGTGAGCTCGGCGGAGGCGTTGCCGCTGGCGGTTTGGACCAGCACCTTGGCGAGGCCAAACCAACGCTCGACCAGATTCGAGCGAAGATGGATGTCTTGGATGCGCGCGTAATTCACGATGATCTCGCGGCGAAACAAAATGCCCCAACTCATCGAAATTCCCTCGGCGGTGAACTTGTACCGCATCGTGTGATAGCGAAACCAGTAAAACGGTAACGTGACGGGCAGGAGCGGCGGCACCGCGAGGCAGGTGACCCAATAGTAGGTCCAAAGGTTACGGTGAGGTCGCTCGAGGGCGAAGATGAGGGAGTCGTCGCTGGACGGTTGCACCGGGGAGATGTGCGCCGTGAGGCACGCGGCGGCAAGCGTGGCGTGGGCTGTCTTGGCTCCATCGGGCGCGCAAAACCCGCGTTAATTGCAGGGCTTGCGCTGGGTGGCCCGGTGTTTTGGCCTCGACGCAACTTGCTTCCGTGCGGCGCTTAAACTCCTTCGCCCCTTTCAGATTTTCCGTAATCGACCCTCCGTTCGCTTGGTTTCAAGGAATCCTGGCCGAGAGATCGTCGCGAGGATTGGACGAATGGGGAGTCGCCGCAGCGCTCATGCTTTCCTTGGCCGGAATCGTACTGTGGATTTACCCTCCACATCGCCGGATGGCTCCGGAGGAATTGGTCAAGGACGGCCAACTTACGCCGGGTAAGGCCCGGCGGCAGATGTGATTTCGAAAACGCGCCTCGGTCGTGGAGCCGTCTTGGGCTTGGTGATTTTGGGGTGGGGGCCGTTCGATTTGGCGGGTTGAGGGCTGGGCTCAGCTTGGACCGGAGGCGGCTTTGACGGAGGACATCATGAGTTTGTCCGTGTAAGCGAGGGCGATGGCGGAAAAAACGAAGACGCAGTGGATGATGACCTGCCACATGACACTGTTGGGCGCCGCGGCGAACTCAGGCGAGCGGACCTCGATGAACGTTTTCAGGAGATGGATCGAGGAGATGCTGATGAGGGCGGTGGCGAGTTTGACCTTCAACATGCCGGCGTTGACGTGGCTCAGCCACTCCGGCTGGTCGGGGTGTTGATCGAGGTTGAGGCGGGAGACGAAGGTCTCGTAGCCGCCGATGATCACCATGATGAGGAGATTCGCGATCATGACGACGTCGATGAGACCGAGGACATTGAGCATGATCAGCGTGCTGGGGTCCTTGACCGTGCCGGCGGGGCTGAACGCGATGTGGCCGAGGTGCCAGAGCTCGACGAAGAACTGGTAGACGTAGACGCACTGGGCGATGATCAGGCCGACGTAGAGCGGGGCCTGGAGCCAGCGGCTGGCGAAGATGGTTTTTTCGAGGAAGGACTCGGAAGAGCGGGAACGTTTCATGGCGGTGAGAGCAGTTGATTAGACCGGGCGGCGAGGGAGAAGAGGACGGTGTAAAAACAGGCGGCGCGGGGTGGGCGCAAGTCATTCGGCCGATTTTTTGCGGGAGGAGTTTTGCCGTTTGCGCGGCGCGGTGAAGTGCGTGTGCTCGCGTGATGGGGGAGAATCCGAGTTTTCGGGAGGCGCTGCGGTTCTGGCTGAAGCTGGGTTGGATCAGTTTCGGCGGACCGGCGGGGCAGATCGCGATCATGCATCGGGAGCTCGTGGAACGGAAACGCTGGATCGGGGAGGAGCGGTTTCTGCACGCGCTGAATTTTTGCATGCTGCTGCCCGGGCCGGAAGCGACCCAGCTCGCGACCTATTGCGGCTGGCTGCTGCACGGGGTGCGCGGCGGTTTGGCGGCAGGAATTTTGTTCGTGCTACCGGGCGCGCTGACGCTGTGGGGACTGAGTTGGATTTATGTGAGCTACGGAACGGTGCCGGCGGTGGCGGGGATTCTTTATGGGCTAAAGGCGGTGGTGCTCGCGATCGTGGTGGCGGCGGTGCTGCGGGTGGGTCGCAAGGCCCTCAAGACTCCGGTGGCGTGGGGCATCGCGGCGGCGGCATTGATCGCGCTGGCGGTGGGGCGGGTGCCGTTTCCGGCGGTGGTCTTGGGCGCGCTGGCCGCCGGGTTTATCGGTGGAAAGGTTTGGCCGGAGGCGTTTGGGCTGAAGGTGATGGCACCGTTGGACGCGAGCGGGGCGCAGACCGCGTTAGGGACAACGCGGTCCACTCTTCGGCTCGCGGTGGCGGGGCTGGCGCTTTGGGCGGCGCCGGTGGTGGCGGCGGGAGTTTTTCACGGCTGGAGCGGGCTCTACGCGCAGTTGGGTTTTTTTTTCAGCAAGGTGGCGGTGGTAACGTTTGGCGGGGCTTACGCGGTGTTGCCCTACGTGGGGCAGCAGGCCGTGGAGAATCACGGCTGGGTAACGGCGCCGCAGATGTTGCACGGTTTGGCGCTCGCGGAGACGACGCCGGGGCCGCTGATCTTGGTGCTCCAATACGTGGGGTTTCTCGCGGGCTGGGCGAATCCCGGCGGGCTGACGTCGCTGGGGGCGGCTACGCTCGGCGCGGCGATGACGACGTGGGTGACGTTCGTCCCGACGTTTCTATTTATCCTCGTGGGGGCGCCCTACGTGGAGCGGCTGCGTGACAACGTGCGGTTGAGCGCGGCGCTGGCGGCGGTGACGGCGGCGGTGGTGGGCGTCATCTTGAATCTCGCGCTCTGGTTTGGCTGGCACGCGGTGTGGCCGAACGGTTGGGCGGCTGGAATGGACGGATTGGTTGCGACGATCGGCGTGGTCGCGTTTGCCGCGCTGCACTGGGGACGCATCGGGCTGGGATGGATCGTGCTCGGGGCGGCGCTGGCGGGGTGGGGACTGCGAGGGCTTAGCGGTTGAGAAGAGGAAGACGTTCTCCGGGCGCAAAAAAGGGCGGGTTGGAGACCCGCCCCCAGAAATCCGGTGATCGTTGGGATCAGCGTTTGCCCGCTGTGAGTTCGGCGACGAGGGCGGGGACTTCGTAAACCTTCTTCAACGCCTCGAGAATGCCGGCGCTGTGGACACTCAGGGCGCGGGCTTCGATGTCGTCGTAACCGTAGTCGCCGGCGAGCGACTGGAGGTTGCCGTCAAAGATAATGCCGACGAATTCGCCGGCACGGTTGATCACCGGGCTGCCGGAGTTGCCGCCGATGATGTCGGCCGTGCTCACGAAGTTGAAGGGCACGGTGAGATCGAGGGCCGATTTCTTCGCGATCCATTGGGGAGGAAGATCGAACGGTGGCTTGTTGTCCTGATCGGCGGCGCGGGCGTAAAGGCCGGCGAAGTTTGTGGTGGCGGGGATTTTTTGGCCGTTCTCGACGTAGCCTTTCACCGGGCCATAGCTGAGGCGGAGGGTGAAGGTGGCGTCGGGGTAGTTGTTGGTGCCGTCGATGGCGAAACGGGCTTTGCCGATGACGGCTTGGGCCTGCTGTTTGATTTCGTTCTGCGCCTCGAAGCTCTTGCGCAGGGCGCGGGATTCGGGGTCGAGGACGCGGGCGACCTCGATCATCGGATCCTTGGCCGCGGCGACGGCGGCGGCTCCGCCCTCATAAAGTTTTTTGCGGAAGGCGACGTCGCGGACTTTTGTCGCGTTGATTAATTCGGCCGCGCGGACGCGGGGTGATTTGCCCGCGAGGACCGCGAGGACGACCGGGTCATTGGCGCCCAAGTCGGCGACGAACATCGTGAGCGAGTCCGCCAAGGTGAGAATTTCCAAGTCGGTGTAGATGGGCTTGTCGGTGAACAGCTGCTGCTCGAAGGACTCGCGACGCGCGTCGGCGTATTCGCTGAGGCGTTCGCCATTAGGCTTGGGGCGTTCGTCGCCCGCGCGGAGGAGGCGGTTGGCGATGCTGAACGAATCGGAGTTCAGGCTGTTGATCGCACGGGAGCGGTGGGCGAGGCCGGCGATGACTTTTTGGGCCGCGGCGATGCGGTCATAGGCGGCGAGGGCCTCGGTACCGCCGGGCATGTCGGCGAGTTTTTGTTTCAGGGCTTTTTCGGCGGCGACTTTGGCGCCGAAGAAGACGGGGTCTTGCAGGGCGGCGATCCGACCGTCGGAAACTTTGCGCGAGTTCTGGATGCCGAAGAGTTCATCTTTGGCGCGGCGGGCGTTTTCGCCGCTGCGGCCGCTCCAAGAATTGAGGAGCACCTCTTCGCGTTTCAACTGGCCGAGTTGGTAGAGGACCTGGTTGTCGCGAAGGTATTCGAGCTCGGCGATGGTGAGCAGACGCCGGGTGGAGCCGGGGTGGCCGGAAACGAAGGTGAGTTCACCATCGGCCGCACCGTTGGCCGACCATTTCAGGAAGTTTGCGGATTTGATGGGCTGGCCGTTTTCGTAGACGCGGAAAAACGTCACATCGAGACAGTAGCGGGGATATTCGAAATTATCGGGATCGCCGCCGTAAAAGGCGATTTGCTGGTCTGGGGCGAAGACGAGACGGATGTCGGTGTAGCGCTTGAAGCGGTAGAGGTGATAGGCGCCGCCTTGGTAGAGGGTAACGACATCGCTGCGGAGACCGGTTTTATCTTTCGACTCTTTTTCGACCTCGGCGATGATCTTGCGGCGGGCGAGGGCGGCGTCGGCACCGGAGAGATTGGCCGGGACGGCGGCGTTGATGCGGGCGGTGACGTCCTCGATGGATTGGAGGACGTTTACCTCGAGGTCGTTGGCTTTGATCTCATCGGCCTGGGTCTTGGCGTAGAAGCCGTCGCGGAGGATGTTTTTCTCCTTTGAGCCCATCTTTTGGAGGGAGTCGGCGGCGACGTGGTGGTTGGTGATCACGAGGCCGTCGGCGGAGACGAAGGAAGCGGAGCCACCGCTGTTGAAGCGGACGGAGGAAAGACGGACGTGATCGAGCCAAGCATCGGTGAGATCGAAGCCATATTTGGCTTTGATCTGCGCACGGGGCGGCGCAGAGAAAAGCCACATGCCTTCGTCGGCGCGCAGGGCGCTGCCCGCGATACAAGCGGCGAGAATAAAGAGGAGGGGACGGAGTTTCATAGGAGGAAAGCCAAAGCGGGCGGGGCGAGGGGAGGCGAGCAGGAAGGGGCGGAGCGGGAGATGGGGCAAAGATGCTAAATCAGGCACAAAAAAAGCCGCACATCGATGCGGCTCAAATGGGAGAAGGGGTCGACCGGCAAGGCGTGGCTAGCCGGCGAAGAATTTTTGGATGCGGCGGAGGCTGGCGACGAGGACGCCGATTTCCTGCTCGGTGTTGTAGAAATAGAAACTCGCGCGCGTCGTGCTCGTGAGGCCGAGCTTGCGCATCAACGGCTGGTTGCAGTGATGGCCGCCGCGCAATGCGAGGCCGTCTTCGTCGGCGAAGGTGACGATGTCGTGGGCATGCACATCGGGAAACGCGAAGCTCACCAGACCTGCGCGCGGTTGGCCGAGGCGCGGGCCGATGATGCGGATGCCGGGGATAGCGGAGAGCTGCTCCATCGCGACGGCGCCGAGATGGTGGTCGTGCGCTGCGATGGCTTCGCGGCCGATGGCGTCGATGTAGTCGCAAGCGGCGCCGAGGGCGATGGCGTCGGCGACGTTGGGCGTGCCGGCTTCATGGCGCTCGGGCGATGGTTTCCAATTCGCGCCTTCGTAGGTGACGGTGACGACCATGCCGCCGCCGGTTTCGTCGGGCGCGAGTTTGTCGAGCAGCGCGCGGCGGCCGTAGAGGACGCCGATGCCGGTGGGGCCGCACATTTTGTGGCCGGAGAAGACGAGGAAATCACAGCCGAGGCTTTGCACGTCGATCGGGGCGTGGCCGATGGACTGGGCGGCGTCGATCAAGGTGACGGCCCCGACGGCGCGGGCGCGGCGGCAGAGCTCGGCGGCGTCGTTGATCGTGCCGAGGGTGTTGGAAATATGCGTGAAGGCCAAGAGCTTCACGGCCGGGGTGAGCAGCGTATCGAGCGCGGCGTAGTCGAGTCCGCCCTCGGCATCGGCGCCGAGCACAGGGATGTATTTTAAGGTGGCGCCGGCGGCTTTGGCGGCCTGTTGCCAAGGGACGAGACTGGAATGGTGCTCCATCTCGGTGGTGAGAATGACGTCGCCGGGCTTCAGGTGCGCGTGGGCCCAGCTGCGGGCGACGATGTTGATGCTCTCGGTGGTGCCGCGGGTGAAAATGATTTCGGCGGGGTCGGCGGCGTGGATGAAGTTGGCGATGCGGGTGCGGGCGCCTTCATAAGCGTCGGTGGCGCGCATGGAGAGGGCGTGGAGGCCGCGGTGGACGTTGCTGTTGTTGCGCTCGTAGTAGCGGACGAGGGCGTCGATGACGGCGCGGGGTTTTTGCGATGTGGCGCCGTTGTCGAGGTAGACGAGGGGCTTGCCGTTGACCTGCTGGTGCAGGATGGGGAAATCGGCGCGGGTGCGGGCGAGGTCGGACATGGTGGGCTGGTTGATCTAATTCTTTCTCTTAATCGTTCTCCGGTTTGTGGCGGTGACTTCCTGACGAAAGAGAAAGATTAAGAGAAAAGAGAAAGATGACGGATGGCAGATCAGTCTTTGTGCGTCTCGGTGGTGGCGGGGAGCGGGTCGCCTTTGAGGGCGTTGAGTGCGGCGTGCCAGCCGAGGGTGGCGCATTTGATGCGGGCGGGGAACGTGTGCACGCCGGCGAAAGCGGCGAGGTCGCTGATGTCTTCGGGGGCCTCGCCGGTGGTGACGATGTGGTGAAACTCGTCGTAGAGTTTTTGGGTTTCGGCGGCGGTTTTGCCTTTGAGCTGGGTGGTCATGAGCGAGGCGCTGGCTTGGGAAATGGCACAGCCGGAGCCGTCGAAGGAAAGGTTGGTGATGCGGTCGCCGTCGAGCTGGAGATAGACGCTGCATTCGTCGCCGCAGGACGGGTTGTTGCCGTGGGCGACGCGGTTGGCGGTGGGCAGCTTGCCGCGGTTGCGGGGGCGGCGGTTGTGGTCGAGGATGACCTGTTGGTAGAGTTCGGAGAGATCGGCGGACATGCGGGAGGGAGGGGGGAATAGGTGATGAATGGGCGGAATTGGCAACTGCGGCGTGTGGCTTGCGCGGGTCGTGAAGACGGTGAAGCGTCACCGCATGAGCCTCATGATCCGTCACGCCCGTGTTTTGTCCCTTGCGCTGCCCGAGCCGGGTGGGGCGACGACGTTGATCGGCGGCCGAAAAGCGCGGCGCGGAGCGGCGTTGAAGGAGCTCGGCGTGATCGCGCGTGGCGATGTGCTCGTGGCGGATGGGAAAATCGCGGCGGTGGGCGCCGAGTTGGCGGTGCCGGAGGGAGCGGAAGTGATCGAGGCGGACGGGCGGGTGCTGATGCCGGGCTTCGTCGATTGCCACACGCATGCGTGCTGGGCGGGTGATCGGCTCGTGGAGTGGGAACAGGAACTCGGCGGAGTGCCGTCGGCGGAAATTCTAAAGAAAGGCGGTGGAATTCAGGCGACCGTGCGTGCGGTGAAGGAGGCGACGCGGAAGCAGCTCGCGGCCGGGTTGCGGACGAGATTGGATGCGATGCTCCGCGGCGGCACCACGACGATGGAGGTGAAGAGCGGCTATGGACTGACCATCGAAGGCGAGACGAAGATGTTGCACGCGATCGCACGGGCGGCGCAGGAATTTCCCGGGACGGTGGTGCCGACGGCGCTGCTCGGGCAGACGGTGGACGGGGAGGTGGCGGCGTTTACGCGGATGGTGGTGCGGGAGCTGTTGCCGGCGGTGTGGCATGAGTTTCCGGGCATCGCGGTCGAGGCGGTGTGCGCGGCGGATGCGTGGCCGGTGGAGGCGTGCGTGCGGCTGTTTGAGCGGGCGGGCAAACACGGGCTGCCGCTGCGGGTGAGTGCGGAGTCGGCGGCGCCGACGGGCATGATCACCGAGGCGCTGCGGCTGCACCTGCGCAGCGTGGATCACTTGGAAAACGCGTCGAAGGCGGACTTGGTGGCCTTGGCTGCGAGCGAGACGTTTGGGGTGTTTGCGCCGGCGGCGAGTTTTCACGGGCGTGGACGTTACGCGCGGGCGGGCGCTTTTGCCGACAGCGGCGGATTGGTGGCCCTCGCCAGCGACTACGGCGTGGCGACGGCGCCGACTCATGCGATGCCGTTCGTGATCGCGCTGGCGGTCAGATACAGCGGGCTGACGGTGGCGGAGGCGATCGCGGCGACCACGGTGAACGCGGCGGCGGCACTGGGGTTCAACGACCGCGGTACGATCGAGGTCGGGCAACGCGCCGATCTGATTTTGCTGCGGCATCGCGATGAGCGCTTGCTGGCGCATGAGATCGGCGGCAACCCGGTAGATCTGGTGGTGGCGGCTGGGAATCGGGTGGGCTGAGCGCGACTGGAAGTTTAGTGATACGGCTTGTGATACGGGTGAGGGACCCATATCGGTGGTCGTATGAAAACGACGATCGATCTCGATGAAGCGAAATTGGAGCGAGTGATGAAGCTCACCGGGTTAACTACGAGGAAGGAAGCCATCGACTTTGCGCTGACGCAGGCGGAACGAACGGCGAGGGTGAAGTCGCTGCTAAGTCGCCCGTTTTTCGATGGTCTCGGTGAAGGGCAGGTCGTTGATCCCGATTACGACGTGTTGGCCCTTCGGCAGCGTGAAAAGCCACACCGACCATGATTTTCGTCGATTCGTGCGTTTACATCCGCTGGCTGCGAGATCGGGTCGATTTGTTTGCCGAGTTGGGCGATCATCTTGAGCGGGGTGAACTGATCACCTGCGGGGTGGTGCGGGCTGAGGTGCTGCGCGGGGTGGTCTCAGTGGAAGCGCGCGAGCGGATGGAGCAGTTGTTTGCGGCGATGATCGAGATTTCGATGGGGCCGGCGTTTTGGAGCGAAGTGGCCGAATTGGCTTGGGAGCTGGATAGGCGCGGTGAGGTTTTGCCGCTTACGGACATCGCCATAGCGGTGGGTGCGCGGGGCGCGGGAGCGACCGTGATAACCACGGATCTACACTTTAAAATGGTGCCCGGCTTGAAAGTGCGGGCGAAGTTGTGAGCGGGGTTGGGTCCGGCTCCGAAAAACTCCGTAGTGGATGCCTCGTAGCGGAGTGACGGAAATGAAAAGCCGCACGGTGAGGTGCGGCTTTTTTGACGGGATCTCCGGAGGCGTTTAGAGGCCGAGGTATTTGTCGCGGCCGCGGACGAGGGCTTCCATTTTGCGGTCGGCGATGGAGCGCTTGAGCATCCAGAAACCGCAATCGGGATGGACCCACTTCACGCGACCGGGGCCGACTTTTTTCTCCACGGCTTCGATGCGCGCGGCGACTTCGTCGGCGGTCTCGATGTGGTTGACCTTGATGTCGATCACGCCGACGCCGAGGGCGATTTTCTTGTCGATGTGCTTGAGCGCATCGAGGTCGCTGGCGGGGCGGTGGGCGAGTTCGAGGACGAGGTGGTCGGTGTGGAGGGCGTTGAGGAAGTCGAGCAGGGCCTTCCAGTTGCCCTTTTGGATGGTCTGGCCGCCGTAGTTACCGAAGCAGAAATGGACGGCGCGCTCGGTCTTTTTGTCGATGCGGTCGAGGACGAGATTCATCGAGGCGGCGGCGAGGGGACCGTCCTTCGGGTTGCCGGGGATGTTGGCTTCGTCGACCTGCACGCAGCTGGCAGGGAGGCCGGGCATCTGGGCGGCGAGGACTTCGCCGAGGGCCATGGTGAGCTTGTCGAAGCTGCCGTAGTGATGGTCGAGGAGCGTGCGCGCGAGCATGTAGGGGCTCGTGACGGTGAACTTGAAATCACCGCCGGCGACGGACGCGGCGCGTTGGCAATCGGCGAGGAGATTGAGCGAGCCTTCGCCGAGGGGGCCGGTGACCACACCGGCGGGCTTGCGGCGGAAGCCCATCGGGTGATGGCGGGAGAATTCCTCGGTGATGGAGCGGCCGACTTGGCCGTCGATGCCGGACATGGGACGGATAAAATATTCGATCATGCCGTTCGTGTCGGGGTGGTTGACGTCGAAACGGTAAAGTTCGCCGTCGGTGGGGAGGTCGATGCCGGCTTGGGCCTGGATGTCGAATACGACACGGGTGGCGTCGATGACGGCTTGCTCGGAGGGGAGTGCGGCGAGCCAGTCAGGAACAGGATAGGAGCCGACGGTGGTGGTGAGGATGCGTGGTTTGGCCATAAGAAGTGGAGGGGTTGAAGTGGTTGGGAGTTGGAAACGAGAACGACGAGTAGTTTGCGCAGACGCGGGGTGTGGCGAGCGGGATTATGCTGATATTTCAGCCGGGTTGGCGGCGGACGCGGGGTGCGCGGTGAGCCAGCGGCGGAGTTGTTTCTGAAAGGTGTTGGCGAGCCGGTCGCCGGGCATCACCAGCACGCCCCAACCTCCGCGGCCGGGGTTGATGGGAACCTCGGCGGGAATTTGATTTTCGCACATGAGGCGGTCTTCATCGAGGACGCGGACGGCGAATTCGATTTGGATGGCCGGTGGCGGACCGTCGAAGCCGGGAGAAATAGCGAGCGACCAGAAGACGTTGCAACTCGTGCGCGTGCGGGGTGAGGGGACGTGGAGGAGAACGCGCTCGTCGCCATCCGTGAAGGTTTGGCGGATGGTCGTAAAGTTGGGGAGGTAGCCGCGCTGGCTACGGTGGTGGGCGCTTTGAAGTTTTCCGGGGGGCTCGGCGGGAGACGTGAGGGCGGGAAAAGGGGCGTCCATCTGAAAGCCGCCGTCGGGCATTTCTTTGATGTCCATGGGCGGGAGGCGGTGGTCGGCGGCTTTGCCCAGCGTGGTGGCGTGGGCGAAGGCAAAGTGGGTCATGTCGAGGTAGTTTTCGACCTCGCGGCGCCAACCGGTTTCGAAAGCCATGGAGGGGCCCACAACGTAGGTCCAGCGCGAGTCCTCAAACTCTGGCACTTCGGGCAACGAGGGGACGATGCCGGTGGCGGCGGGAGTCGGATCGAGCTGCACCCAAATGAAGCCGTAGCGCTCCTGCACGGCGTAGGTGCGGAGGTGGGCGAGCGCCTGCTTGGCGGCGTTGGGCTCGACGAGGGACGGAATGGACTGGCATGCACCGTTGCGGTCGAAGCGCCAGCCGTGGTAGGGGCACATGAGTTCACCGTCGCGGACGCAGCCGGCCGAGAGACGGGCTCCTTTATGGGGACAAGCGACATCGGCGGCGAGCAGGCGACCGTCGGCGAAGCGGGTGAGAACGAGCTCGGTCTCGAGGAGTGTGACGCCGGTAACGGCACCCGGAGCGAGGCTGGCGGCGTTGGCCACGGGCTGCCAAGTAGAGCGGAGCGAGCGGAGGACGTGGTCTTCGTCGTAAAGCATGGGCCGAGGTCCGAAGATAGCGGCCGGGGCGGGGAAAGTCGTGGCGGCGTGGGCAATCGCGCTTGGCAGATCGGGCAATCGAGCGCAAAAAGTGTGATCATGTTTGAACCGCTCGCCCGTAAACCCATTGCAGTGAGGTTTGGTGCGGCGGGGGTGTTTGTCTTGGAAAGTCGGCATGATGGATCGTTTCGGATGGAGGACACGGCGCATGATTTCTTGAAGGTGCTGTTGGTGTTGGCGGGCGAAGGCGCCTTGGTGCGGGGAGGGCGGAGGGAAGCGCTGGAGCCCGGGGTGGTGGCTTGGGTACCGGCGGGATGCCGGCATCGCATCGAAGACGCGCGACCGCTTTCTTTATATGCCGTGTGCGTGCAGGCGCAGGTGCTGGCAGTGTTGCCCGCCAGTCTGCGCGAACCGGGTGGCGCGCGGGTGTATTCCCATGTGACATGGGCGGCGGACGTCCGAGGGATATTTCGGCAGATGTTGCATGAGCAGACCCTGCGGCGGGCGGGCGGGGAGGCGCTGCTTTTGGGACTCGCGTGGCAGTTGTTGGGTTTGGTGCTGCGCGGTGCAAGCGGGCGGAAGGCTGAGGCGCCGGCGGTCGCCGGTTTGGCGCGGACGCGGGTGGCCGCCTATGTGCGGGAACTGGAGAGGACG
The DNA here is from genome assembly GCA_002304445.1 of Opitutia bacterium Tous-C4FEB. Taxonomy (GTDB): domain Bacteria; phylum Verrucomicrobiota; class Verrucomicrobiia; order Opitutales; family Opitutaceae; genus Tous-C4FEB. The sequence continues at coordinate 221,716 of NEVA01000001.1, read as the reverse complement.
TTTTTTGAGGAGCGTCAGATTGACGGGGCAGCCGCGAGGTTGGGGTTGAGCCGACGGCGATTCACGACGTTGTTTCGCGAGATTGCGGGGGATACCTGGTTCAATACGGTGCGGGCGCATCGGTTGGCGCACGCGCGGAGATTGTTGCGGGAGACGGGGCGATCGGTGACCTCGATTTGTTACGAGTGTGGCTTTGAGGATGTTTCGAGCTTCTATCGTGCTTTTCGGACGGCTGAGCGGGCGAGCCCCGATGCGTGGAGAAAGAGACTGGCCCCGGATCGCCCCAGCCAAGTTCCTCGTTGACGGGGTTGTGAGCGGAGCCTTTCTTTTGGCGTTTCGTCCATCGGAGGAACTGTTTTTGACGGTTCAAACGAACACCGGAGAGGTGGCAGAGTGGTCGAATGCGCGCGCTTGGAAAGCGCGTGTTTCCGAAAGGGAACCGGGGGTTCGAATCCCTCCCTCTCCGCCATTTTTTTGACGAACCTCAAATCCGCCAGCTGCGCTCCTGCCAAAGCAGGCGAGTGGTTGGGTAATGCGAACTCCCGGGCAAGAAATTAAAGGCAAGCTTCTGGAGTTCTCCAAGTCGGCGAGCCATAGCTTTGCCGGCAACCAGGCGAGGAGCATCCCTGTGGAGTAGCGCGATGGTCAACGGGCAGGCTGCCGTTTTATTTCAGGTGATAGCCGGTGCTGCGTCCGCCAGCGTCATCCTTGGTCAGAATGTTCCGGTTCATCAGGTCGGTGATGTCGCGCAGCGCTGTATCCGGGGAGCATTTGGCGATATTCGCCCATTTTGAGGAGGTCAGCTTGCCATCGAAACCGTCCAAAAGCCGGTTGATGAGATTGCGCTGTCGGTTGCTGAACGGCTCTCCCTCGTGGCGTTTCCAGAAATTCGCCTTCGTCAAAACGGCGTCGAGAATTTCATGGGATGAGTTTATCGCATGCCTGAGGCAGGCAAAATACCATTCAAGCCACGCGGTGATATTCAGGGCGCCACGCTGACTGGCCTCGAGAATGTCGTAATAGGCATTTCGTTCACGCTGGATTTGCGCGGACATGCTGTAGAAGCGCTGTGCGCTGTTTTCAGAGCGCGCGAGGATCATATCGGCGATGGCGCGGGCGATGCGCCCGTTGCCGTCGTCAAATGGATGGATCGTCAGGAACCAGAAATGTGCGAGCGCGGAGGTCAGGACCGGATCGGTTGCAGGGCCGGCGTTCAGCCACGCCAAAAACCGGGTCATTTCTGCATTGAGCCTGTCATGAGGCGGGGCCTCGTAATGGATCTTTTCCCGCCCGAGGGCACCGGAAACAACCTGCATCGGCCCTGATGCATCGGTGCGCCAGCCACCCACGGTAATTTTCCGCAGGCCACTGCGTCCGGTCGGGAAAAGTGCCGCATGCCAGCCGAACAGCCGATCCTGATCGAGCGGCTTCTGATAATGGCGCGTGGCGTCCAGCATCACTTCCACGATACCATCGGCGCTGCGATCCATCTGCGGAAGGGCCGCGATCTCGATGCCCATGCGCCTCGCGATCGAGGAACGGACCTGCTGGGTATCCAGCGTCTGCCCTTCAATCTCGCTCGTCTTGATCACGTCCTGCGTGAGCGTGGCCAAGGTCGCCTCCTCGCGCAGATGGAAGCCCAAACCTTCCATCTTTCCGAGCAAGCGCCCCTGTGTATGCCTCACGTCACACAACTGCGGAGTGATGGCGGCATGGTCCCATGTGAAGTCCGGCCAGTCCTTTCGTTCGTGGATATACATTTAATCTCCGCAGTTTATGCGGTGAACTTACCGCGCGTGCTTCGCGCGGCAAGGGATAATCTCCGCTTTTCATGCGGAGAATAAGGGCGTTATTCTCCGCAGAGGGCAAAAAGCCGTTATTGGTGAAGCGACGGGCCAAGTTATGTCCCACTCCGGAGTCCGCCGCCGCAAAATCCGCGCTCGAGCTAGGCTCGATCCGATGCGCAAGGAATACGCGGATCGCTGGGCGGCAAAGCTCGCAAGGAGTGGCGTGCGCTCCTTCGCCGCATCCCCCCCCCGTGACTGCGGCGATGCCGTCGGCCGGTCACGGCTTTCGCGCCCGAAGATAATCCTTTTCTTCGTTTCTTAACCGCAGGAGGCCGGCTAAGAGCCTGGGGCGCGTTCCTCGCGCTCCGAGGGTTTAAGCTTCGTGGACGGGGCGGCGGATTGCTTCGACATAAAAGCAATCAGCCGGTCGTTGAAGTCTTTGGCGGGGTCGTGGCCCATTTTCTTGAGCGCTTGGGTGAGCGCCGCCACTTCGACCAGCCTCGCGATGTCCCGGCCGGGACGAACATAAAGTTCCACGTGCGGGACGCGCATGCCGAGGATCTCGTAATAATTTTCCTCCAGGCCGGTGCGCTCTTCGACCACTTCGGGAGTCCACTCGCGGAGGGAGACCACCATGTCGATGCGCTTTTCGAGCCGGATGGATTTGATGCCGAACATTTCGGCGATGTTGATGATACCGATGCCGCGGCACTCCATGTAGCCGCGGTTGAGGGCGCGGCTGGAGGACATGAGCTCACGTTCGTCGAGCAGCTTGATGATGGTAAGATCGTCGGCGACTAGGGAGTGACCGCGCTCGATGAGCGCCAGAGCGCACTCGGATTTGCCGACGCCGGAATCGCCGCGGAGCATGACGCCCACGCCTTTGATATCGAGGGTGGTGGCGTGTTCGGTGGCCGACGGAGCGAATTCGTTGTCCACGCACAAGGTCGCGAGATTGATGAAATTCATCGTGATCATCGGCGTGCGGAGCACGGGGAAATTCATTTCCCGGGCGACTTCGAGCAGCGGGTGGGTGGCGTTGAAATTGCGCGTGAGAACGATGCAAGGGGCGCCGGCTTCCACCATTCTTTTGAACGTCTTCACCTGGTCGCTTTGGGAGCGGGTCTTGAGATAATGCATCTCGGCGGCGCCGAGGACCTGAATGCGTTTGTTGGCGAAGTATTTGAAGAAGCCGGTCAGGGCCAGGGCGGGACGGTTGATGCTGCCTTCACGAATCAGGCGGCTGAGTCCAACCTCGCCGATGACGAGCTCCATCTTGAGTTTTTCCCGGTAGGTCTCGAAAAAGTGGGCGACGGTGATGCCGTGGATGGCTTTTTGCATGGGGAGGAAAGTTGAGAGCTGAGCGTTGAGCGCTGAGAGTCCGGAAATCGGGAGGTGGACAAACGGCGAATTGAGATTTTGGAAGGTTTTGCGCTCAACTCTCGGCGCTCAACTCTCAACTTTTCCACCGCATTACAGATTAAACCCTTCGCCCAGATAAAATCTGCGCGCCTGCTCGTCCTTGATGAGTTCTTCTCCTGTGCCTTCGAAGTGAACTTTGCCTTTTTCCAAGAGATAGGCGCGGTCGACGATGCGAAGCGTTTCTCTGACGTTGTGGTCGGTGATAATGATGCCGATGCCCCGCGCCTTGAGTTCGAGGATGATCTTTTGCACCTCGGCGACGGAAATGGGGTCGATCGCGGCGAAGGGCTCATCCATCAGGAGGAACTTCGGTCGCGTGACGAGGGCGCGGGCGATCTCTAGCCGGCGACGTTCACCGCCGGAAAGCGTGAAGGCTTTTTGTTTGGCCAGATGCGACAACGAGAGCTCGGCCAGATGGTGGGCGACGCGGGTCGCGCGTTCGGCGCGGGGCACGTCGATAACCTCGACGATGGCCAAGATATTTTCTTCGACCGTGAGTTTCCGAAACACGGACGCTTCCTGCGGCAGGTAGCCGATGCCGTGGCGAGCCCGCTGGTGCATCGGCAAGCGCGTGAGATCACGGCCGTCGAGCGCGATGGTCCCGGCGGTCGCGGGCACCAACCCCACGATCATGTAGAATGCGGTGGTCTTGCCCGCGCCGTTGCGGCCGAGCAGCCCGACGATCTCGCCCGCCCCAATGCGCAGGTTTACGCCGTCGACCACGTTGCGGGTGCCGAACGTCTTGATCAAACCGGCGGCGACAATCTCGGAGCGTACGGGTGCGGCTGCCGGAGCGGCAGCAGTGATGGGGGACGGTGGCATCACGGTTGTTTGGGGGAGGCCGCGGGAGCAGGGTCGGCGGCGGGCTGGGCCTTCTTTTTATTGAAGCCGAGATCTTTGATTGCGGGTAGGGTAAAGCGGCCGCCCACCCCGTCCTCGGGCTCGATCGAAGCTTTGCGTTCGCCGCGGTAGAGAATCATGCGCGGCCCCGAGCCCTCGTATTCGACGACGCCGGTGGTGGCGTTGACGAGCCGGATCGAAGGGAATGGGCCGGTCTTGTTCAAGCGGCTGAGGACAACGCGGTCTTCACCGGGAAAAATCTCGGCATGACCGCAGGTTGCCTCACGGTCGCCTTGGATGATTCTGACGTTGCCGGACGCGACGAGGGTTTTGAAAAAGCCATATTTTCCGATGGTGGCTTTGGGGTCGCCTTTGCGCGAAGCGACGACCTTGAGGTAGTCGCAGGTGAGCTTAAGATTGTTGCCGGTGACCACGACTTTATCGCGGAAGATGGCGGTCGTTTCGGTGTCAGTGCTGATGGTTTCGGACAACCCGGCGCATTCGATGACGGTGGGTGGCGCTTCGGGCGCCGGTTGAGCGCGTACGAGCCCGGAGCCCGTGGTGAGACTGCCCAGAGCGACGAGAAGAAGGAGCGGGCGGAACGTCATTTGAGGAGATCGGGCAGCTGAGCTTTGAACGTAATGCGGGTGTTTCGAGCGATGGAAACCTTTTTGGCGCCGTGGTCGTAGATCCACTGCTCGCCGGTGATCTCGAGGTCGTCGCGCATGAGCCGGACTTCAGCGGTGCCCCGGACAAGTTTTTCATCGGGGTAGAAACTCGCGAGTTCACGGCAGAGCAAAATCGATTCGACCTTGGCCGCGGCGTCGCCGGCAAACGTCGTGATGTTGAGATCGGTGATGTCGATCCGGGTGGGATTGACGGTGCGGGCTTCGGTGCCGCGCAAGGTCATGGATCGATGACCTTCTTTGGTGAACAAAGGGAGACTCCAGTTTTTGGCGACGATCGGCTGCGGGGCCGCCGGGGCGGCGTTTTGCGCAGGCTCGGCGGCGGGTAGGAAGGTCGTGGCGAAGAGCAGGGGAGAAAGGACAGCCGCGAGCCAAAGCCGCCTCGAGCGAGCAGGGGCTAGAGGGATGCTGGGAAAGCGACGGCACATGGGCGAATCAGACAGGAGCGGAATGTTAGCCTAACGGCGAGGTTTGTTCCCGCGAGCTGCGAGCAGGTGGTCGCAAACCTCGCGCACGGCGCCGAGGCCGGCTGGACGTTTCGTGATGTAGTCGGCGGCGGCGCGGGCTTCGGCGATGGCGCCGGGGACGCTGATGCCGAGGCCGGCGGCGCGGAGGGCGGGGACGTCGATGACGTCGTCGCCCATGTAGGCGCAGGCAGAAAGGGGGAGGCCGAGCGAGGCGGCGAGTTCGGTGAGGGCGGTGAGCTTGTCGATGCGGCCTTGGATGACGTGGGGGATTTTGAGTTCGGTGGCGCGGGCAGTGGTGGCGCCGGAAGCGCGGCCGGAGATCCAGGCGAGGGGGAAGCCGGCGTCGCGGAGGCGGGCAAGGCCGAGGCCGTCGAGGATGGAGAAGCGCTTTGCCTCGGTGCCGTCGGAGGAGATGAGGACGGTGCCGTCGGTGAGGATGCCGTCGACGTCCATGGCGAAGAGTTTGATGCGGGACCAGCGGGCGGGGGCCGGGATTTTGGATTTGGCCATGAGTGCGGGCTCGGGGTTTGGGCGAATTGGGATCGAGAGACCTTAACCAAGAATCACCGCTTCACCCCATCCACTCCGTGATGCGCTCGATGATTTTGTCTTTGGTGGGGCGGAAGGCGTGTTCGAGTTCGGGGGCGAAGGGGACCGGGAGATCGAGTGACGCGATGCGGAGGGGGGCGGCTTTCAGCGACGGAAAATGTTTCTCGGTGAGGCGGGCGACGAGTTCGGCGCCGAAGCCGTGGGTGCGGCGGCCTTCGTGCAACACGATGAGGCGGCCGGTGCGTTGGAGGGAGGCTTCGATGGCTTCGAGGCGGAGCGGGGCGAGGGCGCGGAGGTCGAAGAGGTCGAGGGTGACTTCGTATTCGGCGGCGAGGTAATCGGCGGCGGCCTCGGCGAGGTGGACCATGTCGCCGTAGGTGATGAGCGTCGCGTAATCGCCGGTGCGAAGTTTTTTCGGCGACCAGATGTCGCGGTAGTTGGCGTCCCAGGCGACGGGGGCTTTGCCGCGGCGGTAGAGGGCCTTGTGCTCGAAGAGGATCACCGGGTTGTTGTCCTCGTAAGCGGCGAGCAAGGCGTTGAAGGCGTCTTGCGGCGTGCTCGGGTAAAGGGCCTTGAGGCCGGGCATCGCTAGGAGGAAGGAGTCGAGTTCCTGCGAGTGGAAGGAGCCGAAGGTAAGGCCGCCGCCGGTGGGGAGGCGGAAGACGAGGGGGACGGCCGCGCCGGAGCGGAAGTGGTAGGTGGCGGCGTTGAGTGTGATCTGCGTGGCGGCCTCGGTGACGAAATCGGAGAACTGAAACTCCTCGATGGGGCGGTGCCCGTTGAGCGCGAGGCCGACGGCGTAACCGGTGCAGGCGCTCTCGGCGAGCGGGGTGTTGAACACGCGGGGGCGACCGAAGGCGGCGAGCAGACCTTCGGTGACTTTGAAGGCGCCGCCGTAGGTGCCGATGTCTTGGCCGAGGATGAGCGACTCGGGGCGCTCGGTGAGGATTTTGCGCAGACCGAGATTGATGGCTTGGGCGTTGTTGAGATTTTCGGGAGCGGCGGGGGTGGGCTGCCAGGGAAGTGGTGCGCTTTCCGGGGCGAAGACATCGGCGAGCATCGCGGCGGCGTCGGCGGCGGGGCGGGGGACAGCGAGGGAGACGGTGATGCAGGCTTCGATCCAGGCGTTGAGCTCGGCGTCGATGGCGTCGAGGCGGGCGGCACCATGGGTGGCGACGAGTTGGGCGCGGAATTTCGGGAGCGGGTCGCGGGCGAAGAAGCCGTCGGATTCGCCGGGGAGGAGGTAGTCGCAGGTGTCGTAGGCGGCGTGGCCGCGGAGGCGCAGCGTGTGGGCCTCGATGAGGAGCGGGCGCGAGGTTTGCCGGACTTTTTCGATGGCGGCGGCGAGCGTCTGCGCGGTGGCGGCGACGTCGATCGTGGTATCAATGGCGAGGCCTTCCATGCCGTAACCGGCGGCGCGGCGCCAAAGCTCGGTGTCGGGGGCAAACTGCTCGGAGGTAGGCGTCGAGTAGGCGTAGCGGTTGTTCTCGATGACGAAGATGACGGGGAGCGAGAGGAGCGAGGCGAGGTTGAGGGTCTCGTGGATGTCGCCGGTGCTGGAACCGCCGTCGCCGAAGAATGCGAAGCCGACGGCGGGGCGGCCGAGGCGGCGCTGCGAATCGGTCAGGCCGGCGACGTTGCTGAGCATGGCGCCGAGGTGGCTGATCATGGGCAACGAGCGGGCGGCCGGGTCGCCGTGGTGGATGTTACCCTCGCGGGCTTTCGTGGGGCTGGCGGCGTTGGCGAAGTATTGGTTGAGGTGGTCGCAGAGATGGCCGCTCCAGACAAGGTGACCGCCAAAGCCGCGGTGCGAAAACGAGATGACGTCGGTGGCCTTGTCGGCGAGGAGGGCGAGCGGAACGATGAGGCCCTCGTTGCCTTGGCCGCCGGTGACCGTGCCCTTGATCAAGCCTTGGCGAAAGAGGTCGAGGATGCGGTTGTCGCCGGTGCGGGCGACGTGCATCCACGCGTAGATGCGGAGCACGGCGGCGGCCGGGTCTCGGGCGAGCTCGGCCGGAGGTAGGTCGCGGGAAGCGAGAAGCGCGGGAAGAGTGGGAAACGACATGAATTTTGGCCCGGAACGTGAGCCCAGCCCATGGCGCGGGCAAGCGAGAGATTATCCCGTCTCGGATTTGGTGACCGTGTTTTGGTAGCTGGATTGCCGCGCCCGCCAAGCCGGGCTCGCGAGGACAAACCCGATGAGTTCACTGGCAGGTGCGCGAAGCGCGCCGAGGCAATCCAGCCGGAGTGCTTCGGCGCTGCGCTTCTCGTGATGACAGGCGGTTGATCGAAGGGCGTTGGTGTTGGACCCAATTTCCTCTCCGGCGGGTGAAGCGGAGCGCTACTTGGCCGGGGCGAAGTATTTTTTGACGATCCACTCTGGCTGCCATTGGTCGATTTGGCGGGCTTTGCCGGTGAGATCGATCTTTGGGGGCGGGGTGCTGCCGGTGTTCAGGACGAGAGTATCGCCGACTTTTTGCTGCCAGGTCTTCATCGCGGCGGTGAGGCGCGTGATGTGGGCGGCGTGGGCGGGGTCGTCGTAGACGCTCCGGGTTTCGTCGGGATCGGTTTGCAGGTCGAAGAGCTGGCTGAAGCCGAGCTTGGGGTAGCGGATGAGTTTCCAGCGCTCGTCGCGCACGGCGCGTTGGATTTGGATGTAAGGCAAGAAGACGGTGTCGCGGAGGCTCGACTTGGAGCCGTCCCAAAGCGGGCGAAGGCTTTCGCCGAAAACACCGGCGGGCGCGGGCACGCCGGCGAGTTCGCAGAGCGTGGGAAAGAGATCGAAGAGATAGGTGAAGGCGGCGGTGGACTTGCCTTTGGGCAGGCCGGGGCCGGCGATGATGAGGGGAGTGCGCATGGAGTGCTCGAAGACGCTCTGCTTGCCGAGGAGGCCGTGGCTGCCGAGGGCGAGTCCATTGTCAGCGGCGTAGACGATGATCGTGTTCTCGGCGAGTCCGCGGGTCTTGAGCACGGCGAGGATGCGGCCGATCTGGGCGTCCATGTGTTCGACCATCGCGTAGTATTCGGCGAGCTGGTCGCGGATCATCGCCTCGGTGCGCGGCCAAGCGCCGAGGTTTTCGTCGCGGCCGCCGGTCATGGCGCCGTTGTCGAAGGGGAGCTGGGGCAAGAAATTCTGCGGGAGCGGCGGGCGCGACGTGTAGTCGGCGGGAAAGCCGGGCGGCGGTTGGCGCGGGTCATGGGGCGCGGTGAAGGCGACGTAACAGAAGAACGGTTTTGCGCCCGCCGCGGGGTCGTGTTGCTCAAGGAAGCGGATCGCGGCGTCGGCGAACAGTTCGGTGGAGAATTTCTCGCCGATGCGTTGCTCGGTGAGTTTGCCGTCGGGGCCGAGATCGCGGACGGGAACTTTTTCGTGGTCCGACATACCGCCGAACATGATGCGCTCGCCCTTTTGGAACGCGCGGAGCCACGAGGGCTGGCCGTTGTGCCATTTGCCGGTGCCGAAAGTGGTGTAGCCGTGTTCGCCGAAGAGTTCGGGCAGGAGTTTCTCGCCGGCGAGGGTGGCGGTATTCATCGCGAACCACGTCTTGCCGGTCATAAGCATGGCGCGGCTGGGCACGCAGACGGCGCCGCTGTTGCCGCCCATCACGTAGTTGCGCCGAAAGCTCGTGCCGTCGCGCACGAGGCCGTCGATGACGGGCGTCTTGATGTGGGCGTTGCCGTGGGCGCCGATGGTGTCGGCGCGCTGATCGTCGGCGAAGAGAATGAGAATGTTGGGCTTGGTGGCCGCGGTAGCGGCTGTCGCGGAGAGGGAGAGCAGGAGGGCCAGAGAGACGGACAGAAGGAGAGACGGGGAGAAGGGGATTTTCATCGGGAAGTGGAGCAATTTGGATTCGGAGTTGGATGACGAGATGAGCGGCGCTCCGGATTTAGCCCAAGGCCCCAGCGGTGAGGGGAGGCCGAGTCGAGTGCGCCCGGTGAGGTTATTCCTCCTTGCCGGCTTTCGTCTGCAAGGTCGTTGCCTTCACGTCGGTGAGGAAGGTCGTGAGGGCCCGGTCGAGTTCCTTGGTTTTTTCCGGCATAGTGCCGGAAAGATCGCGGGCTTCGCCGAGATCTTTCGAGAGGTCGAACAGCTCGAGTTTTTCCGTCTTCCAGGTTTTCACCAATTTCAAATCGCCCCAGCGCAGGGCGGACTGCGGGGCGCGGTCGACTGCCTGATGGAAGATCAAGTAAGGCCGTTGGCGTTTCACTTCGCCCGCGCCGGCATTGCGCAACACGGAGGTCATGCTGCCGCCGTCGATGGTCGCGGGCAGCGGGGCCGGGTAACCGGAGAGTTCGGCCATGGTGGGAAGGAAATCGAGGCCGGTGACGGGCACCTCGCTCACGCTGCCGGCCTTCACGCCGGGCCCGACCACGATGAAGGGCACGCGGATACCGCCTTCATACAGGTTTGATTTTGCGCCGCGCAGCGGGTGGTTCAAACTGAGCCCAAGATCCTTGCTGTCGGGAAGGCTGCCGCGCCCGCCGTTGTCGGAGAGAAAAAAGATGTAGGTGTTTTCGAGCAGCCCGAGCGCGCGGACTTTTTCCATGAGCCGGCCGATGCTCGCGTCGAGATCGTCGGTCATCGCGGCGAAGGTCGCCAGATTGTGCTTTTTTCCCGGCCGGAGTGAATCGGTCCGCGCCATCGCCGCGGCGCTGTGTTGGATGTCGAGGTGCACCGCGTAATGCGATACCTGCAAATAGAACGGCCGGCCGGCGCGCGCCTGCTCCTCCAGAAACGCACCCGCCCGGGCGGTGAGGCTGTCGACCAGTTTTGGATCCGGAAGCTCGGAGGTCTTGCCGGTTTTGCTGCCGGGCCCGGAGCCGTTGCCCAGACCGTTGCCGTCGGCGTTACCCGTCGGGCCGTCGCTCACATCGTAGCCTTGGTCGGCGGGCGTTACCTTGTCGTAGCGATGATCCCATTTGCCGAAGTGCGCCGTGCGGTAGCGAGGATCGGCCGCCTTGAGCATACGCGGGATGTTTAACTGCTGGCGATAGACGGCGGGCCAGCCTTCGCGGTCGGCTTGATACTCGTGCCGCGCGGGCGTCTGCGAAACTTGCAAACTCCGCCGCGTGGGACAGCAAAACGGCGCGGGCGAGTAGCCGCTCGAAAATACCATGCCCTGGGCGGCGAGCCGTTCGATGTTGGGGGTGCGGAAATAGTCGCTGGCTGTCTCGGGGTTGCCCGGGATCATGCGCTGAGAAGTGCCCACCCAGCTTTGGTCGTCTGAGAGAATGACGATGAAGTTGGGCTTGGCGGCGGGCGCGGCGGCCGCAGAGAGGGAAAGCAGGAAGGAAAGAGAGAAGGGGAGATGGCGAAGGAAACGGAGAGGGTGCATGGGAGGATTTGGGGGGACGACGCCTTAGCGTTTGGCGGCTATGTAGCCGCGCGTGGTCAGGAATTCGGTCGTGCGTCGCATCGTCGTTTCGTAGTCGGCGCCGTCGCTTGAGGGGCGGGAGAGTTTTCCGTTAAAGAAGCCGTGTCCCTTTCCCTCGAACGGCACGAGCACGCAGGTGTTGCCCGCTGCGGTCATGAGCCGGGTGAACCGCTCGGCGTTCTCAAAAGGCACCGTGGTGTCCGCCGTGCCGTGAAAAATGATCGTCGGCGGGAGTCCCTTGCGCACGTGGTGACAGGGCGAGAGAGCGGTCTGTTGATGGGGCTTGAAGCTCTTCGCGCCGTAACCCTGCTCCGTGGTATCGAGCACGGGGTTGAAGAGAATCAGGGCGTTGGGCAGGGAGCTGATTTCTGCGTTCTCGGCCGGCTCCTCGAGGCCGAGTCCCAAGCCGGTGCAGGCGGCGACGTGGCCCCCGGCGGAACCGCCGGCCGCGGCGATGCGCTCGTGATCGACGCCCAGCGCGGCGGCGTGCTGGCGCACCCATCGGATCGCCGACTTGCCGTCCAGCACGCACTCAAAGGGTGTGGTTTGGTTGCGGCTCTTCACCCGATAGTCGGCGGAAAAAGCGACCATTCCCTGATCGGCGAGGGCTCGGGCCTGTTGATAGAATTGCTTCGCTTCTCCGCTGGTCCAGCCGCCGCCGAAGAAGAAGACGATAGCGGGCCGCCGGTCCGACGGCTGGTGGCCCTTCGGCTCGAAGACGTGCAACTTCAGCTCGAGTCCGTTCACGGTTTTGTAGGTCGTCAGCCGGTCCGGCTTTGGCTCCGCCGTGGTGGCAGCCGTAGCGGAGAGGGAGAGAAGGAGGGAAAGAGAGAGGGAGAGAAGAAGGCGGGCTTTCATGCGAGAGGAGGCGGGGTGGATAGCGGAGGGCGAAAAAAATCGGTGCGAGGAAAGCCTAGCTCAGGGTGAGGCGTTCTTTTTCTTGCGACTGGATTTGGCGGGTGGAGCGGAAGCGTCGGCCGGGCTGGCGGGAAGGACCGGAATTTTCGCCGCCATCACTTGCTGGATCGCACGCACCTCCGGGCGGCCGGCGAGGTTGGTCCACTCGTGCGGGTCGTTAACGGAGTCGTAGAGTTCTTCGTTGCCGTCGGCGTAACGAAGGTAGCGCCAGTGGGCGCTGGTGACGGAAAAATTGTCGACGTCGAAACTGGTCAGAATGTGGCGGCCGGAGGTGGTCGTCGGGGTTTTTAGGAGGGGCACGAGTGATTCACCGGCGAGACCAGGGCGGGCGGCGATGCCGGACAGGTCGATCAAGGTGGGGTAAAGATCGATCAGGCCGACGGGATCGGCGCAGGTAGCGCCGCGGGGGAAGTTCGCGGTCGCGCCGCTCATCGGAGGCGCGATCAGCAACGGCACGCGGGTGGAGCGCTGCCAGCCGGTCCATTTACCCCAGTGTTCCTTTTCGCCGAGGTGCCAGCCGTGGTCGCCCCAGAAGACAATCACGGTGTTGGCGGCGGCAGGACTCGCGTCGAGGGCGTCGAGGAGTTTGCCGACTTGGGCGTCGATGAACGAGACACACGCGAGGTAGGCGGTGACGGCGGCTTTCCATTGGCCATGTTTCACCACGGACGCGTGGGAGCCGGCGGTGACGGGATCGCGGGCCCACTGGCGGCCGGTATCGCTCAGATCGGCGAGGTCGTCGGCTTTGGTGGCGGGGAGTTGGATGTCGAGGCCGGCGTAGAGATCGAAATATTTTCTCGGAGCAAAGAGCGGGATGTGCGGGCGATAAAAACCGACGGCAAGAAACCAAGGCTGCGCGGGTGTTTTCGCTTGGGTGCGGATATGCTGCACGGCCCAGTCAGCGATTTGGCCGTCGCCCAGATCGGCGTCATCCACATCGACCGGACCCCAGTCGAAGGACTCTCCGTTGCGGGAAGCGGCGGCACGGTCGCTGGGCATGCGGTTGAGCGGAAGAACAACAGGCCGGCCCTTGAGGACAGTATGGTGCTGCGGATTGGCGGAACCCTTTGAGGGCAGTTCTTCGGCGGTGTAGAGCACGGCTTCGGGGGCGAAGGGGCTCCAGCGCTGCTCGGGGTAGAACTCCGTTTCGCAGAGGCCGGTGCCTTTTTGATGGAGGAGTTTGCCGGTGCCGAAGGTGCGGTAGCCGGCCTCTTGAAAGTGCCGGGGGAGCAAGACGAGATCGGGGCGCGCCGAGCGGATCGTCTTTTCGTCGTTGGCGAGCACGCCAGTTTGAAACGGTTGGTGACCGCTGAAGACCGCCGCGCGGGACGGGTTGCAAAGCGGCGCGGCGCAGTGTGCGTTGGTGAACGTGATGCCGCGCTTGGCGAGGCGATCGAGGTGCGGCGTCTTGACCTGCGGGTGGCCGCGCAACGGCCCGATCCAGTCGTTTAAGTCGTCGACGGCGATGAAGAGGACGTTGGGCGAAGTAGAGGCGGCGGGAGTGGCGGCTCCGGTGGCGGCGGAGACGGGGAGCAGAAGCGAAAGAGAGAGGGGGAGAAAGCGGAAGAAGGGGAGCGGATGCATTGGGGTAAGACTGATGGTCGAGTTACTGGGCGAACCGGCCGGGTTCCCGGAGGCCGGTGCCGGTGCGGCCGGTGAGCGAATCGCCGAGGTCGGCACGGCATTTTTCGGCGAAAACTTGGAGACGTTGAACGATCTCGGGGTGGGCGGCGGCGACATCGGTGGTCTCGCCGGGATCGCGGGCGAGTTCGAAGAGCGCGGGCGCGGGGAGGGCGACGTTCTCATATTTCGCCGGCAAGCCGTCGCGTCCGCCGGGTCGGCCGGCAAGGGTGCGGTAACGGTGGGCGAGGACGAGTTTCCAGCGGCCGTCGGCGGACAGGACGGACTGAAGCTCGTTTTGGTTGAACCAGGTGGCATAACCCTCGTGAGGATTGACGGCGCCGGGGCGGCCGACGATGAGCGGCCAGACGTCGCGACCGTCGATGGGGAGCGCGGAAAGCGGGGCGTCGATCAGGCGGGCGAGCGTGGGCAACAGGTCGATGGTCATGAAGGTGGCGTCGCTGCGGAGGCCGGCGGGAATTTTTCCGGGCCAGCGCATCAGGCAGGGGACGCGAGTGCCGCCTTCCCAAGCGGTGCCCTTGCCCTCGCGGAACGGGCCGGCGCTGCCCGCGTGGTCGCCGTAGCTCAGCCACGGCCCGTTGTCGCTGGTGAAGATCACGAGCGTGTCGCGGTCGAGCCCGTGGGTCTCGAGGGCGCGGAGGATTTCGCCGACGGACCAATCGAGTTCGAGCATCACGTCGCCGTAGAGCCCGGCGCCGGATTTGCCTTTGAACCGCGCGCTCACGGCGAGCGGGACGTGCGGCATGGGGTGGGCGAGGTAGAAGAAAAATGGCGCGGCGCGGTTGCGCTCGATGAAAGAGACGGCGCGCGCGGTGAAGCGGGCGGTGAAGTCGTCCATCGCGGCGGGCGTGACGGCGGGGTCGATCACGCGGCCGTTTTCGAACAGCGGGAGCGGCGGATAGGTGCCGGGCTTGGCCTCGGGGTGGTAGGGCCACATATCGTTGGAGTACGGGATGCCGAGGAATTCGTCGAAGCCATGGCGGTCCGGGAGAAACGGGGCGTGGTGGCCGAGGTGCCACTTGCCCGCCATGCCGGTGGCGTAGCCGCGCGATTTGAAAAGTTCGGCGAGGGTGGTCTCGGCGGAGTTGAGGCCGTGGTTGGCGTTGGGGCTGAGCGCGCCGTGGATGCCGAGGCGGTTGGAGTAGCAGCCGGTGAGCAGCGCGGCGCGCGAGGCAGAGCAGACGGGTTGTGAGACGTGGAAACCGGTGAACATCGCGCCGTCGCGCGCAAGGCGGTCGAGGTGCGGCGTCGCGTAGCCCTTGGCGCCGAACGGACCGATGTCGCCGTAGCCGAGGTCGTCGCAGAAAATGATGATGACGTTGGGTGGACGGGGAGTTGCGGCCGAGGCGGCAGTGGAGGCGGCGAAGAGGAGTGATGAACAGCAGGCGAGAAGGAGCGAAAAAGCGCGGGAGAGCGGGAGGTGCATGGGATTGATTTACTTCGCGGGGAAAGCGCGAGCGGGGGCCATATTTTGGAGTGGGGCGGGTGGGCCGAAGGGGTCTTATCGTTGTTTGTCAGTTCTCGATTTAATCAAGAGGCGAAAAAAGACGACGTCGATGGCGTGGCGCGAAGATTGCGGCTAGAATACCAAAGCAAGATGGTTCGTTGATCTCATGGCCGGCCGAACAGTTGCAACTCGGGGCAGCGGCTACCGGCGTCGCGGGCGAGACCAAAAGGCCGAACGAAAATAGACAACGTTTCCGACCTCGGCCAATGCCTGTCATGGCGTCGAGGGTGTCGTGAACCGCTAAAGTGCGCCGCAATCGCGGGTGGTTCTAACCGTATGAGTGGAACACCGAGCCCGAAAAGGGAGATGGTCAACGGTCACGAAGAACGTTTCGCTCCTGGTTAGAAATTGCGTCGCCGCCTCTCGGAGTCGGTGCGCGTATTTAACCCCGCTCACCCGTTCAAAAATGAAAAATCCCTGCCTTGCCCTGACTATTTCCCTGATCGCGGCCACTGCTCTCGCCCAATCGGTCGCGCCACCCCCGCCCTCCGTTGCCTCGGTGGCCCAGGAAGCCCCGGTCGAATTGAACCCGTTCGTCGTCAGCACCGATGCGAACAAAGGTTACTATGCCTCGGAGACGCTTTCCGGGACCCAGCTGAGGTCTCAGGTCCGCGATCTGGCGAATCCTATTTCTGTTCTCACCGAGGAGTTCATGCGGGATATTGGCGCGGTAAATTACGAGGAAGCGTTGGAGTTTTTGCCCAGCACCCGGGCCTTCAACGGGGATTCCTCCGATCCCGAAGGCGTCAGCACGCGCACGGGCACGCCCTTTATGGTGCGTGGCTTCCGCTCCAGTTCGCTGACGAACAATTTCTTCACCAGCCGGATCAAAGTGGACAACTACAACACCGAGTCGGTGACCCAATCCCGGGGGCCCAATTCCCTGCTCTTCGGCTTGGGTTCGGTCGGTGGAGGACTCGATGCCACCAACAAGCTGGGCCGTTTCAACGCCAACACTTTTGGCCTGGAGCTGCGTTTCGATTCCGAGGGCTCCAAGCGCGCCAGTGTGGATATCAACCAGATCCTCATTCCGCGAAAGTTGGCCGCGCGCTTCGCCGCCGTGTCCACCGATCAGCGCACCCCGCGCGACTTGCAGTATGCTCGCCGCAATTCGGGCTACCTGAATCTGACCATCGAGCCTTTCAAGGGTGCGACCTTCAACGTGAGTGCGGAAACGGGCGAATTGGAGGAATCGATTCCCCGCGCCTACCTCGCCTACGACAGCGTCTCCGCCTGGCTCAACTCCCCGTTGAGCAACTTCGACAAAGCGAACCGGATCGACAATTTCCTCGTCGCTTCGGGCACGGGGGCGGCGCAAACGGCGGCCCGCAACGTCCGCGCCGGGGTCACTCAGGGGTTTTCGACCGCCAATTATCTCCTCTATATCATGAACGCGCCGGAGCTGGGTGTGCAGAATTGGAAATCGAAATCACGGGGTTCGGAGGCGTTCGTGAATGGCCTGACCCAAAACTCGACTTCGATTTCCCCACGCACCGTGATTCCTGGGGTCAACTTTCCGCTGAGCACCATGGTGCCCGGACCTTCGGAGCACTTTAACACCCGCTACGACAAGTATGCGGGCTCATGGCAGCAGAAGGTTTTGGAAAAAACCTACTTCGAATTGGCCGGAGCCTACGAAGATGTCTTCAACGAAGACTGGCAGCCGATCACCCGCGGCGACTACGAGGTCTTCATCGACCCCAACTACTATCTCCCGACCCAGTTGGCGTCGAACAACCCGGATCCCACGAAGCCGCTCAATCCCTATTTCGGAGTCCCGTATGTCGAGGGCAATGCCAAGCTGGAGCAACGCGACTCGGTGACGAAACAGTATCGCGCGACTGTCACCCAACAATTCGACCTCAGTCGCATCGAGCCCATCAAGGGCTTCGACCTCGGCAAGCTCACTGCGGTCGCGTTTCATTATTACCGAAACGTCGACAGCTACTTCTCGCAGCCGGAGGAAATGACCACGCTCTCAGTCCTGCCGACCGGCGTGCTCGCAGATACCCAAAATCAGATCCGCCGGCGCTACTATTTGCTGCCCGGACAACCCGTTCACTTTCCGGCTTTGGAGTTTGGCAAATCCGACCTGAACCAAGCCGCCAACCCGGCCATCCCGGGCGGGGTCGTTCCTGCGGTCAGGTCGGGTTTCTTGAACCGCCTCAATCCCGTTTACGCGCCGGAGAATACCAAATCCTACGCCGCCCTCGGCCAGTGGGAACTGTTCTCCCGTCGGTTGATTCTCACGGCGGGCATGCGCCAAGACGAAATCAGCTCCAGGAATTTTGTGTTCGCGCAGGATCCGGTCACCCGGCTTTTTCGCAACCGGGGCGAGGGCGCGTTCAGTCCGGCGAGAAAGTCATCGGTCAAAAACTACAACTTTGGCGCGGTCGTCAAAGTCACCAAGTGGCTCGATGCTTTCGCCAACACCTCGACGAACACGGTGGGTGCCGGCGGCACCAATTATGATATCTTTCGCCAAACCCTGCCCGACGAGGAGGGCCAAGGCTATGATCTCGGTCTCCGCGGGTTCTTTTTGGACGATCGCGTGATTCTGAAGCTGAATTACTTTAACAACGAAGCCCTCAACCGGGTCTCAAACCCGCTGCGGGATGGCGCGATCGGCATCGAGATGGCCCGGCAGAACGGATATGTCGAACGCTACCTCGAGGGCATGGTCCTCAACGGCTTTGGCGCCAAGGTGACGGGCTCGCCCCGTTTCGCCGACTACACGGGCAACCAGCTCTGGTCGGACGTGGAGTCGGATTTGACGGAGGGTTATGAACTGGAGGCGACCCTCAATCCGACCAAACAACTGCGGATGTCGCTGAACGTTTCTTACAATGATGCGACGCTGAACAGCACCTACAAATTCACCCGGCCTTGGTATGAACAATACGTCCTGCCCTTCCGCAGTGACGCGGCCATCACGTCGCTCATCGCCAACCCCGCGTTCAATGCCACCCGGACGATCGGAACCTACATCCAAGGGATCGAACGTCGGCTGGCTTACCACGAAGCCCAAATCGGTGGCGCCCGGATCCGCGGCAACAATTGGCTGGTGAACGTGGTCGGGAGCTACGGCTTCGATCAGGGGGTGTTGAAGGGTCTGCGGGTGGGCGGCAGTGCGCGCTGGCGTGATGCGCCCACGATCGGCTACCCGGAGGTTGCCGGCACGTTCATTGTGAAGAACGCGTTCAAAGGCGCCGAGTCCTTGGTGACCGATGCGTTCGCCAGCTACACTTGGAGAAACAATCTGCTGGGCAAAAACAGAAACTGGTTGGTTTCATTCCGGGTGCGAAACGTCCTGAATCACGATGAGACTTTTCCGAACAGCGCCGTCGATGCCGGCAACGGCACGCCGCACTACCTGCAACGGATCTACGTTCAGCCCCGCACCTACGAACTCACGGCGAGTGTGAGATTCTAGCCCCGTTCGGGCTCCGCCGGCCGTGATCGCGCGGTCGAGCGTGACACCGAGCAACCCACGCAAGCCAACGGGATTCATCTTTGCATGCGTCCCGTGATTGGTCACTCCAGCCGCTGCCCCTACCGTGGTTTCCTCGTCAATTCCTCCCGCCGACTAACCTCGCCGAATCAGGTGCAATCCAAGACGAGGTTGAGGCCGGCAGCGTCCGGCCAAAGAAGAGCCTGCTTTCTGTCCTCAAAACGAGGGCTCGTGGCGGTCGAGGCACGCGGGCTGATCGCGGATCACGTCGGACGCGTGAGAATGCCCGCGGATTTTTGTCCAGTTCGGGATACCCGGCGGTATTACTTCTCCGCAGGTATCCCCCCGCAACCCCAGCCCGATGCAAGTAACCCGGACATTGATCGACGGTGAAGTTTTCACCCGTTTGCTGCTGCAAAACCAACGTCGGATCGCGGGTTTGATTTTTTCGCTCGTGCCGCGCGGCCCCGATGCCGATGACGTGATGCAGGAAACCTGCCTGGTGCTGTGGCGGAAGTTCGGCGAGTTTCAGACCGGCACCGATTTCGGCGCGTGGGCCCTGCGGATCGCGCGGTTTCAGGTCATGAGTTATTATGCCCGTCAGAAGCGGGCGCAGGCTCGCCTGAGTGATGAGACGATCGAATCGCTTGCGGAATCCCTCGCCGATGCCCGTTGGGAATCCACCGATCGCGCCGAAGCTCTCCGCGCCTGCCTCGGCCAGCTGAAGGAGCGCGATTCTGAACTCGTGCGCCGGCGCTACCACTCCGGTGAGAACGTGGACGAAATCGCCGATCACGTCGGCAGCACCGTCCACGCCGTCTACAAGGCTCTCGCCCGTCTCCACGTGCGCCTGGTTGGGTGCGTCAACGCCAAGCTCCACTCGGCCCGGCCATGAGCAACCCGTCCCTTTCACTCTCTGCCGTTGAACTCAATCGGCTCGCCGAGCTCGCGGAGAAACTACGCGACAATGCTCTCGCCGACGCCGAGGTCGCCGAGCTCGAAAGTATCCTCGCCGAATCCGTCGCCGCCCGCGAAGCCTTTGCCGCCCTTGCGATGCTCGGCGCCGAGTTGCGACTGACGCACGGCCGTTTTGCCTGCCCCGTGCCGCCGGAAGCCCGGCACGCCGGCCGACGGGTTTCGCTTTTGCGCGATTGGCGGTTTGTCGCCATCGCCGCGTGCTTCATTGTGGCCGCGCTCCTCGCCTGGCGATACGCGCCGACCGGTTCCACGGCCCACGGCGGTCCCATCGCCACCATTTCAAATGCCAGCGGCGCCGAGCTTTTGGCGGATGAACGCCTTACCCCCGCCACCGTCGGCTCGACCTTGCGCGGCGGGGCCCTGCACCTCCGCGGTGGTTTGCTGGAGCTGACCTACCCGAGTGGCGTCGTGATCGTGCTCGCATCACCCGCCCGCTTCGATCTCCGCAGCGCGACCCTGCTCTGGCTCGCCGAGGGCAATGCGACCGCGAACGTGCCCGCCCAGGCCATCGGCTTCACCATCGAAACTCCCAGCGCCAAGATCGTTGATCTCGGCACCGAGTTTGGCGTGAGTGCCGGCGCCCGGAGCAGCGATGTTCACGTCTTCAAGGGTGAAGTCATGATTCAGAACAACGGTGAGCCAGACTCGCTCCGGCTCACCGAAAGCCGCGCTTCCCGGATCGACACCCGGACGCGCACGCCCACCGGGATCGATTTCCAGCCCGAGCTGTTCATCCGCACGCTGGATGAGCCCGGGAGCAGCTACCGCGATCTGATTCGGCAATTTGAGCCGATTGCCGATTACCGGATGAAGATAACGCCCGACGCTACCCAGCTCGTCGACGTTTCGGTCCAACATCTCCACGGCCGGATCATTCGCGGCGCGAGCGAGCGCACGTCGGCCCCGGGGAAAATCGGCGCTGGCCTGCGCCTCGGCGGCTCGACTGACCGCAGCTATGCCGTGGTCCCGGATTTCCTCACCGCTCCGGCGGCCGCCCTCACCGTGTGCGCCTGGGTGCGGGCGGAGAGTCGCCCGCGCTGGGCCAGCATCGCGAAAAATTGGGCGAAAAACGCCGGGCGAAACCAAGGGGGCCAGTTCCATTTTGGTCTATGGCACGACGAGGGCAGTCTCGAGGTGCATGTGCACGACCAAGCCGGTGCCGAGATTGGTGTCCGCGACTCCGTCCCGCTCCCGCTCGGCGAATGGCAGTTTGTCGCCTTTACCCTCGATGGCACCATGCTGCGCCTTTATCGCAACGGAGAGGAAGTTGCCGCAACACCCTGCGACGGCCTGACGCAGATTGCCCCTTCCTCGCTTGGGATCGGCGTCAAGCTGGGCGACGGCCTCGAGCCTGAGCTCAACAATGCCGGTTTCTGGGACGGCAAGCTGGACGAACTCACCGTGTTCCATCGCGCCCTCACGCCTGCGCAGATTCGCAGCCTGTTCGATTCCGTGCGCTGACCGTCTCCCCACTATGCCGATCATTACGTCCGACAAAACTCAGCCCACCTACGACGTGATCGTCGTCGGTTCCGGCGCCGCAGGCGGCCAGACCGCCTACACCCTCACCATGGAGGGCTTGAAAGTCCTGATGATTGAGTCCGGGAGAAACTACGACCCGGTGAAGGAGACGCCGATGTTTCAGACCGACGGACAGGCTCCGCTGCGCGCCGCCAACACACCCGACAAGCCGATGGGCTTTTACGATTCAACGGTGGACGGCGGCTGGGCGGTCCCCGGCGAGCCCTACACCAACGCCTCCGCCGATCCCACGCGCCAATTCACGTGGTGGCGCGCGCGGATGTTGGGTGGCCGCACCAACCACTGGGGCCGGATCTCGCTCCGCAACGGGCCCTACGATTTCAAGCCGCACCGCCGCGACGGACTCGGCTTCGATTGGCCGATCGGCTACGACGATGTCGCGCCCTACTACGACAAAGTCGAAATGCTCGTCGGCGTCTACGGCTCGAACACGGGTCTCGAAAACACCCCCGACTCTTCCCCCGGCGTGCTTCTGCCGCCTCCAAAGGCCCGCGCCGGCGAACTCCTCGCCCAGCAACGCGCGAAAAAACTCGGCCTGCCCGTCGTGCCGATTCACCGCGCCGTGCTCAGTGTCCGCCAAGACGCCGACGCCATCCCCGCCAAACTCCACCCTGGCAATCCCAAGGCGCAGCGCCTCCTCGCCGAGTCGATGCGGAGCCGGGCCGCCTGTTTCTGGGCCACCGAATGCGGTCGCGGCTGCGCCACCAAGGCCAACTACCAATCGACCACGGTCCACCTGCCGCCCGCGCTCGCCAGCGGCAACCTCGACATCCTCACCGATGCGATGGTCCGCGAGGTCACGCTCAACGCCGCCGGCAAGGCCACCGGCGTGATCCACGTCGACAAGAAAACCGGTGCCGAGGGCCGCGCCACCGCCCGCGTCGTCGTGCTCGCCGCGAGTTCCTGCGACTCCGTGCGCATTCTCCTCAACTCCAAGTCCGCCCGTTTCCCCCAAGGCCTCGCCAACTCCAGCGGCGTCGTGGGGAAATACATCATGGACACCGTCGGCGCCGCGCTCGGCGGCCACATCCCGCTTTTGGAAAATCTGCCGGTCCACAATGAAGACGGCGCGGGCGGCGCGCACGTTTACATCCCGTGGTGGCTCTATGGCGAACAGCTCGCCGGCAAACTGGATTTCGCCCGCGGCTACCA
Source organism: Opitutia bacterium Tous-C4FEB (assembly GCA_002304445.1). Lineage (GTDB taxonomy): Bacteria > Verrucomicrobiota > Verrucomicrobiia > Opitutales > Opitutaceae > Tous-C4FEB. The sequence continues at coordinate 199,401 of NEVA01000001.1, read as the reverse complement.
CGTTGAGTTCAGCACCGGCCGAAGGATGCCCAACGTCACCACCGGAGCCAACCTCGAGCATCTCACCGGCGGCAGTTTTGGCCGGCAGTTCAAGGAGGATGCCCGGCGCTACTACGGCGCTTCGGTGAGCTTCGCGAGCCGGGGCGAAATGATTCCCAACGAAAACTGTTTCTGTGAACTCGACCCCGTCGTGAAAGACAAGTGGGGCGTGCCGGCCCTGCGCTTTCATTGGCAATGGTCCGACCATGAACTCCGCCAGGTCGCCCATGCCCAGAAAACATTTGCGCAACTCATCGAAGCCATGGGCGGAAAAGTCCGCCAACCCCCCGCCGCCAATCCGCTCACGGCCATTCGGCCGGGCGGCAACGTGAAACACGAGGTCGGCGGCGCCCGCATGGGTGACAGTCCCAAAACCTCGGTGACCAATTCCTTTGGCCAGACCTGGGACGTGCCCAACCTCTTCCTCGGCGACGGCGCCACCTTTTGCTCCAACGCCGACAAGAATCCCACGCTCACCATCATGGCCCTCGCGTGGCGCATGGGCGACTACCTGATCGGGGAAATGAAGAAAGGAAATGTCTGACATGAAACCGTTCCCCCAACGCCCTGCCGCCGGTATCGACCGTCGGACTTCAATCAAGTGGATGTTCGCGGCCGCCGCCTCGATCGCACTTTTGGATGAGAATTCTCTCAGCGCCGCCACGCCGGCGTCGGCCGTTGGCTACGGCACGGACCCTGATCTTCAAAAGACCTACAAGCCCGGCGACCTCTGGTCGTTGACCTTCACCGAAGATCAGCTCCGCACCGCCACCGCTCTTTGCGATACCATCATCCCGGCCGACTCGATCTCACCGGCCGCTTCCACGGTTGGCGTGCCTGCGTTCATCGACGAGTGGATCAGCGCGCCCTACCCTGAGCACGATCAAGACCGCCAGATCGTGGTCGAGGGCCTCGCATGGATCGAGGCCGAGTCGCAGCGCCGATTTCAATCGGACTTCGGAAGTCTCATTCTTCGCCAGAAAAACGCCCTCTGTGAAGACATCTGCCTCGTCGCCAAAGCGAAGCCCGAATTCAAAACCGCCGCGCGATTCTTCAAACGCTTCCGCGATCTCACCGCCGGAGGATTCTACACCACGCCGGAGGGCATGAAAGACATCGGCTACGTCGCCAACGTCCCGCTGGCCTCATTTGACGGTCCCCCGCCCGAGGTCCTCGCGAAACTCGGCTTGGCCTGAGCTTTCAAACGTCCGCGCGCCCGGCCCGGCAATCGCACGCTGCTCCCGTTCTGCGCGCAAACGCTCTTGGGAAGATTTTGTCCAAACCTGCCTCCTTCGCGGCATAGCCTTTCGCCCCACCGCCTGCGCGGCTCTGCCCCCTTTCTCAGCCATCACTGGTCCACCTCTGCCCCAATTTTGTCCGAAGCTACCCCCCCCCGCCGATGCGCAACTTTCTCGTTTTCATCCCCTCATTCCTTCTGCTCGGCCTGTTGAGCGTAGCCGCCGCCGATGGCACGGCGCCGGCCCGCCGGCCCAACGTGCTCTTTGTGATCAGCGACGACCTCAGCGCGCGGATTTCGCCGGCCGGTTATGAGGGCGTGCTGACCCCGGTGCTCGACCGGCTCGCCATTGAAGCCACCACGTTCCGCCGCGCCTATTGCCAATATCCCGTCTGCGGGCCGACGCGCGCCTCGTTTCTCACCGGGTTGTATCCCGAGAGCACCGGCGTCTTGGACAACGTGGTCACGTTGGCCGAAACCCGCCCCGGCACCCCAACGATGCCGCAGATTTTTCGCGACGCCGGCTATTGGACGGCCTCGGTGGGCAAGGTCTTTCACAAACGCACCGACAATCCCGGCGGCAACACGTGGGATCTCGCGGAAGCATTCGAAAATGACGAGATGGCGGTCGAGCGGGTTGCGCGCGAGAAGTTCGAACTTGAGCACGGGCCGGTGACCAAACCGGGCAACCGCCCAAAGTGGCGCGAACATCTGCTCACGGTCGCACCCCAAACGCGCAATCAGGGCGTGAAGGGTCTCGGACCCGGCTATGGCCCGACAGGCTTGCGGGACGAGCAGCACGACGACGGCAAAAACGCCCGCCGCGTCGCCGGGTGGCTCACCGACCGCGCCCACGGCGAGAAGCCATTCTTTATCGCGGTCGGTCTGCACAAGCCGCACATCCCGTTTCTCGCGCCGGATCGCTACTTTGACCTGTATCCGCGCGATTCGCTGAAACTGGTCAACCCGCCGAAAAATGACTGGAGCGACATTCCGGCGATTGCCGCGACGAAACAGTATACGGACTACGGCTTCCCTGCGCTCGGACAGGAAAATGACGCGCGGCGGCGCGAGTTCACCCAAGCCTACTACGCGTGCATTTCGTTCATCGATGCGCAGCTCGGCGTCATCCTCGACGCGGTGCGTGCCTCCGGGCAATGGGACAACACGATCATCGTGTTCGTTGGCGACCACGGCTACAATCTCGGCGAGCATTTTATGTGGGGGAAAGTCCTGCTCTTCGAAGAATCGGCGCGCGTTCCCCTGATTGTGCGCGTGCCGGGCGTGACGCGCGGCTCCCAGGCCCGCGGCCTCGTCGAGATGCTGGATCTCTTTCCCACGCTCGCGGAGCTGTGCTCGGTCAAGCCGCCCGCGCATCTCCAAGGCCGCTCGCTCGCGCCGCAGCTTCGCGATGCCTCGGCCCCCGGCAAAGAGTGGGCCTACACCGTCGTGAAGCGCGGCGAGACCCTCGGCACGGCGATCCGTTTCGACCGCTGGCGCTACACGGAATGGGGCCAGCCCGAGCTCAACGAACTTTATGATTTGGAGGGTGATCCGCGGGAATGGACCAATCTCGCCAAGGCCCCGGAATTTTCCGCCATCGCGCAGCGCGGCCGGAAGCTCCTCGCCGACGTGCGCTCGCAAGCTGCCGCGCAAAGGCGGGTGGCCGCGCCCTGATAAGATCATCTCGCCCCTGTTCCGTTCGTTGGGCCCCAAAAACGAGCGGCAAAAAACTTCCCCCATTAACCCCATGAAATTAAAAGTCCCCGTTCTGTTGTCCGCCCTCTGCACGTTGCCCTTGGCCCAGCTGATCGCACAAACGGTTTCGCCGCCGACGGCTCCCGCTGCACGGATAGAGCCGGCGGTCGAACCGGTCGTCGAACTCAGCCCGTTCACCGTCAACGCTGCCGACGACAAAGGTTACCGCGCCGAGAACACGCTCGCCGGCAGCCGGCTCAACACGAGCCTGCGCGACACGCCGGCATCGATCTCCGTCTTCACGCGGGCTTTCCTCGACGATCTCGGGCTCAACGAAATCGAAAAAATCATCGATTACTCCGTCAATTCGCAGATCAACACCCAGGACGTTAACTCCGGCCCCAACGCGAACAACATGCTCGGCGGCGCCAACGTGATCCAGCGCATCAATGTGCGCGGCATCCTTTCGGCCCAGGGCATCGACTACTTCAAGAGTATCACGGTCAACGACGGCTATCGCATCGACCGTTACGATGACAGCCGCGGACCCAACAGCATTCTCTTCGGCGTGGGTGATGCGGGCGGCATCATCAACCAAAGTTCCATCCTTGCGACCACGCAGCGCACGAGCGGGCGCCTGAGCTACGAACTCGGCAACTACGGCACGAATCGCTCCACGGTCCGCCACAACCAAGTCATTATCCCGCAGAGGCTCGCTCTAGCGGTGGCGGGCTTGCATCAGGAAAACGGGGGCTGGCGCCAGCCGTCGTTTTACGACAAGGATCGGCTATTCGGGACGGTCACATTCACCCCCACGGATCGCCTCACGTTTCGCGCCACCGGCGAAACCGGCCGTGAACATCGCTCCGTGGTCGCGCCGTTTCCGGCCTTCGACGGCGCGCTGGCCTGGATCGACAACCGCAATGCCAAGGGAGTGGGCGCCGTCACCTTCACGCCGAACAACACCAACCCCACGGCCGCCCAGATCGCGCTGGGTGTGACGGCCCGCAACGTGGGCACGGCCGCCACCACCCGTCGCTTTATCTTCATCGACAACGACAGCACCTTTTTCGACTCGAGCGGCACGTTCATCACCGGCTCCTACAACAACCCCGCCGTGCGTGCGCCCGACGGCACGCCAGGGGTCAGCGGTGTGCAACTCTCGCTAAACGACCCCTCGATTTTGCCCTACGAAATCAACTCCGGCGGGCCCGGCATGTATCGCGATACCCGCTTGGAGAATTACACGCTCACCGCCGACTGGCGGATCACTTCCCGGCTCACCCTCAACGTGGCGCACCACTATCAGGAGGTGAGAATCGAAAATCCGCTCATCAAGGGCTCCACGCCGCTGATCGCCGGGGAGGTCAACCGCACGCTGGGCGTCAATGGTCCAGTGAATCCCTATGCCGGCCGGCTCTACATCGACGCCCCGTGGTATAACGAACTGCATGGCGCCACTTTCCGCGAATCCCGGGTCTCGTTGTCCTACGACTTCGACCCTAAGTGGAAATGGGCGGGCACGCACCGTTTCGCCGGCATGTATTCGCGCTCCGACGATACGGATTTCTACAACGCCCGTCGGTTTGGTCTGATGGGAGCGCCGTTCAACGCCGCCCCGCAAAACGCCAGCAATCTCGTGCTGCAGCGCGCCTACCTCGATGAGAAAAACCCGGGCTCGTTCATCGCGCCTGATTGGCGCCGGTTGCCCAAGACCGTGACCGCTGCCGGCCGCACTTACGACGTCGGCTGGATCGACGGCGACGCCGGCACGACCCACGCCGGTGCCGAGCAGGAACTCGCCTCCAAATTGATCGTGGCGCACAGCCATTTCTTCAATCGGCGGCTTGTCGCCACGGCGGGCTACCGCGAGGACGAAGGCGACGTCACCTCCTTCGGTTACTCCACCGATCCCGTCCTGCGGACGCCGCGGGTTGATCGCGACCCCGCCAAAGCCACCGTCAACCGCCTCAAGGGAATCACGCGCTCGCAGGGCGTGGTGGTGCATGTCACCGACTGGCTCTCCATCCTCGGCAACCGCTCCAGCAACATCGGCCTGCCCACGTTCACCAACAAGGTTCTGCCCAACGGCACGATCCCCGATCCCACGCGCGGTCAGGGCGAGGATTACGGCTTGGCGCTGAACCTCCTCGACAACCGCCTTTCGCTCCGGGCCGTAGCCTTCACCACCAGCCAAACCGGCCAGACCAAGAGCGGCGGCATCAACGCGCAATACAACCTCCGCAACATCCGCATCGCCGACGCGCTCGGAAGCGTGCTCGTCGGTGCCGGCCGGCCGATCTCTGCCGCCGAATGGACGGCGACGCGGGCCGCCATCACTCCGACCGTGAACGCCGACCAGTTCGACGAGGACTCGAAAGGCTACGAGTTCAGCGCCGTCGCCAACCTGACCGCAAACTGGCGCCTCACCCTGAACTACTCCTACACCGACCGCATCCGCTCCAACATATCCGGCGCCGATGCGATTCCGTGGTATGGCTACACCTTCGAGGGTAACCTGCTCAAGGAGGGCGTGACGCAAAATGCCAACGGCACGTTCACCGTTAACCCATCGGCCTTCTCTTCCGGTGGCACCGTCGCCAAGTGGATCGAACTCGGGAACCGCACGCCCGCCGCGAACCTCACGACTTTGAACACGACCAACAACATTACGGTCGCGGAGGAAATTCGAAACATGATCTCCGAGATCAACGAAGACAAACGCCAGAACGAGCAGCGCTGGGGCCTGCGACCTCACCGCATGAATCTCTTCACGGCTTACGATTTCACCGAGGGGCGCTTGAAAGGTTTCTCTACCGGATTCGGCTACCGCTGGCAGATGGCCAACATTATCGGCCGCACGGCCAGCGCGGCCGAGATCAAGGGCCGCCCGATCTCGGTCGCCGATCTCATGCTGCGCTATCGGCACCCCGCAGGCCTCGGAAAAATGCGCGGCTCAATCACGTATCAGGTAAATGTCTCGAATCTGTTCAATCAGGACGGTCTCCTGCCGCAGCGATTCTCGGCCATTCCCCCTTACAACCTTCCGGGCGGCCGCGGGGTGGCCTACAGCCGATTTGATCTGCTGGAACCACGCTCCGTCAGGTTCACCACCACCATCGCCTACTGACCCATGAATCCGATCGTTCTTCAACCGCCTCCGATTCGACGCCGCGATTTCATCAAACTCATGGGCGTCGCCGCTGCGGCTGCGTCCGTAAACTCGCGCGCTGCGCAACCGACCGCCGCGGCCCCTCGGCTCGCCCTCGGCCTCGACGCCCACTCGGTGCGCGGCATGGGTTGGAAGGCCCGCCCACTGATCGACTACGCCGCCGAGCAAAAACTCGACGCCGTCCTTTTGAACGGACTGCGCCCGTTTGAAAGTCTCGAACCCGCCCATTTGCGCGCCCTGCGTGAAACCGCCGCCGAGCGCGGTCTCCGGATCAACGTCGGCGTGGGTAGCGTCGCGGAAGGCTCGACCACGTTCACGAAAGAGCACGGTAGCGCGGAGGCCCTGCTCGCTCTCGGCGTGCGCGTGGCCACCGATCTCGGCTCGCCCGTGGTCAACTGCCGCATCGGCGCCTTTCCCGATCGGGCCACTCCCGGAGGCATCGAGGCGCGTCTGGCCGAACTGCTCAAGACCCTCAAAGCCGTCCGCAGCCGCGCCCTCGACGCCGGCGTGAAATTCGCCGTCGAAAATCACGCGGGCGATCTCCGCTCGGAAGAGTTACTCCAACTCATTCGAGCCGCCGGCACCGATGTCGTCGGCGTCATGCTCGACCCGGGCAACGCGGTCTGGGCCATGGAGGATCCTATGAAACAGCTCGAACTGCTCGCGCCCCACGTGCTCTGCACGAGCGTGCGCGACTGGATGGTCTGGGAGTCGCCCGAGGGCGCGACGTTCCAATGGACCGCTCTCGGCGAAGGCCTCATGGACGTGCCCGCGTTCGTTGGCCTCATGCAACGCCACTGCCCGGCCGCGCCGCTCCACCTGGAGATCATCTCCAACTCGCCGCGCCCGATCCCGTTTCTCCAGCGCGATCATTGGAAGGTTTATCCCAATACTCGCGCCGCCGACATCGCCGATTTCCTCGCCCTCTGTCGCCGCGGCCGTCCGCTGGAGTTGGTCAAGCCGCCTGCCGGCACCGACGCGAAAGCGTTCGAAAGACAATACCAGCGCGCCGAGTTCGAGCGCAGCGTGGCCTTCGCACGCCGTTATGGCGCCGGGCTGAAAACCACCTGAATCCGCCCAGCGCATCGCCTCAGTCCTCCTCATGATCTTTATCTCTCCTTCCAAATCGGCTCAAACGGCGTTGCTCGTCGCCTCCCTGCTGATCCCTGCGCTCACGACCCACGCCGCCGCTCCGTCCAAACCTGCCAAGCCCAACGTCATCTTCTTCGCCACCGATGATCTCAACGACTGGGTGGGTCCGCTGAATTCCGGCATCCGCGCCAAGACCCCGAACTTAGATCGCCTCGCCGCGCGCGGGGTGACGTTTCAAAACGCGCAGGCCTGCGGCACGTTTTGCGCGCCGTCTCGCACCGCGCTGTTCACCGGGCGGCATCCGTCCACCACGGGCGCCTACACCACGCAAGTCTATCACCACGACCGACCCGAACTACGCCCGATGCAGGTCGCGTTCCAGCAGGGCGGCTACGCGACCTACGGCACGGGCAAGTTGTTTCACCATCCGGCGGGCTACGTCGATCTGCGCGGCTGGACGGAGTTTAATCCGCGCACGCCGGCTCAACGCAAGACCGGCTGGCCCGTTGACAGCTGGCGCAGCGGCGCGCCACTCCCGACGCCGGAGCCTTACAGCAAGTTTACCCGCGAGATGCGCGCCGGCACGGACCGCACGTTCATGGAGTATGCGCCGCTCCCCAATGAAGTCGAAAAAGACATGGCCGATACGCAGCAGACCGAGTGGGCGATCAACGTGCTCAAACGCGCGCACACGCAGCCGTTCTTCCTCGCGCTCGGTCTCTACGCGCCGCACTTCCCCAACTACGCGCCGCAAAAATACTACGACCTCTACCCGCTCGACGAAATCAAGCTGCCCCCGACCAAGGATGGAGACACCGACGATCTCCCGCCGGCGATCAAGAAATTCAACGACCGCCGCAAGGCCACCATCCACGACAAGCTGAACGAACTCGGCGAGATGAAGGAGGTCATCCGCGCCTATCTCGCCTGCATTTCCTATGCCGACGCGATGCTCGGCCGCGTGCTCGACGCCCTCGACGCCAGCGCTGCCCGCGACAACACCGTCGTCATTTTTTGGAGCGATCAGGGCTATCACCACGGCGAGAAAGGCCACTGGGGCAAACACTCGCTCTGGGAGCGCACCGCCAACATCCCGTTCATCTGGGCCGGCCCCGGCATCGCGCGCAGGGCCAACGTCAACGCGACCGTCAGTGCCATCGACACGTTCCCCACGTTGGTAGAACTGTGCGGCCTCGCCCCCGACGCCAGCCTCGAAGGCCAGTCGCTCGCCAACGTCCTGCGCCAACCCGCCCAGGCCAAAGACCGCAACGTCCTCCTCTGCGACGTGCTGCCCGGCGGCTACGCGATCGTGAACAACCGCTGGCGCTACATTCACCACGCCGACGGCGCCGAGGAACTCTACGACGTCGTCAAAGACCCGAACGAATGGGACAACCTCGCCCCGCAGGAAAGCTATCGCACCGTGATGGCCGAGCTGCGCCAGAGCGCGCCCAAAGAATTCGTCGCACCCGGCCCGGAGACGAATGCGCTGCGCCTCGTCACTGAGGGCGAGAATTTCCGCTGGGAGCCGAAACCTGTCGGCTCAGCGAAAAAAGCCAAATCCGCCAAGTAACCCATATCCTCATGAAACTACCCGTTCTTCTCACCGTAGTGTCCGCGTTGCTTGGCGCCGTCGCCACCCACGCCGCTTCCGCCCCACGCCCGCCCAACATCGTCGTCATCCTCACCGACGATCAGGGCTACGCCGACATCAGCTTTAACCCTCAGCACCCGAAAGAGGTCTCCACGCCGCACCTCGACGCGCTCGCGCGCGAGAGCGTCTGGTTCTCCCAGGCCTACATCACCGGGAACGTCTGCTCGCCCACGCGCGCCGGCCTGCTCACCGGGCGCTACCAACAGCGTGCGGGCGTCTACACCGCCGGCGAAGGCGGGCGCGGCATCGCGCAGACAGAAACCATTTTTCCGAAATTCCTGAAGCCCGCCGGCTACGTCAGCGGCGCGTTTGGCAAATGGCACCTCGGGCTCACGGTCGAGCAGAGTCCCGTCGGCCGCGGCTTTGACGAGTGGTATGGTTTCCTCGGTCGCGGCGCCCACGACTACCTCAAGCTCGACGATATCGAGGGCTCGCCGATGTATCGGAACGGCAAACCCATCAAAGACGAAGGCTACCTCACCACTCGGCTCACCGATGAAACCGTCGCGTTCATCCAAAAGCACAAGGCGCAGCCCTTTTATGTTCATCTCGCCTACAACGCGGTCCACTCCCCCGCGCAGGCCCCCGCCGCCGATATCGCCCGGTTCAAAAAACAGTTTCCCGAAATCACCGAGGCGCGCGCAATTTTGATGGCGATGCTCCATCACCTCGACCTCGGCGTGGGGCGGGTCGTGGACACACTCAAAAAGGAGGGGCTTTGGGAAAACACGCTGCTCGTTTTCCTTACTGACAACGGCGGCTCAAAAGCGATGAGCGCGGTCAACACCCCGCTGCGCGGCGCCAAGCAGCAAAACTACGAGGGCGGCATTCGCACGCCGTTCATCGTATCATGGCCGGCGGCCTTCAAAGGCGGTCGCACCCTCGATACCCCGATCAGCTCCCTCGACATCTTGCCGACCGCGTTGGAGGCCGCTGGCGACGCGTTGCCGACCGCCAAACCGCTCGACGGGAAAAGCCTGCTGCCGCTGCTCACCGGGAAATCGTCGCAGCATATCGACACGTTTTACTGGAGCGAAGGCGGCGAAGCGGGCGGCTTTGCCGTCCGCGCCGGCGACTGGAAACTCGTCCAGCAGCGCAGTCAGCCGAAGGTCGAGCTCTTCAACCTCGCGAAAGATCCCGCAGAGGCGACCGACCTCGCGCCGCAGAACGCCGCCAAGGTCGCCGAGCTGACGAAGCTCTATGACACCTGGCTCGACCAGATGGCCGAGCCCATGGACGGCGTGGGCAAGCGCGTCACCTCGAAAGCCCCTGGCGGGGCGGCCAAGAAATCCAAGGCGGACCGCAAGAAGAAGAACGCCACCGAGCCATGAGACTTGCTGCCGTTCTCCAGGTGGTGGCGATTTTCGCCGCCACCGCTCTGTCCGCCGCCGCCGCGACGCGCTCGCCAAACATCATTTTCATCCTCGCCGACGACCTGGGCTCCGGTGACCTCGGCAGCTACGGCAGCCCTCTCCGTCTCACCCCGGCCATTGATCGGCTCGCGGCGGAGGGCGCGCGCTTCACCCAATTTTACGCGCCCACGCCTTACTGCGCGCCGTCTCGAGCGTCGCTGCTCACCGGCCGCTATCCGTCGCGCCACGGTCTGCTCGGCAACCCCACGCCCGACGGGACACCGGCCGTCGATCAACTTGCCCTCGCGGCCGACGAGATTCTCCTCCCGCAATTGCTCCGGCCCCGCGGCTATGCCACCGGGATGATCGGCAAGTGGCACCTCGGCCACAAGACGGTCGAATCTTGGCCCACCCGCCGAGGCTTCGATTCTTATTACGGTATTCTCTACAGCAACGACATGCGCCCGGTGCAGCTCATCAAACAGGAGAGCGTCGCCGAGTATCCCGTCGTGCAGGCGACGCTCACGCAGCGTTACACGCAGCGGGCGCTCGACTTCATCACCGCGCATCGCGAACGGCCGTTCTTCCTCTACCTCGCGCACGCTATGCCCCACAAACCGCTCGCGGTCTCGGAAAAATTTGCCGGCAAGAGCGGTGCCGGTCTCTACGGCGATGTCCTGGCCGAACTCGACTGGAGCGTGGAGCAGATCATGGCCAAACTCCGCGCCCTCGGCCTCGACGACAATACCCTCGTCGTGTTCTCCAGTGACAACGGCGCCTACTTCGGCGGCAGCAACGGCGGCCTGCGCGGCATGAAGGCCATGACCTCGGAAGGCGGCTTGCGCGTCCCTTGTATCGCGCGCTGGCCCGGCCGGATTCCCGCCGGGCAAACGCTCGCGACGCCCGCAGTTTTGAACGATTGGTTTCCGACGTTGCTGGCGAGTGCCGGCGGGACACCCCCCGGCGATCGGGCCATCGACGGACGCACGCTCTGGCCTGTGCTCGCCGAAAAATCGGCGCAACTCCACGAGGCGACCTTCGGTTTTCAGGGCACCACGCTCCGCACGGTGCGCAGCGCCCGCTGGAAGCTGCACGTCGAGGCCAGCCAACCGCGCGCCGCCCTCAAGCCCGGCGCGCCGTGGGTCGACCCCCGCGCGCCCGATGGCGTCACGATCCTCGCCCCGGTCGGGCAAGCGCACCCCAGTCAATATCCCGGCCTCAATACCGGCGATCCGCTGCGTGCCGGCGCGCTCTTCGACCTCCAAGCCGATCCGGGCGAGCAACACGACGTGGCCGGCGCCCACCCCGAAATCGTGGCTCGTCTGCGCGCGCTTTCCGCCGAGTTTATCAAGGCATCGTCGGAGTCACGGCGACCGAAGTCGCCGTGAACCGCGTTTTCCCACATAATCCTTCTCCAGCTATGACTCTCATCCGAAAGTTAACGTCAGTCGCTGCCGGCCTGCTCGTCGCCGTCCTGCTCGCGAGCTGCGTGGGACCGCCGACGTTGCCCGTCAATTCCTCCACCCTCACCGGCAAAGTGATGGTCGGCTATCAAGGTTGGTTCAACGCCGAGGGTGACGGCGCCAAACGCGGCTATAATCACTGGACCCGCGGCAACGTGATGCCGGCGCCAGGAAATGTCCGCGTCGATATGTGGCCGGATCTTTCGGAGTTTCCCGCGGCCGAGCGTTTTCCGACCGGCTTCGTGCACGCCGACGGCACGCGCGCCGAAGTGTTCAGCTCCTATCTCCGGCCTACGGTGGTGCGCCACTTCGCGTGGATGGAAGAACACGGCATCGACGGCGTATTCCTCCAGCGTTTCATCAACTCCCTTAAGCGCGGCAATTCCCTCGCCGCCAATAATGCCGTGCTGGAAAATGTCCGCGCCGGCGCCCGCGAACACGGCCGGGTTTACGCGCTCATGTATGATCTGAGCAGCCTCGCCCCCGGGCAGGCCGACGTGCTGATCGACGATTGGAAGAAACTGCTCCGTGACACCCGGCTTACGAGCGACCCCGCCTACTTGCGTCATCGGGGCAAACCGCTCCTCGCGCTCTGGGGCTGCGGGTTCAAATCCGATGATAAACCCCGGCCGTCGCTCGAGGACTGGCGCAAGATTATCACCTTCCTGAAAAACGACGAAGAGAGCGGGGGACTCGCGATCATGCTCGGCGTGCCGAGTGGCTGGCGCACGCAAACCCGCGACAGTGTCCCCGAGCCCGTGCTGCTCGAACTGGTCCAACTCGCCGACGTGATTTCCCCGTGGACGCCCGGCCGCTACCGCACGCCCGAGACTGCCGCGACGCACGCCACGACCTATTGGCAACCGGACATCGCGTGGTGCCGTGAGCGTCGGATCGATTTTCTGCCCGTCGCTTTCCCCGGTTTCAGTTGGCACAACATGAAGCCCGGGGCGCCGCTCAACGATATTCCTCGTCTCCAAGGCCGCTTTTTTTGGTCGCAGGTCACCGCCGCGAAACGCGCGGGCGCCGACATGCTCTACGTGGCGATGTTTGACGAAGTCGATGAAGCCACCGCGGTTTTCAAGGTGACGAACGCCCCGCCCGTCGGTCCCGGCCCTGGCGTGCAATTCGTCACCTACGAGGGACTGCCCAGCGACCACTACCTGCGGCTGACCAGCTTCGCGGGGAAGGTTATCCGCGGCGAACACGCCGTTGCCGGCGATGAACTGCCGTTCCCGCTTCCCATCCGACCATGATTCGAAATTTAGCCGCGTTCTCCCTTGTTTGCTTCGCCCTCGGCCTGATGGCCGCTCCGCCCGCGCCCAACATCGTCGTGATCCTCGCCGATGACTATGGCTACGGCAGTCTCGGTGCCTACGGCGCCGACTCCGCGCTCATTCGCACGCCTCACCTTGACCGGCTCGCGCGCGAGGGCCGGCGCTTCACCGAAGCCTACACGCCGTCCTCCGTCTGCACACCGACGCGTTATGCGCTTCTGACCGGTCGCTACTGTTGGCGCACGTCGCTCAATCACGGTGGCGTCGCCAACACCCTCGACCCGCTCCTCATCGAGACCACGCGCCCCACGATCGCCTCGCTTCTGAAGAAGCACGGCTACGCCACCGGCTTCGTCGGTAAATGGCATCTCGGCTACGGCACCGAGCGGCGCGTCGATTACACCAAGGAACTCAAACCCGGCCCGCTCGAACTCGGCTTCGATTACCAGTTCGCGGTCCCGCAAAACCACAACGACATCACCCGGGTCTTTGTTGAGAATCACCGCGTCTTCGGTATGCGCTCGGCGAAGCTCACGCCCGTGCCCGGCAAGCTCGGCCTCGATGCGCCCGAGCGTGACGATCCGAAGACGATGGGCGATCTTACCCAGCGGGCGGTTGACTGGCTCGTGCAACGGGCCGGCAAGCCCGCACCGTTTTTGCTCTATTTTGCCCCGGTCGCCGTGCACGAGCTGGTCACGCCCTCCGTCGAGACCCAAGGCACCAGCAAGGCCGGACCGTACGGCGATTTTATCCACGACTTGGATCGCAGCGTCGGGCGAATCTTGGCCGCGCTCGAAAAACAAAACGCGCTTGAAAACACGTTGATCATCTTCACCAGCGACAACGGCGGCGTCGTCAACCCCGGTGGCAAAACCGGAACCAACAAGATCGCGATGCAGGCCGGTTTGAAAATCAACGGCGCCTTGCGTGGCGGCAAACACGACATCTGGGAAGGGGGCTTCAAGGTGCCCTTCCTCGTGCGCTGGCCCGGCCGGGTTCCGGCGGCGACCACGAGCAACGAGATGATCGGCGTCGTGGATGTTTTTGCGACGATCACCGCGGTCGTGGGTGAAACGCAGCTCGACCGCACCACCACTGGGCCCGACAGCGTCAACGTGCTCCCAGCGTTTCTCGGCCAATCGTCCGCCCAACCGCTCCGCCGCGACCTGATTCTGCAAAGCGCGAACGGCGTGTATGCCATCCGCAGCGGTCCGTGGAAATGGATCGAGGGCGTCCCGCTTGCTCCTCAGGGAAAGAAAGCACCCGCCGCCACGGGTCCGAAAGCCGACCAATTCCGGCCCCGCCTCGTGAATCTCGTCGATGACCCCGCCGAGATAAACGATGTCACCGCCGCGCACCCCGAAATCGCGGCCCGGCTGGCGGCGACGCTGCGCCTGCACCGTGCCCAAGGTTTCAGTCGTGACTAGTTTTCTGAAGCGCGGTCTTCCTTCCTCATGCTGCTTCGCCTCCTCGGTTTCATCCTCGCTGTCTCCGGCGGTGCGCTGGCCGCGACTCAAGCGTCTCGACCCAATGTTTTGGTGATTCTCACCGATGATCTCGGCATCGGTGATGTCTCCGCCTACCGGGCCGGGGCCGACGTGCGCACGCCCCACCTCGATCGGCTCGCCACCGAAGGGATGCGTTTCACCCGGATGCGCGCCAACGCCACGGTGTGCTCGCCCACGCGCGCGGCGCTGATGAGCGGCCGCTACGCCGACCGAGTGGGCGTGCCCGGTCTCATCCGCACCGACTCCGACAACACTTGGGGCTACTTCGATCCCGCGGTGCCCACACTCGCCGATCACTTGCGGACGGCGGGCTATCACACGGCGCTCATCGGCAAGTGGAACCTCGGCCTCACGGCGCCCGCGACGCCGAACGACCGCGGCTTCGATTTTTTCCATGGCTTCCTCGACGACATGATGGACAGCTACACGACTCACCTGCGGCAGGGTCGCAACTACATGCGCCGCGACCGCGAGGTCATTACGCCGGTCGGCCACGCCACGGAAATTTTCACCGGTTGGACGCGCGATTATCTACGGGAGCGCGCGAAGGCCCCATCGCCGTTCTTTCTCTATCTGGCCTACAACGCTCCGCATTTTCCGATGCAGCCGCCGGCGGAGTGGCTGGCGAAAGTGAAGCAACGCGAACCCGGCATCGATGAGAAGCGCGCCCTGAGCGTGGCGATGATCGAACACTTTGATGACGGTTTGGGCCAAGTCCTCGCCGCGTTGAAGGAGACCGGACTTGATCGGACAACGCTGGTGGTGGTCACGTCCGACAACGGCGGCTCGCTGGCGCACGCGCAAAACAACGATCCGTGGCGCGACGGGAAGCAGAGCCACTACGACGGCGGATTGCGGGTGCCATTTGTGGTGCGTTGGCCGGGCCACGTCGCGCCCGGCACGACGAGCGACTACGCCGGTCTGACCTTTGATATTTTTGCCACGGCGCTTGAAGTCGCGGGCGTGGCGCGACCGGCCGCGACCGACGCGGTGAGCTTGATGCCCGCACTGCGCGGGGAGCCGGCGCCGGCCGAACCGCGCGAGCTGTATTTCGTCCGTCGCGAAGGCGGAGCGATCTATGGGGGAAAAAGCTACGAGGCACTCATCCGGGGCGACTGGAAGCTGCTCCAGAACAGCCCCTACGCGCCCCTCGAACTCTACAACTTGAAGGATGATCCTCAGGAAAAGAACGACGTCTTCGCCTCCCAGCAAAAAGTTGCCCGGGAAATGCAGGTCGCCTTGCGGCGGCATATCCAGCGCGGCGGGGCGACGCCTTGGCAACCGCCTGCGGCCACTGCGCGGTAGGTGGCGCTTGGTCGGGGCGGGGGGAGGCTCACGGCGTTACGGCTGCTTTGATTTTTTGCCCGGCGGTGTTAACTCGCGCGTCGGGTCCATCCGGCGGAGTTGCTCGGGAGTGGGGCCGCCGCCGAATTGTTGCCAGTAGCTTTCCGCAAAAGGATTCAGGCGCGGGCCGACGGCGGTTTCGTTGACGAGGCCGGGCTGCACGGAGAGCCACCACGCGTCGTAGGCGTCGGCCAGGCGGCGGACCTCGGCGGGATGGTCGGCGGCGACGTCGCGTTGCTCGCCGGGATCGGCGGCGAGATCGAAGAGCTGCCACGCGGGGGTGGTGCCGCCGGTGATCGAGACAAGGTGCCAGCGCGGGTCGCGCACGGCGCAGTTTTTGAATTTTGCGAGGGCGGGATCGCTGCCCTTGGGCCAGCGGCCGAGATGGGTGAAGAGCGTGCGGTCGGGCCAAGGCGCCAAGGCTTTCTTGAGGAGCGGAACGAGGCTGCGGCCTTCGATCTGGGCGCGCACGGCGGGGGCGAGGGAGGCACCGGCGAGTTCGGCGAGCGTGGGAAAAAAGTCGAGATGCGCGGTGAGTGCGGCGACGTTGCCGGGCGTGAAGTGACCGGGCCAGCGCCAGAACGAGGAGGCGCGGGTGCCGCCGAGCCACGGGGTGCCTTTTTGGGCGCGCATCCCGGCGTTGAAGATTTTGGCCCCGGCGGCGGTGCCGTTGTCGTTCATGTAAATGACGAGCGTGTCGCGGGTGAGATCTTGCGCGTCGAGAAACGCGAGCAGACGGCCGACGTTTTCGTCGATGTTGTGGATCATGCCGAAAAAGTTGGCGACGGATTCGGCGTCGGGGCCGGTGCCGACTTTGCCCCGGTAGAGCGCGGCGTCCTCGGGGCGGGCCGTGTAGGGCGAGTGCGGGGCGTTGGTCGCGATGTAAGCAAAAAACGGGCGGCCGGGTTTTTTGGCCGATTCGATCCAGCGGGTGGCTTGGGAGAAAAAGACATCGGTGCAGAAGCCGGTGGTTTTCTTGAAGGTGCCGTTGTGGCGGATGACGGGATCAAAGTAAGTGTTGCCCGGGACATCGCCGCAGGAGCCGGGATAAGACTGGCCGAGGCCGCCGCCGCCGTGGATGAAGACCTCGTCGAAGCCGCGGGCACCGGGTTGGTAGGCGGGCTCGTCGCCGAGGTGCCACTTGCCGAAAATACCCGTGGTGTAGCCGGCGGTTTTCAGGACCTGGGCGAGCGTGGTGACATCGAGGGTGAGGCGTTCGCGCTCGAGGATGGTGTGGGTGACGCCGTTTTTGAATTCATGGCGGCCGGTGAAGAGGGCGGAGCGCGTGGGCGAACAGGTGGGGCTGACGTGGAAATCTGTGAAGCGCACGCTTTGGGCGCGGAGAGCGTCGAGGTGAGGCGTTTTCAGGATGGGATTTCCGTGGGCGGAAAAATCGCCGTAGCCCTGATCGTCGGTGAGGATGAAAAGGATGTTGGGACGCTCGGGAGCGGCGGAGAGCGCGGCGAGAGGGAGAAGAAGGGAAAGAGCGAGGGCGAGAAGTGCGCGGAGGTGCATGGGAAATGCGGCGGGAGTGGTCAGCGGTAGTCGGCGCCAGTGAGGCTTTCGAGGACGGAGCGCTGCCACGTTTGCAGGATGGCGGCGAGTTTTTCGGCTTCGGCCGGGTGTGCTGCGATGATGTTATTTTTCTCGGCGGGATCGGCGCGGAGATCGAAGAGCTCGCGGCCGCTGTCTTTGGTGCCGTCGACGACGAGTTTGTAGCGGTTGTCCACGACGGCGCGTGGACCGGCGAAGTCTTGCGGGAGGATTTCGCGGTGCTGGAAGTTTTGGAAATCGCGGGTGGCAGAGCCGCCGCGGTCGAGTTTCACCAGCGGGGTGGTGCCTTTTTGCAGCTCGGGATCGAGGTAGGGTTTCGCGCCGGGATGGCGCGCGATCGGATCATCCCAAAAACAGATCGGCGCGGCGCGTTCGGTGATGGTGCCGTCGAGGAGCGCGCGGAGGGACAGGCCGTCGAGGGGGCGCTGAGGGAGCGGGCGGCCGGCGAGGTCACAGAGCGTGGGCAAGATGTCACTGGTGACGGCGTTGACCTCGGTGATGCGGCCACGGGAGATTTTTTCCGGCCACTCGATCACGCCGGGGACGCGAATGCCGCCCTCGTAAAGGGAGCCTTTTTGGGCGCGGAACGGGACGGTGGCGACGGCTTCTTCGGGGGTGCCGTTGTCGCCGCAATACCAAAGCAACGTGTTGGCGCGGAGGCCGGTGCGGCCGAGATGGTCGCGGAGTTGGCCGATGGAACGGTCCATCGCGGTGATCTCGGCGAAACGCTCGCGGAGCACATCGCGCTGGAGGCGCGTGGTGTTGCGACCTGTGGTGTTGGAGGTGAGCTTTACCTGACGGTTTCCAAAGGTCGCGGGGAGATCGTCGTAGAGCGCGAGATCTTTGGGGAGCGCTTGATACGGTTCGTGCGGTGAACCGAACCACACGACGATGAAGAACGGTTTACCGGCGCGGCGGGAGGCGTCGATGTGACGAATCGCTTCGGCGATAATGATCTCGGAGCTCTCGCCCTTGATGACTTGGGGCGGGCCGCCGTTGCGGGAGAAGGAGGGATCGAGTTCGAAAAAGTTATCGTGCGAGAGCCACGTGTCGAAGCCCATGGTGCCGGGGTTGGTCGGCGATGAGGCCTTTACGGGGCCGAGATGCCATTTGCCGAAATGCCCGGTGGCGTAACCGGCGTCGCGCAGGAGTTGGGCGACCGTGATTTCCTGCGGCCGCGTTGACCAGCCGGGGGCAAAGGTGCCGGAGCGGTGGTGGTGGCGGCCGTTCATGACGGTGGCCCGAGTGGGTGAACAACTCGCGCCGCCGGAGTAGAAGCGGTCGAGCCGGAGGCCGGTGCGCGCCATCTCGTCGAGTACGGGTGTCTTCAAGTAGGGGTGGCCGTTGTAGCCGGTTTCATCCCAGCCGTGGTCGTCGCCCATGAGGAGGACGATGTTCGGGGTCCCAACAGTGGCGGCGGCAAAGGCGGAGAGGGAGAGAAGCAGGGAAAGAACGAAGGCGAGAGGAGGGCGACGGTGCATGGGGAAGAAGAGTTACGGGCGCGCGTGGGCGATAAGGAAGGCGAGCAGGGCGGGGTTTTCGAAGAAGCCGGGCCAGAGGTTGTGGCCCTGACCCTCGGCGATGATGAGTTTCATGTCGCCGCCGAGCGCGGTGTAGCGGGACTTAAGAAGAGCCGAGTTGGCGTCGATGGGCACCAAGGTGTCGCGGTCGCCGTGAATCGCGAAGAGCGGGATATGGGCGGCGGCGAGTGAGGCGAGGCGATCGACGGGGTTGTGCGCGGTGAGCTGCGCAGCGAGTTCGGCCGCGGTCAACGCGTAGGCCGGCGCGGCTTGGTCAAGCCCGGGGTAACTCGTGAGGTTGACCACGGGATAGATGCCGGCGAAGGCCCCGACTTTTTCAGGGTGCTCGGCCGCCCACGCCAGCAACATGAGGCCGCCGCGACTGCGACCGAGCAGGAGCGGTTTGTTGGAGTAACCGCGCGTGCGCGTGAGCTCGGTGTGGAGGGCGGTGAACAACGCGCGGCCGGCGGGACTCCCGAAGGATTCGCCGACGTCGATTCCGGCGATGGAAATGCCGGCGGTGAGAAGTTGGGAGATCAGCCAGAGCTCTTCCTTGCCCGGATATTTTTCAAGGGTCGGCGCATACCAGACCCACGGGCGTGGCGCGGTGGGGGTGGGGCCGGCCGGGGCGGCGATGAGGAAAGCGGGGCGACCGGAGACGGAAAACGTCTCGCCGGGAAGTGGGGGAATTTTTTCCGCGGCGGCGGATGTGACGACGGAGGGAAGGAGGGAAAGAGAAAGCGAAAGGGATCGAGCGAAGGACAGGAAGGAGGAGAGACTGAGGCGAGTCATTGCGGTAGAGGGTGGAGGCCTAAGGCTGCTGGGCTTTCGTTTTCTGTTCTCCCGTGCGGGCTCCGGCGAGCTCGGTCGCGCGAGCGGGGTCGTAAAGGGGATTGGGTTGGGGCAGACGGGCGCCGACGCGGGTGCGCCATGCGGCGAGGGCTGCGCGGAGTTCGCGGGCGCGGGCGGGCTCTCGAGTTGCGAGGTTGGTGCGCTCCGACGGGTCAGCGGCTAGGTCGTAGAGTTCGAGGACACCGTCCTCGAAGAATTCGATGAGCTTCCAATCGCCGCGGCGGATTGAGCTGGCGGGTGTGCTGTGGTGGTAGTGCGGCAGGTGCCAGTGCAGCGTGTCGCGGGCGAGTGGCGTGGTGGGATCGCGCAGCACGGCGGCGAGACTCACGCCGTCCTGCGGTTGCGTAGTTGGCAACGTGGCGCGGCCGATTTCGACGAAGGTCGGGTAGACATCGGTAGTGATCGCGGGCGTGGCGGATTCGCGTCCGGCGGGGATGGTGCCGGGCCAGCGTGCGATCGCGGGAATGCGGATGCCGCCCTCGTAGAGTGAGCCTTTTTCGCCGCGGAGAGGTCGGTTTGAGGTGACGATACGGCCGCTCTGTTCGGTCTCGAGGCCGCCGTTGTCGGAGAGGAAAACGATGAGCGTGTTCTCGGCGAGGCCGGCCGCGTCGACGGCGGCAGCTATACGGCCGACCGAGGCGTCGAGTTCGGCGAGGAGGCCGGCGTAGAGCGGGTTGCAAGGGTAGCCGGGCATTTTGGACTTGGCGGAGAATTTTCTCTCTAACTCGGGCGTCGTGGAGAGCGGGATGTGGACGGCGTAGTGGGAGACCTGAAGGAGAAAAGGTTGAGTGCTTCGTTGGGCGATGAAATTGACGGCGCGGTCGGTGAGGTATTCCGCAGTGCGTTGTGGCGCGGGACGGTCGGCCGTGGCGGACTGGGTGTGGCCCTGAGTTTCGTGCACAGTTTGCCAACCTTGTTGCGCGGGGCTGAAGCCGGCGCCGCCGAGATGCCATTTGCCAAAGTAACCGGTGCGGTAGCCGGACGCGCCGAGGCGCTCGGCCAAGGTCTCGACCTCGAGCGGGAGCTGGCCGGGCACAACCGGATCGGTGAGTCGCGCATATGGCCGGCGATGGCCGGGTATGTGTTGCGTGATGCCGAAGCGCGCTTGGTCCTGGCCGCTCTGAAGATTCGTGCGCGTCGGCGAGCAGACGGGACCGGCGTAGAATTGTGTGAAGCGGAGGCCCTCGCGCGCTAGGCGGTCGAGGTGGGGCGTTTCGTTAAAAGTGTTCCCGTAACAACTGAGATCGGCCCAGCCAAGATCGTCGGCGAGGATGATGATGAGGTTGGGCTTTGCCGTTTCGGCGAGCGCGCGAGGGACCCAGAGGCACAAGCCGAGAGCAATAGAGCGAAGGAGGAGAAACCTCATGGGCTGGAAGTAGCGGTGCGCGGACGAGTCGGCAGCAGGCGACTGAACGGGCGAACGCAAGTCGAAGGCGATTTATGGGGTCGAGGGGCTGGGGCTTGGTTGGGCTAGGTCGGTCTTGGGGGCGGCCTTGAGCACGCCCGCGTATTCCCAGCGGTCTTTCCAGGTGGCCAAGTAGGGCTGGTAGGCGGGGACGCGGTTCCACGCGATCGGCGTGGGATCGGCCGGGACCAACCGGCCCTCGGGGTAATCCTTGCCGGCAAAGCTGGCGTCTACGCCGGCGTTCCAAGCGAGAAATTGTTCGCGGAGGCGTTGCGCGACGGCGGGGTTTTCGGCGGTGACATCGCGGGTTTCCCGGGGGTCGGCGATGAGGTCGAACAGTTCAAATTTCCCGGACTCAAGATTCTCGGTAGACAACTTGAAGCGGTCGTCGATGAACGCCCGTTTCTTTTCGAAACGGAATCCGATGGGGCGGTTGCGCGCCCCGGTCTCGCGCGCGAAGAGCGGCCGGAGGCTGTGACCATCGGAAGGTTGGATCAATGTGCGGGCGGGCAGGCCGACGATGTCGGCGATGGTGGGAAACAAGTCCATGACGGACGCGGGCGTGTCGGTCACGCGAGGCCGGATGACGGCGGGCCACTCGATGACACCGGGCACGCGAAGACCGCCTTCGAAGAGACTGCCTTTGAAGCCGCGGAGATTGCCGACGGTGGAAGGTTTGATCGCGGGCAGACCGCCGTTGTCGCTGCAAAAAACAAGGAGCGTGTTTTCCGCGAGACCGAGGTCGCGGAGTTTTTGACGCAGCGTGCCGAGGCTGCGGTCCAGCGCGACGAGTTCGCCGTGGTGATTGGCGGAATTCTCGTCGAGCCCGACGAATGCCGCCTTGTCGGCGGGGGCGGCTTTGAAGGGACTATGCGGCGAGCCGGACCAGATGACGGCAAACATCGGGCGTCCGCCGGCGCGATGCTGTTCCAAGAATTTGACGGCCTCGGTGATAGCGATTTCGGAGGAGTCGCCCTTGAACGCCTCGATTTTGCCCCTGCGACTCAGCAGGGGATTGAGGTCGAAAAAATTTGAAACCGAGACCCACTCGTCGAAGCCGAATTTACCCGGATGGTAGTCGTCGCCGGCAAGAATCGGGACCCCGGGACCGCGATGACCGTTGAGGTGCCACTTGCCAAAATGCCCCGTGACGTAGCCCGCGCCCTTGAGCGCTTGGGCGATGGTTTTCTCCTGCAGGCGGAGGGCGTATCCGTGCTGCAACACGCCGGTGCGATCGGGGGAGCGGCCGGTGAGCACGGCGGCACGGGTGGGTGAGCACACCGGTCCGCCGGCGTAGAAGCGCTCAAGGCGCAGACCGTTTGCCGCCATCGCATCGAGGTGCGGCGTTTTGAGGATCGGGTGGCCGCGATAGCCGGTCTGGCCCCAGCCCATGTCGTCGGCCATGACGAAAATGATGTGTGGCGGAGGCGGGGCGGCGCGGGTGGCGGAGACGGAAACGAAGACGGGGAGAAGCAGGGAAAGAGAGACGGCGAGACGGGAAAAAGAAGAGCGGGGCGTCATGGGGAGCGGGTGCGGCCGGCGGCGATGAGGGCGGTGAGGCGGGACTTCAGTTGTTCGAG
Organism: Opitutia bacterium Tous-C4FEB; assembly: GCA_002304445.1. Lineage (GTDB taxonomy): Bacteria > Verrucomicrobiota > Verrucomicrobiia > Opitutales > Opitutaceae > Tous-C4FEB. The sequence goes on along the minus strand of NEVA01000001.1, from coordinate 176,654 downwards.
GCGCTCGGGTTGTGCGGCAGCGAGGTCGTGCTTTTCGCCGGGATCAGTTGCGAGATCGAAGAGTTGGAATTGGGGCACGGGGGTGTTGGCGAGCGTCTTTTCGATGACGACGTTACGGGCAGATTTGGTGTCGTAGCGGACGAGTTTCCACGAGCCGACGCGGAAGCCGTAGTTGCCGGTGCCACCGTTGTCCTGCTGCACGAGCTGGTCGCGGCCGCGGGCACCGGAACGACCGAGCAGCGCGCCGGAGACATCGATGCTGTCGAGACACGCGCCCTCGGGCAACGGCGTGCCGGTCAACGCCGCGAAGCTCGCCGCGAGATCGATGGTGCTGACGATCTCGTCCGACACGGCGGGCTGGATCGTGCCCTTCCAGCGCGCGATGAACGGTGTGCGCGTGCCGCCCTCGAAGACGGAATACTTGCCGCCGCGAAATGGTCCGCCGGCGCGGTGGCTGCCGAGTTTTTCGAGGGCGGAGTCCTGATAACCGTCGTCCATCACGGGGCCGTTGTCGGAGCAGACGATGACGAGGGTCTTTTCGGCCAGACCGAGGCGGTCGAGGGTTTTCATGACCTCGCCCACCTGCCAGTCGAACTGGAGGATCGCATCGGCCCGGAAGCCGAGGCCGCTTTTGCCCTGAAAACGCTCGTGCGGCATGCGGGGCACGTGGGGATCATGCGACGCGAGGAACAGAAAGAAGGGCGCGGCGCGGTTGGCCTCGATCCACGTGTTGGATTTCTCGGCCCATTTGTCGGCGAGATCCTCATCCCGGAAGCGCGCGGTGTGGCCGCCGGTGTAGAATCCGATGCGGGAAATGCCGTTGTGGATCGTGGCGTTGTGGCCGTGGGACCAGTCCATTCTCAGCGTGGAGCGGTGGGTGATGCCGGTGGGGTGATCGCCGGCCGGAGCCTTGTCGCCGACCCAGAGCGGGTCTTTGGGGTCGAGGTTCAGCACGCGGTCGTTTTCGACGTAGACCTGCGGAACGCGGTCGTTGGTGGTGGGCAGGAGAAAGTTGTAATCGAAGCCGATCTCGCGCGGGCCGGGAGCGATGGCGCCGTTCCAATTGGGGCCCTTGCCCTCGGCGCCGAGGCCGAGGTGCCATTTGCCGATGACGGCGGTGGTGTAGCCGGCGGTTTTGGCGAGGTCGGCGATGGTGACGGCGTCGGGCGGGACGACCATGTGCCCGTTGGGCGGGGCGATCCCGGTGCCCTTGCGGCGGAAGGCGTAGTTGCCGGTGAGGAACGAATAGCGCGTGGGCGTGCAGGTTGAGGCGGTGGTGTAGCCGCTGGTGAATCGCCGGCCCTCGGCGGCAAGGCGGTCAAGATTAGGCGTCGGAAAAGCGGTCCCGCCGTAAGCCGACACGTCGCCGAAGCCGAGATCGTCGGCCATGATGACGATAACGTTGGGTTTTTCGGCGGCGAGGGCGGGGAGGGAGACCGAGAGGGCGAGAAGGAGAGAAAGAGAGAGGGAGGAGGACTTCATTCGAGAGGGGAGTTATTCTTTCCAGACCGTCTGCGCGGTGCGGCCCTCGGGACGCCACCACGCGTCGAGCTTGGCGGCGAGGGCGGCGACGACGGCGGGATTTTGCGCGGCGAGGTTTTTATCTTCGTGCGGATCGGCGAGAAGATCGAAGAGCTGCGGACGCTTTTCGTCGCGGGGATTCGACGAGGCGTAGCGCGCGCTCACGAGGCCGTCGTAGGTGAGGAGCAGTTTCCATTTCCCTTCGATGACCCAGCGATAGACGAGACCGTCGGCGGGACGGTCGAGGTTGGGGATGTCGTGGGCGAAGGTCTCGCCGAAGACCGTGTCGCGCGGGGTGGGGCGGCCGGTTTTTAGGACGGGGAGCAAATTGATGCCGGGAAGATTTTTAGGAACGGGCAGGCCGGCGGCGGCGAGGGCGGTCGGGACAATGTCGATGCTGGAGCAGAGTTGTTCGCCGCGATTGCCGGGTTGAATCGTACCGGGCCAGGAAAAGAGCGTGGGCTGGCGGACGCCGCCCTCGTTGGCGGTTTGTTTGGAGCGGGGGGCGTAACCGTTGCCGTTGGGTTGTTGGATCCAGCCGTTATCGCCGACGTAGACGACGAGGGTATTTTTGGAGAGCCCCTGAGCATCGAGCTGTTCGAGCAGTTGGCCGCAGGTTTCATCGAACCACTCGACCATCGCGTAGTAGCGGGCGATGGGATCGGAGGTGATGCCCTTGGCTTTGTATTTCGCAAACAGGCGTTCGGGCGGGGTGTGCGGCGTGTGGGGCAGGAACGGTGCATACCAGACGAAGAACGGTTTCTTCTCGGCGGTGGCGTGATCGATGAAATCAAAAATTGGTTTCAGGCCCTCGCGCCCGATGGCGAGACCGTCGTCGCCGTGGCGACCGCCGGGCTGCGGAAAGCCGCGGGTCATGCCGTGGGTGAAGCCGGCGCGTTGATAGCTGCCTTCCCACCATTTGCCGGATTGGTGGCTGAGGTAGCCGCGGGCGGCGAGGAGTTGGGCGAGGTTGGGCGTGCGGTAGAAGTTTGAGATCAGTTTTTCGCGGAGCGCGCGGTAGGCTTCGGATTCGGGGCGGGGTCCGGCTTTCTTGGCGCCGGGCGCGGGCGGAGGGGCCGGGGCGGCGGGTTCGGCGAGGGGAGCGGGGTCGTTGCCGGTGATGAGATTTTGGTGGGCGTAGAGGCCGTTGAGAAACGTCGCGAGCGACGGGCGGCAAAGCGCGGTGGGAACGTAGCCACGGGGAAACGCGGCGCTGCGGGCGGCGAGTTTATCGAGGTGGGGCGTCTCGATCTGGGGATGCCCCATGAAACCGTAATCGGTCCAGCCGTGGTCGTCGGAGATGATGAAGACGATGTTGGGCGGAGTGGCCGCGGCGGCGCGGAGCGGGACGGTGAATAAGGCGGAGAAGGGGAGAAGGAGAGAAAGAGCGACGGAGAGACGGTTCATTTTTTTGGGGAATGAGGTTAGGGGCCGGCGGAGGCATCGAGGCCGGGGGCGCGGAGGGCGGTGCCGGTGATTTTTTGGAGTGAGTCGCCGAGTTCAACGCGGATTGCGGCGGCGGCGGCGGTCAGGCGGGCGACGACCTCGGGGTGAGCGGCGGCGAGGTCTTTCGATTCACTGGGATCGGTGTCGAGGTTGTAGAGCGAGAGCGGGAGTTGTTCGACGCGGTAACCGTGGCGGGTGGCGATGCCTTCGACTCCAGATTGCGTGATGGAGGTGGGCGCGAGCTTGCCGAAATTGGACGGCTTGCCGGCGCGGCCGGGCTCGGCGGCGACGGTGATGTAGGGATGCGCGAAGTGCAATTTCCACGGGCCGCTGCGCACCGCGTGCAACGCGGTGCCGGAGTAGAAGAACATCGCGTCGTGCGGAGCGCGGGCGCCGGGCTCGCCGAGGAGCAGGGCTTTGGCCGAGCGTCCATCGGTCTTGAGCGTCGGTACTTTGCCACCGATGAGCTCGGTGAACGTCGGCAACCAATCGAGCGCCATGAAGGGCGTCGCAGAGACGCGACCCGCCGGCACGCGCCCCGGCCAGCGCGCGAGGCATGGCACGCGGACGCCGCCCTCGAAGACGGTGAGCTTACCCTCGCGCAGCGGCAGCGCGGAACCGGCATGTTCGCCGTAGGAGAGGAACGGGCCGTTGTCGGAGATGAACACCACGAGCGTTTTCTCGTCGAGGCCGAGGCGCTTGAGCGTGGCGAACAGATCGCCGACGGCGGCATCGAGTTCTTCCATGACATCGCCGTAGAGACCGGCGCCGGAGCGGCCCTTGAATTTTTCCGAGGCGAAGATCGGGACGTGGGGCATCACGTAGGGCAAATAGACAAAGAACGGTCGGGCGGCGTTGCGCTCGATGAAGGTGATCGCGCGGGCGGTGCTGCGGGCGGTGAACTGCGATTGGTCGGGATCGAGCTCGATGATTTTTTCACCGTCGTAGAGCGGGAGCGGCGGCATTTCCGGCGCGAGCGACGGGTGGTATTTGGAGTTGTCGTTGGAGTAGGGGATGCCGAGCCATTCGTCGAAGCCGTGGCGTAGCGGGTGAAACTTGAGGCGCGTGCCGAGGTGCCATTTGCCGACGCCGAGGGTGGTGTAACCGCGGGCCTTGAACATCTCGGGCATGGTCCACTCGGCATCGGCGATGCCGTCGCGGCTGGTGTGGTTGTAGGCGCCCTGCATGCCGAGTCGGTTGGGGTAGACGCCGGTCATGAGTGCGGCGCGCGAGGCGGTGCACACGGCTTGGGCGACATAGTGCTGGGTGAAACGCGTGCCCTCGGCGGCCATGCGGTCGAGGTGCGGGGTCTTGAAGCCCCGGGCGCCCTGCGTGCCCATGTCGGCGTAGCCCATGTCGTCGACGACGATGAGAATGACGTTGGGCGGAGCGGGCTCGGCGGCGCGAGCGGTCGTGGCGGAACAAGCAAGAAAGAGAGAAAGAGCGAAGGTTAGAAAGTGGGAGGAACGGGGCATGGGGGAGATGGTTAGAAGGGGACAGCCGAGGCGATTTGAAGGAAGCGGTGCGCGGGAAACAGGAACGTGGTCAGCGGATTTTTTGGTCGGGCAACTCCTGTTTGATGCCGGCATCAAGCGGCATCCGATCGTTCTGCGACGGGAGTCCGACTTCGAGCATCACCTTAACGAGTTCCGCTTGCAGGTCGCGCACAACCGCGGCGTAGCGTGGCCGGTCGATCAGGTTGTGCCGCTCCTCGGGATCGAATTCGATGTTGTAGAGCTCGGCCTTGTGGCGGTCGGGGCCGCCGTCGCCGTGAGGTGAGCGTGTGTATTTCCATGATTCGGTGCGCACGCTGCGGACGTTGGGGGTGTAGGGGAACTGCTTTTCGTAGTTGTAATGGTAGAGCCAGGATTTTCGCCACGTGTCGTCGCCTTGTTGCACCAGCTTTTTCCACGACCGCCCGTGGATGCCGGTGAGCGCGGGCGCGCGGGCGAGTTCGAGCAGGCTCGGGGCGACGTCGACGGTGAGCACCTGCTGTTCGACGATTTTCGGGGAGGCGACGGGCGTCAGGCCGGGGAAACGCACGATCTGCACGATGCGGATGCTGGGCTCGTGCGCGGTGCGCTTGTCCACCATGCCGTGCTCGCCGTTGAGGATGCCGTTGTCGCTCATGAAAACGATGATGGTGTTGTCCAGTTCGCCGCGCGCGCGGAGCCGTTCGTAGAGGCGGCCCACGCTGTCATCGACCGAGAGAATCGTGCCCCAATAGGCGCGCGTCATCGCTTCGAAGTCCTTCACTGCGGCGGGCGAGTCGTCGGGAAATTTCTTCCGCCAATCGAAGAGCGGCCCGTAGATGCCGTGCCAGGTGTTGAGCCGCTCGCGGATCCAGGAGGGTTTGTCATCGAGCATGAACGCGGTCTCCGGATAGGGCACGCGGACGGAGTCGAAGGCCTTTTCGTATTTCGGCTCGGGGAGGTAGAAACTGTGTGGTGCTTTGTGGCCGATCATCATGAGCCAGGGCTTGCCGTCCCGCGGCCGGGAGAGCCACTCCTCCGCCATGTCGGTGACGACGGTGGTGTAGTAGCCTTTAACGACCTCGCGCTTCTGGCCGTGGAAATTGAATTCGGTGTCGAAGTATTTTCCCTGCCCTTTGTGGGTCACGAACCAGTTGAAGCCGGGGCGCGGATCGTCATTGTTCTCACCCATGTGCCATTTGCCAAAATAGGCGGTGTCATACCCGGCGGCCTGCAGCACTGCCGGGAAGCTTTTCAGCTCGGCGGGATACTCAGTGAAGTTATTGGTCACGCCATGAGCGTGGGCGTAGAGCCCGCTCAGGATGCTCGCGCGGCTCGGCGAGCAGAGCGACGTCGTGCAAAACGCGTTTTTAAAATGCACGCCTTCCCGCCCGAGACGATCGATGTGCGGAGTTTTGAGGTGCTTGTTGCCGGCGAGGCCGAGCGCGTCCCAGCGCTGGTCGTCGGTCAGGATGAAGAGAATATTGGGCGGGCGGGCTGCGGCGGCGAAAGCGCTGGCGGCGAGGGATACGGCGAGAACGCAGAGGAGTGATCGGATGGGGCTCATGGGAAGTGGTGAACGTGATGGGCGGCGGCTCAACGAACCTGGCCTTGCTCGCGGACCTGCGCCAAGAGGCGGGTCAATTCCGCGACCTTGTCGGGGTGGCTCGCGTAGAGATTGTTTTTCTGACCGAGGTCGCGGGCGAGGTCGTAGAGTTCACCGGGGTGTTCGTTTTTCGCGTAGCCGTTTTCTTCGTTCACCCAATCGGGCACGCGGGAATGGGCGCCGGATTTCGCGGCGATCAGGACCCAGTTTTCGTGCCGGATCGCATAGGCATCTTTGAAGGTGTTGTGCACGATCGTGCGGCGGGGGCTGGGTGCATTGACTTTCCAGACCGGCAGCAGGTTGTAGCTGTCGGACGCGGCCCCGGCGGGCACGTCGGCTCCTGCTGCGGCAGCGAGCGTGGCCAAGAGGTCCACCTGACCGACCAGAGCATGACTCACGCTGGCCGCCGGCACGACCCCGGGCCATTTCACGATGAACGGCACGCGATGTCCGCCCTCGTAGATGTCGCGTTTGAGCCCGCGCAACGGGCCGGAACTGCGGTGTTGGTACGCGCGGACGCGCTCGTAGGCGTAGTGCTCGGCGCCGTTGTCGGCGGAGAAAATGACGATCGTGTTCTGCGCGAACCCGTGCTCCTCCAGCGCGCGCAGAATCCGGCCGACTTCGGCGTCCGTCTGCACCATGAAATCCCCGTAGCCGCCCGCCTGCGACTTGCCGCGATACTCCTCGGTCGGGACGATCGGGGCGTGCGGTGAGTTGAAGGGAGCGTAGAGGAAGAACGGCTCGCTCCGGCCCTTTTGCGCGGCGATCCAATCGACGGCCTTCCCGGTGATATGCGGGACGACAGCGTAAAAGTCCCAACCCGGCGTCATCGGTCCGGGCCGCGCCTCCCAATTGCCCTCCGCGGTCTGGGGCGTGATTTTTAGCGGGACGCTGGGGTGCGTGATGACGCGGTCGTTTTCAAACCAAGCGTAGGGTGGGAAGTTCGGGACATCGTCGCCGAAGTAATAGTCGAAGCCGTGCGAGAGCGGTCCGCCGGAGATGGGTTTGGACCAGTCAAAATCCTCGGGCGCGTAGATTTTGTCCGGACCCTTTTCGGCGGCCTTTGGTTTCGCGCCGGGCCTCAGGATGTCGTTCCAATTCCAGCCCAAATGCCATTTGCCGACGCACGCCGTGCGGTAGCCCCGCTGCTTAAGAATTTCGGGCAGGGTGATCTCGGCGGCGTCGAGGGCCGGCGGGCCGAAGGAATTCACGATGCCGTGAAACTTACGCCAGTGAAACCGCCCGGTCAGGAGCGTGTAGCGGCTCGGGGTGCAGATGCCCGAGGAACTGTGCGCGTCGGTGAAACGCATGCCCTCGCGCGCGAGGCGGTCGAGATTTGGGGTGGGGATCTTCGAACCGGGATTTTGAATACCGAGGTCGCCGTAGCCCATGTCGTCGGCGTAGAGGATGACGATGTTGGGACGTTCGGCCGCGGGTGCACAGGCGGTTGCGACGGCAAAGAAAAGAGGCGTAGCCGGGATGCGCAGAAGACGGTTCATAGCGAAAGAGGTTTTGGGGAAGCTTGGGGCGAAGACAGGGTGATCGCCGGCGCCGAGGATCGGGGCAACGGCGGGTTGGTTTAGTCGCGGTCGGGGCGGCGTGGGGCGAGCGGGAAATCGGGGTTTTCGGTGCGGGCGGAAGAAAGGAGGGCGGTGAGGCGGGCCGTGAGCTCGGGTTGGGCGGAGGCGAGGTTTTCTTTTTCGCCGATATCGTCGCGGAGCTGGTAGAGTTCAACCGGCCGGTTGGCGGCGGCGCGGTAGAGTTTCCAGTCGCCCTCGCGGACGGCTTGTTGGGGGGCGGCTTCCCAGTAGTGGTGGCTGCGCCGAATCTGCCGGGCAGACCTGCCGAGCAGCGTGGGAACAAGCGAAACGCCGTCGATGGCAGTGGGTTGATCGGCGCGGGAGAGTTCGGCAAAAGTCGGCGCCATGTCGGCAAAATCCGAGACAAGATCGGAGGTGCTCCCGGGAGCGATGCGACCGGGCCAGCGCGCGATGAAGGGCACGCGGATGCCGCCTTCGTAGAGGGTGAACTTGAGGCCCCGCAACGGGCCGGCGCTTTGAAAAAATTCGGGGTCTTGGCCGCCGGCGGTGATCGGGCCGTTGTCGCTGGTGAAGATGATGAGGGTGTTTTCGGAGAGTTTAAGTTCGTCGAGCAGGTCGAGCAGGTGGCCGATGTCGCGGTCGAGGCGGGTGATCATCGCGGCGCGGACGGCGCGGGGTTCGCGCTGGGGGGCGTAAGTTTTACCTCCGGCAAACGGTTTGGGCTCGGGCCAGCGGTCGCGATACTCGGCGAGCGAATCGGCGGGAACCGCAACCTCGGCGTGCGGCGCGGTGAAGGCGCCGAAAAAGAAGAACGGGCGATCCCGATGGCGGCGGACGAAATCGAGCGTTTCGCGGATGAACAGGTCTTGGGCGTAGACCGCCCGACCGCCGTTTTTGTTTTCCGGGATTTCGATGCGTTGACCGTTTTTCCAAAGGTGATCGGGGTAGTGGGTGTGGGCGTGAGTCTGGTCGATGTAGCCAAAGAATTCGTCGATGCCTTGGGCGGCGGGTGCGCCCGTGCTGCCGAGTTCGCCGAGGCCCCACTTGCCGACGGCCCCGGTGGCGTAGCCGGCGGCCTTGAGGGCGGAGGGGAACGTGCGGTCGGTGGCGCGCAGGGGAAGTTTGCTGTTGGCGCGGATGGGAGCGTGGCCGCCGTGCAGGCCGGTGAAGAGGACCGTGCGTGAAGGCTGGCACGAGGGCGCGCCGGCGTAGTGTTGGGTGAAGCGGATGCCCTCCTGCGCCATGCGATCGAGGCGGGGCGTGCGGATGAGTTTCTGGCCGTAGCTGCCGAGGTCACCGTAGCCGAGATCGTCGGCGAGGAGATAGATGATGTTGGGTGGGCGGCTGGCGACCGCGGAGGGCGCGGCGGCGATCGCGGAGAATGAGGGAAGAAAAAAGAGGGCGAGCAGGAGGGCGGCGGATAGCGGGGCGGAGCGAGAGTTCATCGGACGGAATTTTTTCGGCTGGGAGTTTTTTCGGAGATCTCGGCCTCGTCGGCCCAATCGAGCAGTTTTTGGCGGAGAATTTCTTTGGAGGGCAGATAGCGTTGGTAGTCTTTGGCTTGGATGTTGGCGTCCTTAGGTAGGGTGAGCTTCACGATGGCGTCCTTCTTTTCTTTGCACAGCAGCAGGCCGATGGTGGGATTTTCGCCCGGTAGTTTCACCTCACGATCATAGTAGTTCACATACATCTGCATCTGGCCGAGGTCCTGATGGGTGAGCTTGTCGAGTTTGAGGTCGATGACGACGTAGCAGCGCAAGAGCCGGTTGTAGAAAACGAGATCAAGGAAGTAGTGGTCGCCATCGAAGGTGAAACGCTTCTGCCGGGCCTCGAAGAGAAAGCCCTTGCCGAGTTCGAGGAGGAATTTTTCGAGGTGGCTGATGAGTGCGGATTCTAGGTCGGATTCCGAAAAACGGGTTCGAACTTTCAGGCCGAGAAATTCGAGGACGAGCGGCTCTTTGAATAGATCTTCGGGCTTCGTGATGAGTTGGCCTTCGCGGGCAAGGCGCTTGATGCCCGCCTGGTCGCGGCTGAGGGCGAGGCGTTCGTAGAGGCAGGAGGCTTTTTGACGGCGAAGTTCCGGCACCGACCAGTTGGAGTTGGTGGTCTCGATCTCGTAGAAGCTGCGTTCGTTCGGGTCTTTGATCGAGAGCAGCTCGACGTAGTGAGTCCAACTGAGGGTGAAGGGCTGGCTGAATTTCCCAGCAGGCTGCTGGGAAATCTTGATCGCCGACTTTACCAACGGCTTCGGTTGAATCCGAGGAAGGGGCAATTTCCCAGCAGGCTGCTGGGAAATCGAGGCAACCCGATCCCGCCACAGGAGGAAAAATTTCCGCATGTATTCGAGATTGGACCGGGAGAAGCCCTTGCCGAATTCCTGTGTCAGCCGTGCGGACACCTCGCCCAGCAGCTCCGCACCATACGCGGCCCGCTTCGCGCCTTTTTGCTCGTGCTCGACGATGCGGCGGCCGATTTCGAAATTGGTCATCACCTGAAGCGTATCCACCACCGAGGCCACGCCACGCCGGGCGGAGTGGATGAGGTCGCGGACTTCGACGATGAGCGCGGCAAGATTGCCGGGTTTCGTTTTTGCGACAGCGGTTCGTTTGGCCGGGGTGCGTTTATTTTTCATGGGCAGGAGACCTCCGGTGGAGGTCGCTCAACTCTCTTGGTGTGGTCAGGGTAAGAGCGTCAGAGTGACACGGCGGACGTCCATCACGGATTGACCGGGGATTTCGAGGGCGCGGAGGACGAGGGGGCCCACTCCGGCCGGGAGGGTGATTTCGCCAAGGTCGAGCGTGCGGAATTCCTTCATCTGCGATTCACCGGGCGGGCGCGGGAGGGTGTCTTGATTGGTGTAGAGCGGAGGGTCCCAGCCGGGCGCGACCTTGCCGGTGAGGCGGGCGGCGTGGAGGGAGAGTTCGACGGTCGCGCCGGCGTCGGGGAGCGGGCAGGTGTAGTCGATCGCGACGGTGTAGCGGCCGGCCGTGACGACCTCGACGTTCCAGACCATGCGGTCGTCGCGGGATTTCCAGTTTACGAAATAGGAACTGTTGGGCGCGTTGGAGCTACGTTTGACGCCTCCCTGCGGCTCGCCGTCGCGGGCGGGGAGCATCGTGATGGGGAACTCGCGGTAGCCGACGTGGAGCGGCCGCGGATCGACGGCGTTGGCGGCGGCGCGTGTGCGCGGGCGGGCGCCGGGGGGCGTGGGGAGCTCGGCGAGGACGTCGCGACGGAAAGTCTGGACGGCCGCAGTGAGGTCGGCGGCGAGGGCGGTCTCGCGGGTGTTGAGCGGCGTGGTCTGGCCGGGATCGGCGACGAGATCGTAGAGCTGGCCCTGGGCGTCGAGGCGGTGGCGTTGGGTGCGCACGCTGACGTTGCCGTTCCAGGCATTGAAGATCATGCGCTCGGGCCACGGACGATTTTGTTTCAGGAGCAACGGGGAGAGATCGCGGCCGTCGAGCGGTTTGGCGCCGACGCGGGGAATGCCGGCGAGAGACGTGAGGGTCGGGAGCAGGTCGATGGCGCCGGCGATCTCGGGGATCGTGTGGCCGGCGGGAAGTTTGGCGGGCCAGCGGATCCAAAGCGGGGAACGCACGCCGCCTTCGTCGGTGGAGGCTTTGCGGTTTTTCATGCCGCCGTTGTAGCGGAAAGAATTGGGGCCGTTGTCGGTGAAGTAGACGACGATGGTGTTTTCGGCGACGCCGAGTTCGTCGAGGCGGCGGAGGATGCGGCCGACGTTGGCGTCTTGGTTTTCTACCATGGCAAGGGCGCAACGGGTTTCATCGAGCTTTTCGCGGGTGGGGTCGGTGGCGGTCTGGGCAATGGGTTTATCCTTGAAGCGCGCCCAGTCGGCGGCGGGCGCGGCCCACGGAGAGTGGGGCGTGGTGAAGGGCACGTAGCAGAGAAACGGTTTCGCGCGATGGCGCTGGATGAAGTCGAGGGCGCGGTCGGTGCAGACATCGACGATGTAGCCGGAGGTGCGGACCATGCGTCCGTTTTCCTCGAGGGGCGCGTCGAAGTATTCGCCCCAATGGCCGGACGAGTGGCCGAAGTATTCGTCGAAGCCGCGGGCCTTCGGGTGGTAGGGCCATTGGCTGCCGTTGTGCCATTTGCCGAAAGCGCCGGTGGCGTAGCCGGCGGCTTTGAAGGCGTCGGCGAGGGTTTTTTCGTCGAGGTCGAGACGCTCGAGGCCAGTGGAGACGCCGCGCACGCCGGTGCGGGGGTGGTAGCGGCCGGTGAGGAATTCGGCGCGGGTGGGAGCGCAGACGGGTTGGACAAAAAAGCGGTCGAAGCTGACGCCGCCCGTGGCGATGGAGTCGATGTGCGGCGTGCGGACGGAGGTGTTGCCGTTGAAACTGTAGTCACCCCAGCCGGCGTCGTCGGCTAGGAAGATGACGACGTTGGGCGGGCGGGTCGGGATCGTGGCGGCGGCGAGAGAGGCCGAAAGAAGGAGGGGCAGAGAAAGGGAGAAAAAGAGAGCGGCGAAGAATGGAAGGAAGCGCATGGGGAGTGAGCGGGAAGGGAGGGGATTGCCGAGGGACCGGGGTAGGCGGTGGAGTGGCGGTAGCGCAGAGATTCGGGGGGCGCGACTCAACGCTGGAGTCTGGTGGATCGGTGAATTCTCCGCTGGGCGCACGTCGAGAAGCGCTCTGTTTTGCGGGGCGCGAGCCCGAATGGTCACGCCGGCCCGTTGGCCGGGTGGAAAAAGCGGCGGGCGCGGTCGGTCTTGGGGGCGGAGATGACTAGCGCGGGCGGGCCGCTTTCGATCACGCGGCCGGCGTCCATGAAGACGATCTCGGTGGCGGCCTGGCGGGCGAATTCCACGTCGTGCGTCACCACGACCATCGTCGTGCGGTCGGCGGCGAGCTGGCGCATGAAGGCGAGGACTTCGCCGGTGAGCTCGGGGTCGAGCGCGCTTGTGGGTTCATCAAAAAGCAGGACGGCGGGCTCGACGGCGAGGGCGCGGGCGATGGCGGCGCGTTGTTGTTGGCCGCCGGAGAGCTGGGTGGGGTGGGCATCGGCTTTGTCGGCGAGGCCGACGCGGTCGAGCAAGGCGAGCGCACGGTCGCGGGCGGCGTCGGCCGACAGCCGGCGGACGAGGCGGGCGGCGAGCGCAAGATTCTCCCAGACGCGCAGGTGGGGGAAGAGGTTGAACTGCTGGAAGACCATGCCGACGCGGGCGCGGTGGGCGTTGAGCGCGGAGTCGTGACGCGGGTCGATGACGGCGCCGTCGCAGCGGACCTCGCCGGTGTCGGGCAGAACGAGAAAGTTGAGGCAACGGAGCAGCGTGGATTTGCCGGAGCCGCTGGGACCGAGGATGGCGGTGACGGTGCCGGAGGCAACGGCGAGCGAGACGGCGTCGAGGGCGACGAGGGCGTCGAAGCGCTTGGTGAGGGCGCGGGCTTCGAGCAACGGGGCGGGCGCGGCGCTGGCGGGCTCAGGCGGCATGGCGGCGGTAGCGGTTTTCCAACGCGCGGACGGCCAGCGCGACCAGCAAGGTGAGAGCGAGGTAGAAAAACGCGAGAAGGACGAGGCTCTCGGTGTAGCGAAAGGTGGCGCTCTGGTAGAGTCGGGCCTCCTGCGTGATATCGCGCACGCCGAGCACGGAGACGAGGGCGGAGTCTTTGAGCAGGCAGATGAGATCGTTGCCGAGCGTCGGGAGCACACGGCGAAATGTCTGCGGAAGCAGCACGTTGCGGAGCGTCTGGCCGCGGGAGAGGCCGAGGGCGCGGGCGGCTTCGGCCTGGCCGCGCGGAAGGGAGGTGAGGCCGCCGCGGAGGGTCTCGGCCTCGAAGGCGCCATACGCGAAGGCGAGGGCGGCGGTCACGCGCGCGACCATGGGGACATCTTGCGCGGTGAGTTGGGCGCCGAGGGCGTTGGCGGCTTCGACGCCGAGTGGGACGAGCACAAAGGCCACGAGGAAAATCTGCACAAGCACGGGCAGGCCGCGCACGACCTGGACGTAGAGCGTGGCGATTTGCCGCCACCACCCTTTGGTCGAAACGAGGCCGAGGGTGGAGACGAGGCCGAGGGCGAGCGCGAGCGGGAAGGCGATGGCGGTGACGACGAGTGTGAGGCCGAGGCCGTCGAGCAGGCGTGAGGCGATGTCGCGCCAGAGCGTATCGGTGGCGACGCGCCAGCCGATAAGCACGGCGGCGAGGGCGAGGGCGAGCAGCCACCACGGTGCGCGGGCGAGCAGCGAGGGACGTTCGGGGGCGAGGGCGCCGTCGGGACCGATCATGGGGACGTCAGTGCGCGGGTGCGCCGGCGGGGATAAAGTTGGGGGCGAACCATTTGCCGTTGATGCGGGCGAGGGTGCCGTCGGCGCGCATGGCGGCGAGGGCGAGGTTGATCTCGGGGCGCAGCGGGGAGTTTTTCGGGAAAATGAAACCGAGGTCCTGGCCGGGGAGCCCGCCTTCGAGCAGTTTCAGTTTCTCGCGGTGCGTGCCGACGTAGCCCTGGCCGCCGACGTCGTCGATGAGGACGGCGTCGAGGTCGCGGTTGAGAAGGGCTTGGATGAGTTCGCCGAAGCTGTCGAAGGCGACGACGCGGGCGGGGCCGACGAGTTTCTCGGCCTTGGTGTAGTTGGTGTTGCCCTTTTGCGCGCCGACGCGGGCGGCGGCGGAGGCGGCGAAAGTGGCGAGCGACGTGAAACGGGTCTCGTCGCGGCGCACGAGCAGGCGCTGGTTCACGGTCATGTAGCCGTCGGAGAAATCGACGACGCGGGCACGCTCGTCGGTGATGGTGATGCCGTTGCCGGCGAGATCGAATTGGCCGGTGGCGATGCCTTGGATCATGGAATCCCACGCGATCTCGCGGAAGACCGGGGTGAAGCCGAGGCGGCGGCCGAGCTCGGCGGCGACATCGTAGTCCCAACCCTCGGCGTCGCGGGTGTCGGTGCGGATAAAGTTGAAGGGCACGTAGCCGTTCTCGACGGCGAAGGTAACGTTGCGCGCGGACGTCGGCGGAGTGGAGGCGTTGCCGGCCGGGGCTGATTCAGCGCCGGGACGCGGAGCGCACGCGGCAAGCAAGCCGGCGGCGAGCAGCGGAACGAAGCGAAGCTGAGGGAAGACGGAGAGGCGCGTCACAGCGCGAGCAATGCAAACCGCGTGCCGCAGAGCAAGCGGACGAACGCATGGGGCGTGGCGGGGCTTTGCGGAAGGTGACGAGGGCGTCGCAGCTCCCGCGTTCTGCTTTGGGCAGGGAACGTCACGCTTCGGCGGCCGGGTCTTCCTAGTCGCCTTTTTTGCCGGGATTTTGGGTGCCTTGATCTGCCACTTCTTTCGGACGCGCTTGGGCGTAGCGGTCGAGCACGGTCTGGAGTTTTTTGGCCGTCTCGGCGGCCGGGCCGGTGAGCGTCACCAGCGGGAGGGGCTTTTGCTCAAAACGGTCCGTGGTGAGGTCGTAAAACTTTCCGTCGCGGTGCAGTTTGTGGGTGGTGGTCTGGGCGTATTCGTGGGTCGCGGTTGGGCCGCCGTTGCGGGCATACCAGACGTAGTGGGCCCCGCGGGGCGCGCCGCGTTGGCCGAGCAGTTGCGGGAGGAAACTGCGGCCGTCGATTTCGAGCGCGGCCGGGAGTTTGGCGCCGGCGACGTCGCAGAGCGTCGGGAAGAAATCCACGCTGGAGATCAGGTCGGCGTTGACGCGGCCGGTGGGAATTTTCGCGGGCCAGCGCGCGATCAAGGGCACATGGTTGCCGCGCACGGTGCCGGTGCCTTTGCCGCCGGGGTAGTCGGCGCCTTTGAAGCGCGAGGTCACGGTCGGGTGCGTGCCGTTGTCGCCGGTGAAGAGGATGAGGGTGTTCTCGCGCAGGCCGAGTTCGTCGAGCTTGGCGACGAGCCGGCCGATCATTTTGTCCATGTAGGCGACCATGTCGGCGAAGTGCTTCACGTCGCGCTTGGCCAGTTCGCCGGTCGTCGTCGGGGCCCATTCCGGGCTATCGGGCGTCGGCTGAAACGGGTCGTGCGTGAGGATCATCGGGTAGTAGAGGAGAAACGGCCGCTCGCGGTGGCGGGTGATGAAATCGAGCGCGAAGTCGTTGATGAGTTTCGGGCCGTATTCGCCTTTCGTGTAGTCGATCTCCTCGCTGTTGAGTTCGAGGCCGGGATTCGCGTAGCGCGGGGGGCGACGGGTCTGTTGCCAGAGAAACGATTCGTCGAAGCCGAAGTGCTGCGGCAGGCCTTTGGTTTTGTCCAACTGCAGCTGCCACTTGCCGGTGATGCCGGTGGTGTATCCGGCCGATTTGAGCAGCTGGCTAAACGTGACGGCCGCGGGATCAAGCACGCCGAATTTGAGGTAATTCCGGACATTGTAGATGCCGGTCATGAGCTGCACGCGGGTCGGCGTGCAGAGCGGCTGCACGTAGCAGTGCTCGAAGCGCACGCCGGTGGCGGCGAGCCGGTCGAGGTGCGGCGTTTGGTAGGACTGGCCACCGTTGGCCGTGACGCATTCGAAGCCGAAGTCGTCGGCCATGATAAGGACGACGTTGGGTCTGCGCTCGGCGGCGGAGGCCGCGGCGGAAAGCATGAGCGCGAAGGTGCAGAGAACGGCGACGAAGGGGCGACGGCGGAGGGGGCGATTCATGGGCGAAGGGCGTGGTCGTTTTTGACGGGGCGAGAGGGTGACTGGCTCGGCGGCGGGTGTGAGCGAAGGGTTTTCGACGGTTGCCCACTCGCTCACGCTCGCGGCTACCGGAGGGGAGGTTCGTTGGACCGACAGGTGAGGTTCACGGAGCCACGAGGATCGGTGGCCAGGTGCTGTTGATGAACTCGGGGGCTTTGCCGGACGGGGGGAAGGTGGTTTTCACGGCGGCTTGGAGCTGGGTCGAAAGCGCCGCGACGGTGGCGGTGTGCGCGGGCAAGGTCGCGAGATTGGTGAGTTCGCGCGGGTCGGTGTCGTGGTCGTAGAGTTCGCGGCCTTGTTTGCCTTCGTCCCATTCCGTGTAGCGCCAGCGGGGCGTGCGCAGGCTGTAGCCGGAGAAACGGCCGCCACCGGACTCGGCCTTTGCCGTCGCGGCCTTGGCTTTGCCCTTGCCGGCTCCGCCACCGCCGCCGCGCATCATTTGGGTGAGCGCCCAGCCGCGACCCGTGACGGACGGATCACGCAACATCGGCACGAGGCTTTGGCCTTGGAGGTTGGCGGGGGCCTTGATGCCGGCGAGTTCGGCGAGGGTGGGGAAGAGGTCGAGTTGGCTCACGGGCGACGCGGCGGCGGTTTTGGCTTTGGACACGCCGGGAGCGACGATGAGGAGCGGCACGCGCGCGCTTTCTTCAAAAAGGCTTTGTTTCTGCCAGAGGCCGTGCTCGCCGGTGAGGTAGCCGTGGTCGCTGGTGAAGACGATGATGGTGCTCTCGGCGAGGCCGAGGCGGTCGAGGGCATCGATGACGCGGCCGACTTGGGCGTCCATGAAGGTGATGCTCGCGTAGTAAGCTTGCAGGGCCTCGCGGCGCTGGTCGTCTGTCATGTTGTCCTGCTCGCGTTTGTAGCTGGCGAGGCCGGCGGCGGGGATGTCGGCTTGATCGGCTTTGATGTCGGGCACGATGCGCATTTTCTCGCGCGGGTAGTAGCCGAAGTAGGGATCTTTGGGCGCGACGTAGGGCGTGTGTGGGCGGAAGAAGCCGACGGCGAGAAAGAAGGGGCGTTGGTTGGGTTTGGCGCTGCGCTCGAGCACCCATTCGGCGTCGGCGGCTAGCATCGCGTCGGTGTGATGCTCGTCGCTTTTCGGCGAAGCATACCAACTGAGTGTGCCGCCGAATTGGCCGGGAGTGAGGGTGGTGATCTTCGGGTGTTCCTCGGTGCGGTCCACGCCGGCCGGGTTGAGTTGGAGTTCCCAGGAGGCGGGATCGTCATGGCCGGACGTCCCGACGGAGTTGGGGACGTTGTAGTGGTAAAGTTTGCCGATGCGGCCGGCGAAGTAGCCCTGTTGGCGGAAAGCTTGGGGGAGGCTCAGTTGATTGGGGATGGTTTCACGGAAGATCTGCGAATTGTTGTGGATACCGGTGCTGTTGGCGTGAAGGCCGGTGAGCATCGAATTGCGACTGGGGCCGCAGAGAGGGTAGGTGCAGTAGGCGCGGTCGAAGCGGACGCCGCGGGCGGCGAGCGTGTCGATGTTCGGCGTGCGCGCGAGTGGATCGCCGTAGGCGCCGAGCATGGTGTTGAGGTCGTCGGCGATAAGGAAGAGGACGTTTTTCTTGGGCGCGGCGGCGTGCGCGCCCGCTGGAGCGGTGAGGAGCCCGGCGAGGGTCACGAAAAGTATGAACAGGCGGAAACGGAGCGGAGTGGTGCGGTGCATAAGAAGGTGGGAAATGCGATTTCGCGGTGGTTAGTTTTGATTCTTTTTATTTTTGCCCTGTTTGCCGGTTGACGACGCGGCGGGGGTGGCGGCGAGCTCGGCGGCGGTTTTCATTGTGGGCATGGCGGCGCCGATTTGGGTGCGCCATGCGGCCAGCTTGGCGCGCAGCTCCTGGACTTTGGCGGGGGCCTTGGCGGCGAGGTTGCGGCTCTCACCGATGTCGTCGCGAAGGTTGTAGAGTTCGACGGTGCCGGTCTCGAAAAATTCGAGCAACTTAAACTCGCCGGCGTGAATCGCGCCGACGGGCGAGGTGCGCCAACCGCGCGGGTGGACATAGGATTCGAGGTAGCCGGGGAAATGCCAGTAGAGCGCCTCGCGTGGAAGCGTGGCCGACGGGTCGCGCAGCACGGGGGCGAAGCTCACGCCGTCGAGCGTGTAGCCGGCGCGCGGAGTGCCGCCGACGAGGTCCAGCAACGTCGGATACACGTCGACGTGCGCCACCGGGACGTCGCTCGTGCGGCCGGCGGGCACGACGCCGGGCCAGCGGACGATAAACGGGACACGCGTGCCGCCTTCGTAGAGGGTGCCCTTGCCGCCACGGAGCGGAGAATTGTCGGTGAATCCCTTTTTCTCGGATGGCGCTTCGGTGCTTTGGTAACCGCCGAGGCCGCCGTTGTCGGAGGAGAAAATGATGATGGTGTTGTCGGTGAGTTTGAGTTCTTCGAGGCGCGCCACGATGCGGCCGACGCTTTCGTCGACGCTCTGAATCATGGCGGCGTAGGTGGGATTCCAATGCGTGCCCTGGGGCCGCTTCTTTTCCCACGCGGCGATGTAGTCGGGCTTCGCCTGAATCGGCGTGTGCACGGCGAAATGCGGCACGTAGAGGAAAAAAGGCCGGTCGCGGTGGCGACCGATGAAGTCCACGGCGCGGTCGGTGACGAAGTCGGCGAAATACTGACCGGCCGGATAGTCGGCGGGCGGGATGGTGGTGAAATTGAAATGTTTGTTGTCGGAGACGAGCGCTTCGTCGAAGCCGCGACGGCTCGGATGGTAGTCGCCGGCGTTGCCGAGATGCCATTTGCCGAACATGCCCGTGGCATAACCGGCGGCCTTGAGCGCCTGCGGTAAAATAAATTTGTCGAGCGGGAGCTGGTTGACGTTGGCCGGTACCTTCATGCGGCGGTCGGCAGCCTCGCCGCGTTCGAGGGTGCCGACCGTGTAGATGCCGGTGCGGGGGGCGTATTGACCGCTCATCAACGCGGCGCGGGTGGGGGCGCAGTTCTGTGAGTTGTAATAGCGCAGCATGCGCACGCCCTGGGCGGCGAGCCGGTCAAGGTGGGGCGTCGCGTAGTAGTTGGAGCCCTGGCAGGCGAGGTCGGTCCAGCCGAGGTCGTCGGCAAGGATGTAGACGATGTTGGGCTTGGCGGGCGGAGCCGGGGCGGCGCGGGCGGCTAGGGTCAGCCCGACGGATGCAAGGACCAGTGCCGGCAGGGTGAAGACTAGGAGCAGTTTCAAAGAGGCGAGGGGGCCGCGGACGTCTTCGATTTCTTGGACGCTTTGGTGGCGGGCGCCGGAATCTCGGGCAAGCGCGCGAGCTGGGCGAGAAGGTCGCGGATGACAGCGGGGTGGGCGGCGGCGACGTTGCGCGTCTCGAGCGGGTCGTTCGCGTAATCGAAGAGCTCGAACTGCGGGGAGCCGTCGGCGGCGCGGGCGGCGATGAGACGCCAACGCTCGGTGCGAATCGTGCGTTGGCCGTCGGTCCAGAAACCGCGGGCGGGTTTCGCGGCGGGGGTGGCGGGGCGGTCGAGTTGGGGGCGGAGGCTGCGGCCGTCGAGGGCGGCGGGCGCACTCAGGCCGCAGAGATCGGCGAGGGTGGGAAAGATGTCGATGGTCTCGACGAGGGCGGCGCTGGTCACGCCGGGTTGGGCGAGGCCGGGAGCGCGAATCATGAGCGGGGAACGCAAGGAGTGCTCGTAGAGGCAGTGTTTGCCCCAGATGCCGTGTTCGCCGAGGAGGAGACCGTGGTCGCTCCAGACGACGACGATGGTGTTGCCGGCGGGATCGAGGGTTTTTAGCGCTTCGAGCACGCGGCCGATCTGGGCATCGACGTAGCTGGTGGCGGCGGCGTAGGCCCGGCGAACCTCGCGGGTGTAGGCGGGATCGGTGTCGGGGTCGCGGCCGGCGTGGCCGTAGTTTTTTCGAAATTCGTTGCTGGCGTGCCACGTCGAAGGCCAGGCGGGTTTGGCGGCGGCGGCGGGATCAAGGGCGGGAATTTTCTCGGGATCGTGCAGGTCGAAATATCGTTTCGGCGCGGCGAACGGAAGATGTGGCTTGAAGAAGCCGACGGCAAAAAACCAAGGCTCGGAGGAAGCGGAGAGGTCGCGGAGATTTTTTACGGCCTCGTCTGCAATCCAAGCGTCGGGAAAAGCGGAGTCAGGACCGGCGTGGGCCTCGAGGGGCGGGGTTTTGCCGGGGGTGCGTGGGACACCGTTGGCGTAACCGTGCATGATGTTCTCGGCTTCGTTCCACGGGGTTTGCGGAATCCATGAGCGCGTCCAGGCGCCGGGGAGTTCTTCGGGGCCGTCGTGCCAGAGCTTGCCGGTGCGGCCGCCGGGGTGATGGGTGATTTTACCGAGCGCGTAGGTGCGGTAGCCGTTGCGAAGAAACCACGCGGGAAGATTCGCGTCGCCCCACGTGGAGTGGGTGGTGGCGATGCCGCCGTTGCCGACGTGGGCGGCCTCGGAAGGATAGCGACCCCGCAGCAGGGCGGTGCGCGAGGCGCCGCAGGTGGGCACCTGGACGTAGTGATGCGAAAAAATGCGCGCGGTGGCGGCGAAGGCGTCGAGTTGCGGGGTGCGGGCGTGGGCCGCGCCGAGAGCGCCGAGGTCGTTGCGCAGGTCGTCGACGGCGATGAAGAGGACGTTGGGGCGCTTGGGCGCGGCGGGTGAGCTGGCGGCGGAGGCGGAAAGGGCGAAGAGGAGAGAAAGAGAGAGGGAGAGAAGGAGGGACGGAGAGAATGAGAGAGGGCGCAAGGTGCTCATGGGGTGGAGGATTTTTTCTTGTTCTTGGTTTTGGCGGCGGAGGTGTCGCCGGTGAGATTCACGATGAGGCGCGGGACGTAGGAGGCGAAACGAGGATCAGGCGAACCGGCTTCGCCTTTGAGTCCGCGCAGGAGGGGCAGAAGCGGAGCGGCTTTGGGGCCGAGGGCTTCGATCGCGCTGAGGGCGGCCATGGCGGTGAAGACGCCGTTTTTATCGGGCGCGGCGAGTTCGCCGAGGACGGTGAGGACCGGCGAAAGATCGGCGGGTGGGCCGTAGGTGCCGAGCGCTTCGGCGGCGACGATGCGGACGAGCGGCGACGAGTCGCCGAGGGCGCGGCGGAGCAGCGGAAGATCGCCCGAGACGGCCGACGTGCCGCGCATGAGCAAGCCGATCACGCCCCAATAGCGCGCGGCTGCATCGGGATCGGTCGCCAGGGTGCGCAACTGCGGGACGGCGGCGGGATCAAGGCCGGAGGCGAGATCGGCGGCGGCGTAGAGGCGCGAGAAAGGGTATTTCTTTTCATCGCGTGCGAGGTCGTAGGGCGCGAGCCCGGCGGCGCGGGCGTGCATCTCGCCCTCGGGGAGAAAGCCGAGGTCGCGCACGCGGGTGAGGTGGGCGCGTTGGGCGGCGCGGAGTTTTTCAAGGACCGCGCGGTGGGCGGGCGAGGCGGCGAGGTTGATGACTTCGTCGCGGTCGGTGGCGAGATCGTAGAGTTCTTCGGGAGCCTTGGGCGTGCGCCAGAAGATGGACTGCGCGTCGTTGGTTTTGCCGGCGTCGAAAGCGGCGCGCCACACGCGGGTCGTGGGCGTCTCGAATTGATACGCGACTCGTTGGGCCGGCGAGACGTGGGGGAAGAAATTCCGCAGGTAAACGTAGCGGCCGTCGGTGATGGAGCGGACAAAATCTTGGCGCTCATCCATACGGCCGCGGGCGCCGTAAAGGTAGGGCTGGGGCTCGGTCTGAAACGGGCCGGCGAAAGCGTGGCCCTGCATCGCGGCGGGCGGCTTGATCCCCGCGAGGCTCAGCACGGTGGGTGCGAGATCGACGAAGCTGACGAGGCGGTCGGACTTGCCGCCGGGTTGATACTCTTTTGGGGCGAGGTGCCGCCACTTTTGCGGGAAGTAGACGACCATGGGGACGTGCAGGCCAGAGTTGGAGGGCCAGCGTTTGCTGCGGGGCATGCCGCTGCCGTGGTCGCCGTAGTAAAAGACGATCGTATCCTCGGCGAGGCCGGCGGCGGCGAGTTCTTTGAGGCGGACCCCGGCGTCGGCGTCGGCGGCGGAGACCTTGTCGTAATATTGCGCCCAATCTTGGCGGACCTCGGGCAGATCAGGATGGTAGGCGGGGATCCGCATCTTCGCCGGATCGGCGATGGCGTTGTGAGGCCGGGTGCGAATCTGGCTCTCGTGGCTTTTCTCGGAGTTGAACACGGCGAAGAACGGCTGGCCGGCGGCACGATCTCTCCAGTGCGCTTGTTTGGAGGAAACGTGCCACGTCTGGGCGGATTTGGGGACGTTGTAATCCTCTTTGGCGTTGTTGGTGGTGTAGTAGCCGGCCTCGCGAAGGTAGTCCGGGTAGAGCTTCGCGCCGTTGGCGAGCGGCACCATGGAGCGCATGTGAATCGCGCCGGAACTCTCGCCGTAGAAGCCGGTGGCGATGGTGGTGCGGGCGGGAGCGCACACAGGGTGGTTGGACCAAGCTTTTTTGAAAATCATGCCCTGTGCGGCGAGCGCATCGATATTGGGCGTGCGGGCGTTGGCGTCGCCGTAGCAACCCATCTCGGGTCCGTGGTCTTCGCTCGTGAGCCAGAGAATGTTGGGGCGGTCGGCGGCCGAGGCGGAGAGGGAAATCAGGAGTGCAAGTGAGAGCGCGAGCAGGCGGGCTGGGGCGGAAAATAGGAGGGAAGGCATCGGTAGGGGCGAGACGGGCGGGGTGGGTGGAGGTTGCAACAAAGCGGAAGAAGAGCGGCGTGCCGGGAGATTTCGGGTCGGTCAAGCGGGATGGTCGGAAAGGCGGGGTTAGCGCACGTGGGGCTCGGAGCAGTCAGGCGGGACGCAGGCGGAGGAGATCGTCAATTTGGGTGGAGAGGCGGGCGTAGTCGAGGCTGGTCCCCGGCGCCGTTAGATCGAGGTCGAAGGTCGGAACCATCGCTTTCATGCGGGCGTGGCCATCGGGCGTGTGCAGGCGGTCGAGGAAACAAGTTTGGATGATTTGCAGCGCGATGTTCGCGGCGACGGAAGCGCCGGGGGAAGCACCAAGCAGCGCGGCGAGAGAGCCGTCGGGGGCGGTGACGACCTCGGTGCCGAAGGAGAGCCGGCCGGCGTCGGATTTCTTCAACGCCTGCACGCGGATGCCGGCGTCGACGAGGCGCCAATCGGCGGGATCAGCCCCGGGGTAGAACACGCGGAGGGCGCGCAGGCGGGCGGCCATGCTCTGGGTGGCTTGTTGCGCGAGAAAGCGGACGAGAACGCGCTGGTGCAGGCCGGTGCGGAGGAGGGTCGCGAGGTTGTGCGTGCGGAGCGAAGCCGGCAGGTCGATGAGGTTCCCGGTGCGTTGGAGGAACTTGGTCGTCCACGTGGCGAAGGGTCCGAAGAGCAGTGCGCGTTTGCCGTCGAGATGGCGGACGTCGAGGTGGGGGCCACCGAGGGCGCCGGAGTCGGGCGGAGGCGAGCCGTAGACCTTGGCCAAGTGGCGGGCGACGACGGCGGGGTTTTCGCAGACCAGCCATTGGCCGGCGATGGGAAAGGCGGCGAGACCGTGGGCGACAGGCAGGCCGCTGGATTGGAGGAGTTGCAACGTGCCGCCGCCGGCACCGATGAAAACGAAGCGGGCGCGGGCGGAGTGCGATCTGCCCGAGGCGGGGTCGCGGACGGTGAGTTCCCAGTCGGCATCGGCGCGGTTCAGGCGCGTGACGCGGTGGCCCGCGACGACGCGGCAGCCTTCCTGCGCGCCGAGCCAGGCGAGGAGTTGGCGGGCGAGTTCGCCGAAATTCACATCGGTGCCGGCGTCGATTTTGGTGACGGCGATGGGTTCGGCGTCGCGGCCGTCGACGAGGAGCGGAGCCCACCGGCGGATCAAAGCGCGATCGGTGCTGAACTCCATGGTGCGGAAGAACGGATGCGCCGACAGCGCGGTATGACGGGCGCGCAGATAGGCGATGGGTGCTGCGCCGCGAACAAAGCTGAGGTGCGGGACGGCGCGGATAAAGTCGGCCGGCCGCGGGGCGAGCCCGTGGGCGACCGCGTAGCTCCAGAACTGAAGGGATTGGTCGAAGCGCGTGAAGATTTCGACGGCTTTGGTGACGTCGACGGGCGCGCCGGGCGTGATGGGCGGCGGCGTATAGTTGAGTTCGCAGAGGCCGGCGTGGCCGGTGCCGGCGTTGGCCCAGCCGTCGGAGCTTTCGCGGGCGAAGGCGTCGGCCCCCTCGTAAACGTGAATCGAGAGGCGGGGGTCGAGCCGCTTGAGCATCGTGCCGACATGCGCGGACATGATGCCGCTGCCGATGAGGATGATGTCGGGGTGCGCGTCAGAGCGAGGCATGGGAGGCAGGGCGAAGATAGCCACGGCCACTGCCTAGGGCCAAGTGACGAAGGGCAAGGGCGAATTCGGGGTGATCGCGGTGGGTCCGCGTTCTGACCGAGTCCGGAATCGCTCCAGCACTGAATCGCAGGTGAGACGTTCCTGCCCCGAAACGTCTCACCGCCGAAAAAGCGGCGGATTGGTTTTGATTGGCGGACGTCCCCGTTCCGAGGCAGGCCTCAGGGAAGTTTCGTGACGACCGCGTAGTAGGCGCCGACTTCGTGGCCGTCGGCGGTGGTGAAGACCGGGGCGAGTTGGTGGGAACCGGCGGTGAGCGTGGTCGTGAAGGCGATGGCAGTGTCGGTGGCACGCACGGGCGACGAAGCGAGGTCGCGTCCGCCGATGCGCAGCGTGGCGGTGGTCGCGGGGATCGCGACGCCGGGGCGGGCGCGGAAGGCGACGCTGGCGCCGGGGACTTTTTCACCCGGGGGCAACGCGGCGGTGATCGGGTGGTTCGCCTCGACGGGCCAGCGGCGCACGCTGATTTCGTAGCGGCCGGCGGTGACGACTTTCACGGCCCAGTGGCCGGCGTGGACGGATTTTTCGGCGGGCGCGGCGGGCGCGGCGGCAGCTTTCGCGTTTTTGCCTTTGACGGCGTTGGGGCGTGCGGGAGCGAATCCATCGGCGACGCGGATGTGCTGCTGGTTCCACGGCGGGAGGGCCTCCTGGATCCAGTCGTGGCCGGTGAGACTCACGACGGGATGCTCGGGATGGCCGAGGTAAATCTCGGTGGTCTGCGCGAAGGTCGGCTCCAGCTCGGCCCACCACGCCTCGTAGAACGCACGCATTTTGGCGGCGCGCGCGGGTTGTTCGGCGAAGAGGTTCCGCTGCTGGCCGGGATCGGCTTTGATTTCGTAAAGTTCCTGGCCGTTGATGAGCCGCCACGGGCCGGACATGACGGCGGACTGTTTCCACTTCACCGGATCGCGCTCGCGCTGGGAATCAGTGACGAGCATGCGCTCGTGCGGCCACGAGGCGGTGTCCGCGACGGGATCGAGGAGCGGACGAATGGAACGGCCGTCGAACTTGAGGCCGGCGGGAGTGGGCGCGCCGGTGACGTCGAGGAGCGTGGGCACGATGTCGACGGCGTGGCTGAGCGTGTCGTTGACGTGCGGTTTCGTCCAACCGGCGGCGGGCCAGTGGGCGAGGAGGGGCACGCGGTGGCCGCCCTCGTATTCGCTGCCTTTTTTGCCGCGCATACCGGCGTTGAAGATTTTTTCGCCGGTGGCGGTGCCGTTGTCGGTGGTGAAAATGAAGAGCGTGTTGTCGGCGATACCGAGCTCACGCAGGAGCGCGCGAGTGGTGCCGACGTTGTCGTCGATGTTGGTGATCATGCCGAAGAACGACGCGAGTTCGGGCGGCTGCTGCGGGTAGAGGTCGAGGTAGTTTTGCGGGGCGTGAAACGGGCTGTGCGGGGCGTTGAGCGAGATGTAGGCGAGGAAAGGTTTTTTGGCGGCGGCTTGCTCGCGGATGAAGCGGTGGGCCTCGGCGAAAAACACGTCGGTGCAAAAACCCTTGGCGGCGACGATGCGGTTGTTGTGAAAATAGCTGCCGTCGAAGTAGGAGTTGTCCCAGAGATCGGGCGTCTGGCCGACCCCGCCGCCGCCGTGGTAATAGACCTCGGTGAAACCGCGGTCCTGCGGGCGGTAGGGGTAGTTGTCGCCGAGGTGCCACTTGCCGAACATGCCGGTGGCGTAGCCGTGGGCTTTGAGCAACTGGCCGACGGTGATCTCGTTTTCGCGCAGCATCGAGCGGCCGTTGACGGTGTGCCACACGCCGGTGCGGTTGGTCCAATGGCCGGTGAGCAGCGCGGCGCGCGTGGGCGAGCAAGTGGGCGCGACATGGTAGTCTTTCAGTTGCGAGGATTCGGTGGAAAGCCGGTCAAGGTGCGGCGTCTTGACGATGGGATTGCCCGTGAAGCCGAGATCGCCGTAGCCCTGATCGTCGGTGATGACGAAGACGATGTTGGGTTTGGTCGTAGGCGCGGCCGTGGCTGCGGCGGCGGATAGGGCGAGAAGGACGGACAGGGTGAGAGGAAGAAGGGAGCGGAGGTGGGGCATGGGGAAAATGGGAGCAACGGGTGTTCGCGCTTTCGGCCGGGGCGGTTTAGTTCTTTTTCTTACCGGCTTTCGGCAGGCCAAACGTGAGAGCTCCCTTGGGGTCCATCTTTGCGAGGGCTTCGGGTGTCGGGCTGCCGCCGAACTGGCGGTAGTAGATTTCCTGGAAGGGATTGATCGCGGGTCCCATCGCTTTTTCGTTCACCATGAGCGGCAGACACTCGGACCACCACTGGTCGAACGCGGCGCCGAGCTCCTTCGCCACTTCGGGGTGCTGTGCGATGACGTTGTTTTTTTGACCGTAGTCGACGCTGAGGTCGAAGAGCTGCCAATTGGGCGTGCGGCCGCCGTTCTCGCTGACCATCGCCCAGCGCGTGTTGCGCACGGCGGCGACCTTGAATTTGGCTTCGTTGGGATCGCCGAGTTTCGGCCAGCGGCCCTGGTGGGTGAACTGGTAACGGTCGGGCAATTTCGCGGCGGGATTTTGGAGCACGGGCACGAGGCTACGGCCCTCAATCTGGGACTGCGCGACGGCGGCCGGCACTTTGGCTCCGGCGATCGCGGCGAGCGTGGGGAAAAAATCGATGTGGGCGGAGAGCACGCCGCAATCGGCGGGTTGGAGCGTGCCGGGCCAGCGCCAGAACGCATTCGCGCGCGTGCCCCCGATCCAGGCGGTGCCCTTTTGCCCGCGCATGTCGGCGTTGAACACCTTCACGCCGGCGGTGCCGCCGTTGTCGTTCATGAAGATGACGAGGGTGTTTTGGGCGATGCCCCACTCGTCGAGTTTCGCGAGGAGCCGGCCGATGTTTTGGTCGATATTGTGGATCATGCCGAAGAAGTTTTCGGTCGCGGGCTCGAGGCCCTTGCCCTCGTAGAGCGCGCGGTCCTCCGGGCGGGCAATGTAGGGGCCGTGGGGAGTGTTCGACGGGATGTAGGCAAAGAAGGGTTTTTTTGCACGGCGCTGGACGTCGATCCACTGCGTAGCCTGGCCGTAGAAGAGGTCGGTGCAGTAGCCCCGCGTTTTCTCGAACTTTCCGTTGTGGAGGAGCGCGGGATCAAAATACGTGTTGCCGGGCGCATCGCCGCAGGAGCCGGGGAAGGTCTGGCCGATGCCACCGCCGCCGTGGATGTAGACCTCGTCGAAGCCGCGGCTCTCGGGTCGATACTCCGCTTCGTCGCCGAGATGCCATTTGCCGAAAATCCCCGTGGTGTAACCGGCCGACTGCAGCACCTGCGGCAGCGTGGTCGCGGCGAGGGTCATGCGCTCGCGCTCGAGGACCGTGTGAGTGACGCCGTTTTTGAATTCATGGCGGCCGGTGAAAAGGGCGCTGCGGGTCGGGGAGCACGTGGGGCTAACGTGAAAATCGGTGAAGCGCACGCCCTCGGCGCGGAGCCGGTCGAGGTGTGGCGTCTTCAGGACGGGATTTCCGTGGGCTGAGATGTCGCCGTACCCCTGATCGTCCGTGAGGATGAAAATAATGTTCGGCTGGGCGCCGGCGATCGGTTTGGCGGGTGCGGCGGCGCGGATGGTGACGGCGCAGGCGAGCAGGGAGGCTAGGAGGACAAGGTGTTTCATGAGTGGGGTGAGATGAAGAGGCAGGGGCGATTGGTGGGATAAGCCGACGGGCGACGGAATACTCAGAACGTGCCTTTGAGGCCGAAAGTCCACAGTGACCCGAAGTCGAGGCGTGAGCGGAACTGCGCGTGCGCGGGCGTGTTTGGGCCGTGAATCTCGGTGTCTTCGGTGGCGTCGCCGATGTTGCGCAGATTAGTGAAGAGCGCGATTCGCCGCGTGAGCGAGTATTCGGCGGAGACGTCGATGTAGAGGCGCTTGGAGCCCCAATTGTAGGTGCCCGGTTCGATGCTCGGACCGGTGGCGACGATGCCTCGGCGCTGGCGGCCGCGATAGTTCCAGTTGATGCGGAGATTGTAGTTTGGCCGCGTGAGGCTCACCCCCCAACTGCCGCTGCGCGGAATGTAGCCGGCGAAATTGGCGGTTGCGGTGTCATCGCCGGTCACGCGTTGCGCACTGGCGTTGGCGAAGACCTGTACGCCGCGCGCCCACGACGGCAGACCGGTGAGCGCCTGTTTGTAGCTGAAGTCGACGCCGGTGAGGCGGACTTTGCCGGGTAGATTATACTGGGTCGTGACATCAAATTTTTCGTAGATCGCGGGATCGAGGCCGTAGAGGGCGAGAAACTCGGGGGTCGCGTCGAAGACGGTACCGCCGAAGAAATTCGTGATGTCGCGGCGAAAACCGCCGACGGAAATCTGGCCGACGCCCGCGAGATAATACTCGAAGCGCGCGTTGGTGGTCTCCGCGCTCCACGCCTTGATGCCAGCGTTGTTGACGACGATGCGGTTGGCGGGATTGGACGCATCGCTGTCGGGGTCGGGGAGGGTGAGGCCGCCGGCGTATTGGTTCAGGTTGGGCCGGCCGACGGATGAATAACGCGCGGCACGGACGATGAGATTTTCCCGGAGGTTGAAGGAGGCGTTGAGGCTGGGAAAGAGGCGGAGGTATTCTTTTTCGACCTGAGTGCCGCGCTCAAGAAACGTGAGCTGGGAGACGGCGAGGGCGTTCGTCGTGGGGAAAAGGAGAAGCGGCGTGCCGTTGGCGGCTCGGAGCACTCGTCCGCTGGCGTCGCGCTGATAGTTGCGCGTGGCGTCGGTGAGCGGACCGTCGGCCTCGATGTTGGTCTGCTCGGCGCGGAGGCCACCGACGAGTTTGAGGCGGCGCTCGACCAATGCGACGTCACCCCGCAGGAACGCGGACGAGACGGCCTCCTTGGTGTGCTTGGAGTTGGTGACGGCGGCGCGGTAGCGGGCGTTTTCGTTGAAAGTGAGATGGGTGGGGTTGGCGCGATAGTAGTCGAGCAGACGGTTGGTGCCGACCCATTGGATGCGCGGGAAACCGTAAGGATGGGCGCGCTCGGACAACTCGGGCACCCAGAACGGCGCCGCCGCGTCATCGCTGCCGATGGGGGTGGTGCTGGCGCGGCCGTCTCCGCCGACGAAACTGTAGGTGCGGTTGTCGTCCGCGCGGAGATCACGCACGCCTTCGCGGTGGTCGAGCCCGGCCTTGAGGGTGAGGGGCACGCGCCACGGGAAGTCGCGCTGCACGTTGGCGAAGAGGGTGCGCTGCTGGTCGTTGTTTTCGGGTTGGCCGCTGCCGGCGCCCGTCACCGCGTAGTGGTTGAGGCTGTACGGATCGAGCGGGGTGCCGGTCGCGCTATCGGTCACGGTGATGCTGTTGGGCCGCAGGTAGAAAATATCGTCGAAGGCCACGGTCACGCCCGTGCGCCGCGCGCTGGTGTTGGCGAAGTAGCCACGCTCGAGGTCGCCGCCGTTGTAGCGGGCGCGAGAATAGCCGGCGCCGGCCTCGGCTTTCCACACCGGTCCGTCGTGCCGCCAGCGGAGCGTGGGCATGTAGGTTTGGTTTTTGCGGTAGCCGCCGGCGTTGCCACTGACGAGATCGCCCAAGGCCGTGGTGCCGCGGGTCGAGAAGGGCGTGAAGTTTCCGGGCAGCACGCCGCCGACGTTGAAGGTGAGGGTCTGGCTCAGATAATCCTCCTCGAAGCGCGACGCTTGGACCGAGAGCGAAAGCGTGTCGGAGCGAGCGAATTTGAAATCGAGCGTGGCGGCGAGGGAGTGGCGCGTGGTTTCCTTGAGGCCACCGCGCACGGCGAAGGTGGACAGGTAGGGTTGATCGGGTGTGGTGTGAGGAAAGGCGGTGCCATTGGTGACCGTCCCGGCGCCGCGCCACGTGTTGGTGACCTGGTCTTGGCCAGCGAACTGGCTCGTGC
Organism: Opitutia bacterium Tous-C4FEB; assembly: GCA_002304445.1. Taxonomy (GTDB): domain Bacteria; phylum Verrucomicrobiota; class Verrucomicrobiia; order Opitutales; family Opitutaceae; genus Tous-C4FEB. Next base: position 146,291 of record NEVA01000001.1, on the reverse strand, counting down.
GGCCACCTGAAAGCGTGAAGCCGAAGCGCTTGTTTATCGGCACCACCCACGAGAAGTCGAAGCCTGGGGGCGCCTTGGTCCGGCGATCCTCGCGCGGACCGGGGGTGGCGTGGAGCTCCTTGCGATGGTCGCGCATCATCGCGTAGATGCTGCCGTTGAAGACGGGTCGCGAGCGCTCGAAGGCGCTGCGTGGAATCATGTTTACCGAGCCTGCGAGGGCTGCGCCGGAGGTGTCGGGGGTCGGCGAGAAGGAAACCTCGACGCGCGAGATGCCGTTGATGGAAACCATGTCGACGGCGGAGGCGCGGGAAATGCCGCTGATCGCGGTAGCGAGGCTGAAGCCGTCGAGCGTCACGGGGACGTTGTCGGCGGGCGCGCCGTTGATGGAGATCTCGCGGGCGTTGCCTCCGGCGTAGTCCATCGTGACGCCGGGCAGGAATTTCAAAAATTCGCCCACGTGCCCTTCGGCGACGGTGCCGAACTCATCGGTGGCCACGACGGTCTTTAGGTTGGAGGCGAAACGCTGCTCGTTGATGGCGATGGCGGAGGCCTCCATTTCCTTGGAGGTGGATACGAGGAATATAGCGAGCTTCACGCGGTCCGCTGTGGGGTCGCTCTGTCCGACGGCTGTGAGCGTGACGTCGTGGAGGGCGGATTGCCCGGCGGCGACGGCGACGGAAGCGGTGACGGGCGTCATGCCGGTGTAGAACAATTTTACCCGCGCCGTGCCGACGGGAACGCTTTCGATGCGGTAGGCACCCGCGGCATCGGTGAAGGTTTCGAGCGAGGTACCTTCGACGGTGACGCGGACGCGTTTCAGGAAACTATCCGTGCCAGCAGCCAAGACCCGACCGGAGATCGAGCCGGTGGCGTTGGCGGAGGTCTGCGCCGAGCCGACGGAGACGGTCGCGGCGACGGCTGAGAAGGAGAGCAGGAGGGAAAGAGAGAGGGAGCGAAGAGGGCGCGGTAGGGGCATGGGGGAGGGTGGGAAGGTTGAGGCCGGAGCGAGGACGCCTGCGAGAATCAGTTTGGCGCGCTTTTCTTCCCCTGGGAAGCAGGGGCCTGACGTGGTGGGGTCAGGCCGTCTTGGGGTTGGTTCCAGAGGCGCCACGGGTCGTCGAGGCGGCGCATCTCGGCGAGGAGCAAGGCCTCCAGCTCAGCGAGCTTCGCGGCGTGGCGCGGGTCGGCGGCGAGGTTGCGCTGGTGCGCGGCGGGTTTGACGCCGGTGAGCGCGACGACCGCGGGGTCGTGGTGCTGCTCGAGAAATTCGTGCGGATTTTCCCGGAGATTGAAGAGCTGGGTTTCGCGCACGCTGCCGTCCATCACGTCGAACTTCACCAGCTTCCAGTCGCCGTACTTTACGCTGCGCATGCCGGGCTTGGTGCCGCCGTTGTAGACGCCGTAGAGCGTCTCGCGCACGACGGGTTTCTTGCTCTCGAGCACGGGTCGGAGACTCAGGCCTTCGTTGCTCGCGGGCGCGGTGATGCCGGCGAAATCGCAAAGGGTGGCGAGTACGTCGAGCAGGTAGGCGTTGCCGGCGGCGCGCGTGCCGGGTTTGATGCCTGGACCTTTGGCGATGAAGGGGACGCGCCAGGTGTGCTCGTAGAGATTTTGTTTTCCCTGCAGGCCGTGGCGGCCGATCGCCATGCCGTGGTCGGCGGTGTAGATGATGTAGGTGTTGTCGAGCTCACCAATGGCTTCGAGCTTTGCGAGGACGCGGCCGATCTCGGTGTCGATGGCTTCAGAGCAGGCGAACTGGCGGCCGATTTCGTTGCGGATCGTGCGCTCGTCGCGGCGCTCCCAGACGCCGCTCACCGCCACCTCGTCACGGAGACCGGGATGGCCGTGTTGAAAGGGATGCGCGGGCAGGTAGTTTTCGGGCAGCGCCGGCTGCTTCGGGTGCGCGGGCGGCGGCTGGGTTTTGTCCGTGTGGTTCGTTGCACCGTAGTTCGCGAGGAGGTCGGGCTTGCCGTCGCGGGTGTCGTGCGGGTGGGAGAAGCCAAAAAAGATGAGGAAGGGATCGCGGTCCTGTGTGGCTTCGCGGTTCTGGAGATAGGCGAGAACCTGTTCGCCGTGCCAGGCGCTGCCGGTCTCGTCGGTGCCACCGCGCTTGGTGGCGTCCTTGCGGATGGTGAAGAGCTTGTTGGCCGCCTCGTAGCTGTTGCCCATCTTGCACGTGCGCATGGTGTCGTAACCGGCGCGGTTGAAGACGGCGGGCATCGTGCTCTGTTCGAGGTTGGGCGGGCAATGGGCATCGGCGCCCGGACCGATCGGCAGGTGCCAGACGGAGCGACCGCTCATGATCATGTGGCGCGACGGCGTGCAAACGCCGCCTACGAACGAACCCATGTGATACGCACCGTCGAGCACTATGCCCTGGGCGGCGAGGCGATCGAGGTTGGGGGAGCGCAGCGCCGACTCCGGATTATAGGCCTTTAGGTCGAACGGCGACTGGTCGTCGACGATGATGAAGAGAATGTTGGGCCGGCGTGATTCCGCCGTAGCGGCGGGGAGTAAGAGAACGAGAGAGAGGAAGGTAAAAAACAGTGGGCGAATGGGGAACATAGAAAACAGCGGTAACAGGCGATCAGCGCCAGTCGATGCGGGCTTGCTTGGTCGTGAGGTCGACCCAGACGGAGGCGTGGGCGAATTCGCGGGTGGCGGTGAGGCCGACCCATTTTGCGTCGGCTTGGGGCGGGCCAAGCGGGCGGTCGAATTCGGGGTAGGCATCGAGCATCCCGTGCTCTTCGCGGTAGCCCCACGAGTAGCAAAACTGCGAGCCGGGCTGCGCGGCGACGAGGAAGCAGGCGAGTGGAAACGTGAGGCGCTCGCGCGCGAGTTGGAGGAGTTCGGCGTAGGGGCGCTGCATCATTTCTTTGTCCAGCCAGTTGAAACCGGGCCAGCCCTTGATCACGACGAACTTTCCTTTGGCGGCGGCGAGCGCGATGGACTCGAGATCGGCTTTGATGTCGGTGGGCGAGTCGGTTTTGAACGCGCCGAAGTGTTCGATCATCACGCCGTCGATGCCCTCCCAATCGAGGATCTCGCGAAAATCCGTCGTGCGCAGTCCGTTCGCGAGGACAAGGCGGTCGGGGCCGAGTTTGCGTTTCGTGAGCGCGAGCATCTCGCGCAGGCCGGCGACGATGGCGCGGGCTTTGGCATCGCCGACCTGTTTGGCGAGGCCGGGAGAAAGTGCCTGCGGCAGCGCATCGACAAAGACGCCGCCCAGCGGGGCGGAGCGGTTGGCCGTGGCCACCACTTCGGACCACCACTCGCGGAATTCGGCGTTGGAGGGATCGGGGCGCGGCGTGCCGGAGGGGTGGGTCACGATCTCGCCGCCCGCGGTGCGGAGCGTCCACTCGGGGCGGTAGGTTTTGAAGGCATCGTAGCCGGGCCAGTTGATGAAGGCGTTGAGGTAGAAGAGAACTTTGGCGTCCGGGTTGCGCTGCGTGATCCGCCGCGCGGAGTCCGCGATGCCGGCCTCGGTGCTGCCGTGGGGGGTGACGCCGTGGCTTTTCTCGAGGGCGATCAACGCGCTGCGACGTGCGATGAAATCGATCTCGTCGTCGGTGAGGCTGGCGTTGCGTTTTCCGAAATGAAGATTGAGCGGGACGCGGTCCCAAGAGAAACCGCGGTTCGGGGCGGTCACGCGAGGCGGAGCGGCAGGATTGATGGTCTGGAGTTCGGAGCTGAGCGTTAAGCCGTCGGCGTTGAGGTTGAAGAAGTAGGCGGTGGCGCCGGCGGGAACAATCGCGGTGGCGGTGACGCGACCGGACGCGGTTTCGAGTTGAGCCGGGAGTTTCTCCCAGTCGGTCGCGCGTTTGAAAACGAGGGTCGCCGCGCTTACCTGGCGAGTGACTTCGAAGGTGACCCGGGCGGTAGCGTCATGGCTTTCCTGCGACACCTCGCGGGCCCAAGGGCGGCCGGTTTCGACGACGGACTTCGCGAAGGCGTAGCTGTCGGGCGGATTCCAACCCGGCGGGTGGCCGTGCTTCATGTCGAAGGGAATTGAAACCAGGCGCGGGCCGGAGGCGGTACGGTAGCTGGTTTGCTGCGCGTCGAGGGGGAAGTGCGCATCGCGCGGACCGGTGAGCCAGAGCAGCGGCATCGTGGCGCGAGGCAGGCGGATCAATGGTTCCCAGACTTCGCGATAGAGCGCGAGATCGCCGAGCGCGCGGCCGTATTGGTTGGGAATGCGATTGAGCGCACCGCAGCCATAAATCGGGATGCCGAAGGCGAAACGCGGATCGATCCCGACGACGGTCGAGGTAATGATACCGCCCCATGAGATGCCGCAAATGCCGACGTGTGTGGCGTCCACTTCGGGTAACGAGCGGAGCAAGGAGTTGGCGAGAACCGTGGCGGCGACAGCGTGATACATCCACTGATCGGTGAGCGGCTCGGCGGAGTCGCCGTAGATGCCGGTGCGCACGGGTCCGGCGGCGGCGTGGCGTTTCCATTGGGCGCCCGGCGGCGCGTTGGCGATGCGTTCATCGGTTTGGCCTTCGACCGCGATGGAGATCGCGGCGAAGCCCTGATCGTTCCATTTCTGCACCCATTCCTTGAACGCCGTGCCGCCGCCGCCGTGCACGAGGACGACACCGGGGACTTTTGCCGGGCGCCCGGCGGGCAGACCGAGCCACGCGAAAACGCGGGTGGAGTTTCCCCGATACGGCAGGCTCTCGAAGAAGAGAGGTTTGATTGTGCCGGTGGCGGCGAAGCCCTCGGCGGGGTGGACGGCGGGGGGCGAGGTCAACGTGCCGAGGCCGGCGATTTTTTCGCGCAGCGGCGCGAAGTCGGTGACCGCTCCGGCCGCGTAGCTAGCGGTGGTGGCGAGCGCGGCCAGAAGAACTCGGAAGGATTTCATTCGACGGGGCTCAGGCGGATTGCTTGGAGGCTGGCTTTGTCGGCCGGGCCGTCGATGAGAGAAACGGCGATGGTGTGGCGGCCGGTGGTCTTGAAGGTGAGCAAGCCGAAGGGGTGCGAGTGATAAATGGGCGACGAATTTTGCTGGTTTTGGAGCGTCACGCCCTCGTCGGTTTCGATGCGCCAGACAAGTTTACCTTCGCCTTTGTAGGTGAGGTCGAGGCGGTAGTCGCCGGCCGCGGCGACATCGACGGTCCAGATCGCTCGGCCACCGGGCTTCCAGTCGCTGACCTGGTTGGCGGCTTTCCATTCGCCGAATTTCTCCATCCAGCGGATTTGTTTTTTCGTGGCATCGATCACCTCTGCGAATTCGAGCAAAAGCGGGGTCGGAATATTCGGATGCAGGCCGATGGTTTGGTCTACCTTGGGGGCGCCGTGCAACTTGACCGCGATCACGGATGCGGGGCGATCGGGCGGAGCAGACGGGAGCTGAAGTTCGGTCCACGTGCCGATTTTTTCCCAGGTGATGGGAAGCAGTTTTCCGCCGGAGACAAGGCCGGCGGCGGCGATGGCGGTTTGCAGGCCGGGGAGCATGAGGCGGCCGTTTTTCGGCCAATCGAAAACGACGAGGTTGAGCGTGTGGCCGCTCGTCGTGATATCGCCCCACGGTTGGGCGTGGTCCCACGGTGAGGGACCGGCGGAGTAGACGACCTGCGGGTAGCGTTGGAGCCACTCGCCGGCTTGGAGGAGATACTTGGTCGCCTGCGCAGGAATGCGGCCGGAGCCATCTGGGCCGACGTTGAGCAGGTAGGTGCCGCCGCGACCGACCGTGGAGACGAGACGATGGAGGATCTCTTTCCGGTCCTTCCAATTTTGGTCATACCACGCGTAGGCCCACGAATCGTTGGTGGTATCGCAGGTCTCCCACAGATCCTCCATCCGGCGGGGAGGGACTTCCATGTCGCCCTTGCTGAGGTAGTCACCGAGGCCGTAACCGACGCGACTGCAGAGCAACGCGCCGGGCTGCGTCTCGCGTACGAGCGCAGCGAGTTTTTCCGCGTGTTCTTTGGGCATATTGTCGGGGGTGTCGAACCACACGTAGTTCAACGGGCCATAGTTCGTGCAGATTTCCTTCACCTGCGGGTAACATTTTTCGCGGAAGTATTGGTCGAACGAGGCGGCCGAGCCGTCGGCGTTTTGCCGGGGGCCGTTGTTTCCTCCGGGGGCGGTCCAGTCTTGGTTGTGCGAGTAATAGAAACCGAAACCGAGGCCGGCCTCGCGGGTCGCGTCGGCGAGTTCCTTCATGGGATCGCGGGCAAACGGGGAGGCGTCGACGATGTTGAACGGGTGGGCGGACTTGAACATCGCGAAGCCGTCGTGGTGCTTCGAGGTGATGATGATCCATTTCATGCCGGCGGCCTTGGCCACGCGGACGATCTCTCGGGCGTCGAAGGCGCTTGGGTTGAAGTTTTTCGCCTCGGCCACGTAGTCGGATTCGGAGATTTTCATCTGCCGTTTGATCCACTCGCCGATGCCGTAAAAGGTCTGGCCTTTCCACTGACCGCCGAGGTGCGAGTAGATGCCCCAGTGGATAAACATGCCGTAGTTGCCGTCGCGGAAGAGGGCGACGCGATCGGTGGAAGAGAGGTCCGCCTTGACCGTCGTGGCGCCCCACATCTGGTCCATCGAGAACTCCGCGGATTGAGCGGGGGCTTTGGCGGGAGCGGTGGCGGCGTGGCTGGGAGTCGCGGTGAGCGCGGTGAGGGCGAGCAGGAGGGCGGAGCGGACCGGGCGCGAAGAGATCATGACAAAGGTGCGGGGCACGGTAACACGGGTGGCGGGACGGTTATCTTCCCGATGGGGTGATGAACTCTTCGCGGTTCAGTTTCCCGTCGCCGTTTTGGTCGAAATTCTTAAAGCGCGATTCGATGTTTGCCGCCCCTTTTTGGCCGGCGACGTATTCGTCGGGCGTGAGGAGGCCGTCGCGATTGGTGTCCATACGCGTGAAGGCGGCGGCGCGGTCGGGCGTGGTTTTTTTGGCGGGCGCAAGCGGTGCAGCGGGGACGGGGAGAGGCGCGGGGGCGGCGGCGCGGTCGGCCACGCTGATGCACGAAGGATCGACGGTGGTGGGGAGGGTGGCTTTCCACGCGAGTGCGAGTTGCGTGAGCCGGGCGACGATTTCGGGGTGATCTTTGGCGAGGTCGACGGCTTCGGCGCGGTCGGTGGTGAGTCGGTGCAAAGCGACGCGCTGGGCGTCGGCGGTGAGGAGGAGTTTCCAGTCGCCATCGCGCACGGCGAGGCGCGGCCACCAGTGGGGATCGGCGGCCTTGCCGGTCCAGTCCCAGAAGATGGGGCGCGTGCGCTTGACGGGTTGGCCGGCGAGGGCGGCGAGCAGATTTTCGCCGTCGCCGCGGTAGTCGGATGGCAGCGTAATGCCGGCGGCCGCACAGAGCGTGGGCAGGAGATCGACGGCAGTGAAGGCGGTGGTGTGGTTGATCGCGCCGGCGGGCGTGCGGCCGGGCCAGCGCACGAGGAAGGGCACGCGCACGCCGCCTTCAAAGAGACTGCGTTTCTCGCCGCGCAGGCCGCCGCTGGAACCGACGCTGTAGTAGCCGCCGTAGCCTGCGGCCTTCGCGTCGTTGTCGCGGGACTCGCGCTGCGCGGCGGGTGCGGTGGTCTCGGGACCGTTGTCGCTCGAGAAGATCACGATCGTATTTTGGGCAATTCCGGCGGAATCGAGGGCTTCGAGCACGCGACCGACGGCATTGTCGCCATCGGTGATGACGGCGGCGTAGACGCGTTTCTGCTCGTCGAGGTGCGACCATTTTTCGAGCGAGGCCTTGGTGGGTACGTGGGGCAGGTGGCTCTCGTGGAGCCAGACGTTGAGGTAGAACGGGCGGTCTTTGTTGGCGGCGATAAACTTCGCGGCGTTGTCGGGGGTGGCGTGCAGATCGGCGGAGGCGGTTTCGGCGCCGCCGTTGAAGATGGCGAATTCATCGAAGCCGTAGGCGGTGGGTTCCGGTGCGCCGTGGGTGTTGCGATTGGTGAGATGCCATTTGCCGAAATGCGCGGTGCGGTAGCCGGCTTGCTGGAAAATTCGCGCGATGCTGGGCGCGCGGACGTCGAGCCAGTCGGGCATGTTGCGGGCCAGATTTTGCGCGGGCGCCGCGAAGTGCTGAGAGATGCCGAAGCGAGACGGAAACATCCCGGTCATCGCGGCCGTGCGGCTCGGTGAGCAGACGGGGTTGAGGACGTTGAACTGATGAAAGTCCGTGCCCTCGCGGGCGAGCCGGTCGAGGTGCGGGGTCTTCAGCCACGGATGGCCGTGCGAGGAGAGATCGCCCCAGCCCCAATCGTCGGCGAAGATAAAGATGATGTTGGGGCGCGAGGCGGGGGTGGCAGCGGCGATCGTCACCGCCGAGAGAAAAAAGAGAACGGGGTGGGCGAGACGCGGGAAGAGCTTCATGAGAGGAATTGAAGTGAGGGCAGGGTCTCGGACCCGCCCTTCGAGGGTGGGGGAGGGCAAGTCCGAGACCTACTTAGGAATTAGAATTCGAAGGTCGACGTCAGGATGAAGTTCCGGGGCCGGCGGAGCTGCCAGTTGGTCCCGACCAGCGCGTTGGTGGTGCCGTAGATGGCATTGGTGTCGTAGCCGACCCGCACGAGCTGAGGGGTTTGCCAGTTAGGCAGATTCTGAATGTTGAGCTGCAGCCGCAGGTTGACGTTGCCAAAAATGCGGCGCGTGTTGGCGATCATTGCTCCGACATCCCAGGACTCTTTCCCGCTTAGCGGGCGGGTCACATCTAGGTTGCCGACGGGAGCGCCGGCTGCGTTTTTGATCCGCTCGTAGCCGATGTTGCCGGGACTGCGCCAGCGGAAGTTGACGCCGGTGCTCCAGCCTTTGAGGCGTCCCTCAAAAAAGGACCGCGTGATAAGGCCGTTGAACGCGTATTTGCCTGCGCGTGAAGTCGTCACGCCGTTGAGGGCCTGATCATCGAGATAAGACCCCTCTTGACCGGCGATCTGTTGTTCGAGGAAAAGCGCGTCGGCGGCGGCCAGCGTGACATTGGCCGGGATGGCCGGATTGAGCGAGAAGATCGAGGAGCGCTGGCCGGCCTCGATCTTGCGGAGCTCCGCCGCGAATTTTTTCCATGTGCCCAGACCCTGATATTTCGAATCGGTATAGAGGTAGGCGCCCACGGCGAGCAGATGGTCGCCCAGCACGTTCTCATTTTCACTTCCAGAAAGGGAAATGCGCCAGTTCCGGGAAGGGTTGAAGACGATATTCATCTCGTAGCCCGTAGCCACATAGCTCCAGGTGTCCGAGACGTTACCAGTATCGACGGGATAATCGCCCGCCGCTGCTAGGTCGGCGAAGTAGGGATCGCCGGCGAGCTTGTAGGTCCGTAGGCGCGTAAGGATACTGCGGGTGGGGCCCACGCTGGCGTTGGCGTTGCGGGCTTGGTTGTCGGCTGACGTCTCAAATTTGCTGACGCCGATGGCCAACTTGCCCTGAAGCAGGGAGAGCCGCACGCCATAGTCGATCGTCTGACCGGAGGAATTGGGGGCGGGCTGGCCCAGGGCGTTGACCAACGAGGCATTGGTTACCGGCAAGAAATTGCTCGAACGGCTGTAGGTGAGCGAGAGCCAGGACAACGCATGATAAACGCCGCCGTAAGTGCGCGTGAGGCCGCTTGAGACGATCGAAGGGTTGGGGTTATACGAGATATCTTTAGCTGAGGCGAAGCTCCGCTTCAGCAGATCCGTGGCCGAGCCGGGGATCTCGGGATGCACGACATTGCGCACGGTCGGCACGCCGAAACTTTTGGTTTTGTCCTGCCGATAGCCGACGACCGTGACGAGGCGGTTATCGAACCAACGGGCCTGCCAGCCGAGCGAGATCGCATCGTCGAGGAATTTGCTCTTGATCGCATTCAGTCTGGTCATTGCGCGGAGATTGATCGGCGCCTGTTCGTTTGCGCTATAGCCCACGAGCTTGCCGTAGCTGTTGAGCAGCGGGATATTGTTCTTGGCCTGAATCAGGTCGGGAAGGATGGGCATGTTGCCATTCACAAAATACGCCCGAAAGCCGACGGCGTTCGCACCGTTCAAGACATCGCCCGACCAACCGGTCGCAGCCGTAGCAGGAAGGCTGACGCTCGCGAGGTTGCTTAGGCCGGTGACTTCTTGTTCGGCATCATTGCGGGTATATTGCCCGAGACCGGAGAAGTTGTGCTGGCCCAACCAGCGGTTGCGTTTGGTCAAATCGAGTTCGTAGGAAAGCGTGGCGCGGTATTCCTCGGAACGGTTCTTCACCGGGCGCTGCTGCGCGTTGGCGGTCGCGAAGGGCTGGAGGTAACCCGGATTAAGGGTGCGGTCGGGCAGATAACGGTTCGGATCGATCGAGACGTTGATGAAGTTGGTCGTATCTAATGTCTGATGGTGCAGTGCGAGGTTGCCCCCGATTTCGAGAAAGAGATTCTCAGCCAGCTTTTGCTCGACCATGAGCTGGCTCCAGCGGCCGTGCTGCTTGTTGGAAGGTTCGTCCCAAGTGCCACCGTAGAGATAGGCTTCCTTGGCCAAGCCAAAGGTAGCCCAGGGATCTTTCGATTGGTAGAAGGCGTTGTTTTGCCCGCTGAACGTGGCGTTGGCCAAGTTGGCTTGGTAGCGCAGGTTCATCATCGGGTTGGGCACATTGAGGCCGACGACCCACGTTTGAGTGTTCCCGGTGTTTTGGTTCAAAGCGAGGTTTGGATCGAAGTCGGCGCGGGCATCCACAAATCCGTCTTCGTCCGCAACGCCCCGCGCCACCGGAATACGGTTACCCGCAGCATCGACGTAGGTCGCGGTGGTGGTCCATGACGGAATAGGAACAAAGGTGATGGCTGGCTTTCCGGCGGCCGCCCAACGCAGGGCCGAACTGTCGAAGCCCCAGGTCAAACTCGCGGCGTTCGTGCCCAGTGAGTAGCTCTCATGGTTGAGCGTGAGTTTGGTGTTGGTCCAAGGCTTGGCCGCGACACTGAGAGTGATCCGCTCCTGGTTCTTGCCTTCATATTTCCTGAAATCCCGCGCTTCGTCGTGCAGCGCGTTGAGTCGAATGCCTAACTTATCCTTGATCAGTGGCTGATTGAAGTCGAACGACGCGCGCCGGGATCCGTTGGTGTCGAACTGGGTCTGCACATCGAATTTTCTCCGTGTGAGGATAGCCCGTTTGGTTGAAGTGACCGCGGTGCCCTGCGGATTGCCCACGCCGATCAACAACGCGTTTGGCCCGAGCGAAAGGGTGACGCGCTCTAAATTGTAATTGTCTGCCGGGTCGAGCGCGGTGAAGAAATCATGCGAAGCGGACTGATTGCCCGCGTTGGTGTTGAAGCCGCGGATCGAATAGGACTGACCGGTCCCGAAACGCATCTGGTTGCCAGAGGCGCGATTGTTATCGGTGTTGTCGCCCTCGCTGGCATCGACGCTCGGGGTATACAGCAAGGCTTGGTCGAAGGAATTGACGCCGAGGTCGCGCATGAATTCGGGCGTCAGGATACTGAGTGAAGCACCGATGTCGCGGAGGTTCGTACGCAAGCGCGTGCCGGCTAGCGTCTCGGTGGCTGCGTAGCCGTTGTCACTTGCGGATGAGACTTCGAAAGGCGTAAGCACGATTGCCTCGGGACGGGGGGCGGTGGTCGTTTGGGCGATGGCGGCGGGCGCGCCGAGCAGCGCGATAAGGGGCGTGAGCCGCAAGTGCAGTAGAGTGAATTTCATGAGTGGGGTTTGGGGATTGGAGCGAACACAGCTTGGTTATGCGCGAAAGCGGAGAAGGGAGCTGGACGAGGCTGTCTTGAAAACAGTTTTTCGTGTGAAAAACCGTCCACACGGAATGTTACACGAGGAACCGCGGCGCGCCTACCCTGTGTTTGCGGGGTGCGCCCGATGGAGTGGACGCCTTGGCCATAGGATCGGCTAGACTGTCGAGACGGCCGTACGTATCAGGGGTGGATGTCCGGAATGGTCACCAGATGGTTTATGGGTTGGTTGGCGGTGACGCTTTCCGCGGTGTCCGCCACCGCCCCGCTGGAGAATCTCTCTTTGGCCGCGTTGGAGCACCGCGTCCACGAAATCGACGCGCAGTTGGCGCAGTTGGCGAATTACAACCTCAGCGGCGGGGTCGGGGCCATTGGCTCCCGCAGCAGCGGCTACGACACCGCCGAGCAGGACGAGTGGATCGAAATCGAACTGGGCGACGCGGTGACCCTCGATCAAGTCGTGTTGGTGCCCGCGATCCGACGGGATGGGGTTAACGGCTTCCAAGCGGACGGCTTCCCCCGGTCCTTTCGTTTGCGGGCCGGGACCGGCGCGGACCGCACGGGGAAAATCATCGGCGAATTTACCGGCCGCGACGGCCTGCTGCCTCGCATCGCCCCGTTGGTCATACCCTGTCACGGCATAAATGCCTCTTGGCTGCGCATCGAGGCCACGATCCTTTCCAGGCGGGAATTCGACGCGAAGTTTGTCCTCCAGTTTTCCGAGATCTTGGCCTTCAGCGGCGAGGAAAACGTGGCCCTGCACAAATCCGTGCGCTACCCCGGCAACCGCGAGCGCAGCAGTGCGCCCGGCTGGCCGGATGGGGCGGTCGTGGATGGGTTCCTGCCCTATTTGATGGTGGCCGCCACGGGCAACAAAAGCGTGGCCTATCTCAGCTCGTCGGAGCTGGGCGATCAGCCGGCCCTGACCGTCGATTTGGGCGCGAGTTTTCCGCTCTCCCGGCTTCATCTTCATGCCGTGGACCAAAGCGACACGGTGCCGCAGGCTTTCGCCGGCGATGTGGGCATTCCGCACGTGCTCCGCGTCGAGGCGGCGAGCGCGCCCGATTTCTCGGATGCCCGGGTCTTGGTCGAATTGCGCCGCGACACCCTTTACGACGTGGGGCCGATTCTGATGCAGACGTTTCCCGCCGCCGATGGCCGCTACGTGCGTCTGGTGGCTGTTGAGATGAACCGTGACCCGAACTTTCCGTCGGTCGCCCCGCGGCTGGGTTTTGCCGAGATCGAACTGTTTTCTAACGGCCGCAATGTCGCGCTGCATCAACCGGTCGTCGCCAACTTCAAGACCGAGGATTCCGCCCGCCTCCTCTCGAGTCTGACGGATGGCCGTAATTTTTACGGCACGATTTTGCCGGTCCGTACATGGTTGAACCAACTGGCGGAGCGGCACGAGTTGGAGCGCGAGCGTCCGCTGGTCAGCGCGGAACTCAACCGGCGCTATGCCCGTCAGAAAATAAATATGGCGCGCTTGGCCGGGCTGGTGGCCGTGCTCGCCGGCGGTGTCGTGGTCATCGTCGTCGTCAACCGCGGTCGCCAACAACGCGCGATTGAGGAGACCCGCAAACGGATCGCGGCCGACCTGCATGATGAACTCGGGGCCGACCTGCACGCCATCGGCCTGCTCAGCGACCTTGCACTGTCGGCCCGAACGTCTCCCGAGCGGCTGGGCGGTCTCCTCCAGCGGATGCGGTCGCTCAGCGAGCGCACCGGCCGGGCCGCGCGCCATTGCACCAACCTGCTCGAAGCTGAGGACCTTCACGACGATCTCGTGAATGACGTGCGTCGCGCCTCCACTCGGATCTTGGCGGATTTGGACCATCACATCGAATTCGAGGGCGAGGCTGAGCTGCGGCGGCTTAATCCCCGCAAGCGAATCGACCTGCTGCTGTTTTATCAGGAAAGCCTCATCAATATCATCCGTCACTCGGGTGCCACCTCCGCCCGCACGCGGCTGACGGCGGTCGACGGCACCATCACGCTTGAGGTGACGGACAACGGTCGCGGACTGGACGGTCGAGTGCCGGCTTCATTGAAGCGCCGGGCGCGCCTGCTGGGAGCCGAGGTCGAAGCGGGTCTGCCGGAGGGAGGAGGCGCTCGCATCGTGTTGCGGCTGAAACGTCGCCGATTCGGATTTTTGCCATGAAAAATAAAATCCGGGTCATGCTGGTGGAGGACAATCCCCGCTATCGCGAGGTGATTGCCCTCGCGCTGAAACAGGAGCCGGACATCCAGCTCGCCAGCGAATTCGGCACCGCCGAGATCGCGTTACGCAGTTTGAAGGATCGGTCGGGCGGGGATTTGCCCGATTTCGTGCTGCTGGACCTGCAACTGCCGGGCATGGGCGGACTCGAGGCGCTGCCCCAGTTTCTGGCCGCCGCACCTGAGGTGAAAGTCTTGATTCTGACTCAGTCCGACCGCGAAGCCGATGTGTTGCGGGCGATTTCCCTGGGTGCCTCCGGTTACCTGTTGAAGTCGTCCACCGTCAGCACGATTACCGACGGCATCCGCTCCGTCATGAAGGGCGGCGCCTCGCTGGACGCCGGGGTGGCGCGCTTCATCCTGAACACGCTGAAAACCCGGCTGCCCAAAAGCGCGGCCGAAGGCCTGTTGACCGAGCGGCAGAGGGAGATCCTCGGGCTGCTGGGCGAAGGATTGCTGAAGAAGGAAATCGCGGACCGTTTGAAGATCAGTTACGCGACGGTCGATGAGCACGTTGCCCACATTTATGAACGGCTCGGGGTGCGCAACGCTCCGGCCGCGGTTAACCAAGGGCATATGTTGGGCTTGTTTACGCCGAGCCGGGGGTTGAGTCGTTAGGCCGGCGTCCCGCTCCCGCGCAAGGGGCTTGGCGGAGGGGCTTGGGCTAGCGCGCTAGCGGAGGTGGCGGGGCGGGAGACATGCTGGTTGAGCAAGGTGGTCGGGGGGGCGCGCCCGCGCCGGCGCGGGCGGACGCGAGGTCGGCCCCTACAAGTCGGAAAAGCGGCGGGGCGGGGCGGGGCGCGTTGCGGCCTTGCGTCGCGCGGGGCGGGGAATTTGCCTCGGCGGATGGCAAAACCTCTCGTTGGAATCATCATGGGCAGCACGTCGGATTGGGATACGATGCAGCACGCGGCGGCGCAGCTCGATGCGCTCGGTGTGCCGTATGAGAAGCGCGTCGTCTCGGCGCATCGCACGCCGAAGTTGATGGTGAGCTATGCGGAGGGCGCGGAGAAACGCGGGCTCAAGGTGATCATCGCGGGCGCGGGCGGCGCGGCGCATTTGCCGGGCATGACGGCGTCGCTGACGACGCTCCCGGTGCTCGGGGTGCCGGTGGAATCGCACGCGTTAAAGGGGATGGATTCTCTGCTCTCGATCGTGCAGATGCCGGGAGGCGTGCCGGTGGCGACGTTTGCCATCGGGAAGGCGGGGGCGATCAATGCGGCGCTGTTTGCGGCGTCGTTGTTGGCGCAGAGCGATGCGGGCACGCGCGCGGCGTGGAAGAAATTTCGGACGGCGCAGACGGCGAAGGTGTTGAAGGCGCGGCTGCCGTGAGGGCAAACGCGAGGTGAGAGGTGAGAGTTGAGGGAACGGAATAAACGGGGAGGCGAAAGGTGGGGCCGGAGCGCGGGCTTGCCGCTCTCAACGCTCAACGCTCAACTCGCAATTTTTGACCATGATTCTTCCGGGAAAAACGATCGGCGTGTTGGGCGGCGGGCAGCTCGGGCGCATGTTCGCGCAGGCTGCGCAGTCGCTCGGGTATCGTGTGCACGTGTATGAGCCGCAGGCCGGTTGTCCGGCGGGCGCGGTGGCGAACCGCGAGGTAAACGCGAGCTACGAGGATGCCGGCGCGTTGTTGGAATTCGCGCGCGGGGTCGATGTCGTCACGTATGAATTTGAAAACATCCCGGCGGCGGCGCTGGCGGGGATCGCGGCGGTGGTGCCGCTGCATCCGCGGGCGGACGTGTTGCACACGACGCAGAACCGGCAGCGTGAGAAGGCGTGGTTGCGCGCGAACGGGTTTCCCCATGTGGCCTACGCGGAGGCGCTCGACGGGGATATCGCGGCGGCGGTCGGACAAGTGGGATTGCCGTGCGTGGTGAAGACGGCGGATTTTGGCTACGATGGAAAAGGCCAGATGAAGCTCACGACGGCGGCGGATCTCGAGCAGGCGGTGGCGATTTTTCGCGGGCGGCGCTGCGTGGTGGAGGCGTGGTGCGAGTTTACGTGCGAGCTTTCGGTGATCGTGGCGCGGAGCTCGGCGGGGGAGACGCGGGCGTTCCCGGTGGCGGAGAACATCCACACGCAGCACATCTTGGATTTCTCGATCGTGCCGGCGCGGGTCACGGCGGAGGTGGCGGTGCGCGCGGCGACCGTGGCGGAGCAGATCGCGGAGAAATTCGGGGTCGTCGGGCTGCTCGCAGTGGAGCTGTTTTTGACGACGGCGGGCGAACTGGTGGTGAACGAGCTGGCGCCGCGGCCGCACAATAGCGGGCACTGGTCGCTCGACGGGTGCGAGACGAGCCAGTTTGAGCAGCACGTGCGTGCGGTGTGCGGGCTGCCGTTGGGCGGCGTAGCCGTGCGCGAGCCGACGGTGATGGTAAATATTTTGGGCGACGCGTGGTATGCGCCGGCGGCGGACGAAGTGGATCAAGCCGGCGCCGGGGCGGTGGGCGAGGGGGCTGGAGCGAACGAGGCGGCGCGTGGCGATACGAAGGGCGCGGGTGAACGACCACGTTTTCCGAACTGGTCGGCAGTGCTCGCGGAGCCGCGGGCGAAGTTGCATCTCTACGGCAAGAGCGAGCCGCGGCGGGCGCGCAAAATGGGGCATTTTACGGTGCGCGCGGCGGACGTGGAGACGGCGCTGGCGCGGGCGCGGGAGCTCAAGGCGAGATTGTAGGAGCTCGCGGGCGAGCGATGGGCCCAATGGCGGGGACCTGCGGCTATTTGGTGAAAACCCACCGCGAGCGGGCTCCTACGGCGCGGACTTAACGGCGTCGTAGTCGGCGGGCGTGTCGAGGTCGTGGGCCAGCGCGGGCAGCTCGACGGCGGTGACTTGGGCGGGGTCGCCGTTGAGGAGCTCGCGCGCGCCGGCTTCGCCCGTGAGCGCGGCGAGGGCGGGAAAATGGGAGCGAAGCAAGAGAGCGGGTGCTCCTTGGCGCGAAGCGTAGCGGGCGGCGACGATGCTGCGGCCGGTGGCGCTTTGGGCGGCGAGCAGTTGCGCGACGACGGCGGCGGAGAACGCGGGTTGGTCGCAGAGGGCGATCAGGGCGGCATCAAGGGTGCGGGAGAATTGGCCAAGCGTGGTGATACCGGTGCGGATCGACGCGGCCATACCCTCGGGCCAGGCGGAGTTCTCGACGACGAGCACGGGCAAGCGCGAGAGCACGGGGCGGATCTTTTCGGCGTGGGCCCCGAGGACGACCACGACGGGCCAAGCACCGGCGTCGAGGGCGGCGGTGGCGGCGCGGACGACGAGCGGTTGCCCATCGAGGAGCAGAAGCTGTTTCGGCGACCCCATGCGCGTGGAGGCTCCGGCTGCGAGGATGATGGCCCCGAAGCGAAGGGCGGGCGGGGCGACGTCAGTCATGGATGGGGCGGGTGCGTTCGCGGAGGGGGCGGGCGTCGCGGCGGGTGAGAGCGGCCTGCATCTCGGCGAGGATCGCGAGGGCGACTTCGGCGGGGCGCTCGGCGCCGAGGTCGAGACCGACGGGGGCGTGGAGCCGGGCGAGTTGGTCGGAGTTTAGAGTGAGGCCGTCGCGGGCGAGGTCGGCGAGGATGCGATCGGCGCGTTTCTTAGGGCCGAGGAGCCCGAGGTAGGTAAGATTGAGCGGCAGCAGATCACGGAGCAGGGGCACGTCGTGCACGTAGTGATGCGTCATGACCACGGCGAGCGCGGCCGGCTCGGGCGCGAGGCGGGCGACGAGAGCGGCGGCGGGCGCGACGACGAGATGATCGGCGGTGGGGAAGCGGGCGGCGGTCGCGAAGGCGGCGCGGGGGTCGGCGACGGTGACGGACCAACCCAGTTGGCCGGCGAGCGCGGCGAGGGGTTGGGCGTCGTCGCCGGCACCGAAGATGAGGAGCGAAGGCGGGGGGCGGAGCGACTCGCGGAAAATCTCGGCGTTGACCGGGGCAAAGCCCGCTGGGAGCGCGGCGGCGAGGTAAGTGCCGAGGGCGAATGGTGGCTCGGACGTGGGGTGTTGCCAGACGACGGCGAGTTCGGTGGGCCGGCGGGCGGCGAGATTGGCGGTGACGGTCGCGACCCACGCGGGTGCAGGGGAAGGGATCGGCTCGAGCAGGACTTGGACGACGCCGTGGCAACCTAGACCGACGCCCCAAACGAGGTCGTTCTCCGCCGAAGTGTCGTAGGTGACGAGCTCCGGCCGGCCGGTGGTGGCGACGCGTTGGGCGCGAACGAGGACATCTTCTTCGAGACAGCCGCCGCTGATGGAGCCAAGACGTTCGCCGGCGGCGGTGACGAGGAGACGGGCGCCGGGGCGCCGGTAAGAGGAGCCGGCAACGGCGACGAGGGTGGCGAGGACGGCGGACCCGCGATCGGGAGCGGCGAGGTGGGCGACGACGGCAGCCAGCTCAGGCATGGGGAGTTGGCGCGCGGGGCGGAGCCTACGCTGATCAATCGCTCTTCGTCGGCTTGACGGTAGGGGTGCCGACTTTCACGCGGCCCTCCGGCGTGTTCATGTTGCGGGCCAAGAAGTCCTCGACCCGACGATAAAATTCTAGGCGGTTTTCGAGTTTACGGAACCCATGGCCCTCGTTTTCGCCGACCATAATCTCGTATTCTTTGCCGTATTGTTTGAGGCGGGTTTCAAGAGTCAGCCATTGATCAAAACGGACGCGGGGATCGTTTTTTCCGTAGGCGGAGAAGAGCGGAACCCGGATGTTGGGGACATGCTCGACGGGATTGGTGGCGCGGATGATGGCGACGTCCTTGACCGGATCTAAGTTGCGGATGGCGTTCCCCTCCCTAAACACGCGCGGTCCGGCGTAGGTGCGGGAGCCTTGGCGGCCCTCGATGTCGGAGACGCCGACGTAGTTGATGCCGCAGCAATAGAGTTCGGGGGTGAGGGTAAGGCCGGCGAGGACGGCGTAACCGCCATAGCTAGCGCCGTAAATGCCAACACGACTCGGATTAGCGAGGCCTTGCTCGATGCACCACTGCACGCCGTCGGTTAGGTCGTCTTGCATCTGGCGGCCGTAGCCTTTGTAGCCGCCAAGTTGGAACTTAAGACCGTAACCGCCGCTACCGCGGTAGTTGATTTGAAGCACGGCGTAGCCGCGGTTGGCGAAGAATTGGACATCGGCACTGTAGCCCCACGAGTCGCGGGGGCCGTAGGGGCCTCCATGCGGAACCACCAGCATGGGCATATTTTTATGCTCACGGCCGGCAGGGAAGGTGAGGTAGCCGGGGATTTCCCAGCCATCGCGGGCTTTGAAGCGGATGGGGCGCATCTCGCTCATCTGCTTCGGGTCGATGGCCTTGCGAGCGCGGCCGATTTCTGAGAGTTCCTGTTTGACGGCGTCGTAGAGGTAGTAGGTGCCGGGGTCGCGGTCGCTGAAAGCGCGGACGACCATGAGGTTGCCGTCGGCGGTGGCGCTGTCGATCGAGTTGTTGGTACCTGCGAGGGCCCCGTTGAGCTCGGCGGAGAGTTTGGCGAGCTTGGGATTGAGCCATTTGACTTCGGGATATTCGTCTTCGTAAGCGATGCCACCGAGTTCGCCGTCGGAGTCAAAGATGAGGCCGTCGAGGGCGGCTCGAGAGGAGAGGCCTCCGCGGCGGTAATTGGCGAGGCGGTTGCCGAGTTCGACGCGCGGGTGGGTAAAGATAACTGGGCCCCATTCTCCGGTCTCGGGGTCGAGGGTGCGGAGCGCGGACTTGTCGTGCTCCATAAAGGTTTTTACATAAAGGGTGCGGTTGTCCTTCGCGAAAACGCTGGGGCGCCAGTGGGGTTCAATCGGAGCGGCTTCCTCCAAGAAGAGAGACGTTTCCTTGGAGAATTCGCCGATGGTGCGCCACTCGCTCTTGGCGGTAGAGCGGTATTTGACGCGGATGGGTTCTTCAAAATCGGTGCAGATGGCGACGCGGACGACGCCGTTCCGGTCAGCGATCCAAGCTCGGGCATTGATGTAGTTGCGCTCTTCGATGGTTTCTTTGCCGTTACGGATGTTGACCTTCACGACGTCCCCGAGGAACGAGCTGCCCCGGATGCGGCTCATTAGGATGTGATCCGGATCTTTTGGCAGCGTGCTGATGAGGTTCTTGGGCAGGTCGCGCTCGCTGCTGGGGGCGTCGGCTTGGCCGGCGCCCTCGGCGTTGGCTTCGACCCGCTCGAGTTTGTTAATGACAACGAGATTCCCGCCGTCGGGATCGCACGCAAACATGCCGAATTGTTCGCGGCCACCCCATTGTTGGGCGAAAAGGATGCGGTCTTTCTTCACCCATTGGTAGGCGGTGATGCTCTCCTCTTTCATATTGGTGAGCCAACGGACCTGCTTGGTCTCGCGGTCCATGATAGCGAGGTTGATGCGCTGATTTTTTGGCGCGAGCCAGGTGAGGTAACGGCCGGTGGGGGAGATGGCGACGGAGGCCATGTCGGCCTCGGCGAAGAGAGTATCCAGCGGGATGAGCGGAGCCGGCGCGGCCTGAAGGCCGGTGATTGAAAGGAGCAACAACAGGAAGAAGCGAGGGGGTCTCATGAACGGATACTTTCGCGAAATCAGGCGGATTTGCCCGACGAGTCAACCCCGGTAGCCAGATGTTATGAAGGTTACGTTCTTGAAAATTCGCGTTGCCAAAATGCGACGCGGGGCCTACGTCTGGAGAGTTATCTAAACGGAATGGTGTCACAACCGCTGTTCCGGAACCGCTACAACCCAAACACAACTGCTATGAACAAATCGATGTCCGCTGCCGCTTCTGCGGCCTTGCGTCTCACGACTGCTTCTCTTCTCGGTGCCGGCCTTTTGGTCGCGCAAACGACGGTGAAGCCGGTCGTGGAGACTACCACCGCCGCTAACTCAGGTCCCCAAAAACTCGAGAAATTCGAGGTTACGGGGTCGAATATTAAGCGTGTCGACCTAGAGGGCCCGTCGCCGATCAAAATGATCTCGCGTCAGGAAATCGACGCCACTGGTCGCACCAACTTGACCGATTTGCTTCGCGATCTGCCCGAGGCTGGTCAAATCGGGATCAACGAGGGAGGCACAGTTGCAGCCGTTCGTGGCTCCACCGCTCTCGACCTTCGCGGTCTGGGTGCGAATAACACCTTAATTATCGTCAACGGCCGTCGGGTCGCCCCGACCGGCAACAACTCGGGCGGCACGGTCTTTGTTGATCTTAACCGTTTCCCGATCGCCATGGTTGAGCGCATTGAAGTCCTTAAGGACGGTGCCTCTGCCATCTACGGCGCTGATGCCACTTCAGGCGTCGTTAACATCATCCTTCGTAAGGATTACACCGGTGCCGAGGTTGGTCTCAGCTACGGCAATTCGTTTAATACGGACGTTAG
This sequence comes from Opitutia bacterium Tous-C4FEB, assembly GCA_002304445.1. GTDB lineage: Bacteria > Verrucomicrobiota > Verrucomicrobiia > Opitutales > Opitutaceae > Tous-C4FEB. The sequence goes on along the minus strand of NEVA01000001.1, from coordinate 125,107 downwards.
CGAGAAGTCTTTCTCTTTCTTCGGCGGTGCTTCTAGCGGCAAGGCCAGCGCCACGGTAGGCATCTCGGTATTCGAGCGCGGAGCGCTCAAGGCCTCTGACACCTCTTTTGCAAAGACGGCAGATCTGACCACTCGATTTGCTGCGTTGGGAGGCGACTACGTCGCTGATTCACAGGCTGGCTATTTCGACCTGCGGTCTGGCACCGGTCCTCAAGCTCGGGTGAGCCTGTCGGGATTCGCCGCTGGCCAAGTCAACGGCGTTAATGGAGTTAACATTCCCGGTTTGGCTCTGGGGACTCCGATCACCCGTCTGCCCGGCACCGGTGGGGCCGTCGCCGGCACCTTGGCTTCGGCGACACCGAGCTTTACCAGCCCTTCGAGGATTGGCACCGGTGGCGCGTTTAATGCCGCTGCAGCTGCGACCTATGAAGCTCAGCGGCTTTCGCCCGGTGGCAATCCGTCCAATCTCTACAATTTCCAGGAGTTTGTTTGGCTCACCCCGGAGACCTTGCGCACGGGTATCAACACCACCTTCCGCTACGATCTGACCACGAACACCAGCCTCTACCTCGAGACGGCGTTCCAGCAGAATAAATCACACATCGAGCTGGCGCCCTCGCCAATCTCGACTGCGGGTGACAACAATCTCCTGCTGCCCAAGACCAATTACTGGAATCCTTTTGGCGTGGACCTGAACTTCAACTTCCGCCCCGTCGATATCGGGCCGCGTAAGGCCGACATCACCAACGATTCCTACCGCCTCGTTGCTGGCGTCAAGGGCACGATCAGCAGTCGCTGGAATTGGGACACCTACTACTCCTATGACAATGACAAGGTGGTCGACGTGACCTCCAATGCGATTTCCGAGAGTCGCCTTCGCGCGTCCTTGGCTCGGAGCACCCCCGACGCCCTCAACATCTTCGGCGGGGCCAACTATCGCAACCCAACGTCGACGCTCGATAGCTTCCGCGTGACTACGCAAAAGGGCGGGTATTCGACCCTCGATCTCTGGCACGGCCAAGTTTCCGGCGATCTCTTCGAATTGCCTACCGGCACGCTCGGCGGAGCCTTCTTGCTTGAGGCCCGCAAAGAGAAGTTCGGCGAAGCCAACGACGCGATCTCCACCAAGCTGGACGATATCATTGGCCAAGTTAAGCTCGCCGATTCGACCGACGCCCGACGCACGGTTGAATCCGTCGCTATGGAGTTGACCGCGCCGCTCGTGAAGCCCGGCACCGTCAAGTTCCTGCACTCGCTCTCGCTTACCGCGGCCGGTCGCTTCGAGAAGTTCAGCGAGGGCTACGATTCCGGCGTGAAGCCCTACTACGGCATCCGTTACCAGCCGTTCAAGTCGCTCGTGCTCCGCGCGACTTATAACGAAGCGTTCCGCGCTCCGACTCTGCCCCAGCTCTTCGGCGGCGTGCGCGAGTCCCTGCCTAACGGTCTGCCGGACCTTCGTCGTCCCCAAGCTCTCACCGGCGACCCCTTTGATGGTGCCTCCACCCAGCGGCTCGTTCGTGCTGGTGGTAACGCAAACCTCACCCCTGAACTCGCCAAAGGCATGCAGTACGGATTTGTCTATGAAGTTCCTTTCAAAAAATTGCAGGGCCTTTCCTTTGGCAGCTCATATTTCCGTATCGAGCAAGAGAACGTCATCACGACGACTGGCACCGGCTTCATTCGCCAGAACGAAGTTGGCGGCGGCACGGCCGGCTTGGTTACGCGTGCTCCCGGTACCGAGACTTACACTAATACCACGGCCAGCCCGATCAACGTATTGAGCGGTCCAAACAACGCGACGACCCCGGTGGCTCCTGGGCAGACGGTGACTGTTCCCGGTCGCATTGTTTCAATTCTCGACGGCGTGCTCAACCTAGCCTTCCAAAAGGTCGAGGGGTACGATATCGAGGTGAATTATCGTAAGCGCACGACCGATTACGGCCAATTCTCGCTCCGTAGCAGCGCCTCCTATAGCAAGTTCTACGGTTTCACCCGTACGAGCAATCCGGCGAATCTTGCCGGGCGAGATGGTTACCCTCGCGTCCGAATTCAAAGCAGCGTGCTTTGGACTCGCAAGGAGCACAGCGCGGGCCTCACCCACAATTTTGTCGGCCCCTACGGCGACTACGTGCGTGACGGTTATGAAGTTGAATCTTACTACACATTCAACGGCTTTTACGGCTGGGATATTCCGACCGGCCTCGTGCCATTCGCGGAGAATACCCGGCTGACGGTCGGTGTGGATAACGCATTGGATAAAGAGCCTCACCTCTACTATGATAGCGTCGGTTACGATCAAAGCTTCGTATCACGTCCGGCGGGCCGTTTCTTCTACGTGTCTATCCGCAAGACCTTCTGAGCGTCCTCTCGTAGATTCCTAGCTTCTAATCAAGGCGGCCGAATTATTTCGGCCGCCTTTTTTGTATATTTCGGGCGAACTCGCTAATTCGAATCGCGAGGGTGTGATGCCGACGTCCCTTAATTTTTAGACGTTTGTCATGGCGAGAGTAGGCCCAACGTCGGGCCGTTGGGTGAATGAGCCGATGAACGCCGTTTGTCATGGCGAGGAGCGCAGCGATGTGGCCATCCATCGGGCATTTTAGCTGGATTGAGAGATGGCCATCTCCTTGAGCAACTCCGGCCAAAGCCGTTGACCAACCAGCGACTCGAAGGTTGGCAAAAAAGAAGGCCGTCTACCCCTAGACGGCCTTCAACCTAACCCTAACACCAAACAAACCTTGAACTACGGAGCGGAAGACGCGGGTGCATGCAGTGTGTTCAAAAAATTTCTGCGTAATTGTGCGTTCACGCGTTTGTAACACTCGGCGCGATTTTTGCCGCAGGAAGATTGGCTCCAACGATTGGGTATCGCGGCAGATTGTGTGTAGCCGACGTCGTGAGGTGGCGAGGTGGCGAGCGGGCGAGCAGGTGGGCAGGCAGCGCAGCGCATGAGGCCTCGTGACCTCGGCCGCCACGGGCAAAAAAGCTAGCGGCGATTTGCTCGGTTTGGCTGCGATCGGTTTTGGTGGGAAGTCGCGTTGCCAAGCTGTCGCCGCCGGATGAACTCGGGGGATGCGTTTTGAACGTCGTCACCCAAGCCGGGCGCTCTGGCCTCTGCTTCTGCTCTTCGTCGCCAGCGGCGGCGGTTGGTGGGCGCTGATGCCGGGGCCGCGCCGTTCTGCGCCGGTTGAAGCGAGCACGAGGGCGAAAGAAAGAGCCGCGAAGCTGCCCTTGGGTGCCGCCAATGAGTCCGAGCCTCGGACCATCGCAGCGGCGCCCGTGCTGAATTCGCCGGCACGCGAGCGGGATCTGTTCAGCTATGCGGCTCCGGCCGATGGGCCCGCGCTCACCCGCGCGCTGCCGGCGCCGACGCGGGCGATGCATTATGTGCGGCTCAACCCGGAGCTGTTCCTCGGAAAATCGTCGCCGTTTTGGGCCCGGGCCGGCGAGGGGCGTCTCGATGTGCCGCTACCCGGCGGCGCTACGCTCAAGGTCATGATCGCCGAAACCACGACGCTCGGCCCGGATCGCTTTACGAGCATCGGCACGATCGAGGGCCGGCCGCAGAGCCGGGTGTTGTTCTCCTACAACGACGGCTTCCTCCACGCCACGATCCAAGACGTGGAGTTGGGCAACTATGCGCTGCGCACGGCCACCGCCGAGCTGTCGCAGTTTTACGAAATCGACGACGAACTCGTGCCGCCGTGTGCCCGGATCGATGCGCCGCGCCCTGTCCTCGACGCGGATGCGATGCTCACGCTCGCCCGGCGCAAAGCGGCCGGCGCGGCGACGGGGTCGGAGGCTCAGGCCGGCGCGGAGCCCGCGCCGCCCTCTGGAGTAGCGGCCAGCGCGGGCACGGGCGTCGTCGTCGATGTAATGTTTGCCTACACCCAAAGTGTATTGCCGACCCTGACGGGCGCGGCCCGCACCGCCGCGCTGCAGAGCCTTTTCGACAACGCCATCGCAAAAACCAACAGCGATCTCTCCGCCAGCCGAGTCGCGGCCCGGGTGCGGCTCGTGCGTATCGCCGAAGTGCGCTACGACGAATCGGTCAGCACCGGTCTGATGGTTCAGAGCGAGGCCTTGGATGCGCTCCGCAAGACGACGGATGGTCAAATGGACGAGATCCACGCGATCCGCGATGAAGCCGGGGCCGACCTGGTCTGCCTGATTCTGCAACGCGTGGATTCGTCGAGCAGCGGCCTCGGCTACGTGCTCGAAGCACCCGCCGAGAACACCAATCCGCTCTATGGTTTCACCGTCGTCGAATACGCCTACGTCTCCGGGACCGAAGTGGTCTCGCACGAGTTGGGGCACAACTTGGGCTGTACCCACGACCGCAACAACTCCCGCAACGCTCTCGGCGCGCTCTCCTACGGAGCCTATCCTTACAGCTTCGGCCATCGATTTCGCGGTCAGGATGGTCTTACCTATCGCACGATTATGGCCTACGCGCCGGGCACGCGGATCGGTTATTTTTCGAATCCCAATGTGATCGCGCCCGCGCCGATCAGCGTGCCGGTGGGCGTGCCGCCCGGGGAATCCGGCGAAGCGCATAATGCGCTCACAATCGACCAGTGCGCCTTCGAGGTCGCTAATTTCCGCCTGCAAACCCGCTCCGCCTCCAACACCGGCACCTTGCTCAACGTGGCGACCCGCGCCTTTAGCGGCCTCGGCGAACAGCAACTCATTGCCGGCTTCGCGGTCGGCGGCACCGGCCCGCGGCGCGTGTTGCTTCGCGCCACCGGTCCGGCGCTCGCGGCCGCGCCGTTTAACGTCGCCCAGGTCCTCGCCGATCCGCGCCTCACGGTGTTCAACGTCGACGTGAATCCGCCCGTCATCGTCGGCGTGAACGATGATTGGGGCACGCCCATCGGGGCGGCCTCCGGCCCGGCGGCGCTCGCGGCGGCGGCGGCGCAGACCGGTGCGTTTCCCCTTGTGGCCGGCAGTGCCGACGCCGCGCTGCTCACCACGCTCGCGCCCGGCAACTACACCATCAACGTGACCGGCCCGGCGCCCGGCGTCGCCCTCGTGGAAGCCTACGGGGCCGAGGCGACGGACAACCGGTTTCTGAGTCTCTCGACGCGCGGCTTCGCCGACCGTGATCGCAAGATGATCGCGGGATTTGTCGTCAAGGCGGGGGCCGGCCCGACGAAGCGAATCCTTATCCGCGCGCAAGGTCCGTCGCTGGCCAAGTTTGGCCTCGGCGCGATGGACGATCCCATCATGGAAATCTTCAATTCCGCCGGCGAGCGGATCATGAAGAACGACGATTGGAGCACCGGCGCCGCCCGCGTGAACGGCGTGCGAGACGACTTCCGGCCAGACGTGACCTACTACAGCGAACGGCAGATTTTCGCGACGGGCTTCGCCCCCGGTAACCGCCGCGAACCGTGCATTATGGCCGACCTCGCGCCCGGAAACTACACGGTCTCGGTCGAGCCGTTCGAATTGCTCCCGAGCCAACCCGAGCGCCCGGGCGTGGCGATCGTCGAGGTGTTTGAGGTGAATCCACGGTGAGTTAGCCCGTTTCGCGGGGTGAAAAACGACAACGCCGTTACACGACCGGCATCGCGCCGTGCGGGTCGATGATTGGAAGCTCGTGGGCGCCGCTGGTGAGCCGTGGGAGCTCTACGATCTGAAGACCGACCGCGCCGAACAGCAAAACCTCGCCGCCGCGCTGCCACAGCAGGTGCGGGAATTGGAGCGAGTCTGGCAGCGGCAGGCGGACAGCTTCACCGAACTCGTGAAAAAAACGCTCGCCAGCCAGCCCCGGCCGAAAGGTGTTTCTAGCAAGGCGCGGAACCAATTCAATTAACCCGCGCTCCGAACCCCTTCTGCTCACCCCATGAAGTCACTCACCCTCATCGCACTCCTGATCGCCGCGGCCGGCCCGGCGCTCTCCTTCGCGGCGAAGCCAAATATCCTCTTCATCGCCATCGACGATCAGAACGACTGGGTCGGCCATCTTGGTGGTCATCCGATGGCCAAGACTCCGCATCTCGACCGGCTGGCGGCGCGCGGCACCACGTTCCTCAACGCCCATTGCCAATCGCCTCTTTGCAACCCCTCGCGCACCAGTCTGCTGCTCAGTTTGCGCCCGACCACCACCGGCATTTACGGGCTCTCGCCGTGGTTTCGCACGTTACCCGAGTGGAAAGACCGCGTGACTCTCCCGCAGTATTTCGCCGATCACGGCTATCGCACGGCTGCGACGGGGAAAATCTTCCATACTGGCACGGGCGCGCCCGGTGCCGGAGCCGGCAAAGGCAAAGCCAAGGCGAACACCGCCGCGGTCGCAGCACCGGTCCGCCCCGAATTTCAAGTCACCGCGCCCTTCGGCGGCGTTGGCACGAGGCCACCGCAGAAACTCATCCCCGCCACCCCCATGGGCAATAACCCGCTCATGGATTGGGGCGTGTGGCCGCTCGACAACGACGATACCGGCAAAGGCGATTACAAGGTCGCGAGTTGGACGGTGGAGCAGATCAAGTCCGCACCGAAGGACCGGCCGTTCTTCATCGCCGCCGGATTTTTCCTGCCGCATGTGCCGTGCTACGCGACGCAGAAGTGGTTCGATCTATATCCCGATGACGACAGCGTGCTGCCGAAGGTGCTGAAAAACGATCGGGAGGACACGCCGCGTTTTTCTTGGTATCTGCATTGGAACCTGCCCGAGCCGCGCCTCGATTGGGTCAAAGCAAACAACCAGTGGCGTAATCTGGTCCGCAGCTATCTCGCCAGCACGAGCTTCGTGGACGCGCAAGTCGGCCGCCTGCTCGCCGCCCTCGACGAAGCGGGCGTCGCCGAGAACACCATCGTCGTCGTGTGGAGCGATCATGGCTGGCACCTCGGAGAAAAAGGCATCACCGGCAAAAACACCCTTTGGGATCGCAGCACCAAAGTGCCGCTCATCTTCGCCGGGCCCGGAGTGACGCGTGGCCAGCGCTGCCTCCAGCCAGCGGAGTTGCTCGACCTCTATCCCACGCTCATCGACCTCACGGGCGTCCCTGCCCGCACCGATCTCGAAGGACTAAGCCTCGCGCCACAACTTAAGGATGCCGCCGCCAAACGCGACCGTCCTGCCATCACCAGCCACAATCAGGGCAACCACGGCATCCGCAGCGAGCGTTGGCGCTACATCCGCTACGCCGATGGCAGCGAGGAACTCTACGACCTGAAGGCCGACCCGAACGAATGGACCAATCTCGCCGGCCGGCCGCAACACGCCGCCGTCATCGCCGAGCACAAAAAGTGGCTGCCGAAAATCGACCTCCCGCCCGCGCTGAACAGCGCCAGCCGCATCCTGACCTACGACCCAACCACCGATATCGCCAGTTGGGAGGGCAAGCCCGTGCTCCGCAGCGATCCCGTTCCCGAGTGAGTCGGCCCCGTTTCGTTCAACCTGCGTTCCGCCCGGCCCCCAGACCACCGATGCCCCTTTCACCTTACGTCTAGCCAAGGCATGAGCGCGACGCTTGGTCGTTCCACTGAAAAGTGACGTTGCACGGCTGAGGTTTGCGCTTTGGTTTTTGATACTTTCGTCCTCTCCTGTTGCTCCACCTCAAATGAATCGAACGAAAATTTTCGCCGCCACCCCGCGATTGATGGTCCTCAGCGTGGCGGTCTGGATCGGATCGACCGCCCGTGCCGTCGATTACAACCGCGATATCCGGCCCATCCTTTCGGAGAATTGTTTTGCCTGCCACGGTTTCGACGAGAAGGCCCGCAAGGCCAAGCTACGGCTCGATGGTGCCGAGTTCGCCCACGCCGACCGCGACGGGTTCACGGCGTTCAAGCCCGGTGATCTCGCGAACAGCGAGGCCTGGCTCCGCATCATCAGCCCCGACGAGGACGAAGTGATGCCGCCGCCGGATTCCCATTCCAAGCTCACGGCCGCGCAGAAGGAAAAAATCAAACTCTGGATCGAGGCCGGCGCGAACTACTCCGAGCATTGGGCGTTTGTTGCGCCGCAAAAATCGCCTCTACCGCGAATCGAAAATTCAACATCGAAAATCGAGAACCCGGTGGACGCGTTTGTGCAGGCGCAGCTCGCCGCGCAGAAGCTTCGGCCCGCGCCCGAGGCGGATCGCCGCACGCTGATTCGTCGGCTGGCGTTCGATCTCACGGGACTCCCGCCCTCGGTCGCGGAGGTCGAGGCCTTCGCCGCCGATCGCGCGCCGCACGCCGTCGAGCGGCTCGTTGACCGCCTGCTCGCGAGCCCGCATTTCGGCGAGCGGCTGGCGCTCGATTGGCTCGACGCCGCGCGCTATGCCGACACCAACGGTTTCTCCATCGACGGTGGCCGTCACCTCTGGCTCTGGCGCGATTGGGTGATCCAGGCGTTCAACGACAATCTGCCCTACGATCGCTTTCTCGCGACGCAACTTGCCGGTGATCTGCTTCCGAATCGCACCGAGTCCGACCAGATCGCGACCGGATTTCAGCGCAACAACATGGTCACCCACGAGGGCGGCACGATTCCCGAGGAGAACCTCACCAACTATAACGCCGACCGCGTCAAAACCCTCGGCGAAGCCGTGCTCGGGCTCACGCTCGCCTGCGCCCAGTGCCACGACCACAAGTTCGACCCGATCACGCAGAAGGATTATTTCCGCACGTTCGCATTTTTCAATTCGCTCGGCGACAAAGGGCTCGACGGCAACGGCGGGGTGAATCCGGGGCCGTTTATCCGCGCCCGCACCGTGCTGAAAACCAACGACCAGCCCGTGCTGCGCGCGCGCATCGCGGCGCTCGAAGCCAAGCTCGCGCAGCCCGATCCCGCGGTGCTCGGCGTCTGGGAAACGCGCGAGCGGGCGCGGCTCGCGGAGCGCGGCCGCGATCTCCAAGTGTTGCCGGTGAAGGTGGTAAAAGTTTCGACGCCGAACGCTTCGGTGCTCGAGATCGTGGGCGACGACCGCGTCAGGGTCATTCGCGGTGGTGAGCTCGCGGCGTTTGATATCTTGGCCGAACTCCCGAAGACCGACCGCCCGATTACCGGCCTGCGCGTCACGATGCATCCGGTGGCGGAGTTCCCGCTCAATGGCTGGGGCAAGGGCACGCGCCTCAAATCATCCCCTCAACCCGCGCCCGTCCCGGCCGTCCCGGACCCCGCGGAGCCGGTGAAAAAAGGCACCTTCAAACTTACGGCCATCGACGCGTCCATCGGCGCGTTGCCCAGTGATCAGGTTGACGTGAATAAACTCGAGACGTTTGCCCGCGTGACCGCCAGTTCGTGGGAAGCGGAGCATCCCGCCGTCGGCTGCCTCGACCGGCGCAGTGAGTCGGGTTGGTCTCCAGATCCTGCGACCGACGGCCCCGTGCATCTCACCGCCACGCTGGCCAACCCGCTCGGCCAAGGGGCGGGACCTTATTTAAACTTCCAGCTCGGCTTCGGTGCCGGACGCGCGTTGCTGCCGGGCTTGATTCAAATCGCGGTGGTCACCGGCACCGACGATGGCACGGATCTGCCGGCCGCTGTGGTGGACGCGCTGGCGTTGGCCCCGGCGACGCGTCCGCCCGAGGCGACGGCGACCCTTTGGGCGCAGTGCGCTCAACAGGCGACGGAGTTGTGGCGTGACCGGGTTGAACTCAAGAACGCCCGCGAGCAATTGGCCGCGCTCACCGAGCCGTTTCCGACGATGGTCATGGCCGTCGCCGCGGCTCCACGCGACACGTTCATATTGAACCGCGGCGACTACGCGCAGCCCGGGGAAAAGGTCGAGGTAGGCACCCCCGCCGCGCTGCCGCCGATGCCGGCCGGTGCGCCGCAGAACCGACTCGGGCTCGCGCAATGGATCACGATGAAGGAAAATCCGCTCACCGCCCGGGTGGCGGTGAATCGCATCTGGAAGTTGTTTTTTGGCGAAGGCTTGGTCGGCACGTTGGCCGATTTTGGTTTGCAGGGCGATTGGCCCACGCACCCGGAGTTGCTCGATTGGCTCGCGGTTGATTTCGTCGAGAGCGGTTGGGATGTGAAGCGCCTCGTGCGGCTGATCGTGACGAGCGGAACCTATCGCCAGAGCTCGGCCACGACCGCCGGGCAATTGGAGACCGACCCGGCCAATCAGTTGCTGGCGCGCGGGCCGCGTTTTCGGCTGCCGGCGGAGTTTGTGCGCGATCAGGCGCTGGCCGTCAGCGGCCTGCTGGTGCCGCGACTCGGCGGACCAAGCGTGAATCCCTACACGCCCGGCGACCTGTGGCGCGAAGTCAGCCATTATGGGAGCACACCGGCGACGGCGCAGACGTTTGTGCAGGATCACGGCGAGAAACTTTACCGGCGCTCGCTCTACACATATTTGAAGCGCACGGCGCCGCCGCCGAACATGGCTGCCTTCGACGCGCCCAACCGCGAGGTCTGTACGGTAGCGCGCAGCACCACCAACACCCCGCTTCAGGCTCTGGTGACGTTGAACGACCCCCAATTCGTCGAGGCCTCACGGGTGTTGGCGGAACAGGTGCTCGCTCAGCCGGGCGACGATGCGGCGCGCTTGCGCTGGGCTTTTGCCGCGACGGTTTCCCGGTCGCCCGAGGCCGCCGAGCTCGGCGTGATCGAGTCGGCCCTGCGGCGCGAACGTCAGCATTATGCCAAGGACACCCCGGCCGCGCTCGCGTTGCTCGCGGTCGGTAAGTCGCCCCGGAACCAACGTCTCCGGCCGGCGGAGCACGCGGCTTGGACCCAAGTCGCATCGCTACTCTTCAATTTGAGTGAAACCATCACCCGCAACTGACCATGCAACCGGCTCACGATTACCTCCGTCATCTCACCCGTCGCACCTTTATCGGTCGTAATGCCCGCGGGATCGGCGGCGTCGCGCTCGGCGCCCTGCTTTCCTCCGACCTCGCCCTCGCGTTGGGTGCGCCCGGTGCGGCCGGCGGCGCGGTGGGAAAGGGGCTGCCCGGTCTGCCGCATTTCGCGCCCAAAGCGAAGCGCGTGCTCTGCCTGTTTCAAAGCGGCGGCCTCTCGCACGTCGATCTCTTCGACGACAAACCCATGTTGCACCGGCACGCCGGGCTTGACCTGCCCGCCTCGATCAAAGGCACGCAGCGCATCACCGGCATGACGAGCAACCAGAGCGCGTTCCCGGTCGTGCCGCCATTGATGACCGGCAGGCGCTGCGGCAAACATGGCACCTGGATCAGCGATCTGTTGCCCAATATTCAGACGATTGCGGACGACATCTGCATCATCAAAAGCCTGCACACCGAGGCGATCAACCACGACCCCGCGATCACCTACATGAACACGGGGAATCAGTTGCCCGGTTATGCCAGCATGGGGGCTTGGGCGAGCTACGGTCTCGGCACGGAGAACCAAAATCTTCCGGCGTTCATCGCCATGGTTTCGCAAGGCACGGGAAAAAACCCCGGCCAGCCGATTTTCTCGCGGCTTTGGAGCAGCGGATTTCTCCCTGCCTCGCATCAAGGCGTCGGCTTGCGGGCCGGAGCCAACCCGGTGCTCTACCTCAACAATCCTCCCGGCGTAGACCGCCCCCAACGGCGGGCGATGCTCGACGATCTGGCCAAACTCAACCACCGCCGAGCGGCCGAGCTCGGCGATCCGGAGACCGTTGCGCGGATCGACGCCTATGAGATGGCATTTCGGATGCAGACCTCCGTGCCCGAGTTGACCGATATCAGCCAGGAATCGGCCGCGACGTTGGCCGACTACGGTCCCGAGGTGAAAAAGCCCGGCAGTTATGCGGCCAATTGTCTGCTCGCCCGCCGGCTGCTCGAACGGGACGTGCGCTTCGTGCAGCTCTTTCACCGGGGTTGGGATCAACACATCGCGATGGCGCGGCAGTTGCCCAACCAATGCCGTGACATCGACCAGCCGACCGCCGCGCTCATCCGGGATTTGAAACAGCGCGGCCTGTTGGAGGACACGCTCGTGGTATTTGCGACCGAGTTCGGCCGCACCGTCTTTAGCCAAGGCAAACTGGGCGACCCCAACAGCGGGCGCGATCATCATGGTCGGGCGTTCACTGTTTGGCTCGCCGGCGGCGGCATCAAGGGCGGCATGGAATACGGCGCGACCGATGATTTTTGCTACAACATCACGGAGAACCCGGTGCACCTGCGCGATCTGCACGCGACGATTCTGCACTGTCTCGGGATCGATCACGCGCGGTTCACCCATCGCTTCCGCGGCCTCAACGCCCGCCTCACCGGCGTCGAAGAAGCGCACGTGGTCCGGGCGATTCTGGCGTAGGAGCGCGCTTGCGCGCGATGCGTGCGGCGCGGCGAAAAATGGCACGCCAGCGGGCTCCTGCCGGCGGAGTTGCTCCCCGCTGCATTTTGACCCAACCCATGGGTCCATTTTGTCCCACTGTCCCGCTTGGAAACGTCGTTCGCCCGGACTCCGCGGGGGAAATCACCCCATCGTAATTTGGCGCAGGGCGTGCGATAGATAATCATTATGGACACCGCCAAACTCACCCAGATGTCGCGTCAGGCTGTCACCGACGCGCAAAACGTCGCCCGCCGGCTCAACCATAACGAGGTGGACACCTGGCACCTGCTTTCCGCGTTGCTCACGCAGGAGAACGGACTGGTCTCCGGTATCGTCGACAAACTTGGCCTCACGGCCGCCGCGCTTGCGCTGGCCGTGGACCGCGAGCTGGAGCGCCTGCCGAAGGTCACGGGCAGCGTCGACACCTCGAAAATCTACGTGACGCAGGCGCTCAACGACGTGTTCACCCGCGCCGAAGAGGAAGCAAAGTCGCTCAAGGATGATTTCGTCTCCGTCGAGCATCTGCTGCTCGGTCTCCTCGACGTGGCCAAGCCCGAAGGCCTCAAGAAACTTTTCAAGAGCTTCGACTTGGACCGGGCGAAAGTGCTCAAGACCCTAAAGGACGTGCGCGGCAACCAGCGCGTCACCACCGACAACCCTGAGGCGACCTACGCCGCCCTGGAGAAATACGGCGTCGATCTCGTGGCTCAGGCGCGCAAAGGGAAAATGGATCCCGTCATCGGCCGCGACGAAGAGATTCGCCGCACGATCCGGATTCTATCCCGCAAGACGAAGAACAATCCCGTCCTGATCGGCGAGCCCGGCGTGGGCAAGACCGCCATCGTTGAGGGCCTCGCGCAGCGCATCCTCCGCGGCGACGTGCCCGAGGGCCTGAAGGACAAGACGATCTTCTCGCTGGACATGGGTTCGCTCGTCGCCGGCGCGAAATACCGCGGCGAATTCGAAGAACGCCTCAAGGCTGTGCTCAATGAGGTGAAACAAGCCGATGGCCGGATCATCCTCTTTATCGACGAGCTCCACACCATCGTCGGCGCCGGCAAGACCGAAGGTGCGATGGACGCGGGCAACCTGCTCAAACCCATGCTCGCGCGCGGCGAGCTGCACTGTATCGGTGCCACCACGCTCGACGAGTATCGGCTGCACATTGAGAAGGATGCGGCGCTCGAGCGGCGTTTCCAGCCCGTCGTCGTTGACCAGCCCACGGTCGAGGATGCGCTTTCGATTTTGCGCGGCATCAAGGAGCGCTTCGAGCTGCACCACGGTGTGCGCATCCAAGATAACGCGCTCGTCGCCGCCGTCACGCTCTCGAATCGCTACATCACCGACCGCTTTCTGCCCGACAAAGCCATCGACCTCATGGACGAGGCCTGTGCGATGATCCGCACGGAAATGGACTCGATGCCGCAGGAGCTCGACGAACTGACGCGCAAAGTGCTCCGCCTCGAGATCGAGGAAACGGCGCTCGCGAAAGAGAAAGACGACGCCAGCAAACGGCGTCTGGAAGCACTCCGCGCCGAGCTGGCCGAGGCGCGCGAGAAATCCAAGGGCATCAAACTCCATTGGGAGAAAGAAAAAGCCTCGGTCCAGAAGACGCGGAAACTGCGCGAGGAAATCGATGCGACCCGCATCGAGATGGACAAAGCCGAACGCGGTTATGACCTCAACAAGGTAGCCGAGCTTCGCCACGGCAAACTCCCACAGATGGAAGAGGAGTTGAAGAAGCTGGAGAAGAAAGGCCGCGAGCAGACGACCTTGTTCAAGGAAGAAGTTTCCGAGGAAGAGATCGCCGAAGTCGTCTCCAAGTGGAGTGGCGTGCCCGTCACGCGTCTGGTCGAGGGCGAGAAGGACAAGCTTCTCCGCCTCGAAGACGTATTGCATCAACGCGTGATCGGCCAGCACGAGGCCGTGACGCTGGTGACCGAGGCGATTCTACGCGCCCGGAGCGGCATCAAGGATCCACGCCGCCCGGTCGGCAGCTTTCTGTTTCTCGGCCCCACGGGTGTGGGTAAAACCGAACTAGCGAAGGCGCTCGCCGAGACGCTCTTCGACACCGAAGGCGCGATGGTGCGCATCGACATGTCCGAATACATGGAGAAGCACAGCGTTTCGCGGCTGATCGGAGCTCCTCCCGGCTACGTCGGCTACGACGAGGGCGGCCAGCTCACCGAGGCCGTGCGCCGCAAGCCTTACGCCGTGATCCTTTTCGACGAGATCGAGAAGGCGCATCCGGACGTGTTCAACGTCCTGCTCCAAGTGCTCGACGACGGCCGCATCACGGATTCGCAGGGCCGTACCGTGGACTTTAAAAACACCGTTATCATCATGACCTCAAACCTCGGTTCGCGCTTCCTGCTTGAGGGCGTGACCGGTGACACGATCCCCGAGAGCGTGCGCGAGAGCGTCATGATGGAGCTGCGGAAGAGTTTCCGCCCCGAGTTCCTCAACCGCATCGACGAGACGATTCTCTTTAAGCCGCTCACGCTGGAAGAAATCACCAGCATCGTAGATCTCCTGCTCGCCGACCTGAACAAACGCCTCGCCGACCGCCGTGTCACCGTGGTCTTGGACAAAAAGGCGAAAGACTGGGCCGCGGAAAAAGGCTACGATCCGGTTTTCGGCGCGCGTCCGCTGAAGCGTTTCCTGCAGCGCAATATCGAAACGCAGCTCGCCCGCGGACTCATTGCGGGCACCGTCGCCGAAGGAGCGGAGGCGAAGTTCGTGGTCAAGGACGACGAGTTGGTGATGAAGTGAACAGGAGGTAGGGTGTAGCCGGGGTCGCTGACCCCGGTGTTTGCCCTAGAAAACCTTGAGATTGGGTGTTGCCGGTTCCACGTCTTCGACATGTCCGATCAACGGCACCTCAAGCGTCTTGCCGCGGTATGGGAAAAGCAGCCGGTGTATTTTGTCACGTCCTGCACCGCCGCACGCCGGCCGTTATTGTCCAACGCTTCCGTGCATGAGATTCTTTTGGCAGAGTGGAAAGGACTGCGCGAACGACACGGTTGGGCCGTGGGTCGTTACGTGATTATGCCGGACCATGTGCATTTCTTCATTATGCCGCTTTCGGACGGGGCAAAGCCGCTTTCGTCGGTCATTGGGAAATGGAAGGAGTGGTCGGCGAAGCAGATCTTGAAGTTAAGCGGGCAAGCCGCACCTCTGTGGCAGCCGGAGTTTTTTGATCACCTAGTGCGCTCTGCCGCATCTAGAGCTGAGAAATGGGCCTATGTGCGCGAGAATCCGGTTCGTGTCGGATTGGTGATCCGGGCCGAGGATTGGCCGTTTGCGGGCGCGGTGGATTTTGACTAAGAAAGGCTCCGGGGTCAGCGACCCCGGCTACAAGAGACCGCAGTTACCGTCCGGCCTCGTTTTTGGATCGCTGTTTCCATCACGCGATTTCTCCTTTGCGCCCGTGCCCCGAAACGTGACCGTTGTGAGATGTCCGCCGCACCCATTCGCTACTACGACCGCTACGAAAAGGCCCTCAAGACCGAGCAGATCTACGGCGAGGGCTGGCTGCGGTTCGCCTATGAGAATCCCGCCGGATTGTTCTTCGTGTGGTTACTCGCGAAGCGCGCCTGGTTTTCCCAGTGGTATGGGCGGAAGATGACCAAGCGGGTCAGTGCGCTGGAGATCATCCCTTTCATCACGAAGTACGGGCTCAACGTGGATGAATTCGCGAAGTCGCCCTTCGACTACAAGACGTTCAACGAGTTTTTCTACCGCGCGCTGAAGCCCGAGGCGCGTCCTATTGCGCCGGAGTCCAACGTCGCGATTTTTCCGGCCGACGGTCGGCACCTCGTCTTTCAGGATGTAGACACGGTCGAAGGGTTTTACGTCAAAGGCATGAAATTTACCCTCGCCGAGCTTTTCGGCGAAGCGGCTTTGCCTGAGGAACAGCGCGTGCTCGCCCAAAAGTTTGCCGGCGGCTCGATGGTGATTTCGCGACTTTGTCCGGTCGACTATCACCGGTTCCACTTCGCCGTCGGCGGCACCCCAAGCGAATCCAAGATCATTAACGGTTGGCTTTTCTCCGTCAGTCCGATCGCGCTGCGGCGGAACATCGGCTACCTCGTCGAAAACAAGCGCGCGCTCACCGTGATCGCGGCGCCGGGATTTGGGGAGGTTGCGATGTTGGAGGTGGGTGCGACGAACGTCGGCAGCATCGTCCAAAGCTTCGTCTTCGGCCGCGATTACGCCAAGGGCGATGAAAAGGGGCTGTTCGCTTTCGGCGGCTCGTGCGTGATCACGATTTTCCAAAAAGGCCGGATCGCGTTCGACGCCGATGTGCTCGCCCAGAGCGCTGAGTACATCGAGACCTACGCCAAGATGGGTGACCGCCTCGGGGTCGCGCCACGCTGAAGAGGCGTTTTTGGTGCTCGGGACAGGACTCGAACCTGCACGCCTTACGGCACGGGCTTCTAAGACCCGCATGTCTGCCATTCCATCACCCGAGCGACGAACCGCAGCAAGTTGAAGAGGTCCGGCCGAGCGGGCGAGCACGATTACTAGCCGGTGACGACCAGAGTGTAACCCGAGGTGAAGTCCGTGATTGAGGTGGCATGGGCGTCCCGCCCATGGAATCGGAAACCACGTGGCAAGTTGTCTGCTCGTTCACAGGTCAGAAGCCCGGCTACGAACGCACCGAGCGCGTGCCGTCGGCCCATGCCGCGCACGGGGTGTTTACAAAGCACGTGTCGTAGGCCGCATTCTTCAGGTCATGCTACGCCTTTTCTCGTTCCTTCTGCTTCTATTCGTTTCGGCCGGTTGCAGTCACACGGGCTCGCGGGGGCCCACTGCGACGCGCGATCTGGTGCTGATCGCGGGTCAGTCGAATGCGGTCGGCTTTGATGCGTATGCGTCGGAGCTGCCGACGGACGCGTCGGATCGGGACGTGATGTTTTGGTGGCGGGTCGGCGATCCGCCGCCCGACGACTATGATGTTACGAGCGGCGGGAAGTGGACGCAGCTCCAGCCCCAGCCGAAAGGCACGCCGCTAGAAACGACCACGGCGGAGGCAAAAGCGAAGTCGCCGCGCCAAAATGGGAATTTCAGAAAGGCCGAAGGCGGCTTCGGTCCGGAGATAGGCTTGGCGCGCGAGCTCCGCGCGCGGGAAGGCCGGCCGTTGGCCATCGTGAAAGCGGCCTTCAGCGGCACGGCGTTGATGCAGGATTGGAACCCGGACGATGCGGGCCCGACGGGCGCGTGCTACCGGGCGTTGGTGACGGAGACGAAAGCGGCGTTGGCGGCGGCGCAGGCGCAAGGCATCACGCTCCGCCTGCGCGCGCTCGTGTGGGTGCAAGGGGAGAGTGATGCGACGAAGACGGCCGCCCCGGAGTATGCGAAGAATCTGGCGCATATGCTCGCACGGTTGCGGCGGGATCTGGAGGCGCCGCACTTGCTCGCGTTGGTCGGGGTGAACACGCGTTTCGGCAACGACAAGAATCCCCACATGCCGGTGATTGTCGCCCAGCAACGGGCGTTGGCCGCGATGGATCCGCTCACCCGCTACGTGGACACCGAGGGCGCGGAGACGCTGCCGCCGTCGCACACGCATTTCACCGCGAAAGGCACGCTAGAGATCGGCCGCCGCTTCGCGACGGCGCTGCTGGAATTCAGCGAGCGGAGATAATCCGGCCAAGTTCCATGCGGTCGGCTGCTGCGGTTAATGGACATGGGTTCGGTTGCTCGGGGGACCAACGGGGGCGCGGTGGACGGTATGATCTGGGCCCTGCATCCGAGCCAAAACGGGCGCGTGAGCCGTCGTCGGGCGGCGGTCGTCGGGCGGCGGTCGGCGGGCGACGTTCGGCGAACGCCGGATATTCCCTCGCAGGAGCGTTTTCGGACTTTATCCGACCCTGAAGCTCCGCACGCTGGATCGCGTTCTGCGATCTAGTGCGTTCTCCCCTTAAACTTTGTAGCCCCATGAATTTCTCCTCCTCGTTTCGCCTTCGGCTGTTGGTTTCCTGGCTGTTGCTCGCGGTCGTCGGCACGGCGGCGGAAGACGTCGCCAAAGACGCCCCGATTTCGCTCCCGACCTTTACGGTGACCGATTCCCGCGAGTTGCCGCCGCCCGAGTCGTGGCGCCATGCGCAGATTCCCAATTTCGAAATCCTCACCAACGCCTCCGACCGCGAGACCCAGCGGCTCATGCGTGATTTCCAGCAGTTCAATCAGGCCATCGGCGTGGTGTGGCCGGCGCTGATCGGCCGTAGCCCGACGCCGACCACGTTGATCCTTTGCGGTCGCGGCGGGAAGTTCGACGCGTTCGTCCCCACGAAGGCCGATGGCGGTCCGCAGGTCGGCTTGGCCAGTTTGTTTCTCCGCAATGCCGAGCGCTCGACGATCATTGTCGATCTGCAAACCCGCGAACTCGGTTTGGCGGGTCTGGAAGCGGCGGGCGGGGTCGAGAACAACGGCTTCATCGAGGTCGATTCCTACAAACAACTTTATCGCGAATACGTGCACTCGTTGCTCTCGCGCAACACGCCGCGCATGGCGGCGTGGCTCGAAGAAGGACTCGCGCAGCTGCTCATGAGCATGAAGTTCAGTCCGACGATGATCGAGTTCGCGAAGCTCGAAGACCCCAACACCGTTTCGATTTCTCAGGCCAATGCCGCCATGCTCAATGAAGCCAGCGCCGCTGCCGGCGAGGGCGGTGGATCAATCGCGGCGGCGGCCGAGGACCGCGACTTCAACGCCGCGCTGGCGCGTTCGCGCCTGATGTCGTTCCAGGAACTGTTCGCCGTGACACACGATTCGCCGACGGCCCGCAATCCGATCGGCAGCCGTTGGGCCAAGCAGGCGACGGCGTTTGTCCACATGTGCCTCTATCAAACCGGCAAGCGGCACCAAAAAGGTTTCGTCACGTATATCACGCGCTCGGCGCGCGAGCCGGCGACCGAGGCGCTCTTCAAGGAGTGTTTCGGCAGCAGCTACAACGACATGCTGCTCGAGCTGCGCGGCTACTTGGATTTCACAAATTATACCTCGCTCGGCTGGAGCGCGAAAAAGGGCGAAGGGTTTCCCGATCCGGCGCCGCTCGCGTTGCGCGAGGCGACGGAGTCCGAGGTGGGCCGGATCAAAGGCGAGGCGCTGTTGCTGGCCGAGAAACCCGAGGCCGCGCGGGCCGCGCTCATTGCCCCCTATACCCGCGGAGAACGCGATCCACGGCTCTTGGCGGCTCTTGGTCTCTACGAGCGGACGGCGGGCCGGGATGACCGGGCGGCAAAGTTTCTCGAAGCCGCCACGACGGGGAAAGTCGTGCGTCCGCTGGCCTATGTGGAGCTTGCCCGCCTGCGCTTCGATGCCGCCAAGAACCAGCCCGGCGGGGCCGAAGGAAAATTTTCGGCGGTCCAAACCCAGGCGATCATCGCGCCGTTACTCGTCGCGCGTACGCAGCCGCCGACGATGAACGAACTCTACGAACTCATGGCGGAGACTTACGTGCGCAGTGCCGACACGGCGAAACCGGAGACTTTGGATATGTTGGTGGAAGGCGTGCAGCTCTACCCGCGCCGGCTCGGGCTGGTCTATCAGACGGCGGTGCTGTGTCTCTACGGCGGGGCGGTCGACAACGCGGCGCTCCTGATCGAGCACGGGCTGCGTTACGCTCCGGCGGGCACGCCGCAGGCTCGGTTTGCTGCGCTCCGGGACAACCTACCACCGGGAGCCGCCGACGCCGCGAAGGCGAAAGCCAAGGCGGCGGCGCCGGCAAAGTCGTGATGCCCCAGCGATGTGAGCGGGGTGGAGCGCGTTGTCCCTAACGCGCTGGTTTGGGGCGGGTACGCGGCAACGCGTTGGAGACAACGCGTTCCACCTAGAAGGCCAATCAGCTCCGGTAGTCCGCGTTCTCGCTCACGTACTCGTGGGTGAGATCGCCGCCGATGACGACAGCTTCGGCCGTGCCGTTTCCGATCGCGACCTCGATCTCGACGCAGCGTTCATGCGGCGGAAAATCGATCGGGGCAGTGAAGACTCCGTCTTTCGGGGGCGCGCTGGCGTAGAGTTCTGCGCCTCGCAAATGCGCGACCAAGGCGGCTTCTTTGGCGGGGTTCAATTGAAACACGCCGCCTGAAAAAATCTCGATCCCGCCGAGCCGCAGTTTCAACTGCGACAGGTCGGTGCCCGGGGCTTCGGCGCCCACGTATTTGCCGATCGCCTGCACGAGTCGGCCTACATTGGGGTCGTTGCCGGCGACGGCGCACTTGAAGAGCGGGGCGTTGACGATCGCTTTGCCGACCGCGCGCGCCAGCGGCACGGTGGCTGCGGCGCTGACCGCGACGCGGATCACGTGACGCACGCCTTCGCCGTTGCGCACGACATCCTCGGCGAGGTCGCGGCACACCTGCGTAAGCGCGGTCTCGAACGCGGCGAGATCGGGGCAGGGCACGCGGCCGGAGGAAACGAGGGCGACGGTATCCGAGGTGCTCGTGTCGCTGTCGACGCTGATGGTGTTGAAACTGGTTTCGACCGCGCGGGTGAGCGCGGCGCGCAGCTCGGCCCGGGGCACCGCGAGATCGGTCAAGACGTAGACGAGCATCGTCGCGAGGTTGGGCTCGATCATGCCGGCGCCCTTGGCGATGCCGACGATACTGCCCGCGCCGACGTGGGCGCGGCGAATCTTGGGGTAGAGATCGGTCGTCACGATGCCCTCGGCGGCGGGCAAAATGGAGGCGCCGGTGAGTGTGGCCGTAGTCTGTGGTAGCGCGCTGACGATGGCGTCCACCGGGAGACCCCAGCCGATCACGCCGGTTGAACTCGGGAGAATTTGGCCGGCGGAGAGCCCCAGCAATTTTGCGAGTTCGGAGCAGATGCGTTCCGACGCTTCGACACCGCCGGGCGCGCAGACGTTGGAGACTTTGTTGTTTACGATGATCGCGCCGAGCGTCGGCTCGTGCAGCCGTTGCCGACCGACGATGATGGGTGCACCGGGCAGGGCGTTGCGGGTGAACAAGGCGGCAAAATCGGGTGTCGGTTGATCGAGAGCGATCAACGTAAGTGTCATCTTCGCGGGCTTTGGCGCCTCGCGAGGCATGAACTCAAACCGGGTCGTACCCACGCGAAACCCGGCGGGGAGTTGGGCTTGGCGGGTGAGCCAAGCGCGATGGGAGTCGCGGTCGGTGAAGGTAAGGGCGGTGCTGGCCACGAGGGAGAAGTGGGCGCGCGGGGCCGTTGTGTGAAGCTGATTTTTTCCGGATTGTAGTTTGGTGAAATTATTCCGCGCTCTGCGAATGTGATGGAAATGCGCCGGCCGACTGCGCTACTTCTCTGCATCCCGACAAATACCGTGCACGCCAAAAATCGTTTTTTCCCGCTTCGTTCCGCCCGGAGCGGCGCTTGATTTACCCATGAATGTGAATGTTGCCGAAGTAACCGCCAAGGCGAAGGTGCTGCTCGAGGCGCTGCCTTATATCCAAGATTTCCGTGGTTCCACCTTCGTCGTGAAATACGGCGGAAGTTTCATGGACGATCCGGACCCGGTCGCCCGCACGCGGGTGGCCTACGATATCGCGTTTCTCGCGGCGGTCGGGGTCAACGTCGTGGTCGTCCACGGCGGCGGCAAGGCGATCACCAAGGCGATGGAGTCCTCCGGCTTGAAGGCGAATTTCGTCAACGGCCTGCGCGTCACCGACGAGGCCACGGTTGCCATCGTGAAACGCACGCTCGACGAGATCGTGAACAAAGATGTGTGCGACGCGATCATCACGGCCAAGGGCAAGCCCAAGGGACTCGCGGGCGACAGCGTGCTCGTGTGCCAAAAACTCACGACCGACGACGACGGCAACACCGTGGATCTCGGCTTCGTGGGCGAGGTGACCGAGGTGAAAGTGAAGCTCATCAAGAAAGAGATCGCGGAGGGAAATATCCCCGTGATTTCGCCGGTGGCCGAGGGCTACGACGGCAAGCCTTACAACGTGAACGCGGATCTGGTAGCCGGTCGCGTCGCCAGTGCCCTGCGCGCGCGGCGGTTGGTGTATATGAGCGATGTGCCGGGGCTGCTTTCCGCTCCGCCCGATGCCTCGACCCTGATTTCGACGCTCAAGATCAGCCAAGTCGAAGCGTTGAAAGCCCGGGGTGTGATCGACAAAGGCATGAGGCCGAAAGTCGGCAGTGCGGTGCGGGCGTTGGCCGAGGGCGTGCAGCGTGTGCACTTCATCGACGGACGTCTCGCCCATTCGTTGCTGTTGGAGATTTTCACCGACAAGGGCATCGGCACGGAAATCGTGCACGGTTGAACGGAAAGTGATTTTTCGAATTCTGGGATTCGCCCCGCTACTAATCCGGCCGCGCCCGGTCAGACGGATTGGCCCCTGGGGCCGGACGCTTCATCATTCTTAGAGTTTTCTCCATGAACAGTCCGACCAGTCCCTCCCTGATTCGCACGAGCACGGCCGAGCTTTATGACGCGCACGTCATGAAGAACTACGGCCGCGCGGCCATCACGCTTACCCGCGGCCTGGGCGCCAAAGTCTGGGACGATCAGGGGAACTGCTATTTGGATTTCACGTCGGGCATCGCGGTGAGCGCGCTCGGGCATTGTCATCCGCATTGGGTGGCGGCGATCCAGCGGCAGGCGGGCGAGTTGATTCATACCAGCAACCTGTTCCGTCACCCGAATCAGGGTGAACTTGCCCGTCGGCTCGTCGGCTACGCGGGACCGGGCCGGGTGTTTTTCTGCAACAGCGGAGCCGAGGCCAATGAAGCGCTGATCAAACTGGCGCGGTTGCACGGAGTGCGGAAAAGCGGTGAGGAAGGCAAATGCTACAAAGTCATCTGCGCCAAACAGGCATTTCATGGCCGCACGTTTGGCGGGATGAGCGCGACGCCGCAGGAGAAAATCCAAAAAGGATTTCGGCCGCTGGTGCCGGGCTTCTCGTTTGGCGACTTGAACGATCTCGTGTCCTTTGAGGCGTTGATCGACGACCAGACGACGGCGATTTTTGTGGAGACGATCCAAGGCGAAGGTGGCGTCCACCCCTGCACGCCCGAGTTTCTCGTCGGCCTGCGCCGGCTCTGCGACCAGCACAATCTGCTGCTCATCCTCGACGAAGTGCAGTGCGGGATCGGGCGCACGGGTAAATTTTTCGCGTTCGATCACGCCGGCGTGCGGGCGGATGCGGTGGGCATGGCCAAAGGGCTTGGCGGCGGATTTCCCATCGGCGCGATTTGGGTGGGCGAGCGTGCGGCGGATCTTTTCCAGCCGGGCTCGCACGGCACGACGTTTGGCGGCACGCCGCTGGCGTGTGCGGCCGGGCTTGCGGTGCTTGATGTCTTGGAGCGCGAGCGGTTGATGCCGCACGTGCTGAAGGCGAGCGCGCCTTGGATCGCGGAGCTGGCAGGGCTGGCGCGGGATTTTCCGGCGCAAGTGACGGGCGTGCGCGGAATGGGCTTTATGGTGGGCGTGCAGCTCACCGGCGAAGCGCCGCCCTACGTGATCGCCCTGCGCGAGGCCGGACTGCTGGCGCCCATGGCCGGGGGAAACGTGATCCGGCTGCTCCCGCCGCTCAACGCCACGGAGGAAGAGCTGGCACGCTCGGTTGAGATTTTCCGGGCGGTGCTGAAGGCGAAAGCCTGAACGCAGGCGTTTTTGCTCTCGTGCGGCGCGGGCCGGACGTTTTACGTTTTTCGTTTACGCGATGAAACACTTCCTGAAGGAGACCGATTTCAAGCCCAGCGAATTGGGCGGGGTTTTCGCGCTGGCCCGCGAATTCAAAACCAAACGCGGGCAGCCGGACGCCCGCGTGCTCGCCGGCCAGACCTGGGCCCTGATTTTTTCCAAGTCCTCCACGCGCACCCGGGTCTCGTTTGAAGTCGGGATCCACGAGCTCGGTGGCAATCCGCTTTTTCTCAATAAAAACGACATCCAGCTCGGGCGCGGCGAATCCGTGGAAGATACGGCGCAGGTGCTATCGCGCTTTGTCCACGGTTTGATTGTCCGCACCTACGACCACACGGAGGTCGAGCGGTTGGCCGCCCGGGCCACAGTGCCGGTGATCAACGCGCTGACCGATTTTCTCCACCCCTGCCAGATTTACACGGATGCGTTCACGATGATCGAGCGGTGGGCGAAGAACGACGATCTCGTCGGCTCGTTGCGCGGGCGGAAGATCGCGTTTCTTGGCGACACGGCGTGCAACATGGCGAATTCGTGGATCCTCGGCGCCAATCTTTTCGGGATGAAGATCGCGCTTTCGGGTCCGGCGGAGTTCGCGCCCGGCGCCGAGATCAAGGCCCAGCTCGAACGGGAGGGGTTTCCGGCCGATTCGTATCAGTTCACGACCGACCCCTATGAAGCGGTGAAAGACGCCGACGTGGTTTATACCGATGTCTGGGTGAGCATGGGCAAGGAAGACGAGAAAGCGGAGCGCATCCGGCAGATGTCGCCCTATGCGGTCACGGCGAAGTTGTTCGCCGCCGCCAAGCCCGATGCGCTGTTCATGCACTGCCTGCCGGCCCATGCGGGCGAGGAAGTGGAACAGGCGGTTTTGGACAATCCGCGCTCGATCATCTTCGACCAGGCCGAGAACCGCCTGCACACGCAAAAAGCGATCATGGCGGTCCTCGCGCAATCGGCGCGCAAGTAACTCTTCATCCACACTAACGCACTCTCATCATGAAAATCGTCCTCGCATACTCGGGCGGACTCGACACGTCCGTCATCGTCAAGTGGCTCAAAGAAACTTACGACGCTGAGATCGTCACGTTCGCGGCCGATGTCGGCCAAGAGGAGGAGCTCAAGGGGCTCGACAAAAAGGCGCTCAAGACCGGCGCTTCGAAGCACTACACGCTCGATCTCGTCGAGGAGTTTGCGAGCGACTTCATCTACCCGATGATCCGCGCCAACGCGATCTACGAGGGGCAATACTATCTGGGCACCTCGATCGCCCGGCCTTTGATCGCCAAAGCCCAGGTGGACATCGCCAAGAAAGAAAAGGCCGACACCGTCGCCCACGGCGCCACCGGCAAAGGCAACGATCAGTGCCGCTTTGAGCTCACCTACATGGCGCTCGCCCCGCAGCTCCAGATCATCGCGCCGTGGAAGATGGAGTCTTACCGCGCCCTCTTCCCGGGCCGGGCCGAAATGATCGCTTACTGCGCGCAGCATAAGATCCCGGTCGAAGCTTCCCTCAAGAAGCCGTATTCGATGGATCGCAATCTCCTCCATATTTCCTACGAGGCCGGCATTCTGGAAGATCCGTGGTTCGATCCGACCACGCCGGAGAACAAGGCGATGTTCAAACTCTCCGTCGCGCCGGAAGACGCGCCGGACAAAGCGGAATACGTGGAACTCGATTTCGTGAAAGGCGACTGTGTCGCGGTGAACGGCAAAAAACTCACCCCGGGCGGCGTGTTGAAGACGCTCAACAAACTCGGCGGCAAGCACGGCATCGGCCGGGTGGATCTCGTCGAGAACCGGTTTGTCGGCATGAAGTCGCGCGGCGTCTATGAAACCCCCGGTGGCACGATCCTCATGCAGGCGCATCGGCAGGTGGAGTCGCTCACGCTCGACCGCGAGGTGTTGCACCTGCGCGATGGCTTCATTCCAAAATACGCCGAGCTGGTTTACAACGGCTTCTGGTTCGCGCCCGAGCGCGAGATGCTACAGGCGATGGTCGATGAGAGTCAGCGCTATGTGACCGGCACCGTCCGGTTGAAGCTCTACAAGGGCAACATCATCACCTGCGGGCGGAAGTCCAAATATTCGCTCTACGACGACAAGATCGCGTCGATGGAAGGCGTGAAGAGCTGGTACAATCAAAGCGATGCGACCGGGTTCATCCGTCTCAACGGCCTGCGGCTCCGCGCGCGTAATCTCGCGCAAGGCGGACCGAAGGTCTGAGTGAGGCCTTCTTCGAGGTCGGGACGGCTCTCCGAGCCGTCCGCCTCGGCGGGCAACCAACGTGCCGGCAGGAGGAGGACGCCTCGGAGAGGCGTCCTGACCTCAGGAATTTTCTCTATGATCCGCAAAGCGTTCGTTATGTCGGTGCATCCCGGACTTGAGGCCGAATACCGGCGTCGGCATTCGCCGATTTGGCCCGAGTTGGAGGAGGTCCTGAAGGCGCACGGTGTCGCCAACTATTCGATTTTTTTGCACCCGGAGACGCGGCAGCTCTTCGGTTACGCGGAGATCGAGGATGAAGCGCAATGGGCTGCGATCGCGCAGACCGAGGTGTGTCGGCGATGGTGGGCGCACATGCGCGAACTGATGCCGAGCAACGCGGACAACAGCCCGGTTGCGACCGGACTCGACGAGGTGTTCCACTTGGATTGACCCGAAGGTGGAGCCCGATGTCCGCATCGGGCTTTCGGACGTGGACGTGGGAAGCCCGATGGGGACATCAGGCTCCACCGGGGCGGTTAACGCCCGACCGGCGGTGGGTTCTACAGCTCGGACAATCGACTGGCGGAAGGCACTGCCGTGGGCGGCACGGCCGGCGCGGGGGCGCCGCGCCACAGGCACCGGGTCGCGCGGCCGACGCGGTCGAGCCAGAGGTAGACGACAGGCACGGTGTAGAGGGTGAGGAGTTGGCTGACCATCAGCCCGCCGACGATCGCGAGGCCGAGGGGGCGCCGCAGTTCCACGCCTTCGCCGCTGGCGAGCACCAAGGGCAACGCGCCGAGCAGTGCGGCGAAGTTGGTCATCAAGATCGGGCGCAGGCGCATGAGCGCGGCTTCGTAGATCGCTTCGCGGGGGCTGCGGCCCTCGTTGCGCTCGGTGGCGATGGCGAAGTCGATCATCAGAATTGCGTTCTTCATCACGATACCGATGAGCAGAAACAATCCGAGCAGCGCGATGAGGGAAAACTCCGTGCCGGTGAGGCGGAGCGCGAGGAACGCACCGAGACCCGCGGACGGCAAGGTGGAGAGAATCGTGAGCGGGTGAATGAGGCTTTCGTAAAGCACGCCGAGCACGAGGTAGACGGCGATGAGTACGCCGAGGATGAGCAGCGGTTGGGTCTGCACGCTCTTTTGGAAATTATTCGCCGCGCCGGACATCTTCGCCTGGATGCTGGTGGGCAACATGATCTTCGCCATCGCGGTATCGATCGCGGCGAGGCCCTGATCGAGCGAGACGCCCTCGGCCAAGGAGAAACCGACGGACTCCGAAGCGAACTGGTTGCGATGGCGCACGCGGTCGTCGACCAGTGAGTAATCGTAACGGGTGAACGCGGAGAGCGGAACGCGGGTGCCGCCGGCGCCGATGACTTGGACTTGGTCGAGCACAGCGGGGTCGGCCGTGAACTGGGGCTCCAACTCCATCACCACACGGTATTGGTTCAAACGGTCGTAGAGCGTCGCGACCTGGCGTTGGCTGAACGAGCTGTTGAGCACCGAGGAGATCAACTGCATGTCGACGCCAAGACGGCGGGCGGCTTCGCGATCAATCTTGAGACTCACCTGGGTGGTGCCGCCTTCGCTTGGGCCGTCGATGTCGGTCAGCTCCGGCAACTCCTCCAATGCGGCGGTGACCTTGGGGGCCCAGATCCGAATCTGGCGGATGTCGTCGCCCATCAAAGACAGACTGTGCCCGCCGCCGTCGGACATCCGCGGGGCTTCGAGATCCTGCGTGGGCATGAGCCACAACATGCCGCCCGGGACCTGGGGTGCGTTTAGCCGCATCCGGTTGACGACGTCGTTGGCCGAGATGCCGCGCTCGGCGAGCGGCTTGAGCCGGACCATCATGCGCGAGTTGCTGATGCCGCTGGTGCCGCCGGAGCTGCCGATCACATCTTGGACGGCAGGATCGGAGAGGATATACTTCCGGTAGATATCGATCTTCGGCTGCATGACCTGGTAGGAAAACGCGTCGTCGCCGCGGGCAAATCCGCTGAGCTGGCCGGTGTCTTGGTTGGGGAGAAATCCCTTGGGGATATTGATGTAGAGCGAGACATTCAGGGCGATCGTGCCCAGCAGGACGATCAACGTGAGCGTCGAGTGACGCAGGACCCAACCGAGGGACTTGGCGTAGGTGCCGCGAACGGCGTCGAAGGCGCGTTCGGTCGTGCGGCGCAGCGGCCCGGGCGGGCGGGCGTCTTTTTTGACGAGCCAACGCGAGCAGAGGCTCGGCGTGAGGGTGAGCGAAACGGCGAGGGAGAGCAGCATCGCAGCGGCGAGGGTGATGGAGAACTCGCGGAAGAGTTTCTCGACCAGGCCGCCCATGAACAAAATCGAGATGAAGACCGCGACGAGGGAGAGATTCATCGCGAGCAGCGTGAAGCCGACTTCGGCGGAGCCGCGCATCGCCGCGCGGAACGGGGAGAGCCCGCGCTCGATGTGGCGGGAGATGTTCTCGAGCACGACGATGGCGTCGTCCACCACGAGCCCGGCCGCGACGATCAGAGCCATCAGCGACAGATTGTTGAGCGAGAAACCGTAGAGATACATGATCGCGAACGTGCCGATGAGGGACACGGGGATCGCGAGACTCGGGATGAGGGCGGCACGGGCGCTGCCGAGAAACAAAAACACCACGAGCATGACGAGCCCGGCGGAAATCATGAGCGTATGCTCGGATTCGCGCAGGGTGGCGCGGATGCCGGGTGAGCGGTCCATGACGACGGAGAGATCGGAGTCGGCGGGCAGGAGGGCGCGAAGGGTGGGCAGTTGGTCGGAGATCGCGTCGATCGTCGCGATGATGTTGGCCCCAGGTTGGCGGCTGATCATCAGAACGACGGCCGGGCGGTCGTTGTGAAAGCCGCTGCTGTAGCGGTCCTCGACGGAGTCGGTGACCTTGGCCACGTCGCCCAAGCGGATGGGCGCGCCGTCGCGGTAGCGGATGATAAGCGGCAGATACTCTTCGGCGCGGCGAAGTTGGTCGCTGATCTGGACCTGCCATTGCCGGTCGGCGCTTTCGATGGCCCCGCGCGGCCGGATGGAGTTGGCGGATGAAATCGTGCGACGGACCTCGTCGAGGGCGATGCCGTGGTGGGCGAGTGCATGCGGGTTTAACTGCACGCGCACGGCGGGCAACGAACTGCCGCCGACGGAGACCTCGCCGACGCCGTTGATCTGGGAAATTTTTTGCGCGAGGACGGTGGCGGCGGTATCGTAGAGTGTACCCGGGGAGAGGTTCGGCGAGCTGAGCGCGAGGGCCATGATCGGGGCCTGCGACGGATTGGATTTCCGGTAGGTGGGGTTGCCGGGCATGCCGGCGGGAAGCTGGCCGCGGGAGGCGTTGATCGCGGCTTGGACGTCGCGGGCGGCGGCGTCGATGTCGCGGTTGAAACCGAATTCAAGGGTGATGCTGACCGAGCCTTGGCGATTATCGGCGGTGATCGCGGTCACCCCGGAGATGGCGCCGAGCGCGCGTTCGAGCGGGGCGGAAACGCTGGCGGCGATGGTTTCGGGGCTCGCGCCGGGGAGCGAGGCATTGACGCGGATCGTGGGAAAGTCCACTTGCGGCAAGGGCGCGACCGGGAGCAACCGGTAGGCGAGAGCCCCCGCCAAGATGATGGCGACCGCGATCAGACTGCTCGCGATGGGCCGGCGGACGAAGGGGCGGGAAAGGTTCATCGCGAAGCGGGGCCGGCGAGCGGGCCGGGCACGAGCGGGGACGGGGTGGGCCGAGGTGCGCGCACGGGGCTGGGGCTGATCCGCTGCGCGAGCCGGTCAAAGTAGAGGTAGACGACGGGCGTGGTGAAGATCGTGAGAATCTGGCTCACGATCAGACCGCCGACCATGACGAGACCGAGCGGTTGACGGAGTTCGGCGCCGGAACCGTTCGAGAGCATGAGCGGAAGCGCGCCGAAGAGCGCGGCGAGCGTGGTCATGAGAATTGGGCGGAAGCGGAGTAGGGCGGCCTCGCGGATCGCTTCGACGGCGGAAAGCCCGCGCTGGCGGGTGGCCTCAAGGGCAAAATCGACCATCATGATACCGTTCTTTTTAACGAGGCCGATGAGCAGAATGATTCCGATGATCGCGATCATATCGAGCGGCCGGCCGGTGAACCAGAGCGCCAGCAACGCACCGACGGCGGCCGAAGGAAGCGTCGAGAGAATCGTGATCGGATGAATGAGGCTTTCGTAAAGCACGCCCAAGACCAGATACATGGTAAGAACGGCGGCGAGAATGAGCAGCAACGTGCTGGAAAGGGAGGAGCGGAAGGCGTGGGCCGCCCCTTGGAATTGGAGCTCGATCGCGGGCGGCACGCCGAGTTCGGCGGCGGTTTTCTCGATCGCTGTGACAGCGTCGCCAAGCGAGGCATCGGCCCCGAGGTTGAACGAAACGGTCGCGGCGGGAAATTGGCCGACGTGATTGATGAGGAGCGTGGTCGAGCGCTCCGAGACGCGGGCGATGCTCGACAGCGGCACGGGCGCTCCGGCGCGGGTCCGCACGAAAAGCCCGGTGAGCGCGGCGGGACTGGTGGCGAGGCGTGGATCGACTTCGAGCACGACGCGATACTGGCTCGATTGGGTGAACAGCGTGGAAACTTGGCGTTGGCCGTAGGCGCTGTAGAGCGCGTCGTCGATGTCGGCCACGCTGACGCCGAGGCGGCTGGCGGCGTCGCGGTCGATCTCGATGAAGGCCTGCAGCCCCTCGTCTTGCTGGTCGCTCACGACATCGGAGAGAGCGGTCTTTTCCCGCAGACGCTCGACCAACGTCGGTACCCATGACTGGAGCAGTTGTTCGTCGGGGCTGGTCAGCGTGAACTGAAATTGCGTGCGGCTCACCTTGTCCTCGATCGTGAGTTCCTGCACGGGCTGCATGTAGAGCGTGATGCCGGGAACGGCGAGGGCGGCGGTGCGGAGACGCTCGATGATCTCGAGCGCGGAATCGGGTCGGTCCTGATGGCGCTTCAGGTTGATGAGCATCCGGCCGCTGTTGAGCGTCGCGTTGGTGCCGTCGACTCCGATGAACGACGAGAGGCTGAGCACCGCGGGATCGGCCAGCACGATGCGGGCGAGGGCTTGCTGGCGCTCGGCCATCGCGGCGAAAGAAACCGACTGCGGGGCTT
The DNA here is from genome assembly GCA_002304445.1 of Opitutia bacterium Tous-C4FEB. Classification (GTDB taxonomy): domain Bacteria; phylum Verrucomicrobiota; class Verrucomicrobiia; order Opitutales; family Opitutaceae; genus Tous-C4FEB. The sequence continues at coordinate 93,899 of NEVA01000001.1, read as the reverse complement.
CGGTGACGGCGAGGATCGCGGCGTTGTCCTGCACGGGGAAAAACCCTTTTGGCACGATCACGTAGAGGACGGCGGTGAGGACCAACGTGCCGAGGGTGACCAGCAAGGTGGCGCGTTGGCGAAGCAGCACCCAGTCGAGCCAGACGGCGTAGCGCGCGATCACGGTGTCGAGGAAGGTGGTTTTCACGGAACCGTGGGCGGGCGGTTCGGGCAACATGCGCGCGCACATCATCGGCGTGAGCGTGAGGGAGACGACGAGGGAGATCAAAATCGCGACGGCGAGAGTGATCGCGAATTCGTGAAACAGCCGGCCGACGACGTCGCCCATGAAGAGCAGCGGGATCAGCACGGCGATGAGCGAGATTGTCAGCGAGACGAGGGTGAAGCCGATCTGCGCGGCACCCTTGAGCGCGGCTTCCATCGGGGAGGCGCCCTCTTCACGGTAGCGGGCGATGTTTTCGAGCATCACGATGGCATCGTCCACGACGAAACCGGTGGCGACGGTGAGCGCCATCAGCGTGAGGATGTTGATCGAATACCCGGCGAGATACATCACGCCGAACGTGCCGATGAGCGACAACGGCACGGCGATGCTCGGGATGATCGTGGCGGCGAAATTCCGGAGGAACATGAACGTCACGAGGACGACGAGGCCGATGGCGAAGATCAGCTCGAATTCCACGGCGCGCACGGAGGCGCGGATGCTCTGGGTGCGATCGGTGAGGACTTCGACATCGACCGACGCGGGCAGGCTGGCGGAAAGCTGCGGGAGCAATTGACGCACGCGATCAACCACCTCGATGACGTTGGCCCCGGGTTGCCGCTGGACGTTGATCAGGACGGCGGGGAGTTCGCCGGACCACGCGGCAAGACGACGATCTTCGGCGGCGTTCTCGATGCGGGCGACGTCGCCGAGGCGGAGCGGGGCGTTATCCCGCCAGGCGATGATCAAATTGCGGTATTCCTCGACGGAGCGGAGCTGGTCGTTTGCGTCCATCAGGATCGCGCGGAGAGGGCCGTCGAAACTGCCCTTGGGACCGTTAACGCTGGCGGCGCCGATGGCGGTGCGCACCTCGGCGAGGCTGAGGCCGCGGGCGGCGAGCTCGCCCGGATTGATTTGCACGCGGACGGCCGGACGTTGGCCGCCGGCGAGACTGACCATGCCGACGCCGGGAATCTGCGCGAGTTTTTGGGCGATGCGGGTGTCCACGAGATCGTGGACCCTCGGTAACGGCATGCTCGCCGAAGTGACGGCGAGGGTGAGGATGGGCGTGTCGGCGGGGTTGACCTTGCGGTAGATCGGCGGGGTCGGGAGGTCGTTGGGCAGGAGATTGCTGGCGGCGTTGATGGCGGCCTGAACCTCCTGCTCGGCGACGCCCATCGAAACTTCGAGGGAAAACTGGAGCGTGATGACCGAGGAGCCGCCCGAGCTGGACGAGGACATCTGGTTGACGCCGGGGATCTGGCCGAAGCGGCGTTCGAGCGGAGCGGTGATGGCGCTGGCGGTGACGCCGGGGCTCGCGCCGGGATAAAACGTAAAAATCTGGATGGTCGGGAAATCGACCTGCGGCAGCGCGGCGACCGGGAGGAGCCGGTAGGCCATGATGCCGGACAGCAGCAAGGCGACCATCAGCAGGCTGGTCGCGACCGGCCGGAGAATAAACGGACGTGACGGGCTCATGCGCCTGATTTCTTCTTTTTCTTGGCGGCGTCGGGCGCACCTTTACCCGAACCCGGTGCGGCCGGTGCGGCGGGCGGGAGCGGTGGGGCGGATTCACCGGAAATGATCGTGACGGGGCGGCCCTCTCTCAGCCGGTCCACGCCCTCGGTGACGACGAGTTCGCCTGGGGAAATACCCTTGATGACGGCCTGCATGGCGCCGTCGACGGGGCCGAGCACGAGATCGCGTACGGCGACTTTGTTTTCTGCGCCGACCACAAAGGCGTAGGGCCCGCGCGATCCGAATTGCACGCCGACAGCGGGGATGACGATCGCGTCCTTCAACGTGCGAACGCGCAGGCGAACATTGACGAATTGATTGGGGAAGAGGCGTTCGTCGGTGTTGGGGAACTCGGCTTTGAGCCGGAGCGTGCCGGTGGCGAGATCGATTTGGTTGTCCACGGTTCTCAACGCGCCGGTGGCGAGGACGATATTTTCACCGCGGTCCCATGCCTCGACGGTCAGCGCTTCGCCGGCGCGAAGAGGCTCGATGACCTTTTGCAGGTCGAGCTCCGGGATCGTGAACATGACGGAAATCGGGCGGGTTTGGGTGATCACAACGAGCCCGCCGGCTTCGCCGGGGCGGACGAGATTACCGGCATCAACCTGGCGGAGACCAAGGCGACCGGCGATGGGAGCCTCGATGCGGGTATAGGCGAGCTGGCGGCGGGCATCCTCGACCTGGGCTTGCTCGGCGGCGAGCACCCCGAGGCGTTCGGATACGAGGGCCTGTTGGCCCTCGAGTTGTTGCGATGAAATCAGCGTTTGGGCGTGGAGCTGTTTGAAACGCTCGAGGTCGCTTTGGGCGGTCCGGGCTTGGGATTCGCTTTGGCGCAGCTGGCCTTCCATCTGGGCGAGCCGGAGGCGGTAGGGGGTCGGGTCGATCTCGGCGAGCAACTGGCCGGCGACGACCTCTTGGCCCTCGGTGAAGGCGACTTGGAGTAACTGGCCCTCGACGCGGCTGCGCACGGTAACGGTGTTGACCGGAGCGACCGTGCCGATGGCACGAAGATGCACCGCGAGGTCTTGTTTGGTGGTGGGCACGGCCCGAACGGGGGTCGGCGCCATGGAGTTGCTGCGCCAAGGAGAGCCGGCGGATATGGTGGGGGCGACCTTTCGGATTCCGAAATACCAGACGCCGCCGGCGAAAACACCGGCAACCAAAGTGTAGAGAATCCAGCGACGGCCGAAGGAAGAGGGAGCGTTCGACATGAAGAAAATGTAATGGAGAAAAGCGTGGTTTGAGCTAAACGTGTTAGCGGGGGCCTGACGAGAGCGAGAGTGGAATTGTTGCCGGAAATTTCACGCCGAAGGTTCGTGGAGAGACCGGTTTTACGACTTTGTCCCCTTTTCGTCACCCAACCGGTGTTCAGGACAGTTAGATTTATTTTTGCCGGATCAGACAAACGGGTCTGATCGTGACGCTTGAGAGGCGCATGACCGCAACTCCCGCATGGAGGACTTTTCCAAAGATGAACCACCTTCGACCAGATAGCGATGCAGGTGGAATTTTCGCCCGATCCGAAGGCGCGTCGCGCTACCGCGATGCCCTCGCGCGCTGCGCAAAGAGACGACGGCCACTCACGGCCAAGGATGACGAGCCGCTGAAACTTGCGGCCGAACTGGGGGCGCTGCGCCCCGCCGCGTCTGCGCCCGAATTGCAGGTCCGCGTGCCCGAGGGTTCGCGCCGCGCGCGCCGTCGCGTCTCAGGCAGAAACAACCTCGTCGGTGGCCGGCCGCTTGAGAAACGCGGCGGTGACGAGCGAGACCAAGGTGCCGAAGAACAAACCCATGACGAAGCCGATGGCCGATTGGACGGCGGGATGCATCATCTTGCGCACCATCGCGGTCGCTTTCTCGGCGGCGTCGGCGCTCATCCCGGCCGCTTCGAATTTTTCGGTCTGGGCCTCGAGGATGACCTCGGTCAAGCCGGGATTGATCATGGTGGAGTAGAGCAGATTGAAGCCCGCGCCAAACAGCGTGGCGAACAGGGCGATCATGAAACCGGCGCCGAGAGCGGATCCGTAACCGAAAGCTTCTTCGGCTGGAATTTCGGCGCGACGCGCTTTGGTGCCGAGCACGATCCCAACGACAGTGATGACCAGGCCGACGACGGTTTGGACGGTCGAAGCGGTGCCCAGTTTCTCCACGCTATCGTGGAGCCCGAGAAAATAGAGCGCGAAAACGAGCAGCGCACTCGCGCACGACAGGTAGAAACCGTAGGTCAGATAAGTTTTCATCGGTGCGGAGATTGCTTTGGCAGAAGCGGGTTGGGCAACCGGCCCTTGACCGGTGGGCGTGGGGACGGATGAACGGCGAGCGGGGCCGGCGATCAGGGTTTCTTGGCGTGGTCGCGGGCGTAGTGCTCGCGGAGCAGATCGCGGCCGAAGTCACCGTCGAAATTGCGCCAGACCGTGTGGACGTGGTTGGCCTGATTCTGGGTATTGTCGAATTCGACCACGAAGGTTTTCCCCTGAATGCGGTAATAGTGCCCGGCGCTGCGATCGAGGACGCCGGCCCAAGCGAAGGTCAGGCCCTCGAGATTGGAAGCGGTGGCGGCGGCGAGGGCGGGATCCGCGATTTCGGCGCGGTAGCGGGTGAAATAAAGTTGGAGCAAGGCGCGGAGCTGGTCGCGCTGCGACGCGGTGAGGGCGGAGGCGGAGATGCCGGCGGGGGAGAGCGGCTCAACGCGGATTTTGTTGCTCGTGAGGATATCGTTCGGGGCTTTGGCCGCGATGACGGCGACCGCGCGCTGGGCGGCGTCGAGGGAGTTTACGAGCGCGAGGCCGAGGTCTTCCTCCTCGGCGAGGACGCGGGTGCCCTTCATCGGGCCTTCGCGGACCTCGGCGGGATTGGTGCCAAAGAAGGACGGCGTGATAGCTACGCGCTCGGCGTCGAAAATGGTGAAGTTGAGCGACAGATGATGGCCTTCGAAACGCCAACCCCAGGGTGTTTTTGCGGGATCGCCGAAGATCGTGACGTAGTAGAGAGAGGGATCGCGCCGGACCGGGTCCTTTTCGATTTCGCGGAGCACATTTTCGAGGGTGATGATGGTCTCGGCGCGGGCGGCGCCGCGTTGGCTGAGGCCGGACCGAAGGAGCGCGCGGGCGAGTTCTTGCTGTGGGGCGGTCATCGCCTTGAGCGGCACGCCGTCGCGGGCGATGGGAACGAAGAACCATTTCTCGCGCTCGGGCGCGTTCAGCGGCAGTACCGCTTTCGCGGTCTGCGCGGGATCGAGGCCGGCAAGGAAGTTTTTGGCCGCGGTGGCCATCTCGGCGGTGGAGGCAACGGTGGAAAGCGGCGCGGCGGCGAGCAACGCGACGGCGAAGGCAAACAGGCGGCGAGGGGTGGGGCGCATAGGCGTACAATTCAACAATGCCCGCGACGCGGCAAGGCGCGAAACGGGCGACGAGCGAAACGGCATTGCTGACCACTTCGATCTCGGCCGCAGCTTCGACGTGCAGGTTAAATCAGATGGCAGCGTCGAACTCTGGCTGCATCGTCGTGTCATCGGCGGCGGGGGCGCATGGGACCTCGCCAAGGTGAAAAAGGGTGATCTGGCGTTCGAGATCTCGGCGGGTGAGTCGGCCGTCGAGGACGGGCGACGGTCCATCGACCAAGCGATAGGCCCAAAATCCCGCCACGCGCAGTACGAGGCCGACGGGCGCCGCCGTCTCGTTCAGGTAAACCCGCGAGATAATCTCGTCGCCGCTCGGGTGGACGTCCGAAATGTCGGTCCGGGCGAAGCGGATGCTGTGCACAGGCGGGTTCATGCGGCGGCCTGTTTGTGCGGGGGCGGAGCGAGCTTGGCGGCTTCGCGGGTGAGTTGTTCGAAACAACGGTCGCGCCGGGACCGGGCCGCCAAGACATCTTTGGTGCCGAGGGACCGGCGGATGCGCTCCTTGGTGAACGGCGTGGGATAGGCCGTGTAGTGCAGGAACCAAGTGCCATGGTTGTTCCACAGGTGATGGTTCGGGTTGCCCGCGCAGGCGCGGATGCCGGGGACTTTTGCTTCGAGGTTCATGGGCGGAGTTTTCGTGGAGAGGAACGTGCCGCAGGATGAAAACAAAAAACCGATCTGGGCATCAGATCGGTTTCGTCTTCGGGAGCGTTGTGGTTCGTCGCCTTTGCGGGTGACGCACATCCGGGCTTTCGCCCGATCCACCGTGGCCGCTCCCGGCCCGGTTGGCTGAAACCGCTTTTAAGGGCGGCTTCTTTCCTGATGCATCGGTCAAACTGCTGATCGTTCAGACAGCGTCGAGAATTTTTTGGGTGGTACGTGTCATAAAGACCGGCCTGTTTTACGGCGCTCAGCGGTTGTCGCCGTCGAGGAGGCGGCCGAGGCCGCCGAGAGTGGAGCCTTCCTCTCGTCCGCCGCGGGCGGCACCGACGATGCGGCCGGCGAGACGGGAGAAGGGCAGTGATTGGAGCCAGACTTTACCGGGGCCGCGCAAGGTCGCGAAGAAGAGGCCTTCGCCGCCGAAGAAGGCGGTTTTGATGCCGCCCACCATTTGAATGTCGTAATCAACCGACGGTTGGAAGGCGACGATGCAGCCCGTATCGACGCGCAGGGTTTCGCCGGGCGCGAGGGTGCGCTCATAGAGCGTGCCGCCGGCGTGGATGAAGGCCCAGCCGTCGCCTTGGAGCCGTTGCATGATGAAGCCCTCACCGCCGAAGAGGCCGGCCCCGAGTTTTTTCTGGAAGGCAATGCTGACGGAAACGCCTTTTGCCGCGCAGAGAAACGAGTCCTTTTGGGCGATGAGTTCCCCGCCGATCGAGGCCAGTGGGATGGGCAGGATCTTTCCGGGATAGGGCGCGCCGAATGCGACCCGACGTTTGCCTGCGCCCTGGTTCTGAAACACCGTCATGAAGAGCGACTCGCCCGTCAGCAGGCGTTTGCCGGCGCCCAGCAATGCGCCCACGAAGCCGCGATTCTGGGTCGAGCCGTCGCCGAAGATCGTCTCCATCGCGATCCCGTCGTCCATGAACATCATGCCGCCGGCCTCGGCGACCACGGCCTCGTTGGGATCGAGCTCGATCTCGACGAACTGCATGTCGTCGCCGTGAACTTTATAGTCGATGACGTGCATCGTGTTGCCGGAGAGGATGGGAGGATTGAAGGAATTCATCGGGTGGGTGGAGTAAATGCGTGGAGTAGGATTGAGCGGAGTTTAGGCAGTAAGGAGCAGGCCTTTGTGGCCCGGGACGATCGAAAGGAAAATGGTCGGGAATTTCATGGCAAGGTGCGGATTAAATGTGCGGGCAACCCCCGGAGAACGCCGCAGTCCGCAAAAAGTTTCAGTGATCCATCGCATGACTCAAAAAAGTGCTTGGGCAGAATCTGCGCGGACGGGATTCAGCGCAGGGCGGCGCGGACGAGGCGATCGTCGCCGTCGTTGGGTGCCGGGGTGAGGCGCAGCGCGGCACAGAGCAGATTGTAAATGTGGATATTCTCGACGGCTTCAGTGACGACGCCGGCTTTGAACGAGGGGCCGCTGGCGACAAAGATGCCGTGCATCGCGGGGAGAGCCGGGTCGTAGCCATGGTCGCCCTTGATATACGTTGGGCGGGTCAGTTCGTATTTTTTGCGAGGCAGGACATGCCAGCCGAGTTCGGGCAAAACCCAAACCGGCGCGATGCGAGGGTTGTCCTTTAGTTGGAAATGCGCGGGCAGATCGGCGGCGAGACAGGCCTGCGCATGGGGGATCCGCGCGAGCTGGGCCATGAGACGGTTGGTGTCGCCGGAGAGGGGTTGGAGTCCGACGACTGAACCCGCGAAATCGATCTGCACGGTTTTTGGATCGATGTAATCCTCAAGCACGATCACGCGATCGACGCTCACGGGCGCCATGCCGTGATCGGAGACGATGACAAAATTCGGGGTGACGCCTTCGGCGGCGAGACGGGTACGCAATGTGCCCAGTTGCGTGTCGAGCAAGCGGACGGCGGCGGCGAGCGCGGACGAATCGGGGCCGTGGTTGTGGCCGGTTGAATTGGTTTCCTCGAAATAGAAGGCGATGAAGGCGGGCCGCTGGGCCGGGGGCAGGCGGAGCCAGGCGACCAGTTCTTCGAGGCGCTGCGCAAACGGCACCGAGTAATCGTAACGTTTCCAAAACGTGGGCCTCACGCCGTGGATTTCAGCTTCGGAACCGACCCAGAAGTAGCTCGCGGCGGGGCGACCTTGGCGGACGGCGGTGGTCCAAATCGATTCACCGCCCCACCATTTGGCGGCGCCGACGGACGCGGGATTTTTGTAGTTGAAGACCTCGCCGGTCGATGAGTCGAAGAATTCGTTATTGATCATCCCGTGGCGAGCCGGGCGAAGGCCGGTCGCGATCGAGTAATGGTTGGGAAACGTATTCGTCGGGAAGACGGGGATGAGGCTGCGGGCGGTCGTGCCCTCGCAGATAAGCGCGCGGAGATTTGGGGTCTCGGCGGGATGCAGCGCACAATAATCCCACCGGAAGCCGTCCATAGAGATCAGCAGCAGAGGCGGCGTCTCATGGGCTTGCGCGGCGCCGAACAGGGCGAAGAAGAAAAGCCGGCGTAGAAGGGATGCAATGTTCATGGCCGAATCATCCCGCGGAGCGCCCGGCCGATCACGAGTATCTCAAACGTCGGCCGAATGCCGGGGTTTTTCCGGCGGGGGTGGGGCGGGAGGAGCCGGCGCGGGCGTGATTTCGGGCTCGATGGGCGACGCGGCGATGGAGTTTTCGGGCGCCGGCAGCGCGGGGACGGGATCGGAGCTGCTTGGGCTGGCGGGGAGATTCGCGACGTATTTTTTGGCTTCGTCGTCGGCAAGGGCGCGTTTGAATTCCTCTTCGACCCCGCTGGCCGCTTTTTTGAATTCCTTGACGGACTTGCCGAGGCCCCGGGCAAATTCGGGTAGTTTTTTCCCGCCAAACATGACCAAGACCAAAGTCAGAATCACTATCATTTCGAGGCCACCGACGCCTTCGATAAAGGCGGCAGGGAAGAAAAAGAGGGTCATGGCAGCAGTGTGAGGCGGTGGATGGAAATTTGTAACGGTAAAAATCGTCCGGCTACTTCACGGCGACGCTGACCGTGAACTTCCCGGTTTCGCCGGGTTTGACGAAGTGCAGACCGACCTTGTGCTCGGCCGCGTTGGGCGGGCCCATCCACGGCTCGACACAGTAATAGGGCGAAGTGTCTTCGAGGGTCCAACTCACGAACGTGGCGTCGGGCGGCGGGACTTTGGCGGCGCCGATCCGCACGGCGATGTCACCGGGACGACCGCGTTCGCCGAAGACCACCTCGTTGCTCTTAAGAGCGGTGTGCAAGGTGTCGACCAGCGCGGGGTTGGAAAGGGGCTCGTCGAGATTGAGCGCGGGTCCGGGGAGGAGTTGCCCGTTGTTCGGGTCTTGTTTGTAACGGCGGGTGGCGGGGATGCGGATCAAGTAGTCTGCGCGGGTCGTGCCCTCGGTCCACGGCATGGTGAAATAAAAATGATGGCCGGCGCTCCAGGGCAGCGGATCCTGCCCATGGTTGGTCAGGGCGAATTCACAGGTGAGGCCGAGCGGGGAGAAGCGATACGTGACGTCGAAATCGAATTCGTAGGGGTAGCAGGCGCGCGTCTCGGCATTTGGGGTCAGGCGGGCGGTAAAGCCGGTCGGTTCAAGGCGGGTGACGGCAAAATCGGATTGGCGGGCAATGCCGTGCATGGGCATGGGCCGCCGGATGCCGTCGGCCGCGCGCCAAAAATAAATGTCGCCGCCGTCGAACGTGCGCGCGTTGAAAGGAAAGAGAATGGGATTGCCGCCGCGGGTTTTGACGAAGTCGTCCAAGCTGGTGAGTTCGGGCCAGTAAACGATGTCGCGCACCGAGCCGTCGCCGAGCGTGAGGTTCCAGTTCATGAGGCGCGCGCCCCGTTCGGGATAAGCAAGAAAGGTGGATTGGCCGACGCGCCACCGGGTGAGCGTGTGGCCGAGGTGGGAAACTTTTTCCATAGTGCGAGGAAGCACGGGCTGCGCTCGGGGGAAAAGGATTTTTTCCGCCGGCGGGCGTCGTCGTTGATTTTTGGAAACGGCGTGCGGTCGCTCCATGCGCACGGCGCTTGCATGACGGGTCGGAGCGCCTTTGGTTAACGGTCCATGTTTTTCCGTCGCCTACTTTTGTTGGTCGCAGGCCTCACTCTCCCGCTCGGGGCGGAGCCGGCGCCGGCTTTTTCTCCGGTGGACGGACCGGTGGTGCCAACCGGATCGGCGACTCAAAAGCGGGTGGTGGTAATCCCGGTCGAAGGGGAGATTGCTTCGCCGGTGCTCTACATTCTCAGGCGTGGACTAAAGGAGGCGATCGACGAAAAAGCCGATGCCGTCGTTCTGGATATGAAGACGCCCGGGGGCGCCCTTGATGTCACGTTTGAGATCATGGAGGCCCTCGGGAAATTCCCGGGCGAGACAGTCACTTACGTGAACAACGAGGCCATCTCGGCCGGAGCTTTCATCTCGGCGATGACGGGAGAGATCTGGTTCGCGCCCGACGGAATCATCGGCGCGGCTGCGCCGGTGTCGGGCACGGGTCAGGATGTCGATGCGACGATGAAGATGAAGATCGTCAGCTATCTGAAGGCGCGGTTGCGCTCGATCTCCGAGGGCAAGGGCTATCGGGGACAGGTGATTTCCGCGATGGTGGACTCGGACTATGAATTGAAAATCGAAGGCGAAGTTCTGAAGTCCAAAGGCGAGCTGCTTTCACTCACCGCGACCGAATCGGCCAAGACCTATGGCGATCCGGCGAGGGCTCTGCTTTCGGCGGGCACGGCGAAGACGATGGATGAACTTTTGACCAAGAAATTCGGTGCCGGTGGATTCACGGTGAAGCGACTCGAGATTACTTGGTCGGAGAGGCTTGCCGTTTTCCTTAATAAGATTTCCCCGATCCTGCTCGGACTCGGTCTTTTGGCCCTCTTCATCGAGTTTAAGACGCCCGGTTTCGGACTGATGGGAATCTCCGGCTTCGTGCTGCTTGGTGTGGTGTTTTTGAGCAGTTACGTCGCCGGGCTATCGGGGCATGAGCCGATATTGGTTTTTTCGGTCGGACTTTTGTTGGTCATGGCGGAACTGCTTTTTTTCCCCGGTGTGATTGTGGCGGCCTTGGCCGGATTGATCATGATGTTGGGCTCGCTGGTGTGGGCGATGGCTGACCTCTGGCCGAACGAACCGCTGTCGATCGCGTGGTCGGGTGACGCGTTTTTGGCGCCGGCGCAGAATTTGGGTCTCGGATTGGTGGTCGCGGTCGGGCTGGGCGTAGCGTTGATCCGCTTTATCCCGAACGGCTGGTTCTGGGACCAGTTGGCCGTGACCGGGGTCATCGGCGGCACGGCGCAAGATTCGGGAGGAGCGCCCTCGGCTGCGGGCGGATTGGCGGACTTGATCGGGCAACGAGGGGTCGCGGCAACGGCGTTGTTTCCGAGTGGTCAGGTGGAAATCGACGGGCGGCGCTACGAGGCGTCGGTTACGGTGGGGTCGATCGAAGCGGGTGCGTCAGTCGTGGTGTGCGGGCGCTCGGCCTTCGGGCTCGTGGTGGAAAGGGACGCAACATGAACGCGATCGCGCTTTTGTTTTTTGTTGGAGTCATCCTGCTGGCTGCCGAGGTCTTTGTGCCGGGCGGTGTTCTCGGGATCATCGGTGGTCTGGCCATGGCGGCCGGCTGCGGCGTGGCTTTTGCGAAGTTGGGTGTCGCGGGAGGTTCGGTCGCAACGGTGGCGGCGTCTCTGTTGCTCGGACTGACCGTCTACATTGAACTCATTTTGCTGCCGAAAACGCGGCTCGGCAAAAGCATGATTGTGCAGACATCGGTTGACGGCACCAGTCAGCCGCCGGTGGCTACCGCCGCGATTATCGGGCAGAGTGCCGAGGCGGAAACTGCGCTGATGCCGACGGGATTTGTGCTCGTGGAGGGCCGCCGCTACGAGGCGTTTTGCCCGGCGGGGCATGTGGCCAAGGGCGCGGCACTGCGCGTCACGGGGCTGGATAATTTTCGCCTGATCGTAATCAAAACCTAAATCCTACTATGCCTACACTATTCCTCGTCGCTCTGATCGGTGTGCCCGCGCTGATCATCGGCTTTATTGTTATCGCTTTCATCAACACGTGGCTGAAGGCCAAGCTCAACGGCGCGCCCGTGGGCTTCGCCAATCTGCTCGGAATGAGGCTCGGCGGCGTGCCCTATAATCTCGTGGTCGACGCCCGCATCACGGCAGTGAAGGCCGGCATCGAAATATCAACCGACACCATCGCCGCGCATTTCCTCGCCGGCGGCAATGTGGTGCCGACGATTCAGGCGCTGATTGCGGCACGCAAGGCCGGCATCGAATTGGATTGGAACCGTGCGTGCGCGATCGATCTCGCGACCAAGGGCTCTGGCAAATCCGTGCTCGAGGCGGTGCGCACTTCCGTCGATCCCAAGGTGATCGACTGTCCCAATCCCGCCAGCGGCCGCACCACGATCGACGGCGTGGCAAAGGACGGCATCCAAGTGAAAGTGAAAGCCCGGGTCACGGTCCGCACGCACCTCGATCGCTTTGTGGGCGGCGCTAAAGAGGAGACGATCATTGCCCGCGTGGGTGAAGGCATCGTGTCCACGATCGGCACGTCGGAAACCTATAAGACGGTGCTTGAGTCTCCGGACAGTATTTCAAAAACCGTGCTCGCGCGCGGTCTCGATGTCGGCACGGCGTTCGAGATTCTCTCCATCGACATCGCCGACGTGGACGTGGGCGAGAACGTGGGTGCGAAACTCCAAGAGGCGCAGGCCGAAGCGAACAAGAGTATCGCGCAGGCCCAGGCCGAAATTCGCCGGGCGGCCGCCGTGGCCGTCGAGCAAGAGATGAAAGCCCGCGTGCAGGAGATGCAGGCCGAGGTTGTCCGCGCGCAGGCCGAAGTGCCAAAGGCGATGGCCGAGGCGTTCCGGTCCGGACGTCTGGGCGTCATGGATTATTACAAAATGGAAAACGTGCAGGCCGACTCCGCGATGCGGCAGAGCATCGCCAAGCCCGAGGGCGTCAAGTGATCGGACGGGTGACTGGATCCCGGGAATCGCTTGGGCGAATTTCGGGCTGAGTCACCCGTTCGCTTTCCGTCATGGAATGGATCACTAAAAATATTCAGGTCATTCTCGCCGTGGCCGGCGCGCTGGCCTACTGGCTGAATTCGCGGCGTGAAGCGGCGGCACAGGCCGAGGCCGAAAGAGAAGCCGAGCTGCGCAAGAGCCAGCAGCCCGCGTCGATGGCTGAAGGTGACGCGGACGATGAGATGCGCGCCGAGCAAGTGCGGGAAGAGATCCGGCGCAAGATCGCGGAACGTAGGGGCGAATCGGTGCCGACCGAGTGGAGTCCTCCGCCGCTGATGCCGGAGCCGGAGGAAGAGCGTTCCTTCCGTTCGCCGCCGCTTGAAGAGCCCCCCGAGACGGTCGTGCCACTGCCGGTGATGGCGCCGGGGCGCACTCGTCAGCCTGAGCCGGCGTTCCAAGTCGCGTCCGAGACGCTCGAAGCCTCATTGGTGCGGCAGGAGCAGCTTGCGCTGGAGTTGCAATCGTTGAACGAGCAGCGGGCGTTGGCGTCGCGTCGTGCGGCAGTGGTGGCCGAGAGCGAGGCGGTCGTCGCCCGGCGGGATTTGGCCGGCAGCGAACTACGTCATGATTTGCGCGACCCGCGGAGTTTGCGACGCGCGATGGTTTTGCGGGAAGTTTTAGGGCCGCCCGTGGCGATGCGATAATGTTGGGGCGCCCCCGAGGAGCGGGGCGCTCCGCGCCGTGCCGGAAGCGGGTTTATTGCCCGAGTTTCACGCGGTCGTAGCCCTTAAATCCTTGGTCGCGCAGATTGGTTCGCCGCCCGTTTTCTTCGATGGCGACGTTCTCCAAGGCGCTGGCCGTGATAAAGACCGGGCCGGGCTTTGGCACCACTTGGGTCTGTCCACGCGACAGATTGGTATCCGGAAAGAGCACGCGCCCGTCTGAGACAAGAACCACTTTCAGCCGCACGGTGTCGAGGGCGATGAGGGTGATTGTGGGCTCGGCTGCAGGTGCGGTGGCGACCGGTGGTAGGGCGGCCGTTTTCGAAGCCGTGTCAGTGCCGGTGACGCTCTGATAGACGGCGCGGACGACCCAGACCACGAGGAGGAAGACGACGATCCCCCCAATGACCTTGACGGCCTTCAGGGCGAAGGCGGGATCCACGAGCGGGGCCGAAGGGAGATTGGTGCGGCTGCGGGACTGCTTGGGTTGCGAGCGTTGATTGTCGGAAGGCGTTTCGGCGGCGGGCGAAGCTCCGCGATCACCGCGTGCATCGGCGGAAGCGACGGATACATCCATGCGACCGTAGACTTCGCGGCTGGGTTGGCGGGGACGAAGCTCGCCGTGGCCGAGCGAAGCATAGTCGTTGAGAATCCGATCCGGCGGGAGTTTTAGGAAATTTGAATAGGTGCGCAGAAATCCGCGCACGTAAATCTCGCTCAGGCTGAGATCGAATTGGTTGTTTTCAAATTTCTGGAGATACTCGCCGCGAATCTTCGTGGATTCGGCGGCCTCGCGAATGGAGATGCCTTTCTGTTTGCGGGCGTCTTCGAGGCGTTCACCGATGGTCTGCATAATGGGCTGAGTAAGGTTGGGGGAGAGGGGAAGTCAGCACGAAATACTCGGGTGTTAGAGCGAATCGAGATCGACCAAGATTTCACGGGGGCTGGAACCGTTCTCGGGGCCGACGATGCCTTTCTCCTCCATGAGATCCATGATGCGGGCGGCGCGGTTGTAGCCGATGCGGAGGCGGCGTTGGATCATCGAGGTGCTGGCGCGCTTCGTGGATTTGAGCACATCCAGCGCCTGCGTGTAGAGCTCCTGATCGTCGCCCATGTCCCCCTCAGCGTCGTCGCCTTCGCCGTCTTCCTCTTCTTCCTCGCGGGCCGCGCGGTCGATTTGAGCTTGGACGGACTGGGCGTATTGCGGCGGGCCGTTTTTCTTGAGAAATTCGACCATGGCCATGACCTCCTCGTCGGAGACGAATGCGCCTTGCGAACGGACCAAACGGGAGCTGCCAGGCGGGGAGAACAACATGTCACCCCGACCGATGAGCGTATCGGCGCCCTTGGTATCCAAAATGGTTCGGGAGTCGACTTGGGAGGCGACTTGGAAGGCAATTCGCGAGGGAAGATTCGCTTTGATGACGCCGGTGATGACGTTCACCGAAGGACGTTGAGTGGCGATGATGAGATGGATACCGGCGGCTCGCGCGAGCTGGGCAAGCCGGGCGATGCTGGTTTCGATCTCGGCCGGTGCGACCATCATGAGGTCGGCGAGCTCGTCGATGATCGCGACAATGTAGGGCAAGCGTTCGGGAATCTCCGCGCCATCGTCGAGCATGGGATCGACCCCCTCGAGTGAGCCCTGCGTTTCGCCGGGAGGAGGATTCTCGGATTTCGGGGTTCGTTTGCGGGTGTTGAATCCGACGATGTTGCGGACGTTGACCTTGGCGAAGAGTTGGTAGCGCTGTTCCATCTCTCCGAGGAGCCATTTGAGGGCGGCGGGGACTTTCTTGGGCTCCGTCACCACGGGAATGAGCATGTGCGGCAGCGAATTGAAGATCTTCAATTCCACGACCTTGGGGTCGACCATGATGAGGCGAAGATCCTTCGGGCTCTTGGAGTAAAGGATCGAGGCGACGATGGAATTGATGCAGACCGATTTGCCCGAGCCGGTGGCGCCGGCAATGAGCAAGTGGGGCATTTTCGCGAGGTCGGAGATAAGCGGAGCGCCGGAGACGTCTTTGCCCAGAGCGATGGGAATCTCGGCTTTGGCGCTGGCCCAATCTTCGCTCTCGAGCAACTCGCGCATACCTACGGCGGTCGGATGCTGGTTGGGGACCTCGACGCCGACGGCGGCTTTGCCGGGGATGGGCGCGAGAATGCGGACGGACTGTGCCCTCATGCCGAGGGCGATATTCTTGTCCAAGCCGGCGATTTTTTCGACGCGGACGCCGGCGGCGGGCACGACTTCGTAGCGGGTGATGACCGGGCCGACGTGGATTTCTCCAAGGGTAACTTCCACGCCAAACTCGCCCAAAATGCGGAGCAGGTTCTCGGCGTTGGCGCGGTGCTCGCCCTCACTGTTGCTGGAGTCGGGCTTGGCTTGCTCCTTTAGCAAGGAGAGGGGAGGGAACTCGTAAGTTTTATCGTCACTCTGCGGCAGATTGATTTTGGCAGCCTTCTTGGGCTCCTCGGATTTGACGATGTTGAGTTCGAATTTTCCGGTGGTCGCGACGGTGAGCGGGCGGACATCGGTGGCCGTTTCGGCGAGTTCACGAACGGTCGGAACTGGCGCGGGCGCAGGTGCAACCTGAGGGTTGCGCGACAGGGCTCGGGGCGGAGGCGCGGGCACGATCAATGATTTTGGTGCGGGGGCCTCAATGCTTTCGGGCAGAGGGGGCATCCGCACGCGAGGCTTAGCCAAGGGGTCGTCGCCCAACTTGGCTGCAAACGTTTTCTTGCCGCCGCTCGGTCCCACGAGTTCGTTGGCGGCGTCTTTATTGTTTTGCGGTGTGATGAGCGCGGGATCACGACCTCTGACGTCGGCAGTTGCGCCGGCGGCTCTTTGCTTGGCTTGTTCTGCGCGGGCTTTCTGGCGTTCGGCGGCCAAAGCAGCTTTTTCCTTTGCCCGGGCTTCACGCCAAGCCGTAAAATTGGCGAAGATTTTGTCGATCTCGGTGCCGATATCCCGGGTGAAAATAAAGAGCATCGAGATCGCGTAGATCGTGCCCAGAAGCATAGCCGAGCCGAAACTGCCGACGGCGTCGGCCAGGAGTTTCGTGTAGATGGTCGTGCCGATTACTCCCCCGGCGCCTTCTTGGAAATAATCGCTGATTTTAAAAAAATCGACCATCGCCCAAAGTCCGGAAAAGGCGGTGATCGCAATGATCATGGCAATGACGCGGGTGCCGCTAAGATGCCGGGCGGCTCGGAGTGCTATGTAAACCGTCCAACCGAAAAAGACCGGCAAGAGCCATGTGCTCGCACCGATGCTGACCAATAACGCCCAAATGGTGTCGGCGCCCACCCAGCCCATCGGGTTTTTCGGCCTGGGGCCCGTCCCTATATGGCTGCTTTGCGACGGATCGTAAGCCAACAAAGCGACGGTAACGAAGACCCCGGCGAGCAAGCAGGTGAGGGCTACTGTCCAGTTTGGCCGGTAGCGCGGAGCTTGAAAAGAGGGTCCGTCGTTTGAGTTTGAAGTCTCGTTCTTGCGCATTTGTGTTGGCCGACTCTAAGTCGAACGAAATAGCACGCTAACGGCTGGGCCGGTCAAATGTAAACACCCCCCGCCCCGGACCGACCTTAATCACTTTCATTGATTCAAAATATGCCCGAAGTCCTAATTTTTCGTCCGATTTATCAAGAGCGCGTGTGGGGCGGCCGAGCGCTGGAAGCTGCGTTGGGCCGCACCTTGCCCGATACGCGGCCGATCGGCGAAAGCTGGGAGATTGTCGACCGACCGGAGGCCCAGTCGGTCGTAGCCAACGGCAAATACGCCGGGCGCACGTTGCGGCAGGTCATCACCAAGCACGGAGCGGCGATTATGGGTCCAAAATGGCCGGTCGAGAAGCCGTTTCCCATGTTGGTCAAGTGGCTCGATTGTCGCGAGCGGCTCAGCCTGCAAGTGCATCCGCCGGCCTCGGTTGCGGGGGACCTCAAAGGCGAACCCAAAACCGAGAACTGGTATATCGCGGCCACCGGGCCGGGAGCCCAGCTGATTGTGGGCCTGAAGCGCGGCGTGACGCAGGAGCAGTTTGAACAGGCCGTCTCGTCCGCGACGGTCGAGACCTGTGTGCACCGCTTCCCGGTGGCGGCGGGAGACTCGATTTTGGTTCACAGCGGCCAAGTCCACGCCATCGACGCGGGGAATCTCATCTTGGAGATTCAACAGAATTCCGACACGACCTACCGGGTCTATGACTGGGGGCGGGTGGGCCTCGACGGCAAACCTCGGCAGATGCACATCGAGCAGTCGCTGCGTTCGATCGACTGGACGGACTTTGAGCCGAAACCGGTCCGGGCTGCGCCGACGTCGGGCGTGATTGCTGACTGCCCGGAATTTTCGATCAAACGCACGGTCTTGGGCGCCGGGGAAAGGTTGCACATCTCGGGCGGAGAGCAGCCGCGCATCCTCAGTGTCGTGAGTGGAACGGTGAAGGGCGGTGGTGAACGGCTGGAAAGCGGCACCAACGCCTTGTTGCCATTTGGTGCAGCCTTCGCGTTTGTCGCTGAAACGACCTCGATTGTGCTGGTGACGGAGAATTTCGCGGGATGATCGGACCGGGCCGCACGCGACCGGCTCGGAGGCGGCAACGGGGTGGTTGCGGTTGGCGGCTGATGGTCCTGTTGGTCGTCATCGGAGCTGTCGGTTCGCTGGCGTGGATGACGTTGCTGCCGTCTCTGTTCACTCGGGCGGTGCTCGATCGCACGGGGTTCGACGCCGAAATCACGAGCCTCGCGGCGAATCCCTTTACGGGCCGGGTTTCGCTGCGGGGCTTGGTAGTGACCAACCCGTCGAATTTCCCCTCACGGGATTGCCTGCAGGTGCGTGCATTCGAAGCGGATGCCGATGTCTGGTCCCTTTTTGGTGAACGCTTCGTGATCAGCACGCTCTCGGTCGATGTGCGCCAAATCACCTTGGTCAGGCGCGCTCACGGTCCGACGAATCTTGAATTGTTCCGGGCCAACCTCGTGGGATCCGAGCCTCGGCCGCCGACTGCGAAATCGTCCTTTTTGATCCGTGAATTGCGCCTCCGGCTCGATGCGTTGGTGTTGGCCGACTACTCCGAAGCTAAACCGCGCGTGCGGACGTTTGCCTTGGAGCTGGATCAACGATTCGGCTCTATTTCAAGTGCCGGTCAGCTTTTGGGGCCTGAGATTTTGCGTGGCTTGGCCGAGCGCGAGGTCGCGGCGGAACTCGCGCCCTTTTTGCCGCCGGAATTCAGAAGGGTCCTAAACGAGGCGGCGATCGGGAGAGCCGGCTCGCGGAAAGCTGCTGAGAATAAACCGGGCGAAGTCTTCCGCGGGTTTCTCGACAGGCTTGAAGAAACCCGGAAGCCGTAGTTAGGTCTGCCTCTCTTGCCATGAATCCGTCATCCGAACCTGCCTCTGTGCCCACTCCTGATGCCGCCGCTGCGGCTGCGACTCCTGCGCCCGCGCCCGTCGAAGCGCCGCCGGCGGCTGACTCCACCGCACTCATCGCGGCCGCGAAGAAGGAGGCCGCTGACAACTACGACCGCTTCATGCGTACGGCCGCCGACCTCGAGAATCTGCGCAAACGCACCCTCCGCGAAAAAGAGGAGCTCCGGCTTTTCTCCGCGGCTCGGGTGCTCGAAGATTTACTGCCGGTGGTCGACAATCTCGCTCTCGGCTTGGCTGCCGCCAAACAATCGAACGCGGACCTCAAGACGCTTACCGGTGGGGTCGACATGGTGCTCACCCAGCTGAAGAGCGCCCTCGGCAATCACGGCTTGAAAGAGATCAATCCCGCCGGACAACCCTTTGATCCGCACCAACACGAAGCCATCTCGCACGCCGTGAGCGCCGAAGTGCCGGCGGAACACGTGCTCACGGTCGTGCGCACGGGTTACGCGCTCAATGGACGATTGCTTCGCCCCGCGTCCGTCGTCGTCTCGAGCGGCCCAGCCCAACCGGCGGTCATTTGACCGGCACCTCCTCCCTCTTACGAACGAGCACTGAATTCTTATGGCGAAGGAAGATTATTACGAATTACTCGGCGTCCAGAAAAACGCTAACGAGAATGAATTGAAAAAGGCCTATTACAAGAAGGCCGTGCAGTTCCATCCGGATAAAAATCCCGGCAATAAAGAGGCGGAGGAAACGTTTAAGAAAGTTTCCGAAGCCTACGAGGCCCTCAAGGACCCGGAAAAACGGGCGGCCTATGATCGCTATGGCCACGCGGCGTTTCAGGGCCCCGGTGGCGGCGCGCGCGGACCGGCCGGCGGCGGCGGGTTCCATGATCCCTTTGATATCTTCCGCGAAGTTTTTGGCCAACAAGGTCGTGGGGGTGGCGGAGGTGGTGGCGGAGGTATTTTCGACGAGATGTTTGGCGGCGGCGGAGGTGGCGGGAGCGGCGGTGACCGCGACGGCTCCGATCTGCGCTACGACCTGGAAATCACGCTCGAAGATGCCGCTCGCGGCCTGGAGAAGGAAATTTCCTTCCGTAAGGCGATGACGTGCGAACGGTGCGCCGGCGCCGGCGCCGAGCCCGGTTCGAAGCGCGTGACTTGCCCGACCTGCCGCGGCGCGGGTCAAATCCGCCGCTCCGGCGGTATCATCACGTTTACCCAAGCTTGCCCGACCTGCGGCGGCTCCGGCCAAAAAATCGAAAAACCGTGTTCGGTTTGCCGCGGCGAAGGTCGCACGCCCCAGACCACCAAGATCAATGTCCGGATCCCGGCCGGCGTCGAAACCGGTTCTCGCCTCCGCTCCAGCGGTAACGGCGAAGCCGGAGTGGCGGGCGGTTCGGCCGGCGATCTCTACATCGTTATCACGGTCAAGGATCACGAACTCTTCGAGCGCGACGGTGATTCTCTCGCCTGCGAAATCCCGATCAAGTTTACGCTCGCCGCGCTCGGCGGCAGCATCGAGGTGCCGACGCTTTTCGGCAAAGGCTCGCTCAAGATCCCGGCCGGCACCGCCAGCGGCACGACCTTCCGTCTGCGCGAAAAGGGGATGCCCTCGCTCCGCGGTGGTCGCCAGGGAGATCAACTCGTGCGCGTGCAAGTCGAGGTGCCGACCTCGCTCAGCTCGGACCAACGCAAGCTGCTCGAGGAGTTCGCCCGCGTCAGCGGCGACGCCGCCGAGCCGACCTCGAAGAGCTTTTTCGAGAAAGCAAAAAAGTTCTTCTGACCGTCTCGCGCGTGGTCTATCGAATCTGACCGTGTCCGCTCCGATGCTCGAAAATCCCAAACTGCTCACACTCGAGCAGGCGGTCGCGGCGCGGGCGAAGTTGCGCGCCGCCGGCAAATCGCTGGTGCTCACCAACGGGGTGTTCGATCTCCTGCATACGGGGCACCTTTACTACCTCAAGGAGGCGCGGCGTCTGGGTGAGGCGCTTTACGTCGCGATCAATGCCGATGCCTCGGTCAAAGCGTTGAAGGGGCCGTTGCGCCCGATCCAGAACGAAGAACAGCGTGCGTACGCGCTCGGTGCGTTGTGGTTCGTTTCGGGCGTCATCATTTTCCGTGAGCCGCGCCTGACGGCGGAGATCGAGGCGCTCCGGCCCGATATTTACTGCAAGGCCGGCGACTACACCTTGGAGAAACTCGATTCCGGCGAACGCGGCGCGCTCCAAGCCTGCGGGGCCAAGATTGAGTTCATGCCGTTTCTCCCGGGGTTCAGCACGACGGCGTTGATCGCGCGGATCAAGGCGGCGGGGGAGATTTGAACGTCATGCGCGTTGTCATTCTCGGTTCCGGTCGCGGGTCGAACGCCGAGGCGATTCTCGTTGCGCAACAAGAGGGCCGACTTGGCCGTGCGCACGTGGTCGCATTGTTCGCCGACAAACCCGACGCCGGCATGCTCGCGCTCGGACCGCGCTTCGGGGTGCCGGCGAGCTACGTCGATCCGGCGCCGTTCAAGACCAAGCTCGAGGGCGAGGGCGAGGCGCGCTTCATCGCGGCGGTCCGGGCGGCGCAGGCCGATCTGGTCGTGCTGGCGGGCTTCATGCGTGTGATCAAGCCGGGGTTCCTCACCGCGTTTGCGGGGAAAATCATCAATCTGCACCCGAGTTTGCTGCCCAGTTTTCCGGGGCTCGACGGCATCGGGCAGGCCTTTCGGCGCGGGGTGAAAGTGACGGGTTGCACCGTGCACGGCGTGACGCTTGAGGTCGATGGCGGGCCGATCATCGACCAGGCGGTGGTGCGTGTGGAAGCGGGCGACACGCTCGAATCGCTCGCGGTTAAGGTGCACGCGGCGGAGCACGCGTTGCTGCCGGCGGTGATCGCGAAGCTGAGCGCGGGTTGAGTTTTGGCCGGAGATCACCTCGGGTCTTGCCGACTTCCAGGTCGCAGCCGATGCTGGGCGGTGCTATGAGAACCAAGGTTTTTGTCGACGGTCACGAGGGCACCACGGGGCTCCAAATCCACGAGCGGCTCGCAGTGCGTGCGGACATTGAGCTGCTCGTCATCGACGCCGCGCACCGCAAAGACCCGGCCGCGCGCGCCGCGCAGCTCAATGCGGCCGACGTCGCGTTCCTCTGCCTGCCCGACGTCGCGGCGAAGGAATCGGCCGCGCTCGTGACCAACCCCCGCACCTGCGTGATTGATGCCTCGACGGCACACCGCATCGATCCGGCCTGGGTCTACGGCGTGCCGGAACTCGCGGCCTCGTATCGCGCGGCGATTCGCGCGGGCAAACGCATCGCTAATCCCGGTTGCCACGCGACTGCCTTCGCCCTCGCGGTGAGGCCGCTCGTCCAGCGCGGCTTGGTGCCGACGGATTTTCCTCTCTCGGTCTTTTCGCTCACCGGCTACAGCGGCGGCGGGAAAAAGATGATCGCCGATTACGGCCAGTCGCCGTTGCCGGGAAAACTGACCAGCCCGCGGCCCTACGCACTCGGGCTCATGCACAAGCATCTGCCCGAAATGCGGGTTCACACCGGCCTCGTGCATTCGCCGATTTTCAGTCCGGTGGTGGCCAATTTTTATCAAGGGCTGGCGGTCACGGTGCCTCTGCCGCTGCGGCAACTCCCTGCCGCGCCGTCGCCGGCGGCGTTGCACCACGCACTCACGGAGACGTATGCCGGCGAGCGGTTCATCCGGGTGTTACCATTCGACGATGAGGCGGTGCTCGACGCCGGATTTTTTGACGTGCAGGCGGCCAACGGTACGAACCGTTGCGACCTCGCGGTCTTCGGGCACGCCGATCAGGCGGTCGTGGTCGCGCGGCTCGACAACCTCGGCAAGGGCGCATCGGGCGCGGCGATCCAATGCATGAACCTGCACCTCGGCGTGGACGAGGGGCTGGGATTGACGGTGGATTGACCGACTCGGGGCGCTCAGTGGTCGAGCGCGACGCCGTTGTTCCAAATGCGATACATCTCCTCGGCCGAGGGAATCGTCGCTTGGCGCACGACGCGGAAACCGATCCAGGGGGCGCTCGTGTGATACCACACGCTTTTCGGCAACTGGGGATCGAGCATCTTCCAGTCGGGGCTCGAACCGCGCCGGGCGGCGCTGCGTAAGAGCTCGGGGCCGTCGCTCCAGTTGCCGCCGCGCACGGCGTGGGGATAGGGCTGCGTCGAGCGCACCCATGCGGCTGCCGCGGGATCGCCTTTGAGGCGGGAGTAGGCATCGGGCTCGTATTGGTCGAGGGTCCATTCGGAGACGTTGCCGTGGACATCGAAGAGGCCCCAAGCGTTCGGCTTCTTGCTGCCGACTTTGCCGTATTTGTCGGCGCTGAAGACGGCGTAGGCGGCGAGAGCGGCGGGATCGTCGCCGGAGGAATAGGCGGTCGTCGTGCCGGCGCGGGTGGCGTATTCCCACTCCGCTTCGGTGGGCAGTCGGTAGAAACGGCCCGTCTTGGCGCTCAGCCATTGGCAGTATTTTGAGGCGGCGTGGTGGGTCATGCTGATCGCGGGATAACCCTCGCGGCCCATGCCGAAGCTCATTTCGACGTAAGGTTTCGTGGGATGAGAAACGGCGTCGGCCTCGGTCTTCGTGGTGCGACCGACCGCATCGGAGGCGAACATGAAGATTTCGTATTCGCTCCAAGTCACTTCGTGTTGGCCGATCCAGAACGCGGGCAGAGCGACGCGGGTTTGCGGGCCTTCGTCGGGTTGGCGGTTTTTTTCGGTGAGCGGGCTGCCCAACAAGAATGTGCCGGCCGGGATCGGTTGCATCCTGAAGGTGACGGCGGTGTCAGGAATTTTTTCCTCGTAGGCCGCGGCGGCGGAACTCGCGGCGGCAGCGAGGATTTTCTCCCGAATCTGGCGGACGAGAGCGAGTTCCTTGGGGTCGAACTCCGGTGTGGAGTACGCGGGAAGGACGGAGGCGCAAAGGACGAACAGGCCGGCGATGAGTTTCATGGTGAAGTGAGCAGGGCGACGGGGTCGCGGCGGTGGACGATGAGACGAACGGGCTCGGGTGAGGCGTCGGTGAGCCGTTGAGCGGCAACCGGGTCGAGCACGCTGCAGGCGGTGGCAAGGGAGTCGGCGACCGTGGCGCGGCGAGCAACCACGGTGACGGCGACGGGCCGCGTGAGGCCAAGACCGGTGGCGGGATCGACGATATGGGAAAAACGCACCCCGCCAATCTCGACGAATTGCTCCGCGTCGCCCGAAGTGGAGACGGCGGCGTCAGCGAGGACGAGAGTCGTCCGCGTGGCGGTTGCGTCGCCAAAGGGCGCAAGCTCGATACTCCAGCCGCGTTTGCCGGGTGGAGGATCGCCGAGGGCGAGATCGCCGCTGGCCGAGACCATCGCGGCGGGAAATCCGAGGCGGGTCAGCAGGTCGAGCGCCGCATCGGCCGCGTAACCTTTGGCGATGCCGCCGAGGTCGAGGGCCATGCCGGGGCGGAGCAGGGTCGCGGTCTGCCGCGACGGATCGAGGTGCAGGTGGGCGAAGCCGGCGGCGCGACGGGCGGAGGCGAGTGCGTCGGCGGAGGGAAGTGCGCGCGCGCGTCGGGATTCGCGCCAGAGGCGAGTCAAAGGGCCCAGGGTCACATCGAAAGCACCGTGAGTTTTTGCGGCGAGGTCTTGGCTGATTTGCAGGATCGCGAAGAGATCGGCGCTGACCGGTGTGGGCGTCCCGGAAGGTTGGCGGCAGAGACGTGAGAGCTCGCTGGCCTCGTTATAATCGGAAAACGTGCGGTCGAGTTCGGCGATGCGGTCAAAGGCGGCGCGGGCGGCCGAGTCGGCCGGCGCTTGGGAATAAACCACGAGGCGAAACAGCGTGCCCATGTGAGGCTCGACGAATTCGCGGCGCTCCTGTGCGAGCGAAGACGCGAGTAAGGCCAAGGCGACCGCCGCGAATTTCCAGCCCGGCATGACGCGATGCCTTAGCTGGCGATGACGGCGTCGAGCTTGGCGGAAAGTTGGGCGAGCCACGCGGCGTCTTCCAGGCCGGGCGGGCGATACTGCTCGGTGATCATCCACCCGGAGTAGCGGATCTCGTCGAGGGCGGCGAGGACCTTGGGCCAATCGCTGTCCCCTTCGAAAAGATCGACTCTAAAGCCGGCGCCGGGGCCTTTTTCGTCGCGGATTTTACGGCTGTATTCCTTGACGTGAACTTGGACGACGCGTGGGCCAAGCGTGCGAATCCAATGCTCGGGCCAGCCGGTGTTGACGATGTTGCCGACGTCGAAATGCCAGCGGACGAACGGGCTTTTGAAGGAGTCGACGTAGGCGACGGCTTCGAGCGGACTGAGAAGAAACCGGTTCCAAACATTCTCGATCGCGATGACGACGCCGAGCGATTCGGCGAGCGGCACGGCTTTGGCAATCTCGGCGACAGAGCGGGCGTAGGCGTCGGCGTAGGACGTTTCTTTGGTGACGACGGCGGGGACGAGCAGAACGGAACTGGCGCCATACGCCTTGGCGTCGCGCAGGCCTTGTTTGAGACCTTCGAGGCCGATTTCGCGCGTGGCGGGATTGGGATCGGAGAGCGGTTTGGCCCAATGCGTCGAGATGACCACGCTCGGGATGGCGAGACCGGTTTGGTCGCGGGCGGCGAGGACCTCGGTCTGATCCATGGCGCTGTTGACTTCGACGCCGTCGAAGCCGGCGGCGCGCAGGAGGGCAAAGCGATCGGCGACTTTCAGTTTTTCAAGATTTGGGCCGCCGAAGGTGCCATACATGAAGCCCTTTTTGAGCGCGCGTTTTTTACCGGCCGTGGGCTGGGCGCGGGCGAAAGGAGCGAGCGCGGCGAGCGCGGCGGAAGAGAGAAGGAAGTCGCGGCGGTTCATGGTGAAAATCAGGCGAGCTTGGTCTGGCCGGGGATGGCGCGGGCGGCCACGGGGCGCGGGGCGTTCCAGTCGAGGGTGGCGGGCACGAGCACCTCTTCGGAGTTGAGCGCGCGATCCCAAGTGACGACCTGCCCGGTGTAGGCGGCCATGCGCCCCATGATGGCCATGAGCGTGCTGTGGGCCATGCTGATGCCGTCGTTGACGGGTTTGCCGGCGCGGATGGCGGCGAAGAGTTCATCATGCTCGACCTGGTACATGTCGCGGGTGGGACCGGTGTATTTCCAGTTGGTCTTGCCGGTTATTCCCTGGGTGGCGAGACGGCCATTCGAGAAAATGCCCTCGGTGCCCATGACATAGTCGGTGACCTCGTTGTAGACGCCGTCGTGCTGGCGGCACGAAAGGGTGGCGCGGACGCCGCTGGCGTATTCGTAGGCGACGCTGAAATTGTCGTAAGTGTTGCCGTAGGCGGGGACCGTGCGCCCGCCGACTGCGATGGCCTGAGTGGGCATTTCCTGCTTCATCAGCCACGCGATTTTGTCGACGTTGTGGATCGCCTGTTCGACGAGGTGGTCGCCCGAAAGCCAAGTGAAGTTATACCAGTTGCGCAATTGCCACTCTAGGTCGGTCTGGCCGGGGGTGCGTGTGCCGGGGAATTTCGTGGTAAGCGTGCCGGTGTGATAGGTCGCGATGATCGCGCGCAGATCGCCGATGGCGCCGGCGTGAATTTGGGCAACGGTGGCGCGCATGCGCGGGTCGTAGCGCCAGCAGAAACCGGACATGACCGAGAGATTTTTGCGCTGGGCCTCGGCGGCAGAGGCGAGGACCGAGCGAATACCGGGGCCGTCGACGGCGACGGGCTTCTCGCAGAAGACGTGTTTTCCGGCGGCCACGGCGGCACGGAAATGCTCGGGGCGGAAGGCGGGCGTCGAGGCGAGGAGGACGACGTCAACGCCGCTGTCGATGACCTTTTGATAGGCGTCGAGCCCGACGAACGACGTGGCCGGGGTGACGTCGATCCGGTTGGCGACGGCGGCCATTTTTTTCAGCGTCGCGAGGCTGGAGTCGAGCCGGTCGGCAAACACATCGGCGAGGGCGGTGAGGCGCACGCCGGGATCGGCCTTCAGGGCCTGAAGGGCGGCGCCGGTGCCGCGCCCGCCGCAGCCGATGAGGCCAACCTTAATGACCGAAGGAGCGGGAGTGGACGAATCTGCGGCGCGACTGAGCGTGGCGGAGGCGACGAGGCCGCCGACGGCGACGGTGGACGAATTGCGGAGGAAGTGGCGGCGGGTGAGCATGGCAGTGAGAGGAGAGAAAAAGCGTTACAGGGACTTGAGGAGAATATCGCGGAACTCGACCTGGTCGTTGTGACCGGCGAAACCGAAAAAGCCGGATGGGCGGTCCTTGCCCGGGTGGGGTTTGCCGGCGAGCACCGAAGGCAGATCGACGGTGGCGAGATCGGCATCGAGGATGACCGTGCCGTTGAGCTCGACGCGGACGCGGGAGCCGACGACGGAAACTTCCTGAAAATTCCATTCACCGATGGGGAATTGATAGCCGCGGGCGGCGGCCACCATGCCGTAGGCCGAGCCGTGGGCTTGGCGGGGATCGATGGGGCCTTTGGTCTTCTCGTAGTTGTCGTCGAGAATCTGGAGTTCGCACATGCCGACGTAGGCGGGGTCGCCGGTGCCGGGATAGCGCAGGGCGAGACCATTGTTGCCGGCAGTCGGCAGTTTAAAATGCAGACGGGCGTGAAAATCGGTGAGCTCGCGGTTCCAGTAGATCGTGCCGCCCTTGCCCTTTTGCCAGACGAGTGCGCCGTCTCTGGCGGCGACGGCGTCGAGCGGTCCGGCCCAACCGTCGAGATTTTTACCGTTGAAGATCGGCTGAAACCCATCGTTGCCGCGGGCGGCGAGGAGCCGGGTGGCCTCGGCGGGACCGATTTCGCGGATGTAAAGATTGCGCCAACGGGTCTCGCCGCCGTGGGTCTGGAGTTGGATCGGGCCGCGCGCGGGAATCGGGCGCCGCTGGGCGGGCGGGAGATTTTTGTCGTAGAAATTCTCGAGGATCACGTGGTCGACGACGGGTTGGTCATTGAGCCAGATGCTGACGCGACTGCCGACCATAATGACGCGGAAGCGGTTCCACTCCCCGACGGGGCGGTCGGCGCGCACGAGGGGATCGCGGCCGGGGGAAGTTTTGGCGTTGTTCCAGAGACCGCCCGAGCCTTTCGCGGCGCCGTGGCCTTTGGGGTCGGGCATGGCGGGATCCCAGATTTGAACCTGGGGTACGCCGCGCAAGTAGAGGCCGGAGTCGGTGCCGGTGGTGATCTTCCAATCGACGAGCAACTCGAAGTCACCGTAGTCCCGCACGGTGGTGGCGTAGCCGCCGAGTCCGTCGTTGAGCAGTTCGCCGGCGTCAACGGACCAATGAGGTTTGCCGTCCTTGAGGGCGGTGAGGCTTGCGGTCCATTTGGCAACCAAGGCGTCGCGCTCGGCGGCGGGAAGGGCCATGAGCTTGCGATGGTCGTAGGTGTCGCCGCCGCGCCAGCCAGCGAGATCGGTGCCGTTAAAGAGCGATGTGAAGCCGGTAGGGGGCGCGGCCTGGCCGCAGGATGCGGCGACGACGAGCAAAACAACCAAGTAAAGACGGTGCATTTTCAAGATGGGGGCGGTCGGAAGCACGGAGGAAACTGGAAGAGGATTTGAGGCGAAAGGAAACGGGAATTTATTCGAACATTCTTTTTTATTCCGGCTTGGCCTGATGAGACCGGAGCGCAATGTTCGTCGGCTTAATCATCGTCGGCTATCCGCCGATTTTCAGTCACCCCGTCTCTATATGTCGCACGTTGTTCCTTCCTGCAAAGGCCGGCTCTTCTTCATGATGGTGCTCCAGTTTTTCATCTGGGGCGCCTGGCTTCCGTTGATCTTCGGTTACCTGCCGAGTCTCGGATTTTCCCCCGGGCAGCAGGCCTTGATTTTGAACGCGTTTCCGGTGGCTTCGATCATCGGCATGTTCTTCAGCAACCAGTGGGCGGACCGGAAATTTGCGCCGGAGAAATTTTTGGCTTTCTCCCACCTTGTGGGCGGAATCGCGATCCTCGGGTGCGGACTCACGAAGGAGTTTTGGCCGTTTTTTCTGCTGATGCTGGTACATTGCCTGTTCTACGTGCCGACGATCTCGATCACGAATTCGATCGCCTTCGCCAACATGAAGAACCCCGAAAAGGAGTTCGGCGTGGTGCGGGTGGGCGGGACGATCGGGTGGATTCTCGCGGCGTGGCCGTTCACATTTATTTTTGTGAATTGGGCGGCGGTCGAGGCGGCGAACCCCGTCGGTTTCGTGGACTGGTTGGGTAAGGCGCTCGCGAATCCGCTGTCGGGCGATGCGGCGAAAGCGGCGACGAAGTGGACCTTTATCGTGGCGGGACTCGCCTCGCTGGCGCTGGCGGCGTTCAGCCTTGTGCTGCCAAAGAGCGCGCCGAAAATCGCGGCGGCGCCGGGGGCGGTGGAGAAACTCGCCTGGGTCGAGGCGTTCAAGCTGTTGAAGCACCCGTTCCTGCTCGTGCTGTGGTTGGTGACGTTGGTCGACTCCTTTGTGCACAACTGCTATTTCAACTGGACCGGTGTGTTTCTCGGCACTTCGAAGGAAGCGGGGGGTGTGGGGATCGCGTCGAACTGGATCGCGCCGGTGATGAGCTTGGGGCAAATCGCGGAGATTTTGACCATGCTCGTGCTTGGCGTGGTGTTGAAGAATTTGGGGTGGCGCACGACGTTGGTGGTCGGGGTGCTGGGTCACGCGGGCCGATTCGCGGTGTATGCGTTTTGGCCGGATAGTACGGCGATGATCATCGCGGTCCAGTTGCTCCACGGGGTTTGCTACGCGTTTTTCTTTGCGACGGTTTACATCTTCGTGGACGCGCATTGTCCGAAGGACATCCGTTCGAGCGCGCAGGGGCTCTTCAATCTTCAGATTCTCGGAGTCGGTGCTTTGTTGGCCAATTCGATCTGCCCGTGGCTGATTCAAAAAGTCTACACCACCGGCGGTGTCACGGATTTCCGCGGGTTGTTCATTGTGCCGATGGCGGTAGCCTCGGTCGCGGCGATCGCGTTGGCCATTTGTTTCCGGCCGCCAAGCGCCAGGCCGGGCGAAGCGATCGGCGGAAGCGCACCGGCACATTAATCGTTCAGTCCGGATAAACTCGAAACTATCACTTCAAATGACGGCGAAAATTCGTGTTCTGGTCGTGGGTTGCGGGCACATGGGAATCTCCCACGCGCGGGCTTACCGGGCGATGGCGGGAGACTTTGAAATCGTGGGTCTGGTTAGCCGAGGACCGGGGTCGCGGGGAAAACTCAACGCGGAACTCGGCGGCGGGTGCGCGGAGTTTTCCGATTTCACGGCGGCGTTGGCGGCGACGCGGCCGGATGCGGTGTGCATCAGCACGTATGCGGAGACGCACGCCGACTACGCCGTGGCGGCGATGGAAGCGGGAGCCCATGTATTTCTGGAAAAGCCGGTTGCCGACAACCTCGCCGACTGCGAGCGGGTGATCGCGACGGCGAAGCGGCTCAGCCGGAAGCTGGTCGTGGGTTATATTCTGCACGTTCACCCATCGTGGCAGAAGTTTACCGAGCTCGCGCAGACGTTGGGCAAGCCGCTGGTGATGCGGATGAATCTGAACCAACAGAGTTCGGGTGCGAATTGGGAAACGCACAAGAATTTGCTGCGCACGACCTCGCCGATCGTTGATTGCGGGGTGCACTACGTGGATGTGATGTGCCGTATGACCGGCTCAAGGCCGGTGAGCGTCAGCGGGATCGGGGCGCGGCTGACGGACGAAATCGCGGCCGATCAGATCAACTACGGACATCTTCAGGTGACGTTCGCGGATGGCTCGATCGGATGGTATGAGGCGGGTTGGGGGCCGATGATGAGCGAGACGGCGTTTTTCGTGAAGGACGTGATCGGACCGAAAGGGTGCGTGAGTATCGTTGCGAAATCGGCGGCGGCCGCGGGGATGTCGGCCGACGTGGATTCTCACTCGAAGACGGAGTCGTTGCGATTGCACCATGCGACGCGCAAGGCCGATGGAAACTTTGACCGCGCGGACGAGATCATCGACGTCAACGATGAGCCGAACCACGATGAACTGTGTCGACGCGAGCAGGAGGTTTTCCTGCGGGCGATCCGCGAGGACCGCGATCTGACGGCGCATTGGCAGAGCGCTGTGGACAGCTTGAGAATCGTGCTCGCGGCTGATCAATCGTTCCGCGAGCGGCGGACGGTGACGTTGTAGCGAGATCAGTCGACGGAACGACGGGAGCTTTCCCAGATCGCCCAAGACAAGCCGAAGGCGAAGTTCCAGTTGGCCTTGCGGGCGAGCAACGTGCTGCGGCGGTTGGTCGCGCCGTGATAGAGCCCGGTCTGTGAGCCGACGAAGAGGCGGACTTGTGGGGTGAGCGGGCGGGAAAGACCGATCGATACCTCGGATCCCAAATAACCTGACTCGGCGTCGAACACCGGACGATCACGCCGAGCGAATTCCGGGCGGACTTCGTAGAAATAATCCATGAGTTTTTCCGAGGAAAACATGGGGCCGACACCGAGCGAGAGGGTATTGCCACCGATGAAGTCGCGGTCGCGGTAGGTAAGGCGGGGATTGAGCACAAAACCACGGGAGCGGATCCCGCCGTCGCCGAAGCTCAGGGAGGCGCGGACCGGGAGGTTCACGGTGACCGAGCGATCCTTCTCTTCCCAAGCGCGCCAAGTGAGCTGGGGGCCGATCTCGCCGAGAAAGTCGAGGTCTGGCATACCGCGACGTAGGGTATTTTTGTCAGAGTCGGCGTTGAGCGAACCGTCGAAGCTCAGGTCAAATTCAAGCGTTTCACTGAGCTGAAAACGCCCGCGCACAATCCCGCCGTCACCGGCGCGCAGAACCTTTCCCCGATAGATGAAGTAGGGAACGGGAAAGCCGCGAAAGCGGGATTGGGCGGCGCCGGGGTAATCGGCGACGTAACCGCTAATGCCGGCGAGGCCGACCTCCCAAAGTGGACGACCGGTAGGGCCGGTATTGCGCGCGAGGGTGGTCAATGGAACCTCTTGGGCGAAAGCGATGGGCGTGAGCAGGGCGAGAACCAAACCCAGAACTAAGGGCAAACAGTGGGAGCGCATGGTATCGAAGAGAATTCGCTTTCGCGTGGATTCAAGTTGGTTTTCAACGATTGGAATCGCACCGGCGCGGTTCCAGCGCGGCAGGGCGTTGGGCGAATGCGCGAGACGTTGGTCGGAATTCTCCTTGCGGCGGGAGAAGGCGGCGGGGACGTTCGGCGGCTATGGAGCTTTTTGAGATCAAGGCCGAGGTGCCGGCAATGGCAGCAGATGCAGTTGATACGACGTTGTTGGAGTTGGGTATCGACGGCTGGAGCCTGCTGGAAGACGCGATTGCAAAGCGGGCTTGGATTGTGGGCATTTTTGCGACCGAGGCGGAGGCGGTGGCGCGGTGGCGGGAACTGAGCCCGATGTTGGGGTTGGGGCCGTTGATCGAACCCGTGGTGCGGCCGATGGGTGATCAAGACTGGAAGGAGAGTTATAAGGCGCACTTTCATGCGTGGCAGTTTGGGCGGCTGCATTGGGTGCCCGTGTGGGAACGCGAGATGTTTGTGTTGCCGGCGGGGGACGCGGTGCTGTGGCTGGATCCGGGGCTGGCGTTTGGCACCGGGAACCATGAAACGACCCGGCTTTGCGTCGAGCGATTGGTGGTGTGGGCGGGCGAGGTGGGCGTGAGCGGGCGGGTAATCGACGCGGGATGCGGCTCGGGAATTTTGGCGCTGTCGGCCCTATTGTTGGGGTTTCGGGACGTGATGGGCTTCGACAATGACGCGGAAGCGGTGCGGATTAGTGAGGAGAACGCGGTTTTGAATGGATTGGCCGGCCGGGCGACTTGGCTGATCGGAGATCTTTTGACTGGCTTTGCGGGAAAACAGGCTGAGGTCGTCTTGGCTAATATTCAGGCCGATGTGTTGCAGCGTTTCGCCGGCGAGTTGTTGGCTGCGGTCGCGCCGGGCGGGGTGTTGGTGTTAAGCGGGATCTTGGCGCAGGAGCGCGACGTCGTGCGGGCGAAGTTCGAAGCGGCCGCGCCGGGGTGGGGAGTTGATTCACGGTTGATGGGTGACTGGAGCGACGTGGTGCTCACGCGACCAAGCATACGATGATTTTGGACCATGAAGGCGCGTTTGAAGGGTCTTTTAGGGGTATTTTTGCTGATTTCGGCGGGATATTCGCGGGAAACGTGGCTGGCCCCGGAACGATTTGCCGCGACCCCGGGGGCGACATTGCGGTTTGAGTTGATGAGATCGGAGAGCTTTTATGGCTCGGAGGGAATGGGACCAATTGGGGCGGTTTTGACTAAGCGGGGTACGTTGGCGGGCGAATTGGTAAGTTTAGGGCCGGTGACCGGGGGCGGACAAAGAGTGGGTTTTTCCGCAACACTGAGCCGGCCGGGTTTGGCGGTAGTGTGGGCTGAGATGGTGCCAGCGATCGTTGAGCGCGAACCCGAGCAGGCAGTCGCCCACCTGCGCCGCAGTCATGTGAGCGAAGCGGATCGGATGATCTTGATGGACGGGCCACCGCGGCAGGTCTGGCGGGAGCGGGTTTCGGCGCGGGCGAAAACGGCGGTGTACGTAGGTGAGCCCGATGGCAGCGACAAAGGTTGGTCCCAACCGCTAACCGATGGCTTGGATTTGGTGGTGGTAGGACCGGTGAAAGAGTATCGGGTGGGTGACGCTTTTCTGGTCAAGGTGCGACGGGCCGGCCTGCCGGCAGAGGGGTTGGCGGTGGGATTCGTGCGCGCAGGGGAAGGTCGGGAAAGCGTCGTGTTTTCCGGGGCAGACGGGGAAGCGACGGTTCGGCTCGATGCGTCGGGAATGTGGCTGATTTACTGTCGTCACACTCGGAGGTCGAGCGAGGCTGACGTGGACTGGGTGACCGAGCTTGTTACGCTCGTGATCGAAGCGCAGTGAGCGGTTCTGGAGAATTGAAAATTGAGGTTTTGGGCCGTGCTCTTCGCTCACTTGAGTTTGGAATTAGACCGGCTCGGTCAGCGCGAAATTCCCGAACCGGAAACAAGGGTGAATCGACCTGTTTTGCCCCGTGTTTTGCGCTGTCTCGGGAGGTCATGATTCAGCCTCAGACAATAAAATTGCGATAATTTGGGCCTAAATTTGACTAAAAACAGCGTTTATACCCTTAAAAACTGTGTTTTTCTAATTATCGCAAAAAGATAGCATAATCAGGGTTTGCTATCGGAGTTCCAATTCTTTTGAACGCCTATTCTGAATTGGCTACTAAGCATTAAAGACCAGCAATCCTTAACCAAAAATTCCTTTGGACCTTAAGCAAATCAAACAAATCATCGACCTCATGAAGCGGTCGGAATTGACGGAGTTCGCCGTCGAGGAAGAGGGCTTCAAGCTCAAGATTCGCCGGGGACAAAATGGGGTTCCGGTTGTGACGCGTAACAGGGATTCAAATCCGCCTTTCCTTTTGGGTGGTTCAGATAACTCCCTCCCGCCGATGAGTGCGCCGGCTCCGCAACAAAATCTGGTCCCAGCAAGTCCAGTGTTGGATGATGCGGGTATCGCTTACATTAAGTCGCCGATGGTCGGGACTTTTTACCGGTCGCCATCGCCCGAAAGCAAATCGTTCGCCGATGTTGGCACTAAGGTGACGGAAACCTCTCCGGTGTGCATTATTGAGGCGATGAAGATCATGAACGAGATTCAAGCCGAAGCCAAAGGGACGATCATCGAGGTCTTGGTGGAGAACGGCCAACCGGTCGAATATGGCCAGAAGATGTTCAAGATTAAGCAATCTTGAGTTTTGCGAGATTCATAAAGTGATCGCCCGAGGAGCTGCGAAGAGCAGCTTCCGAAACGCACAAGTCCCCGGGGCGATTCCCGGGCGTGCGTCAGGGCGACGTTGCCTTCCTATTTCTTACCGATGATTCAGAAAATTCTAATCGCCAACCGAGGCGAGATTGCCCTTCGCATTGTTCGGGCCTGCAGAGAGTTAGGGATAAAGACCCTCGCGGTTTATTCGGAGGCCGACGTGCAATCGTTGCACGTGCAATTGGCGGACGAGGCTATCTGTATCGGTGGTCCGAAGAGCGCCGATAGCTACCTGCGGGCCGATCGAATCATCAGCGCGGCTGAGATCGCGGATGTGGACGCGATTCACCCCGGCTACGGGTTTCTTTCGGAGAACGCCAAGTTCGCCGAGCAGTGCGAGTCCTGCAATATCAAGTTTATTGGCCCTAAATCACAGTCCATTAAAATGATGGGTGATAAATCGGTGGCGAAGGACACGGTGCGAAAAGCAGGCGTCCCGATTGTGCCTGGATCGGATGGACCGGTGGAATCTGAAAGTGAAGCGGTGAAGATTGCGCGCAAGATGGGTTATCCGGTGATCATCAAGGCTGTGGCGGGCGGCGGTGGTCGCGGAATGCGAATCGCGCATAATGACGTTTCTTTTGCGAAGGAATACCATGTCGCACGGAACGAGGCGGAAAAAGCGTTCGGCAACGGCCAGGTTTACGTCGAGAAATACATCGAGAAACCTCGGCACATCGAGTTTCAGATTTTGGCGGATTCGCACGGGAAGACGGTGCATTTGGGCGAGCGCGATTGCTCGGTTCAGCGTCGGCATCAAAAGTTGATTGAGGAGTCCCCGTCGCCGTTCTTGACCCCGGATTTGCGGAAAAAGATGGGAAAAGCGGCGATCCGAGCGGCCGAGGCGGCCAAGTATGAGAATGCGGGAACGATCGAATTCTTGGTGGATGCGAAGGGGAACTTTTATTTCATCGAGATGAATACGCGTATTCAGGTCGAGCATCCGGTCACGGAGGAGGTCACCGGCATCGACTTGATCAAGCAGCAGATACGAATTTCCAACGGGGAGAAACTCGGTTTCGACCAGAGTGACATCAAGTTTACGAAGCACGCGATCGAGTGTCGCATCAACGCCGAAGATCCGGCGCGCAATTTCATCCCTTCACCGGGCACGATTGGGCTCTATTATGCCCCGGGCGGGCATGGTGTGCGGGTCGATTCACATGCTTACTCGGGCTACGCGATCCCCCCGCACTACGATTCGATGATCGGTAAGTTGATCACTTATGGAGAAAACCGGAAAACGGCGCTGGAGCGGATGTATCGGGCCCTGAGCGAATATCTGATTCGCGGCGTGAAAACGACGATTCCGTTGCACAAGGCGATCATGGCCGATCCGGTGTTTATCGAAGGCAAGGCGACTACGGCCTACATGGAGGAATTCCTCAGCCGGACGCCAACGGATCTGTTTTCTTGATTTGGTCGCTTGAGGTTGGGGGCGCAGGTTTTGGAGCTTGATGTTGGTCTAGCGTATTCCGGCAGCGATCGCCGTGTTGATGCGGCGCGCGATGGAACGCATTTTCTCGCGCACTTCCTGAGGGTTGAGCGTGAGAATCTTACGGTCTTCCATCACCACCCGGCCATGGATAACCGTGGTGCGCACGTCGCGAGGGCTGGCGGCATATACAAGGGTCGAGTAGACGTCGTAGAGTGGGACAAGGGCGGTGGAGTTGTGATCGAGGATGATGAGATCGGCGAGTTTGCCGGGCTCAAGGGAGCCTAAATCTTTCTCGCGATGGAGGGCTCGGGCGCCGCCCAAGGTGGCCATCTCAACCACTTTCAGGGCGGGCATGACGTTGCGGTCTTTGCGGTCGAGCTTGTGGAGTTTGGCGACGTAACCGAGCTGGCCGATGAGATCGAGGGTGTTGCCGCTCATCGGGCCGTCGGTGCCTAGGCCGATGCGGAGGCCGTCGTCGTGCATTTTGAGGCCAGGGGCGACGCCTTTGGCGGATTTGATGTTGGCCACCATGTTGTGGGCGATGCCGACGTCGCGGGCTTTTAGGAGGGCGATATCGGAGTCGGTCACGAAAATGCAATGGGCGGCGACAAGGCGCGGGGTGAGTAGACCGAGCGAGTCGAGGTATTCGACGGGAGTTTGGTTGTGCTCTCGGCGGAGGGTCGAGATCTCGTCGGTCATCTCGGCTACGTGCATGAGGATCGGAAGATTGAGTTCAGCCGAGGCTTTGGCGACGAGCCGGAGGTGTTCGGCGTCGAGGGAGTAGGGGGCGTGCGGAGCGAGTGCGGGCGTGATCAGGGGGTCATTGGCCCAATCGGCGGCGAATTTTTTCGCGTAGGCGAGACCGCCGTAGGGCACGGGCGAGTCGGGGGTGGGGAAATTGAGAATACTCTGGCCGAGGACGCCGCGGATGCCGACGAGTTTCGCGGCGCGGGCAACTTCGTCCTCAAAGTAATACATGTCGACGGCCGTGGTGACTCCGCCCTCGATCATTTCGACGAAGCCGTGGAGAGCGCCCCAGTAAACGAGTTCGCGGTCGATGAGATTTTTCTCGAGAGGGAAAATGAAGCGGCGAAGACGGTCGGGCACGTCGTCGCCGAGTCCGCGAAAGACGGTCATCGACGCGTGGGTATGGGTGTTGATGAGGCCGGGGAAGACAAGGTCCCCGCGGGCGTCGATGGTTTTCGCGGCGGAATAGTTCGCGGCGATGGAGGAGGAACCGATTGCAACGATGCGTGAGTCGCGGATGATGATGGCTCCGTCCTCAATGACTTCGCGGGCGGCGTTCATCGTGACGATGTGGGCCCGGGTGATGATCAGGTCGGCGGGTTGGGGAGCGGCAAGGGCGGTCATGGCGATCAGTGGAAAGAGGATAAGAAAGGTGATGTGGATCGAGAAGGGACGCATGGCGGCGGGGAGAGTTATCGTGAGAGCAAGGAGGTGAAGAGGTTCGAAAATTGAGGGACATCGAGTTGAAATTCGATGCGGGCGAGTTGTTCGCCCAAATTTGGTTGGAGGCCAGGGGTCCAACTCAAGGTGTCGCCGTAGCTGGCACCGCGATCGAGGTTAACGTCGATGAAGGCGTTCTCGGCATGAGTCACGACGGAGGGATCGATCCAAGACGCCGCGGCGATCTCGTCCCATAGCGGGCGCCCGCGTTGGCCGAAGCGATCAAGGTAGGATGCGAGCGGCGTGCCGGCCCGAGCGATGGTCGCGAACTGCTCAGGGGTAGATCGGACGTGCTGGGAGATATCGATGGGCGAGCAGGTGATTTTTTTCCACGTTGAGCGGAGGACAATCCGCGAAGCTTCCGGGTCGAAGCGAAGGTTGAATTCGCGGCGCGGGGTGTGTTTGAACTCAGCCGAGTCGGTTTTGGGGTGGAATGATCCGCCCATGAAGTGGAGTTCGCGGATGAGCTCGGGCAAACGGGGTTCAAGGCGCACGGCGAGGGCGATATTGGTCAGCGGGCCGGCGCACCAAAGGGAGATTTCGCCGGGGTGGGCTCGGGCTTGGCGGATGATAAAGTTGGCTGCGTGTTCGTCGGCGGGTGCGGTGGTAGGATTGCCTTCGGGCAGGTCGGGGGCGGCGTGGGGATCGATCGTGCGTCCGGGACGGGTAAGGTCCCAAGCGCCGTTGTAGATGAGACGGCCATGTTGTTTCTCCCAGAGAGCGTGGTCGCGTGGGGTGTGCACAAGTGGAGCGAGAGCACCGGGCAAGACGGGAATCTCGGTGCGCTCCATGATTTCGAGGAGACGGAGGGCGTGACGGACCTGAAGATCGCGCCAGTGGTCGCCGGTGGGAACGCAGATGCCGAGGGCTTCGACGTCCGGAGCGTTGAGGAGCATGGCGATCGCCTGGAGATTGGTGGACGCGGGTCCTAGGGCGTCTTGGTCGATAATGATTTTGCGGGAGGGCATAAAATGCGTCGTTGAGTTGTGGCCGGCGGTCAGGGCTCGAGGGAGACGTCTTTGTAGTTCCGAAAAAGGAGCGGTGAATTTTTCCAGCCCCGGACGGAAGAGTGAACCAGCGTCGTGCGCGTTCCCCAGTAAATCGGTGCGATGGGAGTCCGTTCGATGAGGTAAGTCTCGGCTTGTTGAAGCGCGGCGTGGCGTCGGGCGGGATTGAGTTCGGAAGCGGCGGCGGCGAGTAGGGCGTCGTAGGCCGGTTCGCTCCAGCCGGTTCCGTTGATGCCATTGCCCGAAGCGAAGATACCGAGAAAGGTCAATGGATCGGGAAACTCGGCGTTCCACCGCCCCCGCGCCAACGTGTAGTCGCGGGATTGATCGTTGATGGCGGCGAGAAACATTTTGAATTCCTTTTGGGCGATCACGACTTCGACCCCGAGTTCGCGCCGCCAGCGCTCTTGTAGAATCTCCGCGATTCGCTGGTTAGTTTCTTGAGGGATCGTGAGGAATTCAACCTTGGGGAAACCCATTCCATCCGGGAACCCGGCCTCGGCGAGAAGACGACGTGCTTCGGCGGGATCGGAAACGAGGCCCGTGGGCGGATGGTATCCGGCGAGGCCAGGGGGAGTGAGGGCATGGGCGGGGATTTGGCCGCCGCGAAGGACGTTCTTGACGATGGCCTCTCGATCGATCGCGAGGGCAAACGCCCGGCGTACGCGGGAATCGCGGAATGGAGCTTCGGTCACGTTAAACCTGACGAAGTAGCTTTCGAACGCGGGCTCGATTCGAAGCAGATGGGGCGCCTCGGTCTTGTAGGAATCAATCTTGCTCAGCGGCAGGTCCCAAGCGGTGTGCAGCTGGCCGGCGCGAAAAGCGAGTTCTTGGCTTTGCAATGACTCACTGGGGTAGAATCTGATCTCATTGAGCTGGACGCGGGCTGCGTCCCAGTAGTGAGGATTTTTTTCGACGCTGAGATGTTGTCCTTCGCGCCATTCCCGGAGCCGAAAAGGGCCGTTGCTTACGAGCGGGAAGTCGCGCGTCCAACGGGCGCTTCGGTCGTAAGGCGAACTGGATTTTTCGACTGAAGATCGATGAACGGGAAACCAAACATTGGTTCGCAGGAGTGACAGGAAATACGCGGTGGGGCGTGCGAGGGTGATTTCGAGTGTCCTTTGGTCGGGAGCCCGGAAACCAACTAGACCGAAGTCGGTCAGCAGGCCTTTGGCGAAGAGCTCCGCATTTTTTACGGGGTAGAAAACGTCCTTGTATTCCGAGGCGAGAGCGGGCGTGAGGGCGCGTTGGAAGCTAAAAAGAAAATCTTGGGTAGTAAGCGGGTCGCCGTTTGACCATCTGGCATCCGGTCGCAGGTGAAAGATATAGACGAGTCCGTCGGTCGAAGACTCCCAGCGGTCTGCAATTCCTGGTCTCGGTTGCAGGGTCGTTTCGTCGAGTGTGACGAGGCCCTCGAATAAAGAACTCAGAACGTTGTGATCGATGGAACCGCCGGCAATTTGGGGATCGAGGAATTGAACTTCTGCGCCGTTGCCGACGTGGAGAATTTTCTCGCGATCGCCCGATTGGACAAGAGTTTCCCGGCGAGAGCACGCGGCCCCGGCAAAGACAACTAGGCCGATCAACAGCAGATGAGCGGGTGAAGGTCTTAACATGGCGATAAGGCGAGAAGCAGAAGATGCACCGATGGGCTTTGCGAAAGGAATCAATCTCGGGAATTGGGCCTTGCTGGAGAATTGAGGCAAACTCACGTTCCAGCGGCGTGAAAATTGGATTTCTTGGCGGCAGTTTTGATCCCGTGCATTTCGGCCATTTGATGGC
This sequence comes from Opitutia bacterium Tous-C4FEB, assembly GCA_002304445.1. GTDB lineage: Bacteria > Verrucomicrobiota > Verrucomicrobiia > Opitutales > Opitutaceae > Tous-C4FEB. The sequence goes on along the minus strand of NEVA01000001.1, from coordinate 53,576 downwards.
CGCTCAAGACGCGTATGAACAGTGCGGTTTGGACCGTTTGATCTTGGTTCCGGCGGCTCAAGCGCCGCTAAAGCCCACCGATGTGCAATCCACCCCCGAGGACCGCATGGCGATGCTGAAGGCGGCGGCCGGTTGGGATGAACGCTTCGAGATTTCCGACTTCGAGCTGCGCAAGGGAGGGGTCAGTTATACGATTGATTCGGCGCGGCACTTTCGGGCGCTCTATCCGCAGGACGAACTCTATTGGGTAATCGGTGGTGATCAGTTGCCCAAGCTGCACCTTTGGAAAGATATCGAAGAATTGGCGAAGCTTGTGGAGTTCATCTTTCTCGAGCGTCCCGGGTATCCGGTTAAAGCCTGCGTCGATATACCTGGCTTGCGTTTGCGTCGGTGTGACGGACACCTGCTGGCGATCAGCTCAACTGAACTGCGAGAGCGAACCCGACTGAATTTAGCGCTCGATTATTTTGTGCCGCATAAGGCGATTGTTTACATCCGCGAAAAGGGTCTGTATTGCGGGAGGCAATGAAATTGAAAAAATCTGAATCGCTCGCTCTCGTTAAGCTGTGCTGTCGGGCCTTGGAGGATAAGAAAGCGGAGGACCTTCGGGTGATGGATGTGAGTGAACAGTCATCGATTACAGATTTTCTGGTCTTGGCCACGGGTACGTCATCGCCTCATCTGCGGGCATTGCGGATTGAAGTAGAAAAGGCTTTGGATTCCGCTAACGCGCCGATCGTTGGAATGGAGATCCCGCAAGACAGCGGGTGGATGGTAATCGACGCCTTTGACGTCATGGTGCATCTGTTCACGACGGATCAACGGGAGCGATATGCTTTGGAAAATCTTTGGAAAGACGCGACGGAAGTTTCGGTTTCGAAGCTGCTGGCGGTGCCAAAAAAACAAAAGCCGACAGTCCGGAAAAAAGCGGAGCCCGAGAAGCCGAAGAAGCCGACTAAATCGCGAATAAAGAAGTAGGAATCAGGTGGCAATTAGCGATTAAAGTCCGTGATTTTGGGGTAGTCGCGAATGTGTTTTGTAGCTTATTTGCGTACTTGCTAAGCGCTTTCTGGTAGGAATTAAAGATACGATTCAGGGTGTGCGACCGAGCGTTGACATAATTTCTAACTTGTCTCCTAAACTCAACGTCAGCAGCCTTTAACCGATTGTTATAAAATACAAAGATGCCAAAATGAAAAACTTATCCAACAACTCCTCTAAGGGCTTTACCGTTGTCGAAATCATGATCGTCGTCGTCATCATCGGCCTTTTGGCCGCTATGGCGTTTCCTGCCTTCGAAAAGCTTCGTCAGTCCACACAAGATAAAGCGGTTCTTGATAATGCCCGTAGGTTGGCAGTGGCTGCTGAAGAATACTTTTTGAAGAACGGTGTTTCTACAGTGACATTAGACAAACTGGTTGGCCCGACCAATCTCGTCACAGAACTCAAAATTGTAGCAAATGAGACTTATCCGCTCACTTTTAGCCAAGGGGTGCCGATCAAAGTCACTGGGGTTGCAGGGTCTCGTACGGTTATATATCCTCCCTGATATCAGGATCATGGTATTAGTCGACCCGCGAGCACCGATCCGGGTTAACTAATCTTGAAGATTGGTCGTGCTGTCACCCCAAATGAATTGGCGGAAAAATAATAGGTAGTCCGTCGGTGGCGGCAGCTGTGATAATATTCAGCGGAGTAGATTGTATTTAAAAATTGCCCAAAGCGCGCGGAAGCCATCGCGCCATCCGATTTTTTTACCTTCGGCGTAGGTTCGGCCGTAGTAGCTGATTCCTACTTCGTAGATCACCACACCGAGCTTTGCGACTTTGGCGGTAATCTCTGGCTCGAAACCGAAGCGGTTCTCTTCGATCGTAATTTTTTGCAGCACCTCGCGGCGGAACATTTTATAGCAGGTTTCCATATCCGTCAGGTTAATGTTCGTTCCCATATTTGAGAGCAGGGTGAGAAACTTGTTTCCTACCATGTGCCAAAAATAAACGACCCGGTGAGCCTCGGCGCCCATGAAGCGCGAGCCGAAGACAACATCGGCTTTGCCGTCGAGTATAGGTTTCAGCAGGCGAGGATACTCCTGCGGATCATACTCAAGATCAGCGTCTTGTACTACGACTACGTCCCCTGTGGCGACGGCGAAGCCGGAGCGAAGTGCGGCTCCTTTGCCTTGGTTGACTTCGTGATAGATGATTTGGGAAACGAGTGGCGCGATCTCGCGGCGGAGTAAGTCCCGAGTGCCGTCGTGCGAGCAGTCGTCGACGATGATAATTTCCTTGTCTGGGATGGGAGCCGACCGCACCCGATCAATGATGGTGCGGATGGTCTTGGCCTCGTTGTAGCAGGGGATGATGACGGAAAGTTTCATGCGAACACTCGAAATATACGGTGAGAAACAATCATAGGAAGTCTTTTAAAGGACGAGAAGGTGGTAAAGGAATATTCGGGGCGCTGAAATCAAGACGGGTGAGGGTGTTCGGTTGCGACGGGCCTCAGCGCGGTGAGCGATTGAGTTCCGAGGATTCTCCGCCGTACTCGGGCGAGGTGTAGATTTTATCACAAACACTCGACGCCATCCTAATCATTGGCGTTTCATTTCCTCCGTATGGTACCGGCGGATCTTTTCGATTTTCAGATTAACGGCTTCGGCGGCGTTGATTTCCAACGCGACGGGCTCACCCGGGCGCAGTTTGAGCACGCGGTCGGAGCGTTGCGCCGTTGCGGGACCTCGGGGATTTTTGCGACGTTGATCACCGACGAGGTGGACGCGCTCTGTCGGCGATTCGAGGCCTTCGAACGGCGGTGCGCCGAGTCGCCGGCGGCGGGTTCGGCGATTCTTGGTTATCACCTTGAAGGGCCGTGGCTGAGTCCGGTGGAGGGATTTCGCGGCGCGCATCCGGCCGCGCCCCAACATGCTCCGTCGCTCGCGGAGTTTGACCGGTTGCAGTCGGCGGCGGGCGGTCGCATCCGGCTCGTCACGCTCGCGCCGGAGTGGCCGGGCAGTCCTGAGTTCATCGCGGCGGTCACGCGGGCGGGGGTCCATGTTTCGCTCGGGCACACGAACGCCACCGAGGCTCAGATCGACGAAGCCGTGCGCGCCGGCGCGCGGTTCTGCACGCATCTGGGCAACGGTTGTCCGCTGCAACTCCACCGTCACGACAACATCGTGCAGCGCCTGCTCGCGCGTGACGAGCTGACGGCGTGTTTCATCCCCGACGGGATTCATCTGCCGCGTGCGGTGCTCAAGAATTTCTTCCGCGCCAAACCTTCCGGCCGCGTGCTGTTCACGACCGATGCGATGGCGGGCGCCGGGGCGCCGCCGGGGCGTTACACGATCGGGCCGCATGAGATCGAGGTCGGGGCCGACGGCGTGGCGCGGCAGCCCGGAGCACAGAACTTCGCCGGCTCGACGTTGACGCCGGATGTCGGCGTGCGCCATGTCGCTGACTGGCTCGGGCTCCCGCCGGATGAGGCCCGCGCGCTCTGGTCCACGGCCCCGGCCGCCGCTTTTGGCGTCACACTGCCCACGCTCTGATTTTTCTATGCCCGTCATCGCTCCTTTCTATTCCACCGCCGGCCGTCTGGCGCTTGAGATTCATCGCGACCGTGCCGCCCTTGGTCGAGCCGCCGCGCAGGCGGTCGCCGCGTATTTGCACGGGGTCGTCGCCCGGCAAGGGGAGGCGCGGGTGATTTTCGCCTGCGCGCCTTCGCAGGATGAATTTCTCGCGGCGCTGGTCGATCCGGCGCAGTGCGGCATCGCTCTGGATTGGTCCCGGATCACCGCGTTTCACATGGATGATTATGTGGGGCTCTCAGGCGACCATTCGCAGAGTTTTCGCCACTACCTCCGGCAGCATCTGCTGAGTAAGGTGCCGATCGGTGTTTTCCATCCGTTGCCGGCCGAGGAACCGGATGCGGCGGCGGTCGCGGCGCGTTATTCGGCGCTCCTGCGCGAGCGGCCGATCGATCTCGTGTGCATGGGCATCGGTGAAAACGGGCACATCGCTTTCAATGATCCGCCCGTGGCCGACTTCGCCGATGCGCAGCTCGTGAAAGTGGTCGAACTCGATCACGCGTGCCGCCAGCAGCAGGTGAACGACGGTTGTTTTCCAACGCTCGAGGCGGTTCCGCGCCATGCCTTTACGCTCACGGTGCCGGTCTTCCGGCAGGCGCGCCGCCTGAGCATCCATGTGCCGGGGCCGCGCAAGGCGGCAGCGGTCCGTGCGACGGTCGAGGGACCGATTGCAACCGCGTGCCCCGCGTCTATTCTTCGCCTTCACGCCGATGCCACGCTCTACATCGATGCGGCGGCAGCAGCGTCACTCTCAACCTAAACTCCCATGATCCGATCCTCTTTATCCGTTATTCTGATGGCACTGCTTCCCGCCGGCGCGGCCGAACCGCTGCGGCTGGGCATGATTGGGCTCGATACGTCGCACGTGCCGGCGTTCGCAAAAGTGTTTAACGACCCCAAGGCGCCGGGCCACGTGCCGGGCGGGAAGGTCGTCGCGGCGTTTAAAGGGGGCAGCCCCGACATCGTGGCGAGCGCGTCGCGGGTCGAAGGGTTCACCAAGCAACTCGTCGAGACTCACGGCGTGAAACTTTACGATTCGATCGAGGAACTCGCGCGCAACGTGGACGCGATTTTGATCGAGAGCGTCGATGGTCGCACGCACTTGGATCAATTTCGGCGCACGCTGGCGGCGAAGAAACCGGTGTTCATCGACAAGCCGTTTGCGGGTTCGCTCAAGGATGCCGTGGAGATGGTGCGGCTCGCCAAGGAGGCCGGGGTGCCGATTTTCAGTTCGTCGTCGCTGCGTTACGCGCCCGAGCCCTACGCGCCGAAGCTGGCGACGATCGGCGACATCACGTCGGCGTTCTCGATCGGGCCGGCGGACATCGAGCCGACGCATCCTGATTTTTTCTGGTATGGGATTCACGCCGTCGAAGCACTTTACACGGTGCTCGGGCCCGGATGTGTGCAGGTGGTTCGCACGCACACGGCCAACACGGATGTCATTACCGGCATTTGGGCTGATGGCCGCGTGGGCACGGTGCAGGGCAATCGTAAGAGCCACAAAGGTTATGGCGTAACGGTAGTCGGCACGAAGGGCGTGGCGGTCGTCGGCGAGAAGCAGAACTACGCCGGGCTGACGGTTGAGATCATGAAGTTTTTTCAAACTCGGATTTCGCCGGTGGCGCCGGAGACGACGTTGGAGTTGCTCGCGTTCATGGAGGCGGCCGACGAAAGCAAACGGCGCGGCGGCGTCCCGGTCACGATCGCCGAAGTGATGGCGAAGGCGGGCGCAAAGCGCTGAGGCATCCGTTCTGCAGTAGCATGGGCGTCCCGCCCATGATTCGAACCCACGGGCGAGACGCCCGTGCCACCTTTCGGGCCACTGACCGAGATCCACTTCGTTAAACGCATTCTATGAAATTCCCAGAATCCATCACGTTCATCACCGATGAAGTTTCCCAAGAGCTCCCCGTCATCACGGAGTTTATCCGTGAGTTTCGGCTCTCGGGCATTGAGCTGCGCAGTTTTGGCGGCCGGGCGTTCAAGGACCTGACGCCGGCCGATGTCGCGGCGATCGGGGCGGCGTCGCGGGACGAAGGCTGGCGCGTCTACGGTTGTTCGACGCCGGTCTTCAAGTGTGAGCTCGACGATGCCACCGCGATCGCGGCGCATCGGGAGATTTTTAAGCGGAGCCTCGATGTGGCCCGCGAGTTGAAGTGCGACTTGCTGCGCGTGTTTACCTTTTTCCGTTCGGTGAATCCGTCGGACCCCGCGAAGCAGCGCCGCGTCGTCGAGCAGTTGTGGGGGTTGTTGGAATTGGCGGAAGGCTCCGGCGTGCGGTTGGGGTTGGAGAACGAGCACTCCTGCCTCGCGGCGACGGCGGAGGAGACCTCGGCGATTTTGGGGCCTCTGCCGGCGGACCGCGTCGGGGCGATTTGGGATCCGTGCAATGTGCTGTATGTGCCCGGAGCTGATGCGCCCACGCCGGCCGATCTGGCCCGGTTGGGCTCACGGATTTTTCACCTGCACGTGAAGGACGCGGTGCGGCGGAGCGGGGCGGTACGTAGCGGCGAATTGATCGCGGTGGGCACCCCGGTGGGGGTCGGCGACGTCGATTGGCGGGCGCACTTCCGGGCGTTGCAGGCGATGGGCTATCGCGGGCTGCTCTCGCTGGAAACCCATTGGCGACTGGAGAAGATCGACGAGTCGCTGCTGCACCTGCCGGCCGGCCACGCGTTCTCGCATGGCGGCGAACCGGCGAGCCGGACGTGCCTGCACAATCTCAAGGCGCTGCTCGAGACGTTGGGTTGAACGGGGAAAAACGGGCGAATCGAGCGAGTCGCCCGTATCCCGATTAATTGCGGATGTAGGGCCCGGCCTCGTGTTGGGCCGTTGAGCGCCTCGGGCCGTTAAACGTAGGCTGGGCCAATCGCGCCGAGATCACGACGGCGGCCACGCAGGCCGGTGCCTTTGCCCTCGTGGCGGGCAGCCGCGACGCCGCGTTGCTGGTCACCTTGAAACCCGGTTCCTACACTGCTCAGGTCAAGGCCGCGCAGAGCGCCTCCTCCGGCGTGGCGCTGATCGAGATCTACGAGGTGCCGTAAATGGTCTTATACCGGCGATGCCGAGCCAGAGAGTCTGGCCGTTGTTTGCAGGTTATCCGTCGGCAGCGGGCGATCCGCAGGAGTCAGGCCGTGGTTTGTCAGTTTTTGAATGCCCGTCGCCTCCGTTGCGGAATGCTACCTCGGGTGAAGGCTTGTGCTCAAACGCGCGGCAATCACTCACCCAACCCGGCCGGGCTCACGTGATGTGAGCCCCGAGCTCCGCGTCTCTTTTTTAGCCCGCTTTTTAAGCGCGGTTCTTTTTGAGAAAACCGACGGTGCCTAAAATGGCGAGGGTGGCGAGGATGGCCAGGCCGATGTAGCCGGGGATTCCTTTTGCGGAGAGCGCCCAGATCGAACCGCCCGTCGCGATGCCGGTGGCGGTGATCATGAGGATGTTCCAGCGGATACGGGCACCGCCGGAGGGCAGGTCGGCGCCGAGGAGGGGCTTGGAGTTCATCATCAGGAGAAAGGTAAAGTAGGCGATGGGGATCATGGAGCCGCCGATGACGGAGGTGGGGACGGCGAGGGCGGCGCGGGCATCGGGATTACCCCAGAGGAAAGCGCCCGCAAAGCCACCGATGCCCGAGATGGCGCAGCCGATCAGATGGATTTTGCGGTCTCCCGATCGGCCCAGCATTTCCGTGAGGGCGAAGCCGTTCATCAACATCAGTACGATGATGGTCGAGACCGCCATACCCAGGACGCCAAGGCCGAAGACTTTCTGCGCGATGCCGGGGCCGGTGAGCGGCGCCAAAGTGGTGGCGAGTTGGATGTTGCCGCGCTGGGCGAGCATAGCTCCGACCTTGCGATCGGCTTCCGGGAGGGCGGCGACAGCGATTGCGACGGAGGCGGCCTTCTCCGCCGCCGGCGATTGCGCCGTGGCCTTCACGACGGCGGGATGGGTCGCGAACGCAGCGTAGTAGCTTCTCGCGGCCGCGGGGATGGGCGTGCCGTCGGGCCTGAGGATGTCCGAGGTCTTCGCGTGGAAAGCGGCGGCGGCGGCGATGACGATGCAGGACGTGGCGAGCACGAAGGGGATGATGAGGCCGATGGAAAGATCGAAGATCGCCAGCCCGCGCTCGCGGCGTCCCCATTTCCGGCGAAGCATGGAGTAGGGGAGGAGGAAGGTCATGTTGATGCCGACCGCCGTGCCGAACGCGGTCATGATGATGTCGCGCTGGCTGCTGACGATGGACTTGGTCCAATACTCGGCGAACTCGCCGGTGGCCGCGATGGGCGCGATGTAATCCCGGGCGGGGTTGTAGAGATCGCTGACGCGCGGGATCATGCCGTTGAAAATGTCGGCCCAACTGATGGTGCCGGAAAACGTGAGCACGCCGACGACCAGAAAAAATGCGATCACGATCAGGCCGACCATGGCCTTGAGGACGTCTTCAAAGATCTTCACGCCCTTGCTGCCGGTCTCGTAGGCGTAGTTGATCACCATTCCGGTCACGAAGAACAGCAACGCGACGCCGATGGTGGAGGCCTGGGACGTGCCGATGAACGGGAAGATGTTTTGCTGCATCGCGCCGATACCGAGGCTGAACTGAGGCATGGCCCAGACGATGTTGGCCATGAGTGTGGCGATGGCCCAGGCCCACGCCAGCACGGGAGAGATGTGAGTCTTGACGGATTCAAACGGACGGCGACCGGTGGAGAGGGCCACGTAGCCGATCGCCGAAAGCATGATCACGCCGAGGATCATCGCGAGTGGCTGGAGCCAAAGAAGCTGGTAGCCGGAAATGATCCCCACGTAGAGCGCACCGGCCAGAGAGCCGCCGCCCAGGGTCACTGCGCCTTGGAGCCAGCCGGGTCCGGAGAGCTTCAAATAAATAGAGGCCTTCCCGAGCGGTCCCTTGGTCTGGGCGAGGTCGATCAACTCTGATTCGGTCGGGGTAACATGGTTTTTCATGGTTTTGAGGAGCGTGGCTGTAGAGCCGGGCAAAACGGGTCGAGTTTCAACTCCTTTATTTTGGAGTGCCGCAACGGCGCACGGCGGGCATCCTTATAAGACGGGAGGCTTGGTGGCGAAGAGGGCGGTCGTGCTCGCGAGCTCGAAGTTTTTGTCGGCGGAGAGCTTCGTCACGAAGTCTTGGTTCATGATCGCGACCGGATGGTGCATGAGATCGGAGAGCTTCAGGTTGAGGAATTCGCTCTTCGTGGGCTCGGGCAGGCCGGCAGCCCAGTGCATGATGAGCAACCACAACGACCAGATCGGCAGGCCGCTCGCGATCACTTCCTGGCTGTCGATTTTGAGGTAGGGGTCGAAGAGGTTTTTCAGGCCCTCGGCGGTCATGTTGTAGTAGTGATTGGGGAAGCCGTGACGCAACTGGAGGAAGGGCACCACGCAGTAGAGTTGCGCGCCGGGCTTCAGCACGCGGGAGATCTCCTTGGCGGCTTGAAACGGATTTTTGACGTGCTCGAGCACGTTGAGGCAGACGACGCCGTCGAAGGAAGCGTCGGCAAACGGTAGTTCTTCCGCGACGCCGACCACATCGGTCGTGTCGTAGGGGACGATCTCGAAGTTGACGACGTTGGTCAGATACTCGGCGCGCTTGCCGGCACCGCAATCGAGGATGAGACCCTCGGGGAACCGGTTGATGATTTGCAGCGCGTGGGGGTCGTAGGAGTGCTGCGAGACGTTTTCGGTTTCGAAGACGCCGTGCTTCTCGGCGAGGGCGGCATCGAGGAAATTAAAACAACCGGGGGTTTCGGTGAACGGCAGATCGGTCCGAAGCAGCGGGCGAATTTTTTCGAGTTTGGAGCGTTTGGCCGAGAGCATGGCCGGGGATTTGGGCGGCGCGGGTGGAACGGGTCGAGGTTCAATTTCCAGGCTTTGCGGGGCGGGGTTAACAGATCGGGCAGAAGGTTCTGGCTCGGTCGCGCCGAATTCCTTTTCTTCCAGATCCCGCCCCATGACCCGTCGCGAATTTCTATGGTCCTCGGCTGCCACCGCCGCGCTCTCGACCGGAGTGGCGGGTGCGGCGATGAATGCCGTCGCGGCGCCGATTCCGATCATCGACACGCACACGCATTTCTATGATCCGACGCGCGCGCAAGGGGTGCCTTGGCCCCCGCGCACAGATAACGTTCTCTTCCGGCCGAGGTTGCCGGCGGATTTCGCGGCGCACCACGGCGCGCTCAACGTCGTGGGCACCGTCGTCGTCGAGGCGAGTGATCGGATTGAGGATAACCAATGGATCCTCGATCTCGCACGGGCGAATCCTGAGATCGTCGGCTTTGTGGGGCACCTCGTGCCGGGTCGGCCGGAGTTTGCGGACAACCTGAGTCGCTTCACGGCGGACCCGATTTTTCGGGGACTGCGGCTGCGCCTAAACGTCCTCAGGAATTTGGCGACTGCGGAGGTTTTGGCCGATCTCAAGCGGGTAGCCGCCGCGGATCTTTCGATCGACGTGCTGGGTGGCGTGGCGGTGCTCGGGCCGACCCTGCAACTCTCGCGTACGTTGCCCGGCCTGCGGATCGTGGTGAACCATCTCCCGTTTGCCGATTGGGACGCCGCTCCGGCGGCCATGCGTCCGGCGTGGGCGGAGCTGGCCCGCCAGCCCAACGTGTTTGCCAAGGTTTCCAATATCGTGCGCCGAGAGGGTGGTGTGGTCGTGGACAATCCCGCGCACTACCGGGCGGCGCTCGACACGATTCTGGATCTGTTTGGCGAGGACCGCGTGATGTTTGGGAGCAACTGGCCGGTCAGTGATCGGGTCGCGCCGTATGCGACGGTGCATCGGGTCGCCGCGGATTTCTTCGCCGGTCAAAGCCGGGCTGCGGCGGAGAAATTTTTCTGGCAAAATTCGCACGCCGCCTACCGGTGGGTGCGACGCGGAGCGGCGGCCGCCCTCGGGCTTTGAGGCGGCCCGCCGTCAGCCGGAGCGGGCGGGAGAGTTACGGCGTGTAGGCGTCGCGCAAAACCTGAAAGGTGTGGCGGACCTTGATCGGGGAGCCGAGGCGGGCGAGGTGTGACGAGAGTTGAGTGAGGCAGCCGATGTTGCCGCTGGCGACGACCTCGGCGCCGCTGGCCATGACGGCGCGGGCCTTTTTCTCGCCGAGGGAGGCGGCGATGTCGGGTTGGTCCAAATTATAGGTGCCGGCGCTGCCGCAGCAGAGATGGGCGTCGGCGAGCTCGATCACGGTGGCGCCCGGGATCGCGCGAAGGAGGGCGCGAGGTTCGGCGCGCACGCCTTGGGCGTTGGCCAGGTGGCAGGCGTCGTGATAGGCGATGCGACGCGGGACTTGGGCGGTGGGCGGAGGCGTCCGCAGGCCGAGCTTGGTGAGAAACAAGCTCACATCCATCACGCGGTGCCGAAATGCCTCGGCGCGGGCCTCGTCGGGCGTGCCCTTGAGGACGAGGTGGTATTCGTGCAGCGCGGAGCCGCAGCCGGCGGCGTTGGTGAGGATCGCGTCCACGTCGGCGGGGAAAGCGGCGAGGTTTTTGCGGGCGAAATTTTGTGCGGCGGTGAGGTCGCCGGTGTGCCACGCGAGGCCGCCGCAGCAGCCCTGCGACTCGGGCACGATGACTTCGACGCCTTGTTGGGCGAGGACGGCGATGGTGGCGGTGTTGATGTCGGGCGAGAGGACTTGTTGCGCGCAGCCGGTGAGGAGCGCGACGCGGGCACGGCGTTCGCCGACGGCCGGGGTGACGCGGGGCCATGATTCGGCGGGCGGGATCGACGCCGGCACGAGGTCGATCATGGGGCGAAGGGCGGCGGGGACGAGCGGGCGGACGAGTTTGCCGAGGCGGCCGGCGGCGGCGGCGAGCCGGAAGCGGCGGGGAAACGGGATCGTTTGCGCGGCCAGAAAGCGGCGGAGCTTTTCGGCGAACGTGCGGTTGAACTTGGGTTGGGCGACGGCGCGAAACGGGCTGATCAGGTCGCGGTAAGGCACGCCGCTCGGGCACGCGGGCTCGCAGGCAAGGCAACCGAGGCAGCGGTCAACGTGCGGCTGGGCGTCGGCCCACGGGAGTTTTTCCTCGAGGACCTGCTTCATGAGGACGATGCGGCCGCGGGGGGAATCCATTTCTTGGCCGAGCTCGGAGTAAGTGGGGCAGGCGGCGAGGCAGAAGCCGCAGTGGACGCAGGACTCGACGGCATGGGCCATCGATTCGGTGAGCGGGCCGTGTTTGTTTTTGGCGATGGTGTGGAGCATCAGGCGGCAAGGGACGGGAAACGGTTGTGCGGATCGAGGGCGGTTTTTACGGCGGCGTGGATTGCGGGTGGGGCGGGGGCGTCGAGCCACAGCGGGCCGGGGCCGCGCAACGTGAGCGCGGGGAGGCCGAGTGAGGCGGCGGGCGCGGGGAGGGAGACGAGCGCGGCGTTGCCGCCGGCGGTCACGTGGATGCGGCCGGAGAGTGCGCGCACGCGGGCGACGAGTTCGGGGAGTTGCGCGGGCGTGAGCGCGAGCTTGAGCAGAGAGCCGCCGGCGTGGGTCCAGCGGAGTTCGCGGAGATCGGACCAGAGCGCATCGGCGGCGGAGGCGGAGAGAATTTCCCCCGGAAAACGCGTGAGAATCTCGGCCGCGAGGATCGGGAGCGCGCTCTCCGGGCCGGCGAGACGAACGGCGACCGCATCGGCGGCGGGGAGCAGATCGAGGGCGTCGATCTCCCAGCGGGCGCCGGCGGCGGCGTTGAGCAGCGCGGTGGCGGCGGAGGCGTCGGCGACGGGCAGGCGCAGGGTGAGCGTCGAGGCGGGACGAGGGAAGACCTTGAAAGTGAGCTCACCGAAGACGCCGAAGCGGCCGAGGCTGCCGACGAAGAATTTCGGCAGGTCGAAGCCGGCAGCGTTTTTCACGACCTTGCCGCCGAGGCGCAGGAGTCGGCCGGTGCCATCAACGAAGCGCACGCCGAGGATGAAGTCGCGTTGGCCGCCAAAGCGGAACCGGCCGGAGCCGCTGAGACCGGCGCCGAGCGTGCCGCCGAGGGTCGCGCCGGCGGTGAGCAGCAAGGGATCGAACGGCAGATATTGACCGCGCGCGGCGAGGGTGGCGGCGATCTCGCTGAGGGGCGTGCCGGCGAGGGCGGTGAAGGTGAATTCGTCGGGCTGGTATTCCGTGATGCCGCTGAGGCCGAGGGTGGAGACGAGGGTGACGTCGGGCGCGGCGGCGGAGAGGCGCGGCTTGGTGCGCGCGCCGACGGCGAGAATGCGCGGGGCGGAGCGCACGGCTTCGGCGAGCTCGGCGAGCGTGGTGGGGGAAAGCAGGGCGTTCATTCGCGGGAGATGAGGCCGGCTTTTTCGAGCGGGTGCAGGCCGTGTTGGGCGAGCGCGGGCGCGGTGCCGTCGGGAAACATCTTGCCGGGATTCGCGATGCCGAGCGGATCGAAGGCGGCGCGGATCCGGTGGAGGCAATCGAGTTCGTCGGCGTTGAACATCGAGGCGAGGTAGTCGCGTTTTTCGAGGCCGACGCCGTGTTCGCCGGTGATGGAGCCACCCATCTCGACGCACATTTTCAGGATGTTGCCCGCGAGGACTTCGGCGCGGTCGAGGGCGCCGGGTTCGGTGCCGTTGTAGAGAATGAGCGGGTGAAGATTCCCATCGCCGGCGTGGAAGACATTGGCGCAGCGAATGCCGGCGGCGCGGGACATCTCGGCGATGCGGCGCAGGGCCTCGCCGAGGCGGCGGCGGGGGACGACGCCGTCCTGCACGATGAAATCCGGGGAGAGTCGGCCGACGGCGCTGAAGGCGCTCTTGCGGCCCTTCCAGATGGCGGCGCGTTCGGCGGCATCGCGGGCGGGGCGGGCCTCGACGGGCGCGCTGGCGGCGATTAGCGCGTCGAGTTGGGGGCGCTGGGCGGCGACGACCTCGCGCGGGCCTTCGAGCTCGACGATGAGGACGGCTTCGCATCCGGGCGGATACTCGGCGTGGACGGCGGCGCTGGCGGCCTCGAGGGCGAGCGCGTCCATGATTTCGATCGCGCCGGGGAGCAGGCCGCTGGCGATGATGGCAGAGACGGCGTCACCGGCCTGCTCGAGGGTGCGGTAGCCGGCGAGGACGGTATGAAACACCTCGGCGCGCGGCAGGAGTTGCACGGTGATCTCAAGGGCGATGCCGAAAAGGCCTTCATTGCCGGAGAACAGGCCGCACCAGTCGGGGCCGAGTTGCTCGCGGGAAGCGGAGCCGAATTCGACGACCTCGCCGGTGGCGAGCACGGCTTTGAGCCCGAGCACGTGATTGGAAGTCATGCCGTATTTTAGGCAGTGGGCGCCCCCGGAGTTGAAGGCGACGTTGCCCCCGATGGTGCAGATGGACTGGCTCGAAGGGTCGGGCGCGTAGTGCAAGCCGTGGGGCGCGGCGGCGGCGGTGACGGCGGTATTGATCACGCCGGGCTCGACGACGGCGAGACGCTGGGCGGGGTCGACGCGGAGGATGCGGTTGAGGCGGTTGAGCGTGATCACGAGTCCACCGGCGACGGGCGTGGAGCCGCCGGACAGGCTGGTGCCGCTGCCGCGGGCCACGAAGGGGAGCTTCTCCTCGTGGCAGAGACGGACGAGGGCGATGACCTCGGCCTGAGTCTCGGGGACGACGACGGCGAGCGGCGCGGTGCGGAAGGCGGTGAGGCCGTCGCTTTCATAGGCGGCGAGTTGGGCCGGTCCGGAGAGCACGCGCGAGGCCGGGAGCAGAGCGGCGAGGCGGCGGAGACAACGCGCGGGGTCGGCGACGGAAGGGTGAAGCGGAGGGGAGGCGAGGGAACTCACGGGTGTTAAGGGTGAGATAAAGCCCGCGGGACGCGAATGGGAAGAATGAGATTTTCCCGAATTGAACCGGCCTAATTTCGGCCGGGTGACGCCCACTCTCAGGCCGGGGCCGGACCGGTTGACCCGCGGGCGACGAGTTCCGGAACGATGGTGCGCAAGACCGGCCGTCGCCGGACGGGGCCGTTGAGTTGTTCAAAGATCAACTTGGCGGCGGCGGCGACGGTGGGTGCGATTTGTTGGTCCACGCTGGTGAGACCGGGCGTCGTCATCGCGCAGATGTCCTGATTATTGAAGCCGGAGATGGAAAGATCGTGTGGCACGCGCAGTCGGGAGGCTTGGAAACCATGAAGTGCGCCGACGCCGATTTCGTCGTTGAGCGCGAGAAAGGCGGTGGGACGGTTGGGGGTCGAAGCGAACGTGGTGGCGAGGGCCCGGCCGTATTCGAAGTCGCCCGCCCGCACGTGCAGATGATCGAGGGATTGGGTGCAGGAATCGAAATCGAGCCGATGCGCGGCCAAGGCTGCGCGAATGCCGTTTAACCGCTCGCCGGCGGTGCGGGCGGGCGAGCTTAAACCGAGCAGACCGAATCGGGTGTGGCCGAAGGCAAGCAGGTGGTTCACGACCGCAGTCATGCCGGCGGCGCGATCGAGCGACACGGTGTTGGCGCCCGCGATGCCCGCGTGGTCGATGATAAGGTGCGGCGTGCCATGAACGACCAGTTCGGAGATCCGGGCGGTGATCTCGGCTTCGTCGAACAGCCCGATGAAGACGATCGCATCAACGCGCATGGACAGGAAGTGACGGACCACCCGCCGGCTTTCGCCCGGGTCCAACACCTCGATGAGGGACGCGTAGTTTTGTGCGCGCAGCAGGCGCTGCAACGCGGCGAGTTTCCGCACGGCCGGCGGGGTGAGCAGGTCCTCCATGCAGATCCCGATGGTGGCGGAGTTTTTGCCCTTCAGGTGAAGGGCGTGCGCGTTGGGCGTGAAGCCGGTGGCCTCCATCGCCGCGTGCACGCGGGCAATCGTCTTGGGCTTAAGCCCGGGCTGGCCGTTGAGCACCCGCGAAATGGTGGTGCGCGCCAAACCGACATGGCGGGCAAAATCGGCCGTGGAGCGCAAAGCGGGGCGGGGCGTGGGTTTGGATTTGCTCACGGCGGGGAGATTACGGCGGCGGAAAAGCGCGCCGAAGAAGTCAACGCTTCGAGGCCATGAATCAAGCGCGCGTGGAAGCGAGCGGTTAGATTTCCGCAGCCGGGGCGACCATCTCGGCGCGCTTCAACTTTGGCAGCGCGCGCGTTACAGGCCTCAAGTTAAATTCTCCTCTGGCGCTGGACGCCGTCAGCGGCTCACCCAGCAGACCATCACCTACAATGGTCTGGCGCGCACCGACGAAGGTTTCTTCGACTACTTTAAACCGCGCGTCTACACGGACGTGAATTTCAATTACCGTTACACCAACTTGGTCGGGTTCTTCCTCAACGCCCGTAATCTCACCAACGTCGCCCAAGACGCCCAGCGCTACGGTCCGGTTTCTCCCAGCTGGAGCCGCACTTACCGTCGCGAGGAGTTTGGCGTGCAATACACGATCGGAGTGAAGGGCTCGTTCTGAGCCCGGTTGCCTGACGGCTGCCAGTCCGGCCGCGCGGAATTCACCGCGCGGCTTTGCTTTGGACGGGAGAGAATTTGCGGTTAGGCTCGCCCGATGTTTCACCGCTCTCTGCCGGTTTGCCTAGGCGTTTGGCTCGTCACGGTTTTGGCGGCTCACGCGCAAGCTGCGTTTTCGGCGCAGCGTCTTTTCCCTGCCCCGGGTGCGACCGAGGTGACGCCGGACGCTCCGTTGCGCTTGGTTTTCGCCGCTGCCCCATCGCTGGTGCCGACGGGTCGGATCCAGATCCACGATGCCGCCTCGCGGGCGGTCGTTGAAACCTTCACGCTCGGGTCTCCGGTCAGCGAGCGCACCATCGGTGGCATCGATCATTTCCAGGTCTATTCGGTTCTCGGGGTTGATCGGGAGGTTTGGCTCGTGCCCAAAACGGGCACTCTGGCTTACGGGCGCAGCTACTATGTCACGGTGAGCGCGGGAGCTTTCGTGACGGGTGGTGACTCGTTCAGCGGGATCGACGGGCCAACTGCCTGGCGTTTCGCGACCCGCGCCGCGCCGCCTGCTCCGGGTGCGAAGCGCGTGATCGTCGCCGCCGATGGTTCCGGGGATTTCTGCACCGTGCAGGCCGCGCTGGATTATATTCCCGACGGGAATACCGACCCGGTGACGGTTTTCCTGCGCAAGGGCACTTATCGGGAGATTATTTTTTTCACCGGCAAACATGCGGTCACAATTCTGGGCGAAGACCGGCGTGAGACCGTGATCGCTTACCCCAATAACGCGAAGTTCAACAGCTACCGTGGTAATCCGTCCGGCGAACCCACCCCGAGCCCTGCCGGCGAACCCGCGCGCGCGGGTGGCAGCGTCAATCGTCGGGGCATGTTCCTCGCGCACCGCGTCGACGACTTCACCCTCGCCAATCTTACTCTCTGGAACACCACGCCGCAGGGTGGCTCGCAAGCCGAGGCGCTCATCGTCAATGGCTCCGCCTCCGCCCGCGCGGTGATCAAGGACGTCAACTTCCGCAGTTTTCAGGATACGATCCAGTTGAATGGCCAAGTGTACGTCACCGGCTGTTTCATCGAGGGCGACGTCGATTTTATGTGGGGCACCGGACCGGCGTTCTTCGAGCATTGCACGGCACGGTCTTTGCGATCTTCGGCCTACTACACCCAAGTCCGTAATCCGGCCGGTCAACATGGCTTCGTCTTTGTGCGGTGCACGTTTGAAGGCGCGCCGGGCGTGACGGAGAATTTTCTTTCGCGGATCGAACCGCATCGGTTCCCGCACAGCGAAGTGGTCCTCATCGACTGCACGCTGGGTGCGAGTGTCGCCGCCGTCGGCTGGCAACTGCAGGCCCCGCGGGACGGCGCGCCGCCGGGATCGATCTTGAGTCTCCGGTTCATGGAATTCAACAGCCGCGCCCCCGACGGTACACCCGCCGACGTGAGCCAGCGCCTGTCTGTCTCCCGCCAACTGCGGCTTCCGGCCGACGCGGAGCTCGTCGCGAATTATTCCGACCCGACCTTCGTGCTGGGTCGCGATTGGCAGCCGCGTCGAGCCCGAATCATGGAGCGATGACCTCGGCCCTTTTAGTCACGGCGGCGGCCCGAGCGGCATTTTGCGGCCATGCAGTTCGGGTTGCCTCGGGGATCACGCTCGAGGCTTCTCCGTCGTGATGAAACTCCGACTGCTTGCTCTGGCCCCGAGCCTTGTTTCCGGACTACTCACGCGCGCTGCCGCCGCTACCGATGAGCCGCCTTCCGGAACCGTTTCGCGGCTGAGCGGCCGCGAAACGGCCGGTTGGCATCGCCATCTCGGCGACATCAAACCGGCGGTCGGTGCCGTCGGATTCCAGTTAGGGAAACTCCCATTTGAAGTTCGCCGCATTTGGCTTTCGCCGCTTTAATTTTCCGACCCATTCCTGATGAAACTCCATTATTTCCCCACACCGGCCGCGACCAACACGCTCTCCACCGAGCAGCTGCGCGAAACATTCCTCATCGGTGGCCTCTTCCGGCCCGGCGAAGTCATCGCGCACTACACCGATCTTGACCGCATGATTTGCGGCGCCGCCGTCCCTACCGGGGCGCCGCTCGGTCTGCCGACCGACAAAGAACTCGGCACGTCGTTTTTCCTGGAGCGCCGCGAAATCGGAATTCTCAACGTCGGCTCCGGTGCCGGCGTGGTGCGCGTCGGCGGCATTGCCCACACTTTGTCCACGCTCGACTGTCTTTACATCGGACTCGGCGAAAAAGACGTCGTCTTTGAAAACGGCCCGGCTGGCCAAGCCCAGTTCTACTTTGTCAGCACCCCCGCCCACGCCAAATATCCGACCACCGTCGCGCGGCGGGCCGATGCCTCGGCGGCTCCGATCGGCGACGCCACCAAGGCCAACCGCCGCACGATTTTGAAATACATCCACCCGGAGGGAATCAAAAGCTGCCAACTCGTCTTGGGCTTCACCGAGTTTGAACCGGGCAACATCTGGAACACGATGCCGCCGCACACCCACAGTCGCCGCACCGAGATCTATCTTTACTTCGACCTCGGCGAAAACATCGCGATGCACTTTATGGGCGAGCCGCAGGCCACGAGGCACCTCGTCGTCCGCGATCGCGAGGTGGTCTTGTCGCCCGCTTGGTCGATCCACTGCGGCGTCGGCACCGGGGCCTATCGTTTCGTGTGGGCGATGGGCGGCGACAACCAAAATTTCTCCGACATGGACCCTGCGCCGATCGCGACGTTGAAGTAATTGCCCGCTGCGTCCATGAACTCGTTTCTCCAGCAAAAATTCGGCCTCGCCGGGAAGGTCGCCCTCGTCACCGGCTCTTCCCGAGGCCTCGGCAAAGCCATGGCTCTCGCCCTCGCGCGCGCCGGGGCGGACGTGATCATTAATGGCCGTGATGCGGCGAAACTAGCTCCCGTTGTTGCCGAGATAGCCGCGCTCAACCTCGGCGTCCGCGCTCACGCGAGTGCGGCCGATCTGGGCGACCGGGCCGCCGTCCAGCGGCTCATCGATGAAGCCGTGGCTTGGCAGGGGCAGCTTGATATCCTCGTCAATAACGCCGGCATCATTAAGCGCGCGCCGGCCGTCGATCACACGGATGCCGATTGGGATGAGGTCATCGACGTTAATCTTAACGGAGTGTTCACCGCCTGCCGAGCCGCGGGTCGGCACATGATCGGTCGCGGCTCCGGCAAGATCATCAACATCGCATCGCTGCTCACGTTCTTCGGCGGCATCACGGTGCCGGGCTATGCTGCGAGCAAAGGCGCGGTCGGTCAGCTCACCAAAGCGCTGTCGAACGAATGGTCCAAGCAGGGCGTCACGGTAAACGCCATCGCGCCCGGCTATATGCGCACCGACAACACCGCTGCGCTCCAGGCCGATGCCGTGCGTTCCCAAGAGATTCTGGGTCGAATTCCGGCGGGCCGCTGGGGCGAGCCAAGTGATCTGGAGGGGGCGATTGTCTTTTTGGCTTCGCCCGCAAGCGACTACATGAGTGGCCACGTTATGACGGTGGATGGCGGTTGGTGCGGACGTTGAGGCTACGCTTGCGGTGGATGTTTAAATGCTGGTCATCAAAAATTTGCTTATTTTTTGCAATCGGCGGCTCGACTTTTGGGCGCCGACTATACACCTTCCCGTCAACAACTTGTTGTCCGGCCGACTCCGAACCCCTTCGGCACTCCCCACAACCGCTTTAGCCCGATTCCCTATGAAAACTTCGCGCCTGTTCATCTCCTTGGTCGCTCTGTTCTCCGCGTTTCCGACCGCCCGCGCGGCTCAGTATGATCAACGCGTCACGAGCCTCGCCACCCGCGGCCAAGTAGGCACCGGCAACAACGTCATGATCACCGGCTTCATCGTGACCGACGGCGCGCCGAAGCGGATTCTGATCCGTGCCGTTGGGCAGCGCTTGAGCCAAGCGCCGTTTGGGCTCACGGGGGTTTTGACGAATCCGATCTTGCGCGTCTTCAACAACAGCGGGCAACTCGTGCTCGAGAACGACAATTGGAACAGCAGCGACAACAATCAAGCTGCGCTGGCCGCCGCCACCGCTTCAGCCGGCGCGTTTTCATTCGGCAACAGTGCCAACAACGACTCGGCCCTCATCGCGACCCTGGCCCCTGGCACCTACACCGCTTCGGTCAGCGGCGTCGGCAACACGTCCGGAATCGGCCTGCTCGAAGTTTATGATCTCACCGGCTCCGCCCGGCTACTCAACATCTCGACGCGTGCTCTGGTATCGCCGGGCAACGGGATTCTGATCGCCGGCGTGAATATCGCTCCCGGCGGCGGATCGCGACGACTGATGGTGCGGGTGGCGGGACCGTCCCTAAACGGGCTCGGTTTCACCGGATTTCTGAGCGATCCCGTCTTTTCGATTCTAAACTCCTCCGGCCGGATCGTGGCCGGAGCGGGTAATGATAACTGGGACTCGGACGGCGCCGCCAACACTGCCGCACTTTCGGCGGCGTTTGCGCAGAACGGCGCGTTTCCCTTCGCTCCTGGGGCCCGAGACTCGGCAGTTCTCGTCGACCTCCCTCCGGGCGGCTATACCATCCAGGCGTCCGGCGTCGGTGGCACCGGGGGCGTGGCCTTGATCGAGGTCTACGACCTCACATCCGAGGTTTTGTCGACGGTCAGCGTGGCGGCATCCGTCGTGAGTGTTGATTCGCGGGGAACCACTCCTGCGGTCTTCACGCTCAACCGCGTCGGTAATCTCGCTTCGGCGATCAACGTCGCCTACACCATCGGCGGAACGGCCCAATCCGGGGTCGATTACGCGCCCGTGAGCGGCGTGGCGTCGTTTGCAGCGGGAGCATCCACGGCGACCGTCACGCTTACGCCGCGGGTTAATTCCGGCAATCTCAACAACCGCACGGCCACCCTCACGCTGATCGCTAACCGGACCTACGGCGTGGCGGCTGCCGAGTCGGCGAGTGTTTCTTTTTTCTATAATTCCGGAGCGCTCTACGTTTCCAATCTCCGCACGCCTTCCACGGTCATGGGTTCCACGGCCAACGGCACTGGCACCATCCTTTTGGCGCCGGACGAAAAGTCCGCCTACATCAACGTTTCGTTCTCAAATTTGAGTTCGCCGCAGGTACTTGGGTACCTTTACATCGACGGAAACTACCTCCTCAAATTGCCTCAAGGTCAGGTCAGTAACGCGTTCTGGGACTTCGCGCCCACCCTCGGCTACAGCTCCTCAGACCTCGTTGCGGCGCTCAAAGCCGGCCGTATCACGATCACGATTGATTCGGCCAGCAATCCCACAGGCGAACTCGCCGGTAGTTTCGTGCGCAACACCGGGTCGTCCGTCTTCAACTCCCCGCCGCCTCCTCCGGCGGTCGATCTGGCTCGGATCACCGCGCAAGATGCTTCGCGTTTCTTGGCCCAAGCGACGTTTGGCCCGAAAAACGATGAGATCTACGCCCTTACCGTTAAGGGCTACACCGCTTGGTTGAACGAACAGATGGCCTTGCCGGCCTCGTTGCATCTCGCCGCGGCCAATACCGATTTTGCGCTCAACAATGCCGGCGGGGCCGGCGGTAACGCCAATGCAATGCCCCCTGTATTGAATACCCGCATCGGCGGGGTTCATCGGCAGAACGCTTGGTGGAAGCTGGCGGTAAACGCCCCTGACCAACTCCGCCAGCGCGTCGCCTTTGCCCTGAGCCAGATTCTTGTCACGTCCGATACCAACAGCACGATCAACGCTTGGCAGGACGGCCACGCTCAATATTACGATCTGCTGGTACGTGGTGCCTTTGGTAATTTCCGCCAGCTCCTCGAGAATGTGACGCTGAGTCCCAACATGGGTATCTACCTCAGCTCGCTGCGGAACGCCAAAGCCACGTTCAACAACCAAGGTGTCCAACTCACCCAAGCCGACGAAAATTACGCGCGCGAAGTGATGCAGCTGTTCACCATCGGTCGCAACGAACTCCAGCCCGACGGCACCCTCAAACTCGACGTCAACGGCCAGCCGATTCCCACCTACACGCAGGACATGATTGTCCAGACCGCCAAGGTCTTCACGGGTTGGGGCTTTTTCCAAAGTGTGGCCACGCCCAACTTCCGTGGCACCGGCCCCGGCAGTGAGAGCTATCTCAACCCGATGGTGCTCTTTCCTACGTTCCACGACGACACGGCAAAAACGATCGTCACCGGCAAAGTTCTCCCCGCTAACCAAGGCGGCATTAAGGACCTCAAGGACACGCTGGACACGCTCTTCAATCACCCCAACACGCCGCCGTTTATCTCCCGTCAGCTCATCCAGCGTCTGGTCACGAGCAATCCCAGCCCGGGTTACGTGTACCGTGTTGCCTCCGCCTTCGCAAATAACGGAGCGGGCGTGCGCGGCGATCTCGGCGCGGTTGTGCGGGCGATCCTGACCGATTATGAAGCCCGTTCGCCGGCCTTCTTGAACTCGGTCGGATTTGGCAAATCGAAGGAGCCGCTGCTCCGCGCCACGGCTCTCCTCCGCGCCTTCAATGGAGCTTCCGATGGCGGTCGTTACTTGGGGGCCTACTCAAATCCAGAGGGAAGCGGGCTGGCCCAAGCGGCCCTGCGGGCCCCGACGGTGTTCAACTTTTTCGAGCCTGAATACGTGCATCCTGGCGTGTTGGCCGCCGCCGGTCTTTTCGCTCCCGAATTTCAGATTTTTACGGATACGACGGCGATCACCATCCCCAACTATCTTTACAACATGCTTTACGCGACTCGCAACGCTACGAACGTCGGCCTGACGTTGACCGACCTGTTGCCCTTGGCTCGGTCGCCGCAACAACTCGTCGATTACGCCAATTTGGTTTTGGCCGGTGGCACGATGGCCCGGTCGGATACCGAGCTCATTGTTTCAGCTCTTACCCGAATGCCCGCCAGCACGTCCGACCTTGAGCGCGTGCGTTCTGCTCTCTACCTCGTGGTCACCTCCCCCGAGGGTTCGATTCAAAAATAATCCGCGCTCCCCGCCGAAAAGCCACCGCTCCCATGAATCCAAAAAATCCTTCGTTCGATCCTGCCCGCCGCCAGTTCATCGGTTCCTGCTGCGCTGCCGTCGGTGCTACAGGTATGTTGTCCACGCTCGCGCAGCTCCGGCTGACGGGCGCGCTCGCCAGCCCTGACCAAGGCCCGGTCGTCCCTACCGCCGCCGGCGCGCTGCCCTCCGACTACAAAGCCCTCGTCTGCCTCTTCTTCGCCGGCGGTAACGACGCCAACAATCTCCTGATCCCCAACGACGACGCCGGCTACGGTTCCGCCGCCGCCGCCACCGGTTACGCCTCGATCTCCGGGGGCCGTGGCGCGCTCGCCCTGCCGCGCAGCTCCCTGCTCGGCCTCAACCCCAAGACCTCCGACGGCCGCGCTTGGGCCCTGCACCCTGCACTCAACTTCGACCTCGCCGGCACGAACACGACAGGCCTCAAGTCCCTCTTCGATTCGGGCAAGATGGCCCTTCTCGCCAACGTCGGTACCCTCGCCGTGCCCACGACCAAGGCCCAATACATGGCCCGCTCCGTGCCGCTTCCGCTCCAGCTCTTTTCGCACAACGACCAACAGGTCGAATGGCAGAGCAGCATTCCCGACCGGGCGTTCACCTCCGGCTGGGGCGGCCGGATGGCCGACCTCACCGACGCGATGAACTCGAACAACTCGATCTCGATGTCGATCACCTTGAACGGCCAAAACGCGTTCCAAGTCGGCTCGAGCCCGAAGGTCGCCCAGTACGCCGTCAGCCCCACGGGCGCCATCAGGGTCTCCGGTTCCGCTTCCCCGGTCGGCACCGGTTTCCAGAACATCCGCACGAAGGCCCAAAACGATCTGCTCGCCGCGCAAAACCAAAACCTTTTCGAAACCGCGTTTGCCGGACTCACTTCCAACGCCATCTCCGACAGCGCCCTTGTGGCCAGCATCTTTGCCGGAGCGGTGCCCTTCACCACCGCGTTCCCCACGACCAGCCTCGGCCAACAGCTCCGCACCATCGCCCGCCTCATCGCCGCCGCACCCACGCTCGGGCTCAAGCGCCAGGTCTTCTTTGCCCGCATCGGCGGCTTCGACCTCCATGATGCTCAAGTCAACGCCGGCAACACCGCGACCGGAGCCCACGCGAACATCTTCGCCGACATTTCCCGTAGCCTCTCGTCCTTTTACAACGCCACCGTCGAACTGGGCGCCGCGGAACAAGTCACGACGTTCACGGCCTCGGACTTCGGCCGCACGTTTAACACCAACGGCGACGGCTCCGACCATGGCTGGGGCTCGCACCACTTCATCGTCGGCGGCGCGGTCAAAGGCGGCGACATCTACGGCCGCATGCCCAACCTCACCCGCAGCGGCCCCGATGACTCGGGTTCCCGCGGCAACTGGATTCCGACCACCAGCGTCGATGAATACAGCGCGACGTTGGCGACCTGGTTCGGCGTCAGCCCGACCAATCTTTCGACGGTCTTGCCCAACATCCGCCGCTTCACCGATTCCCGCGCTCTCCCGGCTTTCCTCTAAATAAGTAGGGCAGGGTCTCCGACCCGCCCTCCTCGCGCACAGAGAGGTGGTCGCTCCCACAGGCGACCAGCCGTCTCGCCTTTGATTCCTGATCGATCTGCCTTTCGGAATGTCTTTCCGCCGCCTTCTGCTCGTCCTCGGCTTGGCCCTGCTTGGCGGAGCCCTTGTTTGGTCGTTGCTCCCGCGCCGCCCGGCCGATTCCTCCCCGGCGGCTCCTTCACCCGCCGCTCCCGCTGCGCCTGCTGCGCCTGCTGCGCCGTCGCTCCCTGTTGCTCCCGTTCCTTTTGCGGGCACGAACGATCGGCCCCTTTTTGTTGATTCGTCTCCCACCATTTCTGTCGCCGCCGCGCTCAATGCTCCCGGCGGCACCATTACTCGCGACCTCACGCTCTTAAACGACTTGCTGAGCGACTGGCGCCTCAATTTCCCCAATGCCGGCAACCCTTGGGGTGAAAACGCCGAGATCACGGCCGCGCTCACCGGCGACAACTCCCTCGGTCTTCGCCTGATTCCGCGCACCCATCCGGCGATCAACGCCGCGGGCGAGCTCGTTGACCGTTGGGGCACGCCCTTCCTTTTTCACGCACTCGCCGGAGACCGCATGGAGGTCCGCTCCGCCGGCCCCGATAAGAAATTCGGCACGACCGACGACGCCCGCTTGACGCCTCCGCCACCCCCCGGCGGTGAGCCGTTGCTTTAGCTTTAGCACCGACCGGTGGTCGATTGTCCGATCGACTCGGCCGCGTCGCATTTTATTGCAACCTTGAGCGTCCGTCGGCGTCTCGACAACCGTCAGCGAATCTCCAACTTCAGCTCGAATATGCCCTCGACCTTCCGTTCCGTCCCTTTCCAAACCAACCCCCTGATCCGGGCGTCGAAGAGCCGCCGCGCCTTCACGCTCTTGGAAATCCTCGTTGTGCTCGCGATCATCGGCCTGCTCGCCGGCCTCGCGATCAGCAACGTCGATAAGATTTTCGGCGGCGCCCAGACTACGACGGCCTCGCTCTTCGTCCGCGAAAGCATGAAGACCTCGCTCACGACCTATCGCATCCATGTCGGCGATTACCCGTCCACGTCGGACGGCATCCAAGCCCTCATCACCGCCCCGGCCAATAAAGCCGACCGTTGGCGCGGCCCTTACATCGAAGGCAACAAGGTCCCGCTTGATCCTTGGGGTGAGCCTTATCAATACCGGTCCCCGGGCGCGAAAAATAAAGGGAGCTATGACTTGTATTCTAAGGGCCCGGACAAAGTCGACGGCAACGAAGACGACATCGGCAACTGGGATGCTCCGGCTGCGCCCACTAAGTAATCCATGACCGAGTCAGGCCACCGGCTCCCGCCGCCCGGACCGGCCACAGGGTTAAAGCGGGTTAGTCTTAACCCTCCGCGCTGCGCCCAAAATCGCGCCGGATTCACGCTGCTTGAGATTCTTCTCACGCTTGCGCTTATCGGCCTCCTGGCCGGCGCCCTGATCGGCGGATCCTCCGCGTTGATTTCCGAGCGCGCGCCTTCCGCCAATGATGTCTTTTGGTCGGCGGTTCGCACTGCCCGGAAGACTGCCCTCAATTCGCAGCGCGACATCGCGTTTCGTTTCGACGACAAGGCCAAGGCGTTTGTCCTCACCTCGTTCGACGGTGTTTCCAAAACGATCCCGATTCCCGGTGCGCCCGCAGATTTGGGCGTTGATTTCCTCTCCACCCAACGCACGGGCGGTTTGATTTTGCTCGGTGGGAGCGTCGTTGAGACGGAACCGCTGCCCGGCGGCGTCACGTTTTACTCGGACGGCACCTGCACGGCGTTTCGCCTGCAAATCAGGCTCAACGGCGGTGCCAGCATCATCGCGATCGACCCTTGGACTTGCGCGCCCGTCATCCCGCGCGCCCCTAACCCGTGAAGCATCGATCAGCCAGATTTCGCTCCGGCTTCAGCCTCCTCGAGGTGCTCGTCGCATTGATGATCTTCGGCTTGGCCGCCGTCGTCCTCGGCTCCACCTACGTCAACGTTCTCAACAGCTACGAGGCCGTTTCCCGCGGCAACACCCGCGACGAAGACGTCGCCTTCGCCCGCGCCCAACTTCTTGCCGAACCCGATCGCGCCAAGGTCGAGGCCGGGGCCGAGTTTGAAGCCACCGAGGGCCGCCGTGTCCGCTGGACCGCCACGCTTGCGAGCACGACGCTGCCCGACCTCTTCACCGTGACTTTTGTCTGCGAGATCTCCGACAACTCCAAGGGCGGCGATTCGCAGAAGACGACCCAGGTGTTCACCGTCCTTCGGCCCACGTGGTCTGATGCCGTCGAGAAATCCCAGCTCCGCCAAGCCGTGCAAGACCGCATCGCGGAAATCCAGGGGAAGACCAAAAAATGATCGCACGTCGCCAAGCTTCCGAGTGGGCCGAGCGACCGCCGGGTGCGCGTGCTCTCCGAACACGCTTCGCTTTTCTCATCGGATCGAAAATCAAGCATCCAAAATCGAGAACCCAATCCGCTTTCACTCTTCTCGAAATTCTTCTTTCCCTCGCCTTGGTCGCGATGCTCCTCGTTGCGATGAACACCTTCGTGTTTTCGATGGGCGAACTCTGGGGCAAGAACACCGACGTCCGCCTCTTCGAGCAACACGTCCGCGCTGTCACCCGCGCCCTTGAGCGCGAACTCCGCGCCGCGACCCTGCCTCCCGCCGCGCGCGCTAACGCCTCGCCGGTCGCCCCGCAGGAAATCCGGCCTACCGGCGGCGCGACCGATACGCTGCTCACCTTTGAACTGCCCGCCGGCACCCGTCTCATCACTTGGCCCGGTCCCGCCCTGCCCGAGGTGGTCTGCTCGCTCCAAGCGCGTCCGCAGGAGGGTCTCGTGCTGCTCTGGCACTCCCGCCTCGAAACCCGTTTCGATTCCGACCCGCCGCGGGAGACGGTGCTCACACCCTTCGTCACCGCGCTGGCGTACGATTACTACGATGCGGCGCTCATGCGGTGGACCACCGAGCCTGCGCTCAAAAAAGAAAACAACGGCCAAGCCACCGCGCCCCAGCGGCTCCGGCTGAAATTCGCTCACGGCAAACTCACCCGCGAGACCGTGGTCGCTCTCGGCAACACGCCCCAAGGCTTGCCCAATTTTTGATGGGTTCTCGATTTTCGATTTTCGATTCTCGATTCGCTTCGGACTTACCCGAAGCGCCGAAAGCTCGCGTGCGTCCGCCATCAAAAATCGAGAATCGAAAATCGGAAATCCCGACGCTCCCGCAGCGCGCGTCCGTCCTCGTGATCGTCATGGTCACTCTGATTTTTACCGCTCTGGCGCTCACTGTCTTTCTGGAAAAGGCCTCCAACGACCTCATCGTCGAGGCCCGCGAGGCCGACACGCGTCGCCTCCGCCAAGAAGCCTACTCCGCGCTCGAGACCACGCTCGCGGTTCTCGAACAGTTTCGTGCCGCGTCCAACGGCCTCCACTCAGCCGCCGAAGGCTGGGCCGATCCGCTCGGGTTCGCCGCCTACGCGCCGGGCGACGGGCGCACGGTCGAAGTCGCCTTCGAGGACGAGAGCGGAAAACTTTCCTTGCCGCGTGCCACCGGCGTTCAACTCCAGAATCTTTTTATCGCCTGGGGCCTCACGATCGCCGACTCCGAGAAACTCGTTGATGCGATCCTCGGTTGGAAGCAGCGCAACCACACCTACACGACCGCCCTTTCGACCGCCTACGAACAATCCGTCGTGCCCTACACCGAGCCCCGCCGGTCCCTCCGCTCCTATGAGGAACTGGCCGCCATCGAGTTCGCTCGCACCGTTTTCTTCGACGAGAATGGCCGCGCGACCGAGCTTTACCGCCGTTTCATCGAAAACGTTTCCCTGCTGAATTTCCGCGAGAGCAATCTTAACGGTGCCCGTTCCGATGTGCTCACCGCGGTCGGCGAATTCGATGAAACTCAAAAACGCCGGCTCGACGAATATCGCACCGGCACCGGCACGTCCACGTCGACCGGTCCCGGCTGGTTCACCGCCGGCAATGACGCCCGGCGTTTCCTCGGCGCTACGGGTCGCGCCAACGCGTTTGCCACCACCATCAGCGCGCTTCGCATTCGGGTGACCGTCCGCGAGGGCCGCTCCGAGTATCGGCTCAACGTCGTCGTGTCGCCCCAAGGCGGCGGAGCCACCAGCATCATCACCACCGCGACCGCCGCCCGCGCCAACACCCCCGAAAATGACGCCGAGAGCACTTCCAATGTCACCGCGACAGCCCAACCGTCGTCTCGACCCACGGGAGCCGCCACGGCCGCCGCCCCTCGCATCAACTATCCGTTCACCATTCTCCAGCTGGTCGAAAACGAACCGCTTCCCCCGCCACCTCCTCCGCCGCCGTCTTGATCGGTCATTGCGGGCGGCGCGGCGGCGCGGCAATCCTGCTCGCCGCGCCGTTTTCTCTCTCTTTCACTCTGATTCTCCTCTTTTCCCTTTCTGCGCATGAGCGATTCTCCTTTTAAATTTCTCCGGGCCGGTCCGCCGCCGCCCAAAGTCAGTCTTTTGCCCGACGCGCTGTTTTTTACCCGCGCCATTCCCATCGCCCCCGATACCCCGGCCGCCGACGTGGCCGCGCAGGTCGAGATCGCCCTTGAATCGCTCGCCCCGTTTCCCGTCGCCCAACTTTACCACGGCTACTACTTCCCGCCCGGGGCGACCGCCGCTTTGGTCTTCGCCTCCTATCGCCGGCGCTTCACCGCCGAGCAAACCGAGCTTTGGTTCGACGCCGATCTCGTGCTTCCGACCTTTGCCGCCTTCCTCGGCGCGCCGCTGGACCCCGGTACGACCGTCATCATCACGCACGCCGAAAGTCTCACCGCGCTGCTCTCCGTCGCCGACGGCCCGGCCCAGATTTTCACCGCTCCGTTGCCACCTGCGACCGACGACCCCGCCGCCAACGAGGCCGCGCTCACCGCCGCCAAGACCGAGTTGCTCCGCACGGTCGGCGGTAGCCTTAAGGTGCTCGATCTCGCCACTCTCCCGGTCGCTCAACCTGCCGCCAGCGACGGTGAGTTCACCTTTATCGCCGGCGAAGTGACCTCGCGGCTCCCCGCTGCCACTGCCGCCGCCCTCGATGTGCGCGACAAGGCCGATCTCGCTGCCCGCCGCCGCGGTCTCGCCCGCGACCTGCTCTTTTGGCGGGTGGCCGTCGGCTGTGTCCTTGCGCTCGTCCTTCTCGCCGCGGGCGAACTGGTGCTCGGCGTGGGTCGGGCCACGTGGCAACAGGCCCGCCTCAAACAAGTCGCCGCGCAAAAGCCTACGGTCGAAAAAATCATGAACGCGCAGACGCTCGCCACCCGCATCGAGGATTTGGCGACCAAGCGGCTGCTCCCGATGGAGATGATCTCCCTCGTGGCGGGAAAAATCCCCGGCAATATCCGGTTCTCCCGCGTCACCACCGAGTCCAAAGATCTTGACCGCGCCGTCATCGAAGCGCGCACCGACAACAGCGGCGAGATCACGCTCTTCAAGACTGCGCTCGAAGGCCTGCCCGAAGTCGCCTCCGTCGAAATCAGCAGCCAGCGCAATTCGCCCGGCTCGCCCACTACCAGCTTCACCGTCACGACCACCTTCAAACCCGGCGCCGTCAAGCCGGCCGCTGCGCCATGATCCGCACCCTCCGCGCTCTCTTCCTCGCCCGCCTGCTCCGCGAAAAATTGCTGCTCGTGGCCTTCGCCGTCCTCGGCGTCGCCATGTGGTTCTCCGGCTTCAGCGACCGGGCCGGTGTTTTCTGGCGCGAGCAACGCTCCACCACCGTCACCCTCGCCGAGCAGAAACAGTGGCTGGCGAACCGCGCCGCCATCGAAGCCGCCGCCCAGAAATCCGCCGGTCGACTCGACGCCGCCAGCACGCTCGACGCGACTCGCCTCTACGCCGAAGTGGACAAGATCGCTCGCGATGCCGGCCTCAACCCCGGCCTCGGCGAGCAACGCGATGTGATCGGCGATCAATTCTCGGTTCATTCCCTGCAAGTCACCGTGAACCGGGTGGACTGGGAGTCGTTGAAAAAATTTTATCTGAATCTTCAAGCGCGCTCGCCCTACATCAGCATCGAGCAATTCGCGCTCAACGCGCCGCCTGCCGGTTCGCCGCTCACCGCCGTCCTCCGCGTGTCGTCGGTCGAGGTCGCCAAGTAGGATCCACCGCGCCGGTCGAGCTGCACGGGGTCCCGCCCACATTCGGAGATTAGGGGTGATCATGGCGCCGGTCGTTAGCGCCTCCGCATCCTGCCGGTCATTCCATGTCATCGTGGAGTGGCCGGTTGCAGTGAAACTACCCGTGCAGAATCCGGTGGTGGACTCGACGCGCCGGGGTTTTGGGTCAAGGTAGGGCCATGGCCAAGATCGGGATGGGACCAAGTCAAAGCGGGGATGCTCAGCTGGGCTGGAGGCTGGAGCACACTTACGCGCAGCTGCCCGTGGCGTTGCATGTCGCCGTCGCGCCCACTCCGGTGCGCGCTCCGCGGATGCTGGTTTTCAACCGCCTGTTGGCGAGGGAACTGGGCTTGGAA
The DNA here is from genome assembly GCA_002304445.1 of Opitutia bacterium Tous-C4FEB. GTDB lineage: Bacteria > Verrucomicrobiota > Verrucomicrobiia > Opitutales > Opitutaceae > Tous-C4FEB. The sequence continues at coordinate 22,600 of NEVA01000001.1, read as the reverse complement.
GGCGAGCGGTTGGCGGGGCCCGAGGGGGCGCAGATTTTTTCCGGGAATTCCCTGCCGCCGGGCGCGTCGCCGCTGGCCCAGGCCTATGCGGGGCACCAGTTCGGACACTTCGCGACGTTGGGCGATGGGCGGGCGATCTTGCTGGGCGAGCACATCACGCCGCGGGGAGAGCGTTTCGATGTGCAGCTAAAAGGCGCGGGGCCGACACCGTTTTCACGTCGCGGCGACGGGCGGGCGACGCTGGGGGCCATGTTGCGGGAATACATCGTCAGCGAGGCCATGCACGCGCTGGGCATTCCCACCACGCGAAGTCTGGCGGTGGCGGGCACGGGAGAAGAAGTGTGGCGGCAAGACGGGGCGCGACCGGGCGCGGTGCTCACCCGGGTCGCGGCGAGTCATATCCGCGTCGGCACGTTTGCGTGGGTGGCGGCGCGTCGGGACGAGGAGTTGTTGGCCGCGTTGGTGGACTATACGGTAAAGCGTCATTATCCGGAACTGGCGGCGGCGAAGAACCGGGCTCTCGCGCTCTTCGAGGCGGTGGCGGAGCGGCAGGCGGCGCTGATCGCCCGGTGGATGCACGTGGGTTTCGTGCATGGAGTCATGAACACGGACAACATGGCGTTGTCGGGCGAGACGATCGATTACGGTCCCTGTGCGTTCATCGACACGTATGATCCGGCGACGGTGTTCAGCTCAATTGACGCCCACGGGCGTTACGCGTTCGGCAATCAGGCCCGGATCGCGCAATGGAATCTGGCGCGTTTGGCGGAGGCGTTGTTGCCGTTGATCGATCCGGTGGAAGCGGTGGCAGTCGAGCGGGCGAACGAGGCGATCGCGCGTTTTGGGCAGCGATTCCAATGGCACTGGTTGGCCGGGATGCGGCGCAAGCTGGGCTTGGCGAACGAAGAGGCCGAGGATGTGGCCTTAGTCGAGACGCTATTGGAGTGGATGCGGGCGACGAAGGCCGACTTCACGAACACGTTCACCGGGCTGGAAACGCTGGAGGTGGCCGACGCTGGATTTGCGGACTGGAAGGCAAGCTGGCGGGCGCGGCTGACGCGGCAGGCGCAGGGCGCAGAGGAGGTGATGCGGCTGCGCCGGGCGAATTGTCCGGCGGTGATTCCGCGCAATCATCAGGTCGAGGCCGCGCTCGCGGCGGCCGAGCAGGGCGACCTGTCGGTGATGGAGCGACTGCTGGCGGTATTGGCCGCGCCCTACGATTACGGAGTGGCGGCGGCCTACCGGGAGCCGGCACCGAATGGCGGTGCCGGATATCAGACATTCTGTGGAACGTGAGGCGGCCCGAGGTCCGGGCCGGACTCATGGGCAAGATGCCCGGGCCACGTTTCGATCGGATGGGTCTCGGCGATGCGCGAGACGGTTTTTTGGAGGCAGCGAAGAGGCGATTGCAGGGTAGGGAAGCCTCTCCGAGGCGTCCGAGGCTTGCCCGGCGTTTTTGTGAGGAAAGCGGACGGCTCACAGAGCCGTCCGTACCTTTTCGGCCCTAGATCAGAATTTCTTCGTCACGTCCAAGTAAAGGAAGCGCGGGAGGAAAGAACTGGTGGATTCGCCGTAGCCGGTGGAGGACGCGGTGAGGGGCGGATTCCGGTCGAAGATGTTATTCGCACCGAAGGTGACTTTCGTCGCGTAGGGCAAATCGTAGCTGAGTTGCACGCCCGTGATCGTCTGCTGTTTCACGCGCACGAGGCTGGGGGCGAGATCGGCGAAACCGGAGATGTAGTCGGCCGTGACGCCAGCGCCCAGCTTGCCGCGTTGCCAGGCGACGCCGGCGTTGCCGCGGAAATTGGGAACTTCAAAGGTGCTGATGGTCTCGACGGTGGGCAGATCGGCGCGGGAGCGGATCTTCGAGTGATAGGTGCGGCTGCCGGCGGCGCGCACGGTGAACTGGCCGAATTGAGCGGTGGAGAATTTGTATTCGGCGCTCACATCGAGACCGCTCGTTTCCGCGGTGCCGAAATTGCCGGTGACGGTGCGGATGCGGAGGACTTCACCGGGGAGGCCGTTGGCGGTGTCGCTGGCGGTGGGGGCGGCGCGGTCCACAAAGCCGGGGAAGAGCGTCGGGTTGGCGAGGATGATCGCGGCGGTGGCGGGCGGTCCGATGCGGTCGCGGACTTCGACGTCGTAGTAGTCCACGCTGAGGGAAAGGCCCTTCAGGAATTTCGGTTGGAGAAGAATCCCGTAGTTGCGCGACTCGGATTTTTCGGGGCTCAGATTGGGGTTGCCGCCGGAGGTGATGATCCGGAGACCGGTGGCGGTGTCGTTGACGTTCGAACCGGGGCGGCCGGCGCGGAGCGGGTCGGGGATGTTGAAGAAATTACCGGTGCTCTGCGGCTGATAAAGCTCGGCGAGGGATGGGGCGCGATAGCCCTTGCCCCATGAGCCGCGGAACGAGACCTGCGAATCAAACGGCTGCCAGCGGAAGCCGACCTTGGGGACGGCGGTGTTGGTGAAGCCGGCGTCGCTGTAGCGCTCAGCGCGGCCGGCGGCGTTCAGCTCCAACGTGGAGAGGAGCGGGATCTTTTGCGACGGTGCGGTGAGCGGCAGGCTGAATTCGGTGTAGAGCGCCTGCACGCGGCGGGAGCCCTTGGATTGGGGGACGGGCACGCCCTGACCGATGAGTTGGTCTTGGTCGCGTTTGTCGCGGAAACGTTCCTCACGGGCCTCGACGCCGGTGGCGAGTGCGAGGGCGCCGGCGGGAAGCGAAAGGACGTTGCCGTTGGCCTGCGCGTTAAAGGAGGTGAGCTCGGTGTAGGCCTCGCGGGTGGCGCGGGAGCGGATCCGTTCGATCGCAGCGGGAGAGTTGACGATGCCGCGGGTCGGGTTCGTGAAAAGGTTAAGCGCGGTGGCGCGGTTGGTGTCGGCGAGGGCGGCGTTGACGGCGGACTGAGAGAGCCAACCGGTGGGGAGTTCGTTCTTGGACTTCGCGAGATTGTAGAGGACGGAGGAGTCCCAGGTCCAGGTGTCGCCGAACTTGCCTTTCAGACCGCCGACGAGGCGCTTAAAGGTGTTGGTGGTCTCGGTGGCGCGGGGACCGGCCTCGAGGAAACGGTAAACGAGGGTGGCGCCGACCGTGGAATTATTGACGACGGCCACGCCGAAAGGATTGAACGCGGCGGTGGCGGGCAGGGTGACGGAGTTGAGATTGCTGATCGCGACGGCGGAGAGGTATTCGAGGTTGGTGTTCGTCTGGTAGTTGACTTCGCCGTAAGCGGTGACGCTCGGGGTGAGTTCGTAGCGGGCGGTGGCGAGCGCGCCGTAGCGCGTGACGCGGGGCTGCGGGGTGAGGGCCTCGTTGATGTTGTGGCGGTTCTGCGGGGCGGTGGCCAAGGTGGTGTTGAAGACCGGGGGGAAGGCGCCCGAGGAGAAATCAACGGTGAAGGTGCGGGCGCCGGCGGCGGTGCCGGCGGGGATTACGGCGCCGGTGATCGGGTTGGTCGCGCCGACGGGGACAACAAACGTGCCGGGGGTGGAACCGTTGGCGAGGGCGACGAGTTTCGGGGAGAGTTCGCCGTATTGGATTTTCGCCTGATGCATGTAGTTCGCGAGGGCGAAGACGCGGAGCTTGCCGCTGGTGGCGCCGGTGTAGGCGCTGCCGCGGAAGGTGTTGGCGGCGATGTCGCCGGGGAAATCGCCGTAGAACGCGCGGACGGTTGAGCCTTGGACGTTGTCCTTGAGAATGACGTTAAACACGCCGGCGACGGCGTCGGCGCCGTAGATGGCGGACGCGCCGTCTTTGAGGACCTCGACGCGGGCGATGGCGTCGACGGGAATCATGTTGAGATCGACGAACTGGGTGGTCCCGAGCGCGGCGGCGGTGCCGCCCTGAGCGAAGGGCGCGGGGGTGACGCGGCGGCCGTTGAGCAGGACGAGAGTGGAGTTGGCGCCGAGGCCGCGGAGGGAGACGGAGGCGGTGCCGGGGGAGGAAGTGTTGACGCGGTTCTCGCCGAGACTGCCGGCGCCGACCTCGGGGATTTTCCTGAGGAACGAGTAAAGGCTGCCGGTGCCGGCCTGCTCGACCTCGGCGGTGGAGAGGACGCGGAGGTTAACCCCGCCGGTGGACTCACCGGCGCGGAGATTGGAGCCGGTGACGGTGAACGCTTCGAGCTTCACGGTGTCGGCGGCGGGTGCGACCGGGGCTTGGGCGAACGTAAGCGCGGGCAGGACCGCGGCGAGTACGAGGATATGGGACAGGGTGCGTTTGCTCATGGTGTAAAGTGACGGGGGGTGGACGAAAGACGCGAAAGCCAAGGTTGCAAGTGGAGAGTTGAAGCCGAACCGGGCACGGTTCTGGTCGAAAAGATTGCGAGATTTGAGCCATGCCACCGCCGAATTGGGCCGATGTAAACAGGGCTCGCCGCTCCCCAACGGGACTACGGCAGCCGATTGATGCCTTCGGCGCGGACGGTCCACGTGCCGTCGCGGGGGAAGCCGGGTGCGGCACCGGGCGGGGCGTCGTCCCAGCCGCCGGCGAGCATGGCCAGCTGGACTTGCCGACAGAAAATGGGGCACCGGCATCTACTTGGTTCAGAGCTGGATTGTGCCGCGTGATTAAAGCGCGGAGATAAAACAGGGTGAACAATCGCGTGGTCATCGAAAGCGGTTTGAACCCAAAAGTGATTTGCAAGCGTGTGGAAGGGCATCCGAACTTGCGAAGATATGATCAAAAAACTTTTGCACACGCGGATGCGCGTGAACGATCTGGCCCGGACAGTAAAATTCTATGAGGAGGCGCTGGGGCTGACGGTTTCACGCCGGCACACCTCGCCGCGGGGCGCGCAACTCGCGTTTATCGCGACGCCGAACAGCGATGAAGAAATTGAGATCTGCCAGATGCCGCCGGGGGCGCCGAGCGTGGTGGTGCAGCCTGATCTCATGCACTTGGCGTTCGAGGTAGAGAATCTTGTGGCGTTCGCGGCGGAGGCGGCGCGAAAGGGTTATCCCTTGAGCGATGGGCCGACGCCGAGCGGCAGCGGGATGATCGCCTTCATCGACGCGCCCGAGGGGTATGAGGTCGAACTGATTGAGCGGCGGCGGTAAAGACGGGCCGCCGATCTGCTGGGCCGGTCATGCGTTCTCGCACGGCGGCGAACCGGCCAGACGGATGGGGCTACACCCGCTCAAGGTGCTGCTCGAGAAGGTGGGTAGATCGGGGAATCAAATAGGCGGCAGCTAGAGCCTAGCTGAACCTTTTGTCGCCTCATCGTCATCAGACTGAACCCGCCGAAAAATAACAAACAACGGCGAAGCCTCTTTTTCCGCCTTTGATCTCGGGTCGGCGGCGGGAGGTGGGGTCATGAAGTTTGAACTTTTAAGCAGAGGGAGTGAGCAGGGCCAAAGCGGGGAAGTAGGTGCGGAGGTAGCCGCAGTCGAGGGCGGCGAGGCGGTCGGCCTGCATACTGGCGTGGGCGGCGATGAGGAAGTCGGGTATGAGCTGTTGGCGTGGCCCACCCTCGCGCCGATAGCGCAGGAATATCTGGCCGGCGAGGTAAGCGGCGGCGGGTTCGATGGGATCGTAAGCGATACAGAGGGCGTCGAACCTAGCGAGTGCCTCGTCAACGCTCGCAAACCCGATGGAACACTCCGCAAAAACGACGGGACAAACCGCTAAGCTGCCCTCTTCGGCGGCACGATTGAGGGCGGCACGCCACTGCTCCCAGCCAGCCTGACGTCGGAGGATGCAGAGGAGCACGGAGGAATCGATGGCTGTTCTCATGGCGAGGCGCCGGTGGGGATTTCCACAGGGCCGCGCAGGTCGTCCATCACCTCAATCGTGGTGAGGTCGGGCCAAGGGTCTTTCCATCCTTTGGCAAACTCCCCCCAAGCTTGTGGTGGGATGGTTTTCGTGGCTTTGAGAAAAGGGGCCGTTTCATCGAAATCGAGGACATCGCCCGGCTTAAGGTGGAGCCGGTTGCGGACGCGGATGGGGATGGTGATTTGGCCTTTAGAAGTAAGCGTTGCTTGCATGAATATATTTGTAAGCTAAGAAAGTAAGGAAAACAAGGCTGGATTACAGAGGTGCTAGAACGATGGTTTTGATCGGTCAAGGCCTTGGCGGGCAGTATCCAAGATGCAATGCGCCTCGGTTATACCAACGTCCCTTAATTTCTAGAGGTTTTTCGTAGGCCGTCCGCTTGCGGACGCTCCGAGCGCCTGAGGCGGCCTACCGCCTGAAGTCTAAATATAATCAGGCATCGGTTAAACCCAGGATCGCGAGCCTCGTTGCGTTGTCTCCGGATTCATAGGCGGAGAACTTGGAGCGCTTGGATGGGAACCGTCTCGTTAAGGGCCGACCCGATCAACTGACAATGGGCTGAAGCGCTGACGCCCGGGTCTGATGGCCTGTTGCCGGTAAAAACGTGGTTTGCGCTCGGCTAAGCCCGGTTTCAACCTTGGGACCATGCGTTATCCCTTCGTCGTTGTGGCCGTGCTCCTGAGCGTTGTTTCATCCGGGCGGTCCGCTGAATCGTGGCGACCGCTTTGGAACGGTCGTGATTTGAGCGGCTGGTCAACGTGGCTCGCGCGGCCACATGCGAGCTCGGTGCTACCGGGCGAGGCGCGGGATGCGAAGGGCAATTTCACGCAGGTCCTCGGTGGCGGGCGCGACCCGCTGGCCGTGTTCACCGTGGCGGACGTGGACGGGCAACCGGCGATCCGGATCTCGGGGCAAGTGTTTGGCGAGCTGCGCACGCAGGCGGCGTTTTCAAATTATCACCTGCGATTGCAGTTCAAGTGGGGCGAAAAGAAATGGGCGCCGCGCGATAAACCCGAGACGCCCCGGGATAGCGGGTTGTTGTATCACGTGCACGCGGAGTCCGGCGCGGAGGGGCGCACGTGGTCGCGCTCGACGGAGTTGCAGATTCAGGAGCGCGACGTGGGCGATCTTTACGCGGTGGGATCGTTTGTGTTTGTACGCTCGGCGTTGCGCGTGGGGACGGGCAAGGCCGGAGCGCGGGCGATTTTTGACTATGATCCTAAGGCGGCTTGGAACGTGTTCGCCCAAGTCCCGGGTGCGGAGGGGCGCTGCGTGAAGCAGCCCGACAACGAGAAACCGACGGGCGAGTGGAACACCGTTGAGCTGATCTGCTTCGGCGAAGACAGTATCCACATCGTGAACGGCAAAGTGGTGATGCGCCTGCACCGCACGGTGCGCCTCGATACGCCGACGCCGCAGACGGTGACCTCGGGGCCGCTCATTCTGCAATCGGAGGGCGCGGAGATTTTTTACCGCGCGCTTGAGCTGCGTCCAATCACCGCGGTGCCGGCGGAGTGGGCGGAGCGGTGAGGCGGCGCTTCGGGCGTCGCGCTCAAGGCGTGCCGGCGTCGATTTCGTCGATATAACCTTCGTCGAAGGCGATCGCGGTGAAGGCGCTGTTGACGCGCGGGTCGGGCGGAATGCCGCCGTAGAGTTGCCGTAGCATCCACGAATATCCGCGGTGCATGGGAAAACCGGGCTTACCGATGTTTGGGGCGAGCTCGTTCCAAGCCGCGACCTTTTTCGCGCTGTTGTGGGGCCGCTGACGAAACCACTCTGCCACGACGGCATCGTCGCCGTCGGAGCGGGCGATCACGTCGAGAATTTCCTCTTTCGAAAGTTCAAAGTGCCCGAGGAAAATGCCGTCGGTGGCGAGCGGGTGACAAAACGGGCGGACAAAGTCCGGATCGAGGGTGCCGGCCAAGTGGTGGCGGGCCTTGTCGATGAACCGGGGCAACCACACGCAGTCGGCCAGCCGGGCGGTGGGGCGACGCAGCATGAATCGTTTCACTGCCGCGTGATTCGGCGCTACGGGAGTCGATTCTGAGTCGGGGGGCGGCTGGCTCATGGGCAGAACCAAAAGATCAGTGCGCCGAGCTGGCAAGGTCGGGGAGGGGACGATGGGGTGAGGATGCCTGGCACACGGCGTGGCGTTGATCGAGATCTACGAGGTGCCGTAACGGGCAGAGTCCCGGCCGCGTGGCTTTCAAGTCCCTGCGTGCCGGCTCAGGCCGATTTCGTTGCTGAGCGAAAAGGGCGGGGCGGAGGCCTCGCCCTACTTCTTCTTGGCGATGAACTGGGGCGAGGTTTCCATCTGCCCTCGGGTGACGCCGAGTTGGTTGAGCAGTTTCAACTCGCGCCAGACCTCCGCGCCGCTGATCTCGCCGCGGATGAGTTGTTGGTAGCGTGTGATCGTGCGGACGACCTCGTCGGCGCCCTCGTTGACGAACTCGACGCGGAAGCTGCGGGCGCCGAGCTCGAGCAGGCGGGCGACGTAGTCGGCGCCGGTCTGGGCCCGGTTGTTGTAAACGGTGTTGCGACAGCCGGCATCGGCTTTGAGCGGGAGTTCGGCGCCGACGCGGTCGCGCAGCGTGACGACGTGGGTGTCGCAAGGGCGGCCGCAGTCGCGATAGTCTTTGCCGGTCGAGAGAAACGCGCAGAAGACGCAGTGCTCCATGTGAAACATGGGCATGTGCTGGTGAATCGTGAGGTCGAACCACGCGCCGGGTGCGGCCTGGAGGAGCGACTCGAGTTGGGTGATGTTGAGATCGTAGCTGGCGGTGACGCGCTCGAGGCCGTGGCGCTGGAGGTAGTGCGCGGCGGTGAGGGGATTGGCGACGTTGAGGGAGAAGTCACCGCGTTTGCGGTCGGCGGCGAAGTAGGCGAGATGGTCGTAGTTGCGGACCAAGTAGCCGTCGGCGTCGCAGGAGCGGACCTGTTTGAGAATCCATTCTTCGCCGGGCTTGGTGATGCGGGGAGGGGCGACCCAGATCGAAGAATTTTCGATTCTCGACTGGCGATTTTCGATTGGGCCGGCGCTCTGCCAAGTGCGGAATTTTTGGACGGCGTCGCGGTAGTGCTTGGGGTTTTCGAACTCGCAATAGACGGTGGCGATGCCGGCGCAGGTGAGGGCGGCGTCGAGTTGGGCGAGGCTGCGGACGACGATGATGAGCTCCGGAGCCGCGGGCTCCGGAGCGGTTGAGAGCTGAGGGTTGAGAGTTGAGAGGACGGAAGCGGAGGCGTTGAGCTGCCAGCGCGGGGGCTGGGCGGCGAGTTGTTCGAGGGCGGCGATGGTTTCGCGGCGGAGGCGGTTGAGCTCGCTGACGGGAAGAATGACGGCGCCTTCGAGGTGATTGTGCAGATCGCCGAGGGAGAAAGGGGTGCCGCCGAGGCGACCGAGTTGGTCGCGCAGGCGCTCGGTGGTGAGCGGTTGATTTTCAGCGGTGGCGAGCGGGAGGGCAGAGGCGGCCTGAGCGACGTGGCCGTGGGCATCGCGAGCGATGAGGGTGAGGGGCGCGCCGACGTGGCCGTGGAGTTCGAGCGTGATGGGGCGGGTGAAGCGGATCTTTTCGCCTTCGAAGGTGGCGCGGAGTTCGCGGTCGAGGGCGGGGTCGTTGGTTTTCCAGACGAGTTGGCCGGCGCGGACGCGGGACCAATTGATGTCGCCATGGCCGAAGCGCAGGAGGGTGTCGCCGGAGCGGTCGCGGGCGGATTCGACCTGGTAGATGCGGCCGCCCTCTTCGCGCTCGGCGGGGTTGCCGGCATCGAACACGACGCCGTCGCCGGGCTTGAGCGGGGCGGCGGGGCGGAGGGTAATCGTCTCACCTGAGACGCGGAGAATCTCGCCAAGCAAGACGCCGCGCTTGGTGCCGAAGCGGCCGTGGGCGAGTTCCTGATTGTTGATGCCGCGGAACCAGCCGGTGTATTGGCCGCGGGAGAACGCCATCTGGAGTTCGTAGTGGGGGGAGGCCGGGCTGAGAGCTGAGGGCTGAGAGCTGAGAGCTTGAGCGGAGGGGCCGCAAATCTGGTCGAGGGCTTGGCGGTAGACGCGGGTGATGCTGGCGACGTATTCGGGCGATTTTAGCCGGCCCTCGATTTTGAGCGAGGCGACGCCGGCGCGGACCAGATCGGGCAGGACGTCGAGACCGGCGAGGTCTTGGGGGCTGAGCAGGTAGCGGCGGTCACCGAGGTCGACTTTTTGGCCGTCGGAGATGAGGTCGTAAGGGAGACGGCAGGCTTGGGCGCATTCGCCGCGGTTGGCGGAGCGGCCGCCGAGGGATTCGCTGGTGAGGCACTGGCCGGAATACGCGACGCAGAGGGCACCGTGGACGAAGACCTCGAGGGGCATGGTCGCCGGAGACTGTGGACGTTTTGAGTCGGAAGTTGAAGACGGGGAAAGTTGGGCGGTTTGGATTTTTTCGATTTCGGCGATGGAGTTCTCGCGGGCGAGGACGACGAGTTGGGCCCCGAGATCGCGGGCGAATTCGACGCCGGCGGCGCTGGTGACGGTGAGCTGGGTCGAGGTGTGGATCGGAAAATCGGGCGAGAGTGCGCGGATGAGGCGGCAGATGCCGACGTCTTGGACGATGGCGGCGTCGACACCGGCGGCGATGATGGTGCGCAGGTAGGATTCGGCGTCGGCGAGCTCGGCGGTGAAGACGAGGGTGTTGAAAGTGACGTACCCGCGGACGCCGCGATGATGCAGAAACTTCATCAACGCGGGCAGATCGGCCTGCGTGAAATTTTTTGCGCGCATCCGGGCGTTGAAGCGCTCGAGGCCGAAGTAAATAGCGTCGGCGCCGTTCTCGACGGCGGCGCGGGCGCACTCCCAATCACCGGCGGGCGCGAGCAACTCCGGTCGCGCGGGTGCACGGGTCGGGGTGAGGGCGGCGGGTGCGGGTGTGGCGGCGAGCATGGGCGGAGACGAAGACGAAGTGCGGACGCCCGCAAACGGAATCACGTGGCGGGGCCAGCGAGGGGCGGAGTGTCGGATTTCTTGGCGGCGCGGGCGACGTGGGGCGCGGCGGCCTTGAGACGGGCGGCGAAGAACAGCGTGAGGCCGAAGAAACCGACCGAGGCGATCCCGAGCGCGGGGAAGCCGACGAGCCGGCCGCCGGCGCCGGTGGTGATGAAGACGCCGGCGAGGAGATTGGCGAGGCCGCCGGAGGCTTGCTGCAAGGCGGAGTTGACGCTCATGAAACCGCCCCGGTAGCGGGCGGAGACGGCATCGGTGACCATGGCCATGGCCGGGGCGAAGCGGCTGGACATCGTGACCATGAACGAAGCCATGAGCGCCGCGGCGACGGGGAAAGTCGCGGTTTCGAGATTGGTGAGGATCAGGACGACGACGGCGGCGAAAAACGTGATGCCCGCCAGCAGGTGCAAGCGGTCCAGCCGGTCGCTGAGCCGGCCGACGATCGGCGCGGTGATGAACGCCGCGATGCCACCGATGGCGTAGAGTTTGGGCAGATCGGATTCGGCGAGACCGTAGTTGATCACAAACGACGGGGCGAGAAACGGGATGATACAGGCGCCGGCCATGACGAGGAAACACGTGACGGCAAATGCGCGCAGATGAATGCCGCTCGTGACGATTTCACGCATCTGGCGGATCGGCTGGTGATTCTTGATGGCCGTGCGGATGTTGGGCAACGCGAAGAGGGCCAAGGCCAGAATGAACGCGGAGCAACCGGCCAGCAGGTAAAAGGGCGCGTGCCAGTCGAACCAGCCGGCGAGCGTCAGCCCGAGCGGAACGCCGAGGACGGAGGCGAGCGGAAAGGCGGACATGACGTAACTCATCGCGCGACCCCGGCGGGTGGGAGGGATGATATCGCCGATCATGGCGGTGACGAGAGAGCTGGAGATGCCGCCGAAAGCGCCGGCGATGAGCCGGGTGATCAGCAAGGCGGAGTGGGTGGGCGCGAGGGCGCAGGCGAGAGTGGCGAGACCGAAGCCGGCGTAAACGACGACGAGCGCGCGCTTGCGGTCGATGCGGTCGAGGAAAAAACCGCCGGCGAAACCGCTGAGAGCGGCGGCGAGCCCGTAAGCCGCGACGAGGTGGGTGAATTGCGCGGGCGTAAGAGCAAAAGCACGCATCAGCTGCGGCCCCAGCGGCAGCATGATCATGAAATCGAGGACATGCGTGAACTGCACGGCGGCCAGCGCGATCAAGGTCGCCAACTCGCGCCGCGGGGTCAGCGCGTGGTGTTCGACGAGAGCGGCGGGTGCGGACATAAACGGGGCAGGGTCGGGCGTTTTGCGTAAAGCGCAACCGCGAGGTTGACCGCGGGGGAGCCCGGAGTGGCGTCAGGCCGGCAGGGCAAGCTCGGCGGCGCGCTCGCGGAGGAGCGTGAGAAACTGTTCGGCGCCCCGGCTTTGGTAGCGTTGGAGATGGCGGATGACGGCGAGCTCGCGCGTGGGAGAACCGCCGGAGAGGGCGATGTAGACAAGATTGGCGTTATCGTCCGGATCGCGCGCAACTTGGGGTAAGATGGAGATGCCGACACCCAGGGCGACGAGGGCTTTCACGGTGGCGACTTGGGCGCACCGGAACCCCACGCGCGGCTCGAAGTGATGGTCGCCGCAGAATCGCTGGATCTGACTCGCGAGCGAGCTGGAGGTACCGAGGATGACAAACGTCTCGCCCGCGAGATCGGGAGCCTTCACGCGAGGCTTCCGAGCCAGCGGATGGTCCTTGGCCACGACGAGGAGCAGCGGTTCGGTGAGAAGCGGTTCGATGGAGAGCCGGACGTCTTTCACGGGCAGGGCCACGATGGCGAGGTCGACCTCGCCCTCGACCGCGGCCCGGGTGAGATGGGTGCGAAAATCCTCACGCACATCGATTTGCAGATTGGGGTGACGCTCCCGGCACCGGGTGATGAGCGTGGGCAGCAAATAGGGAGCGACCGTCGGGATGGCGCCGACGGTGATGCGGCGTTCTAAGGTGGGGTGATCGCCCAGTTCTTTGGCGGCGTTTTCAATTTCGAACAGGATACGGCGGGCGCGTTCGAGGAAAACTTCGCCGGCCTCGGTGAGGACGGCTTTGCGACCGAGGCGGTGGAAGAGCTTTCGACCGACCTCGGCTTCCAGGTTGATGATCTGCTGGCTAAGCGATGGTTGGCTGATGTTTACGCGCTCCGATGCGCGGGTGAAATTGCCGGTTTCAGCGACGGCGACAACGTAGCGAAGTTGGTGAAGTTCCATAGTCTATGGCTATGATCGGAATAGTTAGATGTGATTTCAACTATTGAAAGATATGCCGTAGTATAGGGGACCTGACCGCTACTGGGTTAGGGATTCAACCAAAGACAAAACCTATGAAAAACTACATCAATGCTTCGACGATCATCCCTAGCGCTACCGCTGCGATCGTGCTGCTGCTTTCTTTCGCTACCCTGGTCAACGCGGACCTCGTTCTCGGCTTCGGCGCAGTGCTCGCACTGGGCCTGATCGCCGCGCTCGAATACCGCCCAAGCCAGAAGAGTTTGCGAGGCCTCTAATCGAGGTTTCGTCAAACCTCTCCCTGCAACGGGGCCGGAGCAATCCGGTCCCGTTTTTTTGCGCCCGGCGATCAGCTTTGCCGCGGACTCAATGCCCTTAGGCGAGGTCGCCCGGTTTGAGGAGCGGAGCGAAGAGGGTTTCGTTGTCGCGCTCACATAGGGCGCTTTGGCCTCGGTGGTGCTGGCTTGAGCCCAAAACCTGTCGATGCCGGCGATTAGAGTTACGAATTGTGGGCGGCGAGCAGGCGCTGAAGTTGGTAGCGGCGGTAAAGGAACCGGCCGAGGTCACCGGCGAAAGCGACAAGAAAGGCGATGATGATGACCCAAGAAAGTTGCAGGGGAAATTTCAGGTAACGGCGGGCGATCATGATCACCACGCAACAGATGATGAAGAAAATGAAATGGCCGAGAACCACGCGGCGGGCTTTGCGGTGGGCCTCAATGAGGACGTGGAGCTCGGCGGTGGTGGGTGGCGGACGGGGCATCAGGTGAATGTGCGGCGGAGGTCGCGGTTTGAACTATCAGCTAGGGCGGGGCTGGGCTAGCCAGCGGATCTCCAGTTTCATCGCGATTCGTGATGCGATCAACACGCGTGGGGCGCAGGGTGCCAAGCGCGAAGGCGGCGGAATTTTTTGGTGGAGGGAGAACGTGCGGGGGTGATTCGCGCCGGCGAGTTCCGAGTTGAACGGCCGTATCGCTGCGCTCTTTGAGGTTGAGGAATCTGCCATGAGCTTTCGGCAACAAGAGGAAAGGTGATGCCGGCGAGGCAAAGCAACGCGGCGTGAAAAAGGCCCGCGGCGTCGGCGGGGGCGCCGCGTCGGCGGGAGCAGCGGTAAGCGTGGCGGCGGTCGCGCCCGGTGGCGTGCACGTCGAAGCCGCCGTTGAAAGTCGAGACGGTGGGAAGCGTCGCACCCGCGCACATGAATCGACCTGAGGTTGCGGGACCGGCTCAGGCCAGAGAAGGCCGGGTTGTGAGCCGCAGGGTGGGTGCGATGGGCAATGCGGAGTTCGTCGGTGCAGAGACGGTTGCGGCGAACGGCCCGCGTGAACGGTGAGGCGAGGGCGTCTGCTCATTATAAATGTTACAACTAATCGGGCGATAGAACGGACTGTCGGCCACGCTCCTGATGGGCGCGGCCATCTCCGGGGTTGCAAAGCGGGGTATTTGCGAGAGGTTCAGCGATTTAATTCGTCACCTATGTTCAAAAAATTTCTCGCGAAGTTGCGCGAAAAAATCTCCCCCGCCAAGAAACCAGCCCCGGCCGCAGCCGCATCGACGCCGGCCAGGCCCGCAGCGAGGGAGCACGATGGTCGCCGGCAGGGCGGCGACGGAGCGCGTCGCGGCGAGGGACAGGGACAAGGCCGCGGCGGCTATGGGCGTGGCAATGGCGAAGGTCGCGGTGAAGGCCGGTCCGGCCGCGGTAGTGGCGGTGAGCCGCGCCGGGATTTTCAGCCCCGAAGTGGCGAGCGTGGCGGCCGTGGCGGTGGTCGCGGAGAAGGCGGCGGCGGTGGCCGGCGGGATGATTTTCGCGGCGACAGCCGCGGCCCGCGCGAGCCGCGGGAGCGCCCGGTCATCGACCAGAATTACGACCATCCGCGCGCGGCGCCGATCAAGCCGGCGGTGCCGATCGACGTGCCGAAGATGGACACGGCATTTACCAAACTCGGGCTGTCGGATGCGTTGGCGTTTGGCGTGCAGGAGATGGGGTATGTCGAGCCCACGCCGATTCAGGCGCAGGCGATCCCGGTGGTGTTGTCGGGCCGCGATCTGATCGGCTCGGCGCAGACCGGCACGGGTAAGACGGCGGCGTTTGCTCTGCCGATCATCCAGAAACTCGGCACCCACGGAAAGCTGCGTTGCCTGATCCTTGAACCGACGCGCGAACTGGCGCTGCAGGTGGAGGAAGCGTTTCAGAAATTTTCCAAATTCACCGATCTCCGCGTAACCATCGTCTACGGTGGCGTGGGCTACGGCAAACAGCTGGAGGATCTGCGCGGCGGGATCGACATTCTGGCGGCGACGCCGGGGCGGTTGCTCGATCACATGGAGCAAGGCAACGTGTCGTTGGCCAACGTGGACATCCTCGTGCTCGATGAAGTGGATCGGATGTTGGACATGGGCTTTCTGCCGGACGTGAAGCGGATCGTGCAGAAGACGCCGAATACGCGGCAGACGCTGTTCTTCACGGCTACGGTGCCACCGGAGATCGCGTCGTTGGCGAGTTGGGCGTTGAAAGATCCGGCGCGCGTTGAAATCGGGCGGCAACGCTCGGTCGCGGAGACGATCGCACACGCGTTTTATCCCGTGGTGGCGTCGCAAAAATTCGATCTGCTCCAGCTGTTGTTGGAGCAGACGGATTTCAAGAGCGTGATCATTTTCGCCCGCACGCGGATGGGCTCGGACCGCATCGCGGACCGGCTCCAGCGCAAGGGTCATACGGTCGGCGTGCTCCACTCCGACCGCAGCCAACGCGAGCGCATCGAAGCGCTCGAGGGGTTCAAGTCGGGCAAATTTGAAGTGCTCGTGGCGACGGATATCGCGGCGCGCGGCTTGGACATCGCGGGCGTGTCGCACGTGATCAACTACGACGTGCCGGAGAATGCCGAGGACTACGTGCACCGCATCGGACGAACGGGCCGCGCGCAGAACACCGGCGACGCGTTTACGCTCGTGACTGAGGAAGACGTGCGTGACGCCCGCAGCATCGAGCGCTTCACCGGAATGACGATCGAGCGGAAGAAGATCGAGGGTTTCCCCTATATCTACTCGGCGCTCTTTGACGAGAAGGCGCAGGCGGAAGTCGCGGCGGCGGCGGCGAAACCGGTGAGCCGGTTGCACCGCGGCGTGCGGCGCTGAGCCAGCGGGCGCAGCGAAATCAAAGGCCGGGGCGAACCGGCTTTTTTTGTGTCCGGTTTCTGCCGCGATCCACCGATCGCGCTTGATTCATATTCCTTGGCAAGCATACGGATTGGGCGTGGATCTGATCAAAATCTACGAATGCCTGTGCGACCGGACGCGGTTGCGGTTGCTCAACGTGCTGGCGCAGGGGCCGGTGTGTGTATGTCACTTTCAGGCGGTGCTCGGGGAGCCGCAGGTAAAGATTTCCAAACATCTGGGGTATCTGCGGGAGCGCAGCCTGGTAGAATGTGAGCGGCATGGAAACTGGGTGGTCTATGCGTTGCCGACGAAGCCGTCGCGGGAGCTGAAGGCGAATCTGGCGTGTTTGCAGGACTGCGCGCGGGAGAATGCGGTGTTTAAACGCGATCTGGCGCGGCTCAAAAAGATCGAGCCGGCGTGCGCCTGGGTGCGGGCGGGCGAGCCGGAGAAGGCGCCGGGGCAGTGTCGCTGCAGGTAAGAACGGGGAGAATTTATGAACGAAGAAATTAATGCAGCAGGAGAAACGAGCGGCGGAGCCTGCGGGTGTGTCGCTCCGGTCCGGGAATTGTCGTCGATCACGGTGGCGGCGATGCGGTCAGCGCTCGCAGCGGGACCGGATTTGCCGCTGACGGTGCTATGGCCGGACGGTGATCCGATCGAAGCTCATTTTCATGTGACCGAGGTCGGGCGTGTGCAGAAGGATTTTGTGGACTGTGGGGGCAAGGTCCGCCGCACGGTCACCTGTCTTTTGCAGACATGGGTGGGCGAGGATGTGGATCACCGGATCACGGCGGGAAAGTTGCTGAAGGCCTTCGACCACGGCGCCGAGGTGCTGGGCGTGGAGGACCTGCCGGTGGAACTCGAGTATGAGGCGTGCAATGTGATTCAGTTCAAGGTGGTCGCGGTCGAGCGTGAGACGGAGCGTTTCGTGGTGCGACTGGGCGGCAAGCACACCGATTGCTTGGCAAAAGACCTCTGTGTCCCGTCGGCGCGGACCGCGGGTGCGAGTGCGGGCTGCTGCTGAACCGACTTAACTTTCCCATGAGCACCTCTCCGGAAGTGAAACCCACCGTATTGATTCTTTGCACCGGCAACTCATGCCGCAGCCATCTTGCCGAAGGTCTCCTGCGGGCGGCGGCGGGCGATCTTTTTGATGTCCAGAGCGCAGGGTCGAAACCGGCCGGCTACGTGCATCCGATGGCGGTCGGGGCGATGAAGGAAGTCGGGATCGATATCTCGGGTCATCGTTCAAAGCACATGAATGACTTTCTAAGTCGTGACGTTGAGACGGTCATCACGGTGTGCGGGAATGCGGATCAGGCTTGCCCGATTTATCCGGGGCAGGTGAACCGACATCATTGGCCGTTTGAGGACCCGGCGCATGCGACCGGCACGGACGCTGAAAAGATGGCGGTGTTT
The DNA here is from genome assembly GCA_002304445.1 of Opitutia bacterium Tous-C4FEB. Classification (GTDB taxonomy): domain Bacteria; phylum Verrucomicrobiota; class Verrucomicrobiia; order Opitutales; family Opitutaceae; genus Tous-C4FEB. The sequence continues at coordinate 5,031 of NEVA01000001.1, read as the reverse complement.
CGCCGGGTGAGGGAAGAGATCCGGGCGGTGTTCACGGCGTATGCGGACGGGCGGCGTGATGCGTCAAGAGCGGCGGCGCGGTTGCAGCGGTAGGGTGTTCCAATTCAATTCTTATGTCGGCCGACTCCCTTACTAAAAAGCTCTCGTTTCTCGACCGCTATCTGACGCTTTGGATTTTTATGGCGATGGGCCTGGGGGTGGCGCTGGGACGATTCGCGCCGGGGCTGGCGGAGGGGCTCACAAATTGGAGCGTGGGCACGACCTCGATTCCGATCGCGGTGGGACTGATCTTGATGATGTATCCGCCGCTGGCGAAAGTGCGCTATGAAGAGTTGCCCGATGTGTTTCGGAACAAGCGCGTGCACGCGCTCTCGCTGATTCAGAATTGGGTGATCGGCCCCGGTCTGATGTTTTTGCTGGCGGTGATTTTCTTGCGGGACCGGCCGGAGTATTTCGCGGGGCTGGTGTTGGTGGGAATCGCGCGGTGTATCGCGATGGTGATCGTTTGGAACGATCTGGCGGGCGGAAGCCGGGAGTATTGTGCGGGGCTGGTGGCGGCGAATGCGCTGTTTCAGGTGTTCGCTTTTGCCCCGCTGGCGTGGTTTTTCCTGAAGGTGTTGCCGCCGCTGGTGGGCGTGGATCTCGGCGTGCTGGATCTTTCGGCGATCACGGTCGGGAGCATCGCGTGGAGCGTTTTCATCTACTTGGGGGTTCCATTTTTAGCAGGGTGGCTGACGCGCTTGGTGTGGCGGCGCGGGGCGCGGGCGGCGTGGTTTGACGAGAAGTTTCTGCCGGCGATCAGTCCGGTGACGTTAGGTGCGCTGCTGTTCACGATCGTGGTGATGTTCAGCCTGCAAGGGGAGCAGGTGCTGGCGCGGCCCCTCGATGTGCTGCGGATCGCCGTGCCGCTGGTGGTTTATTTTGCGATCATGTTTACGGTGACTTTTTGGATGAGCGTGAGAGCGGGAGCCGACTATGCGAAGGCGGCGACGCTGGCGTTTACCGCGGCGGGGAATAATTTTGAGTTGGCCATCGCGGTGGCGGTGGGGGTGTTCGGGCTGACTTCGGGCGCGGCGTTTGCGGCCGTGGTGGGACCGCTGGTGGAGGTGCCGGCGCTGATCGCGCTGGTGACGTTGGCGCTGCGGTGGAAGCGTGGGCTGAGCGCGGCGCCGTGAATCTCTCTTTTGAGCCGATGGCGAAGGCCGGTAGATGTAGTCGGGCGGACTCGGATCAGTGAGCGGCGGGGTCGGCGCCCGGTTTGTCGTAGATGGCGAGGCGCTGGACGATGGCTTGGCTGGCGGCGTTGAGGCCGACGAGTTCGACGGCGGTGCCTTGCTGGCGGTATTTGAAGACGACTTTGTCGAGGGCGTTGATCGAGGTGGTGTCCCAGAAGTGTGAGTGGGTGACGTCGAGCGTGACCTTGCGGATGGGCTCGCGGAAATCGAAGGCGGCGGCGAAGGCGGTGGTGGAGGCGAAGAAAAGTTGTCCGCGCACGTGGTAGGTGCGCTCGGTACCGTCGGGTGTGAGGTGCGAGGTGACGTGGAGGAGTTTGGCGATTTTGGCGGCGAAGAAGAGCGCGCTGAGGAGGACGCCGGCGCCGACGCCGAGGGCGAGGTTGTGCGTGCCGACGACGACGGCGACGGTGGCAAACGTCACGAACGAGGCGGACTTCGGATAAACGGGAATATTTTTCAACGAGGCCCAGCTAAAAGTGCCGATGGAGACCATAATCATCACGGCGACGAGGGCGGCCATGGGGATGCGGGCGACCCAGTCGCCGAGGAGCACGACGAGAATGAGCAAAAACGTGCCGGCCCAAAACGTGGAGAGGCGACCGCGGCCGCCGGATTTCACGTTGATGACGGTTTGGCCGATCATGGCACAACCGGCCATGCCGCCAAAAAAGCCGGAGGCGAGGTTGGCGATGCCTTGGCCGGTGCACTCGCGGTTTTTGTCGCTTGTGGTGTCGGTGTAGTCATCGACGATGGTGGTGGTCATGAGCGATTCGAGCAGGCCGACGACGGCGAGGGGTAACGAGTAGGGCAGAATGATGCGGAGCGTTTCCCAAGTGAAAGGGATGCCGGGCAAGTAGAAGGCGGGAAATTGGTCGGGGAGCTTGCCCAAATCTCCAACGGTGCGGAGCAGGCCGTCGCGAGCCCAGCCGAACGTCATCGAGAGCGCGGTGAGCACGACGATGCAGATGAGTGGCGAGGGGACGGCTTTGGTGAGGCGAGGCAGACCGTAGATGATGACGAGGCCGCCGGCGACGCAGGCATACATGAGCCAGCCTTGGCCGCGGAATTCGGGGAGTTGGGCGAGGAAGATGAGGATCGCGAGGGCGTTGACGAAGCCGATGACGACGGAGCGGGCGACGAAGCGCATGAGGTTGCCGAGCTTGAGCAGGCCGGCGGCGATTTGGAGAACGCCGGTGAGCAGCGTGGCGGCGAAGAGGTATTGGATGCCGTGCTCTTTCACGAGCGTGACCATCAGCAGCGCCATCGCGCCGGTGGCGGCGGAGATCATGCCGGAGCGGCCGCCGACGAAGGCGATCGTGACGGCGATGCAGAACGAGGCGTAGAGGCCGACCTTGGGATCGACACCGGCGATGAGAGAGAAGGCGATGGCTTCGGGTATCAACGCGAGGGCGACGACGGTGCCGGCGACCAGATCACGGGTGGGATTACCAAACCAAGATTGGCGATAGGTGGAAGGGGTGGATGCGGACATAGCGGGAACAAAATAGGTGAAAGGAGTGGAATAGAAATGGACGGCTAGAATAACGTGGAAGCGATCGGCGCATCGGCGGTCGATGAGAGATGACTGGGCGGCCGCGGGCACGAGCTGAGACGAGCACGTGGGCGGCGGGTGAAATCAAGGCGGCGTGAGAGTCATCGAGAGCGGCGACGGTCGGGATGAGAGGAAAGATGGCAAGGGGAAGTTTGCCGGGAGTGAACGGAGTAGGGCTTGCGCTGAGCGCGGGCGGGCGGAGATGGTGGCGGCTTACGCATGAAACTGGACATTCCCGCGGGCGATTTCGCCGGCTACATTTTTGATCTGGATGGGACCTTGATCGACTCGATGCCGATCCACTACGTGGCGTGGGATGCGGCGATGCGGCGCGCGGGATTGCGGGAAAAATTGAGCGAAGAGTTGTTTTATTCGCTCGGGGGCGTGCCGACGCGCCGGGTGGCGGAATTGATCGGGCAGCACTACGGACTCACGGTGGACGTGGAGCAGGTTTTCCACGAGAAGGAGGCGTTTTTCACGGAGAAACTCGCGGGCGTGAGGTTGATCGAGCCCGTGGTGGCGGTGGCGCGGGAGGTGGCCAAAACGCGGCCGTTGGCGATCGCCTCGGGCGGGCCGCGGGAGATCGTGGAGCGTTCGCTGGCGGTGAGCGGATTGGCGGCGTTGTTTCCCGTGGTGGTGTCGGCGGATGACGTGGTGCACGGGAAGCCGTCGCCGGACATGTTTCTGTTGGCCGCAAAACGGATGGGCGTGCCGGCGGACCGGTGCCTGGTGTTTGAAGACGCGGAACCTGGAATGCGCGCGGCCGAGGCGGCGGGGATGCCGTGGGTGCGGGTCGACAGCCGCAAAATCAAGGGGTGAGTGAGCGGATGGCGCCGCTGAGTTCGCCGCTTTCGAGACGAAAGTCGGACGCCGGCGGAGTGACCGGTGGGTCGGCAGATGATACCTGAGCGAGGAGGATTAGCGCTGGAAATAGGTAAGGGCGGAGCAAAGGAAAATGATTTCGGGCTTTCTTGGTGGTGTTGATTCGTGTTCGGCTCGGAGGATGAAACTAGAGACGTTGGTCAAACCGTCGGTGCGCACCCAACCGAGCTACGAACCGGGGAAGCCGATCGAGGATGTGGCGCGGGAGCTGGGCCTGGATCCGGCAACGATCATAAAATTGGCGTCGAATGAGAATCCTTGGGGGCCTTCGCCGAAGGCACTGGCGGCGGCGAAGGCGGCATTGGACCACAGCGAGCTTTATCCTGACGGCGGTTGTTTTGTTCTACGGCAGAAACTGGCGGCGGTGCACGGCCTCGGAGCCGATCAGTTTGTCATCGGCAACGGCTCGAACGAGATCATCGAACTGTTGGGTCATGTCTTTTTGGGCCCGGAGGACGAAGTGGTTTTCGGAGGACCCGCGTTTGTGGTCTATAAACTGGTGACGCTGCTGTTCGGGGCAAAGGTGGTGGAGGTGCCGTTGCAGCACTGGCGGCACGACCTAGCCGGGATGGCGCGTGCGATCACGCCGCGAACGAAGTTGGTCTTTGTGGCGAGCCCGAACAATCCGACCGGGACGGCGAACGATGCCGCCGAAATGACGGCTTGGGCGCGGGCGTTGCCGGAGCATGTGATCGCGGTGTTCGACGAGGCGTATGCGGAGTATCTGGCCCCGGGAACGGCGATGGATCTGCGGCCGTTGATTGCGGAAGGACGAAAGGTGATCGGCCTGCGGACGTTTTCGAAAATTTACGGATTGGCCTCGTTACGGGTCGGCTACGGGTATGCCGGGGTGGAGCTGGTCGCTTTGTTGAACCGGGTGCGGCAACCGTTTAACGTCAACGCCATCGCGCAGGCGGCGGCAACGGCGGCGTTGGACGATCGGGAATTCGCCGAGAAATGTGCCCGGGAGAATCGGTCCGGACTGGTGCAAATTGAGGCGGGGTTGCGGGAGCTGGGGTTGGAGTGGGTGCCAAGCGTGGCGAACTTCATGTTGGTGAAAGTGGGCGATGGCGCGCGAGTTTTCGGTGCGTTACAGGCGCGCGGGGTGATCGTGCGTCCGGTGAAGATTTATGGATTGCCCGACTGGATCCGGGTAACGGTGGGAACGCCCGAGCAAAATGCGCGGCTGTTGGCGGAACTGAAGGTGGCGTTGGCGAGCCGTTAATGTTGGCCGTCAATGCTGGCGACGGGCGAGCGCGAGGTCGGCATCGAGGTGGGCGCGAATCGGAGCGAGCACGGTCGCGTGGTCGGGAGTGAATAGGAAAGCATCTCCGCCCAGGTGGTGGTGGGCGACGCGGAGCA